>JAXLWB010000032.1:0-113950 GCA_046328715.1 Caldilineaceae bacterium | reverse complement strand
GAAAATCGGGCGGCGTCGGATCGACCACCGAATAGTGACGCACCACCCGGCGTGACATCGTGTGTGGGCTATCGCTCACCGGCGTGCTGCCATCGCTGAGGGTCAAGCGTCGATAGGACCAACGGTAGTGCGTGATGCCACGGGCAAAGAGTGCGCTGCGGCTAAAGTAGACGTGCGGTTCAAGCACGCCGCCAAAGGCCCAGCCATCGTTGGTCAGCCCTTGGGCCGCGCCCGCACCTGCTCCTTGAATCTCGTGGACACTCACCTCGTTGCCAATCGCCAGCACCGCCACCTGCAAGCCGGGCAGATCGGGAATCTCCTCGCACCAGGGCACGCGTGGGTCAGTGACACGCAGTGTAATCTCTGTGCCACAGAGATAATTCCAGTAAGTGTGACAAGGAATGCCAGGATTGTAGACTGTGGTCCAGGCACCATCGATAAAGTACTCCACCCACAAATAGAGATCAGGTTGATCACCGTTGCAGAGGTAAAGAATCGTTGTATCAAAGCGCCCTTGCTCATCAGTCATTAGCACGGCAAGTTCGTCGCAGTGATAGAAGTAGGGCCACAGCCAGGGCCAGCGGCAAAACCAGGGACGCAACAGGGCAACATTGTCGATCAACGCCTGCTTGACAATTGCCACCGAAGACGAAAGCAAGGCGGCGAGTGTTGCGACGGGTAGGTCGGTCAACAGTGTGGTTCCGATGGTGCTCTCCACCTTAGGCGTTACCGTAGTCATCTCGCTCATCGCTGCAATTTGCAGCCGTGCCCGTTTCAGCGGAGCGATTCCTGGCGGCTCTGGTTGAGGGTTGAGCATGACCATGTCCGGCGCGCCTGGGATCGGTACTTGCGGCGTTGGGATGGCGGCGCGGTTGAGTCGTGCGATGTTTTCCGGTGATGGGTCGATTACGCCAGGATCAAAGACAAAGGGCGGCGGGTCCGGTTCAGGAATGGGATGAGGCTGTTGGATCGCCACTAACAACTCATCGCGCAGCCGGATGATCAGCGGGTCGGGCAACTTCAGTAGAATGATTGGCCAGCGATCCACTTCGCAGATATGGACACGGGCATGACAGATCGGTCGATCTTCCATGCTGCCATTGATTGTGACCGGTCGCACCACACGTCCGCGGACGCGACACCAACACCAATGCCACCATTTCCACAAGAGTTCGGGAATCGGCAGTAGTTCGATCTGGCGCTGCTGACTGTCAAACTTCCAGGTAGGCTCATAGGCTTGCAATTTTTCCATCAACTCCAAAGTCGGTTGCATCTTTTTTTCTTCTGGCAGTGCTGGAGCGATAAAAATGCGTGCTCCCTTGAGTCGTGCCTCGTCGAGCGCCAGCGTTGCTGCGCCCTCTTTCATTGGCGCGGCTGCAATCAATTCACCCTGGCGATCAAAGGCATAGAGGTTCACGTCGAGCGATTCTTCGGGTTTACCATCGAAAGCTGCCCGAAACTGTATTTCAATAGACATACAATCCTCCTTAGGGGATCTAGGGACTTCACAGTTAACGTGCTTACCGGTAAGCCTATCCAGTATATAACGCTTCAAAAATCTGCGAAGTGGCGTTGCCTATTTGCCAAGTGTGTTGAGGATCACGCCGTAGTTGTATGCTTCCTTGGGTGATTGATAGCCGTTGATGACCTTGGAAAGTGCAATTGGGTAGATCGAAAATAAGCACACATGTGCTATAATCAACGGTAACAAAGCGTAATTCTGGTGGAGCTTCGGGGGTACAATGAGAAGCGTAGATGAAACCATTTCCTGGTTGTTAGC
This sequence comes from Caldilineaceae bacterium, assembly GCA_046328715.1. Lineage (GTDB taxonomy): Bacteria > Chloroflexota > Anaerolineae > Caldilineales > Caldilineaceae > JAXLWB01. The sequence goes on along the minus strand of JAXLWB010000032.1, from coordinate 112,170 downwards.
TGGCGACCCTGCCATCCGCTGGCAAACCATGCGTGATTTGCTCGATACACCGCAGGCCGAATGGCAGGCTGAGCGGCAACACACCGCCGAGACCGGCTGGGGTGCCCAGTTGCTCGCCAGGCAAGATGCCGATGGCAAATGGGGCGGCGGTATCTATTCGCCCAAGTGGATCTCCACCACTTATACCTTGCTCACCCTCTGTGCAATTGGCATTCCTCGTGAGTGCGAAGCTGCCCAGCGTGGCGCGGAGCTGATGATCGACACGATGTTGGGCGAACAGTGCAATAATGCCTTTCACGAGAAGCTTTTGGGCTGTGACCGTTGTATCGTCGGCATGATTCTGCAAGTTGCAGTCTATTTCCAGATTGCCGACGAGCGTATTGATGCCATCGTTGGGCATTTGTTGCACGAAGAGATGCCCGATGGCGGCTGGAACTGTCGCCGTCATCGCCGCCCGGAGCCGCATCATAGCTCGTTCCACACCACCTTCAACGTGTTGGATGGTCTGCGCACTTATGCGGAACTTGCTCCTGGCGCACGCCAAGCAGAGGTACTTGCTGCTGAAAAGCGCGCACAGGAACTGATGCTGCAACATCACCTCTATAAATCAGACAAGACCGGCGAGATCATTCACCCCCATTTTGCCTTGATGTCATTCCCGCCTCGCTGGCACTACGATTTTATCCGCGGTCTCGACTATTTCGCCCGTGCCAACGCCCTCTACGATCAGCGATTGGAAGACCCAATTGCGCTGTTGCAGAGCAAACAGCATTCCGATGGCCTCTGGTCAATTGAGTACAACTATAGCGCCAAAGTCTTCTTCAACATGGAAAGTGTGAGCAAAAAGCCGAGCCGCTGGAACACCCTGCGAGCGTTGCGTATTCTGCGCTGGTGGGAGAAGATTCAGAACAGGTGAGTCCGATAGCTGAAACGGGATTGCGGATTTGGCTAAGTTGTGGGTTATCTAGTGAGACCCGAAAGAGCATTCCATGATTGCACACGCCTACAAACCTAAATCACCCCTGGTAAACTTTGTTGAACTGATGTGGTTCCACGATGGCTATCGCTCAGTGTACAAGTATGAGCGCGCCGTACCGCATGGCGCAGCTACGCTCGTCATCAACTTTGCCCAGCGCGAGGCAACCTTCTGTGGCGCACACTCGGCTCCCTTTATCCTCGAAACGGAGAAGATGCGTTCGCATATTGGCATTGCCTTCAAACCTGGGGGCGCGTTTCCTTTTGTCCCGCTGCCTGCGGGCGAGTTGCACAATGAGGTTGTTCCGCTCGATACCTTGTGGGGTCGCCAGGTCTTTCCTCTGCGCGACCAACTGCTCGAAGCACCATCCGCCCAAGCCAAGTTTGCCCTCCTTGAACAAGCACTGCTTGCCCACTTATCACATTCTGATTTGATTCACCCTGCCGTGCGTTTTGCAGTCGAGCACTTTCCGCAAGTCCTATCTCCTCGACCGGTGAGCACCGTAGCTGAGCAGGTCGGACTGAGCCTGCGTCGCTTCAATCAGATCTTTGATGCCCAGGTAGGGCTTTCGCCCAAGCGCTTTCATCGGGTGCAACGATTTCAGCGGCTTCTCAGCCAGATTTATGGGCAGACCACGGTCGATTGGGCGGATGTCGCCTGTGCTCACGGCTATTTTGACCAGGCCCATTTGATCCATGAATTCCAGGAACTGACAGGGATCAGCCCCAATAGCTATCTTGCTGGTGCCAATCGCCACATGAATCACGTTGTCATGGATGGCTGAAAAAGCTCAGAAGATTGCCCAAACCTTCCATTTCTTACAATACACGTCACCTCTCATTTGATAGGATAGAACTGTTGCAAAGGTATCTTCACTCCCTTTGTAAGTATCTTCCGGGAAGGCTCTTGCGCAAGACAAACTCTAGCGTTATAACCTTCCCGGAAGAAGGTGGCCTGAATCGTTACTTGCGAAGTATGTTTTCAAATAGAGAGGAGACGATAAGATGGCAAACAGACTAAACAAATCACCCCGCCCCGGCTTTCACACCGTGACCCCTTACTTAATCGTGCGCGAGTTGCAGCCGATGATCGAGTTTCTGCAAAAGGCCTTTGCGGCCACACTGCACTTCCAGGCCAAAGGCGGCGCTGGCGGCACCCATACCGAAATGCGCATTGGCGACTCGATGATCATGATCGGCGGCGGTGAAAATGGCACCGTCAGAGAACCCATGCCAACGATGATCTTTCTCTATCTGGAGGATGTCGATGGCGTCTATCAGGCAGCGCTGGAGGCGGGCGCAACTTCGCTCATGGAGCCAACCGACGGTGCTTTTAGCGAACCACGCGGTGCAGGCATTCAAGACATCTCCGGCAATCAATGGTTCTTTGCCAACTGGCGGGATCGTCCAGGATCGCCGCCAGCCTACGAGGAGTCTGAAGCCGAGCAAGCGTCTGATACGTCAGATGTAATTCCCATGCTCTCCTATGAAGATGGCGCAGCGGCGATGGATTGGCTGGCCGATATCTTTGGCTTCCAGGAAGTGACCCGCTGGCTGGACGATGAGGGTCGTTTGTTGCACGGGGAAATGCTCACAGGCAGTGGACAAATCATGCTAGCATCACCGACACCCGCCTACGAAAGCCCGCAACATCATCGTGCACATTGCGCAGCTGCCCAAGCCTGGTCACAAGTCCCTTGGGTAGTTAACGGTGTGCTGGTCTACATCGAGGATGTCGATGCCCACTACCAGCGCGCTAAAGCTGCCGGTGCAACTATCTTGTCCGAGCCAGAAGCAGGACCTCCTGGCAAACGTTACCGCGTGGAAGACATCGAAGGACAACGCTGGATGTTTATGGAGCGATCGGGTGAACAGTAAAATAGTGGGACAGTGGGACAGTGGGACAGTAATTCAGTGTCATTGACCCACCGACCCACTGTTTTACTGACCCACTGATCTACCAGACTTCTTGGTACAGCCGCACCCAGTTCCCGCCGATAATCTTCTGCGTGTCGGTGATGCTATAGCCGCGGCTGAGGAGTCCGGCGGTTACGTTGGCACAGGCCGAGATCGACTCGAAACCGACAGTCGGCTTGACTGCCATAAACTGATTCAATGTTCCTGTTGGCATCCCCTTCAATGCTTGTGCTGCCACCTCGGCTGGCATCTCTTCCATAAAGTCTGGCCCCAACCCGACATGGTCAATGCCAACCAACTGCACCAGATAGTCAATCGTGTCCAGGTAATCGTCGAGAACCGCTTGCGGACCACAGGTGAGCAGCGGCGCAAAGATCACGGCACCGACCACGCCACCTTTGGCGGCGAGTGCTTTCAAGATGGCGTCGCTCTTATTGCGTGGATTGGGGCAACGGCTCAGTGGGTTGGCATGGGTGATAGCGACCGGTCGTTGCGAGGCTTCGATAGCCTCCATCGTGGTGCGCGGCCCGCAATGCGAGAGATCAACCAGGATGCCCAACCGGTTCATCTCGGCGATCACTTGGCGGCCAAAGTCGCTCAGCCCGGCGTCCTCTGCCTCTAGACAGCCCGAACCCACCCGGTTGCGATGATTGTAGGTGAGTTGGATAATGCGCACACCCAGCGTACGGTAGACCGAGAGCAGATTTAGGTTGTCACCAATCGGGCTGGTGTCCTGAAAGCCAAAGATCATGCCGACCCGTCCACTGGCTTTAGCGGTGTGAATGTCCTCTACGTTGACTACTTGCATCACCTGGTCGCTCTGCTGACGCAACCCGGCGTGCATCAGGGCGATCAGATCCATCGTCGCTGGCAGGTCGTGCCAGGCCGCCAACGTGGCATTGACCGCTGTGATACCGCCTGTGTGCAACCGTGTCAATACCCCCGGTGAGGCAAAGTAGCTGGCGTTCAATCCATCTACTACGATGCTATGACGGTGGACCGCTAAGGCATCGAGTTCGTTCATAAAAAGTTCCTTCCTAATTTGCTGCGACTGAGTAATTAGGTATTGGGTAATTACGTAATTACCAATTGCCTCATTACCGCTTGATTTCACCGCATCACTGCCACCAATCGATGTTTGCCTGTCTGTAACCTAACCCTCTTCTCGTGTAGCGGGGCGTCGTTTAAGGAAATCGAAGTGGCATGCTCGCTTATCACTGTGGGGAGCCGAAGGGTAGCCTGCATGTCGAGTGGCAACTCGACGGCTAGTTCAAAGTGATCTACCTCCCAATGCCAGGCGACTGCAATGTCACCATATGGCGTAGGTGCGATACCTTCTGCCCACCGCAGCCCAGCAGGATTGGGCGCAATCTGTACCGAACGCAGCGTTGTACCGTCCGGCGTTACACCAAGCACGTAGGCGGTGAGGTCGTGTGTCGGTGTGCCCGACCAAGCGTGACAGAGGCTGGTGATCGGGTTCAACTGCCAGCTTTCCCAGAAGGTTGCCTCGCCTGCCTCCACCCAAGCGCCCCACCGTTGGCGGATGTTGTCGAGCATGGTGGTGTGGCGTCCGGCCTGTTGTAACGCCCGGTGTAGATGGTGCATGGTAAACGGCTGCGCCAGGACAATCTGCTCCTCTTCGTCAAAGGGGATGGTGTGCGGATCTGCGTCACCGGTGCGGGTCAAGACCAGTCGCTGCTCGTCAAGGATTCGTGCTAGGATGCGATCCCAGCGCGCTTTCGGGGCCACATCATAGGCGATCATCATTGCATTCGTTTGTTGGCTCACCCGGCGGCTGCGTTTCTGGTTGCGCCGCGCATCGACATAGACGCCCCGTTCTTCATCCCACAGGTGTTGGTTGATGGCCCGCGTCACCCGTTCGGCGATGCTTTCCAGCCGGCGCGCCTGGCGTTCTTCGACGATCTGACGGGCCAGCTTTGCGGCAAAGCGCAAGGTGGCGACAAAATGGGCATTGAGCGCACTCACTTGACCACGTTTGTCGATCTCGGCCCAATCGACAAAGACCCAATGCGGCACATCGTTGAGCAGATCGTCCTGATCCAGATAGCGCTCAAACCAGGCGATAGCACGCAGCACAGAAGGGAAAAGCTCGTCGGCCAGGGCCAGATCACCGCTGCACTCAACATGATTGGCAAGCGCCATGATCCAGTAGAGACAGAAGTCGGGGATGTTGAAGGTGTTGCGGATCGAAAAATCGCCCGGTGTCATCACCGCAGTCAAGCCGTCGCCCCGCTGCGATTGGGCAACCTGGCGCAGAAAGCGGCGGGCGAGCCGTACATCGCCAAAGGCAGCATAGTTTATCAACAACATCGTATAGGCATCGCCGACCCATTGCCGTTGTTCACGACCAGGGCAATCCTCATAGCCATCGTGCATACAGCGGCGTAAGGTCTCCACACCCGTGCGCCAAATCTGGGTGAGTAGCGGGTCTGAACAGCGAAATTCCCCCCGCTCCTTTGCCGGGTAGCTGCTGCTCATGAGCGTCAACCAATGGATGCGCAACGGTATGGTTGCTTTGCGCACACTCACCTGCACATAACGAAAGCCAGCTCGCTCGAATTGCTGCCAGCGCTGCCGTCCTTCGGCCAGGATGTAACGGTGGGCAACTGGCGCATCCAACCCTGGAATGCCAGCGATGCTGCGCACTCGACCGCCGTCCTCCAGCCGCTCGCCATAGGTAAAGTCGATCTGCGTACCAGCAGTACCTTCCACCTCGAATTGCAGCCGCCCGGTGACGACCTGGCCAAAGTCGATGACAAACGAAACTGAACGATTGGATAAGGTGACGATCTCGGTAGCGTGTTCGTGACTCAGCAGCGCGTTAGGCTGACTGACTTGGCACGTTTGCAACCGCTGCAATGGCTGATTGGCGAAGAGTGTAGCGACGTCATTCGTCGAATTATCGTCTTCGACCTCATGGATGCTTACCACCGCTACAGGCAATTCTTCTGCCTCGCTCATCGGCGGCAGATCGCTCACCACCAGGTTGGGGAAAGGGACGATGTCATCGGCAAAGTTGCGGGCGGGCACACGCAGCACTTCGACAGGTTGCCAGTCGTTTGGGTCCAGGTCGGGATTATACTCAGGCGTCAGGCCATTCCAGGCCAGCCGTGCGTCGTAGATCTCGTTGAAACCGAGGCTGCAACTGGGGGACTCACGTTGCCAGGCGGCTGCTTCAAGACAATGCCAGGAAGTGCCGGTATCGAGACAAAGCGTGCCTACCTCCGTCTCGACATCGCCTTGGAGAAAGAAACCGCCACAGCCAAAGGCACGTGCCTGCTCCATAGCGGGCAATTCGTACCAGGCTGTATGCCGCCCGTAGCTATGTACCAACGCTACGATGTGATTCGCTCCAGGGCGAAGAAAAGGGGCGAGATTGTAATAGTCCAGGCTCTGAAAGGCGGGGGCACAGCGCACTGGACCTCGCCCCACGCGCTGACCATTGACGAAGAGTTGATAACGCCCATCCGCCGAGACAAAGACCTGCGTCTCTTTCACCGTCGCAGTGAGATCAATGCTCTTGCGAAAATAGAGGTAACGATTGCGTTCCTCCGCAAAAGGCGGTTCGCTGCCCATAAAAGCCAGCTTATGCAACCCACGCCAGCGCCAGATCCATTCGGCGCGGCGAACAAACTGTGTCATAGTGACCTCGAAGCTAACTGAATTGGAGGTTGGAGGGGTGAGGCTTGGGTCTTCTTTCCTCACCCCTCACCCCTCCAACCTCTGTCCTATCCCTTCACCGCCCCCGCCGTCAAGCCAGCAATGAAGCTGCGCATCGTGACAAAGAAGAGGAGTATCATCGGGATGGCGGCGATCACACCGGCGGCCATGCCCGCGCCGGGTTGGGGCAAGGCAAAGTCGTTGAAGACGATCAGCGCCAGCGTGGCCGTGCGTGCCTGTGGTGTATTGGCGACCAGCGAGGGCCAGGCATAGTCGTTCCAGATCAGCCAGACCTGAAAGATCGCCATAGCACTGATGATCGGCAGCGAAAGCGGGATCGCAATCTGCCAGAATTGTTGCAGTACCGATGCGCCATCCACGGTCGCTGCATCGAACATCTCCTCGGGCAATTCCTGAAAGAAGGTGCGGATCACGATAATCGCCAGTGCCTGCTGCGCACAGTAGGGCAGAATCAGTGCCCACAGCGTGTTATGCAGATTTTGGCTGATGATCAGTTGGTAGGTCGGCACCAGCAGCACCGTGTTGGGAATAAAGAGCAGGATCAGAATGGCGAAGAAGAGAGCATCCCGCCCCGGAAAACGAAAACGGGCAAAAACAAAGGCCGAGAGTGTGGCCATCGTCAGGCTAGCGCAGGTGGCAATCGTGGCAACGATCAGGTTGTGCAGGATCGGGTCGCGCATGAACTTCCAGGCCAGGGCGTAGTTCTCAAAGTTCATCGGAAAGGTGATGCCCATCGGGGCCACATTGAACTGGTAGACATCTTTGACCGAAAGCGAGAGTAACGTCACCAGCGGGACAAAGGTCAAAAAGCCAAAGAGCGCCAGCAGCGCATGGAGAAGGATTTGACTGCCCTGCCGTCGTGGGCGGAAAAGTTGCCAGCGTATCAAAGCGTCTCCTCTCTTCGTCGCAGCAAATAGCTGACCAGCGAGATCAGCACCAATACACCGAATAACACCGTGCCGATCGCCGAGCCATAGCCAAGATCCAGTTCGTTGCGAATGGCACGATACATCTGCAAGCCGGGAACCAAGGTGCCTGCCGTGCCCGGTCCGCCGTTGGTCATGATCAGCGGGGCATCAAACGAGCGCAGATAGTAGATCAAGGTGAGGGTTAAGAGCAGGTAAATTTGTGGGCGGATCAAGGGCAGTTCAATGCTAAAAAAACGGCGCAGCGAGTTGCAGCCATCCACCTTAGCCGCGTCCACAATCTCCCCTGAGATCGACTGTAGCGCCGCCAGATAGATCAAGAAGTTGAGTCCGGCCACCCAGGGAAAGCCAACAAAGATAATTGATCCCAGTGCTGTACCCGGGTCACCCAGCCAGGCGCGTGTCCAGGAGTCGAGGCTGATCAGTCGTAGGAGGTAGTTAAAGCCGCCGTCGATGCCGTAGAACCAACGCCAGACAAAGACCACCACTGTTGCTGGGACAACAATTGGTAAAACAAAGGCTACTCGCCACCAATATTGCCCACGCTGAATGCGGCTGACCAACGCTGCCCCAAGCAACGGGAAGGTCAGCGTAATGGCGATCTCGGAGACAACGATCACGGCAAGGTTGCGCCAGGCGATCAATGTGACCGGTTCGTGGAAGAAGCGTTGGTAGTTTTTTAGCCCAACCCAGACAGTGCGTTTGATGTCCCAATAGGTAAAGGAATGGTAGATGCCAGAAAAGAGAGGGTAATAGTAGAAGGTCAACGCAAAGAGAAAGGTAGGCAGCAGCAGCAGATATAGCAACCCATTACGTCGAATCTCATTGAACGTACTCTTTGTGCGTTTTGCCGAACCGCGCATGCCACCTCCGCAAAGAAAATTGTACGCAGATAACGATGGATGAACACAGATTGATCATTCCATCTGTGTTCATCCATCGTTATCTGCGTACTGATCATCACCACTGATCCGCGTTCCACTCGGGGTGCTGCAGAATTACATTATCCGCTTGCTGTTCGAGAAAGGCTTGATATTTCTCCAAGCTCTGCGGTAAATCGGTGTTACCGGTCAGGTAATCTTGGAAGATCTGCGTCTCCTGGACGACGATGCCTGGTCCAAAGACATCGTTGGCATCGAGTCCGCTGACCATGTTGTTGATTGTCGGCGGCTCCATAAAACCACGGTAACGTTGCAGTTTCACCGGATCGGAAATGACCTGTTCGAGTGGTGTGCCTGGGGCAAAGCAGGGGATTGTCTGCTTGCTGCACCAGAACTCCATCGCCTTCGGGCTGGTGACATATTGCAGCAGGTCACGCGCCATCTCTAGTTTGCCCTTGTCCACCGTGGTCTTGGGGATAAAGAGATACTGCGAGCCTTGACCGGCACCCGAATTGCCCAACCGTTTGGCGGTTTCGCCATCCTTCATTGCTGGCAGATAGAAGCTGCCCCAATCAAAGGTCATGTTGGGATCATTCTCGAAGATACCCATCGTCAGACGCACGGTGGGGTAGAAGGCGATCTTGCCCTGGGCAAAGAGATTGCCTGGCGCTGCTGGTGCCAGATAACCTTGATTGAAATAAGGCGACCACTTCTTCATCTCTTCAAAGGTCTGTTGTACCCCAGGGTGTTGCGCATTCCAATGCCCCTTCTTGATACACCAGATCGCTTCCTTCTGCGAGATGTGACCATCTTTGGCCTCATCGACCTGACCATCACACATCTCAACGATGTCGCGGGTCAGTTGATCGCTAATCAGCACCACATACCAGGTGAAGATGTAGCCATCGTTCCCTGCTGATGACATGTAGAATGGTTCAGCACCGGCGTCCTTCAACTTGGCCATCGTGTCATATAGTTCGCTCCAGGTTTTGGGCAGCTCCTCGACACCGGCCTGTTTCAAAAGGTCACGGTTGTAGAGCACAGCGGTATCGCCCAAGTCACCCGAGTAGGTGGTGGCGACCATTAGCACCTTGCCATCTACGGTGACACTGCTCAACGCTACTTGATCGAGTGGAAAGTCATCGCGCCAAGTAGGATTTGTGCTGTATGGATTGGGCGCGTCCAGGTCGGCGCTGAAATCATATTGCAGATCGACATCCATTTGGGCGGGTGAGGGGAAATATTGCATCACCACATCAGCCAGGGTCTGCGAACGCAGATTGGTGGAAATGTAACCAAAGCGCTCGGGTACCGTGCCCAACATCGGCTGATAGGTAACAGTGACCTTGGGGTGCAAGGCTGCCCACTGTTGAATCAACTCGTGCAAGGCATAAGAAGGATGATGTGGATCGGCGGTAATATCATTCCAGGTGTTGATTGTTAACTCGCCACTCAGGTCAGAGGAAGCAGCCGCTTCGGCTACTGGTGCAGTGGTTGCGGCAGCTTGTTGAGCAGGTGCCGCTTCTGGTGGCGGTTTTACCACACCACAGCCTGCCAGCACGGCAAGCACAATCAGCAGGCACATGCCCCGCAGCAGGGCAGAGGGAGACAATTGTTGTTTCATTTTATTTTCTCCTTGTGAAGAATTACAATTGGGCTTTCGTAGCATAGCATTGAGTTTTATTTGTGTCAATTTATGAAAAACTACGAAAGTTATTGACAGTTAAACGAAAATTAACTACAATCCGTTCATGGCTGCGATCCTTGCAAGTATGCGCAAAGATAAGATACTTTCCTTTTTGCGCGATAACAGCTCGGCCACTGTGACCGAACTGAGTGAACTGTGCGATGTCTCCGAGGTAACCATTCGCCAGGACCTGAATGCGTTGGCGGTCGAAGGTATGCTGGTGCGCACGCGGGGTGGTGCCACTCTCTCTACGCGCGCTGCCACCGATTATTCTTATACTGCACGGCTCGCAATCAATGCCGATATCAAACAGCGCATTGGTGACATAGCGGCCAGCCTGATCCAATCGGGCGATTCTGTCTTTGTGGATGCCAGCACAACCGGCGTTTATGTGGCACGTGCCCTAGCCCAACGCCACGATCTCGAAGATGTGACCGTGGTGACGAATGGCGTCAATGTACTCTCCGAGTTGGCGCGGCGGCTCGATATACACACCTTCTTGAGTGGCGGTCACTTTCGGGCCAGCAGTGCCTCGCTCACCGGAACTTTTGCCAACGAAATGTTGGGGCGGATCAACGCCACGATTGGCTTTTTCGGGGCGCGTGGCATCACCCTGGCGCAAGGATTGATGGATGTCAGTGTGCAGGATGCCGACGTCAAACAGAAGATGATCGAACGCTGTCAGGAAGCGGTGATCGTGGCCGACAGCAGCAAATTCGGTCAAGTCTCCGTTGCTTCCTTTGCCCCGCTCGACCGCATTCAACGCCTGATCACCGATGACGGAGTTCCCGCAGCGATGCTGGAGAGCTTGCGGCTGCGTGGGGTGGATGTGATGGTGGTGTAGTTGGGAGATTACCTTTGTCTCAAAAAACATTCATTCATTCCGGCCCCGTAGAATTAGTGGCCGAGTCGTTTGGCGCAGGCCCCTGGCTGATCTTTGCGCATGGGTTAACCGGAACCCGCCAGGGAGTCAAGCAACAGTTTGCGCTCCTGGCCGCCCAATACCGGATCGTGGTGTTCAATCAGCGCGGCCATGGCGAATCGACACCGATTGTTGAGCCTGCCAAGTATGTCGTGGAAGAGATGGCAGACGACATCGGCGCAGTGATGGATGCCTATGGCATCGAACGGGCAGTGGTCGGCGGTGAGTCGATGGGCGCGGCAACGGCGTTGAGTTTTGCCCTGCGCCACCCAGAGCGTGTGTCCCATCTCCTCTTGACCGCGCCCGCCTTTGGCGACACGATCAACAGCGAACGGGAACGCTTTCAGCAGTTGGCCGAGGGCATTGCCACCTTTGGTATCGAACGCTTTCTAATTGCCGCCCGCCACACCTGGGAGCATGACTTCCACTGGCCGCCCGATGTAATCGAGGCTGTTGCAAGCAACTTTAGTGCTCACAAGCAAGACAGCCTAATCGCTGCCCTACGTGGCGTCATGCAGTGGACACCCCTGCCCGACCCAACCGTCCTGCGCACGCTCACTTGTCCCACCTGCATCATCAGTTGGGAGAACGACCCGCTCCATCCTGCCACGCTCGCCAGCAGATTTGCCTCGCTTTTGCCTCATGCCACTGTGGTCAACATGGCCCCGCTGCCCACCATCTTTCAGCAGCCCGATTTGGTGGGGGATATTTATGGCGAGTTTCTGGCGAGATCATAACGCTTGGTCATCGTAACCATCGACCCGGCTCCACTGGTAAGGTTCGCCAGACACAACACGTTGTTCGAGTTGTTCGACAAATGCCAAGATTTCTTGCCAAGCTACTTCATGGATGAGCAACGCACTATTCCTCTTTGTGCTTGACTCGTCTGAAGGCGTATCAACAGCTTGATATTTCAATTTAGCTTCTGTTATAAGTTGTCGATCTTTTTGCCTTTTCAAGGCTACCTCCTGTTGAGGACGGATACTAATCTGCTTGTACCCATTCTACAACATATCATACCAGAAATTCTTTACATCCCTTTCAACTTAACAGCCACTTTCAATATAACTGCCCTATAGTGCAAAATGAAGCTCTAACTTCTGATGCCCGCGTCAGCACGATCAATAGTCCGGAAATCAGCAACAACGATTTCCCAATCGCAAGTAGGTACTCCATGTCTTCCAAAAAGAATCAACAAGCTTCCACAACAGCCGAACCCAACCTTCAGCGCGCCTTCGACCTGGTGATGCAGATGATGGCCATCCCCGGCAAGACCGGCTTTGAAAACGATGTCGCCAACTTTATCAGTGAGAAATTGCTCGCCGCCGGTGCCCCTGCCAACGCCATCGAGCGTGACGATGCCCATAGCAAAACCCAAATTCCCGGCAACACTGGCAACCTGATCCTCAAATTGCCCGGCACAAAGCGCGGTTCACGGCGTATGTTGTCCGCCCATATGGACACTGTGCCGATCTGCGTGGGCAGCAAACCCCTTGTCGAAGGTCGTGTTGTCCGTTCCGCTGATCCCAACACCGGGCTAGGTGCCGATGACCGCGCCGGAGCCACAGCCATTCTTTGTGCCGCACTGGAGATCCTAGAACAGGGCCTGCCTCACCCACCATTGACCTTTTGCTGGTTTATTCAGGAAGAGGTCGGGCTGCAAGGTGCCAAGAATATCAGCAAGAGCCTACTGGGCAATCCCAAACTGGCCTTTAACTGGGATGGCGGCGCACCCAACAAAATGAGCGTCGGCGCGACGGGTGCTTATCGCATCTTTATCACGATCAAAGGATTGGCCAGCCATGCCGGTGCTGCACCCGAAAAAGGCATCAGCGCCATCGCCATTGCGGCGCGTGCGATTGCTGATCTGGATCGCAACGGCTGGCATGGAGCGGTGCAGAAGGGCGACAAACGAGGCACAAGCAATGTCGGTTTTATTCACGGCGGCGAAGCGACCAATGTGGTGACCGACCATGTTGAACTGAAAGTGGAAGCACGCAGCCACGACACCGCCTTTCGCAAGGAGATGCTAAATGCCATCGAGACTGCCTTCCACACTGCCGTGGCCGAGGTGAAAAATGTCGATGGCAAGACAGGTGAAGTCGTCATTCAGAGCAATCTGCAATACGAATCCTTCGTGTTGGCCGAAGATGAGCCTTGTGTGCTGGCCGCCGAAGCCGCTATCCGTGAGATCGGCCTGCAACCAGAGCGGTCTGTGGTCAACGGCGGCCTCGACGCCAACTGGCTCACTGCCCGTGGCATCCCCTCGGTGACAATGGGCTGTGGTCAGCGCAACCCCCACACTGTCAACGAGACCCTCAATCTCGACGACTTTGACGGTGCTTGCCGTGTGGCATTGCGTTTGGCGCTGGGCTAAAGGAATGGGATGTGCCAACAGCATTTCTCTGCGACCTTTGCGCCTCTGCGAGAAATATTTTCAAGTCAGGAGCACTTATGACAACCCCAACTCCCTTTCGCGACCTCAACAAAAACGGTCGCCTCGATCCCTATGAAGACCCAACTCGCCCCATCGACGAACGGGTCGAAGATCTACTGGCACAGATGACGCTGGAGGAAAAGGCTGGTCTGATGTTTCACAACATCGCCGCAGTCAACCCCGATGGATCGCTGGAGCCGCCGCCTGGCCCCTTCCGTTCCCCGATCAGCGAGGCAGTCACCCAGCAGCATCTCAACCATTTCAACGTTCACGCTCTCCCCGAAATCAGCAAGACGGTCGAGTGGCACAATCGTTTACAGAAGTTAGCTGAAGAAACCCGTCTCGGCATTCCCGTCACCATCTCTTCGGACCCGCGCCACGCCTTTAGCGACAACCCGCTAGCCAGCTTTATGGCCAGCAACTTTTCGCAGTGGCCGGAGCAACATGGCTTTGCGGCGATTGGTGACGAAGCCGTGGTCGAACAGTTTGGCGACATTGCCCGCCAGGAGTATTTGGCCTTGGGCATTCGTGTCGCCCTCCACCCAATGGCCGACCTGGCCACGGAGCCGCGTTGGGCACGCAGCAACGGCACCTTTGGCGAGGATGCCCACGTTAGCGCCCGCCTCACCGCCGCCTACATCCGTGGCTTTCAAGGCAAAACCTTGGGCAAGGAAAGCGTCGCCTGCATGACCAAACACTTCCCTGGTGGTGGACCGCAAAAGGACGGCGAAGATCCGCACTTTCCCTACGGTCGCGAGCAGGTTTACCCAGGCAACAACTTCGACTATCACCTGATCCCCTTTGAAGCCGCCTTTGCCGCCGGTACCTCGCAGATTATGCCCTATTACGGCATGCCGGTTGGCACTCAGTACGAAGAGGTCGGTTTTAGCTACAGCAAAGGCATCATCACCGATCTGCTGCGCAAGCACTACGGCTTCGACGGCGTCGTCTGTAGCGACTGGGGCTTGGTCACTGACCGCCAGGTAATGGGACGGACGATGTTTGCCCGTGCCTGGGGTGTTGAACATCTCAGCCGCCTGGAGCGGGTCAAGAAGATCATCGACGCCGGTGTCGACCAATTCGGCGGCGAAGAGTGCCCCGAACTGGTGGTGGAATTGGTACGCAGCGGACAGATCAACGAGGCCCGCATCGACGAATCCGCTCGCCGCTTGCTGCGCGAAAAGTTCCGCCTCGGCCTCTTCGACAGTCCCTACATCGATCTCGACTATGCCCTGACCACAGTCGGCAAACCAGAGTTCCGCGCAGCGGGCGAACAGGCGCAGCGCAAGTCCTTAGTGCTGCTCAAGAATGGCAAGAAGGATACACCGCTCCTACCCCTACAGGGACGCCCCAAACTCTATCTCGAAAGAGTGAACCCGGAAATCGCCGCCCAATATGGGGACGTAGTTGACAACATCGCCGACGCCGACCTGGCGATTCTCCGACTGGTCTGCCCCTGGGAACAGCGCGACGGCGACTTCCTGGAACGTCTCTTCCACGCAGGCGATCTCGACTTCAAAGAGCCGGAAAAGAGCCGCATCCGCTCGATTCTGGCCCAGGTGCCGACGATTGTCGACATCTACCTCGATCGCCCTGCCGTGATTCCCGAAATCGCCACTGAGAGCGCCGCTCTGATCGCCAACTTCGGAGCCAACGACGCCGCCCTGCTCGACCTGATCTTTGGTCGCTGCTCACCCACCGGCAAATTGCCCTTCGAGCTACCCTCCTCGATGGAAGCCGTGCGCCAGCAAAAGTCCGATCTGCCCTACGACTCAGAGAATCCAACGTTTCCCTTTGGCTACGGCTTGAGCTATTGATACGCTATTTCAGAGCCGTCAGCGTTAGCGTACAGACGAATCCGTACGCTAACGCTGACGGCTCTGCTGCTTTTTCTACTGACTCACTCATGTCAGAGCCCAATCCACTTTCGTGTATTTCGTGCTTTTCGTGGTTAACAAAGCTATTGTCTTTTTCGTCTAATGATCGACTAAACATCCATGCCATCCCAATCCACCCTCTGCCTCACCTTTGACTTTGACGCCATGTCGGTCTGGTTTGGCTACAAGAATGTCACCCCGGCCATGCTCTACCGCGGCGAGTATGGCGCACGGGTCGGCGTCCTGCGCCTGCTCACATTGCTGCGCCGCTATGGCATTCGCACTTTCTTTGTGCCCGGCCACCATCGACTCCTTCCCTGCCGAAGTGAGGCGATCCTGAGCGCGGCACGAGATTGCCCATCACCTTTCTACGCCCACATCGACCCGCAGCCAGCAGAGCGCCGAGGAAGAGCGCCAGGATTTCGAACGAGCCCTAGCCGCTCTGAGAAGATCGGCGTGCGCCCGCTCGGCTTTCGTTCGCCTTCGAAAGATTTCTCCGCATCAACCTTATCGTTGCTCGAAGAGTACGGCCTGCTCTACGATTCAAGTCTGATGGCCGATGACTTCGCCCCTACCATCTACATCGGCGAACAGACGCAGCAGACGCCGCTGGTCAAAGGCCCCGGGAGGCACGTATCTGGGGAACTACCGATGCGCTTCAGGTGTTTGACGACTGAATCACTTTCAGTTCAACTTCAACCCCACCGCAACGGCACCTCGGCCCCGAGCAAGGTGCTGGAGATCTGGCAGGCTGACTTTGACTGGATGCACGAACACGTTGAGAACGGCATACTCACCGTCACCATGCACCCGCAAGGATCGGTCGCGGCCACCGCGCGGCTATGCGTTAGAACAATTCATCGAACACTGCCTGAACGCTGGTAATGTACGCTTCGCCTGCCTGGCCGACGTAGCACAGGAATTGCACCGTAGACAGTAAGATAGTACATCTCGCCCTATCTGCTCCTTGCCAAATTCATTATCATGTCCGCCACAAAACATCGTTCACCCCGCAAACAAATCGGGTAGAATCGCACTTTCGTGATAAAGTAGTGGGAATTTTCAGGTGATTGACTGCGCATGGAGACTGATTCACTGTCTCACTGTCCCACTGTCCCACTGCAATTTTAAGGAGCTCTTTCCTATGCAACCAGCCCAACGCACCGCCACCTTTGGTGAATCGACCATCCGTGAGATGACACGCCTGGCCATCCAGCACAATGCGATCAACCTTAGCCAAGGTTTTCCCGACTTTGACCCGCCTGCCGCCATCACCGATGCCGCCATCGAGGCGATCCGCAGCGGGCACAATCAATATGCCATCACCTGGGGGGTGCCGACGCTGCGCCAGAAGTTGGCCGCCCACTACACCAACGCCCTCGGCTGGCAGGTGGAGGCCGACCGCAATGTGACCGTGGTCTGCGGTGTGACTGAAGGGCTGGCGGTCTCCTTGGTGGCGTCATTGGAGCCGGGCGATGAGGCGATCCTGATCGAACCGGCGCATGAAAATGTCCGCCCTGCCGCCACTATGGTGGGGGTGAAGGTGATCTCGGTGCCACTCGAAGCGCCCCACTATCGCTTTGACCCCGAACGGATCGAGGCGGTCATCACCCCGCGTACCAAGGCCCTGCTCTACAACACGCCGCACAACCCCACCGGTCGGGTCTTTGATGCCGAGGAGACACAGGCGATGGTCGATCTGGTGCTCAAACATAACCTGATCCTGATCACCGACGAAATCTACGACCGCATTCTCTACGATGGCCGTGTCCATCAACATCCGGGCGGCATCGAAGCACTGCGTGACCGCACCATCACCGTCAGCGGCTTCGGCAAGACCTTTGCCGTGACCGGTTGGCGCTTGGGCCATATCATCGCACCGACGTCGGTGGCCCAGGCCGTGCGCAAGATCCACGACTACATGACGATCTGCGCTCCGACGCCGCTGCAACATGCCGCTGCCGCCGCCCTCGACCTGCCTCCCAGCTACTACGAGCAGATGACGCGTGACTATCATGTCCGCCGCGATACCATCATGGGGATCCTGGAAGATGTTGGTTTTTCCGCCATCTTGCCCGAAGGGGCCTATTACACAATGGCCGAATACAGCCATCTCGATATTCCGCAAGCTTCCTGGGATTCCAAACGTTTCGCCCACTGGATGACGACCGAAATCGGCGTGGCCGTCGTGCCAGGAACTAGCTTCTACTCGCTGCCCGGCTACGGCGAACGCAGCATCCGCTTTGCCTTTGCCAAGAAGCTGGAGACGCTCAATAAAGCTGCCGAACGGATGAAGAAGATGAAAGGTGCTTAATCGCAAGATACGATGATTACTTTTGTTTTATTCCTCTTTGCACTTTGGGTGATGAGTGCAATTTCAGGCTACCGTTTTGAAAACACTAGCGGAAGTATTGAGCGCGGCATACTGATTTGGAGTGAGAAGCTGGACTCAAAAGTAATCAATTACCTTGCAATGTTGGCTGAAGGAACCAGTGCTACTAAATCATCACGTAATCAGCCTGGACTTACAACATCCTTTATTCGCAAAGAAGACTCCTTGGTTCTTATACGGGTTGCAAAGACACGGGGTAGTTTTGGATCGTGGACGTATGTTGGGGTGGTCAATCTAAAAAGCCCCGTATTTCTTGAATACCGTATCCAAATATTAGCTTTGATACTCCCTATTGCTCTGATGGGCTTGGGTGCAGTCGAATTTCTAATTTCTGGCTTCTCTCTACGCGTTTTGCTGATCCCCCTAATCGTTATGCTGTTTGTGTTAATCAACCACTGGACAGAACGAAGTCGTATTTTTGCTTATCTGCATGAGCGTATGCAGGAAGCGAATGATCCGCTTCCATTCTCTAAGGAAATGAAACAGAGCCATCAACAGGTAACACCAACAGCTACAGACAGGCGTTCTTATATCGCTAAGTTACGAGGGTATGATCAATAACAGATCCTATAGCCGAATAAATGTAATATCGGCTTTCGCCGTGAAGAAATTGATTCAAAGGAAGTTACCATGCCACGATTAACAAAAATCTATACCAAGATGGGCGACGCAGGAACCACTGCCCTGGGTGGCGGACAGCGGGTTCCCAAAGATGATCTGCGCGTGGAAGCCTATGGCACGGTGGATGAACTCAACTCGCTGATCGGGGTCGCCTTGGCAATGGGGCTTTGTGAAAAGCTGAGCAGCGAGCTGCGTCGTGTGCAAAACGAACTCTTCGATCTGGGTTCGGATCTCTGCTTTTTGGAGGAGGACAAGAAAAAGTGGCCGCTGCCGCAAATCGAGGCACGCCATGTCAACGCCCTCGAAGCCTTGATTGACGAGATGACTGCCGTGGTGGGGCCACTGGAAAACTTCATCCTGCCTGGTGGATCGCTGGGGGCCGCCCAACTGCACGTAGCGCGTACTGTCTGCCGTCGTGCCGAACGGATCGTCGCCACCCTGGCGCGCGAACAAGGGGTGGGTCCCTATGTGCTCAGCTATCTCAACCGCCTCTCCGATGCCCTCTTCGTCATGTCCCGTTACGAGAATCACACCGTCGGCGTCCCTGAACCGCTCTGGCGTCCCGGTGCGTAAAACAGACAAGAAGACAAGAAGACAAGATGAAAGTATTATTTTGTCTTTCTGTCTTCTTGTCTTTCTGTCTTCTTGTCATGTCTTCCCTTTTCCTTGCTCTCAGCTTTCTCACCATCCTGCCCGTGCCGCAGGTCGAATTTCGACCGGGGGCGTTGGGGCAGTCGGCGCGTTGGTTTCCACTGGTTGGATTACTGCTGGGTGTCATACTATTCACGTTTCATGTTGCAGCGCTCTACCTTTTTCCTCCCCTCCTCAGTGCTACCCTCACTGTAACTTTATGGGCAGTGCTCACTGGCGGATTGCACCTCGACGGGCTGGCCGATTGTTGTGATGGGCTACTGGCGGCGGTAGCCCCAGAGCGGCGGCTGGAGATTATGAAAGATCCACGGGTAGGGGCCTTTGCCGCAGTTGGGTTGGTGCTCTTTTTGCTGCTCAAAGTCAGCGCTCTGGCCAGTGCGACCGATGCAACTGCTGCCTTACTCTTGGCACCAGCCCTGGCTCGTTGGCTATTGCTGCTGGTGACCCAACAACCGATGGCTCGTCCCGGCGGGTTGGGTGATGAATTCGGCAAAAATGTTGCTAACGGTACGATCTTGCAGGCGGCGATTGTACCGCTGCTGATTGTGCTTGTTTTCGTCAGTTGGCAGAGTATCCTGGCCTGTGGCGTGGCCTGGCTTACGACGTTTCTACTTATTCGTGCTGCCCGCAAACGCCTGGGCGGCGTCACTGGCGACGTCTTTGGCCTGGTCGTCGAAGTCAGTGAACTCGTTGTGTTGTTGTTATTTGTGGTGCAAGGTTGACAGTTACACCTGCTCGTAGGCTTTCACCAACCACATCTCAACCTCACGCCAATCGGCCTTGACGTCGGTCGAATATTTTCCCGTGATGCGGTCAACTGCTACGGCGGCTTGGGAGCGTGCTTCAGCCGAAGGTCGGGCATCCGCTTCTGAGATGGCAAAGAGTGCGGCATGAAGCTTAGCCAATGCATCAATCATCGGCTCGATGTTGCTGGCAGAATGGTCTTTGATACGTCGATGAGCGAGTTCCCGATGTACGATCCAATACTTCATCTCCAACTCGGCAAGGGCGGTCGCCTCGGCCTGGATACCGGCATGGGGTCGTGCCTTCTCGTAAAACGCAGCCAGATAGCGGGTCGCCTTGGCGATGTCGTTGTCCACCGGTGCAAAGGCAGCAGCCGCGCGCACTGTATCTAGGGCTGCAGCGATGGCGGTCCACCACGGCATCTTGAACTCTTCGCGGTTGAGTTGCACCATCAAAGTCAACACACGTAGCCACTTACGATCATAATAGGCTTCCCAGCCCGCCTTTTCCAGATAAGCGACGCGAGAAGGATTGAGACGAAGTGTTTTGTTCATAATATATCCGACGATTGTACACTGCCCATCCAGGCACTTTCGGCCAGCACTGTCCAGCCGCCGAGCAACATGCGCGGATCTTGCTTTGATTTGGCGACGCCGTCTGTGAGTGAGGAAAACGTGGTTGCGCTCATCAAGTATAACCCCCAGGTTGGAAATCTTTGTCTGCTCAAAGGATAAACTCGATTTCTGCTCAGATACAATGTCAGCTGCTGCTCATTTTCTGTTCAATTTTGGACAAGTGACATTCGGAGCCCGCATGTGGGTAAGGGGACCGTGCGCTAACGCTAACGGATCTGATTTTAGTTACAACCATAGCACATTCGTGGCTGACGGCGTGGCTGTAGATTGCTGAGAATCCAAGAGGATATCGACATCGGCACGCAACAACTGGCCGAGATATTCTTTCAATTCAAAATAGCGGGGCAGATCGGGGAGGTGCTGAAAGCGGACGACAAGTTTGGATGCAGGCAGTGGCGGTTCGGGTAGATCGACAATACCCAGTGCTTCTAGCGAATAACGGTGCGTTAGTTCCTGGCGATGAGCGTCTAGAATGGCTCGCACTTCCGCTGCAGAGACCTTGTGTTGGCCGGGTGGGACGACAGGACTCTTCTGGCGAGGCTTTTCGTTCTTGAGGCCTTCAACCAGACGATAGTAGCTGCCACGCCCCTTGCCCTCGGATTGCAGATAGCCTTTCTCCACTAAGCCAGCCAGTCGCCGCGTGGCGGTGGCGCGGCTAAGGTGAAGCTCTTCAATCAAGTCACTGGCGGTTACCTTTCCACGTTGCAGCGTAAGATTCATGACGATCATCTCGTCGGGGTTCAGTGGTTCAAGCGCCAGCGGGCTGGAAGAGAGTGCATTGTCGGTAGCCTTTAATTCCGCTTCCTGTGCGACTTCTTTTAGAAACGGAAATCTAGCACGTAATTCTTCATAGTAAGCAACCTCATCTGCCAGCTCCTTCTCAATGGCCATTGAATAGCCCTGTCGCCAATATTGTTTTGCTTCTTCCAGTTGCTCAGTATCAATATATGCCTCCACTAAGTTTGAGTAAGCTTTGGACTCAACCAAAGGGAGACCGATTGTATGGCAAAGCTGAAGTGACTCCTCGTAATGGCCAATTGCTTCGTTAAAACGCTTGTCTAAATGGAAGGCCATGCCGATGTTAAGCAGGGTACTGGCAATTTTGGGACGATTATCAATCTGATGATAGATCTTGAGCGCATCTTGGTGAGCGCTTCTGGCGTTGATAAATTCGCCCATGCGCATATAGAGCAGGCCAAGAATCCCAAATGAATCGGCGACACGCAGAAGGTCGCCATTTTCTTCGCGTAATGCCAGCGAGCGACGCGCATGTTGAATCGCATCTAAATATTGTTGCCGTCGCCCATAGAGGTATGAGAGTGCATCATAAATATTAGCAAGTTGATGAGAAGAAGCGGCTGTCGCATTGGCAAGTGCCAAATTGAGGTCGCTCTCGGCACGGTTCCACTCCTCGCGCAGGATGTAGATCCAAGCTCGATCTTTGAGCAAATCAACCAATTCCGAATCGGTCGTTTCAAAGCGTTCAACTGCCTGTTGATAGTAATTGAGGGCGTGCAATTGGTTGTGGACCTCGTATAACTTGCCCATCCGTCGATAGATGCGTGCCTGTTGGCTCGGCTGCTCTGTAACTTTCAAGGCGCGGCGACAGGCTGCCAGCGCCTGTTCGGTTGAGCCTGTTAATGCCAACATGTCGCTGAAGCGAATTTGGACCTCGCGCCATTGTTCGTTGGAAAGAACGTGGGGCGGAAAGGCTTGCAGGAGCGTAGTCAGTTCTCGTAACTGTAGTTCATTGACAAGATCGTCGGCGGCTGCTAATAAGGTTGTTGCAGCATCAGGCCACTGCCTGGCTTTTTGTCGATGGCGCACTGAAGCCACAATGTTCTGGCTGGCGAGATACCAGTCGGCAATCTGGCGGTGGCGACGTTCCAATTTCGTTGTCGGTTGGCGAACATAGAGATCGCGTTGCAAGATCGAGGAAAGAGAAAGTAGCGCCCCATCATCGCCCGAGGAGAGAAAACGATTTTGCGTAAGCCAGGTCAGCGCCAGGTCAAAGCCATCAAGCCGTTCTTCGGTTGCCATCTGTCGTAACAGTTGGCTTGGAAACACGTCATCGAAGGTAGCTGCAATGGCGAGCAGTTGGTTGGCCACCGGTTGTTTCTCCAACTGGCGATAGACCTCGTTCAAGGCAAGCCGTTGCAACTCATCGTTGGCTTGACCGGAAAGCCATTGCTGACGTAGCCAGCGAGCGACTTCCCGGATCGCCCGATTACGCTCATCGAAGAAAGTATCGGTGCTGGGAATGCCGGTCAGGGCAATCAGGGTTTCAGTGTAGCGTCCGCCTTCCACAAACTGATCCGGATGGAGCGGTTCCAGATAGCGATGACGTAAAATATTGTAGCGCCACCACCGTGAATCACTCCAGGCAGGATCGTCAAAGGGGCGTTCGCGGCCAAAGGGATAGAGGGTCGTTGCAGGGGCTAGACGTTCCACCGCCCAGCGGATCATCAAACGTAGGGCATGGCCGCGTTCCTCTGCTGTGGGTGAGACATCGTCCAGCACGAGTAGTGGCGCAACCAAGGGCGAATTAGCCAACGGCAAACGCGCCAACGAGAGCACACTGTCGTACTCTTTCAGCGCATCGTTCACTTGAGCCGTAAATTCGGCTTCGTCATGCAGTTCGAAAGTTGTTCCTGCTACCATCCACTCATTCATGAGTCATTTTGAGGCGATATCGTCCATTTTTTGCCATAAAACTTTATTCTGCCATTGTACCATGACGTGAGGGAGTAGGTCAGTGGACAGTGGGACAGTGAGTCAGTAGACAGTGAACAGTGAACAGTTCCTGTCCTATAAGCCCACTGACCCAATGACTTCCGTCTCACTATTCAGGGGAGGAGATAGTTATGATCAACCGATTGATTGGCTGTTGTTTCATTGCGCTGTGTTGGCTGGGGATATTCACTGCCCAGGTGTCAGCTGCTTCATTGACGCAGGGGGAGAGCACGCCGACGGTCTCTTCCGTTGCGGATGAGGTTCTACCTGCTGAACCACCAGCGACGAACGAATGTGCCACGGTTACTCTCATCCCTGTCAGTGAATGCGACGCGCTGCTCGACCTCTACCGAACTGCCAATGGCGCACAATGGGAGAATCGCACCCATTGGCTGGACACTAACGAAGGGGTCACGCCGTGCGATTGGTTTGGCGTGGTTTGTCAGAATGGTCATGTCACCCAACTCAATCTGGCCAGTAATCAGCTGGCGGGTCGACTGTCGCGCTTTCTGGTCTTTCTGCCCGAGTTGCAAAGCCTCGACCTGGCAGACAATCTGCTTGAAGCCCCGGTGCCAGGTTCGATCTGCCTGCTCGCCGAACGAGGCGTGAGCGGACACTTTGATTACAACCTACTTGATGTGCAGAATCGAAAAATCCGCCAGTGCCTCACTCAAATGCAAAGTGGCTGGCAACTGACCCAAACGATTCCGCCCAAACATACCGAGATTGCCGAGGTGGGCACGACGGCGATCACCCTGACCTGGCAGGCGATCCCCTATCAAACGGATGGTGGCTACTATGAGATTGGCTATACTAGCTCCCTAACTCAGCCTTATACGTTGCATGGCACGACTCAGGACAAAAGTGCAACTGGCTACACTCTCGACCATCTGACCCCTGGCCAAGCTTACTATATTCGTGTGCGTACAGTGACTCCTGCCCATACTAAGCAAGAAAACGACCTCAAAAGCGATAGCCTTTTTTTTACTGCGGTCACTGGCTCCAGCGAGAAGGTTTTGCTCCTCGTCTATTTCCCAGCCGACAATGATCTCTCCCCTTATGCGCCCGGTGTCATGGCGCGCTTGAAGGCGGGTACCAAGCTCAACCCCAACGCCGTGGTCTACTACCTGGTCGATCGCCGTGGCGACCACAACACTGACCTCTACGTGATCGCCAACAACGTTGTTACCAAAACCAACGCCATCACCCAGACCTGGGGCACGGATGAATTGGACACGATGGACCCCGCTGTGCTGAGTTGGTTTTTGCGCGAAGGACGCAAGCGCGTGTCTGCCAGCCGGGTAATTGTCAGCCTGATGGGGCATGGGGCAGGCTTGTCGCCTGAGTTTAATTGGCTGGTGCCAACCGCTCCCGAAGAGCCGCTCAAGCCACAACCTGGCATTCCACCCTTACCGCGCGACCATCCGCCGACACCTGGCGACGAAAATGATTTGAGTGGCTTTCTCAGCCCAATTGATTACGGACACGCCCTCGACGAAGCAACCAACAACGGGGCTGATCCCTTTGACGTCGTCTTCTTTGATCATTGTTTCGCCGGCAACCTGGATGAACTCTACCAGGTGCGCAACACGGCGCATGCTTATGTCGTTTCGCCTAACTACGCCTGGTTGGCCGCTTCTTATCGGGCCTACCTTACCCAATTTGAACCGACCGCCACGCCCGAACAGTTAGCACGTCGTATCATCAGCATCTATTCGGCGGTGCTCAACCCCGAGCATCCAAATGTGATCTACTGGATCAGCAACGATGAAATTAGCACTGTTGCCAGCCAGGTCAGTGCCTTGGGTGTGGCCCTCTCCAAGGCGCTCGATCAGGGTGACGAAACATTGATTCGCAACGCCACCATGAACAGTAAGTTCATAGATACCAATCAATGTGGGGACGCCAATCTAGTGCTTGCCCCACCGGATGAAATGGTGGGGGCCAGTTCATTTGCCAACAACTTGCGCAGAACCTTTGGCACAGGTACACCGGTGCACATCGCAGCATTGGCCCTGTTCAATTCACTTTCTGTGATCGAAAGCCGGGTCATCACTGGCACCCCTTACATCGCCCCTGATACAGAGTGGGATTACAACAACACGATCACCATCCTGGCCCCGCTTGAGCGCAACACCCCACGCAACGTGGCTTGGCGCGCCAGTGTCTATACAACTACCACACCGTTGATCGCCACCTGGTCACCGGTGCCGACACAGACGGTGCAGATCAGCGAGTCACTCGACTTTGTGCAAGATGGGCAATGGGATGATTTCCTTAACCAATGGTACACTGCGCCGCCCGCACCGACCGTTGGTGAATGGTGTAGCTACACACCGCCTACGATTGTGACCGATACCGTGGTAGAAACATTGAGCTTGGTGGTCACATCCAGCGACGGAGTTTCACTGACAGCAGCCAGCACCGGCCTGCAAATCAGTTGGTCGGCCAGCGAAGAGGATGAGGTGAGTGATTATCAGTTGTTCATCCGCAACGACAACTATCCAAACTGGACGCTGCTCTCCGAGTTCGGTCTCGACTCGACCTCCTTCAGCTTCGATTTGCCAGAGACAAGCAGCGACACCGAGTTTCAGATTTTCGGACAGGATGAGTTGGGCAATATTCTCTCCACGTCTAACATTGCAGTTGTGCCTGCACCGCCGGCTGAGCCAGTAAAGGAGATCTTCTTGCCGTTGATCCAGCACGAGTAAGGGAGACGAGGGAGAATGACAAGGTAAAAGGAAAGACAGTAGTCTCTTTCGTGAACAGTGAAAGCGAAATGTAAGCTGGAAGTTTACGGCATTAGGTGACAATGTAAGTTATGGGGTTGTTGAATGGTTAAGTAGGTTTTTCCAATTGCTTGGCCATTCAATGACTCTGCAAAGTCGCCTGAGGTCACAATCGTAGCGTTCACTGCAAATAGGAGACTCCATGAGCATCATGTCCAAGTATGTTGTCAGTTCGATGATCGTCCATCACCAGCGATCCCACGGCGAGCGGCGAAGAAAACAACAGGAAACCGCCGAGGATTTGAATGAGTCTAGCGAAGGGATAGGTTGGTGGCGTTGGTTGGTTGCAATTTACTTCTTACTTCCCTTTACGGTTCGGCATCTTCTCAGAAACTGATGATGTCTGGGTTGATTCTTCATACGAAATTTGATAATCCGTAAAGAGCGATGCGTGAATTACGAGCAAAAACTCACGCATCACGCTTCGCTCTTCCTAGGAAATACGGCAGTTCAACCTAGCGTTCGGCCGTATCTCTGCAAAAGATCTGCCTTCTCTTCTCTTGCGTCGGTTCCTCACTCAGATTCACAGATGTTTTGATAGACCCTTGCGCCTGCGGCCTAGCGGGCACCTGTCTGGTGTGCTTTCAGACTGCTTCCGATAGGCAACGCAGGTAAACATGGCACTTTGTAGGGGCATCCGCTTGCCGGTACCCTTGGGCGACCGCAAGGGTACGCCCCTACCAATGTGTTACTCCTATTTGCGTTGTCTATGAGACTTTCTCCATCAATTCTGAGAGTTTTTCTATTGAGATAACGACAGACAACCGCTACGCTATCTTCAGCCTTTATCCTGATGGCATAAGGCAATCTGATTCAAAGGACGTGACGTTGAATCGGATTGAATGGATCGACAAGGAGAGAACCACAATGAGTGCGAAAGTTCGTTATGTTGCGTGTATGATGGCTCGGGCGCCAAGCCTATATCAGCCAGCGTCGAAATTGCCCCTGGCGCAAGTAATGGCCGAACCAGTCCCTGGTCAACGAGATAGATCGACTGTGCTGGCCGCGATTCACCCCTTTCGTTCAGCCTGGCTTGCCCTAATCGCCAGCCTGATGCTGATCACCTTACTCTCGCTTTCCTCGCCCGGCAATGCTTCGGCTGGAATACCGCTTCCGATCAACCTTCCCATTCCTGATACGGTCTTCCACACCGATAACTACGGCAATTCAATGGCGCTGGATGGCAACATTTTGGTCGTCGGCGCGCCGTGGAGCAAGGTGAACAATCAAGAGCAGCAGGGGCTTGCCTACATTTTTGTCCGCAATGGCAGCAGTGCGACTGACTTTACCCTGCTCAAATCGATCACGGGCAGTGATAGCAGCGACCACGAATCCTTTGGCTGGGCCGTGGATGTGCATGGAGACACCATTGCCGTGGGTGCCTACGGTGCCGACTTGTCGGGAGGGGCCGTCTACCTGTTTGAGCGCAATCAAGGAGGGGCCAACAATTGGGGCGAAGTGAAAAAACTGGTCCGTGGTGATAACCGCACCCTCACCTACTTTGGCCGTTCGCTGGCCATGCATGGCGACACGATTGCCGTAGGTGCTGCTTTGGGGCTGGGAGAGGTACTGCTCTATCAGCGCAACGCAGGCGGTGCCAATCAATGGGGCAAGACGCAGACGATCAATGCGAGCTATACGGTTACACCGAGCATCCGTGTCGCTG
Organism: Caldilineaceae bacterium; assembly: GCA_046328715.1. Lineage (GTDB taxonomy): Bacteria > Chloroflexota > Anaerolineae > Caldilineales > Caldilineaceae > JAXLWB01. The sequence continues at coordinate 84,615 of JAXLWB010000032.1, read as the reverse complement.
GTTTCGGTGAGAGTATTGCCTTCGACGGCAATCAGTTGGTTGTCAGCGCGCCCAAAGAAAGTGTACGGGCCGAAGATCTACCAGCCGGTTCGCCAGCCCCTCCCAGCAATTTCTCCGGTGCGGTCTACATCTTTCGGCAGGAAAATGGCCAGTGGCTGCGCGAGGCAAAACTTTTTACGGGTGATCTCGACTTGACGACCCACTACTTTGGCAACGGCTACGGCTCTAGCCTGGCGCTCAACGGTGACTTACTCTTTGTCGGTGAGACGAGTGGAACCACAAATGAGGTCAGTGCGGGCAAGGTCTTCGTCTATCAGCGGGGTGGCGGTATACCCAGCGTCTATGGCCAACCGGGGCCTTGGGGCGAAGTCGCTGAACTGAGCCCCGACGATGGTGTGGCGAATGATCGCTTTAGTTGGGGGCTCTACGCCGTGGATGATGGAATTTTTGTCAGCGCAGAAAAACAGGGCTTTGGCAAAGTCTATTTCTTCCGTAACCCAGCTACCATGCTTTTGAGTCGTCAGGCGCTTCCTCGCTCTGCGCTTGCCTGGACACCAGTCTATAGTTTTACGACGACTAGCGTTAGCAGTAGTCGATTTGGCTTCCCCCTTATTGGCAGCGGTGACAGCGTCGTAATTGGTGATCAAGCGGCCAATGGTGGGCGTGGCAACTTGGCCGCCTACTCGAAGAGTGCACTCTTTGCCGCCGATCCCAACGCCACCCTCGGCCCAACCCCAACTGTTTCGCCTTCACCCACCCCAACCGCGACTCCACCGGTCAGTAGCGCCTCTTGTACTGGCAGCGAGCAACGTATCTATCTACCCTTGGTCTCCCGGCAATTGACCGGCAGCGATACCCATGCAATCGTTGCCCAGGTCGTCGCCACGCCCTTTGTGAGCAGCCTGTCACCTGGTTGTGTGATTACGAGCCCGACCGGCATCAAAGTAGGTGCTGTAGCTGGCGCTATCAGCGAGACGTTGACCCTTTCTCTGACCATCACTTCGGCCCCTGCTATCACGTTGCCGACCGGGTCCGTCGTGCGCAGTGACTATGTTCAGCTTGTCGCCAATCGCAACCAATTAGCCGCTATCGAAAGCCCGTTTGTGGTCGCTGTCCCCGTACCTGACGGGGCCGACCCCAATCACCTTGTCCTCTTACATACTCTGGTTGGCAGCAGCGTATTAGATGGTGAGATTGAGGACGAAGATTGGGGCTATCTGCCCGGCGCCTATGATGCAGCAAGTAAGCTCTTTCTGGCACGGTTGCCCTATCTGAGCCGCAGTGGAACCACGCTCGTGCTTATCAATCATGCAGACTTTGATACGACGCTCAATTCGGCACAGAGCACTCTCACTCTCCAGGCCGCCAATACCAATCAGACGACAACTCAATTTTTTAATGCCTGGTGTCTGACCGAGACCTTTGCGAACCCGAGTGACTGTACGAATACACAAGAGGCGATTGTCGCCAACATGGTCACCGAAATCTACCTGCGCATGACAAGCTTCTTCGATTATCCTGGTACCATTCGGCTGCAGGATACCACGGGGCAGTTCATCGTTTCGGAATCTGCTTCGATCAACCAGCAGCGCTCGGACTATGCGGTCTATATTATTTCCAAGTCTGATCGTCGTTGTCGTAATGCGGTCGGCTTTTACAGCCCGGAAAGTGGCATGTTAGCGCTCTGCTGGCGACCTGGAGAAGTGATCGATCAAGGTGAAAAAGATACACTGATTCATGAGCTTTTCCATGCCTTTGAATTCACGAACCGTACTGCGATGCGCCATCGTGAGGCGGGCATCCAACAGGATTGGATCATCGAAGGCATGGCGGCAGCTTCCGAGAAATCCTATCCCGAAAGCACTATGAAACGTACACCTTATTTTGGCGTAGATAACTTGCAGAAAGTGGATAAAGCATTGACTGCTGGTAAAGCTGGCGACAAAAATGTCGAGGAGTATTTGGCGCAGGATTTCTGGGTCTATGTCGGTGCCAGTCAGAACCTGGGGTTGGAATATCTCAACCATATCCTCAGGATCGGCGGTGCCCACCAGGACGATGTCGACCTTGCCCTCAACTTCTTCTATGGAAAGTCGCTCAGTACCTTCTATTGGGAATGGGTCAAACACCAATCGATCGAGAATACCTATGATGTCGGTGAAGGCTCGGGCGAACTCTGCAAATTGAGCGAAACGGCGCTACAGTCGGGTCAACCCGTGAAGTTCCCGATTAGTGAACAGTTCTACCCCTTTGAAACCGCCGATGTTTACGACCGCCTTCCTCCTCTCACTGCCAAGGTGATCGAGATCGATTTCGGCAGTCGCAGCGCAGCGCTGGTGACGACCGAGTATGAAGGCTGCGCAGGCATTCAGGATCAAGTGGCCAAAGAGGTGTGTAATACCGTCGCCGGCAAGAAGCTGAAGGTCAAAATCTACGTCGAAGACGAACCCTCCTGCGCCAACGCCGCACTGCCTGGGGTTATCAATGAGGGCACCCGCCAATTGACCAACATCACCGACACCAAACGCTACTTCATCGTCGTCGCCAACGTCGATGCGGAAGAGTCACCTGGGTACTTTGTGGCGATTGAGTAAGGGGAAAGGATATTGGTTGCAATTTAATGTAAGTCTTTCGATGTGCGGTAGGGGCGTACCCTTGCGGTCGCCCAGGGCACCGGCAAGCGGATGCCCCTACGATGCATACCAATGAACTTCGTTAACAGTGTATTGATCATGAGAAATCCCCTGATCCTGATTGCGTAAATGCTTCGGCAATCGTTTTACCCTGGATACGGCTGACTGTGTGCCACGCGTACCATCTCCTGCACGTTCTCGATAGGAGTGTAGCGTGGCACAATACAACCTGAACCCAGCAAGAAACCACCCCCGCTGCCGGCCTGATCGATGCAACGTTGGGCTGAAGCGCCTACAGTGCTTGGCGTACCCTGGAGCAATTCGGTTACGGTATCGACATTGCCAGCAAGTGCCACCTGCTGTCCAATGCGCTGTTTGGCCACGCTCATGTCTACTGCATGATCGATTTCCACCAGATCGGCACCTGTGGCGGCATAGAGATCAAGCACTTTGGTGCTATTGCCACAAATATGGAGCAAGGCACAGGTGACACCGTAGTCATGCCAGGCGCGGAAGATTTTCTGCAAGTAAGGGAACGAAAAGCGTTCAAAGGTTTGCGGCGAGATCACATTACAGGATGCCAACGAGTCGCCACAATGGAGAATATCAGCACCTGCATCCCAGCACGCCTTGCCAAAACGAATGAGTGCCTCACTAGCCAAATCCAATGCGTGGTGAACCGCCGCTTCGTTGGCTTCGTCCATCTCGGCTTCGACCTGGGCTACCTCCAGCAACCATTGCTGCGTACCGATGAAATAGGAGGCGAGGGCAAAGGGTCCTGTTCCTGGTGAACGTAGCGCAACTTCTTCGCCAACTGCTTTTCTGGCCAGGCGCAGCGCCTCTAACATCACCGGCATGCGTCCTTGCGTGTAAGGATCGGGCACGGTCAAATCGAATACATCGGCCATCTTTGTCAACGGCGGCTTGACCAGGGCGGGTAGCTCCTCATTGCTGCGCGTGGTTTGGCAGCCAAAGCCCTCGGCAATATAGAAATTATCTGAGCCAATTGCAATCACATCCTGCCCGACCTGCTCGTGCAGCGTCAGTTGCGCTCGGACCATAGCTTGTGGATCGGTGTAGAATTGTTTGAGGGGTACACCCGCTGTCACAGCGGCGATGTCATACATGTAGGGCATCGCTGCTACACAATCGGTCGCTTCCCGGCGCACTGCGCGTCGCACCCGTTCCCGTGAGGTTAGCTTTGACATAGGTGGCTCCTTTTCGTTCTGTTGGATGAGATGACTTTCGCAATCGCAGCCTGCGCAGCAGCGTGGCTGCTCTTTGTCAAAATATCATCCCTTTGACGCAAACGCCGCTGACCACCTTAGCGGCTTCTCTCCTATCCACTTGGCGAGCGTTTTTTGCAGATCGTGTAGCGAGAGTGAGGTTGTTTGAAAACAGTCGGCAGCTTGTCGAGTGGGGCGAGTGTACATCACTCGCCCCTTTTGTTATACTCGTGTCTACTTCATACAGAACGTACACAATCTGTATAGGACTTACGCAAGACGCTGTAGCACAAGATATTTTCTTGTGCGCTGTATTACAAAGGTGATGACCTATGCCTAAAAAACAAATTCCGATTCTCTTACTACTCCTGATCTGGCTGCTGGCGGGTTGTACAGGAGCCCAGTTCCATCTCATCGTGCCAATGACCCCAACCCCAACACAGGCCACAGATGAACTCTACAGCACCCCAGACGAGGCAGTTACGGCCTACTTTGCTGCCCTGTCCCAAGCCGATCCTACCAAGCTTCTGCAAGCGTCTGCCGTTGAGGAGATGAGTGAACGCTTTGACTTTGCCGCGTCCATTGACCGCCTGCAAGCCTTCTTGCCGACACAATCGCTCGCCCCGACCGCTGATCCCTTTTACGTTGAACTCAACAAGATACAGTTATCGTCGCAGATCCTCAATCAAGTCAAAATGTTCAGCTATAGCCTGCTTTCCCAAGAAGCGGTTGATAAAGGCTCGCCAATCATCCAGATGGGTGCAGAACGGGTTGCTCAGTTTCAACACGATGTAGACCCCAGCCGGTTAGCAGCCATCCAGGTGGAGAGAATCGATCTGCCCAACAAGGCGATCATGCAGGAGTCCAAATACCTGGAAAACGCCGCCAAAATTGCCCGCATCTATGGTGCCGATGAAATGACCGAACGGGTCGTCCTTTTCTCCTTTGAAGAGAAAGAGTATCTGCTTGGTTTTACTTTACTCCGTTATGGCGAAACTTGGAAGATCAGCAGCGCTACCTCGCCGCTGGCTGGTACCAGCGCAACGGGTGTGGCGCAGCCAACGACGTTGGAAGAGTTCGAGAGCATGACAAGCCAATAAGCGCTCTTCAGCGATGATCCATCATGTCGATGCCCATTTTAGCCACCAAACTCTATATCCCCCCGCCGCGTCCCGATTTGGTTATCCGTCCCCGTCTGAGCGAACAATTGAGCCGCGGACTGCGCCAGCAGCAGGGGTTTGGGCGTAAATTGACCCTCATCTCTGCCCCGGCTGGCTTTGGCAAAAGTACATTAGTCAGCGCCTGGCTGAAGAGTTGTACCTGCCCGGTTGCCTGGCTTTCGCTCGATGCAGAGGAGAGTGAGCTGAGCCGCTTTTTGACCTATTTGATAGCTGCCCTACAGACACTTCCTCTGGGCGAAGTCGCAGCCGCTACACCAAAGCTTGGTGTGGGAATCCTCAACGCACTGCAATCGCCCCAGCCTCCTGCACCCACGCTACTTTTGACTACACTGATCAATGAGATCGCAGCGGTGGCTGAGCCTTTTATCCTTGTCCTAGATGATTATCATAGGGTGGATGCTAAGCCGGTTGACGAGGCACTCACCTTCTTTCTCGATCACCTGCCGCCGCAGATGCACCTAGTGATTACCACGCGTGAGGATCCTCAATTGCCGCTGGCTCGCTACCGTGCCCGCGACCAAATGATTGAACTGCGTGCCGCCGACTTGCGTTTTACGCCCGCCGAAGCCGCCGATTTTCTTCACCAGGTGATGACGCTTGACCTCTCGCCCGAGGAAGTTGCCATCCTGGAGACGCGCACCGAGGGCTGGATTGCTGGCCTTCAACTGGCAGCCCTTTCCCTGCGCGGGCGCGTTCGGGGAACATCTGACATAACGCACTTTGTAAAGGCATTCGCCGGTGATAACCGCTACATCGTGGACTATCTCGTTGAAGAGGTGCTTCAATATCAGCCCGAACCGGTGCGCAGCTTCTTGCTGCAAACGTCCATTCTCGAACGCTTGAGTGGTCCGCTCTGTGATGCTGTTACCGGTCAGAAAGATGGCATGGCGCTTTTGGAGATTCTGGAGCGTGAAAACCTCTTTGTCGTGCCGCTTGATGATCAACGCCACTGGTTTCGCTATCATCATCTCTTTGCCGCCGTCCTCGCCACGCATGCGCAACAGGAACAGCCTGCGCTCGTTCCGATTCTGCATCAGCGAGCCAGCGCGTGGTATGCAGCGAATGGTTTGCCTGCCGATGCGATTCGCCATGCGCTGGTTGCCAGGGATTTTGTGCGCGCCGCCGGGTTGGTTGAATTGAGCTGGCCTGCGATGGATGGTAGTTTCCAGGCCGCCACTTGGCTGAGTTGGGCACGTGCGCTCCCCGATGTATTGGTGCGCGCCAGACCTGCACTCAGTGTTGCCTATGCCTGGGCGTTGCTCAATGGCGGGGAACTAGAGGCCGCCGAAGCTCGTCTGCGCGATGCCGAACGCTGGCTGGCAACGTTGGCTGCGGACCCTCAACGATTGGATGCCCCAGCGACCGAAATGGTCGTTGTAGACGAGGAACAGTTTCGCAATCTTCCTATGTCCATTGCTACCGCCCGTGCCTATCGCTCCCAAGCGGCTGGCGATCTCCCAGGCTCTATCAAGTATGGGCAACAGGCGCTTGATTTGTTACCGGCGGATGCTTATCTCCGGCGTGGACCGGCGGCTGCGCTTCTGGGGTTGGCACAATGGGCGAGCGGCGATTTGGAGGCGGCCTTTCGTACGCTGGCCGAGGCGATGGCTGGGTTTCAGCAAGCTGGCAATCTTCATTTCGCCCTCAGTGTTACTATGGGTCTGGTAGAGATCCGAACGGTACAGGGTCGTCTGCGCGAGGCGATCCAGATTAACCGTCAGTCGTTGCAACTTGCCCTGGCGCAGGGTGAACCGCTGCTGCGCGGCACAGCCGATCTCTATCTGGGATTAAGTGAGCTATATCGGGAGCAAGGGGATCTGGAATCTGCCCGCCATCATCTGCGGCGTAGCGAGGAATTGGGCGAACAAGCTGCGTTACCCGATTGGCGTTACCGCCACTGCCGCGCCCAGGCGCGCCTCCAGCAAAGCGCGGGCGACCTGGAGGGTGCGCTGGAGCAGCTCGATCTGGCAGCCGGCTATTACCGCCGGACGCCTCTACCCGATGTGCGTCCCCTGGCGGCCTTGAAGGCTCGGCTGTGGGTGGCGCAGGGGCGCTTACATGAAGCTCGACGCTGGGTACAGGAACAGCGCTTAACAGTTGACGACGAACTGAGCTATCTCCATGAGTTTGAACAGATCACGTTGGCCCGGTTGCTACTGGCTGAGTATATGCATAACCAGACTGACCGCACTGTCCGGGATGCCTTGCACCTATTGGATCGCCTGCAACAAGCCGCAGAAGCAGAGGGTAGAATGGGCAGTGTGATTGAGATTGGCATGTTGCAGGCGCTTGCCTATCAAGGGCAGGGGCAGCTAGCCCTCGCCCTCGGTGCGTTGGAACGCTCGCTGACACTGGCTGAGCCAGAGGGTTATGTCCGTATCTTTGTCGATGAGGGTGTGTCGATGGTATCCCTCTTGTCGACGGCCTTTACAGAGGGAGTGATGCCAGACTATAGCGGTAAACTGTTAGCGGCATTGGGCGCTCCGCAACCGAAGGTCACGCGCCAATCAGCGAACCCCACTGCGCGCCAGCCACACTCACTGATCGAACCGTTGAGCGAACGCGAAGTAGAAGTACTGAAGTTGCTCGGCACTGAATTGAGTGGTCCCGAAATTGCCCACAAACTCATGGTCTCGCTCAACACCATGCGTACCCACACCAAGAATATTTTCAGCAAACTCGGCGTGAACAATCGTCTCGCAGCCATCCACCGCGCCGAAGAACTCGGTTTGTTGTAGCAAACCAACAAGTACTCACCCTAGCCCTGGCAGCTTTGTCCCAGCACCTGCTGGGGCTTTTTATTCCTCACACATGTTACTCCTTGTATCGGTCCTTGCCGCAGTAACGACTGTCAAGACGGGCACGAGATCGGTAGCGAAAGCCGATTCAGGTGCATAATCAGAATGTTGCGCCACCGACCTCATGCCCCTACCCAGTTGCTCCCATAGTCGCGTAATCTGAGTTCCTCACATCATCCCATTTTAGCAATCACCACATCAATCACCACATCTGGTGACGACACCTCACCCCACTGCCTGCTATCCTTTGGACGTAGCAAACAATGAAGGCAACGACGAGAATCAGCCAGCGGAGGGGCATGGACGAGGTGCCAAATGAGCGAAACAGAGAGATCGGTTGCGGAGACAAACGAGCCTGGAATTTATGAAATTCGCCTCAAGGGATACTTGGCTGACCGTTGGACCGACTGGTTTGAGGGGCTGACGATCAAGTGGGAGGAGAACGGCACTACGCTTCTAACGAGCACAGCGATCGACCAGGCGACGTTGTATGGTTTGCTCCGAAAAGTGCGGGACTTAGGGTTGCCTTTGCTGCTGGTGATGCGGGTTGAACATGACCAGGGAACCCCACCCTAACCCTGATAGGTAAGGAGACAGTGAAGGGACGGATGTAATTTTTTTACTTCAATTCAATCGTTCAAAATCAGCAAAAAACTATAAGGGAGAGAGTCCAATGAATACCAAAGCAGAACTGAAACCTTACCGAACAACGGCCATTGTCGTGGGCGTGGTCTACCTGGCTGGCTTCGTGGTCGGCATCGGCGGCAATGTGCTCATCCAATCCATTCTGGGGGCACCGAATATGTTGGCGACACTTTCTGCTAACAGCATGACTGTGGCCTTTGGCGCAGTGCTCTGGTTGCTAGCTGTCGCTGGTGACGCGGCGCATGGGGTGCTGATGTTTCCGATTTTGAAGCCACACGGTGAGCGTCTGGCTGTTGGCTACCTGGCGGCCAGGATTATGGATGCCCTCTTTGTTGCCCTGATGGTGATCTTTATCTTGTTGCAAATCCCTCTGGGCAGCGCCTACCTAAAGGCTGCAACCTCCGATGCAGCCACGCTGCAAGCCTTGAGTTCGCTTTTGACACAGGCCCAAACCTACAGCTACCAGATCGGCATGATTACGCTTGGCGTCTCTGGTTTGCTGCTCTGTACCACCCTATTCAAGGCAAAGTTGCTGCCGAATTGGTTGGCCATTTGGGGTCTGGTTGGTTACGCCATCATTCTGGGTGGGATGGTATCAGCACTCTTCGGCTCCGGTCTGGGTGATCTTTCCTCGCTGCCTGGCGGCTTGTGGGAGATGTTTGTGGGGGTATGGCTGATCGTCAAGGGCTTCAAGGCCCCGGCAAGCGTTGCCAATTCTACTCAAACCGAGATCAAGGCAGACAAGGTGAGTTTGTCCGCCGCCTAAAGCAGCAGGATTAAAATCCCGCCCTGACAACGAGAAGTGCCTTCATGCCCTAGCGATTTTCCGAGTCGCTGAGGCGGCTTCTCGCTGTCAGGCTCGATTTCAATCGAGCTCAATTGAAATCGAGTAGGGGATTTTAATCCCACTAAAATGACTAACCACACAGTAAAACAGATCAGGCTTATTCAAAAGCAGAGGGATAAAAATGAATTCAATTCAAAAAACCGCAAGAATTACTGGGCTCTTGATTCTACTCATGGCCTTTATTGCACCCTTTAGCATGATTTATGTGCCATCCACGCTGATCGTCCCCGGTGATGCCACCGCCACTGCCCAGCAGATTATAGCTTCCGAGGGGTTGTTCCGGCTTAGCATGGCGAGCGACGCAGTTGTCTTTTTGATTGAAATCGGGTTGTGTGCTCTGCTCTACGTATTGCTTAAACCAATCAGCAAACCCCTGTCACTGGTTGCAGCCTTTGCCCGGCTGGCCATGACTATATTGCAAGGTATCAATTTGCTCAATCATTTCATGGTTTTGCTGCTTGTAGGTGGCAGTGGATACTTGGCGGTATTCACGACCGAGCAATTACAGGCGCTGGCCTTGCTCTTTCTCAATGCGCATGAAACGGTCGTGCTGATTTGGGGGGCTGCCTTTGCGCTGCATCTTCTGATCTCTGGCTATTTGGTCTATCAGTCGGGCTACCTGCCCAGATGGGTGGGCGGACTGTTGATTGTGGCTGCGTTCTGTTACTTTATCCAGAGTTTTGGCACCATCCTTTTGCCCCAATCCAAAGCGCTCTTTGCCTCGATTGCTCTGCTTTCGATGGTTGAAATCGCCTTGCCACTGTGGCTGCTCGTGAAGGGTGTAAACATAGAAGCGTGGAAAAAACGAGCGCTTGCATCTGTTTGATCACCAAAACTTGTCCTGTATGTACAGCATTTTTGAGTAATAAGGGGAAAATATGAACATCCTGATCGTTGGAGCAAGTGGTGCAACCGGTCGGTTGCTTGTAAAACAACTGCTTGATCGTGGACAATTCGTCAAGGTGATTGTCCGATCACCGGAGACGTTGCCTGCCATCATTCGCCAACACGACCATTTATCTGTGATTCAAGCCAGCGTCTTGGAATTATCTGAAGCTGAGTTGACGAGGCATGTGCAAGGATGCGCCGCAGTGGTCTCTTGTTTGGGACATAACATGAATTTGAAGGGTATTTTTGGTCATCCCCGTCGGCTCGTCACCGAGGCAACACGCCGTTTGTGTGCTGCCATCCAGGCGAATGCGCCGGAAACACCAACCAAATTTGTGCTAATGAACACAGTCGGCAACCGTAACCGCGATCTCAATGAACCGATCTCCTTTGCCCAGCAATGTGTAATTGGCCTGATCCGCCTGCTCTTGCCACCCCATGCCGACAATGAACAGGCTGCCGACTATCTGCGCAGCAAGATCGGTCATAACAATGGTCAGATCGAGTGGGTGGCGGTGCGCCCGGATGCTTTACTCAATGCGGACGCAGTCAGCGCCTATGAGGTACATCCCTCACCGCTGCGTAGCGCAATCTTCGACCCCGGGCAGACCAGCCGCATCAATGTCAGTCACTTTATGGCGGACCTAATCACAAACGATGAGACGTGGCAGAAATGGAAGGGGCAAATGCCAGTTATCTATAATAAGGCTTGATGAGGTCATTCGCTGTTGTTGTGTTACTGGCAATGTCGGCTATTCTTATCAGACCATGCGTCGGATGCGTTCATGATCAAACTACAAAGGATATGCCAATGAAAGCGATTGTCTACACAACCTATGGCTCGCCGGATGTTCTTCAACTCGTCGAGGTCGAGAAACCGGCACCCAAGGCGAACGAAGTCCTCGTCAAAGTGTACGCCGCCTCGGTCAATCCGGCTGACTGGCATCTGCTGCGCGGCGAGCCCTTCCTGGCCCGTTTTGCCAATGGGCTACGCAAACCGCAACATACACGGCTGGGTGCAGACGTTGCTGGACGGGTGGAAGCAGTTGGCAGCCAGGTAACTGGGTTGCACGTCGGCGATCTGGTCTTCGGCGAGCTTCCGCTCAATGCATTGGGCAGCTTTGCCGAATATGTCACTGTGCCGGAAACGTTGTTGGCGCTGAAACCCGCCCAGTTGACCTACGAGCAAGCGGCTGCCGTCCCCTTGGCAGCTTTCACCGCGCTACAAGGGCTGCGCGATAAAGGGCAGCTTCGTTCCGGTCAAAAGGTGTTGATCAATGGTGCGTCCGGCGGGGTGGGCACCTTTGCTGTGCAGATTGCCAAAGCGTTGGGCGCAGCGGAAGTGACCGGCGTCTGTAGCACACGCAACCTGGACCTGGTACGCTCGTTGGGTGCCGAGCAGGTCATTGATTATACCCAAACCGACTTCACCCGCACGGGGCAACAGTATGATCTGATCTTTGACGCCGTCGGCAATCGTGCGATTGGCGATTTGAAACGAGCTTTAACCCCCACTGGCACCTGTTCTGTCGCCGGATTTACCAGCCTCGGACTTCTCTTTCAGCATATGCTACTGGGCGGTAAACAAGTCGGGCTGATGGAGACGGCAAAGGCCAACCAACAAGATCTATTGATTCTCAAAGATCTGCTGGAAGCTGGTAAGGTTGTGCCAGTGATTGATCGCCGCTATCCCCTAGCCGAGACGGCAGAGGCTATCCGCTATCTGGAAACAGGACGTGCCCGTGGTAAAGTTGTGATCACGGTGGAGTATACCGATAACGCCTGACGATTAGCGTGATTGATAGAGTAACACCCACCCCACCCTAACCCTCCCGTTCGGCTGAGCTCACGTCGAAGCCAAACTGTGGGGAGGGAACAGTGAAGGAATGGATAATGTCTTTTCTTTTGTCCACCAATCGCTGTCGTTCCCGTAACGGTTCCCTCCCTGCAGTCGGGGAGGGCTAGGGTGGGGTTGCCTTGGGCGCTGCCCACCCCTCCTTTTTTACCCCAAATTGTCAGATCGCTCACCTCGTAGTATCATTTCCTCAATCGCTTACGTGTGTAACAATTCAGCCTTAGGTGAAACAACAACAAATTGAGAAAGGAACGAAGGCGAAGTCGGACATTTTTCGTTCCTTTCCTAATTCGTTGTTGTGGTATGCTTGAGCCGAGGCTACATTTTATTGTTTATACCCTCACCCCACTTATGGATTATCTCGACTTTGACCTCGAAATGCTGGATCGTGTCGCTGACAGCTACCCGCTTGCCGTGCGTGGTGACGCCGGCGATGCGCGTGCCCTCTTGCGCCTGCCCTTTGACCCAACCCCGGACGCCAGCAACCTGGCCTTGCACAATCGCCAGTTGTCACTGCGTGTTGCGCTGCTCAGTTCGGGCGGCAGACAGCGGCGGGCCTTGAGCCGCGAGGAAGAGCAGGTGCAGCAATTTGGTGGCGAACTCTTCGAGGCGTTGATGGTGGGTGACATCCGCAGCCGCTACGACCTGATCCAGGAACGGGCCAACCGCCAGGGAAAAGGGGTACGCATTCGCCTGCGCATCCAACCGCCGGAACTGGCGATGCTGCCCTGGGAGTTTCTCTACGACCGACGTAGTGGCGAGTATGTCGGCCTTTCCTTCAACACGCCGATTGTGCGCTACCTGGAAACGGCGCAGCCGCTCCAACCACTCAATGTGCCCGCCCCGCTGCGCGTCCTCGGGCTGGTTTGCAGCCCCAAGGATTTGGAGCCGCTGGATGTGGCGCTGGAAAAGCAGCGTGTGGAGACCGCCCTTCGTGATCTACTTGCCGATGGTTTGGTCGAATTGACCTGGCTGGACGGACAGACCTGGCGTCACTTACAGCGCGCCATGCGCCGCGGCCCCTGGCACATCTTCCACTTTATCGGTCACGGCGACTTTGACCTCAACCGCCAGGAAGGCTTGATTGCGCTGGAAGATGACACCGGCAACTCCTTCCGCCTCTACGCCAACGAACTGAGCCGCCTGCTGGCCGACCACCGCTCACTGCGCCTGACCCTGCTCAATGCCTGTGAAGGAGCACATGGCGGTGCCAGCGATCTCTTCTCCTCGACAGCCGCCGCCCTGGTACGGCGCGGGGTACCGGCAGTGCTGGCCATGCAATACAAAATCACCGATGCCGCCGCCATCGAGTTTGCCCGCACCTTCTACGAGAGCATCGCCGAATCGATGCCGGTCGATGCTGCTACTAGCGAGGCGCGTAAGGCGATCAGCATTGGCGTTGCCAACTCGCACGAGTGGGGCGTACCGGTCTTGATGATGCGTTCGTTGGATGGGCGGTTGTTTGAAGTGGGGGAGGGAGACAAGAAGACAGGAAGAGGGGAAGAGAAGAAGACAGAAGTACCGTCGCCGAAGCCAGGAACGGACTATGATGCAGTGATTGCGGAGTTGCGAGCGCAATTGGTGGAGCAGCAGCGGCGATGGAATACGGAGCAGAAGGTTGTTGAAAGTGAGCCAAAAGAACGTTCATCGACACTAGTTACCCCAGCGGTAATCGTTCGCCCCAAGATTGAGTTTGATTGGGTGACGATCCCAGCGGGTGAGTTTCTGATGGGCAGTGACAAGACAAAGGACAAAGATGCCTACGATGACGAACTGCCACAGCACAAACTCTACTTGCCCAATTTCAAAATCGCCCGTGTTCCTGTAACCGTGGTGCAATTTGCACAATTTGTCAAAGCGACCCACTACAAGACGACTGCTGAGCAGAAGGGCAGCGCCTGGAATTGGGCAGAAAAAGATGGCAAATGGCAATGGCTGGAGATCAAAGGTGCCTATTGGGGTGCACCACGCGGCGCAGGTAGCGATGTGCGCAACAAACAGGATCATCCCGTGACCTGTGTCTCCTGGCACGACGCCATGCAGTTTTGTCAATGGGCGGAGGTACGGCTGCCGAGTGAAGCAGAATGGGAAAAAGCTGCCCGTGGCAGCAACGGTCGCATCTATCCTTGGGGCAACGAAGCGCCCGACCAAAGTCGTTGCAACTTTAATATGAACGTAGGGGATACTACATCTGTGGGTAGTTATCCTAAAGGCGCTACGCCCGAAGGTTTGTTGGACATGGCTGGTAATGTCTGGGAGTGGACGATCAGTCTGTGGGGCAAAGATGGGAGCAAGCCTGAGTTTGGGTATCCTTACAAAGCAGGAGATGGTCGAGAAAACTTGTCGGCAGGGAATGACGTATATCGCCTGCTGCGTGGCGGGTCGTGGTCCTACAACCCGAGCTACGTGCGTGGGGCGTGCCGTAACAGGAGCGACCCCGACGATCGGGACGACGATTTCGGTTTTCGTGTAGTTGTCTCTGTTGCTCCTGGCAGTTGAACCTCTGGACTCTGTTGTGCTCTGGGAGGACTACAACGGATTAGCTACGGGAAGGACATCGTTTCTGGTATTCTACAACAAGTTTGCGCGTCTCGTGACAAATCGTTCGACTGAGCTCACGCCGAAGTCCGTTGTTTGTCTGCATCCGTTGTAGTCTGTGGGAACAACTGCGGATGAGAACAGACTTGTCTTTTCAAGTAGCGAACCGTGCCGACCATCCCTGCAAGATCGACTTGTCATTCTGAGCGAGGGCTTTTTCGAGCGAAGAATCTTGCGTGGTCTGACCCACCAAGATTCTTCGTCGCAAACAGCCGCTCCTCAGAATGACAAGTTATCCTGAGTTGGTTTCTTGCCGGATTTTTCGGCAAGGGCGAAAAATAACGTGTTCGTTCACCCTCGCAATGACGATTTTACCTACACCTCAACCCGCCCCGCCGCAAACTTCTGCGCCGCCTTCCCTTCCAACTCCAACACAAACGGCACTGGCGAATTGACCTTCACCTGCTTGCCGTTCACTTCCACTTCGATCATGCCAAACGGCGTCGGCACTTTGCCCTTGGCCCAGGCCAGACCACCCAGTCGTGGCGCAATGCGGGCGGTCGTGTAGCCGGGTTCGTCCGGGGTGACACCGAGGGTGTAGAAGATCAGGTCCTTGGTTGGGGTGCTGCTCCAGCCGTGGACGTGGGTGCCCCAGCCCCAGCACTCGCCGAGGGTATCGAAGCCATCGACGAAGAACTCGTTCCAGCGGCGGTAGAGTTGGGGCAGCTTGTTGGCCAATCCGGCCTCGGCCACAGCGTCGTGCACCAGGTAGCTGATGAAAGGCTCACCGATCACGATCTGGCGTTCAGTGTCCCAATCGGCCTCGTAGATGCCCATGAACTGCTTGATCATTTTGTCCATCGAGTAGTCGCCCGCCGCACCCGACCACGAACGAACCACCACGCGATCAGGGTCGGTCACTGCGTCCATGATCTGGGCCCAACGTTCACGCGGGGCCAGGCCAGAGACGACTGCTAACGCACTTGGCAACTGGCTCACCGGCTTCTGCTGCACGCCATCCTTAATGTGATCGACATAGAGGCCGCGCTGCCCATCCCAGAAAATCTCATAGCCGGCCTTGACCTTGGCATAGAGCGCATCGGCCCAACGTTGACTTGCCTTCTCTTCCAACCAGGCCGCCATCTCGCTGAACTCCTTGAGTCCACGCGCCCAAATTGCGGTCAAGATCGCACTGGTATCCTCCACATGCAGCGCTGCCCAGTCGACCAAGTTCCACTCGACCACATCCTTGAGCACACCGGCCTGGGTTTGATAGGGCGCATACCAGCGCAGGATGCGTTCGATCACGGGCATGTAGGCTTTGACCAGATCCTTGTCACCCGTGAAACGATAGAGATTGTAGACGCCATGCACCCAATGCAGGCTCCAATCGGGAATCGTCTGCCCGCCACTTTCTTCGATTTCACCGGCCACGCTCATGGGTAGAATGCCATCGTAGCGGGGCGAATTGCCCAGGTCAAGATAGCGCCAGGCCAACCGCCAGTCGAGATTGGTGGCGAGGTGTACCATCTGATGCACCACGCTGTCACCCACCCAGGCGCGCTGTTCACGGGTTGGACAGTCGAGAAAGGCATCGTGTGAGTTCAAGCGCACCGTACGAATGCCTGCCTGATAGAGCCGATTGAGTTCAGGGTCAGAGCATTCAAAGCAAGCACCGGCTGTCCAGGGGTAGAGTCGTTCGCGCACGGACAGTTGTTTGATGGTCACTGCGCCACTTGTGGGCTGAACGAAGAGGTAAATCATGCGCAGACCGTTGACATCGAAGGTCTGAAAGGTGTCAGCGTGACCACGGGCGATGTAGCGGCTGCCGTTGCTCGGTGCCAAAAAGCCCTGCTCTTTGCCGCTGAGCGGCTGTTCCACATAGCAGAGATCAATTACGGTACCTGCCGGGGCATCGACTTCAAGCTGTATCTGTCCGGCGACGATCCGTCCAAAATCGACCAGCAGCCGTGCTCCGCCTGCGCCGAATTCTACGGCATGGGGCAGCGCAGTGGCCTTTGCGGGTGCGGCTGGCAAGGCAATCGACTTGATCATGCGCATAGCAGGCGAGACGATGACTGTGTCGAGCAGCCCCTCGATCTTTTCCGCCCGTAGCGTGACCGGTGCTACCACATCGCCGCTCAACGCCGCCAGCGGATTGGGATAGAGTGGACCGTAGGGATCGGTGGGTGGCTGCGAACGAGCAAAGCCGCCGATGTGGACCGCCCGTAACAGTTGGGCAGTTTGCCAGGCGTTGTCATCAAAGGCTGTACTTTGCCAACCTACAGGCATCTCAGCGGCAGTAAACAACTCGATTGGCACCCCGTGGGCGACAAAGCTGTCAAATTCGAGCCCGTCGGTCTGCCAGGCGTTGCACTTGGTCGCCTTCCAGGAGTCATCGCTCACCAGCCAGTTGGCATCGCCTAGCTTCGCCTCAAAGACCAGTGCGCCCGTTTTGCCCAGCCCCATGTTGGGCACAGCAGGAATATAGAAGGAATTCGAATGTTGATAAAAGCGTACCACCACTGCGATGACGTTCTCGCCAACCTGTAAAAACGGGGCGAGATTGAAGAGATCGTACATCATGCGTCGAGGCTGGCTGCGGATCGGCCCGCGCGAAACCTCCTTGCCGTTGACGTACAGTGCATAGCGCGAATCGGCTGTGATCCGTGTCGGCACTCGCTCTGGGACGGCGTCAAGCTGAAAGGTTTTGCGGAAGAGTCCGTTTGACGCCTTGCGGGGCGGTGGCGGCTCACCGGGTGCACCCGACCCCATCTCGATTTTGTCTTCGGGCACCCAGATCCAGTGTCCCTGCCAGCGGATTTCGGGAAAGTCGGCGGGGGTGATGGTGTTTGACATGGTTAGCTCCTTTTTTGAGTTAGGAACGTATGGTAGGGGGATGAGGAGATGGGGAGGTCGGGAGATGAAAAGCTTCGACCGTGGCTCTTACCTCCTCATCTCCCTATCTCCCCAATACTTCGTTCGATATACCCAACAATCATTTCTTCAAATAACTTCAAATGTTCTTCTAGCGGGATCGATTGATCGCTCCAGGTCAGTTCACCACGCAGGGCGAGCTTTTCCAGAAACCAGACGACTGTGCTTAGGATCATGCCGAAACGGTCGCCATGAGGCTGCCCCGTGGTTGTGCTTGATGGCTTCGCTCCAGCCCAGGGCAGCGCCAGCAGTTGATTTTTGGTCCATTGGCTTAGGGCGGCGTCGGTTGGATTGTCCAAGTAGAGTTGGTCAAACTGGCCCATGTAACGATAGGCGTCACGCAAGGCGGAGAAGTTGCGGATCATCGACTGGACCAGCGTTTTGACACTCCTCAGCGCCCTTGCCGGATCGGTCGATGCGCTCAGGTCAACTTGGCCCGGTTCAACCAAGGCTGCAATCTTGTTCATCATACGCACCTGAATCTCCAGCGCGATCATATCCCGGTTGGGGAAGTAGCGATAGAGTGTCACTTTGGTAATGCCTGCGACGGCGGCGATCTCGACCATTGTGGTCTTTTCCAGCCCGTTTTGGAGGAAGAGCGTTTCGGCTGCATCCAGAATACTGGTGCGCTGCTCATCGACCTGATGTTTGCCCTGGCGGCGTTTGGCTTCGGATTGAGATGTCGATTGGTTCATGGGAGCGGTTCATGTAACTTGTGGTTACATAACACATGTAACCACAAGTTACATGAATTGTCAAGATTGGGGCAAACAGAGCCACGAGCGTAAGCAAGTGTACACTCACTCGCTTACGCTCGTGGCTCTGTGCTATAATTCCCCTATGTTCCACAACACACCTGAACAATTCGCTGCCCAACTCAAAGAAGGGCATTACAACGAACTGCGGGTTGCCCTCTACTTTATGCTCAAGGGTGCCCATGTGCGCATTGGCTACACCGGTCAACGCTACGATCTAAGCGTCGTTGCTGCAACCGGCGAGCACTTCAGTGTCGAAGTGAAGTGGGATAAGCGCGCCGCCGAGACGGGCAACTTCTATTTTGAGGTGGAGAACACTCGTCGGCGCGAACCGTCGGGGATCACAGGGACAACGGCCGATCTCTGGTGTCATGTGCTTGGCGAGGGCGATGAGGCGCTGCTGGCGCGTACGACCGTGCTGCGTTCTCTGATTGCCAAGGGTGACTTCCACTCTAAGCCGACGCGTGCACAGGATAGCAACAGCCGTGGCGTTCTTGTGCCGCGCAGAATTCTCACAAGCCAACGTGAGATCCGCTGGATCACATTACCCACCGTTGAAAGCTTTTTCGGTGCCCTTTTCCGCAATGAAACTTGACCTACACTATGTTGATCCACGTTTGGTGGAGCTATACGACCGTGACAATCCGCGCGGTGCCGACACTGGCTTTTACATCGGTCTAGCTGCGGAGTTGAACGCTCAGACGATTGTCGACCTAGGCTGTGGCACCGGGCTGCTGACGCGTGAACTGGCAGTTGGCAATCGCCGCGTGATCGGCGTCGATCCCGCTGGGGCTATGTTGGCCTATGCCCGCCGCCAACCAGGAGCCGAGCGCATCGAGTGGATCGAAGGCGACGCCAGCACCTTAAGCAGACCCAACGCTGACCTGGCGATCATGACCGGGAACGTGGCACAAGTCTTTCTCACCGACGAGGAATGGGCGGCAACGCTGCACCATATCCATGCCGCACTACGTCCAGGTGGTTGGGTGGCATTTGAGAGTCGTAATCCGCAAGCACGGGCTTGGGAACAATGGATTCGCTCCGCTACCTATGAACGCATCGATTCGCCTTATGGTCCGATGGAGTGCTGGCTGGAACTGCTGCGCGTGGAGGGCGAGAGGGTGCGTTTTGAAGGGCACAATCGTTTCGACGATACCGGCGAGTCTCTCATTGTCAGTAGTGAGTTGCGTTTTCGCAACCAATCCGAGTTGACTGATTCCTTGATGCAAGCCGGATTTGTTGTCGAACAGATTTACGGCGACTGGCAGCGTGGGCCGCTCGTTCGCTCCAGCCGTGTCATGGTCTTTGTGGCACGTCGCAATTGAGTTTTTCTATAGGATCTAAACAGAGATGTGGACGAGACGAACTTTTATTCAATCGTTGGCTGCTTTTTCGATGAGCGCCAGTTGGAAAAGTCTGCACCAGAGCGCGTTTGCCATGAGCAATGCTGAATCGGTTTGGGTAATGCCTGACGAAGGAGAGCCGCACAAACGTACCTGGATGGCCTTTGGTGCCAGCCGGAAAATCTGGGGCAGCAAACTGCTGCCCGAGGTACAGCGCAACCTTGCTACCATTGCACAGAGCATTGCCAACTATGAGCCTGTCTCCATGCTCGTGCGCCAGACCGACCTTGCCCTGGCCCAAAAATTAGTAGGCCCATCCGTAGCGTTGATCGTCTGCCCATTGGATGATCTGTGGATGCGCGATAGTGGACCCGTGTTTGTGACCTCAAAGGCGGGCGGCAAAGCCTGTATCAATTTCAATTTTAACGGCTGGGGTGATAAACAAGAGCACGAGCTGGATGTACAGGTCGCCGATTTTGTGGCAAAACAGGCAAAGGTTGAGCCGCTAGAGACGAATCTGGTATTGGAAGGTGGCGGCATTGAAGTTGATGGTCACGGCACAGCCATCATCACCGAAAGCTGCGTTCTCAACCAGAATCGCAACCCTGGCGTGAGCAAATCCGTCTGTGAAGCCGAGCTAAAACGACTGCTTGGTCTGCAAAAGATCATCTGGCTGCCAGGGATCAAGGACAAGGACATTACCGATGGGCATACCGACTTTTATGCCCGTTTTGTACGCCCCGGTGTGGTAGTGGCAGGCTACGATCCTGACCCGGCTTCGTTCGACCACGTCGTTACCCGCAAACATGTGGAAATTTTGCGCCAGGCGACTGATGCCCGGAATCGTAAGCTGGAGGTCGCGGTGCTCGAAGGACCTTCTACCATCCGTGAAAAGTATGCCACCGACAATTTTGCTGCGGGCTATATCAACTTCTACGTCTGTAACGGTGCGGTTATTGCGCCTGAATTTGGCGATCCCAAAACTGACGTGGCTGCCAAACAAACGCTGCAAAAGCTCTTCCCAAAACGGGCGATTGTGCAGATTAATATTGATGGAATCGCAGCCGGTGGTGGTGGCATTCACTGTACTACACAGCAGGAGCCGAAAGACTGACTTTAATGGCTAGCCAAGAATTTTTCGCTATTGCGGTGGATGGTGACTTTCAATGATCGACAACCTTACCGTGCGACGTTACAAAAGTAGTGATCACGATGCCGTTTGGAATTTGCACATTCTGGCGCTCAATAGCATCGAGCAGAGCCGCCACATCGCAGGGCCGTGGGATGATGATTTACATGCCATAGAAGATATTTACCTGAATCTTGGCGGGGAGTTTCTTGTCGCTGAAATTGCTGGCGTGCTGGTTGCGATGGGTGCATTGCGTAGGCTCTCGCAGACTCGGGCCGAGATCAAACGTATGCGTGTCCATCCCGATTATTGGCGTCAAGGGATCGCTCAACATCTCCTTTCTAGACTAGAGATGCTCGCACAGGAGAAAGGCTATCAAATCCTCGAATTGGACACGACGATCCAGCAAGAAGCGGCACAGAAGTTATATGTGAAAAACGGCTATCAGGAAACACGACGTGGCAAAGTTGGGCCTTTTGACTTCATCTTTTACGAAAAGAGTTTGTGAATCTCCTACGCTGTTTACAGTGACAGCAGCGCAGGCTTAAAAACTGCTATTTGACGTTGTCAACAACGTTTTCATCACCCTAACTTCCTGCTCTACTCCCAACCTTTCGAAGATCTCCAGTGCTTTTTCAAATGCCGATTGAGCATCTTGGTGGCTTCCCGCATCGCGCAAACACTCCCCCAATGCCCGCCAACTAGGTGCCAATCCCCACAAATCCTGGATCTCTTCCGCTACGGCAATCGCTTGCCGACAGTAGTCTTCGGACTCCCTAAAGCGTGATTGGACTCGGCGAATTTGCCCCAGAACGTACAAACAATAGGGACGGGCAAAGGCTTCTTCACGGCGCAATCCCTGTTGTGCATATTGTTCGGCTTGTTCCAACTCTTCCAAATAAAAATGAGCTTCGGCCAGATTGGCTTCGTTGAGCGCTAGCCAATAGGGGTGATTGAGTTCGCCAAAGAACTCCACGGCCTTGCGTGCGGGGGGAATCGCCTGCTCGTAGTGGCGCTTGACCAGGTAGGCATAGGAGAGATTGGTATTGGTTACGCCTACCTCGCAGACCAGATTGCCCGCCGCTCGATAATAACGTCCTGCCGCCTCGATATGCTCAACTGCCGCCTCCAGATTGGCATAGCGCGCTTCGAGAATGCCCAACACCTCATGCAATTTGGCGCGTTGATGATCGGTGGTACCCTCGTCGGCCAGGGTCAAAGCATTGCCGTAATGCGTCCGAGCCGCTTGATAATTGCCAGTCATGTCCTCAATTTCCCCTTGCAGTAGCTCCAGATCGAGACGAGCATGGTTGACTTCGCTCCGTGCTTGGGGTAGATCGTGCAGATACCAGAGGGCACGGCGAGCGATCTGAGTGTGCAAGTTAACCGTTTGCGTTGAACGCAGGGAACGTATGTTCTCTAGGCTGCGCCGGTATTCTGACAAGGCACGGTCGATCTCACCCACGTCGGTGAGCAATTCGGCACGCAATTGATGGGCCAGGGCGCTGCTCGGCGAACTTGACGGCCAGGCGACCTGCTCCAACGCCGCCAATCCCGCTTGCGTCTGCCCAGCGGGACTGCACAACTGCGCTAACAAGAGCGCCAATGCCCGCTGATCTTCGACGTTGGTCAATTGGGTCTGGCGCAAGGGCAGGAATAATTCCAACGCCGCGCTGCTTTGTCCTTGATTGATCTCCTGCTGCCGATGGTTGTACCAGGTCCAGATGGCCATGCTCGGCTGCCCTGCCTGGATGTAATGATGTGTGGCCAATGTGAAACGGCTGCGTTCTGCGTAGAGATTAGCCGCCGCTAGGTGCAAGGCTGCCCGCCGATCTGGTGGCAACTGCTGATAGAGCCAACTCCGGATCGCCGGGTGCAGGCTGAGGCTCTCCTGGCTCGGCGTTTCGACCAGGTTGAGATCAATCAAGGTGCGTAACGCCTTCTGATTGCTCCTCCAGCCATCCCGTGGAGCAGCGCCGTTGTGAACCGACAGCTCATAGAGAATTGTCTCTTCGGCAGGGGCGAGATGCAGACGGATGCGGGCCATAAACCAGTCGAGCGCAACTGGTGTGGTCAACTGTTGCAACGTCTCCGCCAACTTTGTCTCCCGTGCAAAAAGTGCAACGAAGAGCCGCAACAGTAGTGGGTTCCCGCGTGTAAAGTTCAGCAGCCGTTGTTGCTGGCTTGGCTCTAGTTTGATCTTGGCGCGGGCGAGCAAGGTTGCCACTTCCTCACCCGTCAGGGCAGGGAGGGCGATCAAGGCGTCGGCGTCCGGTTCGAGTAGCAACTTTTGCCCGATCAGCAGCACGGGCGCACCTGAACGTGGCGAATGGGCCAGATCTTCGAAGAAGGCACGCAGGCGGGCATGTTCTTCGCTGTCGCTGAGGTCACTGGCCAGCAGCAGATCTACTTCGTCGAAGCAGAGTAGGGGCGGGGCATTGGCGAGATCGCTCAGGTGTTGGCGTAGAGCAGCTAGCACCTTGCTCATGCCGATCTCTTGCGGGTTGGTGCTCAGGTGCAGCCAGAGACCGGAGGCTCCTTGCTGGTGCAGAAAGTAGGCCAGGGCGAAGATCAACTGGTCGAGGTGGTCGGTGAGACTGCTGCGAAAGGTGTACCAGAAGACAGCTCCGTGCCAGTTAGCGGCCAACTGCGCTCCCAAACTGGTTTTCCCCACCCCGCCGCCGCCCAGAAGGTGAACCACCTTGCCTCGTTGCAACGCTTGCTCGGCTTGGGCCAACGCTTGCTGCCGCCCCACCAACGGACGCGCAACTGGCAACTCCAGGCGCAAGGCAGGCCGCAACAGTTGTACCAATGTCTCACCCAGTAGTTCCACCGAACGTTCCAAGTAACGATAGTAGGTGGATCGACCCAGCGCCAGCGCTTGGATCACCTCTGTCTGTTTGGGGCGGGGTTCTTCAAAGTAAGTCAGCATCAGAATGGCCTGGCTGAAGCTTTCCAGGTCGGGCGGCAGATGGCAGACGGCTTCCCAGACCGCCCCTTGCAAAGGCGACTTGGGGCGTGCTTCCCACTGGTGCCAGGTCGAACGTAGCCGCTCATCGATCGGTTTCAGCCCGGTCAACACAACTTGGCGTTTGCGCGCTGGGTCGGTCGAAAGCCCTGCAAAGAAGACCGATGCCAACGGCGAACGTTTGTCCAGCCACTCACTGTCCTCGATGTGCTCCAGCGTTTGACGCAGCGTCTGCATGAATCGGTCCGATGGTTCAAGTGTAGAAGAAGGTTTTTTGTCTGTGTTCTGAGTCATAGCACAAATCCGTCACGCTGTGTTAAAATCTGGGACTAAATGGCATAAATTTGAACCTTTTGCCCCCCTGCCCGCCGCAATCATACACTATAATAAACGAGGAGTACTGACTAAGCCTACCCGTGGCTTCACTCGCTCGGGCTGAAGGGTGGATTTAATTCTCGCGGCGAGTGACAGTCACTTATGTAGTTTCAATGAGGTTTGCTATAAAGGATGACCTGCAACGTAGCTGAGATAGCAAGCGATAGAATAGGGAATGGTTAACGAAAGCGAAGGAGAAATCAGGATGCAAACGAACTATCTCTTCCCCAAGTTCAGCGCACGCAAACTATCACTATGGATAGCTGCATTATTGGCCATCACGACCTTGTTAATACCGAGCCAGGCATCGCCCTTGCTAGCACAAAGCATCCATCCTGCCTGTCTCAACGATGATGGTCAGCCAGTCACACCCTCGGCTGGGGCCGGGATTGGGGCTTGGATGTTGGTGCTCAACTTCAATCATGGCCTTTCTGGAAGCAAGACTCTGGGCTGTCGAGTTGACGTCACTGGTGTGAATCCGCTGGTGATCAGGCGGACCTTGCTCGAATGTACTTTGGTCAACAATGTTGGGATGGTCAAAGTGGGCAATGGTAAGGCTCCCTTTGATGGTAAATTTTCAGTGAGCTGTCCGGGGGTGGCCGCAGGCAAACAGACTCTAGAGAGCTTTACCTTGTGGGGGCGGGCGAACTTCGCTAATGCTAACGCAGCTTACACTTTGATTCAGCATAAGGATGTTGCGCTCACCGCCAGCATGAGTGTGGATTGGCACATTAGCTTTACAAGCCGCTATGGCAAAAACAACTTCACCAGTGGCGACACAACAACCAGTTTGTTAAGTCAAACGGTCTCTTTTAACTCGGCAGTGCGCAGCCTCACCGGTAGTCACAGTCTCAACCAAAATGAACTTGGCCCCCTGGCCACGCTCAAACCCTTTGAATTCAACCATGATCAGCCGATCACGATCAGCGCACCCGGCTCGATCTGGACACTCTACGAACTCATCATCGATCCCCCCGGCGGTTGCTGCAAGGGGTAAATACTGACTAGGTGACAAGGTGACGGGACTACCATCTTTGTCACCCTGTCACCTGGTCACCTGGTCATCCCCTCTCTCCCCATTCTGGGACTTTCCTCTCCCAATCTGAGATTTTTCCTGTTGAGTTGGCCCAAATTGATAGATAGAATGATGGAAATCGGTTCAGCGCTTGTGCTAACCTCTTACTAGAAGGCACTGGCAACAGCCTTCGGTCAATGACGATTGCCAGCGGAATGCGGTGTAACCAGGTATAAACGCTCAATTAACGCGTAATTAACGCTCCCTGGGAATAATGCTTGTTAGAGATTGTTTGAATTTATCACAGCCGAATTTATAGACAGAATCACAGTTCCGAAACAAGAGGTTTTCTATGAGCATCATCTCTAAGTATGTCACTACCGCAACGATGGTCAATCGCCAGAAGCAACTTGTTGACCACGCTACCCAAGAACAAGAATCAACATTCTCAGAAGATTCACTCCAACTGCAAGCGGAGACACGCTGGTGGCGTTGGCAGTGGCTTCGTCATAAGCAAGTGGCAGAAGAGAACAAACCAGCCGAGCCCACGAACCCAGGTCTCAACTATTCACAGGCATCCTAAAGGCAAAATCTTTCGTGATTGGTAACTGAGTAATTACCGATCACCAATAACCCAAGTTGGCACTACCGATCCCAGAGAGGTTGAATCATGAACGCACTTTTTGTCATCGCCGCCGCATTATCTTTTACCCTTGGTGGTTATTTTATGAAGTACGCCGATGGCTTTTCACGCCTGACGCCCTCTATGCTAGTCCTGGTACTTTTCTGTCTGGGCGCAACACTCCAGACCTTCGCCATGCGCCAACAGGAGATGACCAGTGTTTACCTGATCGTCCTTGGCGTCGAAGCCATTTCAGCGTTTACCTTGGGCACACTCTTGTTGGGTGAAACGCTGACTTGGCAGAAACTGGTGGGCGGCGTGGTTGTCTGTGTCGGCGTGATGCTTTTGAGGCAGTGAGGCAGTGGACAGTGAGACAGTAGGTCAGTTTTGAACTGACTCACTGTCCCACTGCTTTGCTATTTATAGTAATCGATTCACTGTAAAGTACTTGTTTGAATTAAAATGAGGCTGCTGAATTTATACTAAAGAAACGAGGGCATAGCTTATTGATTTCTTTATTCTCAAAAGGTAGCCAATGCATACAGGCCAATTTATCTTCAATGTCACCCCGATTGTTACGGGCGATAGCGGGGCTGCCGCCGCACTACGCGAGGCAATTGTCTCCTTCTGGCAGGCGTATTTACAACTCGAATCAACCAAGTATCTCAATTTTTTTACAACGGATGCTATTCGGCTGAGTGAACGGGCTTCAGCTTACCAAGCCACCCATGCCGCCATTCAAGCGGGGATGGCGGCGGAATGGGAAGCCTTTGAACGCCCGAAAAATCTGATTTCCGAAAAAATGACAGTCGAACACGCCGAATTTATGGTTGAAGGGAATTTTGCGATTGCCATCTACTGGATCGATATCGTAGGTGGTGCGCGCTGGGAATACACTGACCAAGGGCTGGTCTTTCAAGCCTGGGTCAAACACAACCAGCAATGGCAAGTGGCCCATCACACAGATGCCTGGTCGCTTGACTACAGTGTTGATTCGCAACAACCAGGAAGTGGCGCAACCTTTGATTTTGACTTTGCGTACCCAGTTAAAGATTTGGCGCGTGCGATCCAATTTTACACACCCCTGCTTGGTACGCCCGAAGCTGTCACCCCGACACGGGCCAGCTTCAACCTGAAAGGCAGCCGTTTTATCCTCGATTCATCGGCCTGGGGCGGGGCAGCACAAGTGCGTAAAGCCTTACCCAATGGTTATGCGCTCTTCACTGTAAACAATATGGATGAAGAAGTGGCTCGGCTGACAGCCGCCAAGGTGAAAATCGGCAAGCCTCAAAAGAGCGCAACAGACAGCTATTGTACGGGCTGGGATACGGATGAGAATTTCTTTGTGCTTTGGCAAAAAGTCTTTAACAGCGCTACAGACGTATCACCGCAGACCAGCGGCTTCCCCACAACCCCGCTCGGTCAAGCTGCCCAAAAAGTGATGAGCGCCTGGCTCCATTTGGATGCGGCTACCTTGAATACGCTCTGTTCAGGCAAGGCCACCTGGTTTGATGACACGCGCTTCAAACATCGCGGACAAGAACGGGGCGCTAAAATTGTGCCAGCGTTGCAATCGGTCTACTGGCCCTGTTATGATAACGGCCCGCATGGAATGGCGGCTTACCTCGAAGTCACAAACTTTCATACGCTTGCCTTCGGCTCGCAGCAGATTGTCAGTTACGAGATGCGCCTCACTGGTCAGGGTGCCCATCCTTTTCGTAATTCTGCCTGGGTGACTCAGGTTTTCAACCAGGCGCAACAGTTGCTGCACACCATGATCGTGGACAACAATCGCTCCAACGCTCCGGTGCTGGAATTGGATTATACGGGTTATCCCACAGAAGATCTTGCCGCTGCCCGCAAATTCTACTCCAAACAATTGCGTCTCGGCGAAGGTTATGATGACGAAGGCTATTATGGTTTTTGGAGTAACCACGCCGTCTTTGGCTTATACGAGGCTGACCCTGCCGAAGATCATTTGCCGCAAGCCCGCCAAGCCAATGGGTACATCAGTTTTTGGGTACGCTCTGCCCAAGAAACCTATGCCTACCTCAAACAAAATGGCTGCACCTTTCCTGTCATCCCAGCCATCAATGACAAAAGCGAGATCGACAAACAACCTGGCTATACTCAGGTCGTAACTACCGACAGCGAGGGCAGTGTGATCCTCTTCACTGAGTATAGCGGACGTCCCCGCTAAACAAGTAACCCAGCGCGATCTGCTATCAGCCCTAACTATCTCTCCAGTACATTCGCACGGTACGTGCAGTATTGCATCAACGTTTCGACTGACAACTCGTTTTTTGTCAACTCCCCTGTCATTCGCCCTTCGCATAGGCAAAAAGCACGATCACACATGGCAAGCAATTCGGGAAATTCCGAGGAGATCATAATGATGCTGATGCCGCTGGCTACCAGTTGGTGCATCAATTCGTAAATCTCCGACTTGGCCCCGACATCAATGCCCCGTGTCGGCTCATCCATGATCAAGACTTTTGGTTGGACCATTAGCCATTTGGCAATCACTACTTTCTGCTGATTGCCACCACTTAGATTGACGACCGGTCGCTCCATACTAGGCGTGCGAATCTGAAAGCGTTGAATATACTTCTGAACATTCTGCGCTTCATTCCTCCGCCGCACAAAACCGAGTCGGGAGAAGCCATCGAGATTGGCCAGCGACATATTCTGGCGCACTGCCATATTTAGGATCAACCCCTGTGCTTTGCGATCTTCCGGCACCAGCCCGATCCCCAGTCGAATTGCATCCTCTGGAGAGTTGATCTGTACTGGTTTACCTGCAAGCAGGATTTCGCCACTGTCACGCCGATCGGCCCCGAAAAGCATGCGCACCAACTCGGTGCGACCGGCGCCAACCAATCCCGCCAATCCCAGAATTTCGCCCCGTCGCAGTTGAAAGCTAATGTTGCTCAGCACCTGGGTGTTGGGATTGAGCGCATTGCCGCGCCGTGATAGATTGCGCACTTCCAAGACAATATCCTGAGTCGCTGGGTTGCCAGCAACCGCTGTTTCAGCTTGATGGAAAAAGGTCTCCAACGAACGCCCGACCATCAGTCGAATCAGATCCTCTTTGTTGACATCCTGCACAGCCACCTCGCCGACCGGCTTGCCATCGCGCAGCACAGTCACCCGGTCGCAAAGCTGTAGCACCTCTTCCAGTCGATGCGAGATAAAGATGATGCCGATGCCATTCTGCTTCAACTCCCGGATCAGGTTGAAGAGGGTGGCGACCTCACTCTCACTCAGCGCCGAGGTCGGCTCATCCATGATCAGCACCTTCACCTGGCGCGAAATACTCTTGGCGATCTCCACCATCTGCTGCTCCGCCACCGACAGATTACGCACAATCGCCGTTGGACTGACCGCCAATTTGAGTTGATTGAGAATGGCCTGAGTTCGCTTCTGAAGCTGCTGGCGGCTGAGCAGAAAACCGGGACCCGGCTCCCGCCCAACAAAAATGTTCTCCATCACCGTGAGGTTGGGGATCAGGTTGAGTTCCTGGTAGATGATGGCAATGCCGAGTTCCTGCGCCTGATGCGGCGTCTGCAACTGAACCGGCTGACCTTCCACATAGATCGCCCCCTGATCGACCCCGTAAACGCCGGAGAGAATCTTCATCAACGTCGATTTTCCTGCTCCATTCTGGCCAATCAATCCCAACACCTCGCCCCGCTTCACATGCAGGCTAACGCCATCCAGCGCCTGCACACCAGGAAACGACTTGCTGACATTCTCCACCCACAATAACGCATTCTCTTTGGACATAAATCTCAGTTGGAACCAACGGTTGTTTTACTCTTCAGTGAAGGGATCTTCGGCAAAGAAGAGTATATCGGCATGCCTGCTCTCTGTCAAAGGCAATAGTAAGACGAGGTCGGTGGATCGCATCAGAGCCCCGCACGTTAGTAAGGGGTCACCGTACGCTCACGCTAACGGCTCTGAAAGGCGTATCAGAACCCCGCACGTCAGTAAGGGGACGCTGATAAGCACTCAATACGAAAGCTTTTTGCAAGCTGTTCCGAACGATTTTCTGCTAATTTACCTACATACACACATCTTTCACGAAGAATGATGCAATTTGAGGCATTTCTTCGCAGCAATTGCCAGCACTCCTTTTCTGCCTCATGCATACTAACAGTAACGCAAAACCCTGTGCGAACAAGTTTAAAAAGCGTTTTATCTTTGACCCAGGTATTGGACAATTATGAAGAGAAAAGGCACGAAAACGTCTCACTTCCCTTTCGTTCCTTTCCAAATTCGTTGTTGTCCATACCTTGCCGTTGGATAAAGGAGCGAACCATGTTTTCCAACCATTCATCATCGCAGCAGAGGGCGATCTCTTGGATTGTTACCCTTTGTACCGTGCTGGTTTCACTCTTGCCAGCAAGCATCGTTCAAGCAGCAGCGCTGGCGACTGCCCCAGCAGAAGCAACCGTGGTCACCACAACCACACTCGTCGCAGTCGAAGATCAAGGGATGATCGAGAGTGCTCCAAACTTTATCGCTGGTGGTGCGCCCTATTTTGTACTCAACGGCCGCCCAGATACACACAGCGAAGACCTCAACTTTATTCAGTTTGATCTCTCAGCGATTCCTGCCGACGCCACTATTGTCGGCGCTCAGCTAAAATTGGGCGTTTTCAGCTTTGGCGGACCGGCGCGTCAGTTGGAAGTCGGTCGTGCAAATGGCGACTGGGAAGAAGGCGTCACCAGTTGGAGCACGATGCCCCCTGTGATCTTTAATGGCAATGTCCAAACTATCACCGAAAGAAGCGAAGTGACCTGGCCTTTGAAGCCCTTGGTTGAGGCTTGGCACAATGGCACCCTTGCTAACAACGGTGTGGCGTTACGTTCATTGGACAACGGCAGCAATGCTGGCTCCCAGGCCCGCACCAAAGATGGCGTCTGTTTGGACCAGGATCAAGATGGCGCCTGCGATTATGCATTTGATCTGCCACCTCGCCTCGTCATCGCTTACTCGCTGCCCACTGACGATGGCCAACCCCGTCCCGACTTGGGTGATGCGCCCGACAGCACCAATCATCACGGCCAGAACAACACTGCCTATCCCAGCGGCACCCTCGGCCAATTCCCCACGGTCTACGACGTCCCGGCCAACCAACCAGCAGGCCCGCTCCATCGCAACGTAACAATGGAAGGCTGGCTCGGTGATTTCCTTTCCCGCGAAGCCGAAGCTGACCTTGGTCCCGACCAGGATAGCCCACGCAACAACATTCTGCGCAACACCGTCACTGGAAATGTAGCCGACGTGGCCGACAACGACCGGGGCGACGACGGCTGGCGCAATCGTAATCTGCGCTTCTTCAACTGCGACCGCACCCAACTCGAGGTGCGCGTCAGCAAAGCACCGACAGCTACGCTCAATTTCATGTACCTCAATGTCTGGTTCGATGGCAACCGTGACGGCGACTGGTCTGACCTGGGCCAATGCCAGGCGGATGAAGACCAGCCCGCTCAGGCCAGCTACGAGTGGATTGTGCAGAATTACATCGTCGACATGACTTCCGTTCCTGCTGGCGGCTCGCGTGATTTCAACGTCCTCACCGAAAAGGTGCTCAATAGCAGCGGCATCGGTCGCCATTGGATGCGCTTTACGCTTAGTGAAGCACCGGCCACGCAGCCCATCAGCGGCACCGATTTGCCCGATGGCCGTGGTCCGCATCCGCAAAGCCCAACCCTCAAAGCCTTCCAATATGGCGAGACCGAAGACGTGCTACAGCGCTCGGCCCCGCTCGGTGACGATGGCACCTTGCAGATTCAGAAGCGCGTCATCACCGACGGCGAGCCGGTCGAATGGATCGACTATGTCACCTACGAGATTACTCTCCGTCACGACGGCGGCACTCAGCCGATGCAAGCGCGCATGCGAGACGTGTTGCCCTATCCGTTGATTGTCTATCCGACAATTGATGGTGGCGCTGTTCAATACGTAACAGTCGAAAGCCCAACCGGTGGCGCCACGCCATTGCAGGCCCAGCTAGAGGTAATTCCACCCAGCGGTAGCACACCGCCGCAACAGGTGGTCAAGTGGCAGGGATCGTTGGCACCCGACGCCATGATTAAGTTCACCTTCCAGGTGCGGGTGATTGCCCTCTGCCAGCCCAACCAGCAGACGCTGGAATTCACCAACACGGCGCAGGCTCGACCGCAGGGTGGCAGCGCCATCTCGGCCTCCGACACCTTTAGCGCCAAATGTATCGACTACGACGAGAGCAATATCGACCTCGATCTCCAGCCGATCACCAATACTGCTGACCTGGATGATGTCATTCATGTCCCGTTGAGTGGCACGATCCACAACCTGCATCCGGTCACAGTCAGCCTGGGCATCTATCAGAATTTGCTGACCAGCACCGTCCAGTCGGCTGAATTGGACAAATCCACGCCACTGCTCGACCTGATCACACTGGCCCCCAACGAAAGCAAGTCGCTGGCTGAAAACTTGACCGTCAATGCCCCCTTTGCCAAGAATCTGGACGAATTGAGCCTGCCCGATGATTACGCCGTCGATCTGGGACTCAACTTCTGTATCATCCCGCCCGGCCAGGATACCTGCCCGAACCCAGGCCAGTTCCCCAACCTGCACGGACGCATCCCCTTCACCCTGACCGTGCGCCCCAACGACCTGGGCGACGCCCCCGACAGCAGCAACCACACCCTGGGTGCAGCAGGCGACATGCCCGCTTATCCGAATGGCACGCTGGGTACCTTTCCCACCGTCTTTGACCCGGCCACCGGTCAGCCGCAGGGACCACGCCATAGCTTCCCTGGCCCGTTCCATCTGGGCCAGTTTGTCAGTCGCGAGGCCGAAGCCGATGTGCCGCCCGACCAGGATCCGCTGCTCAACATCCGCCCGGTGGCTGATGATCCCGACAACGACCGCGCCGACGATGGCACCAACCTGGCGCTCTGGAACCTGAACAACTGCCAGACGACCAATCTCCCCGTGCAGGTCGCCATTCGCCCCGCAGCCGTCGCCTACTTCCAACAGTTGGGTAGCCCCGCCTATCTCAACATCTGGATTGACAGCAACCGTGACGGCGATTGGGCAGACGCCGCACAATGTGGTCAGAACCCGGCTCCCGAACATATTGTGATCGACTTCCCGGTCAATGTGGTCGGTTTGGGCATGGGTTTGCACAACCTCAACGTGCCCACCGGTCTGGTTCCCTGGCAAACCACCGACAAGCCTGCCTGGGTGCGTATCACCCTGAGCGAGCGCCCCTCGAACAAGACCTTGCAAGCCGGTAACGTGCAATACGGCGATGGTCGTGGCTATGCCAACCCCTTCAAGACCGGCGAGACCGAAGATTACTACTATCGTCCACTCTCGGCTGGCGGCGGTCCCGACCTGGCCGTGCAGATGACGGCGACAAGCCGCCAGGTGACTGCCGACGAGGTTGGCCTCCAGGCTGCCGCTGTGGAAAAGTTGGGCAACTTTGAAATTCAACTCTTCAAGATCCAATATCAAAACATCGGCGCATCGGCAGTGATGAGTGGGCTGTTGGAATTCCAAATTCCCGAGCAGTTCCAGGGTCTGCAACCAGTAGTGGCCAACAGCGATCGCACCAGCGCCGAAAGCATCTCGTTCAACTTCGATAAGCTGAGCCTGATCCTGCCCCATCTGGAGCAGAACGAGCAAGGCACCGTGATCCTTGGTTGGTACGGCTGCTACACCTGTACCCTGGCCAGCAATGTGACATCTGCCAATCTCGACTACACCGCCAATGTCAAGGCGACCGTCGTCGGCGATGTGGATGCGAGCAACAACAGCGCCACTGCCACCGCCCGTGGCCTGCTCAGTTCACCGATCATCGGCGGCTTTATGGACTACACCGACGACGCCTGTATGGATCGCATCCTGCATGGGCCGATTGTCACCAACAAGACGAGCTTCGAATTGCGTGGCAAAGCCCAGCCGAAACCGCATCATCGCCATCCTGATTGGTCTGCTCAAAGTAGCGGAAGTGACCAGCGATGTCAATGGCAACTTTAGTTACATCTACACCGCCAATCCGAGCGGAGGATTGCTGGGCTTCCGAGCAAAATATGCTGACCAGGTGGTGTCAGCCGAGGCCGCAATCATCTCCCCTCGCGATGCCGCCAGCGGTTGCTCCACGGGACAGGTGATCGTCAGGCCGATCCCTCCCTGCCCTTTGACCCGATGAGCGTCTGTTTTGTGGATAGCCACAATCGTTCCTATGCCATGCCGACCCTGGGCTACTCCTTTGATGCCACGCAGACCGGCACTTTTCTACGAAGCGGCGAAACCTACACGGTCAGCGTCAACAGCAAAACTGGGGCCATCAATCGGTACTTCAAAGTGACCTTCGAGGATGTGCTGATTTCGTCGCTGGTAGACAACGATGGCGACGGCACTTACAGCGGTGTGGTTACTTTCCCCAACGCCGTCAACGCCGCCAGTGTCAGCGCCACCGGTAAGTTGGGCTTGATCGCAGGCGATGAAACGGGCGAAAGCAGCTTCAGCGTGCAGACAGGCACCGCCAGTGATGGTATCATCAGTAGCAGGGCCAGCGCTCAGCCAGTTGCCAACGCCACGGTCAGCGTTTTGATTGGCCAAGAGAGCAGCGAAGGCCTGGCCTACGAACTGTGGGCCGCCAGCGAAGCCGGACAAACCAATCCACAGATCACGGGCAGCGATGGCAAGTACAGCTACAGCGCCAACACGGGTCTCTATCGCATCCGTGACTGCAACCGGCTACCAGCCCTATCGCAGCGAAACTATCGATGCCAGTATTGATACGCTTTCGCTCAACATTGCGCTCAGCCCAGCCATCAATGAAGCGGCAACGCAGACTATCTATATCACCGACAACGGCTACCAGCCCGCACTGCTCACCGTGGCCCCTGGCAGCGTGGTTGAGTTCGTCAACCTCGACGTCGATGAGCATGCCAGCGCCGGCAACAACTGGGATAGCGGATTGCTCATGACGGGCCAACGCTACAAGCTCAAGTTGAGTGACCTGGGCATCTACAACTACAACGACAGCGTCAACCGGCTCAACCAAGGCACAATCACCGTCGCCGAGGAAGTCGCTGCCAGTAATAGCCTCTTCTTGCCGTTGGTTTCACGTTAAGATTTGAAGAGATTAGGAGATTGGGAGATTGGGGTACGTCGCTTTCAATCTCCTAATCTCTTAATCTCTAATCTCTATTTCCATCAAAAAGGAACCGTTTCATGCCGAACCTGCCGTACATCCGTTCTCGACTTGGAATTCGTCTGTTCTCCTCCTTCCTTACACTCACGCTGAGCCTCTCCTCTTCTTCACTCTCGTCGCTACATGCCGAATCCGGTGCTGCTCCCGACCAACCAGCCGTCACCACGATCACGATCAACGCCAGCAATGACCCCGACAGCAGCTTGAGCAAAACCTGCAACTACACCTCGGGCGTCTATGTTGCGGCCAGCGACGGCAGATGCACTTTGCGTCGTGCCATCCTCGAAGCCGCTGCCCGCCCACCTGCCGACCGCCCGATCACGATTCAGTTCAATCTGCCCATCACCGACACCAACAAAGATCTGGAAGTGGCCGGCACCTGGACCTTGGATATCGAAGACACCCTGCCACCGCTGAGGACACAATCGATCGCCAACCTGACCGGCAAGGTCACGATTGATGGCAATACCCAACCTGGCGGACGCAGCGACGGGCCGAAGATTATCCTCAACACCAACGATAACAGCCTGCAAATCGAAAGCGAAGAGAATATTATCCGCAACCTGGCCTTCAAGGGCGGCGGCGCGCTCTTTCTCAAGGAGAATGGCAATCTGGTCGAAAAGATTTGGATGGGGCTGAGCGATGATGGACAGGAGATCGTCTTCCGCACGGGGCAGGCGATCCGTATGGCAGGCGGTGGCATTGATATCGCCTCGGATAACAACACCATTCAAAATAATGTCATCTCGGGCGCCTTTGCCCGCGCCATTGATGTCGATTTCAACAGCAACAATCTGATTCAGAATAATCTAATCGGCACGCGCGCCGATGGCACGGTGCCAGCGGTGCCATCGGCATCCCAATGTCTGCGCTCCCTCTCGCGTGACCCGCAGAACTGGTATGGCGGCTGGGGCATTGCCATCAACGGTAGCAACAATCAGGTGATCGGCAACCGCATCGCTGGCTTGCACATTGTGCAGACACAAAACTCCACACCGCCAATCGCCCTGGAAATCTTTGGCAGCGACCATGAGATCCGCAACAACGTGATCGGCATCGACAGCGCCGGTAACAAGGTCGGCGTCTGTGGCCAGGGCATCAAAATCTCCGGCAGCGGCACGCAGGTGCTCGACAACGTCATCACGCGCAGCCGAGCCGGTTTTGAGGATGATGAGAAGACTGCGATCATGTCCAGTGATTCGTCACCCGCCTTTGGCCAAATCACTGTGCGCCGCAATTTGGTAGAGGAGGGACCGGGCAACGTCTACGAGTTTGGCCCTGGCATTCCCTCGCTCCTGCGCAACTACAACCCAGCCAAAGTCACCCAGATCAACGGCAAAACTGTCAGTGGAACCGCAGGCAACAACAGCCCCTGCGGCGGCTGTCTGATTGACCTTTATACCGACAACAGTGACGAGATTGGCGAGGCACTCAGCTATCTGGGCGAAGCCACCGCTGATAGTAACGGCAACTTCAGCTTTAGCATGACCCAGACCTTGCCCTCCGGTGTAGGTATCCGTACCAGCAGCACCACCCAATCGGCAGGCGTGATCGGCAATTATCTGGCCGGGACCACAACCCAATTTTCCAAACTCTACCTGCCTATGAGCAGCGTGGTGATCTCTGGTCCTAGTACCGGCAGCGTAGGCATCACCTATACTTTCACCATCACCGTCTCCCCCGTGGGCGCCACCATCCCCTTGAGTTACCCCTCAGCGCCAGTGACTTCAACCAGGGCGTTTCGTACGTGACGCCCACGTCTCACCTTTCCCCTGCGTTGAGTACCGCCGGCAGCAAATACTGGCGATCCAGGTCGAAAACGAACTGGGCGTCGTCCTCGACACCCACACCATCACGATTTCATCCGGTAGCGGTGGAGCGGGGAAGATTTATCTGCCGTTGTTGAGCAGGTAAAACAGTGAGTCAGTGGGACAGTAAGACAGTGAATCAGTGGGACAGTGAGTCAGTAGACAGTGATGTGGTCCGCAACACTGTCTTACTGACCTACTGACCTACTGACCTACTGCTTTCTTGGCCGCCTGCGCTTTCCGCAATCAACTTGC
The DNA here is from genome assembly GCA_046328715.1 of Caldilineaceae bacterium. GTDB lineage: Bacteria > Chloroflexota > Anaerolineae > Caldilineales > Caldilineaceae > JAXLWB01. The sequence continues at coordinate 47,577 of JAXLWB010000032.1, read as the reverse complement.
GCGTTGCTTCTTTTCGGCCTCGCTGCGCACGGTGCCTGCATAGAGGTGTGCCAGCAGCCCCGGCTGATCGGCAAGCACAACCCGGGCCGTGTTCATCAACACCTCAAACCAACGCTTGGAACGATTGAGTAGCACGTCGCTGCTGGAGCATCAGCCGCATCTCGCTGTGCAGCCGGGCCTGGCTCCTTGTTGGCTACGACCGTGGGTAACATCTCGTTAACACGGGCCAGCTCATCCGGCGTGACATTGACTGCGCCCAACGCCCTCTGATAGTCTGGATTACTGAGCATGGCACTGTAGAAACTGCGGGCATGCTCCATCCATTCCGTATAACGCTCCGGCATTGGCGTTAAGAGCCGATGTGCATCGCGCCCCAACACCCGCCGTGCCGCCTGCAGATGAACCTGATAGCACTGCTTAACCAGCTTCCACTCGGCGTGAAAGTGGTCAGTCGCTGCTACCTGCTGACGACGCAACTCCTGGACCTGCTGTGCCAACGTCAACACCTCACTAAACAAAGTGCGTCCCACCTGCAACTGCGCCACACCAATCCCATAGTGCTCCAATACACTCAGTGCCTCTGGCTGGCTCTCCAGAAAGGTCAGCGCATGTTCGCCATGAATCTGAAACTCCGCGTTCGATGTCCTCTTGGTGTAAAACATTCCTGCTTGATCCTTTTTTGCAATCTTGTTCTTCAATGGAATACCAAGCTTCAACGTACTCCAACGAGCCTCGTTGCTCGTTAGTAAGTTAACGAATGTAAGTTTTCGTTCGTTCCACTTACGTAAAAGATTTTTGAAGATGAATCAAAATGCCTGAAAATGAAGTTACCAATCCGTAGGGACATGAGGTTGCCTGCCGAACCATGAGGACAATCGCCTACATCAAAGTTGCAGGCAATCTCGTGTCCGTCGTGACGTGACCGAATTCGCTGACGAGCCGTAGGGACATGAGGTTGCCTGCCGAACCACGAGGATAATCGCCTACATCAAAGTTGCAGGCAATCTCGTGTCCGTCGTGACGTGACCGAATTCGTTGACGAGCCGTAGGGACATGAGGTTGCCTGCCGAACCACGAGGATAATCGCCTACATCAAAGTTGCAGGCAATCTCGTGTCCGTCTTAACGTAACCGAGTTCGTTGCCAACAGATATGAGTGGACAGAGCGCTGCGGGATTTCTAGTGAATATCGACGATGTCGGTTACGTCCCGACGGGCACAAGAAGGCGGCGAATTGGATTGTTCGCTAATATCCACGTGGTCCTCGCCGCCTCCTCATGCCCCTACGATAATGTCCACCATCGTGACCGTTGACGAGCCGTAGGGACATGAGTGTGCCTGCGAAAACCACGTGGATATGCGTGTACGACGAGGCTCGCAGGCAATCTCGTGTCCGTCGTGACGTGTCCGCGTTCGTTGACGAGCCTTAGGGACATAAGGTTGCCTGCCAAACCACGAGGACAATCGCCCAAATCAAAGTTGTAGGCAATCTCGTGTCCATCGTGACGTAACTGAATTCGTTGACGAGCCACGAGGATATATACCAAACCCCAAAGTTGCAGGCAATCTCGTGCCGTCGTCACGTGTCCACATTCGTCGCCGAGTCTGTAGATGCACAATATGTTGAACCTAATTTGCATAGGCACCTATTCTTACTTACAATTTCCTTATAAACGCAAGGTGAAAGAATGCCAAGAACTGAATCCGGCTATCGCCGACGCAATACGTTGCGCCATGAAGGGCACGACTATACAAAGGCGGGTGCCTACTTTGTAACCATTTGTGAACGATTTGGACGTTGTATCTTTGGTCAGGTGGTGGATCAAGAGATGATACTCAGTCCTTTGGGCAAAGTCGTAGAAGAATGCTTGCTCGAGTTTGCTGAACAGCATCCAGAGATCTGGATCGACGTCTTTGTGATCATGCCCAATCACCTTCATATCTTGATTTGGCTCAAGCCAAAACCTGAACAAATCGGGGATATGCTCGCCAAGTCCAAAGAGCGTAAATTTGGCGATGCGATACCCGGATCGCTTTCGGTGCTAATCGGCGGATACAAAAATTCTGTCACCCAACGAGCAATCAACCAAGGCTTGATCCTCAAGTCCACATTCTGGCAGAAAAACTTTCACGATCATATTGTGCGTGGCGGCCAAGACCTAGAACGGATTCGCAGTTATATCGCCACCAACCCGAATCGCTGGTTCGAAGATCAGTTACATCCCGACGCCCCGCCCAATCCATTCAATCGTACCTGGCCACGTAAGCGGTAGGAATATGAGGTTGCCTGCCAAACCACGAGGATATGCACCACCCCCACCCTTGCAGGCAATCTCGTGTCCGTCGTGACGTAACCGAATTCGTTGACAACATGTCGAGCCGGAAGGGCCGTTTGGCATGTTTGGTCAATATTGACGTTGTACATTACGTCCCAACGGGCACGAGAAGGCGGCGAATTGGATTGTTCGCTAATATCCTCGAGATCCCCGCCGCCCCCTCATGCCCCTACGATAATGTACCCTCATAACGCAAACCACGTTGCAACCTATGTCGCTTGTTGGGGTACCAGGAATTTGGTACAATACGAACACACGAACGCTGTAAACTTCCTGCACCTGATCCTAACCGACCGCCAACCCTACACGAGCCAACCCCGGTGATTGACAGACCGTGAATCTCCGGCCTCTACGAACGTATAAGGTACGCTATGAGCCAACCAACCCACGAAGAATTGCTTGCCCAACTGGCGGCGGCACAGAAGCAAGTGGCGCAACTGCAAAAACAGCTCGCTGACCAGCCACCCGCCCCACCGACCGTTAAAGCTGAGTCGAGTGGGATTGCCGTGGCGAAAGATGTTAAGGGTAGTACCTTGATCAGCGGTGATGAGAACGTCACTGCCGGCGGCCATGTGATCTTCGCCGAAACCGGAGCCACCGTCGTGATTGGCGATGCCCCGGTCGCCATGAACCCCGAAATGCGCAACACCGCTCTCGGTCGCTACCTCCACCACCTGATCAGCCGCAACCGTTATTTGCAGTTGCAGGGCATCCGCTCCGGCGGCAAACTGGTGCACATCGAACTGGATCGCATCTACATTCGCCTGCGCGCCACCCAACAGCGTCTGGTCAAAGCCGAGGAACGCTGGCTGAGCGAGGAAGCAGGGTTGGCACCGGGCGAACTGCACCGGATGCAGGGGCGTGGTGCGCAGACTTTGCTGCGCATGACGACCGAAACCGTGACCGTGGCCGTCGAAGAGGCGCGTTACAGGCCCACAACCGTCTGGTAGTGTTGGGCGACCCAGGCAGTGGCAAGACCACGCTGCTGCGTTACCTCGCCCTGCTCTATGCCCGTGACCTGGCGGAGAGCAGTACCCTGGTGCAAAGCAAATTATTGAGCGACGAACCCGCCCGCCTGCCGATCCTGCTGCCCTTGCGCCAGGTCGGCACTTATCTGCAACCCAATGCCGAAGTCAGCATCGAGGGCCACGCCCAACTGCTCAACTTTCTGCTCCGTTCGCTCAAGGAAGAACGTATCACCTTACCCGAGGATTTCTTTGACGAATGGCTGACCAGTGGCAAAGCCGTCATTCTGCTCGACGGGTTGGATGAGGTGGCCGACCCCGAGCTACGCCGCCGTGTGGCCCGCCTGGTCGAACGTTTTACCCAAGCCTATGCCGATTGCCGCTTTGTGGTCACCAGTCGCATCGTCGGCTACAGCGGTTCGGCGCGCTTGGGTGAGGAATATGTGACCACCACTGTGCGCGACTTTACGCTGGCCGATGTGGCGCAGTTCCTGGGCAACTGGCATCGCCTGGTGGCGGTGGGCTTGATGGGAGCCGGCCCGAGCGCCGACGCCCATGCTGCCGAACAGACTCGCCAACTGCTTGAAGCAATTGAAAACAATCCACGCATCCGCGATCTAGCCATCAACCCGCTGATGTTGACCGTGATCGCCATGGTCCATCGTGACCGGGTCAAACTGCCCGACCGCCGCGCCGAACTCTACGCCGAGGCGGTCGATGTGCTGCTCGGCAAATGGGAGGAGGCCAAGGGGTGCTTAAATGAATCGTTTTGCATAACGCCTAACTGTCGACACGTATCTACAACACCAAGAATAGGCATTGTGTAATAGCCTTTTCGACAAGATAGTAAATTTGATATATACAGCAACGCTATATTGGATGTAAAATAGACTGCGCCACACAAATCACATGATTGAAAGGAAACCCTATGTCTATATACGCAACTGAGCACCAGGTTAATGATCAAACAATTGTCATTCAGATTGAAATGGATGAAGCATCGAAACCTGATCCCTATGAGGATGTGCGTGGTCCACTCGATACAGCAAGACAAGTAATTCATACAGCGCGTGATGTCTTTGGTGAAGGTATGCAACTTGCTCACAATTGTGCCGCTAGTGTGGTCAACAGCATCAACCAAATGCCTACGAAGGTTCGTCCCACTGAATTTGAAGTGCAATTTACAGTGAAACTTGACTCACAAGTTGGTGCTATCATTGCCAAAATGGGGACTGAGGCACAACTACAGATCAACATGAAGTGGATACATAAGGAAACCCCTCATGCATGAAGAGAATCCTATTTACATCCTGCCATACAGCCTCATTGTGGGCCAAGAGCAACTGAAATTAGCCTTGGAACTTGCCTATATTGCACCAGCTATTGGAGGTGTACTTATCAGCGGTCATCGAGGCACAGGCAAATCAACAGCAGCGCGCTCGTTTGCTCAAATGGTTTACAACACACTGCCTGTAACATTGCCTATCAATGCAACTGAGGATCGGGTTATTGGTGGCTGGTATATTGATAGGCTAATGAATACAGGACTCATCCAGCAAGAGGGTGGCCTCGATCAAGCCAAACAACCAGGCTTACTCGAACAAGCAAATGGGAAGCTGCTATTTATTGACGAAATCAACTTGCTTGATGATCACATCGTGAACATTATATTTGACGTTATCTGCTACAGGTATGTTAGTCATCCAACGAGAAGAACGTAGTGAGCAAAAACAGATTGCTTTTACTTTGGTTGGCACGATGAATCCAGAAGAAGGGGGGCTGCGTCCACAATTGCCTCGATCGCTTCGCTGCTTGTAAACGTTACTGCTGAAACCGATAACACCCGCCGTGCTCAGATTCTCGAAACAGTAATGGCTTATGATCGCGCCGTTCGGCAATTACGGACAGGTCAAAGTGCAGGTTATCTTGAGAAAGCCAGTCAAGCTGACAAAGCCTATAAGACTGAGTTGATTCAGGCACGTAAAAGAGTTGCCGATGTCGGGTTTCCCTCAACAATGGCGGAGTTTTGTGTGAAGATTGCTCAAACTTTCGATGTGATCGGTCAACGCGCTGATTATGTAATGGCTCTTGGCGGCACAAGCATATGCTGCTCGTTTGGGAGAGACTATAGTCTCTCCTAAACATCTGCAACACGTGGCCCCTTTGGCCATCATCCATCGACGCACAGATGCTTTACAACGTAGCTACCAAGGATGGACAGACCAAGACAATACAAAATTAGCTGAGATATTACGGGATGTCTGATACTATTTCCTTACAAAATTCATTGATTCGCGGCCTCGCCTGCGCCGCACTATATGATGGACTTCGTTCCGTATTATTGATTGATGCAAATCCAACGCAACTAAATCTGTGCGCGGATTTGCTATCAGAGATGTTAGCCGTGCTCAATGGTGGCACGGCTGTCTCCCCTATTACTCTAACCTCAGCAGCAACGGATGATATGCTTTGGGGTGTGCCCTTCATACCTGATCAGCATGGGAACAATCGTTTTCTGCAACGCGGCATTTTGACAGACGCTATGCCCGGCAGACCACCAACAGTTATAACGAGTTCAGACTTATCTCAATTGAACTTGGCTACTCAGCGAGCGGCTGTGATGTACCTGGCTGCACCAGTCGTTCATCTTGAACGGCATGGGCAACAACGATATTGGGAACCGAACCATTGTTGGTTGGTCTCCTGTGCACAACAGGATATGGGCAAGCTTTCACCACATTTACTAGATCGCTTCCTAATTCGATTGACTGTCAGTGGCTGGTCACTAAATGCTGAATCCTCCAAAGTTGACAAACTTTTGGCAAAGCTTACCTTCCATAACAAGTCAGCAGATGCCAATGCCTACCTTACACCATCCTTGCCTGCTGAATTCGCAGCCATGTTACAGCAAGCAGCAAAGCACTTCCCTCAGTGGTCTCATTCCAACACCGAACACGTACTGACCTATGTTGCTAGCACGGGTCTGCACTATAGTCTACGCCGTGATATTGCACTTGCGCGCCTGTCCGTTGTTCATGCGATGCTGGCTAAACGTGACCAGGTTACAGAGGGTGATATAGAAGCGGCAGCAGAAGTGATGGGCTATCAACGAGAAAGGGACAAGACTACATTCCAGTCTCAGCATAGGGAAGAATCGAAGCAGGAAGATAATCGTCCCGATATAAACCGAACTATTCGCCCCACAGCAGATCCAATTTCTTCAACACCACCGGAAGCCAGATCAACTTCGAGACAAGATCTGACCGAAACGTTAGTGTTCGTGTCAGATTCGCAAGCCATCATGCCTGCAATGCCGTTACCCACACTCTCCGCAGAGCCCTATGCGGAAGATCGATTGCCCCCAGATCGAGAAGCAACCTCATTGCGTTTGCTATTTCGCATTAATGGTCTGTATACACAGCGACGGGGGCCAATCGTCGGTGTAACACAAGCTACAGATGTGAGTGATCTGGCGCTTGTTAGTACATTATTTGAAGCGATAAAATTCCAACAAGTCAGGCGTCAATTTGAATCGGAGCATCCCTCCTATCTTTCGCTTTACCCAAGTGACTTGCGTACTTACCGCCGCCTGCCATTCGCAGAGTCACTGTTAGTCTTAGTTATCGATTATACGTCATTACGCCACTGTGACTGGGAAACGGCTCTTTTGCCCCATTTGGAATGGGCATATACTTCACGCGCCAGTGTTTCACTGATTCGTATCGGTGCCGCTAATGCTACGCACGAGTTACGAGCAGAGCCAATTGTAGCAAGTAGCCTTTTAGACCCACGCTTCAGTAGCGCATTGATTACTACACCCGGGCGAGCGACACCATTGGCGCACGGGCTAGAACTTGCTCATCAATCGTTGCGTCATGCCCTTCAGCATGGTCGTGCTGCTCATTTGCAGGCACGTTTAGTGATAGTGAGCGATGGACGGGGCAACGTGCCCATAGAAGCTAGCCATACAGGTATAATTACAATTCCAGTTAACCGAGAAGGGATAGATGATGCTCTTCAGATTGCAGTCCAACTAAGTCGGCTTGAGCGCCTCACCATTATTTTTCTAGATCCGCAACCATCACAACATAGCGAATTGCCTCAGTTCTTGGCAGATAGTTTGGGTGCGACTGTACAACCAATACCACGCTTACATGATCAACAGCCAGATATCGTACAAAAACACGAGATGTTGCACGATATGCCTCAAAGTGATAGTCAGCGACAGAAACCAACGAGCGGAGGGATAGAATGACAATCAACCCGCTGACCATTCTTCAACGAGTCTACAATAAACACACATCTTTCGCTGCTCAACCCACCAATACCTCGAAATCGCGCTTCGATTGGCCAAAATATCACTTTCATTTAGTGTTGTTACCTCAATTTAGTGATTATTCGCAGCGAAGCCAACAATCTGTAGCCATGGTCGACAGGTTGATTGCTGGTCAATTATATACAATGCGAGTTACTGTAGATCCCGATCCGGATAATCAGACTACAATCTGTGGGGTCACGATGTCCAGCGACATAAATATCTATTTAGACTGCACAAATCCACTGATACACGTTGAGCCACTGGCAATAACTGTTGAAGCGGAGGGAGTTACTGGCAAGACCTATGAATTTCAAGTGAAGGTTGCACCTACTTATTCAGGTGAATCTGTTTCGTTTTTGCTCAATTTCAGGCGCATTGGCACTGCAAGCAACCCTATTCAGTTGTCAAAGTACAATTTACCTGGACAGGCAATGCAAACAGAACAACCACTACAGCTTCGCCATATTGTTCTGGATTTTCGTTTACAAGAACAAGTAAGAATTCTTCATGCGGCACCACGCGGTACAAGTCACTATCATATACGTAGCTACTGGGACGAAGAGCCTTTTGATGTTGAAATTCTAAATCCTGGTGTAAGCCCGGCTCGATATATTGAGATAAAAGATCCTCCAAAAGATATTATAGATAAGATTAAAGCAAAGTCTTCCAACAACCCTGTCACATTTATCCGTTGGTTGAAAGACCATCTGTATCGTTACGGTCAGAACTTTTGCCTTGTCATACAGGACGACTCTGACGAGTCAGACATGGCATGGGAACTGATCCATCTCTACCTACATCCTGGCGATTGTCCTCTTCTTCCGGCAGATCTTTGTGGCCAGGTGCCACTAGGCGCACTGATTACAATAACGCGTTGGGTATCAGATCTTCACTGGTATGACATTGAGCATCAATTGACTATCAACGAGAGCATGACTAGCGGTCGCGTTGTTGCCTTTTTTGACCATGGGAGAACATTCCCTGCTGCCCAAACTGAGCGTAATGCGCTCAAAGCATTTGTCACTGATGACTATGGTGATATTAACAGCTTTAGAGCTCGTCTTGATACTAATCTAAATGATGCTGGTCTTATTTACATCGGTTCTCATGGGATCATCATCAATGAAAAGCAAGAGAAAGACTTCATTCTTAGCCTAGATCGCCGTGAGGAGATTAAGGTTTTTGATCTAACCGCACTTTCTTATCTGGAGAATTTTTCTGCACGCCCAATAGTGATTGTCAACGCGTGTCACTCTGCTTGGCTTTTTCGCCATGAAGGCGTTCGTTATGGGCTTTCAATAGCGCTCCTCCAACAGATCGCCAAAGACTTTGTGGGTACTATTGGTCCTGTCAGTGATAAACGTGCAGCCGAAGTCGCGGAGGCGATCTTTGCCAAGCTCAATACTCCCGCCAATGGTATGCGTTTGGCTGAATTGCTACGCGATATCCGTACTGATGCATTTCGCAAGCTTACCAAAAGTCAGTCTCATATGGATGATTGGCTCGATTTTCTCTACACGTTCATGTATGTCTACTATGGTAATCCGTTCAGCCGCCTACAACTAACATTGGTTGCAGATACTAAAAAAGAAGAATGAGCATGAACAAGTCAATACAACAAGAAATAGCTATTGAACCCATCATTAATTATCCTCGGACGGCCGAACCCGGAAAGTCCTATTTAATGACTGTTGACTTGCATCCATTGTTGGCGAGCCCAGAAGCTTGGCCTTATGAACGAGAAGAGTATGTCGTTAACTGTCACATCAATGCCAACAATTTATTCTCTGTTCAACCCATCGGCGACGGAGCAGTAGTTTTGCATAGGTTTGGAGGGTCTTATGGTCCAGCACGCTTTATGTTAACTGCTGTTAACGAAGAGACTGTTGGTTCGCTCAGAATTACACTGGTTAATGGTTGGGGGATCCCCCTCGACGTAATCGATCAGTCAGGAATTGGAGTCGTAAATATACTGAACGCATCTGCAGATCCTGGTGCTCTCACGATAACCTCAGAAGAGCATATACCAGTGCTTAATTACCAAAAGGAACCAGACCAGGTTCTAGAACTGCGCCAACGCTATCTACGCCGACTGCTTCATACCTGCAACAGCCTGCCACTGGCGCTGATTGGCGGTGACGAGGAGAGTGCAGCCAGAATCACGCTCGACCAGGTCTATATCGAACTCTACACTCGCACCTTTGAGGAGCCAAATCCCAAAGTAGAAAGAAAAGGGGGCGTGATTGCTGATGCACGAGCCAATCAGAAACCGCTGAGTGCGTTGGAAGTGGCGACCCGTCATCCACGGCTGGTGCTCTTGGGCGACCCAGGTAGTGGCAAGAGCACCTTTGTGCAAAAGATGGCTGGTTGGGTGGCTGGCGCAGCATTGGGCGAGAATCTACCGCCCCTGCCCACTGGCTGGGATGTGACCCTGTTGCCTATCTTTACTGTGCTGCGTGAATTGGCACCCAAGCTGAGTAATCTTAATCTGTCAGGGCTGGACGAAAACGAACGAGACAAACGGTTGTTGCAAACGCTTTTTGCCCATTGGCAGGAAGAACTGGAGAATGACCAATGTGGCAAATTCTACAGTACGCTGCGTCAGGCAGTGGTCGAAGGCAAGGTCTTTCTTGTCTTTGATGGACTGGACGAGGTGCCACAACAGACACGAGTGCTGGTGCGACAATCTGTCACTGCATTGCTGCATCAATATCGCACCATTCAGCGGGTGATCATCACCTGCCGCATCCGTTCCTACGTGGGCAATGCTGTGCTGCCCGGCTGGCCCGACCATCGCCTGGCACCCTTTGAAGCAGAGCAGGTGCAACGTTTTGTGGCTGCCTGGTATAACACGCAATACAAGGTAGGCAGATTCGCGGCGAGCGCGAATGTAATGCGCAGATTGCCGACCTACAACAAGCGGTGCGCGGGCAGAACTGGCAGAACTGGCTGCCAACCCGATGTTGCTGACGATGATGGCGCTGATCCATCAGCGCGAAGTGCGTCTGCTCAACTAACGAGTCAAGTTCTACAAGCTGGCAGTGGAAATTCTGTTACAACGCTGGAATCGAGGCGTATTTAGGGTTTCCGAGCAGTTGAAACAGGTATTGAACGACGATCGCCGACTGCGCAAGATTGTGGAACGGATTGCCTATGAGTCGTTAAGAATACGCAATGTTGCCAGCAACGAGAAATCTGCAGCAGCACGTCTTCTGCGCGACATCAAGGAAGACGAGAAATCGGGCGATATGTCGGGAGCTCATTGCTGGAACTGCTGGAAGATCCACTCTATCTGCCCGAAGCGGGACTGCAGGACGAATTTCAACTACATCGACCAGCGGGCAGGCTTGTTGGTGGGCAGAGGGGGGGCGACGATGGCACTAGTACACAAGCCAGCGAACGGCGACCGCTCAGTTACCACTTTCCCCATCGCACCTTTCAAGAATATTTGGCGGGTTGTTATCTGGTCTCGTTGCCCGATGTGGCGGAGGAGTATTGGCAACATGCCGAGTTGGGCGATGGCTGGGACTTGGCCGCCCAACTGGGGGGCGAGGAACTCTACTATAACAGCAGCAGCGGTGCCAATACGCTTTTGTCGGTGCTCTACCATCTCTGCCCCAATGCCCTGCCGCAGAACAAGGACGATTGGCGGCGGTTGCTCTGGTCGGCCCAGCTGGCAACCCTTTCACCCAGTGGAGATTGAGCGCCACAACGTGGCCCAGAAAGCGGCAGTGTTGATCAAACGGCTGACTGAACGGCTCTTGCTCGTCTGCGCAGAGAAATGCGAACTGACGGTCAGCGACCGCGCCGCTGCCGCCAGAGCCTTAGCCGCCGCGGCGATCCTCGTCCCGGTGTTGGCGTAAAGAACGGTTTGCCTGATATTGAATGGTGTCAGGTGGAAGCCAGTCCTTTTGTGAGGGTAGTGAGTGATCGATATGAAGGTAAACGACAATTCACCTGTAATCTGATTCGCCAACCCTACGCCATCAGCCGTTACCCAATTACGGTGGCGCAATACCAATGTTTTGTCGATGCTGGCGGCTATGAAATGGAACAACATTGGACAGCGGCAGGCTGGCAATGGCGGCAAGACGGGCAAATCAACGTACCTGAACGTTATTCCGAAGTTCTGGGATCGCCAATCATCCCCTGGTTGGCGTGAGTTGGTACGAGGCGGTTGCCTTTTGTAACTGGCTATCAACACAGACGGGTAAGCCGATACGTCTACCCACCGAAGCCGAATGGGAACGAGCGGCACGGCATACCGACGGACGCAGCTACCCTGGGGCAATCAAGAAGAGACAGAGCGCCGTTGTAATATGGACGATAGCGGATTGGCAGCACCTCAGCAGTCGGTATCTTTCCCAGCGGTAACGCTCAGTGGCGCCGCTGACATGGCAGGCAATGTTTGGGAATGGTGTAGCACACGCTGGCAGGAGGACTATAACAACTATGAACGCACGGTCAGTGATGACTTTACGGTCAGCGAAATTCGTGTGTTGCGTGGCGGCTCTTTCGTCTTCGATCGTGTCCTCGTGCGTTGCGCCGCCCGTTTCAGGGGCTACCCCGGGCATCGTAACAGGAGCTTCGGTTTTCGAGTTGTGGTGTCCCCCGGTTTTTGAAGCCTCTGTCTCTGAAAATCTCTGAGCTCTGATTCAAGACTCTGCGACTTGTTTCCCAGCGGGGTGTGGGGGCGCAGCGCCCCACAGCACAATCTGCCTCTGGCGAGCGAAATTTTTGAATTTGGGGACACAGAGGGCACGAGAGGAGGCGCAGAGAGCACGGAGAGCACAACAGCGGATTTGGCAAGGAACCGATTATTCACGGGACGTGCAGCGGTTGCTCCGCAATCTTGCGTGCCCCTTGTCCCTGAACAATTGACCTGTCATCCTTACGAGTGTCGGCTCGGCGTTGCCGAAAAAATCCACCAAGAAACTCCGTGAGATCGTCTGTCATTCTCGTAGGAATCTTGCTGTTACGAGGTGGAGTCCAACGGAGATTCCTACAGGAATGACAAGTCTATCTTGCAGGTACGGGTGCTATAGTGAGTTTTTAGTAGTGTCTGTGTTCGGCGGTGCCAAAAAATCGATCAAGAAACCCGTGAGATAGTCTGTCATTCCGTAGGAATCCTAGCCGATCTAGCCATCATGCCGATCCAGCACAGAGTAGTGATCAATTTCAATACAGTGGTTAGCTCGACCAACGAAGGATTCCTACGGAACTTGCCCTGAGCGCAGCCGAAGGTGAATCTCCGGCCTCAGTCACGTCGATTATAACCATACTCAGGAGAACAACCTCATGGCTTACTACACACAAGGACATGCCCTCCTAATCGGTGTTGGCAGCTATCCCAATATAGCCAATGCCGATGTTCCGGTAACGGTGCGCGATGCGCAGGCACTGGAAGGGGTATTGCGCGATGGCAACCTCTGCGGCTATCCGGCAGAGCAGGTCACGCTGCTGCACGACCAGCAATGTACACGAGAGGCGATCCTGGCTGCGCTCGATCAGTTGGCGAGCCGCACCCAAGCCGAAAGCACCCTTTTTCTCTTTTACGCCGGACACGGTCAATTCGGCAGTGACGGCCAATATTACTTGACCACTCACGACACACGGCTGGAGGGTAGCCGCGTCGCCGCCGGTTCGGGCATCAGCGATGGCGAACTGATTGAGCGTCTGCGGGCGATCCCGGCCAAACGGCTGCTGCTGATCTTCAACGCCTGTCACTCCGGTGCCATCGCGCCCGACCTTGCGCTCGACGCGCCGCCAGCAGCCTTTGCCAGCCTGGCCCCGCCCGAAAACGCACTGGAGGCGATCCTCGCCACCGGCGAAGGGCGCATCATCATCACCGCCTGCCGCCCCGACCAGAAGTCGTGGATCGGATCCGGCCAACTGACGATCTTTACCCAGGCGCTGGTGGATGGCTTGCGTGGCCAGGGCTATGTGCCCAACAACGGTGGCTATATAAGCGCCTATGGCCTCTACGAGCACCTCTACGATACGGTCAAGGAGGATGCCGAGGAGCTTGGTCAACCACAGGAACCCGAACTGACCGTGTTGCGCGGCGTTGGTCCCTTCCCGGTCGCCCTCTACAAAGGCGCAAGCTCGCTCGGCACTTTCAACGACCAGACGCCTCTGCGCCAGGACACGGCGCTGCACGAAGTAAAGCCCGAACGCAGCCAGCGCATGTTGCAGCGTTTTGTCCAACAGCAAAGCAACGTGAGCGCCCAAAGTCGTGGCGTCGCCATCGGCGGCAATGTCACTGGCTCCAACATCATCACCGGCGACAACAACCGCGTCGACCAATCCTCGCGCACCTTCGACCAGCGCGGGCAGAACGTACGCGGCAACCAGACCAACGTTGCCGGCAATGTCAACACTGGCGGCGGCCTCTTCAATGCAGGCAACATCCATACAACCGGCGACTTTGTTGGTCGAGACAAGAAAACTTATGGCGACGTCATCCACGGCGACAAAGTCGGCGGCGACAAAACCACCACAGGCAACGTCTCTGGCACGGGTATCGCCATCGGACGCGGTGCCCAGGCAAACGTCAACCAGGGCTCCTCCGCCGCTGACCTTGCCCAACTCTTTGTACCGATTTTGCAGGCGGTTCAATCCGCAGCACCAGAAAAGCGCGAGGAAGCTGTCACGACTGCACAAGCCCTGCAAAGGGAAGCCGCCAAAGGCAAACAGGAGGACGACTCCGTGCTGGCTGGGCTGATCGAAGATCTGGTTGGGCTGGTGCCGGGTGCGGTGAGTGCCGTGGTGAGTGCGTTTGCCTCGCCGATTTTGGCAGGGGTGGTGGGGCCGGCGACGAGGTATGTGTTGAGGAAGTTGGGGGTGAAGTAAATCAAATATTACACAGTTCGTAGTCGCCGGTCATGGATGTGCTTATCTTCGGGTTGATTCGATAAAGAATCTGCGGCTACATGGTCAAATCGTAGAGGCGGTTCGCAACCGCCGGTCGTGGATGGTATTCTTTCATGTTGATTTGATTTACGAATCTGCGGCTGCGAGCCGCGGCTACATGGTCAAATCGTAGAGGCGGTTCGCAACCGCCGGTCATCAGAGTAACTCTTCATGCTTGGCTTGGTCTACAACGGGCGGCTACTCATCCTGGTCGGTTTCTGAATCGTTCCAATTATAATCTTGAATGGATGCGGGAAGACTCCATCCCCAACGAGCCGCATAGATACCTCGCCGCTTCCATTCTGCAAAGCTCGAATGTTGCCAATCTTCTGGCCGTTCGACCAGTCCATGTTTCACAGGATTATAATGGATATAATCAAGATGGCGTTCAAAGTCATGTTCATCGTGGATGACATGATCCCAAAACCCCTTTTGCCAAAATTTCATACTGCCATGAATATGGATCTGATTCTTATAATCCTTGGTGAAATTTGGCTTTAGCGAATGCATGATATCGCTAAAATTGCTTCTGTCGGTCGGTCGGATCATCATATGGAAATGCTCCGGCAAAAAAGCATAAGCAAGCATGGAAAACGGGTGATACTTTTGTGTTTCGCGCAGATTCTCGCGCAATAGCTGGATAAACGGCTCATGGGTAAAGATAGGGATGCGGCGGTCTACAACCTGCGTGATAAAGACAATCGCATCAGGAACATAATAGCAGCTACATGGTCAAATTGTAGAGGCGGTTCGCAACCGCCAGTAGTGATTATTTGCAGCTGAAGCAACCTCCGGTCGTTGGACAAATCATCACCCTTGATTTGACCCACGATCTGCGGCTACATGGTCAAATTGTAGAGGCGGTTCGCCGCCGGTCGTGATTATTTGTAGCTGAAGCAACCGACGGTCGTGACCAGAGACTTGTAGCCGGATATTCGCGCTTCTTATCACTCATCTTACCCTAGCAGTTTTGCCTTAGGTATTTCAATTTTCTGAATCTGAGTTTGCTGTCTTATAAACCGCCCCGAAACGCTTTGTCTAGAACGGCGGGCCTGGTTGCCCATTGTAATGAGTTGACCATCGGTGATCGCTTATTGTCAGTAATTGAATGAGGCGCTCGCTCCCAACCTGCTTGTTGCTGCTTCTGCTCCGGCCTAGATCGGTTATAACGAAAGTGGATAAGACCGCTAACAAACGGTAGGTATGGCGTAGAACGGCTTGCTCTCTTTGGTTCAGCGGCAACGGAACGTTTCGAAGTTGGCCTCCAACATGGATGATATGTTGACGATCCGATGTCGCCAAGCTGACCATCGTGACATCCTGATGCTCATTCGCGCAACGCGCAGATGACGATCACGATGCCTAGATGATCGATTGCGCAAGATGGGAATGATCACCACGCTGTCTGGCTGTGCGATCGCACTGTAGGTAAGTGACGATCACGCCATCCAAATGTGCTATCCTCTGCGTGATAGTGACCAACGCGCTGTCGCGCTGCTCGATCCCGCCGCACGCAGATGTCCATCACAGTATCCAAATGAACAGTCCCACTACGCAAGAATGACTATCATGCCCTCCAAATGCCCAGTCCCGTGCCGCAGCAGTGACCAATCCGATCTCCGGCTGCTCGATCGTGCCGCACGGTGAAGAGCAGCATGACACCCAAATGGACGTCTGCATACTCTGAAGAGGTCCATCCCGCTATCCAGATGGGCAATTGCGCGCTGGACGAAAGTCCAGCGCAACGTCGAGATGACGAGACTGTGCTGCGGGGGTGAACATCACGACAGACGAGTGGACAAGCGCGTTTTGCGGCGATGTGCATTCCGACGGTTAGATGCACAACCGCGCAGCAGGCGAATGACCACCACGACGTCCTGATCCTCAGCTTTTAGTGGGTCGGGGGAGCAACGCAATGTCCTAGAGCGGTGCATGTCACTGCTGCAACTGCAACTCGATCTCTTCTGTAGCGATGCCAGTCTGGCGGGCGAGTTGGATGGCGATTAGAACGCCGCTGCTGCCGTCGTAGGTCAGGGTTGATTGCCAGGAGGGCCCTTCTTCCTGGATGATGAGATTACCACTCCTGCGCTGCCAACTGACGACGACACCGGTGATCGGGTCACGGTCGATGCGTCCAGTACGGGCTTTGCTGCTGAGCGCTTCTTTGGGTAACCACAGGCCAGTCATCTGTGCCAAACCGGTGAGGCTGGGTGCGTCACCTTCGGGCTGTTGGTTGTAACTGCTGCTGGTGGTAAAGAGGGTAAAACGTTTGTTGACTTGTTGCACTTTGGCCGAAAAGGTGCGTGGGAGGGAGAGCGGATTGCCACCGGGGATGGTCGTAACATGGGTCCCGGCGTAGTTCAGCGTAAGTCCCTTCTTGGCCCAGGTCGGCGCGGCTTTGCCTTTCCAGGGCAGCTTCAGTTGGCGGATGCCAGCAAGCCGTAGTTGCGATTCGTTGCGCGTGCCATCGCGGTTGAGGATGGTCTGCGTAAAAAAGATCAGTAGCCCGCTTTCCGCATCAATGGCACTGGCAGTACGTGAACGGTCGTCCTCGTACTGGAAGCGGAGGACTTTGTAACGCTTGCCCGCTGCGTCCTGCTCGGTCATGCGGGTGACGCTCAGATTGTCATTGGCGACCTGCTCGGCGTCGGCGAGCACCTCTGGATTGAGCCAAAATTGACCGCTGCCCGCAATTTCGATGGCCGGCAGACCAGGCGACGAGGACAAGATGCCATTGCCATTGACATCCAGAAAGATCGATTGGGTCGTAGCCACATTCTTTTTATCTTGCGCCACCACGTCATACTGGATGTAGCCGCTGCCCGCCCCACCATTTTCGCCGCCGATGGTGCCAAAGGCACTGGCATAGGTGACGCGTGTCCCCTCTTTGAGCCAGTCAGGGGCGGCCATTTGCTCTAATTGGGGAAAGAGCAATAAAAATGGGTTGGTGGCGCTCGCATCTGTTTGTGCAGCGGGCGTAGCGTAGAGTGGTAGGATGGAGACAACGGCAAGAGCGAGTGCCAGGAGGAGTGAAAGGGCAGGGGATCTAATCGTGGCAAATCGAATGGATTGGAACATAGTTTTGCTCCGTAGTATATCTCAAAGGTAAGTAAGGTGAAGGGAGGATCGGCTTTCCACAGATTGTGTTCTGACTGATCGTTCTAGTAACGATCATAACAAAGAACCTGCCTGCGTCAAGTGCAATTTTCCCGATTTTTGTTGACGATCTTGTTAACTTTATTACTGCCGAACTTGCGCTGCGAAAGTGCGTTATCTCGGCAGCGCAAATTGCGCCAGAGTGGGCTTTGGTGGCATTCTTAAACTTAAAAAGCGAAATGGAGCAAATGAATGTCTACAACCAACTGGACCAAAACCAACATCCCCAATCTCAGCGGCAAGACGGCGATTGTCACCGGTGCGAACAGCGGTCTCGGCTATGAAGTGGCCAAGGGCTTAGCGGAAAAGGGGGCGCAGGTGATCCTAGCCTGTCGCAGCGCTGAAAAAGCCGCCAAGGCCCTGGCCGATCTACGCGCAGCCGTGCCCAATGCCAAAGTCCAGGTGATGGAACTGGACCTGGCCAGTTTGGCCTCGGTGCGTCGCTTTGCCGACAGCTTTAAGGCCACGTACAAGGCGCTCGACATCCTCTGTAACAACGCTGGCATCATGGCAATTCCCCGGCGCACAACGGCAGATGGCTTCGAGATGCAGTTTGGCACCAATCATCTTGGCCACTTTGCCTTAACGGGGCTGTTGTTTGACCCTATCAAGTCCACGCCGGGAGCGCGGGTGGTCTGCGTCAGCAGCGGCTTACATACCAGCGGCAAGATCAACTTCGACGACCTGATGGGCGAGAAGCAATACGACAAGTGGGGTGCCTACAGCCAGAGCAAGTTAGCCAATCTGCTCTTTGCCTATCAGTTGCAGCGCAAGTTCAGTGCAGAGGGTATTCAGGCCATCGCCGTTGGCACTCACCCTGGCTACGCCGCCACCAATTTGCAGGGCGTGGGACCGCAGATGGAAGGCTCCTGGCTGTCGAGGGTTGGCATGAAGATCGCCAACACCTTGATTGCGCAACCAGTCGAGATGGGTGCCCTGCCCCTGCTCTATGCCTGCACTGCATCGGATGTCAACGGCTGCGATTACATTGGCCCAACCGGCATGGGCGGCATGCGCGGCTATCCTGGCAAAGTCAAATCGAACGATCTCTCCTACGACGAACCACTCGCCAAGCGCTTGTGGCAGGTGTCGGAGGAGTTGACGGGCGTACGTTATTGAAATCTGACAAGAAGACAGGAAGAGGGGAAGACAAGATGAAAGAATGATATCTTCCTGTCCTTTTGTCTTCTTGTCTTCCTGCTATTATTACCCAAGCAAGGAGCATCCATGACCACAACCATCGAGCGCCCGATGGGCTATCGTGAATTAATTGGCAAAAACCGCGACTTTCGTTTGCTTTGGATCGGTCAGATCATCAGCCTGTTGGGTGATTGGTTTGACTTGATTGCCTCGGCGGCGCTGGTGGCGCAACTGACTGGGTCGGGTCTGGCGGTGGGGTCGCTCTTTGTGGTGCGCATGTTGGCTCCCTTTGTGATGACGCCCTTTGCTGGGGTCGTGGCCGATCGTTACAACCGCAAGTACATCCTGATCACCTCCGACCTGCTGCGGGCGCTGACGGTGATCTGCTTTCTTTTTGTGCGCCAGCCCAAGGATGTCTGGCTGCTCTATACCCTTTCGGCCCTGCAACTGGGGCTGAGTGCCTTCTACTTTCCCGCCCGCAACGCCATCATCCCCGATGTGGTGCCACCACGCGGGATTGGGGTGGCGAACACGATCAGCTCCACTACCTGGTCAACCATGTTGGCATTAGGTGCGGCGCTAGGTGGCTTGGCCTCGGGCAGTTGGGGCATCTATCCCGCCTTTGTCATCGATTCGGCCTCGTTTCTGGTCTCGGCCTGGTGCGTTTCGCTGATTCTGCCGCAGCGTGCCCCCGAATTGGCAGCGGCGGAAAAGACCATCTCGGCTGCCATGCGTCAATATGTCGAGGGATTGCGTTACCTGGGGCAGCACCGTGATACCTTAGTCGTCGCGCTGCAAAAGGCGGCCAACTCACTGGTGATGTCTGCCGGTTTTCAGGTGATCCAGGTGGCGATCGCCCAGCGCATCTATGTAATTGGCCATGAGGGTGGCATCGGCCTGGGCTTGATGTTTGGCGTGTCGGGGGTGGGGACGGCGTTGGGACCGATTGTGGCGCGCTACTTCACTGGTGATGCAAACCGCCCCATGCGCCGAGCGATTGCGCTTGGCTATGTGATCGGCGGCATTGGTCTGGCAATCAGCGCACCCTTGTGGAGCTTTGGTATCCTGCTCTTCGGTACCTTAATGCGCGGCCTCGGCGGGTCGATCATCTGGGTCTTCTCGACACAATTATTGTTGCAATCGCTGCCTGCCCAGGTGCGCGGTCGCATCTTCGCCACCGAATTTGCCCTCTTTTCGCTGACCAGTGCCATTGGTTCAGCGCTGGCGGGTGCCGGTCTGGATTCGCGCTTAGGCATCTCGGGCACGATCTGGGCAATGGCCTTTGGCTGTATTGTGCCGATGGCTTTTTGGGTGTGGTGGATTGCGGGGAAAGGCGAGACGTGAAACTCTCTAGTTTCGCTGGTACTATCCAGTGAAACTGCGCCTCAAACCGACGAGGATCGGTACGCGGATGACACTGATGGGGTGGATAGAGGCGGATTTTCTTCCGATTTGAAAATTTGCTCTGTTTGTTAAGAATTTCCGTGTTTGTTGATTTCCATGTTTACAAAGCCTTTTTGCTAAACACGGAAATCAACAAACACGGAAATTTAGATCGTCCAAACGGGAATCGATTGAGCGGTTGTCGTGAGTGGCAGCGATTGCTGGGCCAAACAGATCACGCCGCCTGGCCCAATCTCCATGTCGAACTGTGACAAGATCTGAAAGTGACGAACATCATTTTTGTCTGGAGAGGCACTTTTTTTGATCTCTAACGGGTAAAGTTTGCCATCTTGTGAAATGAGCAGGTCGATCTCCTTTTGATCCTTGTCTCGGTAATAGTAGAAGGGGGCCTGCCGTCCATTGTGCCAATAGCTTTTGAGCAGTTCGGCAATCACCCACGTCTCCAGAATTGCCCCTGACATCGCTCCTGCCTCCAAGGTCTCTGGTGTTGCCCACTCGGTTAAGTAAGCGACCAAGCCGGTATCGAGAAAGTAGAGTTTAGGCAGTTTGACCAGCCGTTTGCTCAGATTGGTGTGGTAAGGTTCGAGTAGATAGACAAGGTCTGATGTTTGCAGGATCGACAGCCAGTTCTTCGCCGTATTGGGACTGACATCGGCATCACGTGCTAATTCGGTCAAATTGAGTTGCTGACCCGTGCGCGCTGCTGCTGCACGCAGAAAGCGCAAAAACGCCATCTCATCGCCCACCCTCGCCAGGTCACGGACATCCCGCTGTAGATAAGTCTGCACATAGGAACTGTAAAAAAGATTGTGATCAAGCGCATCATTGAGGGCAAGGGCTGGAAATGCGCCGCGCCAAATGTGTTGATAGAGTTCCTTGAGTGTCAATCTATCCGCCGTGGTCGCCCTGGTTCTAAGCGCTTCGGCAGTTGGCAGAAATGGTTCAATACCTGCACCTTTGCCTAGAATCTCTCGCTGCGCAAGGCCGAGCAGGTGGACAATCGCTACCCGTCCCGCCAATGATTCCGAGATTCCGCGCATCAGATGAAATTGTTGGGAGCCTGTCAACCAAAAAAGGCCGGGCTGGCGGCGTTGGTCCACTGTCAATTTGATGTAGGGCAATAACTCAGGTGCATACTGAATCTCATCGATCAGCACCGGCGGCGGGAAACGCTGCATAAAGAGCGCGGGGTCAGATTTGGCTAGACTCAATACCAGTGGATCGTCGAGCGAAACATAGGTACGCTCTGTCTGACTGAGGTGTTGCAAAAAGGTGGTCTTGCCAACCTGTCGCGCACCAGTGACGAGGACCACAGGGAACTGGTTGGCATTTTTCAGGACAAACGATTCAAGCGTGCGAGTGATATACATCCGATGATTTGCCCTTTCGTCTAAAATGCATCATGTTTGCATTTTAGACGAAAAAGCATCTTTGTCAAGTCCCAGCGAGTAGTGCCAATTTCACTTGCCGCTCCGCAGGCAGTTTGAGTGCTGCAAGCAAGAGTCGTTTTATCGCCTCGACTGGAATGGATTCGCCCTCACGAATCACCACATAACGCAACTGCTTGCCGTCGCCTTCCAACACTCCATCTGTATCTGGCAGCAGTTTGCCCCATTCAAAGCCTAGTTTCACACAATCAGCTTGGGGAAAGATGGCGCAGAAATAGCCAGCTATCGGGTGTACGTAGCCAATGCCTTTCCAGACAGGATAAGCTTTCTCCGTCGCTTCGGGGACGGTGGCGCGGATCTGGTGGCGCAATTGGTTGACGAGGTCGATGACTGTCGGATGATGCGGCTGGAGGATAGTATCGACGGTAACGGCAGTTTGTTGGGAGTGCTTTTTCATGTTCAGCCTGTTTTGATGAGCGGTAGACATTCATCGATGGAGTGCGGCTACCGTTTGCATGTTGATCGCTGTAAAGTAATCTTACACCGTAGCTCTCATTGTCGCTTCTTCACGTAGCTTGATCTGTGCTGGATGATCGGGACCAATAGTGGGGCGGACAAATTGTTCCTCGCCCTTCTGCTGTAACAACCCTGCATCCAGCAGCGTCTGTTGTAGGGCTGGCACACTTTCAGTTGAATCCTGGCAGTGTGGCTTTAGCAAAGCAATCAGTTCGCCAGTTGAATAGGCACGATTGGCCTTGATGCGCATGGCAATCTGCACCAACCGGCGCAACGGCGAAGAGACCAAGGGAAGGTGCAATGCCAAAGTATCCGCTGGGAGCAGGTTATCAGGTGAAAAATGCGCTGCTGCCTGAACTAGTGGAGAGTCGGCCCGCCAATAGATCGATCCGTTGGCCGTGCGCTCTAGCATTCCGCCATCGACCAGTGCGCGCGTAACAGTTGTGATGTCGAGCCGTCGCCCATCTTGCCAATTGCACCAACGAGCCAGCACATCATCGAGCTGGCGCACCGTATAACGTCGATCCGGTTCAAACTTCTCCTGTAACCATTGTAACACGATTTGTCGCTGTTTGATCTGGGTGGGCAAACCCTGCAAACGATCGTCCTCGATCCAACGGACAAGGATTTGCTCCTGGTACGCCTTATCATTGATGGTCTCCTGCAGTGCAACTATCTCGGCCAAATCTTGGGGCGTGAGCAGGGTGCGCGGTCGCTCTAAGGCTGCTGCATTCAGCGTGTAAACATGATAGTATTGCTCTACCTGAACATTGACTAATCCTACCTTCTGCAAGCGGGTGAGATGGTGCGAGATGGTCGAGGGCTTAATATCGAGTAGCGCAGCCAATTCGTCCCCACTGCGTGGCGCTTGGGCCAACAGTCCCAGGATGGTAAACCTGGTAGGATCGGCAAGCTCTTTGAGGGTTGAGAGGAGGCTTTCCATTAAGTGCTCCTTGTTGATTTGACTCTATCTGTATAAAACTAATTCGATATTCATCGAATTAAAAACAGCAAATCACTGAAAGTTTGTCAAGCGGTGCGCCCTACCGATCAGAGAAAGTTCTTCTTCGTCCAGTTGTAGTTAATGACGCCGATTTGGGGCTCGCCTAGTTCCAGGGAGCCGAAGGAAGCTGTGCGGTAGCATTGATAGAGGTCGCGCAGCGGTTGAGGTGCATATTCGGCCGCATAACGCACTAAGGTGATGTGCCAGATGAGAGGAGGAATGGGGAAGCCTGCGTAGCGTGCTTCGAGATGGGGACGCCAGGAACTTTGCAAAACTCGTTGTGCCAATCGTTGACGCACAGCGTAGGTTTGGGCATCAGGTAGACCGGCCAGCAACAGTGCGTTCTTTAGCGGTACCAAGCGCAAGTCAGTGACCGTAAAACTCAATCCAGCTACCGTCTCTTTGAAGAGTGGCACAAGTTCGTTGATCTCAGGTGGTACTTCCCCAATTGAATTGAAGCGATCCCAGGCCAATGCCAAAAAGGTGAAATGGAGGCCGTGCGCAGGCACGACGTCATAGAGTGGGTCGGTTGCGGCGAGTTGGCAAAGTTCATCATACAATTGCTTGAGCACGCCGCTTGGAGCAAAAGGGTGACCACTGCTCACACCTAGCTGGTGTTTATAAGGATAGGCTGGTTGTTGTGCGCCGATGCCGGGATGGGCTGACCATGCTTGCAATGTCTGTTGTGTCATGGTGGCGTAGGCATCAATGATTGGCTGCACCTTGTTCTCCCCAAAATTCTTCCAGCGGTACACCCAGGCCATCTGCCAGCCGGTTGACATAGGCAAAGTAGCCGGTCACCTGGTTGATGTCGAGGATGGCTGAGTCGCTGAAGCCCGCCTGACGCAGTGCGATCACATCGGCTTCGACCATGTTCCACGGTTCGAGCGTCAGTTTCACCGCATAGTCAAGCATCGCCCGCTCGGCGACACTGATCGTAGCCTGGCGATAGTCTGTTTTGAGTTGCTCGACCAATGCTGCATCATTTGTCAATCGACGAAGCCCCGCTCCGTGATGGGTCATTCAGTAGTGGCAGCGATTGGTCGTAGAGACAACGACTGCGATCATCTCGCGTTGGGCACGGCTCAAGTCGGAGTGACCGCGCATTAGTGTCTTGTAGATTTCAAAGTGGGCAGTGAGTGAGGGCACGTTGAGGCTATGGATCTTCATAATATTGTCCACGCCGCCCCACGGTTCAATCAGTTTGTCGTACCATTCCTTCAGCCGTCCGACCGCTTCGGATTCGGCGATGACTTTGATCCAGGCCATGATGAGTCCTTTGTAATCAGTGAGACAGTAGGACAGTAGGGCAGTTTTGCTGACTTACTGTCCTACTGTCTCACTGTCCTACTGTTTGTTTTACCAAATCATCGTCCCGCCATCCAACACCACCGTATGCCCGGTCATGAGGGAGGAGGCGTCGGAAGCGAGGTAGACGACGGTGCCTTTTAGTTCGTCTTCGCGGCCTTTGCGCCCCATCGGGATGTTGGCGAGGATGCGGGCTTCGAGTTCGGGGTTTTGTTTCATCCAGCCTGCCTGTTCGGTGTCCATGTAGCCAGGGCCAACGGCGTTGACACGGATGCCGTAGCGTGCCCAATCGGATGCCATGCCTTTGGTCAGGTGCATCACCCCTGCTTTGGAGACACAGTAGGAGACGTTGTGGCGCGGGTGGACATTGTTGATGATCATGCTGCTCATCGAGGCCATGTTGATGATTACCCCGCCCTGACCGCGCTCGATCATCTGGCGGGCGACCGGTTTGGTCATATAGAAGATGGCCGTGAGGTTGGTGTCGATGGTGCGTCGCCAGCGCTCTTCATCCTCATCTTCGAGCGACTTGCCACTGGAGCCGATGCCTACGTTGTTGACCAGAATGTGGATCGGTCCCAATGCTGAGGTAACCTGATCGATAAAGCTCACACAGGCTTCGGGCTGCGTGACATCAACTTCAAGTGCCACGGCCCGTCGCCCCAATGCGCGAATCTCGTCTGCTGTCTTTTGTCCACCGCCATCCAGAATGTCGCAGATGGCGACATCGGCACCGGCTTCGGCCAGGGCCAGTGCGGAATGACGTCCTAGTCCGCGCGCCGCGCCGGTAACAATCGCAACTTTGCCGGAGAGATCGAAGAGTTTGAGAACGTGCATCGATGATACCTTTCTTGGGAAGGGGTTTAGAGATCGGGAGATTAAGAGATTGGATGATCGACGCATCAATCTCCCAATCTCCTAATCTTTCTAGTGCATGATTAACAGAGTTATTTTGTAATCTTCCGGGAAGGGTTTGCGCTTAAGAAAGTCTTTTGCTAAAGCCTTCCCGTAAGACGATTGACAAACTACTTTGTTAAAGCAGCACTAGGTCACAGCGTATTTCCTGCACCACTGCTCATTCGTACTTGCTACATAGCGCAAGTAGGGGCAAGTGAGACGAATTTCGAGCGGGCTATCTTGTAGGTGAGTGAGCACTTCTTTGGCGAAGCTCTCCCCGACACCGGTTCCGCGCAGGGATCGATCAATTTCGATGTGATTGAGCACCATACGTTCGCCTTGCCAGCGATAGGTGACGAATGCGTCGCTCGGGGCCATCGGTCGCACAAAACGCTGGCGACTTTCGTCGTGCACAAGCCCAGATGCGACAGGCTCGGTGGGTGACGAGGCTATTTTGCGATCCATTGAGTTAAGACTCCCATGACTAACCTGTACTTATGTACCACAAAAAGTGACGTAATGGCCAAATTCAGCCGGGGCTGGTTGCGCATATTCCTCAAGCCCGGCCCGCTCGCTAAAGGGGCATTCTATCACTGTTAATAATTTCTCAAACGCAGAGAGATTGCCGGCAAGGGCCATCTGTAGTGCTTCCTCCACCTTGTGATTGCGTGGAATATAGATCGGATTGACCAGGTTCATTGCTTTGGCCCGCATTGCTGGTGAAATTGGCTCGTACTGTGTGCGTTCTTGCCAGGCAGTCAGCCAGGACGTGAATTTCGTGCTATCCTGGAAAAGTGCTTGGACTGGTTCTGGATTGCCCAAGGCGGCTTGGGACAATTTGCGGAAGAACTGGGTAAAATCGACTTGCTGTTCTTCCATCACTGCATAGAGAGTGTTGACCAGGTCTCGATCCTGTTCAGACTGGGTGACAAGCCCCAACTTGGTCCGCATCTGACCGAGCCAGAAGGTGGAATATTGTTCGGCAAAGGTTTGTAACTCGACTGTGGCAAGGCGAATCGCCTCTTCCTCACGGCTGTCGAGCCAAGGCAGCAGAGTTTCCGCCAAACGCGCCAGGTTCCACTGGGCAATGGCAGGCTGATTGCCAAAGGCATAACGTCCGCGACTATCGATTGAACTGAAGACTGCTTTGCGATCATAGGCGTCGATAAAGGCGCAAGGTCCATAGTCAATGGTTTCGCCCGAAATCGTCATATTGTCCGTGTTCATGACGCCGTGGACAAAGCCGACGGTCATCCATTGGGCAATCAGGGCCGCTTGACGTTTGCAGACGGCGCGCAGCAATTCCAAATAAGGGTTGTTTGCTGCTGCGAGTTCCGGGTAATGGCGGGCAAGCGCATACTCTGCCAGTTGCTGCACCTTTTTCGCTTCGCCACGCGCCGCAAAGTATTGGAATGTGCCCACTCGTAAATGGCTTGCGGCAACTCGCGCCAGCACAGCACCCGGCAGGGGAACTTCGCGCATAACGGTCTCGCCTGTGGTGAGCGCAGCCAAGGCACGACTGGTTGGGATGCCCAGGGCGTGCATCGCCTCACCCATCAGATATTCACGCAGAACCGGCCCCAGTACTGCCTTGCCATCGCCGCCACGCGAAAAAGGAGTGCGTCCCGACCCTTTGAGGTGAAGGTCACGGCGTGCACCTTGTAGATCGATCAATTCGCCCACCAACAGCGCCCGACCATCGCCTAGTTGCGGAGAGAAACCACCAAATTGATGTCCGGCATAGGCTTGCGCCAAGGGAATAGCCCCTTCGGGGGTGAGGACACCTGCCAGGATTGCCGCCCCTTCGCCACTGCTGAGCGCATCGGGTTCCAACTTTAGCTCGCGTGCCAGTGACTCATTCAAGCGAACAATCGCAGGCGCGGGAACCGCTGCCCCTTGCCAGGGAACATAGAAGCCTTCGAGTTGGCGGGCGTAGCTGTTATCAAAGTTGAATTGAATCGGCAAAACGAAGTTCCCTCTTTTGATAAAGGAGTAAAGCAGTAGGACAGTAAGACAGTTTTTACTGTCTCACTATCTTACTGTCCTACTATCTCACTGCTTCGCGCACGGGCAGCACCCAATTCTTGCGCGGAAAGTGACAGGTATAGCCGTGCGGGTAGCGTTCCAGATAATCCTGATGCTCGGGCTCGGCCTCCCAGAAGTCGCCAACGGGCTTGACTTCGGTCACGACTTTACCCGGCCACAACCCCGAAGCGTTAACATCCTGGATAGTGCGCAGTGCTTCTTGGTGCTGCGCCTCATCCACGTAATAGATGCCAGAGCGGTACGAAGTTCCCCGGTCGTTGCCTTGCCGGTTGACTGTGGTCGGGTCGTGGATCTGGAAGAAGAACTCCAGCAACTTGCGGTAACTGGTCTTTTCGTTGTCAAACCAGATCTCAATTCCTTCGGCATGGCTGCCATGATTGCGATAGGTGGCATTCTTGACATCGCCGCCGGTGTAGCCCACGCGTGTACTCAACACTCCGGGCAACTTGCGGATCAGATCCTGCATGCCCCAAAAACAACCTCCAGCTAAAACGGCACGTTCCTTTGCCATAAGTATATCTCCTCTCGAATTCTTTCGAAAACATCTTTTATTGATGCCTAGTTGACTGGTGATGCCTGATTCGTGATTCGTGAATTCTGACTCGCCCTGAAATATGTCAATAGCAAATGTCAAGTCTTGAAATAATAGACAAAGCAGATAGACATTGCATGATCACAAGAGTAGGGGCACACCCTTGCGGTTGCCCATTCGCTGATGCAAGCAGGGCACTGGCAAGCGGATGCCCCTACAATGATCCATCTTCGCTTTGCTTTGTCTATCAGTTGACAGCAAATTCACGGATCACGCATCATGTACCGATCTCTTCGACCTGATCCAGATAGGCTCCATAACCTTCCGCCTCCATCTTTTCACGCGGGATAAAGCGCAGCGAGGCAGAGTTGATACAGTAGCGCAGGCCACCCCGATCACGAGGACCA
Organism: Caldilineaceae bacterium; assembly: GCA_046328715.1. GTDB lineage: Bacteria > Chloroflexota > Anaerolineae > Caldilineales > Caldilineaceae > JAXLWB01. The sequence goes on along the minus strand of JAXLWB010000032.1, from coordinate 19,250 downwards.
TCGGTAAAGACATGGCCCAGGTGGCTGTCTCCGTGTTTCGAGCGCACTTCCACCCGGACCATGCCGTAGGAGGTGTCGCGCAGTTCTTCAACGTTGGCGGGCTCGATTGGTTTGGTAAAGCTGGGCCAGCCACAGCCACTTTCGTATTTGTCCGATGAAGCAAAGAGCGGTTCTCCCGACACGATATCCACGTAAATGCCTGCCTTCTTGTTGTGCAGATATTCACCGGTGCCGGGACGTTCGGTGGCGCTCATTTGCGTTACTTGGTATTGCATTGGAGTCAGTTTGGCAAGTGCTTCTTTGGTCTTTTTATATTCGGTTGTCATGATTATTCTCCTTGATTACATGTAGGAGTGTAGTGCATAAATGTTACTAGTTTATTAAAACACGCTTACGCGAATATTATGTCACTGCGGCTACAGAGAGGGAAGACAGGGAGACAAGAAGAGGGGAGATGAGGGGATGGGGATCGTAGGGGCGCACCCTTGCGGTCGCCCAGGGCACCGGCAAGCAGATGCCCCTACGTAGCGAGACGTGTTGGGAAAATCTTGTACATTGCTAGCGCAATACCTTTTGATTAGCGAATCAGCATGGGCAGATAGAGTTTGTCACTTGATGTTTGCAGTTCGCTGGGTAGGGTGTTCCCTGCACGGTCAGCGATGTCGGCACGCTGGATGCGGAGGGCAGGATGCGTAGACGCGTTGGTAGCTGACGGGGTGAAGTGCAGCCGACCTAGGGGATGTTTGCCTGTAACGCCGCTTGCGGAAAGTAGGCTCAAACGAACCATCCCTGTGGCCTCGTCGATATGGCAGGTTGCCAGATCAAACGTCTGACTGGGATCGGCTTCGCAACTGAACGTACCCTGATTGCTTGGCTCGACCTTCAACTCCAACGAGAGCGCGCCCAGTGCGATTGCGCTATCCACAAAAATCTCTTGGTGCAGGGTGCCGTTGCTCTCCCCATCCTGGATGTGCAGGGCTACGACAGACGCTGGACTTGCGGTTTGTTGGGCACTGCGTACGCCTTGGCTACCAGGACAGAAAAGATTCTCTAACCCAACGCTGCATTGCAGTGTAAAGAGCGCATCGACGACGTTGCAGTCACCTTCTCCGCTTACATCGCAGGAATAGCCATAGAGGGTCTTGGCTGGCAGCGGCAATTGATTGCTGATCGTGCGCAGTTGTACATCATACTGAAGCATAAAGAGTGCATCCGCTGCATCTTCTTTCCCATCACAGGTGACGTCACCTACCGCACAGGTGGTGACACTTCCCGTAGAGGGATTGCTGTCCATCCAGTCACGCGGGACGAGACGGAAGCCATTCCAGTGAGTGTGCATCAACGGCTCATCTTCGTCGCGTGGGATGTGGTGAAAGGTGACCCCATACCAGAGCACAACATCGGCCCCTTCCACGCTTTCGCCATTGACAAAGGCGGCCAAATTGCTGGCACAGCCGTTCAAGGTCGGATTGTGCGAGACATAACGCTCGCAGTCGTTGGCCTTGGTGACGTAGAAATCATTGTTGGTCCACGGCTCATAGGTTGGTCCTACATCACGCTGACCGACATCGTTGGGCTCCAATTGGTAGGAGATGGCATCGCCCTGCGGGTTGGTCAGCGATCCGTCGCGAATGCGCCAGGAGCGCAACCTAGTCGGATCGATGGATCGCCCAGTTTCACTAGTCAGGCGGTTAATGCCCAGAGTGCGTTTGCTGTTATCGGCGCTAGCGACATAGTTGAGCTCTTCCACCACGTCATCGGCAGCATTTTCGCCCAGGTCAAAGTCGAGTCGCCAGTAGTAGTTGTGGATGTGGGCAGTGCCGAGGGTATTGTTGGCGCGTACCGGCCAGCCAAAGCGACTGTCGGTGGTGAAGCGCTGCAATTTGCCGGCTGCGCCCATCTGCAACTCCAGCGTGCCGTTATCCAGAAAGCGCCAAACCGGGATGTAGTTATACTCGCCGCTGGTAGAGACGCTAAAGAGACTGAGCAGTTCGCCCTGTTGTTGCGTGCCAACGCCTTTGAAGGCATAGCCGCGCGGTAAAATCTGCTGACAGAGGGCATCCTTGGCGCCAACTTTCAGTAGCGTCCCGTTGGGACACTCCGCCGGTGTCAGATCGTTGAGATTTTCGTCGCCGAAACCATCGTCGGTAATGTCGTGAAAGCGGGCGCTGTTGTCATCGTAGGGCACATGGACCTGGGAAATTGAGCCTTCGGCCAGGACTTTGCGGCTGGTTCCGCCCGGCGGGGTGAAGGTGATGTCGTGGTAGACAATGCCGTCGAGGTTGCGCTGCTCCCAACAGAGTTGCCAGCGTGCGCCGTTGCTCAAGGTCTTGTCAATGAAAAAATCGGCCGAGCAATTCGCCCCCGCTTGTGCATTGGTCGAGGTCGCGCTCCCTAGCAAGGCGACGGCAAGCAACAACCCTACGCCTGCTAAGGACAGAAAGCGGAGCTGTCGGAACTGCCACATTTGAGCAAAGGATAATCTAGGCATAGGCAAGGTTTTGTCTTTCTATTAGACCTCTATAAGCGCAAATCTGCCAGATTGATAGAAGCTGGCAGATCTTTCCTAACGATTCAGTTTACCCGTGTCTGGGAGGGCAAACCCTATTCTTCTTGTAATGCAGTCACCGCACTGCGCACGGTATCGATCTCGGCTACTTTGCCTTGCTCGACCAAAGCGCGTACTTCCTGCGTCGTGTCCGTATCGGCGGGCAGTCCCAATGCTGCTAGCAACTTCTCCAGCGGCACCTGCGCCTGTTCGGCAATGTCGCTGAGGGTCTGTCGCCCTTTGATATCTACGCCCGACAAGATTTCACCCGGCGCTAGCGGTGTGGGGCCTGTCCCGCTGCCATCCCCGAAGGGAATGTGTGTAGGTTCGGCGGTTGCTTCAGGGTTTGTGTCAGTCTTTGCGGCGCTGGGCAGGGCGACTGGTGTGCTGCTCTCCGGCGGCTGTGGTGTGGCATTGGAAGCGTCTGGCACGGTTGCACCGGTTGCAGATGCATCTGTCTCGCCCAAATAAACTGCTAACACTTCCCGCACAGTCGTGACTTCAAAATCGGGCACGATGCCTTCCAAATCTTTCAAAGCGGTCTCGGTTGGGACGTCGGCTGGCAGCGCAAGCAGTTGATAGAGTGTGGATGGTTCGAGTGCAAAGCCGTCGGCCACTTGTTGCAAGGTCATCCAGCCCCGAATATCCTCGCTGGTGGTCATATTGTTGACATCGACCAACTCCTTGCCGCTGATGATCCACTGCCCGGTGAGGTCGGCAATCAACACGGTCACCAAGAGCGCCAAAATTGAAAAGCTGGGCAGGATATATTGGTTGACTTTCATAGGGCACCTCCTGCTGGGGTCGATTCTTTGCGCGAGCGACTTAGCCAGTTGCGCACCTGTTCCACCCAAATCGCTGGCGCAAATTGCACTTCCAGCGCACCGTGGCGGGGGCAGGCTTCGACACAGGCCAGACAGCCAATACAGTTGGTGCTGACCATTGGATTGGCATCGGCCACGTGCAGTCCCACGGGGCAAGGAACTTCGCAGAGGGCACAGCCTTTGCAACTGGGCGCACTGCGGCGAATACGCAGCAGACTCACATGCCCAACCATGCTGAGCGCGCCGCCCAAGGGGCAAGTATATTTGCACCAAAAGCGAGGTATAAAGAAGGAGAGCAGCAGAATCGCCAGGGCAATGCTATAAGCCATCCATTGTTCGGCCAGGTTGAAGGAAAAGAGCCATTCCAGGCCAAAGATGGTGCGATAAGGGTCATAGCTGGCAAACCAAAGGGTGACGGTACTAATTGTCATGTAAAGGACAAGGGTGAGCGAGAGATAACGGCCATAGCGCAGCCAACGATCCAATTTGTTGGGGATCGTGAGTTCGGGAAGATGGAGTCGCTCACGCAGCCAGGTGAGTATATCTTGCAGCGTGCCAAAGGGGCAGATCCAACCACAAAAAGCCGAGCCGCTGACCAAGGCACCTACTAACAAACCGATGCCCAATACAAGATTGGAAGGATGTGTTTTGGGAACGAGATCCCCGCTTGTCCAGGCTCGCCAGAGCGTTTCCAGCCCGCCAAAGGGACAGAGCGCATCGAGTGAAGCAGTGGTGGTTGTCTCCTCGAAGAGAAGATGGCGCACACTGGCAAAGAGAATAAAGAGCAAGAAACCGCCTTGGATCAGGCGACGCACGGTCTGTGTCCAACTTTTTGACGGGCGCAGCCGGAGCGGACGTCGCCGTGGCGTAGTCGTTGAAATGGAAGTCATAAAGACGCCTCCTATCGGATAAGAACCACACCCTTGGTTACTGGGTAAGCACCACCCGTCTACCTTTGCCTGCTGCAAAAGAGAACGGTACCAACCCAGGCCATTGATGTGGGAAAGGAATGGAGAGTAGAAAAAGTTGCTGTATCTATCTATTCCAATCCTACATCCGAGATATGGAGAACTTATGGAGGTCATCATGACGTAACTTAAAAGGGACTTTGCGCGGTCCAATCGCGCTGTAGCAGTTGGAAGCTGTGCCACTGCACATCCAACAAAGGTTCATCCTCCGCACGGGGCAGACGATGGGCAGTGATTCGATACCAGAGCACGACATCGGCTCCTGCCAGGCTCTCACCGTTGACAAAACCAGCGACGTTGTCAGGGCAGCCGCCAGCGGAGGGGTTGCGGACTGGCATTCGTTCGCATGGATGGGCGACCGTAGCATAGAAATCATTGGTATTCCACGGTGCTGCAGCTGAACCGGGATCGCGATAACCCACCTCTTTGGGGTCGAGATGATAGGAAATGGCGTGGCCATCACTGTTGGTCAGCGAGCCATCACGCACTCGCCAGGAGCGTTTTTTGTCAGGGTCGGTGGTGCGACCGCTTTCACTATTGAGGGTCACAGCGCTGGAGATGCGTTGGGTGTTAGAAGTGGTTGGGTTGACCTCAAATTCATCGACAAAGTCATTCGCCCCGTTGCCGCCAATGTCAAAGTCGATTCGCCACCAGTAGTTGGTAATATAGCCGACTGGACGTAAGTCGCGTCCGCCTTCGCCAACCTGCGGTTCAATCGTGCCATCATCGTAGAGATGCCATTGTACGATGTAGGTCTGCTGACCAACTTGGGAGGCACTGAGCAGGGTGAGTAGATCCCCTTGGCGTTGCTGCGTGTAGTACTTGTTGAGATAGCCACGCCCCGCAATCTGCTGGCAGAGCAGTGCCCAATTACTTTGGCTGAGCAGCGTGCCATTCGGACAATCAGCCGTATCCAGAGTGAGCAACTGCACATCGCCCAATCCCGGCTTGCTGACGGGATAGAGTGTAGTCATGCCATCGTCGTAACGAACCTCGATTTGGGCTAGGCTCGCCTCTTGTAGGATCTTGCGACGTAGTCCGGCGGGCGTGGAATAGTAGATCTCGCGCAGCACGATGCCTTCCTTTGGCTCGCTTGACCAGCAGAGATCCCAGCGCGCTCCGGTTGGTAAGGTTGCTTCGAGATAGGTGCCAACGGCACAGCTGCCGCCCTGGCCGCGCAGCACTGGCCATTGCCAGAGCAGAAGAAAGCCCACAATGGCAAACATGAAGATAGAGAGGAGAAGCCGCTTTCGGTTGCTAGTTAGTCTCATTCAACACCTGTACAACCCGCCCTTGCGACAGGTCAACGATGGGCATGATTTCGAGTAGCGTTCTGTCTACAGTGAAGATCAGTGCCTGGGCACAGCGATGTTGACCACAGGCGCTTGCTGCGTCGTTGACCCGGTCGGGCATCGAATCGGAGCGGAAGAGTGAGACCTTGACCTGAAGTTGGGCCAGATCGTTCAATGCTTCACCGCTGATCGTGTGGTAGCGATTGGTCAGGTCAGACCAAACGGTCGGATCGTTGCGCACAAGCGAGAGTGCTCTTGCCTCTTCCTGCTGCGTGAGCGGCAACTGGACACCTGTGGCCTTTTCGGTGGCGACGACGGCTCCGCTGGCTACGTCTACGGTCGAATGGTGCAAGGTATCGCTGGTATAATCGTAGAGATAGACATCGGCTTGGCGTGACCACTGCCCTTTCGTCCGTTCCGCCTTGGGTACCTCGTGGCGTTCGACCAAGAGCGTTTCCAGGCTGCCTGCATCAGAAGCTTGAAGATTTGCTTCCTTCTGCAGTGCAGCAGAAATGGCTAGCTTCTGCTCATGCTCGGTCAGCGGGTCATAGCCAGTCGGAGTGTCGGCGCTAAATGGTATGGCTGCTGATAGTCTGAGTGTAGACGAGAAGAGCGGCAACGCCATCATACGCCAAACGAGGAAGCTGAGGAGTGCTACCGATAGGATAAGTACCACGGATCTTGCTTGTCGCACGAGTTTTCCTCACGAAACGTCTACCTGGAACTAACACCGTGCGCTGACGCTAACGGCTCAGAACCCCGCACGTCAGTAAGGGGTAGTTTGACATCCGCTTCAGTCTCAATCACAACCATCAAATCTTCTTGGGCAAGATGCTCAGCAAAACGGTTCGGCTTTGCTTTACTATAGTCCAATTCATAATGTTGTCGCAATGTGTCGCCATTGTTCTGTTCAGGTATACCTTCTAGCTTTTTCATAATCTGTTCTGTCCCTACATCTACTACGCGAGCACTAGTAGATGCACATTATTGATGCTGAAAGGCCATCTGATGCGCTCGTTAGGGTAAAATTCAAACCCTACGTGCTCGTTGTTCATTTACTATGAATTCCCAGATTTCAACGGAGTCAGGTATGAAATGACTATGTAGTCGCATGTAATATTCAGCCAAAGTCTCTTTGTGTTTTCCCGTACGCTGTGTATCAGGCACAAAAAGCATTTTGCGATAGCTGGTTGGGGCACCAAGGAAATACAGCATTGCCTCATTCAGTGTCGATATCTTTGCGCTTGGTTTATTTCCACCTTCTGTCCAATCATAATATTTACATTCAACCAATATGGAGTCATTACCAAGATCGAATCTATGACGTTTCTTTCGTTGTATATTCAGCCCAACCTGTACAAAATACTCCGGTTTGAGCGATATCCCTTGACGCGCAAGGTAATCTCCAACTAACGATACAAAATACTCACCACGCTCTCGATTGCTCATGATCAATTTACCTACTATTACGTCCAATGAATGAGATAGCTATAGACAATTAGGCATACCTACCTTTTAGCTGCTTAAAAGCATAGAAGTATATGTTACTTTCCCTCTTTCGCTAATCGATCAAATCTACTTACTACAGAACCCATTCGTTAGTCCCACCTCACACTGCAAGATCAGCTTTGCATCTTCATTATTACACGCTTGGTCGCCGTTGATATCACACACCGCAGTACGAAGGAAGCCACGTGGCAGTGGGATGGTATCGCTCGCTGGGCGTTGTGATTTTGCGAATTGGACGATGAAAAGCGCGTCGTTCGACGTGTTCGCCGTGTCACAATCAACATCGCCTAGCGGACAGTCGAAGTGGATCGCGCCATTCTGTGAACTCACAGCGATTGGCCTGGCGTTGATGTCAACAAAGGTCGTCACGGTCAGGGTTAGGGGGACCATTTCGCTGGCTCTTGCCTCACTTTGTACATGTATCGCCGCAATCGAGGCGTTACCATTGACCCCAGCGGTCGAGAGCGCTGAGAGGCGAACCCTCCCTGCCTCGCCTGCGTTGCAGACCACCGAATCAAAGCTGCTTGCCTCGTTTGTGCAGGCAGTTACCTGTAGCTTGGTTGCATTATAGCCGATTTCGACGCTAATTGCACCCACTTTTTTGTCTACAGGAACGTTGATCGCCTCGATTGGGAGGCTGAGGCTGATCGCCTGATTCGGAGCGACTAGCACTTGACCAACAAGAACGATGGCTCCGGTCGGTGTAGAAGTGGGTGTTGGTGTTTGCGTCGAAGTGGCAGTATCGGTTGGTGTCGGTGTCAAAGTAGCTGTAGCCGTGGCAGTTGGCGTGGCCGAGGGTGTTGCGCTCGGAGTAGGCGTGTCGGTGGGCGTGGGCGTCGATGTGCTGGGTACGCTGATGCCCGTGATCTGATAGATGTCGCCCGAAAAGTAGCCGACATAGAGTTCGCCATTGCGGTCTTGGCCAAAGGTGACTGGATTGCTGCCGCCGCCAGGTGCGTTCCAGGAGGTAACAATCGGGTTGTCCCGCGCACCGCTGATCGAGCGGATCGTCATATTGCAATAGTCGCTGAAGAAATAATGGCCGTTGAGGTTCGGGTAGGCTGCGCCACGATAGACGTAGCCGCCCGTCACCGAACAATCTCCCTTGCTGCGATCAAAACTGTAAATGGGTGCCACGTAATTAGGGGCTGTTTGACAACCAGCGTTGTTATATTCAGCGTTGCCTTCGTAACAGCGCCAGCCATAATTTTTGCCCGCACCCATACCGGCGGCCATAAAGTCGATCTCCTCGAAGCGGTTCTGGCCTACATCGGCGATCCAGAGGTCGTTGGTTAACCGGTCAAAGCTGAAGCGCCAAGGGTTGCGCAAGCCGGTTGCCCAAATTTCGTCACAGGTGCCGCCTTTGCCGTTAACGAAAGGATTATCGGCAGGAATCCGATAATTGTTGCCACCGCTGGCGTCGCAATCGGGACCATTGCCACCGGTGCCAGTGACATCGATGCGCAAGAGTTTGCCGAGCAAGACGCCATTGTTTTGCGCATAGTTGTTGGGATCGCCGCCGCTGCCGCCATCTCCAGCCGCGATATAGAGATAGCCATCGCTGCCAAATTGCAGTTGCCCGCCGTTGTGATTGTTGTAGGGCTGGTTGAATTCCATCAGGATCAGTTCACTGTTCGGGTCGGCTCGATTGGCATCACCGCTTGTCACTGTAAAGCGCGAGATACGGGTACGCAGTGGGTTGTTGAGATTGTAGTTGACGTAAAAGTAGCCGTTGTTCTTGTAGTTGGGGTGGAAGGCCAAACCCAACAATCCCGTCTCCTCGGACCCAGTGTTCTTGGCGACCTTATCGGTAATATCGAGAAAAGAGGTTGCCAACAACGCACCATTTTGCAAGATGCGAATCCTGCCCACCTTTTCAGTAATAAAGAGTCGATCATCCCCGGCGTGGGTAATGTTGGTCGGTTTGCTGAGTCCGCCGACGAGGAACTGGAGACCCAAATTAGCGGGCGGTGGAGTTGGGCTGGTGGTGGGTGCGCTGCCGCTGCCGCCAGTCACCTCGACAGTCAGGCTGGTGGTGCCGATGCCATCGCCGCTCAGGTTCATCTGCCCGTTGGAGGAGTTACCGGCGGCGTAGAGGGTTACGTTGTCGTTGAAGCTGGGTGCGGTCCAAAAGAAGGTGAACTGCACCTGATTGTTGCTGAAACTTTTGGGCGCGCTGTGGGTCAATTCGTTGAGGTAGAGTTGGGAGTCCGTACCCGCGGGCAAGAGTGCTCCACGGTTGTTGCTAGCCGAGAGGTTGAAGCCGCCCGTTTGTGCTGGACCACCGCTGATCGTAAAGGTGTAGAGATTGGTGGCCCCTGCCGTTACTGTCGTCGGCCCTTGTAACAGTACCTTCGGCACGGGTGCTCCTGTCGCATGACAGGAGGTGCAATTGGTTCCGCCGTTGGTTGCTGGGTTGCCCGAAAAGCCAACTCGCCCATTCAAACTGGCGTTGACCGTGCTAGTCTCGTGCAGCAGTAGATAGGCGCACGCAACAACGGCGACGAGCAGCGAGAGAAATATAAAGTGACGCTGAAAAGGGTAAAGTCGAGACATTGTTGTTTCTCATCAAGCTGCCAACGGATTCAGGGAACGAATTGAACGGATTTGAGAATGGAAAATCCGTTCTGGAAGTTCGATAGGGAACGGATTATGTGCATGAAATCCGTTCAATCCGTTCCTAAAAATCCGTTGGCAGCGCGGGATTACTTCTGCACCAATGGCAGATAGACGTTGCTACAACTGCCACTTCCAGGCGGACAGGCCGAGATGATCTGGCCGTTGTCAGTGCTGGCGTTGAGCACATCGCCTGCTGGATCGGTGACTTGTTTCAGTTGTACGGTAAGTTCGCTAGAGAGTCCGTCAGATTCCAATAGTTCGAAGGCGATATCGGCTAGGCGTACGTTGGAACGGATGCCCTCGGCGGCCACCCCTGCCAACTGGACGGCACCGGGCATAGCCACATTGCAGAGCAGCAGGTCAAACTGTTCGCTGGTTGTGCAACTTTTGGCTGTGATGCGTGCTGCATCATAGTGGATGGCAAGGCTGAGCGCACCTACCCCTGGTTGATTGCCCGCAGCAATCAAGTTGAGCGGCACTTGCACTTGATTTTCTCCTTGTGCGGCAACCACGTTACCGACAGTGATCCGCACGCCAGCAGGCACCGGCGTCGAAGTAAGCGTGGGCGTAGCGGTAACAACCTGGGTAGGTGTGGCTGTGACAGTGGTCGTCGCTGTCGGCGTGGGTGTTGAGGTAGCGGTGGCTGTGCTGTCGCAACTCTGTACGGAAATATCATCCAGGTAGTTGACCAGCGTCGCCCCGCTGCCATTATTATAGACGTCGAAGTAGACAATCAGCGACTGGCCTGCCAGATCACTCAGATCGAAGCTGCGCTGGCTCCATTGGTCATTGCCCGCACCGACCTGGTGATCGAGGTTGCGCAGAACGGTGAAATTGGGGTGAAAGAGGATTGCGTCTCGAAAATCGCCGCTGTCGCCAGTTGCCCCAGAACGCTCCCAGTAGGTGAGCACAATCTGCTGAGCGTTGGCAGGTAAGGTTATTGATTGGTAGGCGGTGGAATAGGCAGTCGCGTTGCTGGTGGTGGCTATGCCCAAGCGTATGGCATTGGCACCCGCATGTACCGGTGCGTTTACGATTCCTCCCTGCACGGGTGTGGCTGGGAAGGTCCAGCCGCCGCTTGTTTCCAGATCGCCGTTGCCAAGTAGCTCCTGGCACGAAGCGGAAGATTGCAGCCTCGCAGCCTGGACCGATTGGATCACGACCCTTTCAAACTGACCAGGAAGTGAAGCCAGAATGAAGGCCGGTAGCGCTAGCATCACAGCGATCAGTACCAACCAGCGATGTGAAGGTGTGCGATAGATTGATCTCATGGTGTCGAACCGTATTCAACAAAGTTCGTTTGAAGTTTGCCAAAAAGCTCAGGGATGTTTCATTTTGTACCACGCACTCGCAGGTTCGAGGAAATTGACCGGAGTTCTATCGTACTTATCGGAAGCGAAGAGGAAACAGCGTAGAGCATCCAATAAAGAATGTATGAGTACTGAGGGTGTATCGTCATCCTGTGGATGAGGAGGAAGAAAGAAACAAGATTGACCCTACGGCTCCCACAGAAGCCGCCGCCAACGTCCAAAAGACGGGGGCGTAGCCACCCCACCAACTGTAGAGCAAACCCATGCCGACGGGGGCGATGGCCTTGGCAATCGTCTGGGCCAGTGCAATCATGCCATTGATGCTGCCATAATTTTTTACCCCATACAGTTCTGCGACAAGCGCCGCCCGCGCCGGTGAGCTGGCGCCCGACCCCGCTCCAAAGAGCGCGGCCCCGACCAGGGTGAGCCAGCTTGTCGGGGCAAAGAAGAGGATCAGCACCCCACTGGTCATCGCGATGAAGAGCATCGCCGTGGTCAGCCGCAGCGAAAGTCGTTGGCTGATCGGCGCAAAGACCAGCCGTCCGGGGATTTGACTGCCGCCTAACGTGCTGGCCACCAAAGCCGCAAAGCTGGCCGAATAGCCGCGTTCGGTCAGAAAGGGCAGCAGATGGACCGAAAGCGTTACTGCGGCAAAGACCGAGAGCGAAAAGGCAGTGGAGAGCCACCAAAAGTTGGCACTACGCATCGCTTCGCCCACGGAGCGGTTCACTGCGACTTGATGTTGGGTGCCATCCGCTCGCATCAGGGGCGACAGATCACCGTCGGGCACAGAACCAACCGCCGCTGGGTCACGGCGCAGCAGTAAGGCATGGATCGGGATGGTTACCAGCGCCAGCAAGCCGGCCAGGATCAGCAACGCCTCGCGCCAACCATAACGCGCCACCAGCCAGGTTGCCAACGGCACAAAGATGACGCTAGCCAGCCCACCGCCAAAGGTCAACACGGTCAGTGCACGGGTTCGTTTGCGCACAAACCAAGTTGCAATCACGGCAAAAGCTGGCTCATAGAGCACGCCTGCCATGATCACACCAATGCCTGCCCAGACCAGGTAAAAGCCCCACAAGCTTGTAACTTTGGCCCAGGCAATCACCAGCAACGTGGCCAGGATCGAACCCACAGTCATCAACCCCCGTGCGCCATGACGATCCAGCCAGCGTCCCACCGGCACGGCAGTGATGCCTGAAATGAGCATGGCCAGCGAAAAGGCTCCGGTCAACTCGGCACGTGACCAGCCCATCTCCGCCTGGGTTGGGGTCACCATCACTCCAAAGCCATAGAAGAGAATCCCCCACGACACCGGCTGACTGATCGCCAATGCCCAGGCGACAATCCAACCGTAGTAAAGTTTGGGAAGGTGTTTAGTCATACTCGCGTGCCGTGAAAATACCAATTACGAAATACGAATTACGAGTCAGAAGTAGGTAACCACGAAATACACGAAACACACGAATAACAATGAGTTTTTTCGTGTATTTCGTGTATTTCGTGGTTGAAAAAATTCTCACCTTCTTTAGCAACAACTTGCGACGTTTGTTTTGGCGCTCGTACTCAGCGCCGCTTTGGTCTCTGGCGTGCAGCAGAGGTCGGCGGCCACGGTTGCGGCAGGTGTACAGCAGTTGTCAACGCCACAACAGGCATTGGCTTGTGTTGGCACCACATTGAGTTCAAGCACTGGGCTGAGTTCGATTGGTTTTGCTGCAAACGGTAGGGGCTGAAGGGTCGAAGGCAGATCAAACACGATCAACTCTTTGGCAGGCTTGCTTGCCCCACTGCCACAGCAGCCACTCCCCGATGCTAGCCGATTGGCATCGACTGCTGCCGGTACGCCGCAGACCCCAGTTTCCGGCAACTCAAGTTGTACTTCGGCGGCGGCCTGCCAATCGCCGACCAGGGCTGCCACAATCGAGCGCACCTGTTCGTAACCCGTGGCAAGCAGAAATGTCGGTGCCCGACCGTAGCTTTTCATGCCCACCATGTAGAAATTCTGCTCCGGGTGGCGCAGCTCCTTTTCGCCGTGGGGCGGTACACTACCACAACTATGTACATTCGGGTCGATCAAGGAGGCAATGGCAGTGGGCGCTTCGACACTGTTGTGTAGATCCAGCCGCAATTCGCGCAGGAAGGAGAGATCGGGACGTGATCCCGTAGCTGCAATCACCTGGTCGACCAAGATGGTTTGCTCGCCATTGGGGGTGTCGCCGATCAGTTGGATCCGTTCGCCGAATTGTTCAACGTGCGTCGTGAAGAACGGATTTACCACCTCGACTGCCCCTGCGTCGACCAGATTTTTAATGCGCACCCCCAGCAAGCCTCGTCCAGGCAGTTCGTCATTCTCCAACCCGCCGTAGACCGAGGCCACATTCGCTCTGCGCAGTACCCAGACGATTTGTGTCGCCGGGTCGATCTCGTGTAAGTCCATCAACTCCAAAATAGCATTGATCGCCGAATGCCCGCCGCCGACCACGGCGACCTGTTTGCCCAGATAGCGCTGTCGTTGCTTGCCCAGTACATCGGGAATGCCATAGGCGATCTTGTCCTGGTGGGTCCGCTCGCCGGGGGCAAAGAGCCCATCTGCACCGACTGGATTGGGAGTTGCCCAGGTACCTGTGGCATCGATCACGGCGCGCACCAGAAAACGTTCCTCCTGGCCGTCGACTGTGGCTTGGAGGATGAAGGGAGCTTGATCGCGCCCTGTGTCCTTCATCTTGTCAATACGGCGACGGCTAATTGCCGTGACTCGGCTGTTAAGATGAATCTGTGAACGCAGCTGCGGCAATTCTGCCAGTGGCCGCAAATAGGCATCGATCAACTCATGACCGGTGGGGAGTTGGTCAGGATTAGGCATTTGCCAACCGCTCGGCTCCAGCAAGGCAACCGCTGCTTTGTCGACACACCAGCGCCAGGGTGAAAAGAGCGACACATGTCCCCAACTGCGCACGTTAGCGGCGATCTCGTTTCCTGCTTCAAAAACAATCGGTGTTTCACCTCGTTGGATCAGGTGGGCCGCTGCCGCCAAACCGACTGGACCTGCTCCAATAACAGCGACAGGAAGTGATTGTACATTCATGGTTGGTTTCCTCCAAAAAGAAATATCGATAAATATCGATAGATTGGCTAAAAAAAAGAAGCTCGACCTAGCTTGCGGCAACTCAACCCGAGTTATCAAGGTCAGGTTGGTTGCTCATATAAGTTTAAGTAACGTGATGCGTGAATGCTTGCTCTTACTCGATTTCCAGTTCAATCGGCATATGGGTGGGTACGCCTACCGAACTGGCAAAATCGGGTGCGAAGTTATGCATCAGTTGACCACAGCAGACCGTGAACTGTTCCTGATTGAGTGAATAGAAGCGCTGTCTTCCCTCTTGCCGTAGGTGCACCAGATTGGCATCGGTCAACAGCTTTAGATGATGGCTGACCGTTGGCTGATTGACGCGTCCGTCTAGTTCGTCAACGACATCATTGACGCTCAGCCAGCGACAGCAGAGCAACTTCATAATCTCTTGTCGGGTATCGTCTGCCAATGCTTTTGCAAAGGTAACGACGTTCGTATCGATCTGCATGGGAACATTATATCGATATTTATCAATATGTCAAGAGGCAATTTATGCCATTTGCCAATCAGCGTCGCCAAAGAATCCACCGTGATCTTTCGCCAAGAAGGCTTCAATCGCGGGCCGTAGTTTGCCAAGATGAAACGAGGAGCCGTGACCGGGATAACAGACCGACTCGTCTGGCCAGGAAAGTACGACGTTGCGCAACGTGGACAGTGTCGTCTTGAAGGCGGCGGAAGTTCGGGTCGCACCAGGACCGCCGGCAAAGATGGTGTCGCCTACGATCACAATCGGTGTCCCTTCTACTGCAAAGCAGATCTGATCGTCGCAGTGGCCAGGCGCTTCGTAGACATGTAACGTATACTCTCCAACTTTCACGGTATCTCCTGTGCGTAAGATACTGTCTTTAACGAATTCAACATTGTTGGCGTGTGGCCCGTCATGGGCATAGACCGGGATAGCCAAGCGCCGTCGCATTTCTTCGAGCGCGCCGATGTGGTCAGTGTGGCTATGGGTGACCAAGATTGCCACAGGTTGGCTCCCTTCCACCAGGCGCATCAATTGTTCGGGTTCTGCGCCGGGATCGATCAGAACGCTGGCTCGCGTGCGTGGACAAATCAAGCTGTAGGCATTCATCTGCCAGTCGCCCACCGGGTGTGTGCGAAGTTCCATATCATTCTCCTGACTTTTGTGTGTGCGACTTGCCGCCTGGAGTTTGCCTGGTCATCAAGGGAAAAGCAGCGACCGAACAAGTTTCCTGGTTTGCCAGGTAGCAATATGATCACAATGTAGGTAGTAGTGTTATCTTATTTTACCACGAGGGCTTCAATCTGAAGTAGCCCCCATTCCAGCTAACCCATAGCAACTCTGGTAAGGTTACATGGAGTAGTACACCACATTCTACCAGTAGCTACTCATCGTTGTGATGTGTGCTTTTCAGACGGATTCTTTGTATTACCCTACATTTACCCTTCGCTGCTTGTACTTTCGGCTCTCAATTGTATCTAGACTTCCTACTCATTACTCCATAGAAGCAGGGAAGAAAGCAAAATAGCAATTTTAGTTAATGGAATTGTTGTGATCCTAACGTAATTCTAACTGTTTTTGACTTGTGTTATCATTTAGGTGGTATAATTTGCGGTTAATTTAAGTTTATTGTAACCTTGTCGACGATTGTTGGGCCGATTGCGGTTTTGCCGAGTTGTCTTGTGACTGTGGGTGAATAAGGAGTATGACCTATGGCAGCGTGGGATCGTTTTCTACTGATTTGGGCGGGGCTGTTTTTTGTACCGATGATTCTCTTATTTGCTGACTTGTTCTATCGTGAGGTCGTACGCAAAGCAATACCAGCAAATAAAGTGACAATGGAAAGCTCCGCATTACGTATGGCTGAGTCAAAAGTGCTGTAGAATCTGGCAAAGTATTCGTAGAGGCGGCTACAAGCCGCCTCTACGTCTGTTACTAGCGAGTCACCAGCGGCAGATAGACATTCTTGGTTGGATTGTTGATTGAACCACTGACGACAAGTTCAATCGTCATAGCCTCCTTTTTATCTCCATTGTATCCACTAATCACAACCGGATAGGTGCCATTCGGCACTTCCTTGTCCACCTGGATCTCCAAATCGCGGCTTGGTGCACCTGTGCTAAGGCCGGGGAAGCCTTCTGTATCATTGGCAAAGCGGGCAGTGATGGCGGGCGGAGTGCCTCGCAGATCGGTCGAGAGCCAGACGTTGGGGAAGAAGAGTTCGCCATTGGCATTGAGCGTGACCGGAACCGTAACTTTATTGCCAGCCGTTACATTCACTGTGGATTGCGAGCTAGTGATCGCAAACGGAGCAGAGGCCACGCTGAAGTGCACCTCTTGCGAACGCACCGAGCGGCCACTCTCCGAGTCAATTGCCTCAATCGAGATGAAGTAGTTCACGTCGGGGCGAATCTCCTCGATGCGCACAAAGCCTATTTTGATGCCAGTTGAGTTGCCGTTGTCATCCAGCACCGCCAACGCCTGCCCCACAGTGATCACTTGGGTGGGGTTGAGGGGGCTGTTGCCAAACCAGAGTCGATAGCTGTCGACATCGGGATGGCTATTGACCTGCCATTCGACATTGAGCGCATTGGTTGTTGTGTCAAAGGTCGGCGTGAGGGTCGCTGTCCACTGTACTAGGAAGGTGGAGGCATGGTCGATTGCAATCGGAGCAGTGTCGCTGAACTCGTGGGCGATGTTATAATCGTCCTTTGCCAGCCAGGTGGCATTGAGGCCATAACGGCTTTGCGTGGCGCTGGCTGCCAGTGCAAGCGTTGATACAGCGTAGCTCGATGCAGGTGGATTGACACCATCGTCAGCACGCACCCAGATATGATAGGTGCTGATTCCAGTTGCTTAGATCGACAATCTAGGTCACAGCCTGCCCGCTGATTTGGGCCAAATCGCTGATCTGATACTCAGCCAGCAACTGCCCTTCATAGACTGGGATCAGTGCAATATTGGGTGAACCGTCGGTGTTGCTCACGGTGAAAGATCGGTCTGCCGTGTTTTAGCAACATCTCCATTATATACGGTGTAAAGAAGGAATCGCGGCCAAGGAAATTGGCTTTGGGGGTATAACGGATCTGGTTGCCCACAATTTCTGCTGTGCCATTGCGCGGCTCACCTACTTCAGCAAGTGTCAACGGGTTGCCATTGGTTTCGCTGTCAGTGGCAAGTACGTCGATCAGAATCGGCGTATCTTCTTCTGTCGTCACGTCGTCGACTTCGGGCACTGGAGCCTGGGCGAGAGGTGCTGCTCGGACAGTCGGTGTTGGCAGAAAGAGCAAACAGAGCAGCATCAGGAGTGCTATCTGTACAGTGCGCTTTCGGCTATGTGGGCGATCTTGTTGTATATTCATAAACTTGTTTCCTTTTGTTCCTAGTAACACCTTGTTTCATCGGGCATAACATCACATCAAACAGTTCACAACCGCCCACATCGTAGCGAGCAACCGTAGCAAAAACGTAGCGAAGTCCGCCTCAAACGTAGCCGAAGCACTCGTAGGAGAAATTGGGTGAATCGGTATGCGGATCAGACGGAAATAGCCAAGTTAGGCACGGATCTATACCGATAAAAAAATCCGTATAATCCGCATACCGATCTCTTTTTTATGCGGATTGGTGCAGCGATTAATTTATGACGAAACTTGCGATTCAACTGCTGGGTAGCTTTGTCGTGACGCTGGACGATCAATCGGTCACCAAATTTCGTTCTGCCAAGTCGCGCGCCCTGTTGGCCTATCTGGCGACGCAACCGGATGTTGACCATCCACGTACGACGCTGGCTACCCTCTTCTGGGGTAATTTGCCCGAAGCCGCGGCTAAGACCAATCTGCGTATCGAACTGTCGAATCTCAACAAGCTGCTTGAAGACCATCCAGCGTTGGTGATTGATCGCAATAGCGTTCGTTTTCAGCGTGGGTTGGCCACGGTGGATGTCGTCGAGTTTCGTGAGACGCTGAACGCCATTCTGGCCATGACAGGTGAAGCCCAGACCGCGCAACTGGCCCGACTCCAGCAGGCGCTTGAGCAATATCCAGGCAGTTTTCTCAACGGTTTTCAACTGGAAGACGCACTTGAGTTTGAGGAATGGCAGCTTCTCACCCAGGAGCAACTACATGAATTGACCATGCGGGCGCTGACGACCTTGCAGCAGCGTTATGCGGCGCAGGGCAGTTGGCCCGAACTGGCCGCCGCCGCACGACGTCAGCTCGCCCTTGTCCCCTGGCACGAAGCTGCCCATCGCAACTTGATCCAGGCGTTGGCGGCTCAGGGACAACGGACCGCCGCCTTGGAGCAATATGAGCGCTGTGTGGCCGCATTGCAGGAGGAACTCGGTGTTGAACCGGCATTGGCAACGCAGGAGATCGTGGCGCGGCTGCGCATGAATGCGCCTGAAACGATGCGAAATAAACGGAGCCAGGTACGCCACAATCTGGCCCAACAGCAAAAATCACTGATCGGTCGCAACGCCGAGATTGAACAACTGCACACACTGTTGCTGGAAGAGCGACTGGTTACCCTGGTGGGGCTCGGTGGTGTTGGCAAATCGCGACTGGCGCAGGCTGTGGCGCAGCAGGCATTATCCGACTTTGCCGATGGTGTCTGGTTTGTCTCCTTGACCAATATCGAGGCAGATGCAACCGCGCCCGACCGTGTGGCACTGGCGATTGCAGCGGCGATGGATTTTGCCATCACCGATACGTTGGACCCGTGGACCGAACTGACTAGTCACCTTGCCCAGCAGGAAGTGTTGCTGGTCTTGGACAACTGGGAACAGTTGGTGGGCGCCGCCGAAGAGGTCTTTGACCATCTGTTGAGCAAGACGCTGGTCAATGTTTTGGCAACCTCGCGGGTACGGCTAATGGTCGAAGGAGAGCAGATTGTTACGCTGGGCGGCTTGCCTGCGGCAGATGCCTACACACTCTTTGTTGATCGTGCCCGACGCCTGGACCCTGGTTTTAACAGCGAGAGCCATGCTGATGGTATAGCTGCGATCTGTCGTTCGGTTGCTGGCCTGCCCTTGGGGATTGAGTTGGCTGCCAGTTGGGTTGAGCACATTCCAGTTGCCGAGATCGG
>JAXLWB010000031.1:0-114220 GCA_046328715.1 Caldilineaceae bacterium | reverse complement strand
ATCACTTTTGAGTGATCGGCCCTTTTGTGTTACTGGGGTCGCTCAGTGAGGGTAACATCCACTTTCTGCTCTTTGCCATCCCGCAGAATCGAAAGTTCGATCGTATCGCCTGGGCTTGTAAAGCGAGTCAGATAGATCAACACGTCGTCGAAACTTGCGACGGGATGACTATCGATGGCGGTGATCAGGTCGCCCCCTTTGGTGGCGGGACAGAGACCGGGATAATGCGAATTATAGGCATCGCCATCGCGCAACCCAGCACGAGCGGCGGGGGTACGCGATAGAACTTGTACTACCAGTGCCCCTCGCAGATTTGGATCAAGCCCCAACTCGTCGGCACAAATTGGGCTAAAGGTGTCGCCGCTTACGCCAATGTAACTGTGTTTATAGACGCCGTCCGCAATCAGCGCAGGCACGACCCGTTCGACAATGGCAATGGGAATGGCAAAGCCGACACCACTGTTGGCGCGTTCTTCGGAACGGATCTGGGCGTTAACGCCAATCACTTCACCCTTTTCATTGATCAAGGGGCCGCCTGAGTTGCCAGGGTTGATTGGTGCATCGGTTTGGATGGAGTCTGGAATGCTGTAAGTGCTGCGTGAGGGAATCGTGCGACCCACCGCGCTAACAATGCCGCTGGTCAATGTCCCTTCAAAGCCAAAGGGATTGCCAATTGCCGCCACGCGCATCCCCACACGCACCTGGTCGATGTTGCCACGTTTAACTGGATGCAAGCGGTAGCCTGCCGGGTCGATCTGGATGACGGCTAGATCGCTGTCGACGTCCACCCCTATCACCTCTGCAATTGAAGCTGTTCCATCACTGAATTTGACATGCAACTCTTCAGCACTATCCACCACATGTTGATTGGTTACGATGTGCCCTGCATCGTCCCACACAAAGCCCGAGCCACCCCCGACCTCAAGCAGATCGTCCGGGTTGAAATCGGAAAAACTGCCTTCATGAAGGGAACTGTTCTTCTGGAAAATCGAGACATTGACGACTGAGGGATTGACCTGTGCGTAGATGTTCATCAGTGTGGCAGTCTCATAGTCGATCCCAGACTCGGGCGTGGCAACGATCACTTGGGGCAAAGGGGTCTGCAACGCAACGGGCGCACTGACCCGGCGCACTACCGTCGGTTTAGAGGGTTCGCTCCCACGCTGAAGCCAGTAGAATAGGCCAGCGACCCCGACCCCACAGCTCCCCAACAAAAAGAGCATAATGAACAAAACAACGATCCACAACGTTCGTGAAGAGGAATTTGATTGTGAAGATGTCACGACAAGGTTCCTTGGGCAAAAGTAAAAAATGACAGATTTAGGCACTGCCTTGAAATGCTCGACAAAAGTTTACTCGTATTGTAGCCGATTTTTTGCTGTTGCGAATGTGACGAAACTTTCACTTATGCGCCTGCTCTGCATCCAGGTACATTTTTACGGAGAAGAAAGTATTACCGAATGGCAAGGGTTAGGATAGTTGTGATAGAATAAGGAGTATCATGACGAGAAGTCAACTGTTGTTTGTTATCTTACTCAATGCGATCATAAGTTTTGCCATTGCTTTGGCTGTAGCTTGGATAGTCGATGCTCGTCGTCCCGACCCGGAACGATTGGCTGCAAGCTTTACGCCGACCCCCTCCTTGGCTGTGTTGGTTGAAACTTTACCGGCAACGCCAGACACAAATGCCAGTGGCACAGCAACTCAGAGCCAATCACAACCGGCGGCCACTGACACTCCTGCTCCATCGGGCCAGACGATCGATTATGTGGTGCAGAGCGGTGATACTTTGGCTGTAATTGCGGCCAAACACGGTTCCACCCAAGATGCAATCATCAAGGCCAACAACATCAGCGACCCGAATCTACTCTTTGTCGGGGCGCACCTGACCATTCCGGTCGGCAACAGTTCGTCAAGCCCCGCAGTCCCGACTACTCCTGCGCCGCCTACAGGGGCCGGCTTGCACATTAGCCAAGTGATTGCTGCGGGTGATTTGGCCAATGAAGCGGTCGAGATTGTCAACGATGGCGATCAAGCCTACTCGCTACAAGGTTGGAAACTTCAAAAAGAGGGTGGACCGGAATACACTTTCGCCGATGTTCAACTCTTTCAAGGGGCGGGACTAAAGGTCTTTAGCGGCGGTGGCACAGACAACAGCATCAACCGTTATTGGAATCAGCCCGCAGCCTTATGGCAAAGTGGCGCTGTGATCAAACTGATCAACAGCCAGGGCAATGTTGCAACAACGTTTACAGTTCCATAGTTCAAAATTTAGACATACAAACGGGTAGCATGCACACAAACCCTGTACAAACTACAGAGATTAATAGGTACATTCATGGCAGACGCAAGTAAATCAGGAAAATCATCAGGAAAGTCGGGGCGTGACGGTGGGCGTCGACGCTACTTTCGCGCCAAAGGCAGCTCCGCTCCAGAGCATGAGGAATCGTCGGAATCCAACAAGAGTGGCCGAGTCGGCGGACAACGAACCTCCGCAAAGCGGTCCTCTGCTCATAAGTCAAACCAACGCCAATCTGCGCCCCCAAACAATGAAGCACAACGTTCCGATCCTCAACCGTCCGATCCATCTCGCTCTGAGGGCGCGCGTTCTGCTGGAAACCGAGCGGATGGCCAACGTGGAGAATCGGCTCGTGCGGAGCAACCAAGGTCGGAATCCTCACGTTCACGCTCGCGACGTTCGGGGGGAGGCCGTGGCTCTGCATCACGCTCTGGCAATGAACGTGGAGGAAACGATCGCTCGGGCGGACGTAGCGGACAGCACACTGCGAATGGTAGCCGTCAACGCATCGCCGATCTTGAAGCACGACGTGCCCGCCGCCGTCGCCGCCGATCAGGTGAACGGTCCGAAACAAGCGAGACAAAGCCGGAGCCCCAGGTTACGGTTTCAAGCCTGGACTACACTGCCCCTCAGTCGGTTTCGATCTATACCTATGTCACGCGCGGGGACTTGGGTGAGCGTTACGAATCCAAGGTGGAGCATTTCTCCCACATTGGACGAAATATCGAAGATTACGGCATCGATCTCTCTAAGCTCATTGCAGAAGATGGAACGATTCATCTGCCGAAAATGAACGGCAAAATCACCGACTGGGAAAGTGATGAACCTAATGCAGTGGGCCAGTAGGACAGTCGGTCAGTAAGACAGTTCTGCTCTTCACTGACTCACCGTCTACTGATCCACTGACCTACTTTCTTGCACCACGCAACTATGGAGCAAATTGTGTCTACTATCGCCAGGATTTCACATCTTAAAGAATTTATCGGCCAGGAAGTTACTATCCAGGGCTGGCTTTACAACAAGACAGACAAGGGCAAACTGCAATTTTTGCAAGTGCGTGATGGAACAGGCATTGCACAGGCTGTGCTCTTCAAAGGTAATTTGAGTGAAGAAGATTTCGAAGCAGGCAAACGACTCACGCTGGAGAGTTGTCTTACCCTGTCTGGCACGGTCAAAGAAAATGGCCGCGCTCCCGGCGTCCCGGGCGGCTATGAGATCGATGTCAAAACGTTGCAGATTGTCTCGATTGCCGAGGAGTATCCGATTTCGCCCAAGGAGCATGGCATCGAGTTTCTTATGCAGAATCGTCATCTCTGGCTGCGCTCCTCGAAACAGTGGGCGGCCATGCGCGTGCGTGCGGTGATTGTCCGTGCCATTCGTAGCTGGCTAGACGGGCAAGGTTTTCTCAACGTCGATACTCCGATCATCACGCCTGCTGCGGCGGAAGGCACAACCACGCTCTTTGGGATCGATTTTCATGGCGAACCGGCTTATCTGGCCCAAACCGGACAGCTTTACAACGAGGCCAACATCTTTGCCTTTGGCAAGGTTTACTGTTTGGGACCGACCTTTCGCGCCGAAAAGAGCAAAACACGCCGCCACTTGCAGGAGTTCTGGATGGTGGAACCAGAGATCGCTTTTTGCGACCTGGACCAGTTGATGGAGGTCGAGGAAAACTTTGTTTCGCACATCGTGCAGACTTGCCTCACCGAGTGCGCGGCTGAACTGAAGGTGTTGGAGCGCGACCTAACCCATCTGCAAAAGGTTTCGCCTCCCTTCCCACGCATTCATTACGATGAAGCTGTGCGTATGATCAACGAGGCGGTAGCGCGCGGTGAAAAGGTGCCTGGCTACGATGATCTCCTCACACCCATCGAGTGGGGCGATGACTTTGGCAGCCCGCACGAAACCTATCTGGCCGCACAATTCGACAAGCCACTCTTTGTTCATCATTACCCGACCCAGGTTAAGGCCTTCTACATGGAGCCAGAGCCGGATCGTCCCGAAGTCTGCCGCAGCGTCGATCTGTTGGCCCCCGAAGGCTACGGTGAGATTATCGGTGGCAGTGAACGTATGGCCAGCGTTGAGAAGATTTTGGAAGGAATTGAACGACACAAACTGCCCAGAGAGGTCTATGAGTGGTATATCGACCTGCGCCGTTATGGCACCGTCGTACACAGTGGCTTCGGCCTTGGCATTGAACGAACTGTGGCCTGGGTCTGCGGCCTTGACCATGTGCGTGAGACCATCGCCTTTCCACGAACCTTGACCAATATGAGACCGTAAATTTTGACAAGGTGACAAGGTGACCATGTTGTAGCACTCGTTCATCTTGTCACCCTGCCACCCTGTCACCCTGTCATGATATTTCTTGCTGTTCTCCTCTGCGCTTTTGCATTGACCTTTACACTTACGCCACTTGCGATACGTTTTGGACTAAAAACTGGCTTAGCCGATAAACCCGGTGGTCGCCGCCGTCATACAGGTGTCATTGCTCGCACAGGTGGGCTGGCGCTCTTTGGTGGCTTTTTTATTACCGTGCTCTTGACCATTCTGTTGCCGCCAGAATGGTTTCCGCCGCGCAATGATCCGAACGAATGGACACGTCTGTTGGCGCTCTTGGGCGGTTCCCTCTTTTGTGTCGTGATTGGCCTGCTCGATGACCGCTTTGATTTTGCCAGCCCGCCCCAATATGCGGCACAGTTTATTGCTAGTTTGATTGCTGTCGCCGGATTGATCTTCATCAAACATGTTAACAATCCGTTTGGGAGCACGACCTTCTTTGGCGATGAGGGTTTTCCACTTTGGATTTACGCACCCTTGACCACCTTCTGGTTTATGGGCATGATGAATACTGTCAATTGGCTGGATGGCCTCAGTGGACTGGTGACAGGCGTCACAGCCATCCTCTGTGTGATCTTGGCGGTTCACATGATCTTCGTGGTGCAGCCTGCACAGTTGAGTGTTGCCCTGTTGCCAGTGGCCTTGTTGGGGGCGGCTTTGGGGTTTTTACCCTTCAATTTTGGCTCGAAAATCTTTATGGGTAGTTCGGGATCCTACTTTTTGGGCTTTGCGGTTGCCTCGTTGGGGATCATTGGCGGTGCCCGTCTGGCGGCAGTGATGTTGGTCATTGGATTGCCTGCGCTGGATGTTGCTTGGTTGATCTTTAGCCGCTGGCGACGGGGACTTTCGCCTAACCAAAGCGGACGTGATCATTTGCATTTCCGCTTGATCGACCTGGGCTTTCGTGAACGTACGATTGTGCTTGGCTACTGGCTCTTCTGCGCCCTCTTTGGGGCGATGACTCTGTTGCTGGACAGCCGTGTGTACAAACTAGTGGCCCTGCTAGGGCTGGGTGCGTTTGCCTTGGGCGTCATCGTCTGGGCCAGCCGAGAAGAGAGAAACTAATTGGAGGTCTGTAGTTGCGTATTCTTGCCATTGAAACAAGCTGTGATGAGACGGCAGCGGCAGTTGTCGAAGCGGGGCGTCACGTTCATAGTAATGTGGTCGCGACCCAGATCGATCTCCACCGCCGCTATGGAGGGGTTTTCCCGGAAGTAGCCAGCCGCCAACATGTGCTCTCGATCCAACCCGTGATCGAGCAAGCGCTGCAGGAGGCAAAGATAAGCCACGTCCACGAACTGGATGCGATTGCTGTGACGCAGGGTCCTGGTTTGGCAGGTAGCCTGCTAGTAGGAGTTAATGCCGCCAAAGGATTGGCCTTTGCTAGCGGCTTGCCCTTGTTGCCTGTCAATCATCTAGAAGGGCATGTTTACAGCAACTGGATCGAGATGCCTGGCTTGGTGAAGGGTGTCCAGGAGGAAAGTTTCCCAATCCTGGTGATGATCGTCTCAGGTGGTCACACGGAAATGATTCTGATGCGTGATCATGGAGACTATCAGCAGATCGGTGCGACACTGGATGACGCTGCTGGCGAAGCCTTTGACAAAGTGGCACGTCTGCTTGACCTGGGTTTTCCTGGTGGTCCTGCCATTCAGAAAGCGGCTGAACAGGGTGATGCCAGTCGCTACCCATTGCCGCGTGCCCTACGCCTACATGATGAGAATCGTTTTAACTTTAGCTTTTCCGGCTTGAAGACGGCGGTGCTCAACCTGCTGCGTGAGGTGCAGAAGCCGGGGCAGGAAAGCAACCAATCAAGTGTTGCCGTCGATATTGCGGCTTCGTTTCAAGAGGCGGTGGTTGATCAGTTATTGACGAAGTTGGTGGACGCTGCGCAGGTTTATCAGGTCAAACAGGTATGTATTTGCGGCGGGGTTAGTGCCAATGCCGCGCTCCGCTCGACGGCCAAAGAACGAATCGGTGCCTTAAAGATTCCACTCTACATTCCTCCTCTGGCGCTCTGCACCGATAACGCTGCCATGATTGGTGCAGCCGCCTACTTCCGCTGGAAGAAATCAAAGAATCCTGGCGATGGGTTAGAAATCGATGTGATTGCAAATCTGTCGTTGACGTGAGAAAAAGTTGGAAAGGGGCAAAGATGCAGAGTTGCAACGTAAATTCAACTCTGCCTCTTTGCCCCTTTTTACTATGTCGGCGCAACCATCGAGCGTTCGTCCCCTTCGGTGCCTGCTTCGGCAGAGACTCGATTTTCTTGGGCGCGTTCGGGCGGGGCAAGTTCCTCACCGGAGACAGTTCTACGGTAACGTCGTCGTTTGCGTTCGCGTGGTAGTTCTTGGCCAATAAAGGGTGGGTAATCGAGCAGTTTAGCGTGGATGTAACTACCCAACACTCGTAGCGATGCAATTAGTGGGGCCGCCAGAAATGCACCGAGAATACCACCCACATTGAGTCCGATCACGACACCACAAATCACCACAATCGGGTGCAGATTGACGCTGCTGCCAATGATGCGCGGCACCAAAATGCTGCTCTCGACCTGTTGAATCACAAAGTAGATGCCGATCGTGATCAGCGCAAAACCGACATGGTTGATGCCATAGACGGCAAGCACATCGCTGCCTTGGGTGAGTGCCACTAAGACGGCAGGCACTGTGGAGAGCGTTGGTCCCAAGCTGGGAATGATCTCTAGAATGCCAGCGACAATCCCAAGAATTAATGCCCCAGGCATGCCGACCAATGCCAATGCCAGCCAGGTGGAAACGCCAATCGCGATACAGAGAATAATCTGTCCACGGAAAAACGCCTGCCAGATCAAGCCCATGCGCCGTAACACCTCACGAAACTCCGATTGGTAGGAGGGCGGGAGCAGGCTCTCAACATAGTTACGAATGTCAGGCAAATCTTTGGTCAGGTAGAGGCTAAGAAAGAAGACGACCAACAAACCGAAGAATACCTGGAAGATGCCGCCGACAAAGTTAATGCCAAAGAGTGCAGTAGTGCTTACTACGGTCGTTGCCGTGCCCAATACCTGTTGGACATAGGCCAGGATTTCAGTAATGGTAGGGAAGAAGCGCATCTGGCTAAAGCCAGTCTCAATCTGCTGGATGACCGGCTTGGTAGTAATCACAAACCCAAACAAGTCGATCTTTTCGGGCAAATGGGCGATGGTATCGCTAAACCAGCTAAAAAATGCGAACCCGATGCCGCTGACATCGAAGCGACTCAACTCTGTCAACTGTTGAATCAAAATTGGCACCAACAAGATCGGCAAAAGCACGATCAAGACAAAGACCAACAAGAAGAGCGACGTGGTGGTGACGCTGCGCCGGATGTGCAGACGTTGCGCCAGATCGACCAATGGGTTTAGTAGATAGGCGACAATGCCAGCCATGGTCAGAAAGCCTAAAACCGGTTGGCTGATCCAGACGACAAAGATGGCGGCAATCAGCAGGATCACGAGTACGGTGCGTTTGGTCGATGTATCCCAGCGCGAATCACTGCCCTCACCAGCAGCCAGGCGCGCCAATCGATCCGCTGCGTCGTGCAGATCCGGTTCTACTGCCTCCCCGGTCTGCACCGGAGAAGTTTTTACTTGAGAACTGCTCGGTCCTGTTCTACCGGTCATAGTTTTTTCTATCTTCTAGCCAGTTTGCTGCGTGACTTTCGTGTCTGGCTGATTTCAAGGGTATAGCCCTTTAGGTATTGTTGATAGAGAGCGTAAAAGCGTTCCCGATCTTGCATGCTGATCACGGCTAATGCATCGGCTGTTTCGATCGCATATGGATAACCAGAACCTACAACACTTTCGGCACGTAAAAGATTCGCGATTCCTTCCGCTTGCCCACTTTCCAGCAGCCAACGTGGAATTTCTAGCCGGGCAGGTGGGCGATCCATATTGAATTGTATATAACAAAAAGCAACATCTCGATAATACTCGGCCAATTCGCCAGTACGCACATCGCTGGTCAATTTGTCATTGCGTGCACAGAAGAAGAAGGGTGTACGATCCCCCCAATAGGGCAACATTGCCTGAGAAAGCTGCTTACCAGTGGCCAAATGTTGGGGAGAGAGAAATTCGCCATCGGTTTGCTTAAGCCATTCCTCGCCGTCCTTGCCACTGTTTTCTTTCAACACGTTACGGATCATGGTTGTCAGATCGTGGCTGAGAGAGCTATCTACGAAAGCAAGCAAGGGCACCTGTAACTGTTGGGAAGTGCGCAGAAGCTCACTGGTCCGCTGCAAATAGCGCCGAATGCTGTTTGTGTTTGCCTGCAATTGGCTGGCAAAGCTGGCGATAAAGGAACCATCAAAGAGACAAAGCGGTTTTTCCTCCCGGTCGGCAAAGCTGTGCATCAATTCCATCAACTTTTGGCACTCACGCTCAAAGCGTTCCTGGTTGACGATGGAAGCCGCCGCCGAAAGATCGCCATCCAGGTCGGGATCAAGCTCAGTCGGTGCCAATACATCGAACTCCACATCCTTGCGATAGCTGCCGCCGATGCGATGATCGTTGATAAACCAGCCAATCTGAATCGCCGCAATCGGTGGGGCGAGATCCTTGTTCGGTGTGATCTGGCTGCCATCCACGGCGATGACAGTGCGATTGCGCAGGATCTCCAAAGCCCAAGAACGAGCTTCGCTGTGATTTTGCCAACGATGAGCAAATGGCATGCGCAACTGTTTGGCTTGATCAAACTCAAGTGTGGGTAACGCCCCTGGCCAGGGAATATTTGCCAGGAGATGATTGATTTCAGCCGCGCTTAACTGATAGAATTCGCTCAACTGCTGGTCAATTAAGCGCTGTTGGCTGCGTTGATTTTCGGCATAGGCACTAAAGAAAGACCGTTTACGCTCAAAGGCATCAATCACTTTCTCTCGACTTAACATGATGAAGATTATACCACAGTTTTAAGAAATTGGAGGAAGAAAGTTGCAGAGTAGCAGAGTGGCGATGTTGCAAAGTAATGTATCGAATCACTTACTCTGCTACTCTGCAACTTTGCCGCTTTTCAATTCTTTATTTTTCCCATAGCGATTGCGGCAATTTGATTGGTATGGTACAATCGCCCTAATCATTCAATATTGATGGTAGGATCGAAGCTACCGCAATCAATCCACTTTCTATGAATAAGCCCAAATGTTTACGTGCGATGCAAAAGAAAGCTTACTGGATACTTATTGTAGCACTCTTACTCAGCGCACAGTTGTTGGTCGTTAACGTTTCGACCGTACATGCCGATGTCCCGGCTGGCTGCACCGAATTGATCCGTAACGGCTCGTTCGAACAATTATCTCCAGATTGGACCGCCAAACCTGGCGCAGCCCCCAATCCGGTCTTTGATCCAAACTTCAAAATTGACGGCAATCAGTCGATTCGTTTGGGGATTGTCGATAATACAAATGTTGCTGGTGAAAGCTCGATTTCACAGCAGATCATCTTGCCGGCGGATGCGGTTCGTTTGATTCTTTCCTATCGATACTACACGGTTTACAGCGGCACACCGGATGGCGGTGATATTCAATTTGTTGATCTGGAGAACACGGCGACCAGTGGTAAGGTGCGGCTGATCAGCGAGACCAGCAATGCGACCCAATGGCGACTCGATCAGCGCGACCTGACGCCTAATCGTGGGCAAACCTTACGCCTGATCTTTGGCGTTATCAACAATGGCACAGGTGGGCGTGCAGGAATGTATGTGGACAATGTGTCGCTGGCCTACTGTACGACTCAGCCAGCGACGGCAACCTTTACGCCCAGTGTAACCCCCATCTTTCCAACCGCAACCTGGACGCCAAGCCCGACTACCACACCCATTGTGCCAACCGCTACCGTCCCCACGCCAATCAGTTGTAACGGTGCCGAATTACTATTCAACGGTGGCTTCGAGAGCGACGACTCCTGGTATTTTGGAGAGGATCCCATTCCAGCTCGCTATACGGGAGCGCAAAAGCATACTGGTAATCGTTCGGTACGATTGGGCAATTCACCCGATTTAGGGCTTGCCGATATCAATAGCTACTCTTCGATTCGTCAGCTTGTCACCATTCCTGCCAATGCAACGAGTGCGCAGTTGCGTTGGTGGCATCTCTATGGCACTGAAGATCCCGATTTTCCTCATTCACCCTGTCAACAAGTACTTCTGCTGTCACCTGATTTGAAAGTTCTCCGCACCATAAGCAATGTCCATCGCAACGATGGCGCATGGCTTGAGGATGCGGTGGATCTCTCTGATCTACGCGGGCAATCTTTCTACATTTACTTCAACGCCCTCAACGATGGCAATGGTCAACGCACCTGGATGTATGTCGATGATGTATCGGTGCGCGCCTGTTTCCCTGCGGCTGCCAGCGCAGCGCCAGCAGCGATGAACATGCAGAATGGGCCACTTCCTACTGCCATTCCCATTGACACGCCGATTGGCTCGATGATCAATCCAGAGCCGGTTCAGGTACCAACAGCAGCAATACAGATTGTTCCCTCTGGGTCTGCAGGAATTGAAGTGCCTACCGCTACAGAAGAGCCTGTTTCTCTGGCACCGCTTGGCGCAGCCGCTGCCGCACAACCCGCCGTGACCGAAATGGTGGCCGTACCCACAGGCGACACTGGCACATTACAAGGCTCTGTTGCAATATTCGTCACCCCTACACCTCAACCTGGTCTATTAGCGCGCATCTTCGGCGGCGGTGGTCAAAGCACCGAGGTTACCCCTAGTCAAACTGGCGGGTTGAATCGGCTGGGCACTGTGGCTGTTCTGTTAGGCATCCTCGTCATTATTGCACTCCTAGCCATGGCGATCGTGCGTATGCTGCGCGGTCGTTGAAATGCGCAAGAGGCAAGAGGCATGTTTGCTTCCTGCCTCTTGCTCTCTGCTCCTTGCTACGTAACCTTGCTCACTTGTAACGCCGCCAGTACTGCGCTATACTTCTTATAGTGCAGTACTTAACTCCGCATGCAATCACTAGAACCACAGGTTTCAAACTAGGTATATCTGTGCCTGCGTGTGGCGAATTAATCTTTATTCTTTCCCAATTTTCACGAGACTAATGGAAAATCCATGACATCCTCAGACTGTAGTCAACTGACACAACAGCCAACCATTGCTCAGCCTGAAGCTTTGCTACATATAGACCTTTACCCCCCAACCCGCAATGGGTTTGACGCACTCAAAGGAGAGTGGAACGGATTACTTCAACGCAGTCGTTTTAATTCAATCTTCTTAACCTGGGAATGGCAGACAACTTGGTGGCGCAATCTTGGCCGTGGTGATCTCTGGATCTTGGCCTTGCGCCAACCGCAGACGAAAGAATTGGTCGGCATCGCTGCCCTCTACGTGATTACCCAAACCCAAGGCGAACTGGCAGGCAAACGCCAACTGAATCTGGTCGGTTGTATTGATGTAAGCGATTATCTTGATCTGATCATTGCCGAGGGCCAGGAGAAAGCGGTTTATCAAACCTTGCTCGCCTGGCTCAAAAGCGACGAAGCTCCTCAGTGGGACATCTTCGATCTTTGCAATTTGCCCGAAGCAAGCCTTACCTGGCAGATCTTTCCACCCATGCTAGAGGCAG
Organism: Caldilineaceae bacterium; assembly: GCA_046328715.1. GTDB lineage: Bacteria > Chloroflexota > Anaerolineae > Caldilineales > Caldilineaceae > JAXLWB01. The sequence continues at coordinate 101,991 of JAXLWB010000031.1, read as the reverse complement.
AGGGCTGGCAAGTGAAAGTCTTTCAGGAAGACACTGCCCCTCAATTTGCACTGCCTTACCGTTACGAAGAATATTTGCAGGAGCAGGTCGACAAAAAACAGCGCCACGAAATTCGACGCAAACAGCGCCGTGCTGAACGCGAAGCCAAGACTGAGTTCTACATTGTCGGCCCCAAACACAGCCTCGAAGTCGAGGTCGATGATTTTGTGGCCCTGCAGCGGGCCAGCCGTACCGATAAATCGGTCTTTATGACCCCGGAGATGCAGCGCTTTTTTCTGGCAGCGGCACGTACCATGCAACAGGCTGGCTGGCTACGTCTGCTCTTCCTGACCTTGGATGGTGAAAAAGCAGCGACGCTCTACGCCTTCGAATACGACAAACGTTTCTGGCTCTACAACTCTGGCTACGATCCTGACTCTCATTCGCAGCTTAGCCCAGGCTGGGTAATCCTCTCTTATGCGGTACAATATGCAATTGCCAATGGCAGTCGAGTCTTTGACTTTATGCAAGGTGATGAAGAATACAAATACCGCTTTGGCGCACAGGACTACAAGGTCATGCGTGTAATTGCGGAGAAGTAAGATGACAAGATGAAGGGATGGCAAGATGACAAGAAATCTCTTCATCCTGTCTCTCACATCAGAGCGAGAGAATCCACTATGTCAGGCAGCAATGGGAAAAATGGTCACCACAACGACGAGATTCCTCTGAGACCCAAGAGCAATCGCGACAAGGCGCAAGAGCGTCCTTACTCTCCGGACTTGGAAGAGACATCGCGCAAACCTGCTGAGGATCGTCCAAATTCCTTTAACGCCCTTGCCTGGCTATTGGAAGGCGCCACTGGCATCATTGAAGAAATGCGCCATAACGATCTCGGGTTGCCGGAAGACTTTTGGGTTCACGCCTACGCCGCTCGTCGTGAATCGCTTCTCGCCCTCCGTGCTGTGCTCGACGACCTGATCGAAAAAAGTGAAAGCGCCCAACGCCAGGAAGAAGAGAAGCAAAAACGGCGTGAGCGCCGCGGCGGCATCGAGATCGATTAGTAACAGTAAATCAGTAGGACAGAGATTCAGTAACTGCATTACTGTCCTACTGTCTCACTGACCTGCTGTCCCACCTACCTTTTCATTCAAATTCAGTCAGGAGTTACTCTATGTCTCAACCTGTCCGCCTTGGCGTGGTTGGCGCTGGCAGTATTTCGATCCGCGGCATTTTGCCGCACTGTACCATGGAGGATGTCGCCGACCGCGTGCGCATCACCGCCATCTGTGATCCGGTCTTTGAACGCGCCCAAGCCGCCGCTCATAAGTTCGGTGCCGAACATGCCTATGCGACGATGGAAGAACTGGTCAGCAGCGGCACGGTCGATGCGGTCACCATTGCTTCGCCGATTGGTGTTCACTACGAGCAAGGCAAGTTGGCGATCGAACATGGCTTGCACATCCACTTCAACAAGTCGATGACCACCACCGTCGATGAAGCCGACGACCTAATCGAGCGCGCTGCGGCCAAAAAAGTTAAGCTGGTCTCGTCGCCAGGCGAAATGTTGCGCCCCCGCCACCAGATGATTCGGCAGTTGGTGCAAAGTGGCGCTTTGGGTACCCTTACCTGGGCCGTCACTGGGTCCGCCTTTGGCAACTACCACCAAAACGAGAGTGTACGCCACGGCAACGATCCGCTCAGCAACATCAACCCTGCCTGGTATTTCCGTCGTCCTGGTGGTGGTCCGCTCTACGATATGACCGTCTACGGCCTCCACGCCATGACCGGCATCCTCGGCCCGGCCAAGCGGGTGACTGCCTTCTCCGGCGTGCGCATCCCCGAACGCGAGTTTCGCGACCAAAAGCTGCCCGTTGACATGGACGACAACACCGTCATGATCCTCGACTTTGGCGACAACCTTTTCGCTTGTGTTTACGGCGTGGCGGCTGGGGCCATCCCTAACACTTGGCGTCCGATGATTTTTGGCAGCAAGGGCGTGATCATGAACGATCAACTCAACGGCCAGCCCTTTGATTATCCTGGCAAGGAACTGGAAATTGATGGTGACATCAATCGCTCTCTGCCCCATGTGGTCGGCAATCATCGTGGCCTGGAAGAAGCCCACGTCTACGAAGATGTGATGCAACTGGTCGATTTGATCCGCGACGGCAAACCAACCGCATCCACCGCCGAACATGCCCGCCACGTGATCGAAATCTTCGACGCTGCCTATCGCTCGGCAGAGACTGGCATGGCACAGGCGTTACGGACAACGTTCTAATTATTCAAGGACTTATGCATTTGCTGGTCTAAACCTGTTGGATTTGATGAACTGCTCAGTGAGATGCATAAGTTCTAAATCAATTGTGCAATTCAATTAAAATTTTGGACGCACAAGAAATGCTTGACTATGTTACAATTGTTGACAATAAAGGACGTTCAAAGACTCAACGCGTTGAATACACTGTCGAAGATGTTCTGGGTGAGAAGATATATGTAACATTTGATGGATTAGCATATGCTCAGGATTCGCTAACATTAAAGCGCCAGCAGTTTTTGATTGATGAATTGCATAGGTTGTCCTCGATTTTGAGAAAACCAGATCTAGTGATTTGGGATCCAGTCGATGCACCTGGAGAAACGTTGATTTACTATAAACGTACGCATATTTCAGCTTTACAGACTTACAAAGTTTTATCAGTAATCATCAAGGTTCGCCAAGATATCAGGTTTTTTTATAACTTTTTTCTACAGGAAAGTGGGAAAGTGAAAGGTTTGCCGATTGTTTCTCCGTCAGAAATCGAAATCTGTTACACCGCACCGGGGGTGAAGCGCAGCCAGTTTGGTTTATAAGAGGGCAAAATCCGCATGAAGAAATTACAGTTCATTTTTCAGGAGCCAGGATATCTAGAGGCAGTAATAATCGATCCAAAGCAGCCAATCTCTTCTACCCCTGTTGAAACATCAGGCTATCATTCCGTTTGGGTTGCCGATTTGATGGTAGATAGCGAGTTACCATCTAGCACACCCTTTGCCTTTATGAGTTCGAGTTTCGACAAAACCTATCCACTGATTATCTGGGCGCTTAAGTTGCACATGGCAGGCGAATGGTTTGATGTGCCACAGGCTGGACTAAAGGCTGTTCCTCTGCACGAAGCGTTTAGTTGGGCGTATAAACATTTTATCCTTGAAGATCATATGCCTACTGCACAACTTACTGCAACGGTCAATTCTGGCACACTAACAAGTCAGGTGCTTCAATATGCAGCCGTTGCTGCCTAAAAGTGCGAATTTTCCTACAATCTCTACGCTTTGTTGTTACGGCGCTTGCCATGATCGGTGAGCACGGTCAGATCACGCGGCAGCAGAAAATGCCAACGCTCGATCTGCTCACGCGCAATAAGAATCCCGTGACTTCACTGGCGGCGACGATATATCGTTTTTGTGATGAGCAAACGATTGTGCTAGGTTCGATCATTGGGATTGGCATCGACTTACCTGGCGTGATGGATCGCAACAGTGGGGTGATTGCCAGTTGTCCACTCCTGCCCCTCCTCGATGGTTATCCTTTAGCAATGGAACTGACCGCACCGCTTGGCGTGCCGACCTTTACCGAAAATGATGTCAATTTGAGCGCTCTGGGGGAGCATTGCTACGGGCGTGGGCAAGGCATTGACAACATGGCCGTGGTCTTTGTCGGCAGCGGCATCCTACTTAACCCGCACCTGATTCTGCTCGGCGGCATCGTGACTGGCTGGCCCGAAAGCATTGAAATTGCACGCACCCTTGCCCAAACGCACTCGCGCATTGTGGTACGTGATCACCTGCAAGTGGAAAGAACCGTCCTGGGTGAACAAGCGGGATTATTAGGTGCTGCTGCGTTGGTGATGAGCAAAATTACTCCCTCCTACCCTCCCTCTAGCAAAGGGACAAATCGTAACGTAACCCGTGACAGTTCCCTCCTTTATCAGGGGAGGGATAGGGAGGGGTTGTAGTTACCAAGAAAGGAAAAAATGACTCAACTCTCTGATGAAAATCGTTCGCAATTGAGCGATCACGCTGAGCAGATTGCCTTTACTCGGGCAAAACTGGCCGATATGGGGCGGATGCTCTTTGAACGCCATTTGACGGATACTGCTGGCGGCAACCTGAGTTGCCGTGTGGGTGAATTGATTATCATTACGCCACGTTATGCAGGTACCGCCAAACGCTGGCAACTGACCGCCGACGATGTGCTGGTCACCGATGCAGACCGCAATATTTTACTGGGCAACGGCCAGAACTCACGTGAGTCGAATGCGCACTATGCCATGCACGCCACATTTCGTGAGTATGGCAGTGTGGTGATGCACGCCCACTCGCGACACATTCTGGTCTTTGCCGTTGCCGGACGCCCAATGCCGCCAGTTCTGGAATCGACGCGCAAGTTTGGCATCACGCCAGTCTTGACCTATGCGCCAGCACATGGCGCGGGCCTGGCAGAAAACATTGTTGCTGGCCTGCGTGGGCGGGAGTCCTTGATCAAAAATGCCGCTGCTGCCGTGATTGCTTCCTGGCACGGCCTCTTTTTGATGGGCAAAGACATGGATGTCGCCTTTGATTCGCTCGAACGGCTCGACACCAACGCCTACATCCTGCTCCAAGGCATGGCCTCGTTCGGCCCGGGATTCATTGATGAACGGGTGGCGGCAATCAAGCAGGAAATCGGATAGTGCGGGTGGCAAGTGGCGAGTTATGTAGAAGCAATCCGAAATCCGCAATCCAAAATCCAAAATTCCTATGATTCTCACCGTCACGCCTAACTCCGCCATCGATCAAACGGTCTTCGTCAATGCGTTCCGCAAGAATACGACGATGCGCGCCACCCACTCAATCTTGAGTATGGCGGGCAAGGCGGCCGATGCTTCGTTTATCCTGGCGACGTTGGGCTATCCTACACTGGCAACTGGCTTTGCCGCTGGGGCGATCGGCGAAATTATGGAGCGGATGTTACGCCAGCGCGGGGCGACAAGCGATTTTGTGCAAGTCAACGGCGAAACTCGTCTGCACACGATCTTGGTCGATGAGTCTGATCACACGGCATCAACGCTGACCGTTTCCACTTTGCAGGTGCTGCCCGAACATGTTGAGCAGTTGTTGCAGAAGTGTGACGAGCAACTCAAACATGCATCCGTGTTGATCGCTGGCGGGACCTTGCCCAAGGCGATGAAACCAGAATTTTATGCAGACTTGATTCGATTGGCTCGTTCGCACGCAGTGCCAGTGATCTTCGATACGGTAGAACCCTTTTTAAGCGCCGGTCTTAGTGCCGGTCCAACCTACATCAAGCCCAACAAAGATGAATTGGCCCAGTTTGCAGGACATGAAGTGACAACACTACAAGAAGCGCAAACGATTGGTCAGTCGATCTACCAGCGTTTTGGGGCGCAATCGATCATCACGTTGGGGGGCGAGGGCGCATTAGCTGTGTTGGCGCACGTTACCTACTGGATTCCACCACTGGCCATCGATGTTGTCAGTCCCGCCGGAGCAGGGGATGCGGTGCTGGCCGGTCTTGCCGCCTCAATTGAGCGCCAAGAGCCGATTGAGGAAGGTTTACGGCTCGGTATCGCTGCTGCCGCCGCCGTCTGCCTCATGCCCGGCACCGCCGACTGCCGACCGGAGGATGTGGCGCGACTGCGAAATGAGGTGCGGTTGGAACGTTATACCGGTGAGACAGTGAATTAGTGGACAGTGTGTCAGTGCTACTGATTCACTGTCCTACTATGAAATATGTGTAACAGTTCAACCCTTCGTGAAACAACGAATGAAGACGTTGCCACTCGCATCGCTTCGAACAACTATCAGGCAGGGCAGTTGGCTGGTCAGTATGTGCTGGGTAATGTCGCTGTAGGCAGCAGAGTGGCAATTCTTGAAGGCTTGGCGGGCAACTCCTCTGGTCAAGCGCGCCATGATGGCTTCAACGACACCGTCAAGGACACGGCCAACCCGCCGATTGGGACCGCCAAGGCACTCAACGCCGCCACTTTTTGAATTCGCCGTATCACCGGATGACAATTCATCCCTTCATCTTGTCATCCGGTCATCTTGTCACCTTGTCATTGCCTATTTGTACAACTCACCCGTAATCTTCACCATCGCCCCGTAGCTTTCCACTTTGAGCGAGGCTCCGCCGATCAAGGCCCCATCGATGTCGGGCTGTTGCATCAGTTCGGCGATGTTCTTCTCGTTGGCACTGCCGCCGTAGAGGACACGCACATCGGCGGCGACCTCTGCGCCGTAGAGTTCGGCGACGGTCTTGCGCACGGCGGCGCAGGTCTCCTGGGCTTGGGCGGAAGTGGCTGCTAGACCTGTCCCGATTGCCCAGATTGGCTCGTAGGCGATTACAAGCTGCTGCACTTGCTCGGCAGTGAGGTTGGCGAGCGCGGCCTTCACCTGTCCGCCGACAAAGCTATCAGTGACGCCTGCCTGACGCTGTTCCAAACTTTCACCGACGCAGAGAATTGGCGTCAATCCCGCCTTGAGCGCAGCGTGGATCTTCTTGTTGACCGTCTCATCCGTCTCGGCAAAATATTGACGGCGCTCGCTGTGGCCGAGGATCACATAGTCCACCACGCCCTTGAGCATTCCGGCGCTGATCTCACCGGTGTAGGCACCGCTTTCGGCAAAGTGCATATTCTGCGCACCGACCTTCACCGGGCTGCCTTGCACGGCGGTTGCCACTGCCGGAAGACAAATCGCAGTCGGGCAGATCACCCGATCTACATTCTCAACGCCCGCAACTGCCTCATGGATCGACTTTGCCAGCGCCGCCGCTTCGTCGATGGTCTTGTTCATCTTCCAGTTGCCGGCCATCATTGGTTTACGCATACATACCTCTAAGAGATTGGGAGATTAAGAGATTGGGAGATTGAACTCACGCAATCTCCCAATCTCCCAATCTCAATTTATGACTTTTCGCCTAATACGCGCATAAGCTTACGCACGGTGAAGCGCTCACGCAAATAATGGGCGTTGTCGTCGGCTAATTGATAGTCTTCTTCGGTCAAACCGAGTTCTGTAATTGATGTCGGCCCGCCGACGGCTTTGAGCATTTGTACCAATTCGGCAGGCGAAGGAACGGTCGCTGCAACGGCCTGTACCTCATCCCAATGGTCAAGGATGTTCTGTTTGAGTTGGTCGTACTGGGCCTCGGTCATATTGATGAAGCCTTTGTGTGTAGCAATCACCTCATCCGCCAACTGCCCATAGACCGTGCGGATTTTGGCAATCTCGGCATCTCGATTGGGTAAGTTGGAGGCTTCCAGGCGGTCGGAGGCTTCGCTGCGGCTCATATTGCGCACAGTTTCATACATTTGTGCGCCCAAGGTGGTCGCAAAACCGGTCTTAGCACCGTGTAAAATACCGTGTCGCCCTTCCTGCAAGAGCTTCATCTCCCAGAGATGCGAGTAATGATGCTCAGTTCCCGAGGCGGGGCGTGAATTGCCAAAGTCGAGCATGATATAGCCTGATTCGATCAGTTGCTCCAATAGCGCCTTCACGCCTTCGGCGCTGCCACTGCCGATCTTTTCGGCATTTTGTGCGCTGATGATCGCCGTCTGCGCCATGCGGTCGGCAATCTCCGGGTCGAAGGGCTCATTCCACACCAGCGCGCCCAGCCGGAAATCGGCCACAGAGGTGAACTTGGCGATCATGTCGCCAAAGCCAGCCGCAATCATGGCGCGCGGTGAGTTGCAAAGCACGTCGATGTCGGCGATGATGGCAATCGGAGCGTGGGCCCAGATGCTGATCTTGACGCCATTGATGATCAACGGCGCACCGATCGAGGCATAGGCATCGACCGAAGGGGCCGTGGGCATCGAGATAAACTCGCAACGGGTGCGATGGCTGACCACACGGGTAATGTCCGTAATCGTTCCGCCGCCGATGGCAATAAAGGTGCGCGGTTTGCGGTCACAGGCGAGCAGCACATGCATCACATGTTCGCCGTCGGCAACGGGTTCATCCTCGTCAAAGAAGGCACTTTTGACGTCGAAGTCAGCCCCCTTCAGCGCTTCTTCCACCCGTTGCCCCAACACGCGCCGGGTATTGCGATCGGAAACGACCAAAAGATCGTGTAATTGGTTCTCTTTACAAAACGTGAGCAGATGGTTGATCGCATCTTGATCAATGGTCACCAACTGCGGTCGGATTTTGGACATAGTTTTTCCTTGAAACGTAACTATCAACCCCACCCTAACCCTCCCCTGCTAAGGGAGGGAACTGTCACAGGATAGATTTGGTTTGGTGGACAGTAGAAAAAAACTGAATCTGTCCCTTTACAGTCCCCTCCCCACTGCAGGGGAGGGCTAGGGTGGGGTGGCTTGTAGTTATCTTGAAACAAACCCACTCTTTCAATCTCCCGATCTCTGTGCATAGATCGGAAGATTGGGAGATTAGGAGATTGACAACGCCTTTGCTAACCACTCTAACAATACCTGCCCGGCCTCTTCCGCCGTGCTTCCAAAGGTAATGATACCATCTTCGTGGCCTGCCATGCCGAAAATTTTGATCATAGGTACAGCGGTGTCGCGGAAAAGCCGCCGCACTTCGTCGGTCATTTCCGGGCTGCCGTAGGAGACGCCGTCACGGGTCATCGGAATACCCAACTGTTCGGCATTGCGCCAGATCGGCACACAATGTTCATGCATCACCCAGCGAATGTGCTTGTCGATGGCGTAGATCTCGCCATGCGTCATCGACTCGGAAGAGGGTTTGAAGGGGCCTTCCGAAATAATTTTATTCTGTGCAGGCAAACATTCCTTGACGAGGGCATAATGTTCGGCTGTGAGATCGGCAATGCCGCCGGTCTGCGTGCCGGTGATGGCAAAACAGCGCTGATTGGGCGCACAGTCGTCATCCCCAATGCGCGTGCTGATGTTGCCAAAGCCATAGTTGCTATAGCGTTTGGGCGTCTGTCCGATACATTCGAGCATCACCAGAATTTTGCGCCAGGCGTTGAGTTCCGCCAACTGTCCCCAGGGCAAGGCAGCGGTTGGCGTGTGTTGCAGTTGAAATTTGATTACACCGTCTTGAGACATAAAACTATGGGTTGCGAATTGCGAATTGTGAATTGCGAATCATAAACTCGCAACTTGCAATTCACAATTCACAATTTATCCCGCCACCTTTCTACTCATCTCCTGCATCATCGTCTTTAATGCAGGGTAACTTTCTTGATATTTGTTGAAGAAATATTGGTATTGTTCGTGTTTTTGCAGGTCGGGGGTGATTTTGCCGCTGATGGTGACCATGTTCTGTGAGGCAGTGGCGAAGTCGGGGTAAGCTCCGGCACCGACAGCGGCGACGATGGCCGAACCGAGTACGCTCGCTTCGGGGTCTTTGGGAATGTAGATCGACTGCCCGGTCACATCGGCGTAGATCTGCATGAAGAGCGGACTGCGTGTCGCTCCACCACTGGCAAAGATACGCTCGACGTTGAAGCCTTGTTTGGCGAAGGTTTGCAGAATGTCCTGCGTGCCATAAGCGATACCTTCCATCAACGCACGGAAGACGTGTCCTCGTCCGTGGTTGAGCGAAAGCCCCCAGATCGCGCCGCGCGCCAGAGAATCGGTGTGCGGCGTGCGGTTGCCCTGGAAATAATCGAGCACGATCAATCCTTCGGAACCAGGCGGAACAGCAGCAGCTTCTTCGTCCAGAATCTTATAAACCGAGACGCCCTTGGCCTTGGCTTCCTGTTCGGCTTCGGCCATAAAATGGCGCTTGAACCAGGAGAGGATCGAGCCAGTGGAGACCTGTCCACCCTCCACCAGGTTGAGGCCAGGCAGCAACGCATCGGGATAGCTGCCGAAGATGCCCTTGGCGTGCGATTCGGTGGTCGAAAGTGCCGACATCACGTTGCTGGAGCCCATGATGATGCCCATGTCGCCGGGTTGGGTTACCCCTTGGCCAAAGAGGCCGATAAAGGCGTCGCCACCACCGGTTGCCACGGGTGTGCCTTCTTTCAGACCAGTTGCCGCGGCTGCTTCTTTACTGATGCCGCCCACCACTTCGCCGATACGCAAAATGTCCTTGGGAAACTTGTCGACAATGCCACCCAAGCCGATGGTTTCGTAGAAATCATGATTCCAGCCGCCGCTTGGAGTATGGTAGAACCAGCGTTGGGCGATTGTGTTGATGTTGAGCGTGAAGCGTCCGGTCAGCTTGTAGGCCATCCAATCGGTGTATTCAATGATGGTATCGGCTGCTTCCCACAGATTCGGCTCGTTCTCCTTGAACCAGAGCATCTTGGGTGGCATCCATTCGGCGCTTAGCCCAGCCATCGAATAGCGCAGGGCTAGATGGCCCGTGTTGAAGATGCGCTGGGCTTGCTCGGTCGAGCGTACATCCATCCAGAGCAGACAGCGGCGCAGTTCTTGTCCGCTGCTCGTCATCGGCATCATTGTACAGGTCGTGCCGTCGGCACTAACGCCGATGATCTCCTCGACCGGCACGCCAGCATTGGCAATGCAGTCACGCACGGCGCCGACCAGGCTGTTCCACCAATCTTTGGGATCTTGCTCCGCCCAACCAGGACGAGGAAAGTGAGTTTTGTAAGGACGCACGCCTGCAGCCACCTGGTTGCCCTTCAAATCATAGAGGGCCGCCTTGAGTGCCTCGGTGCCAGCGTCGATGCCCATGACATAGGGCGCTTGATGTTTTGTCATAAAAACCTCTCAATAAGTTAAAGTTGGGGACTAATCTTTATCTTGAAAAATCTGATAGATGTGCTATAATGAATTCAAATCACAATCGAATACTTCCCGTATGGGCGGGTGCTTTAAATGTGCCTTGGCGACATTTGAAGCTAGATTGCTCCCACCTCTGGCATTTGCCAAGTGGGTTTTTTTATACCCTGTCATTGTACCTCTCATGCTAAACCTCAATCAGAATCTTATTCTTGATGCCAAGCTCATAAAGTGAACTTGCATACCCCAAACCGTCGTTACATTCTCGTATAAAACCAGCAATGGCATCTGCCAAACGGATCAATGCATGACTTTCATCGCGCACGCCTCTGACTTTTTCTGTATGCACCCCTATTTTTCTGAGTTTGGCACCGACAACAATGATTTCTGACTTTTGTAGACCATCGATGAAGATTGAGGCTTTGTATTTTTCACGCGGTTTCACGGCATGGATGGCTGTGGCTATTGTTAACACTGTTAATTCTTGATAAGCACTCGCATCTTTATAGCTTGAGCAGAATATTGTTCCCTTAAAGCGTTCATCGTGAAAAAGCTGTTCAATGAAACTTGCCTTGATTGACTTCTCAGTCTTGTGCCATTTCGTCGACTTCTTACCGGTCATCTGCTCAAGAGCCTCTACAGTTTCAATCAGTTGCTCGCGATCTTCTTGTGCAATCACTACTGAAACAATAAACAATTGGCCCTTTGTATCCTGTCCTGTTTCATCGACGTAACAAAATAGTTTTTGGCTGCTCATAAAATCGGGACTTCACTCAATATCAACCATAACCGGACTATGATCACTCCAGCCTCGCCACGTTTCATAGTCGCCAACGTGCAGCGATTTGAGTCGGGGCAACCACTCCTGCGGTGCCACACAATAGTCGAGATGGTAGCCTTTGCTTTGGTCACGATGCCACCAGAAAGTCATCTGTGATTCTCTGCCGTGCGCCTCGCCAAAGTGTTCGTGATAAAGGCTGACCAGACCTGCCTCGGCCAGTTTCTTGATCACATTGCTGTGATTGCTCACCCGTCGCTCGCGATCCCAGATGGCGTTGCTGTTCCAATCGCCAATGACAAAGGTTGGGCGCTCACGAATAAAGTCTCGATACGTTTCCACCGCACGGTAAACTTGGCCGACGTAGCTCAGTTCTTTCTGTTTGTGGCCTGATGCCCAAATCGCCACCAGATGCAGTAGCTCCTCACCCCGCCTCGCCACAATCGGCACGCCATGGTGAATCTCCGCATCATGGCAAGGATCAACCGCAAAGGTCCAGTCTGTCCAAGAAAAGATGCCGATCCCTTTTGAGGGATTGAGCCCGTACCAGAGATAGTCGTTGGGCTGCGTTACGTCCTTCGCCCAACGCAACTTGGCCGGGCTTTCGCACTCTTGGATCACGGCTATGTCCGGGGCCATTTGCGAGATCAGTTGGGCCTTACGGCGGAAGGCCCCTTGGCAGTTCCAAGTGATGAGTTTCATCGTGCCCAGTCCAGGTTACGCCCGATCAGCAATTCAAACATTTCGGCATGGTGGGTGCTTTTCATGGGAACAAGTTGCGTGTCGAAATTGTATTGCCGTGCCAACGCACGCACTTCAGGCGCATCATCGTAGGTCATTAAAAAATCACCTTTGACCTCGCTCACCACGTGAAATAGCTTTTGATGATCTATCTCCGAATAGCGATACAACCGACTGCCCGCCCGTTTTCCGCCTGCGGTATAAGGCGGATCGATAAAGAAAGCGGTAGCGGGCTGTTGCACATGCTGTTCAATTACTGAAATACCATCCGCCTGCAAAAAGGAAATGCGCTCTCGAATAGCAATAATATCAAGAATGCGTTGTCTCAGTGTGCTCGGATACCAGCGTGAAGCCAATCCTTTGCCATTTTCACCTTGTTTCACTTTCCCTGCACCTGGAGCAAGAATCCCACCTCGATTGACTCGATTTTTAAGAATTGTCTGAAAAGCCAATTCGTCAGTACTTTCTGCTGATTTTGCTAATTCCTCATCAACCCGTTCCGGTGACATCTCAAAGGAAATAATACGCTGGGCTAACCATTCCGCTTCGCCACGGAGTATGGTTTGCCAAACGGCTGCTACTTGCTCATCCAATTCTACCAACGTCACATGAGATGCCAGTTTCTCAAAGGCAACAGTTAATCCAACAATTGCCCCGCCTGCAAACGGTTCAAAGAACTTGTTTAAAGGTACTGGTTGGCTGGTAAGCCAACGTCGAATATAGGGTACGAGCCAAGTCTTGCCTCCAGGGTAGCGGAAGAGGCTACGCTGAGGGACGGAGGCCACGTTAACAATGGATGGTTTTTCTTGAACAGGCTCAAGAAAGGATAACTGGGTTGCTCTTTGCATTAGGATGTTAGTAATTCATTAAGTGGTGGAGCGTCGGGTGGATTTCCTTCATCCAGCTTTTCATCGAGTTTACTCTGCAAGTGATCGACAAACAGTTGTAATTCTCCTGGTTCAGCTAAGGTAATTTTGTCAAGAGCAGGTTTAAAAGCAGTATATACGGTTTCTTTAAGCGCTAGTTTGTACTGTTGGCGTTCGTGATCGTGCTGTAGATCATAGATCAGCCATGCTATATCTGCCTGCTGGTAGGGCACTCTGGGTAAATCTGGGAGAGTTTCGTAAAAACTGCTGTGAAGAGCAATCGCTTGTTTCTTTCGCCACGAATTTAAGATGCCACCCTTGTAAATCAGTTGTGGGGCTAGGCGCTTACGTGAGGAGGAAAGATAATCGGCTCGTGGAAAGAGTTTATGTTTGGACCAATCAAGATTATCAATCTGTTCAGGATCTTTGATGTAGCGCTCAAATGGTTGTCGAATATTACCCGAAATATAGACAGCCTGCACCTCTAATGCTCCAAAATCTACTATTCTTGCATGGTCGTCATATGCCACAAGCACAACGTCGATATTCCCTGCCGATTTGCCGTATTTATCTTCCAGACGTACTTCGGTCAATGTTGTCCAATGCAAGTGTGACGGAAAGAAAAAGTCTGCCGCATGTTCAGCAATCCACCAATCCTGACGAAAACGCACAGGGCAAGTGATCGCTAAGCTATCGCCATCATGGATTGTGCAAACGCCCAGCGGATCACTCGCTTTGTCCTTTGTACAAGAGGGTACACGGTTGTTATAGGGACAAAGTCGTAACCGACGGGCACGCACAGCTTCGGAACTAAAATTGTCGGGTGGATAGCCAAAGACTTCGGCAAGTGGATGTTTGGGCATGATTTTAATGACTTCAATAGTTCGACAAATACGAGCTAATAATCGCTTAACGTATACTACTTACTTTACAGTCCAAAATTATGTGCACTATTTCTTTGTTCAAAAGCTGCGCCTTACTATGACTGCTGGTAATTCGTACAAGCTATACCACATTCTATACAAATAAATGCATAGTAAGTGCCTTCATCATACTCATTTATATCTTCCATGCTGAGTTGCCCTATAAACTGCATGGTATGGTCACATTTTACGCAAACAGGATATTCGGCATCTTGAATCCAAGTTGGGAATCCACCGAGTTGAGAAAATCTTACTCTCATAAATTGATCGGCGGCCTCATATTCGCTTCTTGTATTTTCACTCAACACTAAAGGTTCTATGGGTAAGGAGATTGGATCTGTATTTCTAGGTAAATAAGCGGGCAATTGGTTTTGCTCACTCCAAACCGAATTCCCATGCCAATCAACTTCAGTAAAAATAGGTCCATAGCAAGAACATACATAACAAGTGGCGATCCGTAATCGCTCTCCGCTCCCAACTATAAAGCTAAGCTGTGGACTATTTAAATCAATGTCAAACAATGTCGCCAATTCATGCTTGCACCATCTACAGGTTTCGGCATGAGAAGTGTTTAATTTAGCAGCAGAATTTATGTTTAAGTTGTTTGGAGTAGGTACTACTAACGGAAAACATTTTTTAAAGGTAAGAGGGCGTCGAGAACCTTGACTTGTCATCTCCCAGCCAGCCGAATGAGTGTAAGCTTTCAATGGAATGCTGAGTTTGTTTGCCCAATGAGGCGGATTTTTTTCCCAAAACGTAAAGGCATCTAATGCATATTGGTCTCCAATCCATGCAAGTGCTAATAGTAAATTGCTGATTTCTGTAGGAAATTTTTCAGATTGCAGCAGCGAAATTAGCTTTTGACTGATTTTGGTTGAGGCATTGTGATAGATAACCCCAGGGTAGAGAATTCCAGAGTCAACCAACTCTTCATGAAATTCTGTTAAGCCATTCTCTGTTAGGCAAGCCAAATGGGTGAGGAGAATTTCGGCATCAGAGGTTTGTCCCATTTTGAATTTGTCTATTGCGTACAGAACAAGCTGCCTCTTATCAGTTAACGATAAGGAATGGTACAACTCACTTGTATTGATTTCTTGAGGGTTAACAAGAGTGTAATTATGAAATTTTTTTATTACTTCGATAACATCGTTCATAGAATTACTCAACTGAATACTGCTAACCCGCCAAAACTCTCTCTCAACGCCGGATACAACCCCACGTACACCTGATACAACTTCTCATACTTCTCCACCGCCTCCGCATTCGGCCAGTATGTCTCACCCCGACTCACCATCGCCTGAACCGCTGCCTCCACACTTGGATACAACCCTACACCCGCTGCCGCAATCATCGCATCACCCAGTGGCGCGCCGACACCGACCTTGGGCAAGGTGAGTGGGCGGTTGAGCACGTCGGCTTTGATCTGGTTCCAGAGAGCGCTCTTGGCCCCACCGCCGACACAGCCCAATGACTTAAGCGGAAACCCACCTGCCGCCGCCGCCTCAACATTGTGGCGCAGTGCAAAGGCTGCTCCCTCCATCACCGCCCGGATCATATCCGCCTGTGTCGTTGCCAACGAGAGGCCAAAGAAAACACCCCGTGCATCGCTATCCCAAATCGGTGAACGCTCCCCATAGAGATAGGGCAAAAAGATCAACCGGTTTGCCCCAATCGGGCTGGTTGCGGCCAGGGCGGTCATTTGGTCGAAGGGATTACGAATTACCGAATTACCAGTGCCCTTGTTTTCTTCGGAACTAGGTAATTGGGGTATTGGGGTATTGGGAGAGTGCCACAACGTGTCGCGAAACCACCTCAACGCCCCGCCGCTTGCCACTGTAGCGCCGATGGTAAGGTAACGTCCGGGCACGGCGTGGACGAGGGGGATGAGCAGATTGCCGAGATAGGGACGTTCGCTGCTGATCAGCAGGACGGTTGATTGACCGGTCATTTCGACGGCGTCGCCGACATCAACGATGCCTGCTTCGAGCGCGGCGGCAGTGCCATCACAGGCGCCAGCCACAACTGGTGTGCCTGCCAATAGACCTGTGGCGGCGGCTGCTTCAGATGTCACCTCGCCAACGATTTCGCTGCAAGGATGGATCGGCGGCAGTTTGGCAGCGTCCAGACCCATCTGCTCCAACAACTTCTCCGACCAGCGCAGATTGACCGAATCGAAACAGAGGCTTAGCGGGCCTTGCGAGAGGTCGAGCGAGAAGGCATTGGTCAGTTTGTGGACGATGTAGCCGTTGCAGAGCAGAAAGGTATTGGTAATTTGGTAATTACTGAAGTCGTGGCGTTTGCTCCAAAGGAGTTTGGGGGCAAAATAGTATGGGTCAATGCGGCCACCGTTGATTGAGGCAATTGCTTCTTCGCCAATCGTTTCGGCCAACCAGGCGCATTCGGCGTCGCTCCGTCGATCCAGCCACAACTGTGCCATCGTCAGCGGGCGACCGGAACTGTCCACCGCCACAACCGTCGGTGCCTGGGCTGAAACGCTGATCCCGGCAATCCGTTGCGCATCGACTCCCTGCTTGCCAAAAATCTCACGCAACACAAAACAGGTAGCTCGCCACCAATCCTCCGGGTCTTGTTCGGCCCAGTTTGGGTGCGGATAGTGGGTAGGATATTCCTGACTTGCCTCTGCAAGCACCGTTCCCTGCGCATCACAGACGATGGCCTTGGTGCTGGTCGTGCCGATGTCGATACCGACGAGAAGATCTTTCATAGGACGAAACCAATCTCCTAATCTCCTAATCTCTTAATCTCTTGGGCGATTAGGAGATTAGGAGACTGGGAGATTTTAGTTCGCTGCATACTTAATCGTTCGCCCCGCCAGGAAGTTGGCCAGGTCGATTGCTATGCTTTCGGCACCTCGCTCGGCGGATTCACGCGAACAGCCGGCGATGTGCGGGGTGAGGGTGACGTTGGGCAGACTGAGCAAGGGCCAATCGGCGGGCGGCGGTTCGATTGAAAAGGTGTCGAGTCCGGCACCGCCGAGATGACCACTGGCGAGGGCGTCGTAGAGCGCGTCGTAGTCTACCAACGGGCCGCGGGCGGTGTTGATAAAGTACGAACCCGGCTTCATCAGGGCGAACTGGTCACGACCCATCATGCCGGTGGTCTCTTTGGTGACACGGGCGTGGATGCTGATGATGTCGGAGCTGCGCAGCAGTTCGGGCAGCTCGACCTTGGTCACGCCAAGTTCGTCGAAACGAGTCTGCGGTGTGTAGGGATCAAAGGCCTGGATGATCATGCCAAAGGGTTTGAGGTAGGGCACAAGTCCCTGCGCAATCGCACCGAAGCCGATCAATCCGATGGTTTGACCACGCAGCTCGCGTCCAGCCCGGTCGTAGCGGTAGAGTTCACCCTGCCAGATGCCGCTGGAAAGCGCTTTGTGGGCACGGGCAATGCCACGATACTCGGTCAGGATCAGGCCAACGGTGAATTCCATCACGGCCTGAGCATTGCGGGCGGGAGCGTTGACCACTTTGATGCCCCGTTGCGTGGCAGCGGCCACGTTGATGTTGACCGGTCCGCCTCGACAGCAGCCGATCAGACGTAACTTGGGGCAACCGTCGATCACAGCTTGGGTGACGGGGGCAGTGTGTACCAACAGTGCCTCGGCGTCATGGGCAAGCTCGATCACCGACTGGGGGGTGCCGACAAATTCCTTGACTTCGGCATTGTGTTGTAACGGAGTGCCGGGCCAATCATTTTCGGCTGTGACGATGTCGAGTGAGTCGACGAGCGGACCGACATGTTGGCGAACGTACTCTTCATAAAAACTGGTGCGAACAAAAAGGTCGCCGATGATTGCGATTTTCATATTTTTTCGTTTCTGGTTTCTATACTCCAGTCTGGGAACGAGTTAAGTATTACTTCTGCAACTTAGCCATATTTTCTTTGTTTGGCGAGAAATTAGATCCATATGAACCTGTACCATCCTTATTAAAAGTGAATGTTCCAAGTTCCACCCCACTTTGAGAATCAAAGATATGATAGACAGCATTATATCCCAAAGCAAAAGGGGAAGTGGTTTTCCAAAAAACACCTTCGTGGAGCAACTTCAATTCCTTACCTTCGAGGCGCAATTGCTTCAAAATTTGTTCGATTTGAATTTTTGATGGGTGTCTTTCCGACCATCGTTGGGCAGTTTCTAAGATTTCGTCCAGTGTTTCCCCACTCGGATCAGCAATTTTCTTTGCTGTAATACCTTCTGGCGTTGTTTGCGAACGGCTATCAAAAGGCTCAAAATCTCGTTCTTTAAGTGGTTCAGTGATTTCTCCTGAAGTACAGAGCCACTCAAGTGCATCGAAAATGTCCTTTCCAATCGCATAAATTTGCTCGTTGCCGTGAGGAAGCAAGAAAAGCTGACCGGGGCGAGCTGGGTGAAACACAATTTCGTCACCGTCAAGTGTGTCACCCAGAATTACACATTCAAGTGCTCGTTCTTTAGGTAAGATCTCTCGCCCTTGATCCCAAAACCAGTAGTAAAATATCCGACGACGCCAATCTCCTAATTCCCGTGCAATTCGCCAGGGTGGATAGATCCGAATGTAGCTATCCAGTATTCCTTCGCCAAACGTTGTGATGTACTCCCGATAACCTCGGGGAAAGGTAAACCAATAATGGTTCTCTACGGAATCAATTTCGGCATTTGTGGCGAGCGTAAGAGCTTTGTCCTTGGGCTGGATGCTATCAATAATCACTCGGACTCCTTTCAGACAATAGGATTATTGTTCAACGGCCAGGTGAGTTTTTGCGGGTCGTGCGACAACAGTTAGTCCAGATGGGGTTGGCACACTGATCACATTCGCACAACTTGCTGAACCGTTTACTCCCCACTGAGCATGGAACGTTCCTGCCAAATTGGGAACATTGCTTCGTAGGTTTGCCGATAGATTTTTAGCCACTTGCGATAAAACTCTCTATTCTTTCCATCTGGTTGGTATGAACGCGCCGGGCGCACAGTCTGGAGAATGGCGGCTTCGTAGCTGGCATAGAGTCCAATTGCCACTCCAGCGTTGATTGCTGCGCCCTTTGCGCCGAATTCTGTTCCTTCCGTCACTTGCACTTCGCAGCCAAGGGCATCGGCAAAGAGTTGGCACCAAAGCTGGCTGCGTGCGCCGCCTCCTGCTAGCTTGAGCGCAGTGACAGGCGCACCCAAGCGATCGTAACAATCCATTGCCGAAAGCACAACTCCTTCATAGACGGCACGCAACATCGTCAACCGTCCATGACGTGCTGTAAGCCCTGTAAACTGAGCGCGTGCTTCTGGGCGGACAAAGGGCGCTCGTTCGCCCGCTGGATCGATGTAGGGGTGATACATAACACCGTAAGAACCAGGTGGGATTTCGGCTGCTAATAGTTCAATTTCATCCCAAATGATCCGCCCCGCATCTTCGGCAACCGTCTGTTCGTGAGAGAAAAATTGATCGACAAACCACTGCAAATTGAGTGTCCCCGTCATCGTTGGCAGCAGACGGAGTAGCCGATCCGCCGGTGCATGACACATGGTGTAACCCATATCAACCGCTATGCTGCCGTCCAGCACCAACTGATGAATTCCTGCTGTACCCAGAATCGTGCAGGCATCTCCTGGTGCAAGCATACCCACACCCAAGTCAGAGGCAACCACATCGAATGGTCCACCGACCACAGGCGTTCCGACCGCTAAACCTAATTCTGCCGCAACGGTTGCACGCAGTTCCCCCACATTCTGATAGGCGGCTTTCACCTCTGGCAACAGATGTGCGTAAGGCGCAAGCCCGAATAGCTCAAACACTCGGGGATCGACCTGCCGGGCCGTGGTGGCAAAGTAAGTGTGCGAGGCATCGGTTTCGTCCGTGCTCACAACCCCAGTAAAGTTGAGGAAGATCCAATCTTTGGCGCGCAGCGCAGCTGTGGCACGTTTGAGTGAGTGCGGTTCGTGGTCGAGTAGCCAACGGAGATGAGCCGCTTGGTTGCTGGTATTGAGCGCCGTGCCTGTGATACGGAAAAGCTCGTTGCTCAACCCATTTTGTTGCCCCTGGCGCACAAAGTCAGCCGTGCGACCATCGAGCCAGAGAATGGCGGGACGTACCGGTTGACCCTCCGCATCGATCAGCCATGTGCCATCGCCCTGCCCCGTGACCCCAATGGCGGCGATCTGCTCGGGTTTGCCGAATTGCTGGATGGCGCGTTTGGCAGTGGCCAATACGGCGTTCCAGACTTCGACCATATCCTGTTCAGTAGAAACTGGGTCGGGATGGAGGAGGGTAGTTTCCTGGCTGGCTGTGACGAGTTCGTGACCATCGAGGTCAAAAATTACACTCTTAATAACCGAAGTGCCGGCATCGATGCCAAGGAGGTATTGAGTCATAGCAGGAAATCATTCATCAACGTTTGAAGCGCTGAAGATAGACTACCTGATTGTAGAGTTCGTCAGCACTGAGACTGTCTAGAAGGCGTAGAACTTGTCGAAGCAGATCGTCAAAATGCTCACGTCGAAATTGCTGTGAAATAATGATTCCAGCATGTTCGTGGCCTGAATTTGCCCACAATTCTGCTAATTCCAGGTAATCCCTGCCATTGTAGGTCAAGATCGCCATTCGGCGGGCAGTCGCATATTCCAATTGCAATTCATCAGATAGACCTGTGCGTTTTGCTTCGACTGTACTTTGCGTGATGTAACCGCGCCAACGTAGTGCTGGTGCCAGGTCTTCGATCACATCCTCGTCAAGATAGAGATGTATGAATAAATCACCAGTTGATTCAGTCGTCGATTCTGCCATTATTGCGCTGCCGCTTTACTTGTGAATTGGATGAATCCACGATCATCAATTTGTAGTGCATGTTTTTGGATCAACGTTTCTAATCGATTCTCTAATATCTCTTGCTCGATCTCGGCTTGATGATCCAAATAATAGCTGAGTGCATCAAAGACAGACGCAGCGGTCAACTGTGAGTGCGATTGCACAATCTCTTCGACTAACTCCCCTGACTTGTAAAGCTCCGCAATTTGGCGGACAGAAATTCTTGTTCCTAGAATGGTTGCTCTGCCGCCATTTACACCAAGAACACGTACCACATAAGGGTGTTCGGTTGTTTCGATAGTCGGTGCTGTAATGGTTTGTGCGCTCATGTTGCCCTCCCTATCTTCATATAATACCAATTGTCCTCTGAAAAGCCATGAATTTCAGCCATATTTGCGGGGAAAATTCATGGCTTTTACAACCGCAATTGGTGTAAGATGGCAACAATCATAACGCATTTCCACTCTGTCCATCAAACAGATGAATGCGATCCGTGCGCATGTGCAAGGTGATGTTATTGCCCCGTTTCAGCGCGAGACCAGGCGGCGTGACAACGAGCACTTGACTTTTGCCGACTTGCGCGGCCAATTGTCCCTCTTCGCCCAGTGATTCGTAGGTTTGAACCGTGGCTGGCAGCTCAAGTGCGTTGGCTGTGCCTGTGCGCTCGACGCTGATATGGATGGGACGCACGCCAAGATTGACTTTTTCTGGCTTTTTGGACGTGACATTGGTGGCGAGTTCAGCAGGCAGCGAGACCTTGAAGCTATTATCTTCGGCAACAAGTTCCATGCCGCCATTGTTGGCAACCGGACGGCAGGCTAGGAAGTTCATTGGTGGCTCGCCGATAAAGCCAGCCACAAACTCGTTGACTGGATGGTTGTAGATCTCGTCAAAGCTGCCGACCTGTTGCAATGCGCCAAAGTTCATCACGGCGATGCGTTGCGCCATGGCGATCGCTCAAACTAATGTGATTGGTGTCAGTATTAGAGATTACCTACATAATCTCTATTCAACTAGATCGGGAATCTCTCCCAGATTGTTAATCACAAAATCCGGCTGGCGTTCCATCTGGGCGACATCGGCGCGGGTCGCAACGCCGGTCAGAGTAACTGCCGTAGCCATACCAGCCTGTTGACCCATAAAAATGTCGGTTTCAAGCCTATCTCCCACCATCATCATCCGCTCGGGGGCGATGCCGACCTTGTCAATGGCTACCTGCATGGTGAGGGTCGAAGGCTTGCCGGCCAAGAGTTCCAATTTGCGTCCCGTCATGTGTTCCAGTGCGGCAATCGTGCCACCGGCATCGGGAATGCCGGCAGGTAGCCCGTCTACGCTCGGCATCGGACACATTTTGTCGGCATTGGTGGCGAAAAATTTTGCGCCACGCATCAATGCTTGATAGGCAGTGTTGAGCTTGCGATAATCAAGCGTGCGGTCGAAGGCGACAACTACGGCATCAATCCCGGCTGGATTGATAACCTGTTTCGGATCTTGGTCCGCCAACTCGTTGAGTACATTCAACCCATGCCCCCGCAGCTCCTGTCGCAAACCCTCTTCGCCGATCACATAGAGTGCTAGATCGGGTTCATGGTGCGCCAGGTGATGACCCAAGACATAGGCAGAGGTAATCACATCGTCCGGCTCGGTTGGAATGCCAAGCTTCGTGAGCTTTGCAGCATACTTCTCACGCGGTTCGAGCGGCTTATTGCTGACAAAGAGGACACGCTTGTTGCGACGGCGCAACTCGGCGATTCCTTCTACACTGCCGGGGATGGCAGATTCACCCAAGTAGACAGTCCCGTCTAGGTCAAACACAAAGCCATCAATTGAACGTCGCATCATATGAGATCTGCAATTTCAAAACTGCATTTGTGAAGACTTATGAAAATTTAAGCGAAGTTGGAAAATATTTGCATTCAGGTTACCATGTTTTTTGATCTTTGTCAAGCAAGCGAATGAAAATTTTTGCTTGACTCGGGAAAGATTCCATGTTATAATTGCAAAAATTTGCATCCTCACTTAAATTTGTCTCTAATTAAATATCTTCATTGCCGAACTGCAACTGGTGTTCAGTTGCATGCAGGTCAGTAAAAGGGAAGAGCTGTTCCGATGGATGAACGTCAAGATCTGCTGGCCACCGTGGCCAGTCTGTACTATAAGCTTGATCAAAATCAATCACAGATTGCGAAGCGTCTTGGGGTATCCATTTCGAAGATTTCGCGTCTACTCCAGGAAGCAAAGGACCGGGGCATTGTGGAAATTCACATTCACATGCCTTCTCCGCGCAACATTGAGTTGGAACAACAACTGGTTGAGCACTTCGGGTTACACGATGCGCGCGTGTTAGAGACGGGCCGTGAAACGGACGAGCAGCAACTGTTGCGCTCTACAGGCACGATTGCGGCCATGTTTTTGCAAGGCGTGATCGGAACCCTTTCGCCGGGTGCCTCGATCGGCATTGCGTGGGGGACCGGAGTTCATGCGGCGGTGAGCGCCCTGCCTGATAAGGTAGGACACCAAATTGATGTGGTGCCCTTGCTCGGTGGGGTCGGTGCCTTGGATATCGATAGCCCCGACCTCTCGCGTATCGTCGCCACCAAATTGGGGGGACGCCACTATGATCTCCATGCCCCAGTCCTGGTCGAACAGCCTCATGTACGATCAATCTTGATGTCGGAGCCCACGGTTCGAGAAGGGATTATACGGGCACGGGCTGTGAAATTAGCCATTACGGGGATCGGTGCCGTGCAGGAAAAGGCTTCGAGCTTTTTGCGCGCCGGTCTACTCACCCGTGCCGATTTGGCTCATCTCCGCAACCGAGGGGCTGTGGGCGAAATTGCTGGTCGCTTCTACAACAGCCGTGGCGAAGCGGATGGCCTGGAGATCAACGAACGTATCATCGGCGTGGAACTAGAAGATTTGCGTCGCATTCCGCTCGTCGTTGCAGTGGCGCGTGGACTGCCCAAAGTGGAATCGATTCTGGGGGCTTTGCATGGGCGTTACCTGAGCGTACTCTGCACTGATGATATTACTGCAAAGGCGATTCTGGCCCTCGCTGATGAAAAGCGCGTGGTATAATAAAAATTGCAGTCCTATAAAAATTTCGAGATTGGAGATTAGGAGATTGGGAGATTGTGTTTATTCAATCTCCCAATCTCCAATCTCCTAATCTCATAATCAACGTACAACATACAAGGTTGATTACCGTGACGACTCTCGAATCCAATCTCAATTCGTTTGATAAACAAGTACGCAAAAATGCGCTGGCCCAATTGCTTGCGCAATTCTCCAAGGGCGTGCCTCAGCAAGAAGTTGCCAACATGCACTGCCACACCTTTTACTCCTTCAACGCCTATGGCTATTCGCCAACCGGGCTGGCTTGGCTGGCTTATGAGCGGGGCTGGCCACTGATGGGTTTGATCGACTTTGACGTGCTTGATGGCGTCGATGAATTCCTGGCAAGTTGTGATGCGGCTGACGTGCGTGGCAGTTGCGGCATCGAAACCCGTGTCTATTTCCCTGAATTTTCCACCCGTGAGACCAATTCGCCCGGCGAACCTGGTATTATGTATCACATTGGTCTCGGTTTTACTTCCAGCACGCCAGCCCCTGAGGCTGCACCGATCCTGGCTGACATGCGCGCCCGCGCTCGCCAACGCAATCTAGGCGTGATGGAACGGGTCAATGCTCACCTTGGCACGGTGCAGATCGACTATGATCAGGACGTGCTGCCCCTCACACCCAGTGGCAATGCCACCGAACGTCACATGATCGTTGCCTATCTCCAGGCCGCCGAGCGTGTCTATCAAGGGGATGCGCTGGCCAATTTCTGGGCTGATCGTCTGGGCATGACCAAAGCCGAGATGGAAAAGCTGATGAAGGACTTGCCCGGCTTGCAGAACACGGTGCGCTCCAAGCTGATGAAAAAAGGGGGCGTTGGCTATGTCCAGCCTTCCTTCGATTCTTTCCCCGATCTGCAAACGGTGAACAAGCTGATCGTCGGCTGTGGTGCGCTGCCCTGTCACGGCTTTTTGGATGGCACCCTCAACGGCGAACAGGCGATGGAAGAGTTGCTGACCACGCTGATCGCCAATGGTGTCGTAGTCGCCAACATCGTGCCCGACCGCAACTGGAATCTCAAAGACCCGGCGCAAAAGGCACTCAAGCTACAAAAACTCTACGACTACGTGCAAATGTGCCGCGATCTCGATTTGCTGCTCAACATCGGCACTGAAATGAACAGCCCCGGCAACAAGCTCATGGACGACTTCGACGTACCCGAAATCGCCCCCGTGCGCCAGGATTTCCTGGATGGTGCTTATTTTATTTACGGGCATACAGTTATGCAGCGCCATTGCGACATGGGTTATCAAAGTGCCTGGTCCCAATCGGCGATGTCCTCGCGTAAAGAGCGCAACGAGTTCTACATGACCGTAGGGAAAGCTGTACCACCAGGAGAAGCGGGTCGCCAGAAACTTGCTGGTGTTTCGGCGAGTATGCGGCCAGAAGATGTGATTAGGAAAATCTTGTTGTGAAAGTTGTAGTCAACGATGCCTTCAAGAAAAATCGATGGTTATCTGTTTCAATTTTTTTCATCCGATGAAGGTGAACCACCTCATGTACATGTGAAGCGTAGTGGTAACGTCGCCAAGATTTGGTTACAGACGCTCTATGTACAATATAATCGCGGCTATAGCAATCCAGAATTGAATCGAATTCTTCGGATTACAGATGAGCATCTGGCAGAGTTACTGGAGATGTGGAATGAACACTTTCACAGAAACTAACGGAATTGATAAATCGAGTGAGGAAGAGGTTGCAGCGGTTAATGTAAAGTTCGATGACGATATGCTCTTCATCGAACTGAATGATGGTCGCCAGATTGGTCTTCCCTTCCGTAAAATTAAGTGGCTGAGTTGGTTTGCAAATGCAACTATTGCACAGCGGGCCAAGTGGACGATTGAGCCATATGGATACGCAATTTGGTGGGATGAACTAGATGATGGAATTGAAGTAGTTCACGCGCTTAGTCCCAAGTTATTGCCTTCTCATCAATCTGTTCAAAAGCCAGTAGCTGAATATGCTTAATGGCAATTCCCCATAAGAAATCAAGCATGAGCAATAAACTCACTGATTTCAGTTATCTTTGTTACTGGATCGGCGGCTCACCTTGTGCGGGAAAGAGCTCCGTCACCAATTTGTTGGCAGCGCAGTTTGGCTTGACTACCTATCATGTCGATGATCACTTTAACCGCCACGCACAGCACCTAGACCCCAATTCGTCAGCCTGCACTAACCCGTTGGTTGGCTGCAAGCTGGAATCAGCGTTGGACGAAGCCACCAGAGCAACTGTTGCAGGAAGTGATCACCTGTTATGATGAGCACATGACCCTGGTGCTGGAAGACCTGGTATCGTTTGCAGTGGATGCTCCCTTACTCGTTGAAGGTTCGGCGTTGATACCGGAACGTCTTGGCGAAATGGGTGTGCCCATCAATCAAGCCATCTGGCTCGTGCCGACTGCCGAGTTTCAGCGTAACTATTACAGCCAGCGAACGTGGATCAAAGGCATTTTGCAGCAATGTGATGATCCTGAACAAGCATTTGAAAACTGGATGGAGCGTGATAGTCGGTTTGCCGACTGGGTTGCCGAGCAAGCTCGCAAGTTTGGCTATCCGGTCATCATAGTGGATGGCGCGGAATCGATTGAAGAATTAACCCAGCGGGTTGCTGCACATTTGGGCCTTACAAGAATAAATGTATCAAGACAAGGAATTGCGCATGAGCGATAAACTCACCGACTTCAAACAAGCCGACTCCTCACTCCCCACGGCCAACCGCCTCTGGCCGCTCTATGGTGCAGGTTTTGAAAGCCTGGGCCGAGACGGTCACATGATCGACGTGATCATGCCCGAACCCGGCCCCGATGAACTATTGGTGCGTCACGATGCGGTGGGCATTTGCTTCTCCGACATCAAGGTGATCAAGGCGGGGCAGAATCACCCACGCATTCGCAAAACGATGAGCGAAGACCCAGTCGTGCTCGGCCACGAGGTGGCGCTGACTGTGGTCAAGGCCGGTGCCAACCTGCAGAAGGAGTACCATCCCGGCGATCGTTTTATCATCCAGGCCGATATCTTCTACAAGGGAATTGGCACCGCCTATGGTTATGAACTGCGCGGTGGCTTTCAACAGTACAACATTATCGACGAGCGGGTGCTTAAGGGCGACGGCGGCAATTACTTGCTGCCTGTAAAACAGAGCACTGGCTATGCCGAAGCGGCCCTTAACGAGCCGTGGGCCTGTGTCGAAGCATCGTACACGGTCTCCTATCGTACGGCATGGAAGGAAGGCGGCAAACTCTACATCGGTGGCAATGGTGCTGAGGTCCGTTTGGGCAACGCCGCTACCTGGAAGCCAGGCAGTATAGTCATTGATGTCGCTGATGCAGGCGCTGCCGCCTATCTCAGCGACTGGGCAAAGCGTCATAGCGTCGCCATTGTGCAGGATGATGGCCGCAAATACGACGACATCGTCATTCTGGGCAACGATGCCGGCCTGATCGAACGCATGTTTGCACGCTTGGCTTACGGCGGTCACTTTGCTGTGATCAGTCAAGAGCCGGTTACCCGCTCAGTGCAACTCGACATCGGACGGCTACATTATGATCGTTTGGGGCTGAGCGGTGCCGCCAGCAACGAAATCTCTGCCGCCTACGAACCCTTCCGCACGCAGTTGCAACCCCAGGGCGTGATGTGGGCGCTCGGTGCGGCTGGACCGATGGGGCAGATGCATGTGCAGCGCGCCATTGAAATGCCAGGCGGTCCACGCAAGATTGTGGCGACCAATCTTAACCGCCCGCGCATGGCCGTGTTGGAGGAAAAATTAACTCCAGCCGCCCAAAAGCACGGCGTTGAATTAGTCTGCCTCTCGCGTGACCAATTTGAGAGCGACGCAGCTTTGCTCGAACGATTGAAACAAGAGACCGATGGCAAGGGCTTTGATGACGTAGTCGTAATCGCTGCCAGCGCTACGGCTGCCGAAGAGGGCGAAGTGGTGATGGCAGAAGGCTGCACGGTCAATGTCTTTGCCGGTCTGCCGCGTGGAACGATGGCTGGCTTTGATCTGAACCTGGTCGTAGCCAAAGGTGTCCGCTACACGGGTATCAGCGGCTCGTCGATCGATGATTTGCGGCACATGCTCAATTTGACTGAAAGCAAACAACTGGAGACCAATCGTTCCGTTGTGGCCATTGCCGGTTTAGAAGGCGTACCAGATGGTCTGCAGGCAGTTGCCAAAGGCACCTTCCCTGGCAAAGTCGTGATCTACCCGATGATCAGTATGCCGCTGACGACCATTGAAGCGTTGAAGGAGAAACTGCCTTCGGTTTATGCCAAGTTGGAAAGCGACGGTAGTTGGACAAATGCTGCAGAAGAGGAATTGCTGCGGGTGATGTTGTAGAATTGACCAATTGCTTTACCAATTTCGTAATGTTTGATAACAATAGAAGCAGCCTACGATAAGCTGCTTCTATTGTTTGTAATTAGAGGATTTAAGTACCAATGCAAACATTGAATGATCGAATTGCCATCGTCACTGGTGGTGGACAAGGATTGGGGGCGGCAATCTGTGCTCGTCTGGCGCAAGAAGGGGCACATGTTGTGATTGCCGATATCAAGTTGGAAAATGCTCAGCGTGTGGCTGAGGAAGTGACCTCGGTGACGGGGCGCAAGACGTTGGCTCTGGCCTGTGATGTGACGAATGAAGGTCAAGTGGGAGAGTTGGTCAGCCGGACAGTCGGACAGTTTGGGCGGATCGATATTTTGGTCTCGAATGCGGGCATTGTGCTGTCGGGGCCGGTGGAGGAGTTCGATCTGTCCAAGTTTCAGGCGGTGGTCAACGTCAATCTGATCGGCTACTTTCTCTGCATCAAACATGTCGTGCCGGTCATGAAGGCACAGCGCAGCGGCAGCATCGTCCAGATCAATTCCAAGAGCGGCAAAAAAGGGAGCTTCAAGAACTCTGCCTACGCCGCCAGCAAATTTGGCGGGATCGGACTGACACAGAGCGTTGCCTTGGAGACAGCGGAGTTTGGCGTGCGTTGCAACTCCATCTGCCCTGGCAACCTGCTTGACTCTCCACTCTGGAAAGACTCGCTTTTCAAACAGTATGCGCAGAATCAAGGCATCAGTGAAGAGGCAGTGCGTCAGAAATATATCGACCAGGTGCCGATGAAGCGTCCCTGCACCTATGAAGATGTTTGCAACGTGGTTACCTTCCTCGCCTCCGATCAGTCAAGCTACATGACCGGTCAGGCAATCAATGTGACTGGCGGGCAGGAGATGCGCTAGAACCTTGGATTACGGAGATCGTCATGCCCGGGGACAGATGAGCAGCAAGGTGTGTGTCGTGAAGGAGTAGGTGTAGCAAAATGTCAGAAAACCAGAAAAATCCCCAAACTTTTGTCGGCTTTGGCTTCGGTGCTATCCAGGCGGGTTTGTTCTTGTACGAGGCGTGGCGTTCCGGCAACTTTGGGCGCTTGATCGTGGCCGAAGTGATGCAGGAAGTGGTTGACGCAGTGCGTGCCAATCAGGGATTCTACATGCTCAACCTCGCCCATGCTGACCGCGTCGAAACGGTGCGGGTTGGTCCGATTGAGATTTACAATCCTGCTACGGCAGCAGATCGAGAAAAGTTAATCGAAGCCCTAGTTGCTGCTCAGGAGATCGCCACGGCAGTGCCGAGTGTCAACTTTTATGAGTCGGATGCACCTGGAAGCATTCACCGCTTGTTGGCGCAGGCCATCGTGCAGAAGCTGGGGGGCAAGGGAGCGAGGGCAGTCATCTACGCTGCTGAAAACAACAATCACGCGGCTGAGCTACTGTCCGAAGCTGTGATGAGCGAACTGGATGCAGCCACGCGGGCGCATACGAGCACGGTTGCCTGTTTTGCCAACACCGTGCTGATCAAAATGTGTGGTATTCTGCCTGCCACGGCGCAACTTCCAGCCATCACGCCGACATTGCAGCGCGCCTTTCTGGTTGAAGTCCACAACCGTATCCAAATCTCCACCATCCACTTTGAAGATCCAGACAATTCGCAATTCCATCGAGGCATCACCATCTTTGAAGAAAAAACCGATCTTCTACCCTTCGAAGAGGCTAAACTATACACGCTCAACGGTGTTCATGCCGCCGGAGCTTATATCGGTGCCCAATTGGGTTTTCAATCGATGTCGCAATTGCCCGACGTGCCGCGGCTGACCGACTTCTTGATTGCTGCTGGCACAGAAGAAGTCGGTCCAGGGCTCTGTGCCAGACATGCGGGAGTAGATCCACTCTTTCAACCGGAAAACTTTGCCCATTATGTTCGTAATTATGTGGTGCGCATGGTCAATCCTTATTTGCAAGATAGCATTGAGCGGGTAGGGCGTGATCCAGCACGTAAATTGAGTTGGAACGACCGCCTGATTGGGGCGATGCGGCTTGCACTGGGTGTAGGCGTTGAGCCAAAACGTTTTGCACTGGGAGCCGCCTGTGCCGTACGTCAGTGGCAACCACAGGCAATCAAATTCCCACGACAGGAACTGATCGAGCTTTGGCAGAGCGCCAAACCAACTGCGACGGAAGTTTCACAGCTCTTAACGATTCTGGAAAGTGTGTGGAGCGAAAGCGAATTGTCAGCAAAGATGGATACAACATTTATATGACAACGGGTAAGATAAGAGAACGTTGAACTTAGCCTGAATGAGAACCACAGCTTCTGTCTTGAACTTCTCTCTGAAAGCTGCATGCTCATTTCACCTGTAGTTCGAGTGTAGAGATGAGGAAGTCATGGCACCCATCAAGGTTCTCTATGTTGCAGGTTGGGGTCGCAGTGGAAGCACCATTTTGAGCAATATCCTGGGTGAAATACCAGGCTTTTTCTCCACGGGTGAGATCAATAACCTCTGGCAGCGCGGTTTGATCGAAAACAAGCTTTGTGGATGTCGGCGTCCCTTTTTGGAATGTGACTGTTGGTCTGCCATCCTCAATCGAGCCTTTGGTGGCGTCGACGAAATCGATCCGTACCAAATTGGGAAATCCTCCGCGCTGCTCACCAATACCGATCTCGTTCTACGCTGGCTTTCTGGTAACGAAAAGCGCACGGCAACTAAATATCAGGAATACCTCCCAATCCTGCAAAGCCTCTACAACGCAATCCAATCGGTGACTGGTTGCGACTTCGTCGTTGATTCTTCCAAAAATCCCACCCACGGCTACATGTTGTCGCAAACGCCGGACATCGATCTGTATGTGATTCATCTCATCCGCAGCCCGCATGGGGTTGCCCATTCGTTGATGAAGAAAAAGGTCTACGATGCTGATCTGCGGCAGCCCATTTACATGGAACAACATGGACCGCTGCGCAGCACGCTGATCTGGTCGACCTGGAATCTGTTGATCGAGCGCTTATGGCAGCGGGATGATCGCTATCTGCGCGTGCGTTACGAAGATTTGCTCCATTCGCCGCAGCCTACCATTCATAACATTCTGCAATTTTGCCAGGTTGAAAATGCGAAATTGCCCTTTGTCAGCGAACATGATGTTTGTCTAGGCATAAACCATAATGTCTCTGGCAATCCAAGCCGCTTCAAAACTGGGCGTGTCCACCTGGCACTCGATGATGAGTGGCACTCTTCACTCAGGCTCCAGCACAAATTGATGATTGATTTTTTGTGTTTTCCGCTACTTTGGCGTTATGGTTATCTAACACTTGGACAAAATAACCAAGATTTGCAAACTGTTTTATCGCATCCCGGTAAAAAGTAAGCTCACCTATCAAAATCAGGAGTTACACAGTTTGCCTCCAATGCCCTCAACATCGATAAGATGGGACGGCAAGCGTGTATATCCTACAATTGAGTAACCCTAATGCAAGTATATGGAAAATATTCTTGAACAATTAATCACATTATCCCATGAGTTGGGAGTCGAGTCGCGCCAACTTGCTATTTTGGGCGAAGGCAACACCAGTGCCAATTGTGGCGATGGCACTTTTCTGGTCAAAGCGTCCGGCAGCCAACTTGGCACCATCAAGGCAGATGGTTTTAGCCAAGTCAACATGAGTGCTGTGATGGACCTGGTAAAGCGCCCCTCGATGAACGACGACGAGGTCCGTCAAGCCCTCCAAGATGTACTGGTCGATCCGAAACAGCGTAGACCTTCGGTAGAGACCTTTATGCATGCCCTCTGTTTAGAAGTTGGCGGTGCAAAATGGGTGGCACACACGCACCCTGTCTCGTGCAACTCCATCTTATGTAGCAAACTCGGTGCCGAGCCTTTCTTGAACCACCTTTTCCCGGACGGTATCGTCGTCTGCGGGCGCAACGTAGCGGTGGTTCCCTATGTCGACCCAGGCTTTGTACTGGCGAAGGTCGTCTATGATGAACTCCGCCGCTTTCAAGACACCTATGGTAGCAACCCCAAACTGCTGTTGATGGTCAATCATGGCATTACCGCATTGGGACAAAACGCCACCGAAGCACTCAACATTCAACTGATGGCCGATAAGTGGGCCAAGGTCATCGTGGGAACGTTCGCACTGGGCGGTCCGACATTCCTACCCACCACCCATGCCGACCGTATTGAAAGCCGTCCCGACGAACATTATAGACGTCGGGCATTGGGGATTAATTAGTGTGATGCGTGAAACGTGATGCGTGAAGTACGGGTTTTCTCTATTCTTCTCTTCACGTATTCCAAATAAAGAAAATCAACAATTCACGCATCACGTTTCACGCATCATCCAAACCTATGGACACACAAGAACTAAAAAAACTAGCCGCCAATCGTGCCGTGGAATTTGTTGAATCTGGCATGGTGGTGGGCTTAGGCACAGGCAGCACCGCGATTTGGGCAGTGCGCAGGCTTGCCGAGAAATTGAAGAGTAGCGAGCTAGCCAATATTGTGGGTGTACCCACCTCACTGGTGACTGCACAAGAGGCCCAGGCATTGGGAATTCCCTTAGCGACGCTGGATGAGCAACCGCACATTGACATTACGATTGACGGTGCTGATGAGGTCGACCCGAATTTGGATGTCATCAAGGGTGGGGGTGGCGCACTGCTGCGCGAGAAATTGGTCGCTCAAGCCAGCCAACGCATGATTGTGATTGTGGATGAGAGCAAACTTTCGCCTGCGTTGGGAACAAAATTTTACGTGCCGGTGGAAGTAGTGACCTTTGGTTGGACAATGCAGCAGGAGTTTCTTGCGTCGATTGCGACGCAGGTGGATCTGCGCCAGAAAGAGGGCAAACCCTTTGTTACTGATCATGGCAACTATATTCTGGACTGTCGTTTTGGCGCAATTCAAGATCCTGCGCAGTTGGCAGAACGGCTCAAACAGCGAACTGGCATTGTAGACAGCGGACTCTTTATTGGCTTAGTCACCGATGTAATTGTCGCTAGGGCAGATGGAATCGAATACAAGCAGCGCTAGACTTACCGTTGACACTCTTCGCAAAAATGTGAGCTGCGCTGGGCAATCACAATGCGCTGAATCGGTTTTCCGCAGGTGCGGCAGGCTTCACCCTTGCGGTCATACACCTGAAACTCATCCTGCATTTGGCCGAGTTCGCCATTAGGACGGCGATAGTTGGTGAGGATGCTACCGCCGAGACTGCTGCCATGTTTGTCGATACCGTGCTGTAGCACGGTGCGAATGGCCGTGTGGAGCTTTTCGATTTCGCTACTACTTAGACTTGCCCCGCTGCGAGACGGATGAATTCCCGCCAAGTGCAGTGACTCATCGGCATAAATGTTGCCGACCCCAGCCGCAATTGTTTGGTCGAGGAGCAACGCCTTGATTGCTGCGCTTCGTCCTTTCAATCGTTCTGCTAGCCAGGCAACCGTAAAATCTTCGCCAAGTGGTTCGGCACTGAGTTTACGCAGCACCGGTTCAATGTCGTTGACTAACCACAGACGACCAAATTTGCGTGGGTCTTGATAGTGTAGACGCCGTCCATCATCCAGCGTCATGACCACATGGGTATGTTTGTCGGGTCTTATCTCACTGTCGAGCACATGGAGATGGCCCGTCATACGCAGGTGTACAATCAACGTCGCACCGCTGCTCAGGCCCAACAACATATACTTGGCCCGCCGCCCAAAGGTGACAAATTCCTCACCCACAATCTGCTCTGCAAATTCTTCCACCGAAGGAGTGGCGAGAATGCGCGGCCAAGGAACAATCGCCCCTGTCACACGGCGTCCCCGTAGTTGTGGTTCTAATTCGCGAACAAAGGTTTCGACTTCTGGTAGCTCAGGCATTGCTAATATGCCCCTTTGCCCAGTAATACAGCGGGCACAGACCGAATAAGGATGCTCGTGTCGAGTGAGGGGCTCCAATTTTCTACGTAGTAGATGTCGAGAAGTACCATTTCATCGAAGGTGAGGTCGCTGCGCCCACTGATTTGCCAAAGACCGGTAAGCCCTGGCGGCACAAAAAGCCGCTTCTTATGCCATTCCTGATATTGTTGTACCTCGGAAGGTAGATTCGGGCGGGGACCAATCAGGCTCATTTCGCCACGAACTACGTTGATCAGTTGCGGAATCTCATCCAGACTGTGGCGACGTAGAATACGCCCGACACGTGTCAAGCGAGGATCTTTGCGCACCTTGAAAAGCGGGCCGGAAGCTTCATTGAGATTTGCCAGTTCCTGCTGTTTTTCCTCGGCATTGACGATCATCGAGCGAAATTTGTAGCAGGTGAACTGTTTCCCATTTTTCCCAACCCGTTTTTGCTGGTAAAGCACTGGGCCAGGAGAATCGAGTTTGATCGCAAATGCAATCAAAAGTGCAATGGGCAGAATCGCAACTAAGCCAATCGTAATCAACAGCAGATCCATGCCACGTTTAAGCGCCAGATTCCAGCCCTGGAGCGACAACTCACGCGAACTGATCAGAGGAATACCATCCAATGTTTCTACTTGAATCTGGCTGTGTGTTACCTGAAAAAAGTCTGGGACAACCTGAGCTGTAACGGCGAAGGTTTCACAGGTGCGGAGCAGGCGCTGAATGAGGCGATGACTTTGCCAGGGAAGACAGATCATCACGGTGTCGATGGTGACGCCATTGTTTTCACAGTCGGTCAAGACTTGGGCGAGGTTATCAATGGAACCTAGCGCTCGAAATGGACCAATATCGGTAGTACCCTTGGTTGGATTATCATCCAGAAATCCGACCAACTGGTAGCCATAATCGGGACGGGCCGCCAAGGTACGGATCACCATGCGCCCGACATCGCCCATACCCACCAGTAAGGAGCGCTTTACGCCAATCCCATAGTGCCGCAAGTGTACGCGCAGCCAAAAAATGATGGTTCGGCTGGTTCCTAGAAGTATGGTCACACACATCGCCGTGTATAGGAATATCAGGCGGCTGTACGATAAGGGTCCAAAGATGAGGCTGACGACGATCAGTACCATGACGCCGGTGGTGGTGGCAGTGGCAATGGTATACGTCTCTTCTGCCACGCTGCGACCTGGCTTATAAGGATAGACGCCAGAGATGCGGAAGGAGATCATTAGCACAACGACCAGCAGTGCAGCTAGTACCAAGTAGGCTTCAATTCCTTGGTAATTGACGGGATCGACTGCACGAAACCACTGCAGTTGATAGCGCAGATAATAGGCAGCAAAAAAACCTACAAGAATCAGGATACTATCGCTGATTGCAAGCAGGTATTTCCAGGCCTGCGGGTCAATATGGCGCGCCAAACGTGCGATTGAACTTTCGGACATTGGGCGGGATACAACAGGGCGGGGCAACGAATTGGCAAAGTGCGCCGGGTCAGAAGCCATGAGGGAAGTGTAACATAGAATGGTTGGAAAAGGAAGTGAGACAGTAAGACAGTAGGGCAGTAAATCAGTAATAGCTTGACACCATCACTGACTCACTGACTCACTGTCTTACTGATCAAGGTTCTCCCAGCAGATGATCGACCGCCTCGGTCAATTCGGCCAGGGTGGCGGCCATGACGACGTTGTTGCAGATGGGGGCATATTGCAACATGTCGCTGTCACCACTGGTCCATAGCATGGGCGGCTCGGGGTTGATCCAGATTGTGCGACGTGCGCGGCGCACCATGTCCGAGAAGATATCGATGCGTGGATTGTTGTAGTTGTTGCGTCCATCGCCTACCACGATTAGTGTCGTCCGTCCGTCCAGCGTATCACGATAGTCGTCGTCGAATTGGCGCAAGGCATAGCCAAGATCGGTACTGTAGTAGCCGGGTGGCATGCGGATCAGGACTTGATTGATTGCCTCGTTGGCTTCGTTGCTGGCAAAGTCGGGTGAGACAAATTCCAGATGGTCGATGAAGGCAAAGGCATGGGTTTTGCTGATTAGATCTTGTAACTGGTAGACCAGTGAGAGCATCAACTCCGCACAGTGGCGCATCGAGGTGCTGATATCACAGATGACAACCAACTTGGGCTTGAGCCGATGGTCACGGTGCTTGATCTCAAAGGGCGTACCGCCATAGCGCAGGTTGCTGCGGATGGTCGCTTTAGGATCGAGTTGACCGGTCTTAGCCCGTTTTTGACGTAACGCAATACGACTGCGCAGACGGTTTGCCAGGCGGCGCATCTCTTTGCGCAACTTGTCCATGTCACGGTCGCTGAGCGCATTGAAAGGCTTGTCCATCAGATTGTCGATGGCATCGTCGGGCTTCTCATTCGCCATGTTTTCGGCGATGCGCTGACCGGCGAACTGTTGCAATTGCTCTTGAATGCCCTTCATGTTCTGCTGGATGAGGCCACGCATCTGTTCAAGCCGCTGCTTGTTCATGCCCATCTGCTGCATCAATTCCATCATCTCTTTGAAGGCTTTTTGCACCTGGTCGAATTGCAGGGCGCGCATCATGCGTTGCGTCATCCAATCGCGCTGCTGCATATCATTGGTGCGATTCAGGCCGGTGAGCTGCGCCAGTTGCTCTAATTCTTCCTGGCTCAGTTGTTCACCCTTGAGTAGCCGTTCGAGCATTTTGCGCAATTGATCGTTGAATTGGCGCATCATCTCGGCCCACATTTCTGCTTCTTCGGGCGTCATGTCGTCCATCATGTTTTGCATGTCGGGCGCATCGCCGCTGTCAAAGAAGAGCGGGAAAAGTTCATCGAAAACATGCAAGCGGGCAGCATCCTTGACCAGCGTCGAACGCAGGCTGAGCCGAAATT
This sequence comes from Caldilineaceae bacterium, assembly GCA_046328715.1. Taxonomy (GTDB): domain Bacteria; phylum Chloroflexota; class Anaerolineae; order Caldilineales; family Caldilineaceae; genus JAXLWB01. The sequence goes on along the minus strand of JAXLWB010000031.1, from coordinate 64,967 downwards.
CCTCGCGATCTTGCACACCTAGCAGATCAACCGCTCGAAACGCATCTGCACTCTCTGCCAAGCTGATACGCACACCGCCCGAACGCAAGGCGGAGATGAACTTAATCATTCGTTCTTCCATCGAGTTCCTCCTTAGAGGAATTGCAAATGGCGAATGATGAATTGTGAATTCGTTTTCGCAACTCGTCGTTCGCCATTCGCAACTCCCTAATTCTTCCACCGCTGAATTCGTCGGATCTCCTCATCTTCCTCGAAAGCAGATGCATCTTTGCCGCCGCCTTGAAGTTTGCGTTTGACCTTTTGTAGGTCGGTTTCGTGCTTGAGTAAGACGCTAAGGGTCGTTTCCAACGTTTTGGCATCCAGATTTTGCGAATTAAGTGCAACGAGCGACTTGGCCCAGTCAAGGGTTTCGCTGATGCTCGGCGATTTGCGCAGATCCATGCCACGCAGGCGCTGCACCAGATCGACCGCTTGTTTCGCCAATTTGGGATTGAGCTCTGGCACTTTGAGTTTTACAACGGCCAACTCTTGCTCTACCGACGGGTAGCCAATAAAGAGATAGAGGCAGCGGCGTTTTAGTGCTTCGCTGAGTTCGCGTGTGTTGTTGCTAGTGAGCAACACAATTGGTCGGTGTTTGGCACTAAGGGTTCCCAATTCAGGTACGCTGACCTGGAAGTCGCTGAGGACTTCGAGCAGAAACGCCTCGAATTCTGCATCAGAGCGATCAATTTCATCGATCAATAAGACCGTTGGTTTATCGTTGAGAATGGCTTTGAGCAAGGGGCGTTGTAGTAGGAAGCGCATGGAAAAGAAGACATCCTCTTCCACGGCCAATCGGTCAGCGGCTTCTGTTAAATTTTTGGAATCGCCCAAGGTCTGTTGTAACTTATCACGCAAGAGCTGGGTATAAAGCATCTGTTTGGCATATTCCCACTCGTAGAGTGCTTTGGTTTCATCCAACCCTTCATAACATTGTAAGCGAATCAACTCCCGCCCGGTTGCACTGGCGATCGCTTTAGCCAACTCGGTCTTACCTACGCCTGCCGGTCCTTCGCAAAGTAATGGCTTGCCCAGTTGCTGTTGTAAATAGACGGTCGTGGCAATTTCATCGCTGGCAATGTATTGTTGGTTGCTTAATCCATCCTTGACCGCAGCGGGTGATTTGAATGGCGCATTGTTTGTACTCACAAATGTCTCCTCTTAGAAATAATACACAGGGGCAACAACTTGGCTTACCTCGGACTGGTGTTGCTCGTGAAGAAAAAAATTTTGAGCTTGGTAGAACGTAGGTGCTTGTTGGTCCCAGAGACCGTCTGAAAGACTGTGGACCCGACTACATCTGGTAACTTTGGCACAGAAAAGACCGAAACGATCATCCATGTTTTCGATAATTGCTTGATACCACCTGCCAGATGTGTTTTTCAGACAAGTTTCTTAACGTAAACAAGTTTGGCCCAATTTTTCGATCACATATGTAATTCTTACTTCATTGCAAAACAGTTGTTGTGTTGTAACGATTGCGTCTACTGGAAACCGTCACGCACAGAATGCTTTTGTCCGATTTTGTTCTTCAAGAGTGATGGGGAAATATGACATCAACTCTTGAAAGCTCTCGGCTGTCACCACAAGTTGTCTGGTATCAGTGTACACTACCCCAACTTCTTTGTAAACCACCCTTTTTACCTATGCTTGGGGCTTGCTTGTGGTTCAACCCTGGCAACTTTTGAATTAGGAGGAATTTACTAATGACATGGCGTCGCCTTTTGCTTTTCCCCTTGCTCTTTATGGTTATCGGCATGCTGAACCTGCTTCATGTGGCGAAGCTGTCAGCTCAAGGAGAACCCTTCCCCTCCCCACCCGGTACATTGCCCTCAGGTACAGTGTATCTGCCGCTCATCAGCAACAATGTTGAACCCACGCCTCCTCCCGTCTTTGATGCAATTCCAGTTGAAGGGGCTCCGATTGATCGTCCGGCTGCTATTCATGGCGATCTTAACTTGTCGTTGCGCGGCTATGTCACTACGACGAGTGATCTGACCTTGATCGATCACGAGGGGCCAGCGGATTCGGACGCTCCGCAAATCGCAGCAATCTTTTCGCCGCCCCGCTTGCCTCAATTCACTGCGGTTTATCGGGTCAATGATTGGAATTGGGGTTGTGGCGAAAACGGCTGTCGGGGACTGCCACTGACGGATTATGAAGTGACTTTGTTGGAGATGGCAACGTCGCCTGGGGAAGCAATTTCCATTCCATCGCGTAATCAAAGAATCTATGATAGCAGCGATTACAAAGTATTGGTGCTCTACGCAGAAGCAACACGTATTACTCTGGTCTATCGGCGTAGTGATACACCTGCTTTTGGTTATGTGGTTCACCTTGAAGATATCGCTGTCGAACCGAGCTTGGTGGAACTCTATCAACAGCTAAATGCGGAGGGGCGTAACAAACTTCCGGCCCTACGCAATGGTGAACGTTTGGGCAGGGCGAGTGGATCAAGTATGAAGATCGCAGTTCGCGATACAGGTATGTTTATGGATCCGCGGGTGAGGAAAGATTGGTGGCTGGGGTATTAAAAAGTAATTGGTGACTGAGTAATTACTCAGTCACCAATTACTTCTAAACTGTGGTTGCAATGAGAAGCGGAGTTTTGCCTCCCGAAAAGAGCCTTGGAAAACTTTGCTTCTCATTCAGACTTATATTTTATCCGGCGACCGGTGCCTTGCCGCTTTGATTCCAGATATAGTGCCCTTTTACCTTGGGCAGTTGGCTCATGTCATTGCTGACAGCTGCATCGGTGGATTTTAATTTTGCACGATCCAGGATCAACTGGGCGAGTTGTGGATCAAAGCGTCGATCCTCACGGTCCAACACAGTATCGCCTGCGGGTGTGTGATAGACCTGCATAACAATGTCTTCCGGCTTGGGCTCGTTGCGCTTGACGAAGATGTCAACGCGGTGCAGGTGGCCCCAGTCAAAGACTTTATGGCGTTCCACGGGGCGCCAGGGTGTATCTACAATCAACGCCTCATCGGTTACCTTGTAGGTCTGATACATTTCGATCAGCGCATTATAAATAAAGAGCACGCCCCAAGCTACAAAAACCCAGGCAACAGCACTTGCAAAAAAGACATTGGTCATCCCCATCGTGAATGACAGCCCACCGCCAAGGATAAGGGCAATGCCGGTAGCCAGGTTGCGTGGCGTGCCAGAAAAGACAGTCCCATCTTCCGTGTTTGCACCAGGTTGGGGAAGTGCAGTTTGTGCTACATCGGCCATCGTTAACTCCTCGAAAATTTCAAATGTTTCTTTGATTGTGAAAATTATAGCGATCCTAAGAAAGATCTTCAAAAAATAAGGTGCTTGTTACGCAAGCACCAAACGATATCCTCGGCCTCGAACTGTGGTTAGGTAGCGTGGCGAGGTTGGATCTGGTTCCACTTTTTGGCGCAGGCGGCTGATCAACTTTTCGATGCGGGCATCGTCTACCTCGTCGATGTAACTTTCGCCCCAGACCTGGGTCACAATTTGGTACTTGTCAATGATCTTGTCTGCGTTCTGATAGAAGAAGAGCATCAACTTATACTCTAGCCCGGTCAGCGTATCGATTGGCTTACCGCTGACGAGGACTTCGCCACTGTCGACATCGACCCAAAGTTTGGCCGAAGAGGGGCGATCCTGTGTTGATTGGCGTCGGATAAACTCGGCCAAGAGACGACAAAAAGGTTTGACTTGGTTGCCGCTACGCAACAAGATGTGACGGCGTACCAGTAAATTGACCACGTCGGCGTTGGGGGTATGGTCTGCAACGCCCAGCGCCATCAACTCTTTACGCTCCTCGGGTGAACATTCGTCCCAGATCTTTGAACACTCGCGGGTCAAAAATTCATCGGTACGTAGCGTGCGCACGACCTCTTTGTGCAACTGCCAATGTTCGGGCCCTTCCTTGTCCTGCTCGGGCGGCGCATTCGTCACTGCATCGCCCAGGATACGACAGACGCCATCGAGCATCCGTGGATGTCCACCCGCCCACTCAAAGATAAAGTCAATATCGGTGCTGGTGAATTTGACCTCGAAGGCTTCCATGTAACGCCGGATCTGGCGTACCACATCGTCGTGAACTAAGGGTGCCAAATGCCAGGAGCGCAGACTAAAGAGCTCGCAAAACTCGCTGCAATGATTCTCAAGACGCAACTGGGTTAAAGGACGCACGGTCGCTGTGACATAGGCAAGCTGTGTATTGTGGCGATCTTGCAGCGCGCGCAAGTTGATAAAGACACGTCCATCGATCACGCTAAACGGTTCGTCGAATTCGTCGAAGAGTAAGATTAACTTGCGCTTGGTAGACTCCAAGGCAGCAGTGAGGCCACGGTTAAAGCTGAGCGGCACATGGAACTCGCTGCCCGGTGCAATCAATGTATTATAGGCGGCAGTTAGTTCGGGTAGAGCGGCTAGTTCTGGGTAGCTTTCCTGCAAACAGCGCAACACCAATTCGTAGAAACCCTGATCGTTCAAATGGAGCATTCGGTTGCAGTCCACATAGACCGGCATGAACCTGCTACCCGCTTCGCCCAGTTCCATCGTCCAAACGTCGGGCTCGGCCAACAACTGTAAAAAAGCTGATTTCCCAATGTTGCTGAAACCAATGACTTCTACACAGCGTAATCCTTCTAGATAATGCAAGATTGTATGAACATCCGAACGACGCATAAAACTGCCATCGTTAAGGCGTAAGGTTAAAGGCATATTTGAATTCTAATGCTAATCAAATCGGTTCAAGAAGCAAGTTGCAAACCGCATCTTGCAACCTGTTTTTTTCAGTATAACACAACGTCTTGCAGATCGATTGTGATAACCAAGCTGATTGACGCATTCAACTTGAAATGATACACTCATTTGTGTAGGAACTCGGGTGGCCCTCAGCATCCTATTCCTAGCGTTCAAAAGGGAGACTTTATGAGCAATGTAAGTCGAATTTGTCCTCAATGTGGGGAAAGTACGCCATTAGAGTCACGTCACTGTGCCCATTGTGGCTATGACGCACAAGCAGGATTACCTATGCAGGCACAAAATAACTTACCGATGGTGATCGGTAAGGCGGCATTGCCTGTTTTGGCTGGAGTTGCAAGTCTGGCCTTGCGTGCTGGGTGGAAGTTACTGCGCAGCCGAATGGCTCAAGATGCCATCCATGTTGGTGCAAGCAAGGCGGCTACCTCGCTTGTCAATGCTGCCAAAAACGCACCTGCACCTACGACAAAGACTGATACCGTACCCAAGGCCAAACGCACCATCCGTATTCGGTCAACTTGGGCTGTCGGTGATGCCAACGGCATTCGCCAACAGGGATCTTCCGACCATACGATTGAGATCGATTGAGACGGAACTGATCCGCCTTGGCATGCCACTCATGCTAATTGTACAAAGCAGAGCGGCTGGTCATTAGAATTTTTGCTGATTGACAAAACTTATTTTCCCCTGCTATTCTTACGCGTACTCCGGCACGAGGTCGTGCTGTACTTCATTTAAAACCAGATCGAGACAATTCATAAGGAGAACCTGACGATGAGACGCATTGGATCATTGGTAATTGTTGGCGTGTTGCTCTCATTCACGCTACTAGCTTGTGTTCCTGCGGCAGCGCCCAGTGCTGCTCCCCAGGAAAGTTCGGCGGCCCCTAGTGCAGAAGTCAAGGATTTTGTCACCTGGTATCAATACGACCAGGCTAACGAAGACCCCAAGAGCGACGAGCGCGTAGGCAATGAATACCTGCGCAAGACGATTCCGCTCTTCAATGAAGCGTTCAAGGGCAAATGGAACTGGGTCAATCAACCCAAAGCCTTCGACAAGATGACGACCGAGTTGATTGCCGCAGTGCAAGCGGGTGGCGACGTGCCCGATATGATGCACATCGGTAGCAGCGACATTCTCACCTTCTACCAAAATGGCACCTTGCAGGATCTGACTGACTGGGCCAAGGCGCAATCCTGGTACGGCGACCTCGATCCGAACGCGATCACTCCTTGTTTAGGGCCGGACGGCAAGCTCTACTGTATTCCAGTGGCCGAGGCACCCCAGGTTGTCTTTGTCTGGAAAGATCGCTTCCCCAATGGCTATCCCAAGACACCAGAAGAGTTTATGACGCAGGCCGAGGCGCTCAAATCCCAGGGACTTTATGCGATCACCTTCTTTGGCTCGACCGACTTTGACGGTGAAGCGATGAGCCGCTTTATGTGGACGGCGCTCAGCTCTTTTGGTGGCAAGTTGGATGATGGCCAGGGCAAAATGAAACTGAACACGCCCGAGAATATTGCTGCCATTACTTTTGTCCGCGACATCGTAACCAAGGGCTACGCACCGGAAATTGCCTTTGCCGGCAAATTCCAGGAAGAAGAAGCCTTCAAGGATGCCTCGGCGGGTTCCTTCCCCACTGGTATTTTTGGCTACCGTTATGTCAATCCGCTGACTGCGCCGAATGGCACGAAGTATGAGAAGAAGAACGAACAAGATATGCTCGACGCCATCACGGCTGGCGATGTCTTTATTGCTCCCTTCCTGGCGGCTGAAGGACAAAAGCCTGGTTGCAACAACGCTGTCTCTGCGCTCTCGATTCCCACGGGTGCAAAGAACCCGGATGCTGCCAAGGATTACATCAACTGGATTATGAGCCCCGAGCAAAATCCCGATTGGGTCTTGGGCCCAGGCGGTGGTTTCCCAACGCTCAAGGCTACGCAGTCGAATGAGACATTCCAGACACCGTTCTATAAGGAAGCAGCCGAAGCCGTTGCTGCCAGCGCTTGCACGCCCTGGTACGGCTCACTGGAACGCCGCGATGAAGCCAAGAAGCTGGTTGTCGCAACGATCTACAAACTAATCAAAGAAGATCCTACTGCTGACATCGCCGCAACGCTCCAGACTGTGGACGATGAATACAATTCAGGCGGCTAACCAAAAGCATGACAGGGTGACAAGGTGACTGGGTAAATCACTTTCACCTTGTCACCTTGTAATCCTGCTGGCGAACTTGATAAAGGGAATCAATTCCCCTGCTGATACCGAGAAGTCGCCTCAGCGACTGGGAACAACACCAGTGCCTGAGGGCACTTCTCGGTGTCAGTAGTCGATTTCAATCGGGCTCCGATTTCGTCAGCAGTATCACCTTGTCACCCTGTCACCTTGTCATCTCCTTCTATGTCCACTACCACCTTCCGCCCACGTCGTTGGCTGCGTAACTCGTTACCATTCTGGCTGCTTTTGCCTACGTTGCTGGTGCTGGCTGTTGTACAGGTCTATCCTGGGCTTTACACGATCTGGCTCAGCCTGCAAACGCGCAATCCCAGCGGCTGGCAATATGTCGGCAGCAAGAACTATGAACGCCTCTTCAACATGAGCCTCTTTCCCGAAAGTGTCGGTCATACGATCGTCTTTCTGGTTGGCTTTGTGGCGTTGACGTTGGTGGTAGGTTTTGCTTTTGCCCTGCTGCTCAACCGCAAGTTGAAGCTTTCGGGGCTCTATATCACCTTGATCTACATCCCGTGGGTGATCGCTGATATTATCGTTGGCTTGGTCTGGCGCCTGTTGGTCGTGCCCGACTATGGCTTACTTTCGAGTATTACACAAAATCCGCTGATCTTCCCACCGAATGGACTCTCCATTCTTACTGCGGTTCCACCCAAACCCTGGCTGGGCGATTTCCCTTTTCCGCCAGCGCCGGCGATGATCTACTTGATCGTCGCATCGGCGTGGCGTGCGCTGCCCTTTATCACCTTGCTTTTGTTGGCCGCTATGCAGACCGTGCCCCAAGAAGTGATCGAAAGCAGCCGGATTGATGGTGCCAACCGTTGGCAGGTGATCCGATTGATCGAATTGCCCCTGATCCTGCCGACGATGGTTGTCGCCCTCTTTAGCTTGACACTGAGCGGCATGAATGGCGTGGGTATGGTCTTCAGCTTGACCAGTGGTGGACCAGGCACTTCAACCGAAGTGCTCAGTTATATGCTCTATTCGATTGGCTGGGGTGAACGTGAATTTGGTCGCGCCGCTGCCCTTGCCATGATTATTGCGGTCGTCAACTGGTTACTGATTGTTGGCACGTTGCGCTTTTCTCGCCTGGAGGAGACACGTTAAGAAATGAAGGCTTTGATGCTTGCTTCGCGTTTCACCTCCCGCCAGTGGGAGCGCTATTTGATCAATTTCATTCTGACGCTGATCTGTATCGGGATGTTGCTGCCCGTAGTGACTACGGTGGTCATCTCGTTCAAGCGCGAGCAGGATGTGGTGCGCAAGCCACCTGTCTTCTTCCCCTGCGACACGCCAACCCGTTCCTTTGACCCAACCCAGTGTCGTTGGGCCGTGGAAGGCTATGAACGGGTCTTTGCCCCCAAGGCGAGTGCGACTTCGCCCATTGGTTTTGCAATCACGGGCAAACTTTTCCGGATTTATGTGCCGAATTCGCTTCTATACGCCACCTTCTCGTCGTTGTTGGTAGTTATCTTGTCGGGCATGTCAGGGTACGCTGTCTCGCGCTTTCACTTTCGAGGGCGACAACTTTTGCTGGCGAGCATTCTAGCGATCACGGGAATTCCCTTGCTCACCAATCTTCTGGCGCTTTATCAGATGGGAGTCGATCTGCGCAAGGCCCAGATTCCCTTTTACGATGACCGTATGTTGATCATCCTCGTCTATGTGGGTTTTTACCTACCGCTGAGCGTTTGGGTGGCGAAGGGCTTTTTTGATGCGATCCCCAAAGAGTTAGAAGAAGCAGCCTTTATCGACGGTTGCACCCCATTGGGCGCGCTATGGCGTGTCACCATGCCGTTGGCGCTGCCCGGCTTGATGGCGATCTTTCTCCTTACCTTTGTCAACGTCTGGAATGAATTTATCGCCGGTTATTTGTTGATCGCCAAGAACGAGTATAAACCGGTCATGTTTGGCCTCTACGACTTCCTCAGCCAAAACATCATCAACTTCCAGGTTATCTCCGCTGCTTGTGTCATGATCGCACTCCCCGTTGTGCTGCTCTTCATTTTTGCCCGCCGCATCTTCTTCCAAGCCATGCTGGAGGGAGCGGTGAAGGGATGACAGTAGGACAGTGGGACAGTAAAAACTGACACACTGACTTACTGTCCTACTGACCTACTGTCACTCGTCGTTCTTCATGCTCACGAAGACGAGCAACGTGCTGATAATCTGTGTCAGACGCGAGGCTCCTGGCAACCCGTTCCACTGCTGAGACATCCACATCCCAAACCATTCCGCCGCAATCCCCTGAAAGGCGGTAAACCAAAGCATAAGCGCGCTGAGCAAACCAGCAATGGTGAGCCGTTTTGACTCGTGAAAGCGTTTGCCGTCTGCCTTGAGCGCACGCAACATCGCAAAACCGCCGGCACTACAAAGCCAGGCAATCAACGTCTCTACGGCGATAATCGTGGCATAGGCCAGATGAAAGAGACGTGGCGAGTTTATGGCGCGGCGACGCGTCGTGCTTTCCGGGAAAACGGTATCCATGCTCATCACATGGGTGACAAAGTGATAGTTGGTCCAATAATCGGTGAGATTGTTGAAGACGACCAGGGTGGCCAATAGCCCCATGGCGAGCGAGAGCAAGGCTTTGCTTAGGCGGATCAGGGTACGTGTTGACATAGGTGTTATTATAGCTTGAGAGGCGAAGAGAAGAGGAGTTGAATAGGGGAAAAGTTGAAAAGTGGAAGAGTGCAAGGTGTTTACAAACTTTTCCACTCTTCCACTCTTCCACTTTTGTCTACTTTCCGTCCGCCGTTCGCAGCGGCGAAAGCGGTTGCGCCAGTGGCGAGACCATCTGTCCGGCTGGCGTTTTGGTGGCCACAACGGAGATTGCCGGATGCGCAAGTGGTCCGTTGGCCAAACCAATGAGAACCAGCATAAAGCTAACCACAATCGAGGCTCCAATTGCCAATTTCATATCCTGCGAAAGCGACAGACTCCAAAATCGATATCCCAATTGCATGCCCCGCACCGAGTAATCGAACAACATTCGCAACCAGGGGCCAATTTTCTTGTGTAAGTTAAAGCGAAACAAGAGGGCGAACGGAATCACCAAAAACCCGAACGCACCATTTTGCGCCAGCCAGATCAACAAAGGGATGCTCAAAATCACGATAAAGGGCAAACAGATGGCCTTGGCAATATCCCACCAACAGCCGAGTGGAATGCCCTGACTCGCTGATTGAGAGGCGTAATTGCCCTGACTGTTCGCCGGGTGTGCAGGAATCGCCACGCTTTTTGTCTTGGGGCAGTAGGGGCATATTTCGAGATGGCTTGAAAAAATGTGTCCTGGATTGCGTGAGCAACGCACCAGCGATTCCTCAGCACGTTCTAAGGCACGAGCCCAAGCTAACGCATTCGGTCGCATCTCAGGGGTGAGCCGCCCAAGCAGAAAGGTGGCAATAAAGAGCTGTTGCAGATCAGGATGAAGCCAGAAAAAAGATGGCGCTCCTGGCGGCGGCTGCACCTCTCGATTTGACTCATAGGGGAAGATGCCCCAACGGATGCAATACAAACAAAGTTGGCTCACATCGGCCACGCTCGTTGCAATCGGTCGCCCGGTAAAGGGATGATAGCCCTCCATTAACAACTGGAAGAGCAAGACACTCATCCCAAAACAATCCTGCGCTGGCTGACGGTCCGTTTGGGCCAGGACTTTATCCTGCAACTCTGGTGGCGTGTACTCGGGCACACCAACCGGGCAACGATAGACCGTACCCTGTTGGTCACGCACCTGGAAGGAGTCAGCATCTACCAGGGTCACCAAGGCTTGCGGGTTGACCAGAATATTCTTTTGATTGACATCGCCCATCACATAGCCGCTGCTATGCAGCCCGGCCAACACAATCGCTAAGTTCCTGGCTGCATGATGCAGAAAACGTCGATTTACCTTAGGATAGCGCATCGTCCGCAGCTTAGGGTTATAGACCTCAAAGATATTCGGGCAGTGATCGATGCGCGGCATCAGAAAGCCGACAAAGTGTTCCCGTTGAAACAGGAGCTCGCTTGGCCAGGCTAGCGATGGATGGTCAAACGCCACTCGATTTTGTACATTGGCCGGCGGATTGGCAACCATTGCCGTCAATTTGGACTGACGTTGGCTGGTTCGATATTCGGGATGATAGACTTTGGCAACCACTTCGTTGCGATTGGCCACCGCAAAGACAGCACCTTCGCCGCCTCGTCCCAACTCCTGTGTTAGCACGATCGATTGGCCAGACTGATTGGTAAGGATTGTCATAGGTATTGGGGGTGAGGGTAGATAGGTGAGGTTGGAGGCATTCATTCCCCTACCTCACCTATCACTCCTCCTACTCACAACGCCGCAGCAGCACCAGCGTCTTATCATCATCCGAACGTTTGCAGACACGCTCGGACTGGAGAAAGTCGATCAGCGACTGACGGGCCGACTCCGGTTCAATCGGCTGTGCAAGCTGGGCAAAAAGCGGTGCAAAAAATGGCTCGTACGGCTCTCCCGTCGCCGCATCCAGACAGAGATTCTGCAAGCCATCGCTGAAGATTGACACGCCCAGCATGTTGCCTGATCTTGCCTGATAGCGCACTGACGCTAGGGCATCGGGACTGGTCAGCGGCATGGTCTCGTTGGCATATTCGCCACGCATAGGAGGGCTGATCGTGCAGAGTGGCTCATTTTCAAAATGGGCCACTACTGCCCCATCACCCAGATGGGCCACACCCAGCCAGCCTTTGCTCAACACCGCCACGATCAAGGTCGTCGCATAATCACGCAACGGTTGATTGGCTGCTGTTGCCTTTTCTTGCAAACTGTTGCGGGCGGAGGCAAAGGCACTGCGCATGGCTGTTTCACGCTCGGTCTCGCTCTCGGGCAAGCCCATTTGCAGGGTTGTCGTGAGCGAATCGAGCGCAACCTGCACTGCCAGTTGCGCCCCCTGATCCGACAAGGCGGCTGAACCCAGACCATCCGCTACTGCACAGAGCATTTCGCCTCCTGCCAGCGATGCCAGGCAATGAGCATCCTGGCAGGGCAACTGCGTGCGCAGATGGGAAGAGCCAGCGACCGAGGCAGAAAGAAGTTGCCAACTCATGGTTACACCTGCCCCCAACCCAACGGCGTCTGCAAAGGCACTTCGTCGCTTGGGTTAGAATGCGACACACTGGTCAGACTGGTGGAGAGCCAGACGAACATCTCACGGAAGTTCAGTTCCTTGAGGCGCACCGGTTGACGGCTGGAGAGTTGTGCCAATGTGTTCATATCCGCCCCTTCCACGCCGACGGCAAAGAAGGCTACTTTCTTTTTACTCTCTGCTTCACGCAGACGGGTTGCTGCACCCTGCCAGGCCGCTCCATCGGTCGGCTGACCGTCGGTCACCAGGAACATCCAGGGACGATAGTAGGAGAGCCCGCTGTTGCGATAGATCTTTTTGCGCTCTTCCAATTTGTCCAGAGCCAGGTTGATGGCGCTGCCCATCGGCGTATCCCCATTCGCTCGCAGCGTTGGCGGTTGGAACTGTCCGGCGCTGACAAAGTCCTGTGTCAGGTTGACAGGCCCAAAGGTGACAATCGCCACCTCCACCCGTAGCAACGCCAGATCATCGTTCGCCAATGAATTCTTGAAGGCACCCAGCCCTTCATTCAACTGCTGAATCGGGTCGCCGCTCATCGAACCTGAGGTATCTAATAACAATACACAGGGGCAGCGTGGCTCGGGGTTGCCATCATTGATTTGGACTTGATCAAAATTGATCGACATAAGGCCCTCCTTTGGGGGTAATTACCGTTTGAGGACACAGAGGGCACAAGAGATGACACGGAGAGCACGGAGAGGAATTGAGAAATCCTCTCGTGTTCTCCGTGTCACCTCCATGAACTCTGTGTCCCAATATCTTTATAAATGAGCAATACGTTTTTGTTTACCGTACTGCACGGGAGGATCTTAAGCTGGAAAGGAGTTCAGAATCTGACAGCGAGGAAGAAATCGGGCTGACAAGGAGGAGACTTGGTTGATGATGTGGAACTATATTATCCTTTTACGGCCCCAATCAACAAACCACGGGCAATATAGCGTTCGAGTGCCAATGCCATGCCGATGACAGGGGCGATCATAATCATGATCAAGACCGACATGTACCACCATTGTGGGCCGCGTGTGGCATTTTGCGCGGCAACAGTGAGCGGCATGGTTTGTGCCTTGGAACTAGAGAGGAAGAGGGCAAACAGGTATTCGTTCCAGGCGAAGACAAGCACAAAGAGAAAGGTTGCCACCAGACCGGGAACAGCAAGCGGTAGGACGATTGACCAGAAGGTGCGCATGATCGATGCCCCATCGATGGCGGCGCTCTCCTCCAACTCTTTGGGAATCGACTCAAAGTAATCACGGAGCAACCACACCGCAATTGGTAAATTTGCCGCTACATAGGTAATGACCAAAGCCGTTCTGGTATCGAGCAGTTTTAGCTGTTGGAAGAGCACATAGACCGGAATTACCACTGCGACAGGGGGCATAATACGCTGCGAAACCATCCAAAAGGCAATATCACTGTTCTTCAACGAACTTTTGAAGCGCCGCCCAATCGTCAATGCCAGGATGAAGAAAAGTACCAAAGCACAAAATACTGCCAATTGCCAGCCTGTTCCCATCGCCACCATGCCAACCGCCAAAATGACGCAGAGAATAAACATCAACACGACTGCAACCTTGGGCCGATACTGGAAGCGCACCAGCGCATAGGACGCTGATGCTCCCAAAAATAAGGCAATCACCGAGCTAATGGTGCCAACAATCAAGGTGTTGCGATAGGTGCGCAATGTATCATTGGCGACATCCCCCGTGAAGATATACTTCCAAGCGTGCAGTGAAGGTTGAAAATCGATAAAGGGTAGATAGACTGGTCCATTATTGACATGAAAAGGCTCTTTAAATGAGGTGATAACCAGCCAATACATCGGAAAGAGCACAACAAACGCCCATAATCCAAGTACAAGGTAAGAGAGCAGTGCTTGGAAAGGCGATGGTTTGAAAGTGGATGGGCGTTTGAAGAAGTTATTCATGGGTGCTTAGATGTAACTTGCATCTTGATAAATCAAACGACTTGCGTTGTACGTTGGCGGACCAAATTGACAAAAGCTGTGGCTACAATCGTGACCAGGATCAGCAAAATATAGGCGATTGCGGCAGATCCGCCATAATCGCGCGCTGTCCATGCACTAAAGGAATGCATCGTTACAGACTCTGTTGCCGTACCTGGGCCGCCACCTGTCATTACGCGCGGCAGATCGACGAGCTTAAACGCTTCAATCATGCGGATTAATACCAAGGCTGTGCTCACTGGAAGAATTGTTGGTACTGTGATATAGCGGAAAATTTGCCAGCGATTTGCCCCATCAACAATCGCCGCTTCGACCGGTTCATGCGATTGCCCTTCAACTGCGGCTAACAAAACGATAAACATAAACGGCGTCCATTGCCAGATATCACCACTCAAGATGACCCAACGCGAAGCCCACGCTGAAGTAACCCAAGTCCAGTCGCCCAAGCCCACGGCCTTCAAGAGTGGAGCAAAGGGACCTTTGCTTGTATCCGCCATCATGCGAATCATAAAGGCTACGCCCACAGGTGTAATCATCATAGGCAACAGGAATACAATGCGGAAGAAACGGCGGGCAGCAAGTTGTTGGGCAGCCAATAACGCTAATCCCAATCCGATAAAATATTCCAAAACAATGCCGCCGATTACATAGAAAAGCGTAGTGGGAAGCGTTCCTGGTCGCCCCTGTCCGCCCATGGTTGATACCATCAACCCAACCAATATCAACAAAACGAGTGCCATCATGAGGCGTTGAATAAACCCGCCCACAGTTACTTCGCCCGTACGTAGCAATTGAAACAAAAAATAGAACAAACTAACTGCCACCACCAATAGTACAATCCAGCCAAGGATAGATGGGCTACCAAAGACTCCCAAAAAACGATCCTGCTCGCTGCCAATGAGCAGCTTTTTATAATTCAGCCAACCTACCGTCACCACTTCTACTCCGCCTTTGACAAACTTAAGGCGAGAAAAAGAGAGATAAAGCGAGACGATTAGCGGGAAAATTGAAAAAAAGAGCAGAATTACGACTGTGGGCCAAATGAAAATCGCACTTGCCAATCGATCAATTCGCTCTGAAAATGTTATTGGGGGCTGTTGCTTTGCGGATGTAGGATTGAGTGTACTCATGGGGCTACGCTTCCCAAGTAGGACTAACGGAGACAGAAACAAGATGACAAGATGATGGTTAGTAGCCAAAATCTATGTCATCTTGTCATCTTGAAACGCTATTTCGTCACACCAAGCGTTGCTTGATAGGCTGCTTGTTGTTCCGCAACTCCAAACTGCTCATTGAGTTCGTTCCACTTGGTTTCGATCTCAGTTGCAGTGGCATCTGTATCCAATTCACCAGCCAAATATTGGCTGATCGCAGTGTCGAGCACTTCGCCCTGATATTGCTGGTTGTTGGGGATGCGCAGATCGAGCACCATGTTCGGGCTGTCGAGACTCGCTTTGATAGCACCCAGGTAGACATCGGCAGATTCTTTGCTCATGCCTGCCTTTTCCCACTGTGCAGTATCGCTAAATTGCGAAATGCGGTAGGGGTTAAAGCCAGTAGCACCTACGGTAACGTCCACATTCGATTGCGCTGGCTCGTTGACATAGGCCAAGTAATCAAAGGTTGCCTTCTGATCCGCCTCACTGCTGGCAGCGTTGATGGCACCCGACCAGCCACCGAAGGCTGCAAAGGGTGCATGATTGACACCATCAATAGCATAAGGGCAGGTGCTTGCATCGCAGTCAACCAGTTTGCCAGTGGCACGATCCAATACCTTCTTGCTACCAGGCAGAATGGCAGCGCCCGTCTTGCCATTCACCTTGGAGCCTTCGCTGATTGCCAATGTGCCAATATCGCCCCAGTCGATGGTGAGGGCACAGCGACCATTGGTCCACATACCACGGGTATCGCCGACATCCAGGTTCAATTCATCGGGCGGGCCAAATTCAGTTGTAGCTTTGTAGACCTCGAGAGCCGCCTTGAAACCTTCATTGTTACCATAGAGTGGCTTCATGTCGGTTGGGTCAAAGAAACCGCCACTGCTAGTGCCCTGGCTCTGTAGCCAGGCGCTAGCAACCGATGTGATCATCCAGTAGCTTTGGGCCTTACGCTTCTTGGCAATACAGGAACCATAATCTGGCTCACCATCGCCGTTCATGTCTTTTCCATTCGCTGCCTTAGCAAAAGCCAGGTAGTCATCCCAGGTTTGAGGTGCACCTAAACCAAGTTCTTGCGCCACATCCGTGCGATAGTAAACCATCTGGAAGTCACCATCTAGCGGGATCGTGTAGGTCTTGCCCTTATAGCTTGCGCTGAAATCGCGGAAGAAGGGGCCAATATCATCCCATTTTAGGTCGGGAGTATTCTTGACCATGTCTGAGATATCGAGTAGATAGCCTGGCTCGACATAATCGACCATCCACTGCGGGGCGAACACATAAGCATCAAAAGCGTTAGTACCAGTGCTAAGATCGGTAAGCATCTTCTGATAGAGGTCAGCAAAGGGAACCACTGTGACATTGATGGTCACGCCTGGATGAGCTTCCGCATATTCCTTGCCGCGGCGTTGCAGTGGCTCGGCAATCTGCGGACCTGTGAAGGTGAGTACATCAATTGTGACTTCGCCTTCTGCGGCAGGCGCTGCTGCTTCAGCCGCCGGGGCTTCTGTTGCTTTTGCTTCTGCAGCCGGTGCTTCGGCAGCGGGCGCAGCCGGTGCTGCAGCCGGGCAGGCAGCCAAAAGCATAGACAGCAGGACAAGCAAGGGGAGCAAATACTTTTTCTGCATATAAACTCCTTGTGTTGTACAACTAAATTGGATTGACGAAACTGTTTGATTGAATGGAGATTTGCCGAGGAGCAGACTGCTGAGGGTTTGAGGCATCTCCATTACGAAAAACCTATGATATTTTTTTGCGAATCAACGGTAATTGGATTGTAGCGACAACTGTCTACCGTTGTCAAACTCCATGCTTCACCAGTAAATTACAGCGATATAGATGCTCTGTACCAAGTAACATCTTTTTAACCGCAAAAAATGTCACTTGGTGGCAACCGCCTATAATTCCAGACGACTTCACACATGCTCAAGCCCTGTTCCAATAAGACTGGATAAGAGTAAAAAGAACAAGACCTAGTGCTGTGTGAAGTGCGGCCTCCCTAATTTGCTCCGTTTGACAAGCTGGCTATCGGAGACTCCGATGGCAGAACAGAGTAGGTACATTGATAGAGGGAGGGAACGCCCACCAATTGCCAACCATTCCGAAGCAAATCAACGATATTCTTGACTCTTCTATCAGGACTTGCGCATGCTTCTGAACAAGTGGTCAAGTTCAATCGATTTGAACTGAACGTGTGCAAGGCCTATTTATGAAACTACCGAACCTGGGATAAATGTTGTTGTCAGACATATTTGACAACGTTGTCAATCATATAATAAAAAAATTACTATGTCAAGTAAGGATTACAACTTTTTGTAAAATAGCGTGAAGCACATATAATCAAACAAGAAACTGAAGCAGCAAATTTTATTGCATTTTGTGGGCGTGTTGTTCGTAATTTGCCAGGGATGGAACCGGATCATATGGTTTGCTCCATCATGTCTTACCCTCTGAATAAGTACAACTGCTTCATTCTGTGTTAGGCCAGCTTTGTATCCAGAACAAAATCGACTAGACATGTCTTCATAAATTTGAACCTGTAGAAAATCAAATGACAACGTTGACAAAGGTTCGGCTCAATAAAGAGCGCCAACCCACCATGCATGATGTAGCAAAACGTTCTGGCGTTAGCTTGAAAACGGTCTCGCGCGTCATTAATCGCGAATCGGGTGTGTCCGATAAATTGGTGGAGAAGGTACAGCAAGCCATTCGGGAACTCGATTATCATCACAATGCGACTGCCAGCTACCTGCGTCGTTCGGATCAGCGAACGGCGACAATTGGCTTGCTCCTGGACGATGTTTCGAATCCCTTCTCTTCGGCCTTGCATCGAGCCGTGGAGGAGGTGGCGCGCCAACATGAATCCTTAGTCTTTGCCAGCAGCAATGCCGATGAGCCCCAACGTGAGGAAGAGACAATTATTGCTTTGGCTTCGCGGCGGGTGGATGGACTGATCAGCGTGCCGAGTAGCCGCGATGGTGGTGGATTGCGCTATATGCAGCGGTTAGGCAAGCCAATTGTTTTCGTGGATCGACTCGCCACTTTTCATGAGGCGGATAGCGTTGTGGTGGACAATCGCACTGGGGCAACCAATGCGGTGCGTCATCTTGCTGTAAATGGTCATCAGCGGATTGCCTACTTGGGAGACATTTCGGCAAAATGGACTGCCGCCGAGCGTTATTTGGGCTATCTCGAAGGGATTGCTACAGAAGGAATCCGGCTCGACCCGAGCTTGGTGGTTCAAGGGGTGGGCAGCATTGAAGCTGCTCAAAAAGTTGTGGTCGAACTGCTGACTAAGGAACAGCCGCCGACCGCGCTCTTTACCAGTCAAAACCTGATTACGATCGGTGCGATTCGAGCATTACAGCAACTCCAATTGCAACAGAAGGTCGCTCTGGTTGGTTTCGATGATTTTGTTCTGGCCGCCTTGTTGACTCCACCGGTCACAGTCATTGCCCAGGATCCAGCGGCGCTGGGTAAGGCTGCGGCTGAATTGCTTTTTGCTCGCCTCAACGGCGACCAACAGCCGCCGCAGCACATCGTCTTACAGACAAAATTGATCGTTCGTGGTTCCGGTGAGATTGCGCCACAAAGGTAATTACTTGTGGGCTCGGGCGGGAATGGCTCTACTCACCATTCGCCATTTCTAATTTACGACGAACGCAACTGCACTTCCCCTTGATTCTCAGGGTGTTTGCCGGAGATACCGGCGTAGAATTCACGAATGACGGCGAGATCTTTTTCAAGATCGCCGCTTGGGTAAAGGAGCGGACCTATCCCGGCGGTCTTGGTTCGATAATTGAGATAGGACATCAGGATCGGAACATTGGCTCCCTGGGCAATGTGATAGAAGCCAGTTTTCCAATGATCCGTTTTGCCCCGAGTCCCTTCGGGGGCAATGGCAATAATAAAGTGATTCGATTGGCGGTAAATCTCTACAACCTGATCGACAAAGTTGCTCCGGCTACTACGCACCACAGGTACACCACCCAGCCAGCGCATAAATCCACCAAAGGGAGGCTTAAAAAGTGAATCCTTCCCGATCCATTGCGGCCAAAAGCTAATCGATAAGGCAGCAAAGAGACCGATCACAAAATCCCAGTTTGAGGTGTGATGGGCAAAGATCAAAACGTATTGGGGAATGTCTGGAAAGTCGGCCTTCACTTTCCAGCCCCAAAGGCGCATCAGCGTGCGAAAAAAGTACTGCAACCACGGACGTTCTGTAAATGCATTGTATTCTTTCATGAGATATTTGGGCGACTACTAGTCGCTAATTGCGATTTTGTAAAGTAGCTATTTGGATTGTTTGTTTCATTATATACTGAGTGGGTCCTTATTCTCCTATCTTCGCATCGGAATGAATGTCAGTTCGTATATATCCTTGAAGCTTTGATAAACTCCATGCGATGATAGAGATTGATGTCTCACCTGTTTGTCGGGGATCTACGGTTAGCGGAGTCCATGAGTACAATTCCAAAACGAATCGGGCCGTATAAGTTATTTGAAGAGCTTGGCAAGGGTCGCGTCGCCATCGTCTACCGCGCTCAGGATACGCGCAACCAACAAGTGGTTGCGTTAAAGGTGCTTTTGCCAGAATTGCTCCACAACCCTTCTTACGCTGATTATTTTATGCGAGAAGGCAAATTAGGGCGCAGCCTGCATCACGCGAACATTGTTGAGGTTTATCACATTGGCTATGCCGACGGAATACTCTTTCGGGCAATGCGCTATGCAGACAAAGGTACACTTCAAGACCGACTGCAACAGCAGAAGGGTGTTTTCCCCTTTGTAGAAACAGTTGCGATTCTGCAAGAAGTGGCTGCTGCCCTCGATAGCGCCAGTCAGAACGGTTATACTCATGCCAATCTCAAACCGTCGAATATTCTATTTACAGAGGATGACCAGATCCTACTCACCGACTTTGGTGTGCCGAGCACGGTCGATATTTCATTGATGCAGGGAGTGGCTACACCTGCCGATGCTACACTCCAGGTGTACCGCGCTCCGGAACAAGAGCAAGGTAACCAAGCGAGCGACGCTCGAACCGATGTTTATAGTCTAGCGATGCTTACCTATTGTATGCTGACAGGTGAGCGACCTTCGCTTGTTGCAGGACGTTCGAGTTTCCGCCGTAAAATCGAAGATGGCCTTGCCGCCCAGGCAACGTTAAACCCGCCACAACTCGCCCCAGCGCTTGTCACTATCTTGCGGCGCGCACTTTCCCTTGATCCTGCCCAGCGCCATGCTAGTGTCAGAGAGTTTGTCGATGAACTATCCCAGGTAAAGAGCGAAGGTGCAACCACACTTTATCCTCTGGCTGTGGTCAATCGCGAAACTGCTCCGTACAAACCGCGACGTGGTGTGCTTGGTCCAACCGCTTTGACCAAAGCCGCTTCCTCTGCGCTACTGAAACCTGCAACAGCGAAATCAGACGCAAAGACGCAGAGTCGTCGCCTGCTCGAAGTCGTGGCAGCGCTCATCTTGCTGGTTGGCGCAGTGGCCATCTACTTGACTGCTGGGTCATCGCTACGGGAACGATTGGGATTACAAGGCAATGGCGCTCAGCCTCCCAATACACCCACAAGTGCCACGTTACCAATATCTGCCCCTGCTGTTGGCTTGGTGGTTGGCGTCACAAAGACACTTTCATCGACCAGTGTTGGAATGGCACTGCCACAATCAACGGCAACGGTCACGCTAACATCTGCATCTACCCAAACTTCCGTACCAACATGGACGTGGACAGTGACAGCCAGCCCAAGTGCGACGGATACAGGCACCTCTACACCACAGCCGACCGCAACGCTCCCACCGACGCCGACATCTACCTGGACGTCTGAGCCAACGCTTGTCTTAAATACCGCCATTACTTCAAGCATAACCGAGACAGACACTATAGACCTATCCGCTCTGGCTACTGCGACGCCTCAACCGACGCTTACACCGTCGTTCACGCCAACCTGGACGTTGATCCCAACGCTGACCTCAACCCATACACCAACGCCAAGTGCAACCAACACCGCAACCGCAACGCCGCAACCGACGGCAACAGTTACACCGTCGTTCACGCCAACTTGGACGTTGACACCAACCCTGACGGAGACGGCTACACCAACGCCAAGTGCAACCAACACTGCAACCGCAACGCCGC
Source organism: Caldilineaceae bacterium (assembly GCA_046328715.1). GTDB lineage: Bacteria > Chloroflexota > Anaerolineae > Caldilineales > Caldilineaceae > JAXLWB01. Next base: position 43,574 of record JAXLWB010000031.1, on the reverse strand, counting down.
AACCGACGGCAACAGTTACGCCGTCGTTTACAGCGACTTGGACGTTGACGCCAACCTTGACGGCGACGGCTACGTCATCGTTCACGCCTACGCGGACGAAAACACCACTGCCTACTGCAACCTATACGCCGCTGCCAAGTGCAACAGCTACAGCAACCGCAACGCCAATACCGACGGCGACATCGACCCCATCGCTCACACCTACGTTGACGCTGACACCATCGGCAACAGCGATGCCAACGCTGACAAGGACTGCAACACCCAACAGCATTGCAACGACGGCAACAGTTACGCCGTCGTTTACAGCGACTTGGACGTTGACGCCAACCTTTGACGGCGACGGCTACGTCATCTCGTTCACGCCTACGCGGACGAAAACACCACTGCCTACTGCAACCTATACGCCGCTGCCAAGTGCAACAGCTACAGCAACCGCAACGCCAATACCGACGGCGACATCGACCCCATCGCTCACACCTACGTTGACGCTGACACCATCGGCAACAGCGATGCCATCGCTGACAAGGACTGCAACACCCAACAGCATTGCAACGACATTGACGAAAATCCGGTTGACCATGACTGCTCAGCCGACCAGAACAGCGGTCGTAGCACTCTTGCCTTCGTCGACTCCAACTGTGGCTCCAACCGCAACCTCGACGCTCCGTCCTCCTACGCCAACTCGTACGACGACGCCTTCACCGACGGCCACAACAGTGAGAGATCCATTAGCGCGCATTGTTGTCACATTGCTAGGTCCACCAAACGGTGCCGTGATCAAGGAGAAGACCGAGTTCAGTTGGCAATCTAATCTTTCCCTCCCCGAAGGCTATTCCTTCGAGCCAGCCTTTTGGCAAGAAGAAGGTGGAGATGCGCTTGCCCTGGGACGCGGATGGGGTGGCTCGACGCGTGAAAGCCGGATGAACCTCAGTCCCAAGCAGTTCCAACCAGGCTCGGGACGCTATTTTTGGGCTATCCGCATCCTGGATGCGAATGCCAAACCGTTGCGCCTAGTCAGTGAAGTTCGCACGATAAATGTAGAAGTACCTAATGCACCTCCGCCCTCGAGTGGGGGAGGAAGTAACCCTGTGCCGCCTGCACCACAGCCTACCAACACACCATCACGGCCAGATTAACTGACTCATATTTCACAGATGATGCGTAGCTTTTGGGATTGAATCGCAACATCCTTGAGGAGTGTATCCATGGCTCATCTTAGGCAATCTGGGAAAGGTAGAAGATTCTTTCTTTTCCTCTTGATCGCATATGGGCTTGTAACGTTGCCTTTTCTATTAGCCAGCCGATCCGTAGCGGGGAGTATGTCGAATGCCGGGTTGGTCACCAAAGCAGTCGCTATTGCCACAGGCGCTGATTTCAGTTGTGCCCTGACCGATGCCGGTGGTGTTCAATGCTGGGGGCTCAATAACTACGGCCAACTCGGCGACGGTACGACTGTCAATCGCAATGTCGCTGTACCGGTTCAAGGGCTGGCAAGTAACGTTAAGTCGATTGCAGTTGGTCATGCCCATGCGTGTGCTCTGCTCAACAATGGTACGGTACGTTGCTGGGGCCAAAATGAGAATGCTGAACTTGGCAGTGGCAGCAGTGCCGCCTTTAGTACAACCCCTGTACTCTTGCCTGCACTCAGTAACATTGTTCTACTCGCTGCAGGCGGCCACCATAATTGCGTCGTCACCAGCAATGGGCGTACCCGTTGCTGGGGCATGAACTACAACGGACAGTTAGGCACCGGCAGCGGTAACCCACAAGCAAATCCGGTCCGTGTCTTTGGACTCGATAGCACACCCACGCAACTCGCCTTGGGTGATCAACATAGTTGTGCGATTGTCGATAGTGGTGTGCAATGTTGGGGTTACAACGCCTTTGGTCAGTTGGGCAATGATTCCCGTAACGATAGCTCAACGCCAGTCGATGTCAAGGGGATTGGACCTGGGGTGATTGCGCTGACGGCAGGCAGAAACCACAGTTGTGCGATCACCAGTGGTGGCGGGGCAACCTGTTGGGGAGCAAATTACAACCTGCAATTGGGCAACAATAGTAACACTGACAGCAATACCCCTGTTGCTGTTTTTGGCCTAAACAGCGGTGCGCAGTCGATCAGCGCCTTCTGGGAGTTTACCTGTACTTTGATGAAACAAGGCGCGGTGAAATGTTGGGGCAAAAACGATGTCGGCAATCTCGGCGACAATAGTGCTACTGGTTCTTCGATCCCCGTCGATGTAAGCACGTTACAGAGTGGCGTGCTTGCTATCGCCACTGGCGAGAGCCACTCCTGCGCAGTGCTGGACGACGGCGGCGTGAAATGTTGGGGCGGTAACAGCTTTGGCCAGCGGGGCGATGGTCAGGATGATGGACAGGAATCGCCAGTGACGGTAGAAGGACTCCAGCGTCGTACAATCCATCTCAGTGCTGGTGGTAACCATACCTGCAGCCTGAGCAATCGAGGTACTGAGCAATGCTGGGGGCGTAATACCTTTGGTCAACTGGGCGATGGCGGCAATAACGGCCGTTACCAACCACAGCCAGTTTCTGGTTTAGATAATGAGGTTGCAGCCATCAGCAGCGGTAACAATCATACCTGTGCCCTCCTCAACAACGGTTCGGCCAAATGCTGGGGACTCAACAGTTCCTACCAAGTGGGTGACGGAACCAATCTGACCCGGCTTACCCCAACCACAGTGAATTTGAACTCGGTTTCGATCAAGGCAATTACCAGTGGACGTAGACACACCTGTGCTTTAACCACCGGCGGTGCTGTCAAATGTTGGGGTAGCAATTCGAGTGGCCAACTGGGCGACGGAACGAGCAACTTCCGCACTGCGCCTGTCGATGTGCTTGGCATGAATGATGGCGTAACTGCTGTAGCCGCTGGAGGCGATTTTACCTGCGCACTGCGCCAAGATCACCTGTACTGTTGGGGTGCCAATGAATCGGGTCAACTCGGCACGGGTACCTTTGATGCCGCCTATGCGCCTCAAACTGTCAGCGGGATCGAAGGCACGCCGATCCAGGTAAGTGCTGGCTGGAGCCACACCTGTGCCATCACCAACCAGGGCGCACTTTACTGTTGGGGACAAAACGATCACGGGGAACTGGGCAATGCGACGGTAGGCCCCCGACCTTCACCAATCATCGTCAACGACGTTCGCAGCGGTGCCGGAGCAGTTGCTGCCGGGCTAGAATATACCTGTGCGATTGTCAACGGCGGTGCCAAATGTTGGGGCAACAATTCTTCGGGGCAGCTTGGGGACGGTACAGCCGTCAACCGCAATGCACCGACCGACGTCCTTGGGCTGCAAAGCGATGTCAGCGAAATTACGGCTGGGGCTTATCATGCCTGTGCTCTTACTAGCGATGGCACGGTAAAGTGCTGGGGCTTTGACGATTTTGGTCAACTGGGGATCAACCCGGGCTGGATCCCAGATGATGTACTAGGCTTTGGCACAATTCCGCCACCCACGGATGTCCCCACCCCAAGCCCAACCAACACACCGTCGAAAACACCGACTGCGACCAAGGAGCCGACGTCAACAGGAACCAGTACGCCCACGCCATCTGCGACTGCGACCGGCTCGTCAACGCCTACCTTTACACCAACAGAGTCTCCCACGCCTACTACCACCGATCAAACTGAGTTTATTGTCCGTTTGCCACTCATTGCTAAAGAGCTCCCTCCCGTAGACACGCCTACCCCCACTGCTACCGAGCAGACCGCATTTATTGTCCGTTTGCCCCTCATTTCCAAGGAGATTCCTCCAACAGCAACCGCAACGCCTATTCCCACAGCAACGTTATTTCCCGCTAGCTGGCGACGTCTCTCCAACTCGCCGGATAATGTGGACACCTTGGCCTTCAATAGCAGTGGGCAGTTGCTGATCGGTGTGCGCAACAGTTCGGCTGCGCTCAACGGCATCTATCGAGCGCTTGATTGTTCGGATTTTGCTACTTTCCAACAGCAGATTCCAACACTAAATATGCGTGATTTGGCTTTCTCAGGTTCATCCGGCTTGGCGGCTACCTCTGGCTCTAAGGTCTACTACTCGAACGATGGTGGCCTTAACTGGACGCCGACGGGCTCGACCATGAATGAGTTTGTCTTCTCGGTACTCTTTGCCAGCCCCAGCCAGGCTTACGCTGCCACCGACAACAAACTCTATGCCAGCCAAGATAGTGGACAAAGCTGGAACCTTGTCTACCCTGGCGATCCCTCACGGTTGAACAAGCTTTATTTTGACCCGGCCAGTGGCACCCTTTGGATTGGCTCGTATGATAAGGGACTTTGGAAGTTACTGCCAGGCTCAAATACACCGCTTGAGGCCAATCTTGGCTTCTCGTCTGCTACGCTGCGCATTACAGACATTGCATCCAAAAATGGCTTGCTCTACATCGCAACCACGGATGGTATCTATCGGGGCGACGGCAACGCGGCCTGGAGTGCTTTTGGTCTGCAGGGAGAATATGTGCTGAGCTTGGAGGCAACGCACTCATTTCTCTACGCCGGACTCAAAGAGCAAGGTACGGATGGACTGACAGGGCGGGGCAAAGGCATCTGGCTGCGACCGCTCGATGGTTCATTCGGCTGGGCGCAGGATGCTGGGTATGCACAAACTGCCGAAGTCTACGACTTGCTCAACGACAACACCAATGGCTGTAATGCGTTACTGGCGGCGACGGTTCAAGGGGTTTGGGCATACCGATAGAAGCGGTTGGAGATTGGGTGTGCAATCTTCAATCTCTAGTGCAGCTTTAACAAAGTAGTTGGTCAATCTTCTTCCGGGAAGGGCCTGCGCATAAGCCGGTCTTTTGCTCAAGCCTTCCCGGAAGATTGCAAAATTACTCCGTTAATCGTGCACTAGTCTCATCTACAACGCCTCAACAAAACTTGCTGCCGTCTTTGTCCGTACTTCCTCCAACGTCGCTCCTGGCATGAGAGTGGTGAGGGTGAGTTGATTGTTTAAGAAGCGGAAGACCGCCAACTCGGTAATGATTACATCCACGGCCCCGGTAGCAGTGAGCGGCAGCGTACATTGCGGTATGATCTTAGGGTTGCCCTCGTTGGTCGTGTGCTCCATGGTGACGATCAACTTCTCCGCGCCGGAAGCTAAATCCATTGCCCCGCCGACGCCGAGCAGCGGCTTGCCTGGCACCGCCCAGTTGGCCAGATTGCCTGCCTCATCCACCTGCAAGCCACCCATGATCGCCACATTGACATGGCCGCCGCGGATCATGGCGAACGATGTGGCACTGTCGAAGTAACTTGCCCCTGGCAGCGCAGTCACTGGAATTTTGCCGGCGTTGATCGGGTACTCCATTGCCCCGCCCGCCTCGGGTTCGGGACCGACACCCAACATGCCATTTTCGGTGTGCAAAATAATGCCATGCTCCGGCGTGATCAGATCGGCCACTAGAGTAGGAATACCGACGCCAAGATTGACTACATCGCCCCGCTTCAACTCCGCCAATGCTGCGCGCGCCATATTCATGCGCGACTCGCTCACCTTCTTGGTGCTGTCGGCCACCGACGCCGACGAACCCAACTCCTCGGGCGTGATGTGGGCTTGCACCAGATAATCGACAAAACAACCGGGTGTGTGAATCTGGTTGGGGTCGAGCGTACCAACTGGCACAATCTGCTCTACCTCAGCAATCACGATGTCGGCAGCTGTGGCCATCGCCTGGTTGAAGTTGTTCTCGGTCATGCGGTAGCAGAGGTTGCCCGCTGTGTCTGCCACCCAGGCGCGAATCAAGGCCACGTTGCCGCGCAGCGCAGGCTGAAAGACATACTCCTTACCGTGGATGAGCTTGGTTTCTTTGCCTGCCGCAATCACGGTGCCAGCAGATGCGGGCGTGTAGAAACCACCAATGCCTGCCCCACCTGCTCGGATCGCTTCAGCCAGCGAACCTTGGGGCAGCAATTCAAATTCAATCGCACCCGATTGGGCTGCGGCCACGGCCTCACGATTGCTAGTAAAAAAGGAGCCAATCGCCTTTTTGATCTGCCCATTGCGCAGCAGCCGACCGCCTCCAAGCCCCGCCTCGCCCACGTTGTTGGCAATATAGGTCAACGCTTTTACATCGGTCTCGGCGATAGCGTGGAGCAGATGTACTGGATTGCCCGTCATACCAAAGCCGCCAACTAAAATCGTATCGCCCGTTTTAACGAGGTGGGCTGCCTCCTGAATCGTGATCTGTGGAACTTGCTTCATGTTATGGTTGTAATTGGTGATTGGTAATTTGTGATTGGTGATTGAGCTAGCAAATTACTCAATGACCAATTACTTCTGTTTCAAAAAGATTGTTCACAAAACTTCAACAATCGTTGCTTCGCCCTGCCCGACACCGACGCAAAGTGTCGCCAATCCATAACGCATCGCCTCTCCCGCAGCTTTACGCCGCTGCATCTCGTAGATCAGCGTCGTCAAAATCCTCGCCCCCGAACAGCCAAGTGGATGACCCAGGGCAATCGCGCCACCGTTGACGTTGGTGATCGCTTCACTCAGGTTGAGTTCGCGCAGTACGGCCAACGCCTGCACGGCAAAGGCTTCGTTGAGTTCGGCCAGATCGATGTCTGCAATCGTCAATCCGGCACGCTGCAATGCCCTGTGCGTAGCCGTAACCGGACCCAAGCCCATCACCCGTGGATCAACCCCCGTCGCCGCCGAGCAGACCCAGCGTGCGAGCGGTTGGAGTCCTAGTTCATCGGCTTTATGGCGCGACATTAATACGAGTGCTGCCGCGCCGTCGTTGAGTCCGCTTGAGTTGCCGGCAGTCACTGTGCCGCCTTTGCGGAAGGCTGGGCGCAGCTTGGCAAGATCCTCCGGTGAGGTGTCAAGCTGAAATGTGCCATCCACTTTGCGATAGCGGGGATGTTCGTCCGTGTCGAAAAGGATTGGATCGCCACGGCGCTGCGGAATCGGCACGGGGGTGATTTCGCGTTGAAAGGTACCCTGGTTGAGGGCGTTGACCGCACGCTGTTGGCTCTGCCAGGCAAAACGATCTTGCTCTTCCCGTGGAATCGTGCCTCCTGCAATTTGCCCTTTGCAACTCTGCTCATAAATATTTTCGGCGGTTTCGCCCATCTGCTCCAGGGGAAAGAGTGCCTCCAACTTTGGGTTGGGATAGCGCCAGCCAAGTGAAGTATCGTAGACGGTTACATTGCCAGAGGGGCCAAAGGCTTCAGGATTCTTAGGCATCGAGTAGGGGGCACGGGTCATACTCTCCACACCGCCCGCCACATAGGCCTCGCCCTCGCCACAGGCAATGGCGCGTGCCGCCTGGTTGACGGCGTTGAGTCCACTGGCACAGAGGCGGTTGATGGTGACGCCGCCAATCTGTTGTGGCAGCCCCGCCAGCAACAATGCCATACGCGCCACGTTGCGATTGTCTTCGCCCGCTTGGTTAGCACAGCCGAGGTAGACTTCTTCGATCAGTGCCGGATCAACGCCTGCCCGCTCGACCGCAGCCTTGATCGCTACCGCTGCTAGATCATCGGGTCGAATCGTAGAAAGTGCGCCACGAATCCGCCCGATTGGGGTACGTACTGCACTGACAATGACAACTTCGTTCATGAAGTGTTTCCTTCCTTCTACGACTTGGCTGATTCATCGGCCCTAGTTCGGTTTCGAGTATTTTATGTTCGGGAAGACTCAAGGTCGCCTCCAAACATGATACAGTTCAATTCCCTTGCTGATTATACCGCTGATTATACCATAGTCGCCCGTGCTAAAACTTGATCAATCAGCCGTTGGGTTGCGCCCAGGTAGTTTGCTTCATCTCGCAAATCATCCCAGTCGATCTCGACGTTGACTCGCTCACGTGCAACATCGACCAAATGGCGTTTTTCGCGCATCGCAATCTGGACTGCTTCGGCGATCAGGTGTTTCGCCTCGCTGCGATCCATCTTGTCGGCAAGGGCAAAGCTGACTGCTTCGGCCAGCATCAAGCCGTGGGACGCCTCGACATTTTTACTCATCTGCTCGACATCGACCGCTAACTGCTCGCTGAGAAAGAGTGCTTTGTTAAGCGCCGTTGCACTGTGGGCCATCATCTGCGGCAGCGTAAGCCATTCCAGTTGCCAGCCATGCGTCCCTCGTTCGTGTTCCTGGATCAAGGCGTGGTGCATGGCAGAGAGCAGCGTCGCATTGGCGCGCGCCGCCGCCACGATCAATTCACTTACAATCGGATTGCTCTTTTGCGGCATGGTGCTGGATCCGCCGCGCGATCGATCAGCCGACTCGCTAAGTTCGCTCACTTCGCTCTGCGTCATCAGGATAATATCCTGTGCCATCTTGGCCAGGGAGCCGCTGAGCAGCGAAAGCCAACCTGCCAACTCGGCGAGGTTGTCGCGTTGTGTATGCCACGGCATGGATGGAACTGACAGTTGCAACTCGGCGGCCACCCCTTCCATCACGGCTAATCCTTGATCGCCCAAGGCGGCCAAGGTGCCTGCCGCACCGCCAAACTCAACCACGAGCAGCCGAGCTTTCAATTGATGGAGTCGTTCTCGATGGCGCAACAGCGGAGCCAACCAGCCCGCCGCCTTCAGCCCAAAGGTGATGGGCAATGCTTGTTGCGAATGGGTGCGTCCTGCCATCAGTGTGTGGCGATGTTGATCGGCCAGCTTTGCCAAATTACGAACCACCAATTCCAATTTACTTTCAAGCAGCGCAAGCGCATCCCGCAGTTGCAAGATCAAGGCTGTATCCATAATATCCTGCGTGGTTGCGCCCCAATGTACGTAGTTCGCCGCCTCGTTGCCCGCCGCTTTACGTAGTTGATTGATCAATTCGATGATCGGAAAGCCGGATTGTTCGGTGGCATTTTGCAAGCGAGGCCAATCGATTGGCAATGTTTTCGTAGACTCGACAATCTGCTTGCTCGCAGCGGCTGGAATGAGTCCCAGGCGTGCTTGGATAAGAGCCAAAGCACCTTCTACCTGTAGCAGATAGCCCACAAAACGTTCATCGGCGAAAAGTTCTGTTAGTACTGGATCGGCAAAGAGTGAGCCAAAGAGCTTTGAATCGCTAGGTGAAAAGGACATTGGATTTTGCCTCTTTTGCGGTCGCTTCGGCTATGACAGCGAAAGCAACTTGCAGAAAGCGGGCGAAACTTTTATTCCGCCATGGGTCGATTCGATTGCAAGCGCAACGTGAGCAGCGCAGCAAATATGGCAACCGTGGCGGCACAGCCAAAAACAATTTGATAGGCAGTCACGGGCAACACTGTCCCCTTGATCGCATTGCGCAACAACACGCCTGCCAAAGTTGAGCCAACCATGCTGCCGCTAAATCGGATCATGCTGAAGAGTCCCGCTCCGGCACCGGCCTGTTCACGCGGTACGTCGCTCATGGCTACGTTGCTCAGCACTGCCAAGGAGAGGCCAGCACCCATGCCGAGGGCAAAGGTAACAGCAAAGACCAACAGTGACGGTGTATTGGCTGGCAACAAGGCGAAGGTGAGCAACATCGATCCTTGCAAACAAAACCCTGCCAGAACGAAGCGGCGTCCATTGCCGCGATCCGAGGCTTGTCCTGCGAGCCGGGTTGTGGTGAGTAATGCTCCCGAATAGAGTGCCAACACGATACCAACCCAGGAGGCACCCAAATGGTGAACATCTGTGTAATAGAGTGGCAGCAGAAAATCGATGCTATTCATCAGGATCATGCGCAACATGGCACAGACCGACGCCAGCCCAAAGTTTTTGCGCTGAAAGAGTGAAAAATCGAGCAGCGGCGAGTGGAAGCGGCGTTCCCACTGGTAAAAAGCAGCAAAAATGAGCAGTGCCGCCAGCAGCAAGCGCCAATCTTGCAGCGGCTCGATCCCTGTAATCGGGCGGCTGGAGAGGTAAAAGACAAAGCAGACGAAGCTGGTCGCCAACAGGGAAAAGCCGATCCAATCAAAGTGGCGTAATAAGATCGTTTCGAAGCGCTGGGGTGAAGCGGGCAGATGCCACCACATCAAGGCAAACGCCAGGAGCGCCGCAGCCATCAGCAGAACAAAATTCGCCCGCCAACCAAAACGATCGACCAGGAAACCAGCCAAAAAAGGTGCCAATGTTGCGATTCCTGGCCCAGTTGAACTCCAGGTTCCCAAGGCTCGTCCTCGCTGCTCGGGTGGCGCCAGTTCACTGATCAAGGCGATGCTCAAGGGATTTACCCCAGCGGTACCGATGCCTTGCGCAATGCGGCCCAACGCTACGATCCGCTGGTCGAGCGCCAACAAAGAGAGAAAGGCTCCAACTGCATAGATGATCATCCCGATTAGCAACATGCGCCGCTTCCCCAAGGAGTCGCCCAATCGACCATAGAGTGGGGTAAAAATGACAAAGGGTAGCGTGTAAGAGGTGACCAACCAGGCTGCCAAATCCGGCTCCACACGAAATTCATCGCGCATGGTTGGTAGGGCAACCGAGAACATCGACCCGTTGAGCACCATAATGGCGCTGGGAATCATCAGTCCAAGCAGGATTCGATTCAAACTGGTGGTTAGCGTGGATGTTTGGAGTCGCGAGGCAAGCATATGCACAGTAGGACAGCATGACAGTAGACAGTGAATCAGTAGATGAGAATAGAATATCCCTAATAGTCCGCCTACTTAATTTTTAGAAATAGATTGTGACTCTTCTCGAAGAAGCAGGCTGATTCTATTTCTAAAAAGTAAAAGGACATTCCACTAGGCTTCTCGACCCGTCCCTTCGGAACAAACCCTTATGGATTGAAGAAGACCGTCTCGCTCTCGCCCTGTAATCGAATATCGAAGTTGTAACAGGGCAGATCGCCAAACTCATGGCGTTGGGCAATGAGGGTGGAGCGACGAGCCGCGTCGATAGCACTGAGAACGAGGTCTTTCGCATTGGCCACTTCGTCGCTAAAGTAGATGCGAGTCACTGCGTGGATCAACATGCCGCGCGAAAAGAGTCGTAGATTGACATAGGGTGCTGCGCTGCCTGCAATGATGCCTGGTTTCACAGTTTTGAAACTGTATCTGCCGCCGTCCACCGTACCTGAACGCCCGAAGCCTCGAAAATTCGGATCGGCCTTTGTTTGATTGGGGTCGGCGGGGTGATTGAAGTAGCCCTGGGCATCAGGTTGCCAGATTTCAACCAGTGCATCGGGAATCGGTACCCCATCGCCATCGTACACGGTACCTTCAATCAAGATCCGTTCGCCACGGGTTTGCTCGTTTACCAGCACATTTTCGCCACCAAAGATCAATCCGTAGTGAAAAAATGGTCCAACCGTCTGACTGCCTGTTTGAATCAACAGTTCTTGCGTCATCTTGTCATCCCTTCTTCTTGTCATTCAAACGGTGTCTGTCGCTCGCCAGCCAGTACAATGTCGAAGCGATAGCCCAACGCCCATAACGGTTGAGTGACGCTGTGATCGTAGACCGAGATCAGCCGTTGCCGTCCCAGTTGGTCGGGAACGCTGTTGTGAATCGGATCGAGCGGAATCAACGGATCGCCAGGGAAGTACATCTGCGTGACCAGCCGTTGCAAAAAGTTGTTGCCAAAGACCGAAAAATGAATATGGGCCGGTCGCCAGGCATTGTCATGATTTTTCCAGGGATACGCTCCGGGCTTGATCGTGGTAAAGCGATATTCGCCGTTGTGGTCGGTCAGCACGCGTCCAGCACCGGTAAAGTTGGGGTCAAGCGGCGCAGGATGTTGATCATTCTTGTGAATGTAGCGACCGCAGGCATTCGCTTGCCAGATCTCTAAAAGGGCATTGCGTACAGGATTGCCCTTTTCATCGAGGACTCGACCCGTGACAATAATCCGCTCTCCAATCGGCTCGCCATTGACCACGGCGTTGCGGGTTAGATCGTTGTCGAGCGGACGGATCATTTCATGCCCGTAGACCGGACCCGTGAGTTCCGACAACGTACGAGTAAGCGGGATCAGCGGCTGCTGTGGCGCACGTTTTACGGTAGAGGTATAGCCAGGGTAGAGATAAGGCGGTTGTACCTTCCAGTCAAGCGCACTGGAAAGAGGGGCTGTACTCATAAATTTCCTTTCAAGAAAAGGATACGCAGATGCTTATTGGCAGCGTGTAAGCGTACTTTGGCGGCAAAGTTTCCCACACGCCTTGTGGCGTCGCCGTGTCTGGTTATCGACGTTGGACAGCAGTTGGATTGATGAGTGTATTCAGCACAGGGCAAGAGATTTCTACTGCAGCATGCAGACGTTCAATTTCGGCTTCGCTGGCGGGCGAGGTGACCTTGGGCTGATAGCTAATGTTGCGTAGTTGTGGTGGCAGTTCGACCGGCAATCCTACCACGCCTGCAAAGTCAAGCTGTGCCTGTACGTCAATTTCGATATGGTCAAGCGGAATGTGCAGTAGCGTCGCCTGGATCAAATAGGTGTGAACGAGGCAGCTCGCCAATGCGCCCAACAGCATTTCTGGGGAGGTCGGGCCAAGTGAATTGCCTCCTAATCCTGGCGCCGAATCGCTGATGACGATGTATTCTCCCATACGGATGGGGCGCGTTCCCGTCACGCCACCCACCCAGGAAGTCGCTTTGACTGTTACCAACGATTTGCCAGGATTGGCCGAAAAGTCAGCCTGACGTTCTGCAATGGCTTGTGCTTTCCGTTCGATAAAGGGATCTAACTTTGCCATCGTTTCCTTCTTCCAAAACCATTCCTGCGCCATTTACCCTGAACTATGTGATTGCCGCAACCTGGCGATATTTCCCTTCATAATAGAGCACCGGAGCTTGATCGTTGCTCTCAAAGTACTCCACTTGACCGATATAGAGGGTGTGATCGCCTGCCTCGTGTGCGGCATAGGGTCGAGTGACAAAGTAAGCAATGGCGTTTGCAATCACCGGATGATTGTGTCGAGTTTCAAAGGCTGGTTCGAAGTCCTTAGGGCTAAAACCAGCAAAGTGACCGCTGTAGGCTTCTTGATCCCGGTTCAAAATGCTGATGGCAAAACGTTCGCATTCGGCCAGAAAGCGATGCATATGGGCCTTTTTGCCCACCGACACAACGACCAGTGGCGGGTCAAGTGAGACCGACATAAAGGCATTGGCGGTCATGCCATGCACTTCGCCGTCTACTTCGACGGTTACTACGGTAATGCCAGTCGCAAACTTGCCACAGGCATTGCGAAAGCCGCGTGTATCAAAGGGTTGGGTGCTTGGTTCTGTCATTGTAATTGCCATCAACTGGCTCGTTCATTCTCGATTTTCTCGTTAGAGATAGACTGTAAAATAGAAAGTACAAATATCGTCTGCACATCGTGCGACATCATACTGACCGAGAGAGCCCTTGTCAAATCATTCTAAGATCTGCTCCATCTCTGCGAGCACTTTTTTGGCGATTCCAAATGCTGTATTGGCCACCGGTATCCCTGCGTAGATTGCCACCTGGTGCAGCACTTCCTTGAGTTGGGCTGGTGACACGCCAGTATTTTGCGTAGCGCGAATATGCATTGCCAGTTCGTGCTCTTTGCCAAGCCCCGCCAGAATCGCAATTGTGATCATGTGACGGGTTTGAAGGTCAATCCCATTGTTGTTCCAGACCGTACCCCAAGCAAACTCGGCGATCATGCGCTGAAAATCAGCATCGAAGTCGGTCTTGTTGGCTTCCGCTCGATCAACGTGGGCATCGCCGAGGACGGAGCGGCGGATTTTCATTCCTTCTTCATAGCGTGAGTCGGACATGGTTACTCCAGATAAGGGACAAGATGAAGGGATGACAAGATGACAAGATGATGCGTTCAACCTGTCAAAAATTGAGCGATGGTTTCGGCCAAGTACTGCGGCTGTTCGATTGAGGGTAGATGGGCTGCATTGGGGATCATCCTAAAGTGCGCGTTTGGAAGCAAAGCTGCCAGTTTCTGCCCCAAAGCCGGTGGGGTTGACATGTCTTGATCGCCGCAGAGCACCAGCGACGGTGTTTGAATGGCGGCCACAATGGAATGCAGATCAGCATCCCGCAATGCTGCGCAAGTGGCGATATACCCAGCGGCAGGCATACGAACAAACATGTTCGTATAGCCAAGATGTTGCGCAGGTTGGTTTTGGATAAAGGCGGGTGTAAACCAACGGGCTAATACAGCGGCAGCAATTGATGTTAACCCCCCAGCCTGTATTGCTGCAATGCGCTCATTCCACGATTGTTCACTGCCAATCTTGGCCCCTGTATCACACAACACCAACTTACCCACTCGCTGCGGACGAGTGGCGGCAAACTCCAACGCAATCATCCCACCCACCGAAACGCCGATCAGGATAGCTTTCTCTACTTGTAGATGATCGAGCAGGCCGAGCAGATCCGCGGCATGGTCACGAATGGTGTAAGGCCCCGGTGGCGAGTCAGAAAGTCCATGTCCACGCTTGTCGTAACGGACAATGCGGAAGTGTGGACGCAGTTGATCGCACACATCGTCCCAAATGCAAAGTGAACTACCCAGCGAATTGATAAAAACCAGCGGTATGCCCGTCTCGACACCTTCGACTTGGTAGTGGAGCGTAAGGCCGTTTAGTTGGGTGAACATAAGGTGCTCGGTAAGATCGTAGAAAATTATTGCTAAACAGTAGCATTAAAATTGAGTCGCCAACCAGGAACTTTCGATAGTACTTATCAGATGGTCTGTCATTCCCGTTTGGAATCGCCGCCGCTCCAGCATGTAGCACGGCAAGATTCCAAACAGGAATGACAAATGCTCTGTCAACCAACAAGTTTCATTGCTGGTTGCGCTTGACTTGCATGCTTGACTGACTTCAAATTACGGCGATGGGCTGATTTGTCTCGGCCGATTCGAGGATTGCTTGAATGACGACCAGCGAACGGGTGCCATCGAGTGCACTGACAAAGGGCGCTTCCTCGCCTCGAATCACTCGGCAAAAATGTTCCAATTGGCGCACAAGGGGATCCGTTGCTTCAACCGATTGTTGGCTGTTGACGAGCGGATACTGCCACCCTACAGCCTGCACATTGTTGTAATGCCACATTCGCAGGCTTGGGAATGCCAACGAGCCGTGCGTGCCCATGAAATGATAACAATCTTCACTTGCCCGAAAATAGAAGGGATTTTCGCCCGTTGTCGCTTCGTACGACCAGGGTGCCACGGCTGCGTCCGACAGTAGAATCGTACCCAATGCGCCGCTGGCAAAATTCAAGGTGGCGACGAGTGAATCTTCGACTGCGAAACCACGGACGATCGAACTGCTCTGCGCATAGACCTGCCCGATCTCGCCACAGATAAAACGTAGTGAATCAACGTCGTGAATCAGGTTGATCAAGGTGGGACCGCCGCTTGGACGTTGCGTACGCCAGGTAACCTGAAAGTAATCATCCGGCTTGCGGATGGTGAACAGTACATTGACACCGATCAGCCTCCCGATAACGCCCGCTTGAATCAGTTTGCGCGTCTCGGCAATCAATGGATTGTGCCGCCGATGATGTCCTACCAGCACTTGGACACCAGCCGCCTCAGCCGCTTTTATAATTCGCTCGGCATCGACACGGGTTTCGGCAATTGGCTTTTCCACGAGCAGATGGACGCCATGAGAGGCACAAATTTCGGCGACGGAAGCATGCGCATGATTGGGGGTGGCAATAATCACCCCATCCGGTTTTGTCTGTGTGAGCAGCGCTTCCAATGATTGAAAAAAGGGCATCTGTAACTGCTCAGCAATCGACCTGCGACTTGGATCGGCGTCACAAATTCCCACCAGCGTTGCGGCACTGCCATTGGCAATCAACGCAGCATGTTTCTGTCCAATTAACCCCGCTCCAATGACGGCTAATCTAGTTTTTTTATGCATAGCGACCATTCAATCATTGTGTGACTATTCTCAAATCCGCCTGGATCGGAATATGGTCCGAACCGATATTGCCTGCTTCGACATAGTCCACTACGTCCCACTGCGGCGACACCAAAATGTGATCAAGTGGTGCGCCGAGCAGCACGCCAGCCAGCCGCCAGGTAAGGCCAAGTCCGTACCCTTTCGCTGCATAGCGCAGATTCGTTTGGGCAATCAACTGTTGCATCGGCTGCGACCAGGGTGAGGCATTCAGATCGCCGAGCAGGATGAACGGCTCGGTTGACTGGTTGGCCACTTCGCCCATCAACTGTAACTCTCGATTGCGGCTATCAGCCCAACTTCCATCCATCGGCGGTAGCGGGTGAATACCGACTACTGTCACTGCTTCTCCCTGCCAGTCGAGTTCAGCGCGCAGATATTGTCGCCGCATGCGACTTTCCGTGCCAGCCGCCACGGTTTCAACTTTTCGAAACGGGTATCGGCTCAAAAAGGCGATGCCGAGGGTGACGCGGGAAGGTTCGGCGTGCAAGTAAGGATACTCTGTCGCTAGTTGCTCTTGCAACAGGCTCACCAAATCGGAACGCACTTCGGACATAAAGATAATGTCCGGCTGACGTTGGCGGATAAGTTCGACCACCTTGTTGTATCCGGCGTTGGAAGTGGAGATATTGAGCGCCATCACTCGGATTGGGATGGTCGCAGGCGTTGAAGAATCAGCAGAGGCTTCTGTACCAAAGAGATCCGTCGGCACAAAGAATGGAAGAACCAATGCCAGATTGAGCAGCAACGCCAGCAATGGAATCAACAGAGGCTTGCCGACGCGTTTCAACAACAGCAATCCGCCAAGACAAGCCACAAGTCCCACCGAATACTGAATGTGGTAGTGTGAAAGTAGATCAAGCACCCAATGGACTTGACCCAGGCGACTGGCAAAAGTCAAGACACTGAAGGTCAAGCTGAGTGTAGTGAGGAATGTGCCAAGCTTTGCTTTCATGTTTCAACTTTTACTCAAATCTTTCAAAGGGCAGCCCCACGTAATTCTCGGCCATCGCAGTGCGCGCCGGAACGGAACTGGCCAGATAATCAAGTTCTGCCAATTGTAAGCGATGACTGATGGGATCGGCGTCAATCTTGTGCATCAACATGGTGTACCACCAGGAAAAGCGTACGGCCTTCCAAACTCGACGTAGCGCGACTTCGGAGTAACGGTCG
Source organism: Caldilineaceae bacterium (assembly GCA_046328715.1). Classification (GTDB taxonomy): domain Bacteria; phylum Chloroflexota; class Anaerolineae; order Caldilineales; family Caldilineaceae; genus JAXLWB01. The sequence goes on along the minus strand of JAXLWB010000031.1, from coordinate 26,564 downwards.
AGGAGATCGCTGCGCTTTTCGGCATAGTAGGCGGTCAGGGCGCGTGCGAGATAGTAAACATCGGAGGCCGCCAGATTCAATCCTTTGGCACCAGTGGGCGGCACGATGTGCGCTGCGTCTCCTGCTAAGAAAAGGGTCCCAAAGCGCATCGGCTCGGCCACAAAGCTACGCAGCGGCGCAATGCTCATCTCCAAACGTGGACCAGTGATCAGTTTCTCGGCACTTTCCGGCGGTAGGCGGCTGCGTAGTTCATCCCAAAAGGCGTCATCCGTCCAATTTTCGACTTTGTCGTCTAGATCGCACTGCACATAGTAGCGACTGCGCGTGGGCGAACGCATCGAGCAAAGCGCAAAGCCTCGTTCATGATTGGCATAGATCAACTCGTGATCGACAGGTGGTACATCAGCCAAGATGCCCAGCCAGCCGAAAGGGTAGAGCCTCTCAAAGAGTTGTATCTTGTCCTGAGGCACGCTCTTGCGCGCTGCTCCGTGATAACCATCACAGCCTGCAACAAAGTCACAGAGTAGTTCGTTACGTTTTCCGTCCTGCTCATAGATAATGCGTGGCTGGCTGCTTTGATAATCTTCCACGGCCAACACGGGGCTTTCGTAGTGTATCTCACCACCAGCCGTCAGACGGGCGCTGATCAGGTCTTTGGTGATTTCGGTCTGCCCATAGATCATGACCGACCTTCCGCCTGTTAACCCGTGCAGGTCGATGCGTTCTTTGCGTCCGTCAAAGGCCATCGAAAAGCCTTCGTGGATCAACCCCTCGCGCTCCATGCGTTCGTGCACACCGAGTTGGCGCAGAAGATCGACTGTGCCTTGCTCCAGCACCCCTGCCCGGATTCGTGCCTCTACATGCGCTCGACTCTGCCGCTCAAGGATCACCGACTCGATGCCTTGCTGATGAAGTAGATGGGATAAGAGCAACCCTGCTGGGCCAGAGCCAATAATGCCTACTTGTGTTCTCATGGTTCGTCGCAAATCAGGCAGAAAATATCCACTTAGGATCGGTGTTAGCGGTAGCGAAAACAATCCAGCAAATGATCGTTGACCAACCCGCACGCTTGCATAAAGGCATAACAGATGGTCGGCCCTACAAAGGTAAAGCCCCGTTTTTGCAGATCTTTGCTCATCGCTTCAGCTTCGGCCGTTTTGGCTGGAATTTCTCGCAGCGAGGCAAAGTTGTGAACAATCGGTTGCCCGTTGACAAACTGCCAGATATAGCGGTCAAAGGTACCGAATTCATGTTGGACAGTTAAGAAGCTACGCGCATTCTTAATAAAAGCGTTGACCTTAAGTCGATTGCGCACAATCCCAGGGTTTTGCAGCAATTCATCAACTTTGTCTTCGCCATAACAGACAATTTTCTCCGCGTCGAAATTGTCAAACGCTGCCCGGTAACTTTCGCGTTTGCGTAAAACGGTAATCCAACTCAACCCAGCCTGCGCACCTTCGAGACAGATCATCTCAAAGAGTTGACGATCCTCGTGGCAAGGAACGCCCCACTCTTCATCGTGATATTTTATATAAAGCGGGTCTGTACCACACCAGGCGCAACGGATTAGTTCGGTCATAATCTCCTCTCTTCCACATATAATGAAATTTCCATTTCGTTCAGCGCCGCCATGTTGCGGTACACTGTGCGCACACGAATCTCATAGACAACGCAAATAGACTTTATTGGTATTCTCTATCAGAGCGTTCTGCACTTCTTCTGCGGTTAATACGTGCTCTTTTGCAAGTGCAGCAAAATGCCAAAATACGATCGACACAATTTACAGGAGGCATGAATTCCTCATGATCAAGGCACTAATCTTTGATATTGGCGGTGTAATCCTGCGCACCGAAGATCGGCATCCACGCCAACAACTTGAACAGCGATTGGGTTTACAACCAGGGGAAGCAGAATACCTTGTCTTCAACAGCGAAATGGGCCAAAAAGCGCAGATGGGACAAATCACCAGTGAACAACTCTGGCACTGGGTACAAGCGCGTTTGAAGTTGGATGATACAGGACTTCGCCAATTTCAGGAAGAATTTTGGGCCGGAGATCGCATTGACTGGTCGATGATCGAGCTGATTCGCTCGCTCCACCCACGTTATCAAACAGCGATCATCAGCAATGCGATGGACAACCTACATGAAACTGTAGCTCGTTTTGACCCATATGGTCGCCTTTTCGACTGCGTGGTTGGTTCTGCTTACGAAAAAGTGATGAAGCCGAGTCCCGAAATTTTTCTACGCACCTTAGATCGCTTACAGCTTACTCCGCAGCAGGCACTCTTTGTTGATGACTTCGCTCACAATATTGTGGGTGCGCAAGCTGTCGGTTTACAAACGCTTCATTTTAAACCTGGCCTTGATCTTCGTCATGAGTTGAAATATCTGGGCATTCTTCGTGAAGAGTAATCAAGCTAACATAAAGCATCCCTTGGCGATAAAACATGCCTAAAGCTAATTGACAGATAGACGACGAACAATGTATAGTTCATGGTCAAAGTGTGTAAGTGTAAATTCAGAAATATTATCGTAGTAAGCTGAAAAATTTAGTACGGTATCTTAATAAAGGGGTGAAAACTGCTGCTCACTCTGATTTAGATCTACCCCTCTTATAAACCGGGCGCACTACCATGATAAAAAATGAGCATAGAGTTCCGGCTCCCCTCTGGTTATTATTATATTCGGTTGGCTCAACGGCAATCTTAGCAATTTTTTTGGCCCGCGGAATTGATCCTGTCCCCTGGCTACTGGTGATGGCATTGCCGCCCATACTGTTGGCACTTTTGTTTCCGCCATCGATTTACCGCACTGCATTCATCGTATGCGCCATCAATATACTTTTAGCACGGTATTTGTGGGCGCAACCAAGGTTTTCTTCAAATGCGCTCGATTGGCGTACCTTTAGCTCTTTGATCACCGTTGTTACCATCTTAGAACTGATAGGACTCCTTTCACGCCGACAACGTCAACTGGTGCAGAGCCTAGCGCAGACTGAATCTGAGTTGCGCCAGCAAAAAAGCTTTTTACAGCGCGTGCTGGACAGTTGCCCCAACCTGATTAGCGTATGTGACCCTGAAGAAACACTTGTGCTCGTAAATTCGGCCGTAGCCAAATTATTAGGCAAACCCATCGAAGAAATCACTGGCAAACGAGCGGAAGAGCTGCAACTCCATCAAAAATTCATCAGGCACAATGTTCATGAAAATCTGCCGATCGCAGAGACGAGTCCCTCATACTCCGTTCCAATCTACAGCATTATTGACAGTCAGGGTGAACTTCGCTGGTATCAAATTAGCAAACGTCTTTTGCAAGACACAGAAGGCCAGGTCGAGCATACCCTGCTGGTTGGTCACGAAGTCACATACCAAAAGCTAGCTACAGACGAACTTGTACAAAATAATAAGTTTTTCCAGGCCTTGGCCAAAAGCACCCATCATTTGCTCAACAATGACTTCACAGAAGCTCTACAGCAGGCAATGAGGACCTTGGGGGAAGCTAGCAAGCTTGACTGTATTTTTGTCGTTGAAAATCAAGGCAGTGGGGAAGCGAAGACCTTTCAGCTTGCAGAGGATTATATTTGGCGGAGGGAAGGCACTACTGTCGGATTGAACTTTACCTATCCTTTGATTGTACCCTACTTTCCCACTTTCACACGGCTTTATGGGCTCTTAGCCTCAGGTCATACTATCGATTTGGAGGATCTAACTGACTCCGAACGAAGCCAAATCTATGGTGATGGCGTCTTCTCTTTTATCGTGATGCCGATCCAAGTTGATGGCGAGTTTTGGGGTGTGGTTGGCTTTGCAGGTGAGATGAAAAGGCGTGAGTGGCGCAAGTACGAGCTCAACACACTGGCTACCTTTAGCTCAATTCTGGGCGGTGCCATTGCACGTCGTAATGATTGGAAAGAACTGGAACGTCAAGAGGAATTTACCACTGCAGTTATAAGAGCTTTACCGATTGATGTCTTTGTAAAAGACAAACAGGGACGCTTTATCATGGCCAATCATCCAGGTGAAGCGTCGCAAGAAATGGTCGGCAAGACGACAAGGGACCTTTTTGGAGACTCTGAAGAGACGCAGAAATACCTGGAGGAAGATGCTTTCGTATTCTCAAGCGGTCAAACCTATGTCTCACCCATTGAGTCCTATCGAACGAAGCGTGGCGAACAGAAATGGCGTCAAGTAGAGAAAAGCCCGATACGAGCGCCTCATGGGGAGATTACCCATCTCGTTGGTATTCAGTATGATTTGACTGAACAAATTTTGCATAACGAAGAGCTACGCAACTCAAAAGAAGCAGCCGAAGCTGCGACGCGGGCCAAGTCAACCTTCCTGGCCAATATGAGCCACGAGATTCGCACGCCCATGAATGCCGTCATCGGGATGACTGATCTTCTCAGCGAAACGAAGCTCGACTCGGACCAGCAGGAATTTGTACGTGCGATCCGTACCAGCGGCCAGAGTCTGCTCTCGATCATCAACCAAATTCTTGATTTTTCAAAAATCGAGTTCAATCAATTAAATTTGGAGATTCTGCCTTTTAACTTGATTGAATGTCTGGCACAAACGCTGGATCTATTTGCGCATAAGGCCTATGAAAAGGGAGTTGAGCTGATCTTATCGATTTCGCCCAATGTGCCAGTTCAAATTCAGGGCGACTCGATGCGCTTGCGGCAGATTCTTTCCAATTTGATCGACAATGGCATCAAGTTCACCGAGCAAGGTGACGTGATTATCTCCGTATCTGCGGTGCCCGGTGAGCCGAACTCTCTGCACTTTGTGGTTCGTGATACTGGCATTGGGATTGCGTCAGAAGAGCAGCAACGTCTCTTTCAATCGTTTACGCAAGTTGATGCCTCGATTACGCGGCGCTTTGGCGGCACTGGACTTGGTCTGGCGATCAGTAAACAACTGTGCGAGTTGATGAATGGAAGGATTTGGGTGGAAAGTGAACTGACTCACGGTTCCGCCTTCCATTTTACAATTGCTGCTGAACCTGTTGCCGAGCAATCTCTATGGCCAGAGAATCGAAATGCGTTGTTGGGTAAACATATTCTGCTGGTCGAAAGCCATGCCCAATTACAGATCGAACTGCAAGGGCTGCTAAAACTGTGGGGGGCAAATGTTGTTTTAGCCCCTTCGATCGGCAAAGCAGTTTTCTCCAGCAACGCCACCTTCTCTTACGATCTGGTCATTGTCGAGCTGACGGAGACGCTTCCGAATGAATTCAGGCAACTGGCAACTGAGCAGAATGGCTCTACCACATTTGATATTCCCATTTTGCTCTTGGCCACGGTGGGCGACAAGCCAAATCTCTCTGAGCTACAAAAGTTGGGCAAATTTGCCGTGCTGATCAAGCCGATCAAGCCCTATGAACTCTTTTCCAGCATCAAAGAGTGTTGTGCACGGAGTACACAGGCCTTATCTGCGGTCAATCGGCGCTTCCCGATTGCGACGACCTTTTCGGAAGCAAAGGTCCTCTTGGTCGAAGACAATGAGATCAATCGGCGGGTGGCGCTACGGCTTTTGCAGCGCCTTGGTTATCAGGCGGATATTGCCGGCAACGGCGCTGAGGCGGTCGATCTCCTGCTGCGTCGTTCCTATGACGTCGTCCTGATGGACGCCCACATGCCGGTGATGGGCGGTTTGGAGGCAACGCGGCGGATTCGTTCGGTTTTGCCTTCAGGTGTACAACCCTACATTATCGGCCTCACCGCCGACGCCATGACCAACTTCCGCGAGGAATGTCTGGCCGCTGGCATGAATGAATACATCACAAAGCCGGTAGGTCTCGAAGTCCTCGCCGCCGCCATGGAGCGCAGCACGAGCCAAACTGAACCCGACAAGGTTGTTGCCTGAAAGCTGCTAGCAGGAAGGCGTAGGTTGCACAATTTGCCCGATTGAGCCTCATCGGGGCGCTTTATGATACCTATGGGCAGCGCCCTGGGTTTGTCCCCTATCTCATACAAACTCATCCGCTGCGCGTTCGCTGATACCGCGTACGCCTTCGCTGGCAGGTAGAAGTTCCTCTTCCTGAACAAAACGGCTCTTGCCTGTGGGTTTTGGCGCATGGGGCGGGGAAATTTCCTCTTGGGTCACGACTGGATAGGGGGCGAAGATGGCTGCATCCTCCGGCGAATCGCCAAAGTAAATGCGGTCGCGGCGTAAGGTGCGAGCATATTCATCCAGGCCAAGCGCTATCACCACTTCATCGGGCCTGCCGGTTGCCCCAGCGCGTTGCTGGACGCGCAGAAAGATGGTGTGCTCCTCTCGTTCACGGTTATAGCCACGGTACTCCAGTTCAAAAATCAAAGCCCGCAGATTATAGGTGTAGTATTTGCCTTTGCGCTGTCTCTCTCTCCAGACCTCCTTGGTGGCCAGGAAGTCTGCAATCTTGCCACGCAGCAGCGCAGGATCAATTTCACCCTCTTCGGCAAAGATTAGAATTGTGTAGTCCGCGCCCATCATTGAAATCATCAACGCATCGGCCTTAAGTGGCAACTCCTCGATATCATTCACGAAGACGCCGGGCGGTAGTTTTGCTGTCAGACGACGGCGTACTTCATCGATAGAAAGTCTGTCCCCTAAGGTAATATCGACCAGTTCGCGCACTCCCGTAATGCCAACCCCCAAGGGTGATGCAAACTGAATGTGCGGCATCGGGTTGAAACCTTGCTTGTAGAGCAACGGCAGATCGGCGCGCCGCAGCGTGCGCTCCCAGAGGCGAAATTCATCCTGGTGCGAGATAAACTTGATCGCCTCGCCCTTTTCATAGAGGATGCGCAGGCGTTGGCGTTGTGGTTCGTTGGTGGGTTGTAGCTCTAGTTCACTCATAGGTGGACTGAGGGGTGAGGGGTGAGGTTGGAGGAAGAAATGTCTCATCCCTCACCCCTCCTGCCTCATTTTTCAATCTCCTGCTCCGCAAACTCCTCGATGCGCATGACTACCGTTCCACTTCTACGTTGAGGGACCCGTTCAGTAAATTGACCTTGCTGGTCGGGTGACATGTCTTGATTAAAGTAGAGTGGAATCGGCATGATGCTGACCGGTTGGCGTTCTTTGTCGCGACCCAAAGGTGGACAACACCAAGCCGTATCCGGGGCTTGGCGGCGTTGATCTTTGAAATGGCCCAGAATACCGCAACTGAAACAATGTTCGCGACAATCATCCACGACGGCACCTTGATAGGTATGAACATACTCATCCATCAAGAACTGCTTCTTGAGCCCGGCTGAAATATGCTCCCATGGTAATACCTCATCCAGCGGACGAGGACGCCGTGCATACCAATCCATGTCCACGCCCCATTGTGGTCCCAACTCGGCGAAGGCTTGCGTCCAGGCATCCCAACGGAAGCGCTCGCCCCAGCCATCCAACTTGGCTCCCAACTGCCAGGCCCGCTCGATCACGTCGCTCAGCCTGCGATCACCGCGCGTGAGAAAGGCTTCCATCAACGTTTCACGCGGGTCATTCCAGGTAAAATGAATGCCTGGACCGCGCAGTTCACGCTGGAGCAACTCCACCTGGGCGTTGATCACCGCCTCACTTTCCATCGGCACCCACTGAAACGGCGTGTGTGGTTTGGGTACTAGGGTGCTTACGCCGATCCGCACATTCGCTTTTTTACCAAGAATGCGTCTCCCAACTGCCAGTACGCTCTTCGACAGATCAGCAATCGCTTGCACATCGGCTAGGGTCTGGGTGGGATGGCCAATCATAAAGTACATTTTGATCGTCGTCCAGCCCCGTTTGTAGACCTCCTCGGCGGTTTGCAATAATTCAGCCGACGCAATCGGTTTGTTGATGACATCGCGCAAGCGATCGGTGGCCGCTTCGGGGGCAAAGGTGAAGCCCGAACGTCTTCGCCCCTGTTCGAGCAGATTCATCAGATCGATGCTAAAGCTTTCGATACGCAAGCTGGGCAGGCCGATGCTGAGTCGTTTGCTGCCATGTTTTTCCATGGTGCGCCGTACCAACTCTTCCACATAGCGATAGTCGCTGCTGCTCAGGCTGAGATAGCTTACTTCCTCGAAGCCACAATTGGCCATCATCTCATCGACCGCAGTCAGCACCTCCTCGACAGGTCGCTCGCGCACGGGGCGGAAGATCATGCCTGCCTGGCAGAAACGGCAGCCACGTGTACAGCCGCGCATAATCTCAATCGCCGCCCGATTGTGGACGACATCGATATATGGGACGATGAACTTGGTTACAGGTGGCGGCAGCACGGTCACGACTCGTTTCACGATTTCTTGGGGCGCAGCCGAGTGATGGGGTGTGATCGCTGCAATCGTGCCGTCCGCCGCATAACTGACGTCGTAAAAGGCAGGGACATAGACACCAGGAATTTGGGCAAGCCGCTCAAGCAGTTGATAACGAGCGGATGAGTCCTGGCTGGCTCGCCATGTTTCATGGGCTGCAATCACTTCAAAGATGACCTCTTCGCCTTCGCCGATCACCATTGCATCAAAAAAGGCACTCATCGGTTCGGGGTTGTAGCAACCGGAACCACCGGCGATCACCAGCGGATGTTCTGCCCTTCTGTCGGCAGCGCGCAGCGGGATACCAGCCAGAGCCAACATGGTCAGGACATTGGTGTATGTCTGTTCGTAGGGCAAGCTAAAGCCAAGGATATCAAAATCGAGTAGCGGGTGGCGGGTTTCCAAACCGAAGAGCGGAATCCCTTCCCGGCGCATTACGCCTTCGAAGTCGGGCCACGGGCAGTAGACGCGTTCGGCAAGCAGATGCTCTCGGCGGTTGATCAGGTCATACAGTACCATCAAGCCGAGATTGCTTCCACCCAACTCATAAATATCGGGAAAGGCCAGTGCAATCTTGCTGCGGATCTGCGGATTGTTCCAATCCTTGGGAATCGAGTTGAGTTCGCCGCCGGTGTAACGTGCAGGTTTTTCTACCTTGTGCAGAACGCGGTCCAACACGCGTGAAATTTGGCGAGGTGTGGTTAACACAAAAGTGCTCCTTGTCTTCTCATCTACTGTGCTAAAGGGTGCAAGCTACATCCTCTCCGCACAGGTGGGATTTGAACCCACAACTGTAAGCGACGTTGGATTATAGCAGAAGCATGGTTGATTTGTGGAATTACTCCTCTGTTGCACCAAACTTGACAAGGGCGGACGCTGCGCATACAATGCACGATACTGGGCAAACAAATAAGTTGTAGCCGTCAAGTCACTTTGGCCCGTTCGTCTAGCGGCCCAGGATACGGCCCTCTCAAGGCTGAGACACGAGTTCGAATCTCGTACGGGCTACCACAAGAAGGGACGTACTTCATCATGAGGTACGTCCCTTCTTTTTTAACATTTGTTACAGGTTGACAAAGCTCGCCTCTAAGGGCAACATGTATACCAACTTACCCATCTAAACTCAGCTCTGAATGAGAACCGGGGTTTCCCAGCTTACTTTGAGAAACAAAATTACGGTTCTCATTACAACCGCAGTTTATTACGCATCAAAGGAGCGATCATGAAACAGCGCAAGGCAGTGAATGTAATGGTCTTGGTGCTACTGCTGCTTATGGTTTTTCCTGCCACCGCATTTGCCTTTGCGACGCGCGGCGGCGATCTCGTTGAGGTGAGATCGGACGAAACGATCAACGGGGATCTCTACATCACTGGCAATCAAATTCTGATTGCCGGCACCGTGAAAGGCGATTTATTTATTGTTGGTTCGGATGCGGTGATTAGCGGCACGGTAGAGGGCGATCTGTTTTTTGGGGGACGGACACTGACCTTGCTCGGTGAGGTGAAGGATGATGTGCGCATGGGGGCAACTGCCTTCACACTGGGTCCAACTGGCAAGATCGGCGATGACTTTCTGGCGGGCGGCTATAGCATCGAAACCCAGCGGGGGAGCCGCATCGGTGGGCAGATGATTGTGGGTGCAAGTCAAGTTCTGTTGGGCGGAACAAATGTGGGGGATGTCAATGCGGCTGTGAATGGTTTTCAATTGGATGGCTCGGTTCAAGGCAACCTCAACGTTACGACAGCGGCCAAGAATGGAAGCATTCCATTCAATCCAATGCAGTTTTTTCCGAATGTGCCTCGCCTTCCGATTGTTGCCCCTGGCCTAGCGATTGGTACCGACGCCAATATCGGTGGCAATCTCAACTATCAAAGCCCAGGCAACCAGGAGTTCAAAACGGGTGACCAACGCATCAAGGGCGATGTCACCTTTACTGCGGCTACCACCATAGCCGCAGCACCCACGCCGCAGCAACAGTTGCTGTCGGCTGGGCAACGCGCTCTAAGCCGTTTTCTTGGCACACTCTTGGTCGGCCTGTTGCTATTGTGGTTGGCTCCAACCTTTCTGCGCCGGGCAGCAACCGTACTACAGGGCAATTTTGGCGGTGGTATCGGCTGGGGCGTGCTTGGCTATTTGGGCTTGCCGATCGTCTTGCTGCTGGTCGTAGGGGTGGTGGCATTGCTTGCCGTGGCGTTTAATGCCTTTGGTTACGGCTGGGCGGTAGATGGTTTGGTCAGTGCTGCTGTCTTGTCGGCCTTACTGATTCTCGCCATTTTTGTTTTTGTGATTGTGTTGATCGGTAAAGTTGCTGTCGCTGCCTGGCTTGGACGGCTCCTTACCGGCCAGCGTGACCCGCAGCGTGGGCAACTCTTCTGGCCGATGCTGTTTGGTCTGGTGCTGGTGGCAATTTTGATTGCCATCCCCTATGCAGGCATCGTCTTCAATCTGATCTTTAGTGTGCTTGGGCTGGGTGCCGTGTGGCTCGCCCTGCGTGGACGAGTTGGCACGAACAATCGCCGGCCCCATCCTTACGCATTACAGTAAGCGATTCTACAGGCATTTTGCAAGAAGTCCAATCGAACTTCAGTCTCCATCTACCCTAAACTGGAGGTAGGGTGGCCTTTTCATCAAGAACGAAAGAGAAAACCATGACCATTCACTCTGTATCTGTTCCTTCTATTCGCCAATCGACCCGAAACCGTTTGCTCATCACACTTTTTGTGGCAGCGAGCATCTTTAATGCTGCCCAGATTGCCTCGTTCACCATGTTGCCGATCACAGCCACCGAACTCACGGGCGGTGAAAGTCAGGCTGGGCTTCCAGCGACAATTGTTTTGCTCGGGCGTGCGCTGATCGCCTACCCGATCGGTTGGCTGATGGATAAACTGGGACGTCGGCTGGGCATTGCAATGGGCTTTGCAATGTCAGTGTTGGGTATGGTGGTCTGTGTGTTGGCAATCGGGCAGGGCTCGTTTGTGGGCTTTTGTCTGGGTGCATTGATGAATGGCATGGGGCGGGGGACAGGTGAACAGTCACGTTATGCTGCGGCAGATGTCTCGTTGCCAGAGAGAAGTGCTAGTGCCGTAGGTTGGATCGTCTTTGCCGGAACGATTGGCTCGGTAGCGGGACCGTGGCTACTGCCTTTCGCTGAAAAATGGGCAGAGCTGTGGAATTTGCCAAGTCTGGCGGGACCGTTTGCGGTGACTGGTGTGCTTTCGGCGGTTTCCTCCTTAATTATCTTCTTCCTCCTTTTTCCTGATCCGAAGCACATCTCGCAGCGGATGCAAGCCGAGCGACCTGTATTAAATTCTCACGTCCGTTCGCAACGTGAAATCTTTGCGGACCCAACCGTCCGGCTGGCTGTGGTGGCGCTGACGATCAGCCAGTTGGTGATGACGTTGATCATGGTCGTTAACCCGTTGCACATGAAGCATCTCCATTACGAACTGACTGATATTGCCTTTGTGACAATGGCACACACACTGGGTATGTTCCTCTTTGCAGGGGCGACAGGCTGGATGGTGAGCAAATTCGGGCGATTGCCGATGATCGTATTGGGCGGACTGGTTCTCTCTGCCTCGGCGATCTTGGCTCCATTGGCTCGTGGGGTACCGATGTTGGCAGTTGCGCTCTTCTTGCTTGGTTTGGGCTGGAGCTTTGGTTATGTCGCCGCCTCTTCGCTGCTTTCCAGCGCCTTGTCCCCTGGTGAGCGTGGACGTACTCAGGGTATCAGTGAGACGTTGGTTGCTTTTGCTGCGGCGATGGGTAGCTATAGCACAGGACCGGCATTTGGCTGGGGTGGTATTGTGGCCGTGAGTATGATCGGACTGATCTTTTCGCTCTTCCTGATAGGTTCTACCCTGTTGGTTCAGAGCCGGACCCCTGTCCTGGTGAGCGGAGATTAAATTAACGTTTGTCCCATCGAGACGCTATATCAAGTGTCCCGATGGGACAGGCTTTGTAGCCTTATTTGCGCTTTCTCATGCGCCGGGAGGGGAAACCGGGGCCGGGTTGGCCTAGCATATGCGCCAGATCGCTCAACTCGGTCCACCATTGATATTTGGGGCGTTGATGCTCGGCGTCGTAGTTGCGCAAGACGTCGTCAAAGCTGGTAAAGCGATATTCGCCACTATATTGACCGACGCAGACTGCCGATGGGTTGGTTTGTTCAGCCTCGGCCTCCAGCCACTCAATCGCCTTCACACCAAAGCGGGTTGCCAACACACGGTCGATCGGGGTGGGGTTGCCGCCCTGCTGCAGATGGCCCAAAATACTCCAACGCACTTCAAAGAGGTCACGCCCCTCTTCCTCAAAGAGATCGGCGATAAATTTCGTAGTGTATAAGGGATTGGCGTGTTCATTACGAATCATCACTGCCAGGCGCTTACCCGATTTGAAGGTCGATTTGAGCATCTCAATGTCTTCTTGCAAATCGGCCAACGTCACTCCCTCTTCGGGAAGATAGACCTGCTCGGCACCGGTGGCTAACATGCTCGCCAAAGCCAGATAGCCGCAATCTTTGCCCATCACTTCCACGACAAAGCAGCGCCGCGAGGCAACCGCCGATTGTTTGATCTTATCGATGACTTCGGCAATACTGTTCAAGGCCGTGTCTGGCCCAATGCTGATCTCTGTCCCTGGCAGGTTGTTGTTGATGCCGGCGGGCACATAGATCATCGGAATGTTGAAGGCGGGAAAGTGACTGCGCTGGCGATAAAGGTCAAAGGTGGCCTGAAAGCCACTCCAGCCGCCGATTACGATCAGCCCTTCGATCTTGTGTTGTTCGATCGTGCGCGCAATTGAATAGACCTCATGTCCTTGTGGACGTTTACGATTGGTCCCCAATTCGGAACCACCGGGCAGCGCCCAGCCATTGACACTCATCCAGTCAAACTCAAGCAAGTTGCCGTCGATCAGCCCTTGGAAGCCGTTAAAGACGCCATAGATATAGTGACCCTTGTCAACGCCAATGCGGGTGGTGGCACGCACTGCTGTATTCATACCCGGTGAAGGGGCCCCGGCATTGAGCACGGCGAAGCGGCGGCGAGTTTTGCCCGGAATGGGTGGATGGGGCAGTGCACGGACCAAGGTGCGCAAGGTGCGGAACGATTCTTTAAACTCCTGACCACGCAGATCCATTGCCCGGTTAAAGTCGAGCGCATGCATAGCCTTGTTAATCTCGTGCGTCTTGTGGACACATTCCATCAGTGGCAGTTTGGTGACCTTAGTACCGTTCCAGCCCAGCAACATCGGTTCGCTGGTGGATGTCGCATTGAGTACCTCTTTCACTGCGGCGTCGCCCAAGACGGTACTCAGAATGCGGTCAAAGGCGCTCGGTGCACCACCTCGCTGCACGTGACCCAGGATCGTGACTCGGACATCTTCCTTCAGACGATCCTCGATGGCTTGGCGCACATACTCGGCTGTAATCGGCTTGCCATAGCGGTCAGTTGCTCCCTCAGCGACGATGACAATGCTATCTCGCCGACCTGCCTCGCGCCCCTGTTTGAGCACCTTACACATCTTGTCTTCCCAGGCATCCAGGTTGGGTGGACTTTCGGGAATCAATGCCCAGTCAGCACCGCTGGCAATTGCTGCCATCAAAGCCAGATAGCCGCTGCGTCGCCCCATCACTTCAATCACAAAGGCGCGCTGATGGCTGGCAGCCGTGCTACTGATGGCGTCCACTGCGTAACAGATGCGATGCAAGGCTGAATCGGCACCGATGGTAATATCCGTCCCCCACATATCGTTGTCGATGGAGCCGACAAGACCAGCAATTGCCAGGTATGGACATTCGTTGGCCTGGGTTTGGGTGATTTCGCCTTTTTCCAATAACTCGGCAACGAGCGATGTCCATTCGCGACGTAACAGATCCGCACCGGTCAAACTGCCATCGCCGCCAATCACGACCAAGCGTGAAATCCCATGCTCGATCAGATTGCGCACTGCAATCATCCGCCCTTCTCGCTCTTTAAAGTCCAGGCAGCGTGCGCTACCAATAATGGTACCGCCCTTGTGTAATACACCACCGACTGACTCCCAACGCATTTGATTGATAAATTTGCCACCAGCGATCAGTCCACTGTACCCTTCGCGAATTGCAAAAACCTCTGCGCCTTCATTCAATGCCGAACGCACCACGGCGCGCACTGCGGCATTCATTCCTTGCGCATCTCCTCCACTTGTCATCACGGCAATTCGAATCATTTTCGAATCCATCCTTTAAATCGAACTTTATTTATCTACCAGCCATGCTGTCTGCAAAATAAATAATCCAAACAATAAATAGCGGCTACAGTATGCACCCAGTTGTGCAACCTGCCACTTACAACCTGTTATTTTCCCACGCTACTTGGACAAAATTTGCTGAGTCGAGGAGCAGACTCAATGAGGAGAACGCTCGGATCCGCGACGTTGAAAATCGAGAAGTCTCCACTTCCAGGATTGGGTAGGTATTGGCGAATCATACCAATTGCGGTTGCAAAGCCATGAATTTTCCAGTAAATATGGCTGAAATTCATGGCTTGTCAGAGGACAATTGGTCGATACAGTATCAGGATTTACGCAAAAGCATAAACGTCATGTCTACGAGCAGCAATAGAGCGCAAACGTGCAGACTCGTGTTGCGTAAGTTATATTATACACGAATTTGCTATATTGCATGCAAACGGTTGTTCCCGTAAGGTGAATCGCACTTTAGACTTCTCCTTTTCGGTTGCGCAATCCTATGACAATGAAACCAGCCTTTTACCCAATAAATCCGAAGAGCGGTTACAACCAGTGCCACTCTTCTGGTTATCCAACCACTATACTACGAAGAATGGAATGAATAATGGTTTCTATCTACCAGTTTGCATCGAAATGATGAAGTTGACATAAATTGAATACTATTGACAGATCTTGGGCACTGATTATACTATTTGCACAAATCAAGGATATATTATTCACCAGGAAACGACGACCATCAAACAAGGAGTAGGTCATGGCCAGACGACGCAGTGCCGCTCGCATCGGCATGACTGGACTTGGAGAGCGTGAAGAGCTCAGTCCAGGCATCTTTATCAACACCAATTACCGGGGCTGTACCCCAGGTTTTATCTACACCGAAGAAGGCATTGTGTTGGTTGACACGCCACTGATTCCCAAACAGGCGATCGACTGGCGCGAACAGATCGAGCAACAATATCCCAGTGTCCCTTTTCGACTAATCATCAATACCGATCACCACCGTGGCCATGCCTTGGGCAACCAATACTTTATGCCTTGCAAAGTGATGGCCCACGAGCGTGCCTATAAAGAGATGGCTGGCTATACAGAGAACTTTAAAGAGCGAGTGCGCAACAGCTTCAAGCGAGAGCCGGAGATTCAACAGCAACTCAATAACATTGTGATCATTCCGCCCCATCTGACTTTTACCGATCGGGCAACGCTCTTTTTGGGCAGTCGGCGGATCGAGTTGCAATATGTGGGTGGACATACACCCGCCACCAGCCTGGTTTGGCTACCCGAGGAGCGCATCTGCTTTGTCGGTGATATTCTCTGGGTCGATCAGCATCCTTATATGGCACAGGGAAATACATTGGAATGGTTGGATGCACTGGAACTGATCCGTGGATTAGGGGCAGAGTGGCTGATTCCTGGTCACGGCCCGGTCTGCACCGCAGAATCCACCTATAAGGTTGGCGAGTACATCGTCTTTATGCGTGGGCGGGTGCGCGACTACTATCTCGAAGGCAAAACCAAAAATGAGACCAAGAGTGGCCTCGTTGCTGAAATGCTTGAGTGGTTCCCAGTGCCGATTGAACGCAAAGCCAAGATCGAGAGTCAGATCAAGTCTGGTTTGAACCGAGTTTACCGCGAGATCCAGCGCGAAGAAGAAGAGAAACTCGGCATCGTGACCAGCATCAGTGATGACGAAGATGAGAGTGATGATTAACGATGGCATACAATGTTGAGAGTCATGCCAATACAGTGGCTGACGCTCTACGTCAGTTGTTAAATGATGCAGAGCGGCGAATTATCAAGCCCACAGGGGCAACAGTAGAGTCACTATTGCTCTTGTTTGACCAAATCGATCAACAGGTTGCCCAATTGGGTGATACCGGAATGGATCTCCGCTCGGAGCAGACGCGCTGGGAATCATTGCAAAGTCGATTGCAGGCGCAGCCTGGTGTTATTGTGCGTGCTGCGAACAGCGTGGGCGGCCTTGCCAAGCTGCGTGCTGCCCACCCATCTGCAAACGGCTTCTGGTGGCGTTTGGATGAAGTTTATGCTACGCAAATGCGTCGGTCGATACAGCGTACCCTAATCACAGTGGTCGTGATCCTGGTTGTGGTGGTTGGGGGCTGGCAACTGGTCAACTATATCTTTCCGCCAGACCCGACCGCAGTAATGCTGTTACAGGCAGGTAATCAAATCGACGAATATGTGAGTAAAGGCGATCTGAAATCTGCGCTTGCGGTAGTCGATCAGACCTTGCAGAAGACGCCTGATGCGCCTGAAATGCTGGTTTGGAGTATTGTATTGTCCGAGAAGCTAGACGATCAGGAACGATCTGCGCATGATCTGGCGCGAGCCAAGGAGCTTTTCTCGGATCGGTGGCCACAATTCTTGACGATGCTCGGCAATCAACACTTGCAATTGGGTGACTTAGTGGACGCCGAGCAGAATGCAAACGAGGCACAGCAACTTGATGACAAGGATCCACAGATCTATTTGCTCTTGGCCAGCGTTGCCGAGGCAAAGGGTGACGCTGCAACAGCCATCGACTACTTCCAAAAGACCTACGACCTAGCCGCTGATAATCCGCAATTGCAGGTGATCGCTCGCTACCGGATGGGCCAGTTGATGCAATCGGCCCCGATGCTGCCCACCTCAAGTGCCGAGCAGACAGCGACGCCAGCCAAGTAAGTAAGAAGACATGCAAAGATTAAGCGGACGAAGAAACGTATTATTCGCACTTGGGCTGTACGGCCTGTTTGCGCTTCTTCTTACCTGGCCGCTGATTGCTCAGTTCACCACCCATGTTCCAGGCGATGGCATTGATGACCCCGCCCTTGCCTGGAACCTCTGGTGGATCAAGGCGAGGCTGATTGAGCAGTTGAATCCTGACATCTTTCACTGTGACTGGATGTTCTTTCCGATCCAGATCAACCTAGCCTTCTACACACTGACACCACTCAACGGTCTGCTCAGCATTCCCCTGCAAACTGTCAGTGGCCTGATCCTTGCCAACAATCTACTCCTACTCTCCTCCTTTGTCCTCAGCGGCCTCGGCACCTACCTCCTCGCACACCAGGAACTGCGTCAAATCTATCGATCACACTTTGTTACGTCCGACCTAGGGTCGGTGTCCCCTAGCCGTGTCCGACCTGGGGTCAGCGTCACCTTGTCACCCTGTCATCCAATCATCCTGTCATCCATCTTCGCTGGCTTCATCTATGCTTTCGCCTCTTCCAAACTCTTCTACGCCAGCCTGGGACAGTTTAACATCGCCAGCAGCCAATGGATTCCCTTTTGTGTGCTGTACCTCCTGCGTTTGGGGCGCGCAACCACTCGTCGAGCGCAGTGGCGTTACGCAGCTTTGGCCGCGCTCTTTTTTCTCTTCCAAGCCTGGGCCGAACTGACCTATGCCAGCTTTCTCGCCATTTTTATCGCGCTCTGGTTTGTTTGGCAGATGGTGAGACGCTGGATGGGCCGACGCTCACAGCCGTCATCCCGATCTTCCCTGATTTCCTTTTTGGCTGCGTTGTTGCTCTTTGGAGCAATCGTGCTGATTGGGCTGAGCCCGATTTTGGCAGCGATGCTTCCCGATCTGCGTACCGAAGGCGATTTCTTTACCAGCGGCGGCGGCTTTGAGGATCTCTTTAGCGCTGACCTAGCTGGTTACCTGTTGCCCACACGCCTTCATCCCCTCCTCGGCGAATGGATCAGGACGTTGCCCTTTCAGAACGGCAAAGGCCAGCAGATCTACATCGGCTACGCCGTGCTCCTTCTCGTCGGTTATGGGCTGTGGCGTCTCTGGCGTCGCAGATGGGAGCCACAGGCATCTCTCTCTGGTTTCCCACTTTTCTGGAGTCTTAATAGCTTCATCTTCTTCTTGCTGACCCTCGGCCCTCATTTGCGTTGGATGGGGCAGGATCTGCCAATTCCTGGGCCTTTTGCGCTGGTGAGTCACTTACCATTCTTTAGCGGCAATCGCTATCCTAGCCGCTACGCCGTGATGCTGATGCTCTGTGTCGCAATATTGGCTGCCATCGGAATGGTTGAATTATTGAATCGAAGCGTACGCTCCGATGTTGCGCCTACCGAGAAGCGCAATGGGTGGGTTGCCAGCTTCTCTAGCCTCTTACTTGCTGGGTTTATTGCGTTGCTCTTTCTTGCTGAACACCTTTCGATTCCGCTGCCACTCAGTGACTTTCGCGTGCCAGCGATCTATGAGCGAATCGCCAATACCCCAGGTGACTTTACACTGTTAGAGTTGCCGACTGGCTGGCGAAACGGCGCACGAGAGATCGGAAAGCGGGATATTCTGTTTATGATGCAAGAATGGTATCAGACAGTCCACGGCAAACGACGTCTTGGCGGTAACACCAGTCGCAATCCTCCCTACAAGTTCCAATATTTTAGCGAAGCTCCCTTGATCGGCGATCTGATTGCGCTGATGAATGCTGACCAATGGTTTATGAGCGGGGAAGTGGATCGTCAACTGCCGCAGATGATTGAACGGGCCAAGGCGAGTGCGGCAGAGACATTAAGTTTGTTAGGGGTACGTTTTATTACCGTACAAGTGGAAAAGTCAACGCCGCAACTGTTGCGCTTTGTCGATGAAGCCTTGCCACTCACCCTTGTTGACGAATGGAAGGGAAATGATTGGAGCGGAGCGCCAAGCACAATTCGACTGTATGAAGTGCAGGCAACCCAGCACTTTCGTGAAGGGGATTTACGTTCTGACCTGGGCAAACTCTACGAAGCTGAGGGGTGGTCGGCCTTACACGGCACAGGCAATGCCATTCGTCCGCAGGCGACGCTGTTGCTCAATCTACCGGAAGCCGGAGGAAAACTCGAAATCGAGTTACCCAACAGTGCTCCGCCGCTTGGACTGACATTAAATGGCAAAGTGCTGACACAATCGGTGATTAGCCCCACGGCAGAAACTCCTGTCGTCCAAGTGAGCATTCCACCAGGGCTAGCCTACCCCTTGGTTGACCGGCTTGAAATCCATTTTGCAAAACCTACGGTGAGCTCCAGAGCAGAAGAATCTTCAGGGCAAGGCGAATCAAATTCTAGTCCATTTTCTGTACCAATCGCTGCGCACAGTGCGGGTCTGGATGTGGGAGATTTTGCACAAATCTTTGTGGCAGGGCAACAAGTGGCACTGAACGAACGTGGCTATAACCTGGTTGCAATCTCGCCGGAAGGGAGCGTGTTGGCCTCGGTTGCCTTCGATACCTTTGGCAATTGCGGCACCGATCCTGCTGACGAAGCTGCCTCCCAAGCCATGGCCGCCTGGCTAGCCCAATGGCCAGCCGGGACCATTCTTGCCGGTGCGGTGGCGGACGAGGCAAGCTGTCGCTTAGGACAAAGCGCTGTAGATGCGTTACATCAAATCGGGGCGGCGACCGATCTGCGCGGGCACTTTCGTTGGAGCCATGCCTTTATCGGCTTGGCCAACGCCCGACCTGGGAACGCAGTGGAATCAGCACAGTTGCTAGAACCTGCCGAAGTTCATGTAGAGGGACGTTCGAAAGATGGGAAAGTGGTAACAGATGGCACTGTCTATGGCAGTGTGGGGAAAATTCGCTACTTCGGAGAATCGACGTCAGCACCGTGAATAGGTAGACTTACAACAAAACGTGTAGAACCAGGCCTTGAGTCAACTCGAATCGTGCCACCATGTTGAATGATAATGCGCTGAACGATCTCCAAGCCAAGACCCGTGCCTTGCCCTTCGTGCTTTGTCGTGAAAAAGGCTTCAAAAATGTGAGGCAAGATGTTTGGTGCAATGCCGGGGCCATTATCTTCAAAGGTGACTTCGACGAACTCACCTTTTTGTTCAGTCTTGATCAGGATCTTGCCCAGCCCTTCTAGCGCATCCACTGCGTTGTCGAGTAGATTCGTCCAGATCTGGTACAATTCTCCGCCGCGCGCTACGATAAAGGGGAGAGAACTGTCGAACTGCCTGGAGACTTCAATATTTTTCAGTTTGTGGCTAAGCACAAAGAGGGTATCTTCAATGCTTTTATGCAGGTCAACCCGTCGAGGTGGACCGCTTTCCATATGCGAGTTTGCTTTGATTGCTGCCACCAGTTCGCACATGCGCTCCGCAGCCTGACTAACCTCATCGGTCAGCCGCAGCGCACCAAGGGAGTGTTCTAGCCAGCAAAGTATCACTGGCACGTGTTGGGCGGGGAATTGCGCGATCAAGGCGCGCAAAGAATCGATATCAACATGGAAGTAGGTGAAGGTCTCGGCCATCTCCCAGGCGTTGTCCAGGTCGAAGGTGAAGAGCCAATTGCCGAGCTGTGCTTCCGATTCGCTTCGCTCCAATGCTGAATAAGCATGCGCCGTGGTCGATCTGACCAATGTCATTTTTTGCCAATCGTGTAATTTCGTCAATTGGTCAGAGGTCAAATCAAGCTGGTGAATTTGGGTTGTATCCTGCTGTATCGTCAGTAAACAGGTACGCAGTTGCTGCGCAATACGGCGGACGGCTGCGGTTGGATTATTCAATTCATGGGCAATTCCAGCAGTCAGTTTGCCAAGCATCGCTAACTTTTCTTGCTGGCGCATAGCTCGTACCGATGTTTTTCGTGTTGTCGATCCATTCGAGGATAATGGGGTAAGCTGCGTGACCATCGTTTCTTTGTAAGAGCGAATTGTTTTGTGCACTGGACGATCCTTTGAGGAATGTACTATCTTGTTATATGCAACCTTTTTCCAGTGACCAACCAGATTTTACAGCACAGGATTCTTCAATGAGTCTCAACGAAGGCGATATCACCCTAAAGATCATGGGATAAAATCACCTGAGCCGTTGCAAGAGCTTCGGAGAACGGAACTTTATTTTTTGCAAGGCCTAACCAGCCAGGAATCCGCAGTATTGTCAAATTGTAAATGCTAGAGTCAAATGGAACAAGTTTCCCCTCTAAGAACAGTAAGTTTACACCACATCGTAGACAAGGGATATGTCTTGTAGCTGACAAAAGCGTAAGTTTAATGATGTATTGTTATTACATTTGTCTGGTAAAACGCCAAGTTTACACTGTCAGTATGTTAATTCTCCTTTACTTACGAAGAGGAACTGTTTGTTTGGCTGATCTTTCATAAAAAATACTAAAAACGCAATCAGGGTATCGATTCCTGTAACAGAAGGAGCAATCCATGAGCCAATCCCGTCGCTTTCAAGCGCTCGCTGAACGCGAGATCAACCGCGAAACCTTTGTCGAACCCTGGCCCGAGGCTGGCCTCATTGTGGCTGATAGCCCCTACGATCCTGGCCCGAGTCTGCGCATTGAGGATGGTCGCATTGTCGAATTGGATGGCAAAGCGCGTGCCGACTTCGACATGATTGATAGCTTTATCGCCGATCACGGCATTGACCTTGCCGCTGCCACCGAAGCAATGAATCTTCCCTCCGTGAACTTGGCTCATATGTTGGTAGACATTAACGTGTCCCAGGCTACTCTCCAACGGCTGGTTGCGGGTTGTACTCCAGCCAAACTCTGCGAAGTTGTGCGCCACATGAACGTATTGGAGATGATGATGGGGCTGGCCAAGATGCGCGTTCGCCGTACGCCAGCCAATCAGGCACATGTCACCAACTTCAAGGAGCATCCCGCCCTGCTGGCTGCCGATGCTGCAGAAGCGGCGCTGCGCGGCTTTGCCGAGATTGAAACGACCGTGCGCGTGGCACGCAATGCACCCTTCAATGCGCTCTCGATTTTGGTGGGCGCACAGACCGGGCGCGGAGGCGTGTTGACGCAGTGCGCAGTTGAGGAGCAACTGGGCTTGAAGCTAGCGATCAAAGGGCTAACTACCTATGCCGAAACTCTTTCGGTTTATGGTACGGAGCGTACCTTTGTTGATGGCGATGATACCCCTTGGTCCAAGGCTTTCTTGGCGGCTGCCTATGCCTCGCGTGGCGTGAAGGTGCGCTTTACCTCTGGTACCGGTTCCGAGGCGTTGATGGGCAATGCTGAACAATGTTCGATGCTCTATCTGGAAGCGCGCTGTTTGTGGGTGGCGCGCGCGGCAGGTTCCCAAGGAGTGCAGAATGGTTCGATCTCCTGTATCGCCCTGCCTGAATCCTTGCCAGGCGGTGTGCGAGCGGTGTTGGCCGAAAACCTGCTGGCGTCGATGTTGGGATTGGAGTGTGCAGCAGGCAACGATGCCTTGGCATCCCATTCACAAATTCGCAAAACGGCTAAGCTGATGCTGCAATTCATCCCTGGGGCAGATTTTATCCATTCTGGCTACAGCGCTATGCCCAAACGGGACAATCTCTTTGGTGGTGGCAACTTCGATGCCGATGACCTGGACGATTACAACGTGCTGCAGCGTGATATGCAAGTGGATGCGGGGTTGCGACCCATCACCGAAGAAGAGGCGCTAGCCATACGCCGACAAGGTGCCAGCGCCATCCAGGCGGTCTACGCCCAACTAGGCTTTCCGGCGATTCGTGACGACGAGGTAGAGGCGGCTACTATTGCGCATAGCAGCGAAGATATGCCGGATCGGGATATCGTTGCCGACTTGGCTGCCGCAGATCGTTTCCTGGCAGGCGACTCCACTATGTTGAATGTGATCGATGCCTTGCAAAAGAGCGGGTTTTCAACCGTTGCCCGCAACATTCTAGAGATGGGGCGGCAACGAGTGGCGGCGGACTATCTGCAACCATCCGCCATCTTTGACCGCAACTTCCATGTGCAGAGTGCGATCAACGATACAAATGATTACGGTGGCCCAGCGACAGGCTATCGTGTTTCGGGCGAACGATGGCAAGAGATGCAGGCGATCCGACAAGCCAAATCTCCAGTCGACTTTATTACGCCTCAAATTGGTGAGCCATCAGCCAAATTGGTTGACCTGGATGGCATGAAGGCAGGCACCCGTACAGAAGTGATTGTCGCAGTCGGCCCGGCCTTTAACCGCCAACTGACACGTACGATCGGCGGACTGGAGCATGAAGATGTACTAGTCGCAATTCTCACTGGAATCGCCAGCGAGGCGATGATCGCCCGTATTGTGCGTGTGAATCATACTTCGGATTGTGCAGCCATTGGCTATACTGGATCGCAGTTGAGCGGCTCGGGAATTGCGATTGGTTTGCAGTCTCGCGGTACTACGGTGATTCACAAGCGGGGCTTGGCACGGCTGAACAATCTAGAACTCTTCCCTCAATCTCCTAGCCTAACCTTGGAAACCTATGAGTCGATTGGGCGCAATGCTGCTCGCTATGCTAAAGGGCTGGCAGTCAAACCGGTGGCTGTGAAAATTGACAACTGGGCACGCCTGAAGTTGATCGTCAAAACGGCACTGTTGCACCGTCGCGAAACGGAGGCAATCACCGATCAACCGCCGACCGAACTCTTCTTTGACTGGGAACCAAGTGTGTAACCGAAGCGTACCGATTGGACTTACGCAAGACGGAGAAAATAAAGATTTCTCCGTCTTGCGTAAGTCCTGACCAAGAAAAAAGCGGTGCTCAGCTAATGAAGCTGGGCACCGCTTTTTTTATCTATGCACCTGATTTCGTACTAGCGCGTGGTGAAACGCCACCAAGTTCCTGTATTGGCGTCGGTCGTCCCACTTGTATTTCTGGCGCGCACCTGCCAATAGTAGTTGGTGCGGCGAGCCAAACCGCTTGCTGTAGCTTGTAAAGAGGTCCCCATACTGGTCCAGGTACCGTCGCAACTGTTGTTATTGGTTGCGTCGATGCAGACTTCATAGCTGGTTGCGCCGCTGCTCGAACCCCAACGCAAGGTGGTTGTGGTTTGAACATTGGTTGTGTTGTTGGCAGGACTGCTCTTGTTGAAGGCACCTGGCGGTGGGGCCGAGGTGACGCCAAAGCTCCAGAACGCACCACCGTTGGCTTCGGTTGTGCCATTGCCGTTGATCGCTCGCGCCTGCCAATAGTAGGTCGTGCCTGCAGTTAAGCCACTGATTGCAACTGAGGTGGCTGTTCCCGTACTCGTCCAACTGGTGCAGCTATTGGTTGTATTGACACAATACTCGTAGCTGGCTGCGCCGACACTGACACTCCAACTCAGGGTTGTGCTGCTTCCGGCGACCGTACCACCATTGGCTGGGCTGCTTTTGCTAAAGGCTGCGGGTGGTTGGCTACCGGCGTTTTGGGCGGCTGCAACTACGGCTGCGGCGTTGATGATGCCAGGACCACAGATCGAGGTGTTGCAGGTACTTCCACTCGGGAACGGTGTGACATTGCTCTGGATCAGGCTGGTGACTTGTGCCGGGGTCAAATTTGGATTGACTGAGAACATCAAAGAAACGATACCTGAGACATGCGGCGTTGCCATGCTCGTGCCCTGATAGAAGACATAGGTGTCGGCTGCAGGGACGGTTGTACCCGTATTGAGAGTGGAAAGAACGCCATTGGCAGTGCCATTAGTTTTGTCACCACCGGGTGCAGCAATCTCTACCGTTGCGCCGTAATTGCTGTAGTAAGCGCGGCTGCCCGAGGGACCTGTCGAAGCAACAGTGATGACGCCGTTACAACTGGCAGGTGAATACGCCGAAGCGTCAGCATTGCTGTTGCCAGCAGCTACGACAACCACAGTACCCGCCGCAACTGCTGCGCTGATGGCACTTTGCGAGGTCGCATCGCAGGCACCGGAACCGCCCAAACTCATGCTGATGACTTTGGCGGGATTGGCATTGGCGGGGACACCAGCCACGCTAAGACCTGCGGCCCAACGGATGGCGTCGGCAATATCTGAGGTATATCCACCACATTTGCCCAGCACACGCAATGGCTCAATTTTCGATTGCCAGTTGATGCCTGTTACGCCAAGTCCATTGTTGCTATTGGCACCGATGGTGCCGGCCACATGGGTTCCATGCCAGGAGCTATTGCTCGCAGTACAGCCAGCAAAGTAACCGCTGGCGCTTTCTGCCGAGGTAATCCAGTCACCTGGATCAGCAGGGTTGTTGTCACGTCCGTTGCCGTCATTGGCTACGCGGGAATCGTTGATAAAGTCGTATCCCTGTACCGTGCGTCCGGCTAGATCGGCGTGAGGAAGAATACCCGTGTCGATCACGGCGACAACCACATTCGGCGAGCCTGTAGTGATGTCCCACGCGCCAGGCAAGTTGGCACCATAGGCCCCTGGAACAGGAGCAAAGTAGTGCCATTGTTGTGTGTAACTCGGATCATTGGGTGTTACGGTTGTGTGCAAAATTCGGTCGGGTTCGGCATAGTCAACATCGGCCACCGACAAAAGCAAGTTGGCAACTTCATTCGCCTCGGCCATACTCATCCAGCGAGGCATGCCTAACACAAGCGCATCGCCTGACATTTCACGGGTGAAGGTTAGATCCATTCCTGCGGCATCGCTGAGCTCTGCCACTTGTGAGGCATGATCGGCTGAGGCGGCTTGGGTGGAAGGTTTGTAACGCACAATCAATTGATTGGTCTTGCCGCCGAAGGGTTCGCTCGCATCGACTTCACTACCGCTAGGTGCTGAGCTGGACAACAAGGGAAGAAAGAGTTGTTTGTTCGCATTAGTCCCATCTCCTTGATCTTGGGCTAATGCAGCGACAAAAGAGGAACATAACATTAAAACTGCAATCATCAACGAAACCCATCTTGAGAACGTTCTGTTCTTCAGATACATCAGGAACCTCCTGGTGAGACGAAAGAATGTTAACTGAACCGAAAACTAAACACACTGGGCCGATACATAACTTTATATTATCCTATAGCAGATGCAAATTGTACAATATTAACTTAACATATTGCTTACATGGCATGAAGTAAGAAACATGTAAGATAACAAAATAATAGCATGCTTTTCTTCTGAAAGCAATAGGAAATAGAGTGCAATATCGCAAATGTAAATTCAAGCAAATGAGTTCATGAGACGAATCAGCATTATGTTGCAGAGTTCAGTCGGTATTCTGCTATAATAGTTCTATGGAACCACTTCGCTACCCTCTTTCGGAATCACTTGCTGACACTTTGCAGGCCGCCAGCGGAAAACCATTGCGTGAGATTACGCCCGAGGCAGCGGCTTCTGGCAAGCTTTCTCCTGCCGATCTTCAGGTGAATGCA
>JAXLWB010000030.1:0-117694 GCA_046328715.1 Caldilineaceae bacterium | reverse complement strand
ACGTCTTCTACTGCACGGATCTCGACCGCTTCCTCAAGGCGGTTGATACGCGGTAACTCACGCCGCACCTCGCTAATTTCTCGACTGAGAAACTCGCGGTCGGTTAGACGCATACGCTCCAACTCGCGTTGGGCGGAGGTACGCGTCTCCGTATCGCGCTCAACCAGTGAGGTCAGCTCGTGTCTTGTGTTATTGATTGCACTTTCGATCTGGTTAAAGCGGGTAAATTGCGACTGGGTTGACGCTAATTTCCCTTCCAAATCTTGAATGCGCCGCGCTTGTTCGATGATGTCGGCCGACTGGCTTTCGATACGCTGTTGTAGACGGGCAATTTCGGCGCGATCGCGCCGATGCTCCTCATCTAACCAGTTGACCATCTGTGCCAGTTGTGCAATATCCATGCTGATTTCCCTTTTTCCTAATAGAACTCTGGTTGGCTCTTTTCATTATAACACTGTCCGGAAGCGGGTTTCAACTTACATGATCCATAGACAACTTCGGGTGGATTGGACAAGCAACTCATGGAGAGGATGTTTGGACGAAAATACAAACGGGTGAAACAGTTACCAAATGGTTTGACCGAATGGCAAACGGGCGCTACAATCTTCTGTGCAATGGCGCAACAAGAATATCCACCTCGATGCTTTCTAGCGTGCGGTTGAAATGGGAATAAACGTAAAACTTGCGTTCTCATTCAGAGCGTAGTTTAAAGCCTCGAAGTCATTCCATCGGTTTAGATCAGATTAGTGTTTCACTGACGGATATCATGCGAATTGGCGTTGACGCGCGGTTGATGCAGCACCAGCCTGCTGGCATAAGTAACTATACTCGTCATCTGTTGCAAGCATTACAACAGATCGATCGCGAAAATGAGTATATCATTTTTCAACATCGTCGACAGACTAGGCCGTTGATCCAACAGGCAAATTTTCAGCGTGCGACGCTCTATGCTCCGGTTCATACTCACCTGGAGCAATGGATGTTACCCTTCGAACTCAGCCGCCATCATCTCGATCTGTTGCATTGCACCGACTTTATCCCACCACTACGCTCCAAGATACCCACGGTTATCACTGTGCATGATCTGGCCTTCTTTCATTGGCCTCACTTCCTAACCACAGAAAGTGCAGCCTACTATGGACAGATCGACCGGGCTGTGCGCCATGCGCGCCAGATTATCGTGCCCAGCGAACACACCAAACAAGATTTGATTGCGCGTTTGGGTGTACCAGGCGGCCACATCAATGTCATTTCTGAAGCTGCTGCGCCTGAATTTCATCCTTTGCCTATCGATGAAGCGAGGCAGGAAGTCATGCTTCAATTCAACCTGCCCGAGCGCTTCATTCTCTTCGTAGGGACGATTGAACCACGCAAAAATGTTTCTGGGCTGCTTCAAGCCTTTGCCTATCTGCGCCAACATTATAATGTCAACGGGACGCTTGATCATGTTGGCTTGGCGATTGCCGGTGGCAAAGGTTGGCTCTACGAGGACACCCTGGCCTTGATTGATCGGTTGGAGTTGCGTCCCTATGTTCATATCCTGGGGCGAGTGGACGATGCTTGGTTGCCCCGGCTTTATGCGGCAGCACGTTGTCATATTCATGTAGCCTTGTATGAGGGCTTTGGATTGCCGCCGTTGGAAGCAATGGCCTGCGGCACGCCGACCATCGTCAGCAATGTCAGTAGTTTGCCCGAAGTCGTGGGTGACGCTGCACTTCTGGTCAATCCACGTAGTAGCGAAGAGATTGCCGTGGCAATGAACCGCCTGCTCAGCGATGACACCTTGCATGCTGAACTGCGCGAAAAAGGGCTGCGTCGCGCACGAACCTTTAGTTGGAAGACCGCCGCTCGCTGCACCCTGGATGTTTACAAACAGGTGCTCTATGGACAGTCTAGGCCAGTGGTAGAGCCTCAGATTGTCGGTAAGTGAAATTTGACCGGTACTTTTCGTACAAGCGAGTGGGAACGTTGAGTTTCTGACCCATTTTGACCGTGGAGTGTAGGTCAAGTCGGCAAGGTAGGTAGTTACAGTTTTTCAGTATAAGGGTCAACGGAAGGAAGTAGATGCTTGCAAATCTTGATCCTCACTCCTCAATTGCCTTATCCTCCGCAGCAAGGCACAACACTCCGTAACTTTAATATTATCTCCAACCTAGCGCAGCGTCACACTATAGACCTGATTACCTTCCTGTCACCCGGCCAGAAGTTAGAAGACGATTCACCTCTCCATCAGCTTTGCCGCCGCATCGATACCGTCCCGCAACCCGTCCGCACACTCTCACAACGAGCTAGAGACACCCTCTTTTCATGGCTGCCCGACATGGGGCTGCGACTCGAAAGCGCCGAAATGCACCGTCTGGTACGACAACGCATGCAAAAGACTCGCTACGATATCGTGCAGGTAGAAGGCATCGAGATGGCTCAATATGGATTGGGTGCTCATATCAAAACCCCGCCCAAAGGGCACCCGGTCAGCACGGGAATCAGAACCCCACGCGTCAGCACGGGGCCAAAAGTCATCTTTGACGATCACAATTGCGAATACCTTCTTCAGCAGCGCAACTGCTTAACTGATCTGCGGATCCCACGTCGCTGGATCGCTGCCCTCTATAGCTTTGTACAATGGCAGAAGTTGCGTCGTTACGAAGCGGCGATCTGTCGGCGTAGCGATGCTGTTTCTGCGGTCAGTCCCGCTGATGCTGAAGCGTTGCACACCTTAGTTCCTGATGTCGATTTCAAAGTGATTCCGAATGGCATCGATCTCGAAAAATTCACACCCTCTGCCACTCGCACAAGTGAGACAACGCCGCCCAAGCTGATCTTTGTCGGCAAGATGGACTATCGACCGAACATTGACGCTGTGCTCTGGTTTGGTCGAGATGTCTTCCCGCTGATTCGCCAACAGCAACCTGATGTGGGCTTTCAGATTGTCGGCTTGAACCCGCATCCTCGCCTGGACGAGCTGCGCACCATCCCTGGTATTGAGATCACAGGTGGCGTGGACGATGTGCGGCCGCTGATCCAGCGTGCTGCCGTCTATGTTATTCCCTTGCGGGTCGGGGGAGGAACTCGCTTCAAGGCGTTGGAGGCGATGGCCTGTGGCAAACCGATTGTCAGTACCTCACTGGGCGTGGAGGGAATTGGCGTCAAAGATGGTGAACAGTTGCTCCTGGCCGATTCAGCGCTGGAGTTTGCTGCGGCTGTCCTCACTTTGCTCAGGGATCTTCAAGGGCAACGCACATCGGCACTTTGTCAGAATGCCCGCAAATTTGTCGAATCGCATTATGGTTGGGAACAGATCGTGCCGAAATTTGATGAAATGTATGCGAAAGTAATGGGAGGAGTGAGGGGTGAGGGGTGAATTTTTCTTCCTCACCCCTCACCCCTCCTAGACTGCCTATCGTGAACAACAGGAGGTATCCTATGAGCATCACATCAAACATCCGTATCGGTTTTGTAGGCACTGGTTGGAGTGATCGAGTACAGATTCCAGTCTTTAGAATGGCTGGGCTCGTACCGCAGGCGATTTGTTCGGCTCATCTCGAAAATGCGCAACGTGTCGCCCAAAAACAGAGCATCCCCGAGGTCTATCCCTCCTGGCGAGAATTGATCCAATCCCCCAATGTTGATGTCGTTAGCGTCTGTTCGCCGCCCGCCACGCACGCCGAAATCACCGTTGCTGCGCTGCAAGCTGGCAAACACGTGATCTGTGAGAAGCCAACTGCCTGCAATGTGGGGGAGGCAGAGACGATGTTGGCGGCTGCCCAAGCCGCACCTGCTCAGTTAGCCATCATCGATCACGAACTGCGCTTTGAACCGGCGCGACTCAAATTGCGTCAACTGGTGAAGGATGGCTACGTCGGTACACCGCTACAAATTCAACTGGATCGGCTTGGGAGCGAACGGTTGAATGCTGATCTGCCCTGGAATTGGCTTTGCGATCAAGCTCAAGGCGGTGGAATGTTGGGCGCGTTGGGTAGCCACCTCTTTGATCAGGCACGTTGGCTCTATGGTCGAGTGGATGCATTAACGGCCCAGCTACAAACCGCGTACATATTTCGCAGCGATCCAGCGAGCGGACAACAGCGCCGCTGCACTGCCGATGAACATGCCCAACTTTTGCTACGCTTTCTCAATGGCATCCAAGGACAGATCACCTGTAGTGGAATTACCCCTGGTGGATTTGGCATGACGATCCGTGTGGTTGGCACGACGGGTGCCTTGCTGCTCGATGCACAGGATCGCTTGTGGGGCATGCAGGGCAATCAACTCCTGGGGCGCGAATGGTCGCCAATCGAAACGGGGCGTGACGAAGCGGTGATTGGTCAGTTGCGGGCGATCAATCCAACTTCCTCGTTTGTCAGCCCGTTCACTGTGGGCACCTACTACTTCGGCAAAGCGCTGCTCACTGCGTTGGAGCAAGGAGATCATACCTTTGGGGATGCTGCCAGCCTCTACGATGGTTTGGTAGTACAGCGCGCCTTAGACGCCGCCCGCAAAAGCGCCAAGGAGCAATCGTGGGTTAACCTGTAGCACAAGAATATATTCTTGTGTTACCGAAACCAACGGGCAATCAGATTAAGCAATAGGGTCAACACAATGCTTACAACGAGCATCGTGCCAAAGGGGGCATAGATCCGGTAATTCTCCCGTTCAATTGCCACATCCCCAGGCAAGTGGCCCAACCATGGGATGCGTCCGGAGAAGGTGAGGAGCAAGCCAATCACAAAGAGCAGCCCGCCCAATACCATGAGGGTTCGTCCAATTTCATTCATATTGCGTTCCCTGCAAATTTTGACAACTCAATTTCTCCATGCTATTCTAGCGCACATCGTCGGTCAGTTGCTTCCTGCAAAAAGTGATTCAAAACTTAGTATACCAGAAATGAGTACGCAACAGGTAGGATTGTCTTTAAAAATGCAGTCACAAGCACTTTCTAACGAGAGTGCCACTCGTGTTGCTTGCCTGTTTGACTTGATCGAAAACCCACGCTCTCCACAGCGTGGGTTTTATTTTGGCTACTACTTTTATTTTTTTACGAATCACCGTTCAGCGCAGCGGAGGAGTGGTTGACCTGACCCAAATTCAAGGCAACTCCACGAGGGCGAGGAACGGTTCACGTTCCCGCCCTCTTTTTTTGCGCCGAATTCGGGTCAAAAGAGATTGAGAGGCCGACAGATTGAGAGATTGTCGTCAAACAGGTACAATCTCCTAATCGTCTAATCTCCAATCTCCAATCTCATTCATAAAGTAAGAGGTCTCATTATGCTTTGTCGAGGTGTACGCGGCGCGACGACTGTCGAGCAAACCGATCGAGAATCCGTATTGGCGGCAACCCGTGAATTGTTGGCTACCATGATCCGCCTCAATGGAATTGATCGAACCGACGTCGCCAGCGCCATCTTTACGACTACCACGGATATCACCTCTGTCTTTCCGGCAACGGCTGCGCGTCAACTGGGCTGGCTTGATGTGCCCTTGATGTGCGGACACGAAATGACAGTCGAAGGCTCGCTGCAACGCTGCATTCGCATTTTACTGCATTGGAATACAAATAAATCCCAGTCGGAGATCCAACACATTTATCTGCACGAAGCCAAGCGTCTACGTCCCGATAAAACAGTCGTCTTATCCCCAGAAGACATTGAAGAACTGAACCGTTGGATCGACCAACAACTGGCAGAGAATCGGTAGGCCAGGAAGACAGTAAGTCAGTAGGACAGTAGACAGTAAATCAGTGATACCGACCCACTGTCCTACTGACCCACTGTCCCACTGATTTACAAACAAACGGAGTCATTCATGACAATCGTAGCCTTTCAAGGCGAACATGGAGCTTATTCAGAAGAGGCAGTACGCCAACACTTTGGTGAAGGCGCTGAAGTCTTGCCCTGTAGCGCCTTTGAGCAGATTTTTGAAAGCGTAGAGTCTGGTCGAGCTAACTACGGGATGGTGCCAGTCGAAAATTCCACCGCTGGCAGCATCAACAAATCGTATGACCTGCTGCTTGAACACGATCTCAAGGTGCATGGCGAGGTGTTGGTACGTGTGCGCCACAATCTGCTCACCATCCCTGGCGGTGCCAGCGAGATCCGTGAGGTGCGTAGCCATCCCCAAGCATTGGCCCAATGTGAAAGTTATCTGAATCGTCATCGCTACAAGGCGGTGACCTGGTACGACACAGCAGGCAGCGCCAAAGATCTTGCTGCCAACCCCACAGCCGGCGTCGGCGTCATCGCCAGTTACCTGGCCGCTCAATATTACAACCTGGAAATTGTTGAGCGCGGCATTGAGGATTTTCAGCACAACTACACCCGCTTTTTTGTAGTCGGCGAGGGGGATGCCCCTCGCGTGGAAGGAGGACGCTACAAATCATCGTTGGTCTTTGTGGTGCCGGAACGCCCGGGAACACTTTTCTCTGCCCTGGGTGAATTTGCCCGCCGTAAGATTAACCTGACCAAGATCGAGAGCCGTCCCCGCCGCGGGCGACTCTGGCAATATGTCTTTTATCTGGATTGCGATGGTCACTGGCAAGACCCTGCTGTGAGTGAGGCCGTCATGCATCTACTGAACCAAGCAGTCTTTGTCAAACTCTTCGGCAGCTATCCGGCGGCAAGCCCGTTGGAAAGTGAGAAGAGTGGCGTACAAACCGAGTTGTTACAAATATAAAGAGTAGAGATTAGGAGATTTCAGAACAATCTCTCAATCTCCTAATCTCCTAATCTCCAAACGAGTGCTTATCTTTGATCTAGTGAAAACAGTTGAACAGGAGATAACCCTATGATCGTCGTCATGACACCCGATGCCACCAAAGCAGAAGTGGCTACTGTAATTCAAAAGGCCGAACAGATGGGATTGCGTACCCATCCTATTTACGGTGAAAATCGCACCGTCGTTGCCCTGATCGGTGATGTAACCAAAGTTGCCCACGACACTTTTGAAGTCCTGCCCGGCGTATTGCAAGCCATGCGCATCCAGGAGCCCTACAAGCTGGCGAGCCGTGTAGGTCACCCGTCTGGTAGCCAAATCGAGATAGAGGCAGGCGGCGGGATCGGGCCGATTCGCTTTGGTGGCGATGAAGTGATCGTGATGGCTGGCCCTTGTAGTGTCGAAAGTCGCCAACAGATCATCGAATCGGCGATTGCGCTGAAAGAGGCGGGTGCCAAGGTACTGCGCGGCGGTGCTTTCAAGCCGCGCACCAGCCCCTACGATTTCCAAGGCCTGGGCGAGGAAGGGTTGAAGTATATGGCCGAGGCACGAGAAGTAACGGGTCTGCCGATCATCACTGAAGTGATGAACGTCGAACAAGTGCCGCTCGTCGCCGAATACGCCGATATCTTGCAAATCGGTGCGCGCAACATGCAGAACTTCGGCCTCTTGCTTGCCGTGGGCAAGGTGGACAAGCCTGTCATGCTCAAGCGTGGCATCAGCGGTATGATCAAGGAATTGTTGATGTGTGCTGAATACATCATGAGCAATGGCAACGGCAAAGTGATGGTCTGTGAACGCGGCATCCGCACCTACGAAACCATGACGCGCAACACCTTTGACCTCAACGCCGTGCCAGTGCTCAAACAGGCCACCCACCTACCCGTTGTCGCCGACCCTTCGCATGGCACTGGGTTGCGTGAGTTGGTGCCGTCGATGAGTCGCGCTGCCGTCGCTGCGGGTGCTGACGCCCTAATCATCGAAGTCCACGCCGACCCGGATCGCGCACTGAGTGACGGCAGACAAACGCTTTCCAATGGCGAATTTATGAAACTGATGGAATCACTACGCCGAGTTGCGATTGCCGTGGATCGCTACATCGGCGAAGCCCCGGACGAGATTGAACCACTGGCAGATGAGTTAGCGGAGTTGGCGGTTGTGTAAAAAATGGGGCGGTAGGAAGTTGGGGGATGAGGAGATGTTCGACCTCACCTCATCACCTCCTCATCTTCCTACTTTTCAACAAGTTCAAAAGGAGCGGAACCTATGATCATCGTCATGAAACAAGGCGCAGCCAATAATCAAATCGAGACCGTGGTAAAGCGCATCGAGGAACTGGGCTACAAGGTACATCTGAGCCGGGGCGAGGCACGCACCATCATCGGCGTGATTGGCGCGAGCGAGCATTTGATTCAAGAAGGGCAGTTTGAGGCCTTTGATGGCGTCGAGAAGACCATGCGCGTCATGCAGCCCTATAAACTGGCCAGCCGCGACTTCACCGGGGCGGACACAGTGATTGACGTCAATGGCGTGCCCATCGGTGGTAAAAAGATGGTCATCATGGCCGGACCCTGTAGCGTCGAAAGCCGCTCGATGATCATCGAAACTGCGCAAATGATCAAAGAGGCTGGCGGCCATATCCTGCGCGGCGGTGCCTTCAAGCCACGCAGCAGCCCTTATAGCTTTCAAGGCATGGGCGAGGAAGGACTCAAATACCTGGCCGAGGCCCGTGAGGCAACCGGGTTGCCCATCATTACCGAAGTCATGAGCGTCGAGGAAATCCCCGTGGTGCGCGGATACACCGACATCTTCCAGATTGGGGCTCGCAACACGCAAAACTACCCATTGCTACGCGCTATCGGCAAAGAAAGCAAACCGGTCTTTCTCAAGCGCGGCATCAGCGGCACCATCCAAGAATTACTGATGAGCGCTGAGTACATCCTTTCCGGTGGTAACATGAAGGTGATGCTCTGCGAACGCGGCATCCGCACCTATGAAACAGCCACGCGTAACACCTTCGACATCAATGCCATCCCGTTGCTCAAACAGATGACCCACCTGCCCATCGTCGGCGATCCCGCTCACGGCACAGGTATGTGGAATCTGGTCGCTCCGGTAACAAAGGCGGCGGTGGCAGCAGGGGCCGATTCGATCATGGTCGAGGTTCACCCCGACCCGGCACGGGCGATGAGTGATGGTCAACAAAGCCTTACCCCGAAGAAGTTTGCGCAGTTGGTCCAGGAGTTGAAACCGATCGCTGCTGCGGTAGGCAGAGAGATATGATAAGGTGACAGGGTGACGCCGATGCACAACATCGGCGTCACCCTGTCACGCATGAGTAGGAGTAAGTCATGCGGAAAATGTTGTCCGATTGCTCGGTCACAGTTGTTGGCCTGGGCCTGATGGGGGCGAGTTTATGCTGGGATCTAAAGCGACAGCATCTATGTAAAGAGGTGCGCGGTGTGGCACGACGCACTCAGACGGTTCTCGATGCTTTTTTCTCCGGCGCAGTTGATGAAGCCACCAACGACTTGGCAACCGGCGTGCAAGGTGCCGATATTGTGGTCTTTGCCACGCCTGTGCGTACCATTATTGATAATTTAGCCGAAGCCGCACCCTATCTTTGGCCCGGAACGCTCGTCATTGACATGGGCAGCACCAAGGCTGAAATCTGCGCTGCGATGGATCAACTGCCCGCTGGGGTTGAGCCAGTTGGCGTCCACCCCATGTGTGGCAAAGAAACCGTTGGCTTTGAATCCGCCGAAACCGGACTTTACATCAACGCCCCTTGGGTCTTGACCCCGTTGCCTCGCACCAGCCCGGCTGCACTACAACTCGCCACCGAACTCGGTCAAGCCATTGGCGCTCGCCCCATCTTGCTCGACCCCGCCCGCCACGATCGTCTGGTCGCCAGCATCAGCCATCTACCTTTCTTGGTCGCCAGTGCCCTTGTTCACGCCGTGGCCGATGTCGGAGCCAGCGATGAGATGGTCTGGCAACTGGCCGCCGGTGGCTTTCGTGACACCAGCCGCGTTGCCGCCAGCGACACCCGCATGTTTCTCGACATCCTTTCCACCAACCGCCAACCCGTTTTAGAGCAGGTCGACAGCTTTATCCAACATTTGCAAGAGATCCGCTGCCTGCTTCAAGAAGGAGATGAGCCGGGATTAAAGGGAAAATTGGCAATCTCTCAAGCGGCGAGAGCGCGTTGGAAACAGGGAAAGAAGTAATAATGAACAAGTAAGAAGTAAGTAATAAGTGGGTGGGCGGCAGAGGTTGGTGGGAGAAAGAATCGATTAGAATGAAGTTGTGAAGATGTAGGCGTAAATCGACAAGAAGTAAGTGGTTTGAATGACCGAAAGGTAGAAGTAGTGATGGCTAAAGGCGATGATCTTGAAGATCGGTTAATACGCTTTGCGGTGAGGATTGTAAAGCTGACTGAGCATTTGCCTAAGACGCCTGCTGGTAGACATTTTGCAGGTCAATTGTTGCGTAGTGGCACTTCGCCCGCTCTAAATTATGCTGAGGCAAGGCGTGCTGAGAGTCAGGCCGATTTCATTCATAAAATGAAGGTGGTTTTGAAAGAACTAAATGAGACACGAGTGTGTCTAATCATTGTTTCACTCAGTGAATTATTACCGCCTGCTAAAATGGGCGACATTATTGGTGAAGCTACCGAACTTTGTAAGATTTTCGGGACGGCAATAAGAACGAGTCGTGACAACGCTGAGCAATAACCCTGTTTCTCTTTTGCAAAGGAGTAAGTCTACTCTACTTACTCCTTACTTGTTCATTATTACTTCTTATTATGTCCCAAATTCATCTTCAACCCGGCAACCCACTCACCGGAGCCTGTACTGTTCCAGGTGACAAATCGATTTCCCACCGTGCTGTGCTCCTTGGCGCATTGGCCGAGGGTAAGAGCCATCTGCGCTGCTTTCTCGATAGCGCCGATTGTCATGCTACAATAGAGGCACTGCGCAGGTTGGGGGTGACCATTGAAGAGCTTTCGGCGACGGAACTGCTTGTTCACGGGCGCGGACTGGACGGGTTACAAGAGCCAAATGATCTGCTCGACTGCGCCAATTCCGAGACAACGCTGCGTTTGTTGACTGGATTGATGGCTGGTCAGAAATTTGCGAGTTTTCTTTCGGGTAGTGATGGGCTTCGTCGTCTTCCTCTGGGCCATATTATCAAGCCGTTGCGCGGCATGGGTGCGGATATCATGGGTCGGCAGGGGGGCAATCTGGCTCCGTTGGGCATTCGCCCAGTCCGCTTGCGTGGGTTGGAATATGAGATGCCGGTCGGTAGCGCTCCGGTCAAAAGTTGTTTGTTGCTGGCAGGACTTTATGCGCAGGGATTAACCATCCTGCGTGAATCTGGCCCGACTCGTGATCACACGGAACGAATGCTCAAGGCGATGGATGCACCGGTTGAGATCTACGGTCGCACTGTGCATATTGATCGCCCGACTGAGCCACTAAAGCCGCTGGAGATGACCATTCCTGGCGATCCCTCCTTGGCCGCCTTTTTGCTGGTGGCGGGAGCGATTGTGCCGGGCAGCCGAATCCTGTTGCCGGGACTCTGTATCAACCCGATGCGCGCAGGGCTCCTCCACGCTTTGCAAGAGATGGGCGCAACCCTGGCCGATCAGAATCAACGAATCGAAGGTGGCGAACCAGTCGCTGATCTCGAAGTGGGCTACAGTAATTTACAGGGGGCAAGCTTTGGCGGTGAGTGGATTGCGGGCATGAACGACGAATTACCCGCACTTGCCTTAGCCGCAACCCAGGCCAAGGGCAGAACCATCGTGCGCAATGCTGCCGAACTACAAAGCGAGCGGACTGACTGGATCGCCACGATTGTCAGCGAACTGCGCAAAATGGGAGCCAAGATCGAGCCATTCGACGATGGCTTTGCGGTCGATGGTCCGGTGGAACTGCGGGGTGCTCCGGTTGAAAGCCACGATGATCCACGCCTAGCCATGATGCTGACCATTGCGGGTCTACTTGCCAAAGGCCCAACAACGCTCTACCAAAGTGAAGTCATTGCGGATAGTTTTCCAGATTTTGCAGTGGTGTTGCAAGCATTGGGCGGAAATTTGGCGGTGGAGGAGTGACCCGTCTAGGTTTTCTGCTCAGGAGAGTTGAGCGCGAAACCTAGCTAGAAAATCAGCGGGCGAGACAATTGCAACCTGAATCAAAGAGGGAATGAGTCGATTCCCGAGTAGATGTTGTCGATCCAGGGTTATAAAATAATCAACTTGAGCAACAATGGCGGCGGCAAGCACAACTGCATCATCGCTATACTGCAAGAACTGATTGCACATTTGGACAGTGGCTATGTCTGGTGGTTCAACAATTTCAACACCACTGACTTCCAACAGTGCTGCGACGTTGAACAGTTGCTGTGGCGCAACCTCGCGAATATTGTCATCCAGTTCGGCAAGTACATCTTGGCTAATGAAAAGTCTGACGTGATTTTCTTCACCTAGTTTGAGAATGGCTCTTGAACCGCCGGTTGTTGAGCGAATTCCAGCGAGGATTGTGCTGGTATCAAGAAAGACTTTAGGCTGGAAGCGTGGCACGACTTTGCTCTCGTTTTGTTCGTAGGCGGGTTAACATATCTTCCAGTGAAATCGTACTTGCATCTAGCTCGGCATTGATACGCTCACAAATTTCGTCAACTTGTGACTTGCCGCGGCGCAGTAGAAACTGGCCGTCACCCAGATCAATGATGCTAAATACGTCGCCAGTTCTGATGTTGTAGGTATCAC
The DNA here is from genome assembly GCA_046328715.1 of Caldilineaceae bacterium. Lineage (GTDB taxonomy): Bacteria > Chloroflexota > Anaerolineae > Caldilineales > Caldilineaceae > JAXLWB01. The sequence goes on along the minus strand of JAXLWB010000030.1, from coordinate 105,210 downwards.
GTAACTCTTTGGGTAATGTCATCTGCCCACGTTGGGCAACTTGTATTGTCAGTGACATATTTCCCCCTTATTTATTCTGATTGACTGATTATCAGTTTATCAGAATGTCTGAATTTGTCAAGAATTGTATTTTAGGAGAGTTGTATGTCATCGGTAACAGGGCGTACTACACTAGTGGGGCTTTTCGGTTGGCCGGTGTCACACTCGGTCAGCCCAGCCATGCACAACGCCGCCTTTGCTGAATTGGGGATGAACTGGTGCTATGTACCGATGCCCGTCTCCACCGAACCTGGCGAACGCATCGGCGAGGCGGTGCGCGGGCTGCGGGCAATGGGCTTTCGCGGGGCCAATGTCACCGTGCCTCACAAACAAAACGTGATGCCCTATCTCGACTGGCTGACCCCTGCGGCCAAGGCGATCGGTGCCGTCAATACAATCATTGTCGAAGGTGATGGCAGCTTGACTGGCGACAACACCGATGCTCCCGGCTTTATCGCTGATTTGCGGGCGCACCATGTTGATCCACGAGGAAAACGAATCATCGTGCTGGGGGCCGGTGGCTCGGCGCGTGCTGTGGTCTGCGGACTCGCCGAAGCAGGAGCACGCGAGATTATGCTCTTCAACCGCACGCAGGAGAGAGCAGAAGTGTTGGCTGCTGAGATGTGGGGGCGCTTTCCCGATACTCGTTTTGCTGCCCATCAATTGCCTGATGATATTACACGCACCGCCGAATATGCAGACATCATTGTCAACTGCACCTCGCTGGGCATGACTCCCAAAGTGGAAGGACTGCCCTGGCTGGAAGAGATCTCCTTTTCTCCGAGCCAAGTGGTCTACGACCTAGTCTACAATCCAATGGAAACGCGCTTGCTCGCCCTAGCTCGCGGCGATGGCGCAACGGGGATCGACGGGTTAGGTATGTTGATCTGGCAGGCGGCGCTTGCTTTTGAACGTTGGACAGGGCAGAAACCATCGGTTAGTGTAATGGAAGAGGCGGCGCTGAAGCAGTTTGGGTTGTCACGATAGTGTTCTAACCCTATATTTTCTCACAATGAAAGCAATAGCTTTGAAGCTTGTTCTAATTTTGTTGGTGCTAACTTTCTGGTATTTGATATTCTTTTGGTTAAACCACAAGCGAAATTCAATTCTTGTTGTGTCAACTCCTCCTGCTTCGACGATTCCAATATTTGTTGAGGACGAAAATGAAGTAGTACCTCAGGGTGAAACAGATGCTTTGCTTGCGGTTTTTAGTAAACTTGATGGAGCACATTGGCAAAAATCAAATATGCTTCTCGATAAGTATGGTTATTTCTCCAAATTATATCCTTGGCCGGTTAAGTCGTCTACACCTTGTCAATGGCACGGAGTTGATTGCTGGAAAGGTCATGTTGTACGGTTGCACCTTTCAGGAATCATAATAAGTGGGACGTTTCCCATCGAAATCACTCAATTAACTCAATTAGAACAATTAGATTTACGGTATACACCTGAGGGTAGGTGTTCATTACCAAAAGAATTCAGTCAACTAAAGCAGATGAAGATAATTGATGCAGTTTATTCGTGCTTGAGTTATGAAAAGCTCCCATCCGAGATTAAGACAATGAACATTGCTTTCCTGACCCTCATTCCGGGTAGCGACGTAGGATGTATTGGACAATACTGTGACTCGTATTTGAGGTATTTGAGGCAATTAACTCAATGACAACCCAATATTACGTGCGAGTCGCAAGTGCTGCCGACGCTTCGACGATTGCCCAAACCCTGATCACTGTTCAAAAGCTCCATGCCGATGCCCATCCCGACTATTTCAAACAACCCGAAGCGCCGGATGCCTTCTTGCACGAAGTGCAGCGAGTGATGAACGAGCCCAATCATCTCTATCTGGTCGCAGAGGAAGAGGATTGTGTTGTTGGCTTTCTGATGGCAGAGATTCTGCGCCGTCCGGAAAACCTGTACAATCAAGTTCGTACTACACTCTACATTCATCAACTTGGCGTTCATCCCGAGCACCAACACAATGGTCACGGTGCCCGTTTGCTCGACGCTGCCAAGGCGTTGGCAAAACAAGAAGGACTGGCCAAGGTTGCGCTCGATACTTGGGAGTTTAATACCAAAGCGCAGTCGTTTTTTAAGAAGCAGGGATTTTCGAGGTTCAATCAGCGGTTGTGGATGGAGGTGTGAAGAAAGGTTTGTCGCCTCCGCTGCTGGAGATTGACTCAAGCGGCTGGAAGGGCTAAGTTGTTTGCCCCGAGCGTAAATACAGGAATAACCTCTGTTTGTTCTCGTTTCAGTTTCCCCGTAGCAATTTCGTGAACTGTATGCAAAATTTCAGCCGAATAATAACGGCTCCCACACTGATCACAAAATCCAATCACGACATTTTACAAAATAACAAAACCTTCCATCCTTGACTTACTTATTTGATGCTTCACTGTGATACATATCTGCCAATGTGATGAATTTTTCAACTGAGGACACACTCTCAAATGCGCGTTTGGGCACAATATATGCGGCAACATCTGTAATATAAAGGAAAATGTGAGATGAGTTTTGTCTTATTCTACGAATACCGCTCCATTTTACCGTATTGTCGCCATTTGGGTGTTGTACATGAATTCCGTTAGTCGAGATATCGAGATTGATTTGTTCTGTTTTTGTGCCAGTTCGTACACGTATCTCGGTTATCAATATGTCCATAACGATACTGACGATGAAAACTCCAAGAGCGAGGTAAATAAGCAACTTTTGAAAGATAGGTAGAGTGAGCCGATTGAACTGCCAGGAAGAGGTGAATAGAAAAAATAAGGTGTAAGCAAAAGCGCTAATGATTACATAGACGAGTGTTGTGGTCATCAACTTTCGTATAGGTAGCCACTGCCATCGATTATATCGACAGAATACGAGGTAATCTTTTGGGGTAATGGAAAATCCAACATTCATGATAGACCACTCCAATTGCCGATATTGAGTTTTAAGATGCCATGATGAAAAGTTAGGAAACGCAAATAATATTAAAGCTAGTATAACTGAGAGGCAGCTTGTTTGCAAGAGTGTCAGAGTAATTCAATAGTTCACCATATATGATATATAGCTGTCTTAAGAATGTTAGTGCAGCTCTCAAAATCACCTGCAAGAGCCGTTTTGTCGTTGATTGTAACTGAGCATTTGGGTGAAAGCCAAATAGCATTTTGTAAATTTTGAATTATATACTGAAAAGTATATAATATTCGTTAGATTACTATGAGGTATATAAATTTGACGCTCTCAACTTATGCTCTTCACCTACCACTCTGTCCTAACCCAACTCAACCACTGCTACCACACCCCAACAGCGCAACTATTCCTCCTCTACGGTCGCCGTCGAGTAGGCAAGACCGAGTTAATTCGTGCCTTTGTCGCCGACAAGCCGCACATCTTTTTTATTGCCACGCTCAGCTCGGATGCGGACCAGTTGGCGGCCTTTTCGCAGTTGATTTGGAAACATCTGCACGGTGAGGAGCGGGCGGAGTTCTCTTTCCCTTCGTGGGAGGTGGCCTTTGCAGCTTTGGCGACGTTACCCAACCGTCCCATCATTATTATTAATGAGATCACTTACCTGCTCGATGGCAATCGCGACTTGTTAACCACCTTGCAACAGATGTGGGATGCCAAGCTGTGCCATGCCAACCTCTTTCTGTTGCTCTGTGGATCGTATGTAGGCAAGATTGAACGGGAACTCTTTGAAGCAAACTCGCCTCTCTTCGGACGTTACACGGGCAGCACCCACCTGCAACCGCTTGACTTGCCCGCCGCAGCCCGCTTTTTCCCCAACTATACACCTAGCCAGCAACTCGAAGCCTGGGCGATTCTGGGGGGCATGCCCTACTACTTGCAGGTTTTCGACGATCAGGTCAGCGTCTTTGACAACATCCAGAAGCATGTTTTGCATCGTCGGGGCACCTTATACAGTGAGCCACAACTGCTCCTACTCGAAGAGTTGCACGACCCGCGCAACTATTTCTCGATCCTGCGGGCGATTGCAGGCAACAAGGCCAAACTGAGCGAGATCAGTCAATCGGCTGGCTTTGGCAACAGCCAGACCACGGGGAAGTATATCGATGTCTTGCGTCAATTGGGGCTGGTTGAACGTCAAGTTTCGGTGACCGAGCGCGAACCAGAAAAAAGCCGCAAAGGACTTTATCGCATCGAGGACGCCTTTTTGCGCTTCTGGTTCCGATTTGTCCATCCCAATCTGCGGGCGCTCAGCCTCGATCTGGATGAAGACATTCTGACGCAACAGGTCAAGCCGCACTTCAATTCATTTGTGGGCTACGCCTTTGAACAAGCTGCACAGGACTATATTGCCGCCAAAGCGCACGTAGGCAAACTGTCGTTCACTCCCCACCGCATTGGACGCTGGTGGAATGATCAGGAAGAGATTGCCGTAGTCGCACTCAATGAACAAACCCAAAGCATCTTCGTCGGCGACTGTTCCTGGGAAGATCGTCCCGTCACACTCGCCGATCTGAATGCATTGCGCCACAAAACTGCATTGCTCAACCACAACGGCGACTGGCAACAGATCACCTATGCCCTCTTCGCCAAATCCGGCTTCTCGCCTGAAGTGAAGACCGTAGCCGCAGTGGAGGGAATTTTGTTGGTGTCGGCAGAAGAACTCGTAAAGGATGGGGAGGTGATGAGATAAGGAGGGGTATTGAAAGCGCTTTCGCAATCCGCAATTCGCAACTCGCAATTCACAATTCACAATTTCAAAGGACTTGCCATGTTAAAAACCAAAGTTAACTACGCCGCCTTCCCCGATGAGAATGGACACTTCGGGCCGTATGGTGGCAAATATGTCCCCGAAACCTTGATGCCTGCCTTGGATGAGCTAGAAGAAACCTATCTTAAGGCCAAACACGACCCCGAGTTTCAGGCCGAACTCGACCATCTGCGCCGCACCTTTATTGGTCGCGCCACGCCGATCACCTTTGCCCCACGCTTGACCGAGTATTTTGGTGGACCGCGTATCTACATCAAACGTGAAGATCTGGCCCATACCGGCGCCCATAAGATCAACAATGCCCTCGGTCAAGCCCTGCTGATCAAACGCAAGATGAACAAGCGTCGCGTCGTCGCCGAGACCGGAGCTGGTCAGCATGGGGTGGCGACGGCAACCGTCTGTGCCATGTTGGGCCTGGAGTGTATCGTCTACATGGGTACGGTTGATATGGCCCGCCAACAGCCAAACGTCTACCGCATGAAACTACTTGGAACCGAGGTGCGAGGCGTCGAAAGTGGCAGCAAAACGCTCAAGGATGCCATCAACGAAGCGATTCGTGACTGGGTGACCAACGTGCGCAACACTCACTATCTGCTCGGCAGCGCTCTTGGTCCCCATCCCTATCCGACCATCGTGCGCGACTTCCAGAGTGTGATTGGTCACGAGTGCATCCAGCAGATGCTCGACCCGACGATGGGACCCGGTCGTCTGCCTGATGCGGTGGTGGCCTGTGTTGGCGGCGGCAGCAACTCGATCGGTATCTTCCACCCCTTCCTCGAATACGAAAACGTGCGCCTGATCGGTATCGAAGCGGGTGGTCACGGCGTGGCCAGCGGCGAACATGCTGCCCGCTTTGCCGATCCCAAGAAGGGGCGTCTGGGCATTCTGCAAGGCACCAAGAGCTACGTCCTTCAGGATGACGACGGCCAGATCGCACTCACCCACAGCATCAGCGCCGGCCTCGACTACGCCTCGGTTGGCCCCGAACATGCCTGGCTGCGCGACCTCGGCCGCACCGAATACGCCCTCGCCACCGACGACGAAGCCCTCGAAGGAGTCAGTCTGCTGGCTAGAATGGAAGGTATCATTCCCGCGCTGGAAAGTGCCCATGCTGTCTCCTACTTGAAAAAACTCGCACCGACCATGAGCAAAGATCAAATCATCCTTGTCAATCTCAGTGGCCGTGGGGATAAGGATTTGGGAACAATTATGAAAGAAATGAACATTTGAATGTGGATAGGAGAAATGTACCTATGAATAACTTGGTCCGTGCTCTGAAAAAGCACGAAAGAGCGTATCACAGGTTACTGTACACTTTGACTTTGGTAAAAATGATTGGAGTCAGCATTGTACTACTTGTAGTCATGAATACGAGCTTGCCTATTAGGGCGCAAAATGAATCTAGCTCAGTTACACCCGTCAAAAATATTGTCCAGGTCTCAGCTGGTGGCGATGTTACCTGTGTCTTAACACATAATTCTGGAGTACGTTGCGCTGGAATGGATATGACCGGATATATGGCCGGCTATTTCCCATTTCTGGCAGACGTTAGTGGATTTGAACAAACCCCAACTTTCTTGTTAGCTGGCGCTGGTCGTGCTTGTGTGGCATTGAAGGGTTTCGGAGCTCAGTGCTGGGGGAGTAATTTTGCTGGTGCACTTGGTGTACCTAGCATTGATATAATTCAAGGATATGCAGTCACACCCACTCGAGTAATTAGCTTGACTGAGAAGATCTTAAAGATCGCGAACAGTGGTAACCATACATGTGCTCTTACTGAGCAAGGCGTGGTCAAATGTTGGGGGGACAATCAATTAGGAGAATTGGGAGATGGCACCACAACCAACTCCTTATTTCCTGTAACCGTAGTCAATCTTACGGAGGAAGTTATAGACATCGCCTCTGGGCAAGTCCATAGTTGCGTTGTGCTTAAATCAGGCGGTGTAAAGTGTTGGGGGGGGAGCTATCAAGGACAAGTTGGTGGTAATTCTTACCCATTTCGCACGACTCCAATTGATGTGCCTGATCTAGCATCCGGGGTTCAATCGGTTGTTGGTGGAGGCTACCATACTTGCGCACTTACTACAATTGGCACGGTGAAATGTTGGGGTGGTGGGAACCAGGGGCAACTTGGCAATGGTTCTTCTGGAGACAGTACCATACCAGTAACTGTGACTGGCATAACTTCAACTGTTATTGCTATATCAGCTGGCAGTGGTCACACATGCGCATTAGACAATGTGGGCAAAATTTGGTGTTGGGGATCAAATGAATGGGGACAAGTAGGTGTTAAGGAACTAGAAACGTATTTCAACACGCCCGTGGAAGTACAAGGTCTAGCTGGAAAAGCAATTTCAATCAGTTGCGGCTATGGACATACTTGCGCATTATTTGAAGATAGCACTGTAATGTGTTGGGGAAATAATTCTTCAGGACAACTAGGTGATGGTTCGATTAACCGCCGAGGAACGCCTGCAGTAATGGTTGAACTTCCAATAAATTATTTGCCGCTAATGATGACTGGCGCAGCTAATGAGGTGAAATGATGACCGGACTTGAACGAATCTCATATGTTTTCAGCAATGCTAAATCTGCCAACCGTGCTGTCTTCATGCCCTACCATGCAATGGGTTACCCGGATCGGGCGCAGACATTGGAGATCATTAAAGCTTTGGGCGAGGAAGGAGCCGAACTCTTTGAGATCGGCATCCCACACAGTGACCCGTTGGCCGATGGCCCCGTAATCCAAACCGCCACCTACAGCGCCATCGAGCAAGGCACCACTGTGAAGGATTGCTTAGCCATGACTCGTGAATTGCGCGCAGGGGGGATGACGCAGCCCTTCTGCGCCATGACCTACTACAATCCGCTCTTCTCCTACGGCATCGAAAAGTTCGTAGCTGATGCCGTGGTGTCGGGCATCGATGGGTTAATTGTGCCAGACCTACCGCCCGAAGAAGCCGATGAGTTGGAAGCCGCTGCCAAAAAGGCGGGCCTGGCCATGATCTATCTGCTGGCACCGACCAGCACCGAAGATCGCATCAAACTGGTGACGCAGCGGGCCACTGGTTTTATCTACCTGGTCAGTATCACCGGCATTACCGGCGCACGGACTGAACTCCCCGCCGATCTCAAGGAGTTTATCGCTCGGGTGCGCAAAGAGACGAAGCTGCCGCTGGCCGTCGGATTCGGTATTGGCAATCGCGAGCAGTCGGCTGCCGTCGCCAAGATTGCCGACGGCGTGATCGTGGGATCTGCGCTGGTCAGGGCGGGTAAAGAGGGGATAGCGGCCGTGCGTAAGTTGGGAAAGGAATTGGCAGAGGGGGCGCACGCTTAGTAAATAGGGATTGGGGAATGGTAGTGGAGGGGTGAGGGGTGAGGTTGGAGGAATTCACCCCTCACCCCTCAACCACCTATAAAATCACCGTAGGCTGCACCTTCTTCGCCGACGAACGAGTCACCTTTTTGTGGATCTCAAAGGTGCCCATCGCCTGCAAGATGGCCGGCTGAGTGCGAAAGGCAAAGCGGGCCGTCGTCATCAACTCCATATACCAGGCGATCAAGGCATCATGCTTCCCCTGGCGCTCACGATTGGCGAGCCTCGCTTGCTCCTGAGCCTGCGTCTGTTCGTGCTTGCGCGCCACCACCCCATCAATCATCTGATTGACCCGCACTAACTCCTCGGCAGGGATGCTGACCTGGCGCAATTTCTCCTGATAGCTGGGATTTTGTAACATCGCCGTGTAAAAGTCACGGGCGTGGGCCAACCAACGGGTGTAGGCGGCGGGCACACGCGTCAACAGCCGCCCGGCATCGCGAGGCAAGATGCGCCGCGCCGCCTGCATATGCACCTGATAATAGCGCTGTACCTGCTGCAATTCAGCGTTGAAGGCATCGGTTGCCGCCTTCTGCTTGCGCTGCAAATCGAGCATCGTGTCGAACATTGTCTGCGCCTCCTGCAACAGGATGCGGCCGCTGGCCAGCCGGTCGCTGCTGTAGTTGTGTTGTTGTAGGAGATCGAGTGCCAACGACGAACCAAACAGATAATCCAACAAATGGGCAACATGAATGAGGAAATCGTGAATCGAGGAGGTTAAGGTGTGGAACATCTTTGTTGTTTCCTTTTCAGCAATGTTTTCAACCGTTTCAACAAACAAACCTGCGGGCAACCTGCCCAGCAAAAGGAAAACGAAATTAAGCTTGCTTTAGTTCCACTGAATTTGAGATTGTTTTGGCATTGTAATCAAGGATTGGGGTACTGCTCAGCCCTTTTTAAAGACACGGATATCAGGTTGCGCGGATTATACGTCTCTACTATAGAAATCCCCAGTACCAACTACCCGCGTCTCTGAGCGGTTATAGGAGTACCCTCGACTGGCAAAGATCAAGTAAATGATTGTCCTTCCAAGATATTCATCATTACACCTCCTACTTATTGGAGGCTGGGACATTATGTTGGTTTCGGCACAACCGTATCCACACTCAAGGGTCGTCCCAGTTCGGCGTCATACCAGCGTGCACCGTAATAAATTAATCCCTCACTACCTGGAAGACTTACTTCATGGTAGTGACCGGTGAAGCGTTTGGTTGTTAATGCGCTAAAGGCTCCACCCCGGTTACCGCCAAAGGGAAGGTAGTAATCCCTGTCCGCTGCATTGACCACGCCCGTTTGGCTGGCGATGGCACTGCTGCTCCTTAGATGGTCTTGCAGCAGGTAGAAGACACCGTTGTTGCTGGCATAGCCTGTGCGGCGCAGGGCGTTGCCTTCGTAATATTGGGTGGTGGCACCGGCTTGGTACTCATACACCCCGCCGATGTAAATGGTTGTAACCGCCCCAACCGTACTCTTGACCCGTTGACCATTGGCGTCGTAAACAAAGGTGGCCAACACCGTCGCCCCTTGCTTTACCTAGTGCATAATTAACAGAGTAATTTTGCAATCTTCCGGGAAGGGTCGGTGCTTAAGCATGTCTGTAGCTACAGCCTTCCCGGAAGACGATTGACAAACTACTTTGTTAAAGTAGCACTAGGTAACCGATCCCCGTAGTCGTAGCCCATCTAGGTGACACTCGCGCTGATGCGCTTGTAATCTAGTTGTCGTTGATTTTGACGACAACTAGGACAATAAGTTATACGCTCATAGGCGATGGCGTACACCATCGCCTATTACTTTTCTGCACCTCACATATGGTTCGTGTGGTTTAGCAACGTTATATATCATTACCGAAATTGAGATAGATTGTTCAATTAGATCATAAGATGTTATCCTCGAAAGAATAAGTTGAAGATCAGTCCCACCAATAACATTAACGAGCCAACAATGCCAACTCCAATTGCAACGATAATTAATACGAGTTTCCATGGATTGATTATTGGCGTATAGACATGAGGCGGTGTTGCGGCATTCCATTCTTTCTCGGAAAATTGCTCTAACATCTTGCGTCGCCTGGGGCTTCTTTGCCAGGCTCGATAGTACGGATTTGGATGTATAGATGGTACCTTTTCTGTCTTGAATGACTCAATTGTATTGAGCATATCAGAGGCTTCGTCAAAACTGGGGCTGGGCGGGTTCGCCAAAACGGATGTTGGTACTATCCAAAGTTTTGCAGTAGCAGAGATATTGCTCCTGACTTCTGGAGAATCTGTCAATTCCAGTCGAAGATTTGTTATTCCGCCTGCATATCGCCCTATAGGGACCTGATCTAATTCTGCAAGTTCAACTTGGTTCAAGGGAAACATGAGCTTCCCTTTCGGTGTGAATATAGTGATGGTGGCTTGTGTGATTTCACATCGCACATCAACTGGCGAAAATTTTGGTAACATCCCAACGACTGGGGTAACATCCCAACCCCAAATCCAAAAAGTGTAACTTTCATGAACCATTACACACCCTCTTTATTTTAGTTCGTGGATAATTTTTTTATATAGTTCAGGTAAATCCTTATTGGCATAATTCATGGTAACCATAAGAAACCAAATGATTACCATGAATCTAGTAACCTACCTTTACTTATTGTCTTGCATTTGCTGACGTATACCGCAACCAAGGATAATTTTGGTACCAGAGGTTTTGATCATATGCGCTTTTGTTACGATAAGATGTTTCCATCGTTTTCCAAGCCATTGCATTATTAATCTGGTATGTGACGGGAGCCCAGCGGTATCCACCAAGAGTTTCCTTGGTAGGCAGTTGAGAGGCAGCACCCAAAGCTTCGCCACCAACATTCCAAGCCACATTTGTGTAAAAAGTGAGAGGATCTGTATGTTGCCCAGCCATCTCGTATACACCACTCTCACCTAGTGCTGAACCGAAGGCGGCCTGTGTCATAATTACAGCTTTTGAACCAATCCCTGTTGCCCCAACAGTCTCTGCCAACGTTTCTGTTGTAGAAGCCATTGCTCCACCCATTGCGCCACCCGCTGCTCCAGCAGCTCCAGCAATAATATGTTCGCCAGCGTTAAAGTCGTTGCCAAACAGGGAATCGGTCAAATGATCTGCTACCAAATTCCCAGCCGCGCCTGTGCCCATTGCCATAACTACTCCACTTCCAATTGCTCCACCAGTTGCGGCGGTTGCACCGGCAACAAATCCTGAACCCGCGGCAGTTCCCAAATCACCCCAGTCTTCTCCACCTTTAATTCCTGGAATCCAACTATCTTCTGTCCAAACTAGACTTACTGACAAATCAACTTCTCCATACCACGCTTCATTCACAAGATACCAACCACCTCCAACAAGAGCACCGGCTGTTCCACCAGCAACAGCAGCACAAACTACTGTTGTAATACCATCCGCACAATGACCTGTTGAATCGGTGAAAACGACAGGGTTGTTGTGGACATAGCTATAGCGATTCAGTGCCTGTGGCGATCCAATCGTTGGCACCACCGTATCCGCACTCAAGAAGCGTCCCAACTTGGCGTCATACCAGCGCGCTCCGTAATAACTCAATCCTTCCCCACCGGGCAGACTCGCTTCGTGATATTGACCGGTGAAACGTTTGGTTGTTAATGCGCTAAAGGCTCCACCCCGGTTACCGCCAAAGGGAAGGTAATAATCCCTGTCCGCTGCATTGACCACGCCCGTTTGGCTGGCGATGGCACTGCTGCTCTTCAGGTGGTCTTGCAACAGGTAGAAGACACCATTGTTGCTGGCATAGCCTGTGCGGCGCAAGGCATTGCCTTCGTAATAGTGGGTGGTGGCACCGGCTTGGTACTCATACACACTGCCAATGTAGATGGTTGTAACCGCCCCAACCGTACTCTTGACCCGTTGACCATTGGCGTCATACACAAAGGTCGCCAACACCGTCGCCCTTTGCTTTACCTGCCTCAGCCGATTTTCGTAATCATAGACCATCGTCGCAGTGATGCCGATGGTGAGCGTAATCTGGTTACCTTGTTTGACAAAAATAAAAAAAGGGAAGGTTTGTAGTCCTTCCCTTTCAGCTTGACATCTGATTCGACTTAGTGGGGTAGAGGCAGTATCAATGTTGCAATAGCAATAAGGATCGCTACTGCGAACATCGCGTATCCAACTCGACCGAAGATCTTTATCAGTCTCAACAGATCCGGGTATTGCTGCCCCCACGATTCAGGATTTTCACGCACATAAGCCGCAATTTCGTGGCTCTTTGTGTATTTTCCTCGTTCTACAGGAATGTTCAGATGGGCAGTTAGCATACGAACGACCCACGTAGGTTTATTGCTACATGCCCACCCAATGACTAGAAACAAACCAAGTGCAAGAAACGCTGGGTTCATAATATTATTTACCTTCTGACAACAGCCATTCCAACGAATAGTAAAACGCATCAATCAAATTCGTGCCTGCTACCCAACTATGTTCATACGTGCTGTGAATTGACCCAGGAACTAATGGGGGAAATTGCCCTACAGCACTGGCGGAGAGACCATAATATTGCTGTGCAGTCTCACTGTCTTTGAAGAAAACTCCTTCAACAAATGCACCTACCCCTTCACCGCCGGAGCCGCCAATCTGGATAGAATCTCCTTTCAAACTATCAATATTTGGCGCATTAGTTACCGTACCTCCCAGCCCAAAATTAACAGTTGGTGTTGAGCCACCGCCACCAGCAGACATCATTAAACCCATTCCGCCTTGATGATCAAAAACGATTGACGCCGTTCCTCGTGCGGCAGCTCCAGTTGGTGCCCAGAGTCCTCCAAAATCAACAGACCCTGTCCAATTCGTCGTTGACATACTACAATTATCATAAATACACCCCCAATATTCTTTAGTCAGTCCATGAGCAAGCGGCAAAAACATCAATGCAACATCATTCCATCCGAACGATCCAGTACTGATAATGGGATCAGATGGCGCAGATGAGTTGCCTGTATATGTGCTATATGGTCCTCTCGGGTCTGTATAGAGCGGTTCCCACCCTTCTCCTGGAGGAACCGCATAACCACCATTGTTGGCACCAACACACCCCGTTCCCGCACACGTCACCACAGACGCAGAGCTTGATGAACTCATATTGTTCCAGTATGGATCATCCCCAGGCGTAACATCATAATGACCTGTCGGGTCAACGGCAATCAGTGGTCGGTTTTTGACGTAGCTGTAGCGATTGAACGCCTGCGGATTCCCCGGCCCCGGCACCACACTATCCGCACTCAAGAAACGTCCCAACTTGGCGTCGTACCATCTCGCTCCGTAGTAACTCAACCCCTCCCCACCGGGCAGACTCGCTTCGTGGTATTGACCGGTGAAGCGTTTGGTTGTTAATGCGCTAAAGCCAGTCGGTGCGGCACGGTTGCCACCAAAGGGCAGGTAGTAGTTGCGTTCAGTCGTACCGAAATTGATGTTTTGGGGTACAATCGTACTGCTCGATTTCAAATGGTCTTGCAGCAGGTAGAAGACACCGTTGTTGGTCTCGTATCCTGTACGACGTAACGCGTTTCCTTCATAGTATTGGGTGGTGGCCCCAGCCTGGTATTCGTAGACCCCGTTAATGTAGACGGTTGTCACCCCATTAACAACACCCTTGACCCGTTGTCCATTGGCGTCATAGGTAAAGGTGGAATTCGTGCCGTTGCGTTTGCCAGCTTTGTCCCAAGTGGCTTTGCCGTTAAACAGCGTAAATGCCATCCCCTTGACTACCACGCCTTCCAGCCCCACCAGTGCTGCTGGCACTTCCAACTTTACCCACTGACCGGTTGGCGGCAAATTGCCCATGGGTCGGCGACCGTTCGTATTATCGGTGCCAAAGGTCACACTATTGGTGCCCCAATAGGCACGGTGATGCCAACTACTGCCATCATGCCATTGCAGCATCACCTCGCTAGGTGGATTGCTAGGATCAAGATAGACCCAGGCATAGAGCCTCGGTTCTTTGCCGCAACACTCAGTGTGACGGTAGTGGCCGAGAAAAAGCTGTGCATTGGGGCATATATCGTTATCTGTTACTTGTTACAATATTTACCTTATCAAATGTCGGCAGATATTAACCTAGCTTCGCTTAACTCGAATGTTTAAATTATTATTTCTTTCCCAGCTAAGAATTGAACCGATCAGCAAGCTTGCAGAGGTAAATCCAAATAATGCGAAAAAGAAAAAAATAGAAGCAGCAACAGATAATACAATGGTTGTGCCAGATTCGGGGAGCAAACGAATAAGCAAAAATGAAAAGCCGACAAATAGAGGAACAAAACTTGATACACGACCCCATCGACTGACATTCTGTTTCAATTGCTTTTGATCTTTCGCAAGCATATAGTTTGGTTCAACCACACCTGTATGTTCATTTAGCTTTCCTACAGAGCCGTGTGGCATTGAATTTGCCACATAGTATCGATGGAATCCAAGGCTCAGCAGGTAAACTCCAGTAACTGCACAAAACAGTAGTAAATCAACCATAATCTGATTGTATAAGGTGGATCCCTTTGCAAAGGTCATCCATAGCAAAAGACCGTAGGTAATTACCAGTACAAAAGCTAATACTGCTTGGCTAATTCGTATAATAAGGACTCGGTTTGTCCCATACTCGACAGCTACTGCGGAAATAACCAACGGCAAACCGATCCACCAGGCAAGTGCATGAATCTTGATCGATGAAGATAAAAGGGATAAACCCAAATATATCGTTGCAGTACTAGTGAGCCCTAGCCACAAAGCAGAGAAATTGCTTTGATTATTGGTGTCAGTTTTTTGCCAGTTATTTTGATGCTGCATTTGAGAATTTCGCTTCATCGTAAACCCTGTTGTGATGTGTGTATCTACATGATGACCCAGTTAAAAATTGCCTTCGCCTTTAACGAATTTTTTTGAAGTAATCATAAGGAACGCCATTGCCATCACCACCGACAATGGTAACTCCTCCTTGAGGATCATCTCTAATATACCAACTTGAGTTAACCTTCTTCTGTTCGGCATAAATTAGTACCAATTTATGATCTGCTCTAAGCTTCCAATTTCCGTATCCGTCATTACCAAAAGAACCAGTAACAGTGAATGCTCCAGTTTCATCTAATTCAAGAGTTCCAGTGCTCGTCTTTCCAGCATTCTGACTTTCAAAAGTCCATAAACCTACAACCATATTAGGCGGCACATCTTTTTGAGTGACTGGCGGTGAATCTTCAATGCCACAGCCACCCATTATCAACAGTAATACAAGGATCACAATGCATTTCATATTGTAGCCTTTGTAAATTCTTCTATCATGAGTTGCTCGTTCTAGCCAAGTGAGTAATCTAGATCTGAACTTGTTCCAGCGGTCTATAAAGTATCTAAGCATTGCGATTAAACGTCTGCGGCTCACCTGCACGGGTAGCCTGATGATCTGGTCACTATTGAGTTTGACGGTAACAAAGGGTAAGAGTTACGGTTCAAGTAACAAAACTGGCGTAAGCAGGTGCTCACGCCAGACTCTAGTTGTCATTCATCTACAGCCTCATTCGTAGTTCTTTACATCGAATGCTATTTGAAAACAGATTAGAGGCGATTCCGACGATCGCCATAAATAATTAACGTCGTTCCAACCACAAAAAGATTAATATGAATCTTTCTATAGATGACAAACGGAGATCAATTTGCCACGGGGGACGTGTGAAATGTGACAAATGAAGATCGGTTTGTCACGGGGGGCGTCTGAAATGTGACAAACGGAGATCGATTTGTCACGGGGGACGCGTGAAATGTGGCATATCGATCTCCATATAGGCTCAACTATCCTTGCACTTGAGCAGCGGTGTGGTGGCACCTGTGCTGGCGAAATCAACCTGTTGCGCTTGAATGGAACATAACTGGTTTCGCTGCTACCACTTTTTGCATTTTCCACTGAATAAAACAGAAAATTGCCAATGTTTGACGGCGCGGCATGAAGCCCTATATTGATGCCAACTTGACCGGCACTTCACGGTGTATTTCAGGTCTGAGGCAACAACTCAGAGCCCCGCACGTCAGTAAGGGCGTATCGTTCCCTTACTAATAGACAAAGCAAAGCAAAGATGCACTTTTGTAGGGGCATCCGCTTGCCGGTGCCCTGCTTGTATCACCGAGTGGGCAACCGCAAGGGTGTGCCCCTACGCATCGTGATCATGCAATGTCTATCTGCTTTATATATAAGGTGCGGGGCTCTGAATCGACGTATGCCCCAAAGTTGAAAATGCCCCCCGTAACTCACGGTCAAAATGTGTTGGAAAGGCAGCTTCTCTATACGCTTGTACGAGAGTGCGGGTCAAGTTTGGACATTGAATTAACTATCCAGGAGATCCTCTGCCGGGAAGGCTCTTACGCAAGGCAAACGATAACAATCTACCCTTCCCGGAAGATATACTAGCGGTTGTCATTAAGTAACACTTTTTGCGGTTTAAAAAGTGCTACTTAATGCAGAGCATCAGTATATTTACGAAGAGGCTGGATAGATACATTGAATTTATTAAAATGATGGACGATAGGACAAACTAGAATGTTTCGCAATGTGCTGGATTTACCCCGTTCTTTGGCATTATCCTCAGTCTCGGCGGCGCTGGTCGCCGTGCTGGTTGGCTATTCGGGACCCTTGCTGCTGGTGGTTCAGGCAGCACAGGCGGCAAACTTGAGTCAGGGACAGATGTCTTCCTGGGTGTGGGGCGTGACCGTGGGGTCGGGTGTGGGGGCGCTGTTGCTGAGCCTCTGGTATCGCCAGCCAGTGTTGGTGGCCTGGCCCACGGCGAGTGTGGCGCTGCTGGTGACCAGTCTGCCCCAGTATCCCTTCAACGAGGCGATTGGGGCTTATATTGTCTGTTCGATTGCGCTGATCCTGCTTGGGCTGTCGGGTCTCTTTGGTAAGTTGATGGAGCAGGTGCCGCTGACCGTGATTGCGGGCATGATGGCCGGGGTACTGCTCAAGTTTGGCACGAATGTCTTCAAGTCGCTGCTCGAAGACCCGTTGACCGTGGTGGTGATGATCGTCGCCTATTTGTTGCTCAAACGCTTTAAATTCCGAGCGCCAAGCATCGCCACGCTGATCGTCGGCTTGCTGATCGCTGCGCTGACAGGCCATCTCCATCTAGACGAAATTCGCCCACAACTGACCGTGCCGCAGCTCACGATGCCAGTCTTTAGCTGGCAGGCGATGTTGGGTTTGGCGTTGCCGCTCTTTGTTCTGGCCAATGCTTCGCAAAATGCGCCGGGGATCGGGGTGCTGCGCTCCTTTGGTTACAATGTGCCTGTCAACGGACCCGTTGGTTTTACAGGGTTGATCTCGCTGCTGACTGCGCCAATTGGTTCGCATGGCGTGGCGCTCTCGGCCATCACTGCCGCCATCTGCGTCAGCCCCGATTCGCACCCCGATCACGACAAACGCTATTCAGCCGGTGTCGCCTACGGCTTCTGGTATATTCTCTTTGGCCTTTTCGGGGCAACAGTGGTGGCCCTCTTTACCGGCTTGCCTAAGTCATTGGTAGCGACGTTGGCCGGCCTCTCCTTGACCGGTGCCATCAGCACGGCGTTGACCAATGCCATGTCTAAGCCTGCCGAACGGGACGCTGCCCTGCTTGCCTTCCTGCTCACCGCCGCCGACATCCAGATCTGGGGCATCGGCGCACCCTTCTGGGGCCTAGTGGTGGGGGTGGCGGCGTATTGGTTGTTGGTGGGGAAGAGTGACAAGAAGATGGGATGACAAGAAGACAAGAAGACAGGAAGACAAGATGAATTTCATCTTGTCTTCCTGTCTTCTTGTCATTTCTTCAAGAGTGGCAGGAAGACTCGATACCCTACCGGGTTGACTACTTCTACAATGGCCGATGTATTCCCGGCGTGGTCACGTACGCGCACATAGAGGGTCGCCCACGCTCCTGCGGGCAGTGGCACCCATTCATTAAAGTCTTGCCATTCGACGCCATAGAAGTCTCGCTCTTGACTTAGCTGCATGGCGGCCACGCCGCTGCCGTCACTTTGATCGAGGGCTGAAATGTGCAGATAGTGCGGCTCGCTGCCTGACGGGTCACGCGGTGTGTTGTCGCCTACCTGGTTGGTCAAGGCGATTTGCGCCACGGGCGGTAGCGGGTCGTAGATGATCGTATCGCTGATGACTGAGCCTCGACAGAGTGTGACGGACAGACTACGGAAGCGCGCATAGGCTGTGAGTGGCACAATCTGATCGGCTGGCGTGTCGAATTGTAGCCCTGCTGTATCCGTATAAGATTGCCAGGGATCCTCCACTGCTGGAACAACGGTGGCGACCCGCATCATAGCTGCCTGGGTGATGCTCATCGTAACCGTCACCTCGTTCTGACGGGTAAAGGCAGCACCGTTATTGATCGTGATGGTGCATGGTAATTCCTCGACGGGTGGCGTGCGCGTGGGGGCGGGTAAAAGATCGGCCACAAGCGCCGCTCGCCAATAGCCAGAAGCGACCTGGTAGCGTGACGAATGTGTATTCGCCTGAGCAAAAGTTTGTCCCAAACTGCCTTTGAGTTTGTAACGACCTGAAGCGGTCGTGCTCTCTGTTGTGCCGCCGACACTGCGTACCAGTCGAAAACGAGTTGAGGTTGCCTGCGCAACTTGGGTATCCAGCCAGATCGTGTCGGAAATGATGGCTGAGAGATTGCCTGCCGCATCCTGTAACTCCGCTTCGACAACCACCTCCTCTCCATTGCTTCCAATAAGCGGCCAATCGAGCGGCATGGTAGCGCTATACCATTCGCTCCACTTGCCTCCATTGTTGCGCAGGCGGATGGCGTTAACCTCGCTGAGGGTATCACTCAGCTCGCTGCTGACGGTCACCAAAGGAGTACGGGCCATTGTTGCCCCGCCGTTGAGCGCTAGGGTGCCGATCGGTGGCGAGATGTCGTAGCGTAGGGTAAAGACAGTGGACCAATCACTCCAATTGCCGGCCTGGTCGCCTGTGCGCATCCAGAGCAGATGTTCCCCCTCTTTTACCGCAGGAGGAGTATAGCTGGTGATGCTGTTTGAGAAACTCAGTGTCGTTGAAATTGAGCCGCTGTCCCAACTGACTTCGTAGGCGGCAATGCCACTCGCTTGATCCTCGGCTCCTGCCCAGTGAAATGTGGGGGTGGAGCAACTGTTTTGCCAATTTCCATTAATCACGCCACAGGCGGTTTCTGTCACCTCTGGGTTGGATGGTGGCGTGTGGTCGAGTTGAAAGGTCAACGTCACCATTGGCGAACTGTTGCCTGCCGCGTCTTTGACTTGCGCACTCACGCTGTAGATGCCATCGCTCTCGATAGTGATAGTGAGGCGTGACCCCGCAGATTGCAGCCAATTCGCCGCAGTCATCTGGCCGGCAGGCTGGACGCGATAGTCGATCTCACTGATATTGGAGCGATCATCTACGCCACCGAAGGCGAGGATCACAGGGGTACGATACCAGTTTTGTAATCCCAGTTCACTAGTGATGGTCAGTGTCGCCGTAGGCACCACGCGGTCAGGCATTGAGGTGATCTTGGCAGGGGCGTGAATCTGCTTGCCATCCTTCTCCAGATAGCCTTGGTAACAGGCTTCACCATGCACCGTCCAGCCTTCAAATTGAGTGCCCTCGATCGGCACAAAGGCACCGTTGTAGCGCAAGTCGATGTGCTGATGGACACCCGTGGCCGAACCGCCACAGGCACCACAAGAAACCCCCATTGGAGCGCAAGAAGGGTTGCCGATCACCGTATCTGCGTTGACCTTTTCTCCCTTTACTACCTGCGGATTGACCACATGATAGACGCGTGTGCCCCAGCCGTTGCCATGATTGATTGAAACATTGCAGCCGCCACAGGTGACAGCATTGACCGTGCCATCGGCGGGTGCCGTGATCCAGCGATCTTCGGCTACGGGGTCGCTGCATCCAGAGTAGCCGAACGGTGCAAAGTCGATGGCCGAGAAGACGTTGTCGGTGCAGCCATTGTAGGCATGCGGTCCGCCAGTAAAACGCCAGGTCTCGCCCGCAGCAAAGGGAAATTTGAGCATGGTCGGTGGTGCTGAAGCGGCCTGCAGAAGCCCTTCCGGTGGAACTCCATCGGGGTGGATCAGATTGGAATCGTCCAGCGGGTCGCTCTCGGGAAAGAGGCGGCGATAGGTGGCAACAAAGCCGTCGGCGTCATTCTTTTGTGCCACGCGTTGCCAACTTGACTGTTGCAGATGGCTGGCCAGGACGAACTGGATTGCATCAGTCGCCGGGTTGTTGTCAAAGACAAACGGACTTGAATCGCCATCGGCAAAAGTGACGATCTGCGGCGCTCGATATTGTCCAGCACTTTCCACGGCCAGATTGCGTCCATAGAGCTGACCGTAGAATTGTTCGGTCAGGCTCATCAGCAGATCCTCCATCAATTTGTCCAACGCGGGTCCATCGAGTGGGAGTGAGTTGACTTTTGCAGAATTTTGCGGTACCACACTGCTAGGATAGATCATCTCGATCAGGGTCAGTAGCAGCCGTGGATTGACGCTGTAGTAGCTTGCCTTGTCGACAATATGGGATGCGTATGGCAACAATGGACTCTGCTTTTCGGTCAGATAGCGTTCAACGTCGAAGTCGCCTAGGTTGGGGCCATCAACAAATTGACCATCGGCCAACAAAGTTGTGGCTGACGTATCTGTTTGGGCGGCTGCATCGACGTATGGCGTTTGAGCGTGTACGATCAATGGCAACAACAGCCGAAATGGTGCGCCTGCGTCTGCCTCTGGCGTTGAAATGGAGGGGGCAGGCTCATCATTCGCAGACTGGGCCCAGCCAACTTGTGAGGAAACGCTGCTCAACAAGATGGTGAGCAGCAAGAAATAGATCGTCTTCTTCATCACATTCACCTGGGACGTCACGGTTGATCGACGACGAGATAGCTCACGGAGCCAGGCGTTGGCTGGTTGAGAATCTGAATTTGGCTGTCCGGATCGGTCGCCAAATAGTTCAGTGTGATGCGATGATCGCCCGCTGCCAGGTCGAGGTAGGTGAAGATGCTCACTGTATCGAGCGCTTGACCGAGCGAGTGAAATTGCTGCTGCACCACGCCATCGGCCACAACCTGCACCGTGTGGAGGGCTGGCGCATCGCTGAAGGTCGCCACTGCCTGTGCTGTGTAAAGGATCCGGCTGTTGCGTTCCAGCTTGAAGAGAAGCTCCGTGCCGGGAATTTCTACACCGACGCCTTCGCTGATCGTGGCTGTGGCACTCATGGCAAGGGTAGGATCAAAGCGTTGGACCGTTTGTTGTAGGGCAAGTTTGCTGCTATCGATGCTGCGCTCGGGTAGGGAGGCGACTGAATCGGCCTGGAGGGCATAGGGTGCAGCGCCCAGCCGTTCGCGTGGCTGCATCTCTTCATCATCAGCGATTTGAATGCCTAAATAAAGTGCAGAATGATTCCACAAATCCGGTGGGAAGGCTGCTTGCGAAGCTAGCCAAACCTGAAACTGTCCGTTTTGGACCATGATCGGGTTGGTGTCGCTGTACACTTCTGTCCAGAGTGGGGTCAAAGCATCGGCGCTGTCGTACAGACGAAAGGTCATTGGCAACGCTTCGTTGATGGGTTGGCCCACCTCGTTGGTCAGCGTGCCTTGGTACGAGATCGGTCGGTTGGCGGTGGTGGGCGTTTCACTCTTGAGTGCAGAGGCCCAGCTTTGGTAGCTAATCAACAACAGCGCCAGCAGAACCAGGATGATTGTATTAAAAATTAGGGGTCGCAATAAATAAAATGAGCCCTTTGATGGATAAGACATGGGTTGTTTCCTGTGAAAATGTAGTTGCGAGACGCACCCCCAGTGTAGACTAAAACTAAATTAACTTTGCTTTCCGTTGAATTACAATAATGTTAATCTAGTTACCGATTGATGAGTGGTAAGAAGAGTTTCGGATCGGTTGGTACCGCTGATGGAATGGGCGTAATCGTTTCCACCAATGTGGGCGTCGAGGTGGATGTCGGTGACGAGGTTGGTGTGGGTGTATCGGTGGCTGTTGGTGTCGGGGTATTGGTGGGTGTGCGCGTGGGCAGTGGCGTGGCAGCAGGATTACCCAATGCCACAATGCCGTCCAGCACGTTGCTGTCAACGGTCAATGTAATGCCATTCCACGACTCTTCGTGGCCGCCTGAATATTGCACAATCCGCTGATGGTTACTCCAGGCCGAATCGGCAATACAGGGCATGTTCCATACCGATGCATCGGGGCGATATTGATAGGGGATTAGGAAGCGCGCAATCCAAACTGCCTGGAGTGGCGGGATACTGTTGGCATAGTTGGGAATGTTGCAGGCGTTGGTGTACAAGCCTGCGATGTTGCCCCGCTCCTGCACGCGCATACTCCATCCGCTGATAAAGGATTGCGCTGCGATCACACACTCGCTTTTGGAAGCGCTGAAATATTCCAGATCGTAGTAGAGAATGGTGTTGGACCAATCTTGTTCAGTCAGTCCTAGATAAGCCGCCCACTCAATCGCTGCGTCGGCCTCGCTGATTCCTTGTGTGTAGGCAAGGGCAGGATCGTTGTTAATGCGTGGTCGTGCCGTGGTCTTGTGCAAAGCAACGGCGGCACGAGAAGTGGGACCTTCTTGATTGGCTCCCCAACATTGTGATTGGGGTCCAACCCAGGTGGGGATAAATTTCCAGCCTTGCTGCATCAATTCCTGCACCCGTTCCAGCGTTGCTTGACCTTCAGGGCAGGCATGAAACGGTCCGCCGTAGAGATTGACCACTTTATAAGGGCTGCCATCCATCCATGCCTGCATTTCCTCGGCAGAGGGCAGGGTACAGGCATCAAACCCGTGGCCGTTAAAGACTTGGGTAAAGGCATCTGCACTTTTTTGTTGTGCCAAAGCACGCTGTGTATTGGGATCGGCGTTTAGAACAACGAGCAAAAGTGTTAAGAGACAGGCGCTGAGAACGAGCAGATAAATTCGCCGTAAGAACATTCTGTAATCTTACCGTAGGTTGAAGTGGAGTGCAACTCAAATTTGCTTACGAAGACGCTCCAGACAAGATACGAAAACCTTGCACAGTTGCATCACGTAGCAATCGTCGGTGATTTGGTGAGATTTGTTGAGGAGTCGTGTTGAGGTAGAAGGAATTAATGCAAGGAATCAAAGGGGCAAGGCGCAAGTAAATTCAATTACTAAAGCACTTTCAAGTGATCGATAACTAAATGGGGCTTACTGCTCTTCTTGCTTTGCGTCCTTGTACCCTGGCGCCCTTGCGTTAAAATCTCGTGCGGACCATCCATTATTTAATCACAGGGCGCAACTTAAGGGCCAGTTGTAGCGAGAAGCGCGCATCTGGATCTTCCAGATCGAGCTGGGCAATGTTGGTGATCTGTTCGAGGCGGTAGGTGAGGGTATTGCGGTGAATGTGCAGACGGGTGGCGGTTTGGCTGAGATTGCCATGACAGGCAAAAAATACCTCCAGCGTATCTACCAGTTCGGCGTTTTTTTCTACATCATATGCAATCAACTTGCCTAGGGTTTTGCGATAAAAGCGGGCTGCTTCAGGATTGGTGCCGAGAGCGGTCAAGAGCTGATAGAGTCCCAAATCACCAAAGTAGGTGACGGGACCACCTTTCCACTCTTTCCCCAGCCGCCAGCTTTCACGCGCTTGCTGTTGGCTCTGTAGCCAGGTGGCCGGGCCAGTTGCCGGGCGGCCAATGCCGATCACGATACGTGCCTTTGGGTAATTTGCCAGCAAGCGACTGACAAAGTCCTCAGCCAAACTTTTGAGTCCGCGCCCACTTTTGGGGTCATCACTTGGCCAAAAGAGGAGTAATCCTTCCTGGCGGCGAGTGTAAGGGATGTTGAGATTGCGCTCTTCGATCAGGCGCATCATCGGCGCTGGCCAACTGGAAACATTTTTCACTTCGACCAGCCAGGCGACCCACGGGTGAGTAAGGTCAAAGCCAAGCGAGGCACCCCGCTGAATCCAGGCTTGTTCATCCTTGACTTCAGTCGCCAGCAATTCATCAACAAAGGCGGCCCGCATCCGTTCTTCGGCCACGCCGATTGCGTTTTGTTTTGCCCATTCCAGCGCTGCCGCAGCAGCACCCTGCGTCGCTGCGATCTCTTCGACTGCGCTGACCTCGGCGTTGGTATGATCAGGCGGACGCAGAACCAGACAATAGCCGCGGATCGCATCGCCTGCCACCATCGGGGCGATGACAGCGTCTCGATACGGCGAGGAGGAACCATTGTTTTGTAAGGCTAATAGTCCCACACTGTTGGCCAATTGATCTGTCGAGTTGGTTGCAACCCAACTGCGCAACGAGGTCATGTTAGGTAGATGAGAGACGACTGAGTTTTGACGGGCATGGTCGACACCAGCCAGGGCGAGTAGGTGTCCATCTTCACGCAGCAGGACGATGGGCTGTTGGGCAAAGTGATAGATCCGCTCTGCCAGCTTATCCATACCGCCGCCGATCAACGATGCCTGATTGAGTTCGCGTTGCAAATCTGCCGAGCGCTGCGTGACATAGCCAGCGCGGTCCACGATCAGCCGAATAATGGCACGTTCGATCTGCAACATCGATTCATTGTCGGGCAGGCGGAAGAGAGTGATGCGCGCTGAGAGGGCAGCCTGTTGGGCGGCCGATTCAACTTGTCCCAAAACCGCAATGGCGGCGATGCGTGCGGTCTGTAGGCTGAGGATTACCTGTTCAAGCCGATTCTGTGGACCAAGTTTGCGCAGATCTTCCATGTCGATCAACGCCAACTCGTTGCCATCTAGTTTGGGAAAGGCAGGTGGGCTGGGACGAAGACTACAGGCCCAGCTCACGGTGCGTTGTAAGAATTCAGCACCGACAAGCAGTTTGGTCCCTGGCGGCAATGCCAGGCGATAGATATCTTCAATCGTGGTAGCGCTTTTGTACATATTGACGATAATGCGTCACCCGTCAAACTGCAGTTGCAATAAGAATTTGGTTTTTCAGTGGTGTTTTCAACAAAGCAAACACCCGTTCTCATTCAAAGCTTCGTTTCAGGGCAAAATAGCAACAGTAGGAGTACTCCCAAAAATTAATCCTGTATAATTATAGCGTTGATCCAACATCTGCCCAAAGATAGTGTAGGTCTGATTGGGCAATTTGCACGAAAAAAAGAGAGACGTGTCAACCACGTCTCTCTTTCAAGAGTCATTTGCAAATCACATTCGATTCAAAGCATCGCTCGCTTATGCATTACCCCAGGCTGCCATAAAGGCTGCATTCGCTCCGCCCCAAATAGAGAGTGCGAGCGTTACCCATAGTGGAAACAAAGTGGGGTCTTGCCCGGCCATCGTCTCCAAGAGTAGAAAAACAGCACCACCAAGCACAATACTAATAATGTTGGCCAATAGCAATTTGCCAATCGATTGACCACGCGTCATGGCACCTACCAGAATCGGCCAAAGGAGGATTGAAATTACCGGAATCGCACCAATCAGACCACCGATAATAGATTTCCAGTCTGAGCCTAGTTCACCACGAGCCAATTGATAGCCAAGCACAGGACCAATGCCGGTAAACAAAATAGCGATGATGTAAAGAAGGGGAATTTCCGCCTGAAAGAGCAGAACAAATGCCACTGCCACAATTGCAGTGATCACTCCGCCATAGACCGAGGCAAGCCAAGGATTGGCGTTTGACTTGGCGTTCATAGCCATACGAGCCATGAATTTTCTCCTTATGCTTTGATTGAATGTAGGTACGATTGAAGTGAAATAATTTCTAATATTGTAAACAATGCTACTGATTTATGCAAGCACTACTCGGGCAGTTCATCCCATTCTTCCAAGAGCCAGCCAGCGACACTACAATAGAGGGCAGGTTGCCCATTTTTCGAAAGCACCAGGATCAATCCATCCTCTTCATCAACCGCCACTTCGCCCAACTCAAGCTTCTGACGCAAAAGCTGACCGAGTTGTTTACGTACAAATTCCTCGCCACTCCAGGGTTCTGCATCCAACGTCGGGAAGAATGCAGTACTGTAGAGCTGAAAGTAAATGCCATCTTCCAGGTAGAGGTCCAAATCAAAGGTCGTTTCTTCTTCTGGCGCTGGTTCTGGTTGATCTTCCAACTCGTCAGCCAGCGAATCTTCCCACAATTCAAAAAAGACTACCTTTTGCTCAACCAATTCAGACAGCTCGTCGAACATCTCGTCATCAACTGTGGTGTAGAATTCCATGAGAGTGCTCCTTCAGAAGTAGAAAGGCGACTGAAACAAAATAGGTTTGATCGATTCCTGTAAATTAGTAAAGGAGTATTCGGTAATTGCGTAATTACGAATTACCCCTTTACTCAATTCCCTTCTTTGGTCACCCCTTAACAATCATGCGCGTCGGCACGGTAATTGGCTTTTCGTAAAACTGGCCGCCAGCCCAGAAATGGCTAAACTTAACCGGCAATCCCTGGTCAATAAAGAGATGGGGCCCTTCCATCAACTGGAAGTGCAAATGGGGGCCGGGGGAAGAACCGCTGTTGCCAACCCGCCCGATCAAGGCTCCCCGTTTGATCAAATCGCCGACTGCCACTGGCACGCTTAGCTGCTGCAAATGGGCATAATAGCTGAATTCACCGTTGCCGTGGCTGATGGCGACGGCATTGCCAAGCAGCCGTTGCGGCTCACCACGAAACATTGCCGGATCCGGCGCAACCCCAGGCGGCAGATCGGGCATATCATAGCCGACATAAGCCACTTTGCCCCCTGCCGCAGCATAAACCGGTTCGTTCCAACTGTAGTGGTTTTCTAGCTTGGAGCCATCGTCATGGAAAAATTGATTGTCGGGACCCAACTTGACAAAGTCGATGGCGTAGCCCTGGCTAAAGACCTCTTCCTTGTGGCGATCGCTCCAATCGTTGCCCTGAATCGCCCACCAACTCCCGCGCAAGGGGAAATGAAGGTCGGTTTTGGATTCAGGAAATTCGACGGGCAGGCGAATCTGCTCTTGAATCGTATCGCCCTTGCTGGTCTTGGCCACCGCAGTCACTTCGACAAAGCTGAGCGGCTCGTAGGCGTAGAGTTGCAGATGTAGACAGCGCACAGCCAACCCTGTTCCCGTATCAATCGAGAGGTCACTTTCACCCGTGTGCTGAGTGATGAGCCGAGCCGGCCAACGCTGTTCGAGCAGCAATTGATGTTCGTGATAGCCTTTCAGCACCAGTCCACTCAGCGTCAACGGCTCCGCCAGTGCGCTAATGCCTAGGTCGAAGATCACTTCCTGCCTTGGCCCCAGCGAAGGAAAAGGTAGTTCGTCATAGATCGCCCCAATCAAACGTTGCGGACGACTTTCAATCAGTAGTTGTGCGTTTTCGGTCATAAGTATAAATTGCGAATTGCGAATTGCGAGTTGCGAATCAGACGATCGAGGTATCCCATCAAAATCCGCAATTCGCAATTCGCAATTTCTCTTACCTTCCTTGTTTAACTTGGCGGCTGAGCAGAGTGATCCCGGCTTCGTAGTGGAGGAGCCACTGGCGCAGGTGCGTACGATTGGCTCGCTGTGCCGGATGTTCCCCACCCGGCACGGCGAGGATTACGCTCAGCAGTTCCGCTGCTTCAAGCGGTGCAATCCGATAGATCAGTTCTTCGGTTTCTAGATTCTCTAGCCGTTCCCAGCGATCAGTCCAATTGCTCAGATAGAGCGAAAAACAAGTGCGGCAGCGCCAGACGCTAAAGGTCTGTTTGTCCTTTTCATCGGATTCGACGGTCAGCGCCCCTAGGTTGGCGATCCGTCCTTGACAGGCAAAGCAAGGTTCGGTTCCGGCACCGACCCCACTGCGTTCGAGTAGACGCTGTTGCCAATCCGCTGCTGTGGGCTCGCTTTCGCTCTGAAGCCAGCGGGATAATTTCCGCTGTAGACGTGGCAACAATTTGAGTTTACTCTCAGAGACCTCTGCTACCTTGGGCAGCGGTGAGGGCGGCAGCACATCCTGATGCAAAGGATGTTGTTCCTGCATCTCCTGCCAATGGGTACAATCGAGCGCTAGGTGCGACTGCATCACCAGCGTATCGGGAGGTGCTTTCGCCGCATCAACTTGAGCGGAAGATTGGCGCAACAAGGTACACCGCCCTAACTGTATGCCATCCGTAGAGGAAGTCGTGGTCGGTTGCCAATGATGACAGTTGCCACAACTCTGAAGTCGCCACCCTTGCTGGCGTAACCCTTCGATCAGGCGCAGGTTGAGATTGCCCTGCTTGGGATCGCTCAAGCGCAGCAAGATCTCTCCTTCTTGTCCGCCAGAATGGTTGCGCCTGGCGATCACGACGCACGAAGCGGGATTCTCCAGCCACAAAATCTGCGCCCAACGAATCTCTTCCGTCCTTTCTGCACTTTGCAACCGTACCCGTTGAAAGATCTGCGACCGCGTCCCTGGGAAGACGCCGGACATCGTGGCGAGGTTGAAGGACGTGAAGGTGGCGTTGGACATAAGTGCAGACAGGAAGACAAGATGAAAGGAAGACGGGATGATGAAGCTATTCTCTTGTCATCCTGTCTTCTTGTCATCCCTTCTTTCATTTCCCGTTGACATCGTTGATCAACGCCGTAGCTTCACTCACAGCGGTGGCTGGTTCGCTGACGCCGTTGAGTACTTTGGCGATCATGTCGCCGCCGTAGCCCCAAACATTGTCCATTTCGGGACGAGTTTCGATGGCGGTGGCGGTGGCAGCCTGTTGCATAAAGCCATTGAGCAGCGAATTGTTGCTGATCTGTGCATTGCGATTGGCGGGTAGCCGCTGTGCAATTGAAGCCAACGTGGAGCCGCTTTCGGCGTTGGTCAGAAAGCGGGCAAAGATCAGGGCGAGCTGTTGTTGCTTCGTATCCACCTTTGGATTGAGAAAAACCCCATCTGCACTGAGCCACGGTTGTGCCGCACCGGCTGGTCCGGCAGGAAGCGAGGTGACGGCCAAATTATCGCCTAACGCTCCCTTGAGTTCACCAAGCGCCCACGGCCCATCAACGAAGAAGGCAAACTCCTGTTTCTTGTAGCGATCGAGCAACATGCCGTAATCAATATCAACAAAGCTGCCCGCGGTATTGCGCAACGTATTGAGCCAGCTCAAATATTGGCTGGTGCCATTGCTCTTGTCGAGCGCAATTTTCCCATCTGCATCAAAAAGCTGCGCACCATAGGCCGGGATGCCCCAATAGAGATGGTAGAGATTGGCATAAAGCCCGATGCCTTGGGTACCTGATTCCTGCGCCAGCTTGAGCAGATCGTCGGTGTTTTTGGGCAGCTTATCGGCGGTGATCAACGAACGATTGTAGAAGAGGCTGACCGTTTCAAAATTGGTCGGCAGGCCGTAGAGTTTGCCGTTGCGGCGTAGCGTCTCGACCGTGGCTGGCCAATACTCAGCTAATTGCTCCGGGCTCACCTGATCATCCAAGGGCAAAACCACCCCCGCCTTGACCAAATCGCTCAGCCACCAATTGGCATTCAGCATCACATCCGGTCCACCACCAGCTAGGACCGCATCCGAATAGCTCTGTGGCAGATCGTTATAAGCCACAAAGAGCGTATCAACGGTAACATCGGGATAGCTTTTGTGAAACGCATCGAGAACAGCAGCCAGCGCGTCGCCATCAGCCTCAGACCAACTGTGCCAGAGCGTCAGCTTGCCAGTCACGGGTAGTGGAACCGGCGTTGGTTGTACATTCGCTTCGCTGCTCGACTCATTGGTTGGCGTCTGTGCCGTCTCGGTCGGCGTTTCCCGATCACGTGTACAAGCCGCCAAAATGAAGACCGCTAGAAGCGCAAAAATGACTGACAAACTACCCAACCTGCGCCAGCCGCCTTTTACCGAACTATCGGGCATTGGATTATCGCCACTCGCAATTCGCAATTCGTAATTCGCAACTCTTACTCTATCTCTTCTCATAATCATGAATGTGATCCAACAATGCCTGCAAACCCAGGAGATAACTGCGCCAGCCAAAACCGCAAATCTGCCCGACGCAGACTGGGGCGAGCACCGACGTGTGGCGAAAGCTCTCTCGGGCATGGATGTTGCTCAAATGTACCTCGACGGTGGGCAACTTGACGCCAGAGATTGCATCGCGCAGCGCATAGGAATAATGGGTATACGCCCCAGGATTGATCAAGATGCCTTGCGCCCAATTGCGCGCATCGTGGATAAAATCGATCAGCGCACCTTCGTGGTTGCTTTGCAGGGAACGGATTTCATGTTCACCCGCCGCAGCGCGCACCTTGGCTTCAATGTCGGCCAACGTCACACTGCCATAAATGGTGGTCTCGCGCGTGCCGAGTAAGTTTAGGTTGGGTCCGTGGAGTAAAGCAATGGTGACCACAATTAATTCCTTTCAAATCCGCTTCACATCATGCGAGTTACTTTCTCGCACTCCCGCCGACGAAATTTCAATAAACTCAGCGTTTTCCTGTAATTCTTTGATGGTCTTTGCACCGCCGTAACTAAGGCCAGAACGTAGACCACCAACCAATTGATAGACAATTTCGCCTACATTGCCACGATAAGGTACCACCGCCTCGACTCCTTCGGGCACTACTTTGTCCCAGTCGGCTTGGCTTTCGGCGCTTTCGTCGCTGCCGCCTTCGGCAGTTTTGCGCCCTATCGCCGCACCGAGTGACGCCATGCCTCGCACGACCTTGAACTTTTGCCCATCCCGAATCACCGGCGAGCCAGGCGATTCTTCGCAGCCAGCAAAGAGACTGCCGATCATCACCGTGCTGGCTCCTGCGGCCAGCGCTTTGACAATGTCACCCGAGGTCTTGATGCCGCCATCAGCAATTACAGGCAGATCAAACCCACCAGCACGCAACCCTTCGATGCTATCCATGATGGCGGTCAATTGTGGTACCCCAAAGCCGGTGACAATGCGCGTAGTGCAAATCGAGCCTGGGCCGATGCCCACCTTGATCGCATCCGCTCCGGCATCGGCCAGTTCACGTGCCCCATCGGCGGTAGCAACGTTACCTGCCACAATTTGGCCCTTGGGAAAAGTACGGCGTAACGAGCGCACCATCTCGATACAGTGATCAGCATGACCGTGGGCGATGTCCAAGACCAAGACATCAACGCCCGCTTCTAACAGTTTTTCGGCCCGTTTGATATCTTCTGGCTTCACACCAATCGCCGCTCCCACACGCAGCCGTCCCTTGCTATCCTTGGTCGATTCGGGATATTGCTGGCGCTTGACCAAATCCTGGGCCGTGATCAGCCCGACCAAATTGCCCGAAGCATCAAGTACAGGCAGCTTTTCTAGGCGGTGTTCGTGCAGCAGCCGTTGCGCGTCCTCAGGTGTCGTCTCTGGCGTGGCGCTGATGATACGATCCGGCTGCGTCATCACGGTCGTGATCGCTGCCTTGGGCTCGGGTGCCAACAACAGATCTCGCTGGGTGACCAACCCTACCAGCTTACTGTTGCCGTTTGTCACTACCAAACCACCGACATCATGGCGGTTCATCAGTTGACGTGCTTGGGCAACGGTCGCACTGTCGGCGATGGTGTAGGGATGTTCGACCATGTAGCCTTGCGCTCGTTTCACCTGTTCTACTTGGCGCACCTGTTGTTCCACCGTCATAAAACGATGCAGAATGCCGATGCCGCCAATGCGCGCCAGTGCCACGGCCATTTTGGCTTCGGTGACCGTATCCATATTGGCACTGACGATTGGCACACGCAATTGGATTTTGGGTGTCAACCAGGAAGTTGTTTCTACGTCCTGCCGCGAGGCCACAGGCGAGCGTTTGGGGATCAATAAGACATCATCAAAGGTGAGACCCTTTTGGGGACGGATTTTCATAGTTCCTGTTCCTGCAAAAATAGTCAGAAGTCATGAGTTAGAATGCTGCTATTGACTCGTGACTTCTGAGTTATGACTCCTCTTCTTCAAAATTCACTTTTTCATAGATTTCTTCTAACAAGAGTGAGCATTCAATCGTTTGAATTGTCACAGTCTGACTTGGCTCACTAAAGAGCGTCAGTAGCCAGCTATTGTTGGGTTGGCGTACATAATGCTCAACTAATATTTTTGATTGAGCGATCAACAGATAATCACTCAATGTACTAATCGTTCGGTAATGCCCAAATTTGTCGCCTCGATCATAGGCTTCGGTGCTGGGGGAAAGAACCTCGACAAGGACGGTTGGGTTGAGCAGAACGTCTTTTTTGCTGTCTTCAAATTGTGGCTTGCCACAGATCACAACCACATCAGGGTAAGTATAAAGTCCAGTCTTCTTAATTTTAACGCGCATATCACTTGGGTAGACTTCACAAGGACGTTTGCGCAGTTGCGTGTGAAGCGATGAAAAAACGTTGCCGGAGATAAGATTATGTCGTCGACTTGCTCCAGCCATTGCGAAAATATCTCCGTTGAAATACTCATTTTTCTCTGGAGAGGTGCGTTCTTGTTCAAGGTATTCTTTGGCTGAGAAGAATTTTCGTTTCAGTTGGACTGCCATCCCTGATCTCCTTATGGTCTTTAATTCTTTAGCACGCTCGCCAGTGCCCGCCGCACATAGTCGCTTCCTGGATCATCAATGATTACCACATCGCCTAGTCCTTGCGCAATGATAAAACGTAGCTTCTTGCCCGCTCGTTTTTTGTCCGTTCCCATGATGGCGAGGACCTGCTCCAAATTGAGCTCAGTGGCAAAGGTTGGCAGTCCTAACCGTTCCAGCAATTTCTCGGTGCGTTCGGCTAGGGCAGTATCACAGCGCCCCAGATCGACAGCCATGCGCATCGCCGCCACCATGCCAATGGCGACCGCCTCGCCGTGACGAATGGCGTACTCGCTGGCCTGTTCAACCGCATGACCAAAGGTGTGACCGAGGTTGAGCAGCGCTCTCCGCCCTTCCTCATAGGGATCTTCCTCGACGATCTTGACCTTGACCTGCACGGCGTCGGCCACCAACTGGGTCAAGTTGGCGGGACCTTCGTTTTCCAATTGTTCAAAGAGATCAGATTGCGTGATCAGCCCATGTTTGACCACTTCGGCCATGCCAGAACGAAACTCGGCAGCCGGCAACGTCTCCAGCACGGCGGTGTCGATGATCACCACCTGCGGTTGTTTGAAGGCACCGACCAGATTTTTGCCCTGGGGTAGGTCGACCCCCACTTTGCCGCCGACCGAGGCATCGACCATCGACAGCAGTGAAGTCGGAATCTGTACATAGGGCACGCCACGCAAATAGGTAGCTGCCGCAAAGCCTGCCATATCGCCAATCACGCCGCCGCCGAGTGAGATCACTGGGCTTTTGCGGTCGAGTTTGGCCGCGATAAATTGATCGTAGAGCGTGGAAACGGTGGCCAGCGTCTTATGTTCTTCCCCTTCAGGAACCAGACAGAGGGTGACTTCGTAGCCCGCATCTTGTAGACTGCGGCGTAACGTCTCGACATGCTGGCTCGGCATCTTGTCATTTGTGACCAGGGCCGTTGCACCGGGGCGGAGCTTGCGGTTGCGCAGCAAGCTGCCTGCGTGGGCCAACAGCCCTTCGCCTAGGCAGATGTGATAGCTACCTTCCGGGTTGCGCACGGAGATGCGCTTCATTCCTGGTAACTCGGCTTCGGCGGCCAACGCATCCTCGATCAAGGCTAGGATCTCGTCTGGCGTGCGGCCTGTGGTTTCGATTTGGTGTAAAATTGCCGAATAGGCTGGACGGCGTTGACGTAGAAGATTCTTGATCTTAGTCCGTTTGTCGTCATAGGAGCCGGCGAGCAACGGTCGGTCTTCATAATGGGCAACCCGGCGCAGGATCTCGTCGGCGCTAGCGTTGAGGCAGAGTAATATGCCCATTTCTGCCAGTGTGGCTCGGTTCTGGGCGTTGACTAAGGCTCCGCCGCCGGTGGAGATGACCAATCCTTGTTCCCGCGCAAGATCGGCACAGAGTTTGCTTTCCGCAGTACGAAAGGCCGCCTCGCCCTCTTCGGCAAAGACACGGGCAATCGGCTTGCCAAAGCTTGCTTCAAGCTCACTATCCATATCGACAAAACGTCGATTGAGTCGTTGGGCGAGCAGGGAGCCAATCGTGCTCTTGCCCGTACCCATAAAACCAGTAAGAACAATGTTTTTATTGCTGATCATTGCGGGTAGAATACCACAAGTACGTGAAGATGTGGATTTTAAGGGTAGGAGGTGTGAAGATCAGATAGAGTGGTGAAAGCTGCAAAGAGTCTTGTATCAGTAGCGTTCTTTATCTACTGTTGACTCAAAAATCTTTGAGATTCTGTGTTCTCTGATTTCCGTGTTTATGAAAAAGACATTGTAAACACGGAAATCAGAGAACACGGAGGTAAAGTGAAGATTCGCTTTGTTTGTTAAGAGAGTCTTTGTCTTTTAAGAGTATCGAGTACCAAAAAATACAGGTATGATCACTCCTACGCCTGCAACGCCGCCACCAATGCCTCCAATCCTGCTTTGCAATTAAAGTAGCTCATGTGATCCGACGCCACCTCGTGTACCTCTGGTTTAGGGATGCGCGCTGGGGGAACGTTGGCAACGCTTACGGTGCTGACAGCCACGTCATTCGACTGTTGCAAGAAAGCGAGATTGGCCACCTGTTGCAAGATGTTCTTACGATTAAGCTTCTGGAGCAGACGGGCGAAGGGCGAAGTCGTTTCTCCAGCGCTGATTTCAAGTGCAGCGGCCAGTAGCTGAGTGTTGCCACCGATGATGTAATAGGGAACAGCGGGGTCTTCACTGACGCCAAGATCCTTGAGAAATTCCGAGCCGGGGCCCATCTGGTCGAGCGAGATATCGCCTGACTCGATCACGCCGAGTAATCCGTTGAGGATCTCCACTGGCCAGGCAAAACCAGTCAGGCTGTTGAGTCCAATCCCGAGTAGCGATAGTCCCCAATCTTCGATCTGCGCCCAGGGAGAACCGCCGTTGGGCGTGCCAAGCATCACTAACTTCTGAATGACCCGATTGCCTCCTTCACGCTCAATAAACCAGCGCGCCACGAGCCCACCCATGGAGTGAGCCACAATGTGCAACGTCTTGCCGTGATCGGGTCCCAATCCAACCTCCTTGAGCCGCTCTTTGAGCGAGAGTGCCACATCCTGGATGCGGGTGTTGAGGTTCTCATAGTCGAAGGTCAGTACCAGATCGTACTCTTTGCTCAGATCGGGAGCGAGCCGATTGCGGGCGTTCGGGCGGCAACTGAGCGCCATGCCAACGGTATCGCCCAGGATGCCGTGGATATAGAGCAGAATTGACTGTGTCTCGGGGCGGGCAATCTGGCGGCGCACGTAGTCGAGTTGATCGATATAGTTGAGCATGCCATCGTCGGCCACATCGGCAATCGCCAGGATCGGGTAGGGTGTTTTGAAGGGGGTGAATTGACTGACCAACTTCTGGAAGAGAATCTTGATCGATCCGCCAACACTGCGTGTGCCAACCAAGGTTGGGTCGGGCAAACGTTCGAGTCGAATCTCGACACCGTCGGTGCTGCGATTCGCATAGCCGATTGGTAGATAGAATTCACCGTCAAAGCCGATCGGTAGAATCTGTTCGTTTTCGTTGATTGCCAGCGCAACGTTGAGCAACAGCGGTGCATCGGGCGTAACCAGTGTGTGATCGTTGACATTGCGCAATTCCAGCACGTTGACGCCTGCTTCGCCGGAGCGGGTACTGTTGAATTCAAAAGGCATGACAGCATTCGGTTGGTCTCGTAGTGCAGCGGGCAAGGCCAGATTGCCTAAGTCGCGCGTCGCTTGTGGTAACGAGATCAAGCGCGCTTCGGCACGTAGGCTGGGGTGTCCTTGCAAGGTGACGCCTGGCAGCAACTCGACACTGCGTCCTACTGGCGCTACATACATCGCCTCGTGCGGACGGACGGCGGTGACGATCACGGAACTGGTGGTCCAATCGCCAATTGTTTCAGCTTGGCTGGAAGTGCGTCCAAAATCACGCGATCCAGTACGTATTACAAGCCTTTCCAAGGTATTCTTGGCAACACGGGTAGGCGCAGGTTTAGGGGTTACCACATTCACAGGCAATGATTCGAGAGTTAGTAACCTAACGTCAGCGGAATCGGTGCTAACGATCAATTTGAGTTGATCTTTGCTTTCCGTAGCCCCTTGTTGCCATAGCGCATCTGAAACTTGCGCATCAATGGTATCTCCGTCGAACGCCCAGGCACTCTGTCCCGGATTCAAGAGCACAGTACCACCTACCAGCAACTCTGTATAGACTTGAAATGAGGGTGTGAGTCCTATCAGCATTGCGTATAGCGGTTGATTACTGAGATTGGTAAGCCGTACTTTGTAGGGCTGCGGTTTCCACTCGTCCCCAACCTGGCGATAGGATAGCCGGATCTCTTTAGTCATATCGAGTTGTTTGGGCTCGCCCTTCTCGTCGATTTCAAACAGTTCCATTTTGACGGCATTCGGTGAGAGGCGGCTGGTGGGATTGTTCAACTCCTGAATCGTGCTCCAGCGTGCCACATGCTCCAGTCGTTGAACTGCTAGCCTGGCCCCTTGTTCATTGAAGCCCGGCGTATCTACGGCCAGCGGATAGGCGTCGGCGCTGCGTTGGATGCGGTAGTTGTCATCGGCTGCGATCAGGCGCAAGGTAGCCTTTTCGGCTTTGGCTTCTTTGATCAGGAGCGATGGCCCTTGGTTGGCCGAGGCAACTTGCAGCGCATTGCGAATTAGTTGCAGCGCCGCTTTGTCGCCTGCCAGCGAGACGGTCATCGCTGGTAGGGGAAGGGAGGTGATGACCGCCTTGTAGGTCGTTGCGGGATTGGGTTGGCTGCCATCTTTGAGGGCAATTGTCACCTTGCTGCGCCCTGCGTAGACCTTTTGCACGGTCGCTTCGCCTAGCGAAAGGTTGATCTCACGTAAGTCATTGGGGCGGGCGTCAAAGGGATAGACTGCCAATAAGGTTGCTCCATCGCTGCTAACCGGTGGAATGCCGTGCACCGAGCCGCCGTCGATCACCCAGCCGAGTCGTTTATCCTGGCTGACGGTGAAAAAACTATTACCTTCGCTGATTGCACCGCCGAGGAAGGGCAGATCGACTTCATCGGGCAGGGTCGCTTCGATCTGGGGCGATTGCTGGTTGACGTTGCCGCGCACCAGAGCATCAACCCGTTTGAAAAGTTCACGATAGGTCAGCGCTTCATTGCTGCTGCGCAGTGTGTCGAGCAGGTAATAGGAGAAGGCCCCGCGCTGTTCCCCACCGAGGAAGAGTTCTTTGGCCTCTTCGTCGGAGCGACAGGCGGAGAGCACGACATGTTTGCCTTGGGGCAAGCGAAACCAACCGGAGGCGGGAGGCTCTGCAGTGCGGCTGGCAGCAGGCTCGGTTGCCTCGGCTTGTTCGAGATTGACGATGTAGCTTTCGAGCGGGCGAATGCGCGTATCGCTGGGGGCGCGGCGCGTGCGTACCCCTGGGCTCTGTACGACGCGTGTGCCTGAACCGGAATGGCAGCAGTCGAGCAAAATGGCGACGTGGGCTCCCTTGTTGGCCACTTCATGAATCAGTTGCGCTAACTCTTTGTCGGCCAGGTCAAACTTGCCGGGCGTGCGGCTATCGACGCAGACAATGGTTTCGTCCATGTGGTCCGGTTCGATCGGCCAGAATTCGGGTGCGGTCGGTGCCTGCGAGCCGTGACCGCTGTAGTAAAAGAGTGCAACGTCATCCGCCTTGGCCTGTGCCAGATGGTTGCGGAAGCCATCGATCACGCCCTGACGGGTGGCTTTGCCATCGGTCAAGAGCAGCGGCTGAAAGGTGTCGCCGGCTTTGCTGACGCGCAGCTTGAGCAGATCGTGAAAGCGCATGATGTCGTTGACGCAGCCGCGCAGCGCAGGCACAGGCGCGCTATATTTATCGATTCCCACTAGTAAGGCATAAATGGTTCGTGGCATGGGAGGACTCCCTGATGGTTTTGGAGCAGTAGTAGACTAGATCGTTGTCTGGTTTTTATGATGAGAGGGTAGAGATTGACCTTTTTGATTTCAATCTCTATTCTCTTTCGGCGACAATCAGAGAATTCAGCGTGTCCCAATAGTACAATTCGCCAGCTTCAAATAATACTCGTTCGACTCGCTCTGATTGCCGAGTTCATCTTCGGCGACGATCAGATAATTCAGCGTATCGGGCCAGTTTTCCAATGATTGGTTCTCGACGATGTCACCAACATCGATGCCGTACGCATAATAGATTTCGTTGTCAGGCGACATCTCGATCGGCGTCCGCTCTGTCACGATCGATCCGTCACTGATCAACTGGTAATAGAGTGTCGCTGAGCGGACGCCGGATGGATCGCTGATGGGTGCCGAAAAATAGACATCCTGCCCACGACAGACAGCTTGCGATCCATCGCTGTCGACCGTTGGTTCTGGACTGATGGCGATACCACCAATCTGCGGCCCTTCCTGATCGCCGAGCGGCGGGTCGAGATAGATCGTGGTGCTGGCGGCTGTGGTCGAGCCGTCACTGCCAGTTGCCACAATATCGATCTGATGCTGTCCAGGCTCAAGCGGCTGCCCGTTGGGCCAGCGACCGTTACTATTGGCAAAGAGGAACGGATTACAGGTGCCGTTCGTGTCGCCAAACATGCAGAAAGGAAAGTTCTGCTCTGTCTGATCGTGAACCAGGGTTCCTTGCTCATTGTAAACCCGGAAGTTGACCGTGGCAATCCCGCGGTTGGCATTGGTGCCACTTCCGGTTGCAGTAGGCATGAACGCATCTACTTGACCCAGCAAACCAGTCGATTCTGTCCCACCGCTGCTACCGTTGGTCAAGCCGACTTGAACAAATCTTGCGACGGGCACGGTTGTGCCACCGGTGCTGATCTCCGGTAGCCCACTTGGATCGAAGGTGAGCCAGTTGATCAGCGGTGACTCCATGATCTCATCGGCATTCGTGACTTCCGACATGCTGACAGGTGTAAATCCATTGTACTGGAAGCTGACTTGCTGACCTTGCCCAACCCCTGCATCGCCGACTGGGCTGGAAATATTGGCAAAACCGTCGATTGTTGTAATCAGCATCTCGTTGGGAGCTCGACTGCTGCGCTGTTGTGCCGTAGAGCAGTCACGTCCCAGATATTCTACGGTAATCCAATCGATGCGGGCGTTGCGGCTGCGGCTTTCGACGATGGCTTCCCAGGCGATGTTGCCTGCATCGGCACCGGGATAACAAAAGGTGTAGCTGGCAGGGACGCCGCGTCGCAAGTTAAAACTGTTGCGCCCAAAGGAAAAGCGCTGATGGCCTGAAGCCTCATAATCGGTGGCCCCGGCGTAGACACTGCCTTGACCGTAAAGGGTCACACGAAAGGCTCCTGGTTCAGTGCCGCCATTGGGATGGTTTTCATTGCAGTAGGGGCCATAGACCAAGCGTCTGCCCACGGCGCAGCCCTCAAAGTTGCATTCCGAGTCAAAGCCGCTACAGAGGTTAGCATCCGGATTGGATGAACCGTTGCGGCGATTGACACGGGGGTCCTGGTCAAAGAGCAGATCGCTTTGGGTGGAGACAAAGATCGTACTGCCTAATTCGATTGTCACTCCGTTGATCACAACAGTCGCCTTTTGACCGTTCGGCGACTGTAACATCATGCCGGAAGGGGTCTTTTCGCAGGTCAATTGCCCGTTTGCGCTGCGCTGCACGGTAAAGGTGGAGCCGGAGAGGGCAGTCGTGGTGGTGTTGCCGAAAACGATGATCTTGACTGGCCCCAAATTGGTGTTCGCCAGCATCAATCCCACGCCATTCGGTGCGATCGTCGACATGCTGTTGATGTTTAGAATCTTCACCTTATTGCCTGGGTTGGTGAACGTACCACTACCTGGCTTGAGTGACGTATTCAGTTTATTGCTGCCATAGCAAGCGTTGCCTGTCCCAATCACCTGACAGATGCCTGGCCGAATGGCATTGTTGATCTGTGCCTGGATCTGGTCGCAGGTTGCGGTCTGGGCGTGGGCAGCGTTGGACAGTAACAAAAAGGGAACAAGCCAACCAACGAAAACAAACATCGTAAGACGAATCAGTTTCATAGACTGCCTCCTGAGAAAATCAATCTCCCAAACCAAACTCTATACGCTGTTCACCTGTTAGTGGGCGGGGTAGGCAGCAAGCTTTTGCTTTTGCGATTAACTCATCACTGTTCTGCCAAAGTCGCCAGGAGCGAACTGTCATGTCAGTCTGATCATCGACCAGTAGGCTGCTAAAATCATCGTTCACATCAAACATCAGATGCGGAATGCGGTCAATTGCCGTGGCACTTTGTGTCGTTGCATCCCAACGCCAGATGACTGTGTCACTCTCTGATTGGATCAAAAAACGATTGTCGACTTTGCTCCACAGCACCTTATTGTAAACGGCATTATGATCGCTCCAGAGTGGGGCAGGGGTTGGATTGCCGTCCGGCTTTGCCTGCCAAATTGCCACCCCTTCGCTGGAGACAATCGCTGCCCATCGGTCATCAAAACTAAGAGCGGCGTTGCCTACTTCTAATGTGTTCACGCTATAGCGCCATTGTTCCTTACCGCTTGCTATGTCCCAGAGCGTTGCCCCACTGGCATCGTTGAGCAACAGCCATCGTTGATCGTGACTCACTTCGCCACCCGTACTTGTTGCGGCCAGATCGGAGTGAAACGATTTCAGCACCTTATGATTACTGGCATCCCACAAGGTGACGCCTGCACTGTCGCCAAAGAAGATGACTGTAGGACTTGCCTGTTGGGCCCAACGCAACGTACCTTCCACGGGCAGATCGGTGCTCTGGCCCGTATTCGGGTCAAACAAGCGACCGTCGCCTGGTGCTTCGACAATACCAGCATCCAGCCAGACAGTGGCAGGTCCAAAAAAGCCTTGAAGCTTACCCAAGAGCGTCCAGTCTTGCAGCCCTAACTGCCAGATTTCACCATTACCGAAGTTTTCGAAACGTAACAATCTCCTGCCATCCGGACTCCACTCCGTGAGCCAAAGGGTATCGCCACCGCCTGGCAACACAAAGCTTTGTTTCAAAGTTCCATCCTGGTTGAGTTGATTATACACCGCATCATTGCTGAGCAGATAGACAATGCTCTGTGCACCCTTAAAGTGAGCGTCTCGTACGCCGATTTGATCGGGTGCTGAAAGGCGGGGATGGCTAGCATTACATTGCGAGAGATCATTAAACTGGTAACAGAGTGGCTTGCCTTCCTCATCAAAAACCTGCCAGAGTCGGAAGCCATTGTTGCCATAGACCAGTAGCCGCTGGCGATCAATCCAGAGTGCATTTCCTAACAATGAATCGGCAGGAAAGCCGAGTAGGTTGCCAATCAGTTCGCTTTCATTATCGAGATTCCAGACCTGCACCACGCCGTCGCCGCTGGCGGTTGCGACATAGGTCGAGCCGGAAGGATACCAGGCTACCGCATCAAGCCAACTGTTGTTGTGCCCTTGTAAACTCTTCTCAACTTCGCCTGTCTTGGCATCGCTTATTTGCAGCGTTCCGTCGTTGAGATCGGTCATCCATTTTGTCTTGTCTGGGGATAAAATGCCTTGGCGTAAGGCGATCCCCAGTGTTGGTGTAATTGAGCCCGCAGCTTTTCCATCTAAATCCCACAGCAGAAATTGCGCATTCGAGACAGAGGTGAGCAGTTTGACCGTATTGCTGAGTTGGACAAAGTTGGCACTCATATACGATTCTTCGCCGCCCAATTGAACCGCTTGTGCAGGTGCGGAAACTGGCCACAGGCGTACTGTATTCTCCAAGTAGCCATTGGTGACAAAATGTGTGCTATCCGGCGACCAGCCATAGAAACTGCGCAACGTCTCATAGCGGTCTTGAGTGGCAACTTCGCCCTTGGCATCGTCCCACAGCGCCATCCCTGAACCAATCGCAACCAACCATCGACCCTCAGGCGACCAGGCAATTTGATGGCTGGCTAATGGGTTGCTATTGAATGTGTTTTCGATAATTACGTGCGGCTGTTCTTCCCCATTCGGCGACCACAGGTAGACGGATTGCCCTGTGCAAATTGCAATTTCGGCGCGCTGCGGGTTCCATTCGGCACACAAGATCAGATCGTCAGTCGCAAAGCTATGCTGGGCGAATAACTGTCCTTTTTGCCAGATATAAATCGAATTACCCACAGTGCCCAACAACTCACCCTCGGCACTCCAACGTACCCGGCTGACAAAGTCGCCACTTTGCCGCAAAATTTGTCCCGCTGGATTCGCAACCGCACTCCCCGTGATCACTAGACCAGGGGCCCAGGTGACATCACTCAAGTCCAGATTTGCGATGCGTACACCCCCGAATCCACCAACCGCAATCTTATCTTTCCAAATCGCTACCTGCTCGGCAGCACTGGTCAGCGTGGCCGTGAGTGCAGCTTGCTCTTGTACCTGCTCGATCGCCTGTGACAGCGCGTACTCTGCCTCGGCCACATAAGGTCGCGTAATCTCACTGGATGGCAACGCCGCCAATGCCAAATTGACGCTGGCGACAGGATCGACAGCGAGTTGTTGTAACGACAGCGTGGCCAGCCGTTTTGACTCGTTGATCAGTGCCTGCTCCAATCGCTGATCGGAAGTTTGACGTAACTCCGCTTCACTGGTGGCGCGTACTTGTAGCTGTGTGTTGCGGTCCTGCGATTCGGTGGCTAACGCCTTGACCTGTCCTGCTTGCTCGGCACCGGTCGTGGCAAGGGCTGCAATCTGGTTTCCACGCTTGCTACTTTGTTGCCACTGCCAGACCGCTAAAATGGCAAAGAGCAAAATCGCAGTCACGGCTGCGATGCCCGCAAAGCGCAATTGGCGACGAGATCGTTGCCGTTCGGCACGCGCTTGGCGGCTGGCCTCAACCAAGCGCTTCTCTGCCTCAGTCCAGGCGCGCATGCCTGCCTGACCCGCTTCGACCGCCTTGAGATCAGCCTCATCGAGCGCCGCGCCGGTTTTGTCCCCCTGCCAGTCGACCGCTCGATTTTCGAGGATGCGGCGGGCGCGCTGACCCGGCTTATCGGACTTCTCGTAGCGTTCGCGTACCAGCGGGGCAAGCGTGTCGTGCACAAGCCGGGTGGCACGCGTGGTCGCTGCTTGCTCGCCAGCCGGATCGACGAGCAAGCGTTTTTCGCAATTCTGCTCGATCAAGTCGGAGACGTTGAGCCCATGCTCGCCAGCATACAGCTTAAGCAATTCCTCTTTTGTGTGTTGGGCGGAGGTGCCACGCTCCGACGTATGGGCGGTCAGAAGATCGAGTTGCAAGCCTGAATCGACCGCCACAGCGTTCCAGCGACGAATCTCTTCAATCTGCTGATCGAGAAAGTCGCCGAGTAGAATGCCTTCACGCTTGAGCGACTGATAGAGATCGAGCGTAAAGCGCGGTTGGGTACTGTTACCCTCCTTGGCCCGCCGCCACAGCTTGCTCAGGAGCGTCTGCAAAGTCGGCGCAACGGGCGAATCTCGGTCCTCCAGCAGATCATCGGCGATCACGATTGGTACATCTTCATCGACCTGCAAGCCGTAGCGCTGTTGCAAGCGGGACGAACGGCTCGGCCCCAGCACGGACTCAATGATGCCGTTGCGGTCCATCCGATCCAGAAAGATGGCGGTGCGGGGCAACTTGGCTCCGCTGAGCAACTGTTCAATTTCGGGCTGCCACTCTTTG
Organism: Caldilineaceae bacterium; assembly: GCA_046328715.1. Lineage (GTDB taxonomy): Bacteria > Chloroflexota > Anaerolineae > Caldilineales > Caldilineaceae > JAXLWB01. The sequence continues at coordinate 61,471 of JAXLWB010000030.1, read as the reverse complement.
CGAAAGCCGAGGATCAGCTTGCCTTGTGGACGCTGTGTCCGTTCCCGAAAGATTGCCTGCAAGGCCTCAACAAACTGGCTCATTTCATTCGGGTTGGCTGCGGCTGCCTGAGTGAATACTTCCTCTACTTGATCAACGATCACCGTAAGCGGTTTTCCAGTATTTGTTTCTTGTTCCACCCACCAATCTCTTAATTCGCCTTGCCGTTCTGTCTCTTCATTCTTGCCGGTAATCCCTTCTTTCAAAGCTGCCACCAATCCACCCCGCATTGTCCGCCGCACATAACGTACGCTCTGCGCTGCCTCAAGTCGAGGCGTCAAGCCAGCCGCAAGCAGCGAAGATTTGCCGACACCAGATTGCCCGTAGAGCAGAATCAGCGGTGATCCATCGGCGGCAGTGGCGGCATCGTAGAGTTTGCGAATGTCACTGCCCCGGCCAAAGAAGAGTTCGGCCTGTTGACGTTCGTACCAGGAGAGGTAGCGATAGGGCTCGTCGGGCAGATCCAAGGCGGGCAAAGGGGGCAGTCCAAAGAGTGGATCGCCTGCGGCTTGTGGCAGATTCCACTGTAACGCAACCTCAGCGCCAGGTAGGCTGTAGAGCGCCCAGGGCAGACCGTCGGCAAAGTGGTCTAACTCGGCGTTGGGTTGGGCTTGCAGTTGGGCGACCAGATCGCTGTGTTTAAATTGGATCGCGCCTTTGGCTTCATCGAAGGCACGATCCAAGGAGACGCCATTGGCCAACGAGGTGTAGAACTGAATGGCAAAATCAGTGGCGAGCGTGTCTTCAATCAATTGCGAGGTGGCAATCACCGCCGAAATGCCCGCATCAAGCAGATATTGCACTTGCTCACGCGTAGCGCAGGCGTTGAGAAAGACCATTTGCAGCGCATGTTGACCTTTGAGAAAGGCGGCCAACCCGCGTGCATCGGCGGCGGCACTTTCGCCCACGCCTTCCTGCAACAGCAGCAGATAATCCTCCGCGTGCCCCGCATAGTGAAAGAGCGCAATCCGGTTGCGATACTCCGGGTCGCCAAAAACGCTGAGTACTTCCTGTGCACTCACTCCCGTCCGCACCACCAAGTCGCACAAGCCTGCCTTGCGTGCCCGATCAAGCTGGCCGCGCACTTCGTTGGCCTCGCGGCTCAGGCTTGGTAAATACACGCCATCTGGGCGCAGGTCGTTGGCAAAGGCGAGAAAGAGGACGGGTCTGCTCATGGTTGAAAGTGACAAGATGAAGGGATGACTGTATGAAGGGATGACACGATGACACGATGGCAAGGTATCTCTTCATCCTGTCATCGGTTCATTCCTTCTCAAGACATACTACCTCAATCCAAATCGATGTTTGCTGCGCTCCGCTTGTGCGCTCATCAGCTCTTTGATCTTGGCAATGGCGTCGTTTGTGGTCTGTTCGATTTCGCTTTGGGCCGTCTGCGAATTCATGGTGTAGAGTAGGCGGGTCCAATAGGTGTTGTAGCTGACGCCCAGCCAGGTGATAAATTGCAGATTCTCTTCTAACGCCTGTAACGGGCGCGAGACAAAGTAGGTGAGCAACGAAACAATGCTCAGGCCACCAAAGAAGAGCGTACCACCACTGGTGCCATCACGAACGCCCAGATAGGCAGAGACCACAAATGAAGCAATGCCCACGCCAAAGAGAATCCGATACATCCAGACAGTCGTCCAATAGGGATTCATGAACCCTTCCAGGATCTGTTTGAACATCACATTGTTGTTGTTCAGTCCTTGCTCGATATGTTTACGCCACGCTTCGTAAAGTTCCGGATGCTCCTCCCGGAACGGTTTGCCGCTGGGCGTCTCCGGCACGATCGGTAGGGGGAGTGCTTCGGGAAGATGGGGAGCAGCACCGGTCAACACATCGAGCCAGTTGGTTACTTCCTTCTTCTCGGTATCGTCCAAATTGGGCAATTGTTCGGGAGGCGTCCCTTGATAAAGTGCGTTACGGTCATTGACCAGCCAGTCAAGCCCGGCACGCTCTACAAGGTCGGTCCACGGATCGTTGAGTTTCAGGCTCTTGCCTGCGGCGAAGAAGGCGTTGATCAAGGTTTGGTTGGTGTAGGCTGTGTTCATTGCTCTCCTTTTCTGGTTCTTCATCCTAAGAAGCAGCTACTATAACAGCGTAGTGTAGCTTATGCTGCTTTATCTTTTTCGTCAAGCACTGATAAAAATTCATCAATTTGTCCCTATCCAAAGCGAATTTTGTGAGGTATAATCAGGTTCCTCGACCTTCTCATCGGTTTGCTTTACCATCTCCTTCCCCGAAAAGTATGTGATGCGCCGTTCATTATAAGGCCGATACACAAGTTTGCGTCGCACGTTCACTTGTAACCGATTTAGGCCTCAGCGACTGTGTTGTAGGGCACAACCGAAGCGTTGGCTGAACTGTAGTGTCAATTCCCTCAATTTGCTATAGTGCTTTTTTGTGAAAAGTATTTTATTTTTTCCTGTAAAAAATACTTCTTTATTGCGGCTATACTGATGTTCCGAAGTAAGTAACACTTTTTGCGGTTGAAAAAGTGTTACTTACTTGCGACCACGAGTATACAAAGGTATCTTCCGGTATCGCCTTGTTTGTTATAACCCCCACCGTACAGAAAGGAAGAGCTGCTATGCAATCGCTTCGCATTTCGCTGTTGGGGAAATTGCGTATTCAATGGAATGAACGTGACTTGCCAGGGCTGGAGGCACGCAAGGTGCAGGAGCTTTTCACCTTCTTGTTACTCAATCGTCATATCGTTCACAATCGTGAAAAGCTGGCAGCGCTCTTCTGGGAAAATCAAACCACAGCCAACTCCAAGAAATATCTGCGCCAGACCTTATGGCAGCTTCAAACTGCGTTGGACGGCGATACAAGTGATTGCTCCACCCTGTTGGTCGATGATGAGTGGATTCAGCTCAACCCAGCCTGCTCCCTTTGGCTGGATGTGGGGATCCTAGAGGAGGCATTTACTGCTGCGGCACGGATTCCGGGAGCGAATCTTTCTCTCGTCCAAGCCAATCAGTTAGAACAAGCGGTAAAACTCTACAGCGGCGAATTGTTAGCGGGATGGTATCAAGATTGGTGCATCTTTGAACGAGAGCGGTTGCAGAGCATCTACCTGGGGCTGCTCGACAAATTGATTGGCTACTATGAAGCGCACGAGCAATATGCGTTGGGGATTGCCAATGCTTTGCTCATTCTGCAACAAGACCGCGCTCGTGAATGCACTCATCGCCAACTGATGCGTCACTACTATCTCTCCGGCGACCGCACCGGTGCCCTGCGTCAATACGAAGCCTGCACCTTCGCCCTACAAGAGGAATTAGCCGTCGACCCCGCCCAAAGCACCGTTGCCCTTTACCAGCAAATCTGCAACGACTCTCTTCGCCCCAACCCTCCCGTCGAGAATGAACCACCACCCATCGCAAACGGCTCAGGTCTCAGCGACGTGTTACAAACTCTGCTCCAATTACAGCAAGGGGTGAAAGCGCTCAGCGCTCAACTCGAAAGCTGCGTCCACGCCATCGAACGGACGATTCAGAAGTCGTAGTAGCACAAGATACTTTCTTGTGCTACCCGTTCACGGTGTCGTGCGCGGAAATTTACCGACAAAGTAGACGTAAAGATTGGGGCGCAGTAACTTCAGCGTCGCCGGATCCGTGGTGTACAGCGCAAAACTTTCGGCATAGAGTTCGGTCCAGTTGGTGCTGCCGTAGTCACTGATGCCGCCTTTCAAATGGGTCAGCTTTTGTTTGGTGCCGCTGGCATCGGTGATCTCAGTTGTCGTTTTGGCAACGCCATCTTTGGTGGCTGCGGTTCGAAACGTTCCATCCGTTTTGGCGATGCGTTCAGCCATCTGCCAAGTTTTACTCTTGTCCTGCTCCCACTTGCTTCCTGAGGGCGACGCCACCGAAGTCAAGTCGCTGGTTTTGCCACTGCTTTCATATTTCTTCCATGCCTTGTTGAGCGGTGCGAGGTCGATGGCATGGCCGATCTCATGCGCCAACTCTTGTACTGGTTTGGGAGAATCGCCAAAGCGCGTGTCAGAAAGTGTAAACGCAGAACTGAACATGATTACCGTATGGGTTGACTCATCGTACTTGCCATCTTCGCCACGGTTGCCTGAGCCGCCGTCGATCTTGAACTTCAATCCATCGACTTCTTTCAGTGCCGCCAGTGGAATCAGTGCCAGCGCCCGTTTGAGATAACCCATCTGATCGCTCGACCAAGTACCTACGGCTTCAAAATTTAATCCACCCACCGCGATCTTGCCATTGTTTTCGGTTGGCGCATTTTCATCCTTTGGACCCGCCGCCATCGACTCAATATAGATCGTTCCCGTCTGCTCATCCCCGGTCCAGGCAAAGCGATAGTTGCCATCGGCGAGCCCATACTTTGCCAGCGCCAGGTGTAGAGTGATTGAGGTTCCCGGTCCAAACATGGCCTTAGTAACGCCCGTCACCGTAGAGCCATAACTCAGTTGCGCATTCATGTACATGGCAATACTCGTCATTGGCGTCTTATATTCATCTTTGATGCCTTGCAACTCGACGCTCACTCCCTTGGGCGCAGAACGCGATGAGCCCCAACCGCCACTTTTCATCTTCTCGAAATATTCCTTCAAGACATCGTCGCCAATCGTGGTCGGAGCTGAGGGAAGTTCCAGTTTCGTGCGTTCGGCCTCGCTTGCATCGCTGAGTGCCTTACGTTGAATACCCTGCGCCTGCCCCGCCTGTTGTTGCGCCACATGGGCCAACTCGTGACCAATCAATGCCCGGCCCGCGCCGCTGGAAGGATTGAACTCGCCCTGGTTGAAGTAAATATCTTGACCCTGGGTAAAGGCGCGTGCCTTTTCTCGCTGGGCAGCGCGCTGCGCCTGGCCGTCGTGATGGAGCCGCACATTGGACAAATCATGTTTCCCTCGTGTGCCAAGTGCCATGAGTTGTGGCGATTCAGCCGCTGCCTCACCTGTTTGGTCCGCCTGCTGCTCCCGGCTGGGGCTTGGTTTGCTCAGATAACGGCGCACCCGCACTGGTCGGAGCCGTCTCGCTGGCCCGTGGCGCAGTGGCAGGCTTGGGGGCGGGTGCTTTCGGTTTTGCTTCCAAAGGAGCATGGGTTGCCATATTACCTCACCTTTCCTTGCTAGGAGTGGAGATTGGGAGATCAGAAGATTAAGAGATTGGGGTCGAATCTCTCAATCTCAATCAATTCAACTCCGATTCCCCACCCATTGCCCGATCAACCGATATGGCTTAGGGAACCAGGCCCAGTGGTCGTCTACCCAAACCAATCCATCGAAGGCCATGCCAGCACTGGCGCTGGGGCGCAGATACTTCCAGGCGACCCAGATGCGGTGAGGATTGAGATAATCCGCCGCCTTGCGATAGCCGCCCGGAAAGTGAAGTGAAAGTTCGTTCTCATCACGTGGCGACTTCGCGGGTAGTGGAATGCGTTCTCGTCGGTACGGTCGAACTGATCCTGTTCATCATAACGGCATATTGGTTGCTGAGCCAGGCCAGGTCGATCTGGTCGAAGACTTTGCCGTAATCGTCTGGCCTTGGATAGAGTTGCTGCGCAAGCTCGGCGGGCGAGAGCGAAGGCAATAGTTCTAACATGGGTCGCACTTGCGTCTTAATCGCCTCCAGCGCCAGCAAAGTGCGGGATCGAGCATCTAACTCAGGAGTGGCGGCTGGCTCAACGAGCAACGTCTGCCACGCTTGACGAATCGCCTCTAAGCGAGCTCGGCTAAAACGTCCCAGCTCCTCTTCCCGTAATTGGCGACCAAATGCTGTCCAGAAGGCACTGTTTGGCACTTCTTCCGAGTTGGCTGGAATGAACTTGAGCACTTCGTCGAGACAGGCCAATGCTTTTTGAAGATCAGGGTTGCGTTGTTGTAGTGCTTCAGGTGATAGACCCTGCGTACTGGCTGGTACCTGCTGCGCCTCTTGATCGGCCAGCCAGAGAAATTCACCTGCGTCGATTAAGGTTGAGGGCTGATCGCCGCCGATTTGCCGAGAAGAATCAGGTTCCTGTGTGGGCAGTTTGAAGGCAAAACGGCGCAAAGGATGCTCATCGCTTGCCGGACATTCATAGAGGCTGATCAGTTCTCCGCCGATCTCCACCAACTGATGATCTACCAGATTGGGAACACAACTGCGCACTTCCATCAGCAGATGGGCTTCCGCCACACTGCGTGGCTGGTCAAAGTGAAACTCAGGAGCCACTGCTTCTGTGACGTTGCATGTACCTTTCAGTAACGCATCAGGCAGATACTCTGATTCGATGTCGCTTTGCAGCCCGCGATCCTTAGCCAGAGCAGCGAGTCCTAAGAGATAAAATGCAAGAAAACCACCCTTATCGTAGCGGTGGTCGCCACGTTCAAAATAACCATGATGGGCGACCAATGCAGCTTCCAACGCACGCTGCCAAGCTGTTTGATCGCCACTCGCCAGTGCCTGCGTCGCTTTGAACAGTGGCCAGATTAGCGCCTGAAGATACTCGGTGGACGCAATGGAGATGGCCTCCGGCTGTAACAAGCGTTCTGTCTCGGTTGCAAAGTGTTGCCAGGCTTCGGTATCTTGCAGCCAGAGCGCAGCAAGCCCTCGTTGCAACGGTGCCCAAAACGCATCGACTTGAGTCGAAGAACGTTCACTCGCTTCGATGGCAGCCTCATCACAGAGCAGTTCCAACGCCGCCTGATCGTGCACGACCAAGGCCAGGGAAAAGCCCATCAGCCAGGCATCAGGCGAAGCGAGACTGGTGGCTCCGGTGGCAGCAAAGGTGAGCTCACGTCCACCCAAGGTAGCTTCAACTTGGCCGTTGTCCCACTGAGCAGCCAGAAAGGTTGCCGCTGCGCTGGCCGCTCCCAGCCGCAGGCTTTCACAGATCTCGTCTTGGGCTGCTGTAGCGCGCAACGAAGCCAATGCCGCCCGCTGCCAACTGAGCGTGATTAACTGACCCACCGCCAGCGGCATCTGTGGCAAATTTTCGAGCAATGAGTTCAGCGAAGCCGCGATTGAATCGTAGCTGATCTGCCAATCTTCAACGCTTCCCGTATCGTGTCGAGCTATTTTTGTCATATTGAAAAGTTGAAAAGTTGAAGAGTTGAGGAGTGGAAAAGTTACGTTGCCACTCTGCCACTTTTCCACTCTTCAACCTTATCTCAGATATTAAACTTGTTCACCTGCATTGCTTGCAATTCGCCGTTGTCGCCCAGCGGTTGGCGTACTTCTACGTATTCAATGCCGCCCGGTGTGGCCAGCGCCTGGCGGATACGTGCTGCTAACAATCGTTCAGACGCTGGACGATTGGGTTGATCCATAAACTCAACCAGACTTTCCAGGTAGGCACGCGTGCCCTGTTGTACTCGTTTCCCGGCTGCCGAGCCAACGCCTGTGCGCGTACCCAAGGTTGAACCGCCGCCCTTTGCTTCGACGATCAACAACAGCGGTGGCGGGTTGGGCATCTCAAAGACCTGGTCGAGCGCATTCGCACCCGTGCGAGGCGATTCTAGTTGATTGCCAGCCCCACGTTGGGCGGCAAAGGCTCGGCCCGCTGCTTCGCCCAATCCCTCGGTCGGCTGATTGATCTCTGGGATCAAAGCATCGGCTTGGCGAATCTTGGCCCGATATTCAGAGCTATCTTCTTCGGGGCTATTTTTGCGGATTTGTTCTGCTTCAGCCAGCAACTGTTTGCGTTTGGTCTGTGCAGCGGCGCGCCGCTGAATCAACGGGGCAGCTTCGGCATCCGTCAGCGCTGCACCTCGATTCGAGACGGCAGACTTGCTCGACTCAAAGCCTGGGCTGGGAACATGCGATTCGCCGAGGAGTAGGCGTATTCGACCCTTACCGCCTACATAGTAGCCCGCTTTCCAATCATTGAACAAATCCTCATCGCTGCGCTTACTTGTCTTAATGGCTTTGCGGTAACGATTCTTGAATTCATGCCATTCCTGGAAATGCTCATGGTCTCCAAAACGTTGACGTACCCGATTAATCTGAACTTCTAGGTGATGTTCATCTTGTAGTAAGTGACCTGGTGCCAGGTTTTTGTTTGTGCGAGCTCCGTTGATCAATGGATCGAGCAGCGCCTTGGCCTCACTGTTGGCGGGCAAATGCGGTTCAAGCAAGGCGCGTCGGGCTGTGGCTGCCTCATCGCCGTGTACCAAGCCCAAATGTGACACAAGCTGCTGCCCTTCCTCGGTCAACTGCTTGATCAATGCCTCGTCGCCCTGCTGTTTGGCCGCCTGGATCTGTTTGGCGATGACATCCAACTCGGCGATGCGACCGACATCGTGGGCACTCAGATCCTTTTGTTGCGAGCCAGCGGCCAGAGCATCACCACCGGTGCGGCGGCCACCACTTTCGATGTGTTTGATCTCGGCCAATTCATGGGCCAGGGCGCGCTCGATATGATGTGCGTGTGCCCCTTCTGACACCTTGATCGTATACGAACCATCCGCATTCTTCTCGAAATGGGCGACTGGAACATTGCGTGCCTTGCCAGAGAGTCGGGTATTCGGTTTGAACTCGGCATCGGGCGAGGGCGCTTCGGTTTCGATGCGCACTTTGACCTTGGCATCGCTCACGCCGGTCGGGATCTCGATTTGGCGGGCGTTGCCTTCAGCATGGATTGGAGTGTTCTGCAACTTGGGCAGCGCTTCATCCACTGCGGACACTGTACGAGTTTGATTCGAAGGCTGAGCATTACCCCGGAAGGAGCTACCTAACAGATAGGCCGCTTCGCCCGAAATTGGTTCATTGCCAGTCGGTTGCGCTTGCGCAGGGGCAGGTGCCGCAGGTCGCACGGATGGAGGTTGTAGCGCCTCCCCTTCGGATGTGGGGGCTCGTGGTGGTGCGGGCGGCGGAAGTTCGGGCACCGTGGGTGGCGCACCTCCTGGCGGCAACGTTCCATGCTCAGGGAAGAGCGGAATATGACTGGACGCCATGTTCTGCTCCCAACCATTGAGGGCATGCAGCGTGCCTGGATCAGTGACTGCAGTGCCACTGTCGTGATGAATCCAGTTGCCATCCGGTCCACGGCGATAGGGGCGCACATCAATTGCTGTGCCATCCGGGCGAGTGCCGTAGCGAGTGTCAAACCAGCCTGCTTCCGGTGAATAACGGGCATTACCCTGTTCGAAACCGACGGTCCAACCGCGTGCGGAGGGCGATCCGGGCGGTGCTGTCGGATCGGGGGAGTGGATGCGCATGCGCGTCTGGATATCCCCTCGTGGCCCTGGCACCGGCTGACCTCTGGGATCGAGCCGTGGCGTGCCACGTTGGGCTTGGAAGCGATATTCCTGCACGGTCATACCGGTGGCCGGCTCGGCACCCCAATAATCGGGTTGTCCAGCGCCGGTGCGGAAGCCACTGGGGGCTGGGGCATGGACCAAAGGTCCTGCGCCCATCTGGCCGAAGGCGGCGTCGATTTCGGCATCGGTCAGGTTGGGGAAGAGCGGTTCAGGACCTTCGCCGCCTGCCCCGCCACCGCCAGTGCCACGTGGCGGAACAACACCTGCGCCACCCCCTTCAGCCTGTTCGGGGCCTGCGGGACGTAGCAAAGGCGGTTTCTCTTCTTCGCCTGTCGGTTTGGCTGCGACCGGTGCTTCTTGTTCAATGGTCGATGCGGGTCTGGTTGTGGTTGGCTCTTCTCCGCCTGTCGAGGGTTTGACGGTGGCTGGGGGAACCAATTCGGTTTCGGAAGGCAAGGCGGGAGGCGTGCCGCTGGTCTGTGGGGTGGCTGCCTGCTGTGCTGCCACGGCGCGGGCATGTCGGGCTTCGCCCACGCCTTCGAGGAAGCTTTGGCCTGCGCCGCGTCCGCCTGCTTCCAAAATTGAAAGAGTGGCGTCGTCGATATCGCCATGGAAGTTGCCCGTCGATTTGTCGATCAGTAGTTCCGTGGCTCGTCCAGTGGCACCACCTAATCCGCCGCTGAGCGCTTTGCCAGTACCACGGGTTATAAATCCGGTGGAATTGGTCAATTTGCTGCCAAACTTGCTTCCTTCAAACTTGCCGCCGACAACCGATGTGGCTGCACCAACCATACCACCCTTGAGCCCACTGCCAAAGGTCTTCTTCAACCCTTCGCCGATGCCATTCTCCCAGGTGCCGTCGCTCAGTGCCGTTTGGCCAGCCGCGTTGAGCGCGCTGGTGGTGGCACCGATCAAAGCGATATCGCCCAACTTGCTGCCCGTGAGCGAGGAAATACGGGAAACCTGCCCCATGTAGGCTCCCAGACCCGCTGTGGCTGCCTGAACTGCGGCAATGCCTGTGTCGGTGGCGGCAGCTTCCCAACCATAACGTCCACCGCGCAGTGCATAGTTGGCACCGACCGTGAGCAGCCCAGTACCGCCGGCAATTGCCGCCGCCAGCAGTGGTGTCGCCGTGCCGCCAGAAAGTACAGCCAGTGCCACAGCACCTGCAATGGCAATCGCCGTTGTGATATAGCTGCCGATGCGGTCGATCTGTGCTGCGTAGTTTTCTGCCGAGGATTGAGTGAAGCGAGTGTAGCGACGTAATTCGGCGACATCGCCCTTGAAGTTGCCATCCTTATCAAAGGCTTGCTCCATGCCGCCTAGCTTTTCGATCTGCGCACTTAGCCCTTCGGTGTTAGCAGCTAGCGCTCGATCTTCGGGGCTGCCGCTCATCAAGCCACGACCAGCGAAACCGGTCTCTTCACGTTGTTGGCGGGCGGCTAACTGTGCCACTTCCACCCGTTCGCGGTCATTGCGCGGTTGCCCCAACAGCAGCCGTTCCACTTCAAGCCGATCATCGCCGGAGAGCTCGGTGAAGAAACCACCATGGCCATTGGTGCCCAGATCGTCTTCGAGATCGACATCAAAGCGATCCTTGTAGGCTTTGCTCATCGCCTTGATCTCATCGCGATCCATGGTGCGCAAGGTACGTTTGATCAGCTCTTCGTTGGTGCCGACCCCTTTGACCGCAAATTTGATGGCAACTGCCGGATCGGCGCGACCTTTGTCGAGCATGCCCAGCGCCATCTCTTGCGATAAGTTGTCATCCAACGCACCACGTAATTTTTCTTCGGCAAAGGCGCGTGCGGCTTTCGGATCGCCTTTATTTTTGCTTTGACTATAGCGTTCGGCAAAGAGCGAGATCAGTTGCTGGCGCTCGATCTGGGCTTGGGCGACGACCTTGGGATCTTTGTCGCGCAGACGCGGGTCGTTGAGGGCGGTTTCCAAATTTTCGAGCTTGGCACCGCCGCTCCGCTCGGTCTCGACCGCCAGACGCGATACTTTGGCATCCAGCGAACCTTCACCGCTGCGCGCCAATGCCATCGCCAGGTCGGCTTTGCTGCCGGTCATAGATACTTTTTGCACCTGACCGGTCTTGGGATCGTAGGTCTCGACCGGGCGCACAACATACTCGGCCAACATGTTGGCAGCCTGCTTCTGGTCGATCTTGCCGCCAGCATCCAGGTTGACCTTGCCTTCGATATGGGCAAATTCTTGCTGTACCTGAGCCAGGTCACTGGGCGGAATACCGGCTAGCAATTCGTGGACCTTGTCCGTATTACCTTCGTGGCGTGCTTCGTCGACACGCTCGCGCAGACGCAGGGCATCGGCACGGAAGCGTTTGCCTTCGAGCAGGGCATCGGTCACTTGCAGGTCGGTGCCAGAGAGATTGTCGGTCAGGCGGGCGCTTGTCTCTTTCCAGCCGGGTTCGTTCTTAAGTTTGGCGCGGTCTTCGTCACTGAGGCTGCGCAGCACATTTTCGATGCGGGCTTCGTCGTCGCCATACCAGCGCATTGAGGCTTCCAACTCGAAACGGGCACCCGCTGCCGTGTTGCCGTTGAGATAGGCAAAGGCTGCGTCATACTCGTCGCCCGAAAGTTCGCCATCGAGCCAGCTTTCCAGAGTTTCACCCGGGTCAATGTGGCGATCCCAAATGACACGCAGCGCCTTGCCCTGACGAAAGGTGAGGCTGCGTAGGGCATCCATCAGGCTGGCTTCGTCGGTGCCAATGCCACGCATGGCGTCGAAGGCTTTGTCGCCCCGTTTGTCGAGATCTTCGTCGAGCTTGAGCGAAGCATCCTTCAATGCTTTGCCGCTGCTCTGGGCAAAGCCGTCGATGTTGCCCTGCATCTCCTTTTCGTAATCGGTTTTACGCGTTTTGAGTTCCTTTTCGGTACCCTCACGCAATGTTTTTAATTCAGCTCGCACCTGCTTGAGATAGGTATCGAGCTTTTTGCCTGTGGGCGCGACAAAGGTGTCTACGGTACGGTTGACGCTGCCAGAGACAACGGCAGCTCCCTGGGCAAAGTTTTGCGCTGCGCCCTGGATGTGTTCCTCCTGCTTGCCGCTGATGATCATCGCCTCGTCACGGGCATTTTCACCGACTGAGCGCAGACTCTCCAACCGTGCGCTCACGCTCTGGCGCAACTGACCAACCGATGTGGCATGGGTCTGGTTGAGGCCGTTGAGATGGGCGTCGAACATCGCCTGGATTTGGACCGGCGCAGCACGCAAGGTCGGTTCGACATCCCGATAGTTGATAAACCCTTCCGGTGGCTTGATGTTGTTGCCCAGGTTGGTTAGATAGTCGCCATATTCGTCAATCAGGGCGTTGCTGGTTTGATGCAATTGATCGTTGGCACCCTGCGCCTGTTTGCTGATGTCGATCTCCAACTGTTTGCCAGCAGCCCTGACTTCTTGCTTGGCGGCCTTTTCGGCTTTGTCGAGCCGCTGTAACACCGCTTCGCGGGTCCCTTTCAGATCGCCTTGCGATTCCGTCCCCATCTGTTGCAGACGGCGCATGGCGTTCTCTTCGGCAGCGCTGATCATTTCCACACCGTGATCGCCGACGATCATCGCCTTGCCTGAAAGGGGACGCAGGTAGCCAAGGATGATCTGACCAAAGGCAGCTTCCTGAGCCAGCGTGGCCTGGCCGCGCGCACTGCCGCCCGTGGTCATATCGGTGGCAGCTTTCTCGCCGAGTTGGGTGGCGGTTTTGGCTTTGGTTTCGTTGCGTGAATCTTCTACCGGGGAGTCGGGTGCCTGGACATCGACCTTGGCGGCAAAGCTGGCTGCGGTTTTGGTCATCTCTTTGGCTTTGCCCTTGGCTGCCGTTTCAAAGCCCTCTTTGCCGGTGGCGAGCATCTTGCGGAAGGGTTCGATCTCTAGGTTGTAGAGGTTTTGGATCTGGTCCGAGGCTTGTTGGTGGTTGGCGCTGACCGTCTTGGTCTGGGTGGTGGCGTTGGTGGTCACCTGGGCGCGACCATCTTCCACCTGGCCTTGTGCCGTGGAGATGGCGTTATCGGTCGTGCTGTTGACGGCGACCCGCGCTTGGGCATAGCCTTCGCTGATGGCGGTTTCGGCCTGACTTACCGTTGTCTGCACGGTGACCGCATCGACTGAAAATTGACCGACAGTGCTGGACGCTTTTGTTTCAAATTCACTCACCAGCAGCATGCGTCGGCTGTTGGCGTCGTTGACGATCTCGTCTAGCCGGCGCTCTGTCTGCTGATAATGCTCCTGTGGCGTGAGCCCTGTGCGCTTAGTAATGGCAACCCGCGCTCGATCCTCCAGCGTTGGCGGTGCGGCGAGGAAGGGCGGAAAGAGGGGTTGGATGCGCAGTGGGGCGGGCGGCGTGATCGGCTGCGGGGTGACATCGCCTGTGTCGGTGGCAGCTTGGGGATCGGCAGGTAGCGGCTGTCCACCTTCACCTTCTGCTCCTTCGGCGCCAGGAGCCGCTTTCCCTGCTTGATCCCCTGCCTTGGCTGCATCGCCTGCTTTCCCTTCGCCTTTGGCAGCCTCTTTCTCGTTGGCCTGTTTGGCTTCATCCTTGGACTCGCCCTCTTTTTTACCGGCAACTTTTTGGGCAGCGTCTTTCTGGTCCGTGGCCGAGGTTGTCTTGCCATTCGCAGGCGGTGTCCCCTGCAAAAAACGCGGCATGCCTGCCCGATCGCTGGGCTTACGATCCGGCTTGGGTCGATCAGGATGCGGTCTTGCATCGCTAGACTGCGTATTCGATTGTTTGCCCGCAGGCTTGACCGCAGTCATAGATTGCATGTGAACTCTCACAATTCTACTGGCAACTGCCTCCCCAACTTCCGATACTCATCCCCCAGCCCGGCCAGTAGATCGTCGTATTGAATCGGTCGCCGATGGCTTTGTGCCAGCACGGCGGCGCTGAGGACGACGTTGCGGATGTGACCACCCGCCAGATCACAGGCAGCGGCGATGCGGTTGATCTGCTGCCCATCGACTTGATGTTGAGTGCCCAGATGGGAAAGCCAGAGGGCGCGACGCTCTTGTGGCCCGGGCGTGGGGAAGTCGATGATCATGTCGAGCCGGCGCATAAAGGCCGGGTCAAAGCGGCTGCGGCTGTTGCTGGTGAGCAGGGCAATGCCTTCGTAACTCTCGATCCGTTGCAGCAGATAGTTGGTCTGAGCATTGGCGAAGCGGTCATTCGATTGTTGCACGTCGGTGCGTTTGCCAAAGAGCGAATCCGCCTCGTCGAAGAGCAGAATCACTTCGCTCTGTTCGGCACGGGCGAGCAATTGAGAGAGATTCTTCTCGGTCTCGCCGATGTATTTGCTGGTTACAGCGGCCAGATCGACCCGGTAGAGCGGCAGGTGCAACTGGGTTGCCAACCAGCCGACGGCCAAGGTCTTGCCCGCACCGGATGCGCCGACAAAGAGCGCCCGCACCCCAGGTCGATAGCGCGCTTTGGAAGAAGCGCCCAACCCCTCGACCAGCCCATCCCGACTGCGACAACGAAGAAGCAAAGAATCGAGATCGCGGCGCAGGGCGGCGGTGGCAACCAGTGCGGCATCGGGGATCTGTTCGGGCAACGGTTGCGCCAGCGTGGCCAGACCGCTATCGCTGTTCCAGGCTGCTGCCAACAGGTCGGCGGCGGCGGGCGTAGGATCACCGCGCAGGCGGGCATGATAACGTGCCAATCGTCCCAACTGGGCAATGCGGCTGCTGCTATGCCGATGATGCTGGGCTAGTTCGTTGACCAGTGTTTCGTTGTCGAGTGCCATCTGCCACAGGGTCGCACGTTCCTGGCGATTGGGCACAGGGAGAAGCCAATTGAGCGCTGCTTCGCCACTCACTTCTAGCGCACCGTCTACGCCGCAGGTCGCCACAAGCGGACCCTGGTAAAAGGGAATGGCAGGTAAAACTTTGTGTTCGCCCGGCCCAAGTTCGCAAACAAACACAGGCAGCAGATTGCGCAGCCGTAGAAAGATGCCCAATCCAGCCGTTGACACATCAAGCGGCAGAAAAAATGGTCGCTTGCCAAGTCCAGCGGCGACTTCGTTAGCAAGCACTTGTGCTTCCAAAGCTGCTCCACGCAAGACCAAAAGTCGCACCATACTTTCGTTTAGGGTTTGTCCACGCAGCTTGGCTTCGTCCAGCAATGCTTGCGGCAGGGCCAAAGCGGGCAGCGCTTCGCCGATTGCACCTTGCCAGGAGGTAGCAATACCTACCAATGCTAAGGTTAGCGCGCGGGGAATCGCCAAGGTGCGTTCAGGAAGAGGCGCTCCTTCGTTGAGCAAGGTCAGTAAGCCACTCTGCACCGCTGCCCCGTTGACTAAGGTATAGATTGGCGGCGTGTCTTGCTCAGTGGCTGCGAAAAAAGTGCGCGCTGCCAAGCCTAAGGTCGGTCGTGAACCGCCCATCGGCTGCTGGAGATAGGCCAGCACACGCCCGATCATGGCATCCTCTTCGACCGCCAGCGCCAGGGCCACGGTCAGCACTTCGCCACCTTCCAACCCCAGCGTCTTGCTCAACTCTACCAATGTTGCGTCGGTCGAGCTCGGCAACATTAATGCCCGTTCTAAGGCCAGCCGCCAACCATCCACATCGCCAACGGCTTGCAACTGCTCCAACAAGAAGCGATGCTCATGCAGCTCGGGATCGGCGTGGATAAAGTCGACCATCTGTGCGGCGAGCGCGGCAAGCGCACAGGTACGAAGGGTAGGCGTCCGCACCCTCACCTCATGACTCGCTTCTGCACCGTTTTGATGAACCAGCAGCTGACTTACAATCATCGGCATCCTTTGAGAGAAAGAGGCAACTGCACTACACAGAGATCACGGAGGAGGCACAGAGATCACGGAGTACACAAGAGTTTTCTCGCTTTCCTTTCAGTACCCTTTGTGCATCCTCTTGTGTGCTTTGTGTAGTGCAGTTACCCATAATGAAACATCACTACCCGACCGAACCAAGCAACCCAACCCGGATCGAAGTCGAGCCCAATCCGGCGAAGCCGCAGATCGACTTGGTTGAGGTCGAAGTAGAGGTCGATGTGCGTTGGTGTGGCATGCAATCGTGCGGGACGCAGCACGACCGTTGCCAGATCGAGTTCGACGAATTCACTGCACCAATTGGCTAGTTGGTCGAGCCAAGCGTCGCAGCTCAACTGAAGGTCACCTGGGATCTTGTCTTCCTTTTCTAAGGCGATCACCTGCCAGATTGGGTCGCTTGCTTCAATCGAGAGTTGTTGACAAAGTCGCGCAAGCAAATGGTGAGACAACCCGGCCTCCAGCCATTGCGGATGCTTCAACAACCAATCGCCGAAGTACAGGCGGTTGAGCAGATTGAGGAGGAAGAAAAGTCCGCCGGCAACGGTGCGCTCCAGGTCTTGCTCCCATAGTGTATCTTCGACCACCTCTGCATTTGTTGGCTCGACGACCTGTTCGGACTGTTGAATGCCAGCAGGTATCGTCGAATTGGATTTACGCTGCAAGAAGGTGTCGGTCAAACCTTGATCCGCAGCAGTTGCTCTGCGCTTTGCCCTCTGCCTTGGTGCGTCAACCTCGCTTTGCTGGCGTGTAGGTTGATGGCTATCTTCGATGAATTCAGCGTCTACTCTCTTGCCAATCGTGTTCTCTGGTGGAGCAGCTACGACTTGATCAATCCAGGCCATGCTCCGTTGGCTCAACTGCGTATCTTCCAGGCGTAGCGGCTCTTCGATGGCAGTGAGGAGATTGGCTAGCCAGAGTGTGCGGTCATCGGTGGCTCCCCATTTGCCGATCCACTGTTGCAAAATTGTCGCCAAAGTCGATTTGTGATGCCGCGGAGGGGAAACGTTCTGTTCCACAAATGTTGGCGACTGCCAGCCAAAGTGTTGCAACAAGTGCGTGCCATCCTGGGGCTGCAATGGATCGAGAAGAATGCTGATTTTTCCAGCCTCTACCATCTGTTTGACCAGATGCGTGAGAAGAACTTTACTCTCTCGATGTGCCAGCATGGTACGCAGAAGCAAACGTACTCCCTCGTCATTGCCCAACTGTGGTCGATAGGCGGGAATCAGCCGTTGCCAGAACCAGTCAGTCGGCGCAATTCCTTTGGCCAGTTGCAGGGCAAAGATCGTAAAGGCCTCAGCTTCATGGCGAAAGTAGACTGCTGCGGCTGTGCCCGCCTCCGCTGCCGTGGCATGAACGAGGTGACGTGGCAGCCGTTGCAATGCCTGCTCGATCTGCATTGATACTGTTAGCGCCGAAGCCGCATGCCCAATTCGCCCCAACGCCAGCGAGCGCACGATCACCAAACGTCCACCCTCATCCGGGAAGGAGGCCGTACGCAATCCATCTTCCACCAGCAATGCCGCCTGACGGACGGCGTCCGGAGCACTAGTCTTTACATGGAGGTGGTTGACTCGGCAATCGCGCATAATTGATCCAATGTAGCCCCATCGGGGCGCTCTACGCTAACCTATGGGCATCGCCCTAGGTGTATATGGGATCCATACACCCAGGGCGGTGCCCGTGGGCTGTCCTAGGATGGCCCTTTGGGCTTAATTCCGTTATCGTGTCGCTCGGGGCTTTACCCTCGCACCAACGTTCGGATTTCGCCGAATTGCACCTTGGCTCCTTTGTCGAGCTGAAGCGACGTTTGCATGGTTTGGGTGACGCGGGCGGCGGCCAGGCCACCAGCGAGGTCGTTGACTACGGCTTGGGCGACGACTCGCTCGTTCTGGTAGACAAAGACCGGCATGCCGATGCGAATAAAGGTCGGGTCGACGGAGATCTTGATTTGCCCACCGGGTCGAACGGTCACCGGCTCGTGGATGGCGCCGGCGATGATCTGGTTGACCGGGGCATGGCTGGCGAGCAGAATACAGATGCGCACCAGATCGCTGATGAGTTCAACCGACTCACTGAGCGTGGGGAAGACTTGGGCATAGAGCCAATCCACCAACATCTGCATCTCGCGGCGTTGGAGTACATCTTCGATTTCGCCCCAGCGGGGAAGGCTGGCGAGGTTGCGCAGGGTAATGGGTGCATCGTACTGGCTGAGCAACTCTGCCCATGTCAGGCGCAGGATTGGCTTGACCTCGCTCATCGCTTCGTAGAGGCAGGTGGCGGCATGCGTGATCTCATCCAGTTTGCGGGCAGAATGGCGGGCGATCTCACTTTTGCCATGCACCCCATCGATTAGGTCGCCGACGCTTACGATGTAGCTTGCACGATCACGGTTGTTCTGCCAGCTTGAACTAACGAAGTCAGCCAGATTGATAGCTGCCGTGTTGATCTGCAACTGAGAGACGATGCTTTGTCGTGTAGTCAGTACGTTGGTGATGCTGCTGGCCAGTTTCGCCGTAGCCATGATACCAACTTGACCTGCACTGGAGATCGTACTCGTGTTAACCGCAGCAAAGGTGGCTGGCACGAATCCCGTGTTTGCAACGTTGGTCGCTGCGGGCGGAAAGCTTTGTAGCGTGAGCGCCGAAAGTTTGGCAGCCTGCAAAGTTTGGAACAGCGTTTGCGGACGATCAATCTGGTCGAGCAGCGGTAACAGGTTGATGAAATAACATACCGGAACGCGACGCATCAGGTTGACCATCTGTTGAATCTCAGGCGGCGTGTTGACCAGACGATTGAGACAAGCTGTAATCGGCGGCTGGGTAAAGCCCGGATCGATAGTACGCGCTGGCGTCTGGATGACCGTGGGTGCCACGCGTGGGCGACGATAGACCAGGAAATTTACCTGTTCGTTCAAGATCTTTTGGCGGCGAGCATTGATATTGTCGATGCGCTTCTGCTCTTCGGCCATCAACGATCTCGCCACTGCCACATCATGTCGTGCCTCGGCCACTTCGTCGGCGATTTCCTTCAGGCGGCGGTCGGCATCGTTGGCATTCTTTTGTAAGGTAGTCAGCGTATCTCTGCTGCGTTGGAGAACAGCTTTGTAGGATTTGATCTGCCCTTCTACGCCGCGCAACACGGCCACGGTGTTTTCCAATGCCTTGACGCTGGCATTGAAGAAGCTTGACTCGTGCCGGTCGTCGCCGATGGGCGGGTCGTGTTGTCCCTTCAGAATCTGGTCAAGCAAACCACCTTCCTTCACCTCTTTGATCGGGCGACGGCTGACATCGCCCTGAAAGCCGGGCACGACGACATCGTCCACATTGATGCCAATGTCGATGATTTCGTTCAGGGCGCTGTATTTGGTGCTGATGGCGGCGTTGCGAGTTTGAATGGCGGGTGGTTCCGGGCTGCGTTCAACCACGGTCGTGGTACGAAAGTCATAGGCCACGCCGACAATCTGCGATTGTTCTGAGATGTCGTCCTTGGTCGGAGGGCGGACGACAATTGGATCCGTCTCGACCGTGTTGATATCGATTTTTCCTGGTCTTGTCAGGATATCGCCCAGTCCCGTGGTGTCTTTGACTAAGCCGCTGGAGAGTTCGACGTTGCCTAGACCGCTGCTCAACAGTGTTTCCGTGAAACTACTCGGACGTTGGAGCTTGGTCAACGAACCGGCAACCGAGAGGCTGCTGCCGATGCCGCTCGGTACGGCTGCGGGCTGGGGTGCCGCTGATGGCGTTGCTCCTGCTACTATGGGCGTGCCAACCGGTCCATTGGGAATATCTTTGAGATTGGTGAGAAAACTCTCCAAATCTTGACGGGTGGCGTAGGCGCTGGTCCCTTTAGCGATGGCCGCTAGGACGGGCGAGGTTGCCAAACGGGTCGCCTCGTCCGCCCCGAGCACCTGTTGTCGCAGCCGGTAGATATCGGTCTGCACACGCAAAAAGTTAAGATCCACGGTGTCATCTGCGCCGCGAACTTTACCGTCTAGAAAATCAATAAAGCGTTCGACACCGAGTTCGTCGAGCTTGGCCACTTCGTCTTCTCGGAGTGGCGTGGCGGTGCGCAGATGATCGCGCAGTGTGTTCAAGTCGGTCGCGGTGAGGATGGGCGTCTCGTTGAATGAGTTGGTGTCGGTGCCGTAGGTTGCTTCGGGCGGGTCAAAGGGACCTGGCGAAACTTGCTCGTCACTCTCAAGCTGTTCCGGGTCGGGTGTTGGAAAGGTGATGTCGCTGCCTTTGATGGCACGGTTGAGGGCCGAGGCAATTTGGCGTACCTGTTGGCGTCGCCCTAGCCATTCGGTACGTCTAGTGATGAACTCAGTTAGTGTCTCTTCGAATTCGGGTGAAATGACTTCCTGTTGCAGCAGCGCAGGATCAAACCAGATCTGTGGCACGGGAACTAAAATTTCAACTTGCGCCGCCTCGCCTCGGTGTAGCGGCAGCAAAGGCGCGCTCTCCCGCACAGCACCATCGATCTGTTCGAGCGGTATAGGGCGTGCACTCAGGCGGTAGTTGCCAGGGAAAAAGTGATCGATCTGAGTGTCGAAGGAAAGTGTATTGCGCGGTAATAATCCCACTGGCGGTAGGAAGCTAAACTGTTCGGCCAGTTGCGCCGGTGGCAGATTGAGCAGACTTGCTTCGGCGACTTCCTCGGCGAACTGTTGGATACGCGCGTGCCAGAGAAAGGGCGAGCCGCCACGAATCAAGGCCCGGCGACGTTTGGCTTTGCCGCCGCTACGCACAACCGAATAACGGTCGATAAACTGCGGCTGCATCGCCTCATTGAGTGTCATTAATCCAATAGGTACGCCTACTTCGTCCCAAGGCCAGCGAAAGCCATCCTCGGCCAGCCGTTCCTGTTCGAAAATAGTATAGGCGATTCGATTGCGCCAGGTTGGGCCGGGATCGGGCAGTGGTAGCAGATCGGTGGGCCAGGTGAAGAAGAGCAGACGGCAACCGTCGACCAGTTGCCGATCATCAAAGGCAAGCTCGCTCGTATCGATCTCACAGGAATCGCTCTGCTCGCTGCGCCCCACAATTTGGGCGACGACCGGCTGCAAGACAAGGATGCCCGCACGTGGCAGTGGAATCTCTTGTGTCAATGCCTGACCGAGTGCAGGCCCTAACCTGCGTACCGCTTCGCCCCCCTCGCTAGGCAACTCATCGCCGTCGAGCAGTTCTGCTGGCGCATAGACAGGCAGGGCGAGAGCGTTGACTCGCAGCGGCGTGGGCAGATTGACCATTTCACCGCTGGCTGCTATCCCCACCCCGGTGCCGACATGGACAAAAAACTCAGTCACACCCGCCTGGTTCATGGTCTGCTCTAACCCAGCTTCCAAACCGGTGACTACGCCTGGGGATCGACTCTGTCCTGCGGTGGCCAGCCGTCCGCCCCGCTCGTTCTGCTCAGTGGTCAGCCCACTGTCGGTGAGTGTGCGTCCGGCATGGATGTTGAGTCGCCGGTTCCAACTCACCTCGGGTTCGGGAGCGAGCGTTGGCTGCACCGCAACTACATTTTCGCCAGGCAATGGTTTTATAATCGGTCGAACGTCCATAGTTGATCCTCGGGAATTACGAATTGCGCAGATGTTGCTCGTAATTCGTAACTCGTAACTTTCATTGCAACAAAGCCCTCAGTGCCGTCGTGGCTTTTCTGACAAACAGTGCCATAGCTCGGCGATGGGCAACCAAGGCATCACCGGTGGGGTTGAGGCCGTTGGCAGAGAGCGTGGCCAGCAGTTCGTCCATCAATGGTTTCACCGTCTGTTCCAACTTGGTCGGTGGAATGGTTGGGGTCGATTCCAATCGCTTCTGAATCTGAAGGATTAAACGTCCTACGCCATCCAATTCTGGCACGGCACCCGAGACAGTGAGGTTGGTGACAGCATCTTTCTTGCGCAGTGCGGGCAAGCCCTTGGCCAGCAGATCCATGCCATCCCCCAAATCGGCACGGCCAAAGCGCTTTGCCACCTGTGCCACTCGCGCTGCGTCTACCGGTCCGGCAATCCCAAAACCCAAGTCATTGATCGCCGCCGTGGTGAACAGATTCGAGGCGGCAACTTGGGGTAGTAGTAGCAAATCAACCATTGCCGTCTGCGCATCGGCAGGAGCGGCTGTAAAGAGTGCCTCGAATGGTTCGCGAATGCCAATGCTAGCCAGCCGGGTCGTCAAGACTTCAGGGATGGCAGGCGGTGGCGGGTTGTCGGGTGGGGGATTATCCGGGGTTGGGTTGCCATTCCCTCCATCATTGTTGGGCGGTGCAGGCGGTGGCTCGACTGGATTGCTCGGATTCTCTGGCTGTACAGTGATCTCAATGCCAACCACGGCGCTGAAATAGTTGAGATTGCGCCGCCGCACATACCAGATTGTATCCGTCGCTGTTAACGCTGTGCGCCAGGGCGCATCAACCACCAAACTGGGATCGAGCACGAGCGGTGTAGGACGGGGTAAACGAATACCGCGCAACACATCGAGTGGCTTGCGGCTGGCAACCAACAGTGGCGCTGGCGAACGCAGGGTGAAAGTCAACTTGCCTTCCAACTGCAAGCTGAGTCGATGAACCTCGGCACGCGTCATCGGCGCCAAAAGCAATACCGAAGTAGACTCCTGCTCGTCGCCAGCTAGCGTTAGGTCGATGGGGGGCAGGGTGAGCGCCTCCTCAATCAGCATCGGTAACTCGTCCTGCGGCACGATTGAGAGATCGACGTTGACTTCGGGGGGGAAGAAGGTCTGCGTAAAATCAGTGGCAACGGTCGCCAAGGGAATACGCCCTACCGGTGGTAGACAGCGGAATTGTTCGGCGGCGGCAAATTTCAGTTTCGTCGCATCGCCAGCGGCAGCGGCAACGATTTCTGCCATCTGAGCGTTAAATTGCTGCACATGGGCTTCACGCAGCGCCCGTGGCGCATAGCCTAACCCCAGAATATCCTGTTGCTCGGCACCCACCTCACGCCGCACTAGATAGGGATCGACCCAGTCGATGGTGCCTCGGTTGAGGGCGATCATGGCGATTGGCAAGACGCCCGCTGGAAATTCACGTGCTTCCTGTTCAACAAAGATGCGCCGGGCAATTTCGGAGCGGCGTGAAAGATTCTCATCTGGCGTGCCGCTGTCCTGGTAGGGGATCAAGCTGATGGCGACGGCTTCGACAATGTCGCCATCCTCGACCGTGCGTTTGCCACTGATCGAGGTTGGGTAAGAGCCAATCGGGTTGGCGGTATATTCGACCGGACGCAGCGCAACGATAAAGAGTCCAGTACGGTTGCGGGCAATCTCTTTGGGAATGGTCGCCAAGCCAAAGGCGGCATTGAGCCGTTGCATCGTCGGCAGGTCAAGTAAGTCGATTTCGAGTGGATCGGTCAGCAGCACCAACTCGCCCAACGGCGTCACCCCATGACCAGCGCTGATGCGCAAGCCACGCGTGCTGCTGCTGATCGAAACGTCGAGTCCGCTTACCACGCCAAAGCCGTTGGCTCGCCCTAGGTCCGCCTGGCGACTGAGGAAGTAGTTTTGCTCGCGGGTCAGATCCTGGGCGGTCAGGAAACGGCCATCAAAATAGTAGGGACGCCGCATACGACCATCCAGCAACAAGGCATTCGCAGCCCGCAGTCGCGCCACCTCGTTGCGGTCGATTAATTCGCGGGCAGAGCCGCGGGTTGGGTTGAACATAATAGAGACCTCTCTATAAGCAGTAATTGGTAATTGAGTAATTACGCAATTACCAGTCATCAATAGGGTTCGTAGGAAGCGACGGTGTCTACTCTCCCACTCCCACTACCTTTGCCAACGCACTCGTTGGGTAGACAAACCTTCTGCTCGCGTCGCTGACCGTCACAGCAACACCGTCGGTGCGGGTGGGAGGTGTGCCTTCGGCGGCGGGTAGGATCAGGCGGGCGAGGAAAAGGGCCGTAGTGTCCTGCCCTAGCGCATGTTCCTGCTGCGGCACAGGACCGTCGAGATCCCAATCGTCGCTGCCCTCTTGCCAGGCACTGTAGATGGTCTCATGTAGGGCGCTGATCTTTGCTTCCGGCGCAGCGTTGGGGTCGATGGTGGCCCACGGATCGAGGGGTAGCTTGGGCTCGGCCTCTTTGCGGATCACCAACTCTAGTTCATAACCATCGCGCAGTCGAGAGGGTTGTACGGCGTCAAGTGCGTCAAAAGGACCAGCGGCAAAGGCGGGTGTTTTGCCACGTTCGCAGGCGACGAAACGAATAAAGAGATCGACGATCACGCCATCAGTCGGGGCAGCGTGAAAGCCCGCAGCCAGATCGCTCGCCTCCTGGCTTTTGTACCAGCGGTCGAGCCGGATACAAGCGGAACGGGGCACTTCGATCAGCCGCCCCAGTCGATCAATCGCCAAGCCAGGTTGTACCAGCAACTGTTCCTCTTTGCCGTCTGGGTTATTGGCGTCGGGAGCTACGGCTGCACTCCACTCCACCCGCAACCCAGCCACCGTGCCATAGCCATGCAGATACGCCAGCGTGCGCGCCAACCGTCCCCGGTGAAAAAGCTGCTCAGCCTGGAAATCCTGCGCATCGAGCAAAATGCCCGTGGCAAAATAAAGTCGGTCGGGTGGTTGCGGCTGTGTGGCGAGTAGATCGGTATAGGTACTCATGCTCTGCTCCTTCTATCTTGAAATTGCGGAATGCGGAACGTGGATTTAATTACTATGCCTATTTGCATTTTCGTCGTTCGTGATACTACCAGTCCGGTAGTCTTTGAAGTGCAGATGGCGAAACACATAATCCGCATTCTGCAATCCGTATTCCGCAATCTTCACCCTTCCAGCCGCGGGTCTAGGCTAGGCGGATGCAAAATTAGGTCCCGCACGCCCAGGCTACTTGTTTCCACACGCACTGGGCGGGGTGGCGGTTCGGGACTGAGATAGCTGTCGACGCCGACCAGGGCGGCCATACCGACACGGAAGGCTTCGCTGGCGGGCAGTACCTGCACCTCGATGTGCGCTGGCTTCTCCAACTCGACAATCTGACGAATCATACCCATGTCTTGCGGATCGACTTCCTGATGCACCAGCACAGTGACTCGGTAAGCAAGCTGATCCAGAAATTGTTGTACGGCTTGGGTTTCAGCCGTACTTTTGGGTAGGTCGGCAGCAAAGAGCGCTAGAAACTCCTTGCGCTGCTCGTCGCGTACACCGGCCACGAAGAGCGTGTCACCCACAAATGAATTGCCGCTGACAATCAGCCCAGGCAACAGTGGGTCATTCTCTTCCGCAAAGTCAGCTCCTAAAATCGTGACAAAGGTGCGGCGCAATCGCCAGTTCTCAACGATCACGATCTCACCGCCGCTGACTGCCCCGCCTGTGACAATTTCTAATGCCTGAGCCAGACCCGCTAATGTGCCGCGCCGTCGAAAAAGTTGGGGGGCCGCAGCCAGCAGATCTCGTCGTCGTGCTTGGGGATGGGCGGGAGCGAAGCTCATCCCGATCCAACTCCCCAACCAGTCGAGTGCTTCGTCAGAGGTGCTGCGCGGGTCAGTAAGCAACCAGGCGGCGGCGATGCGGTCTTCGAGCGGGGTGAGGATGCCCTCGAAGTTGTTGACAAAGCGCTCTAGAAAGTCAGCAGGGGAAGGCGGTCTGCCTGGCCCAATCAGGTTCTCCTCTTTCGATGGGAAAAGGTCTTCGTGATAGAGTGCAGGCAGGTAATGTTCTACATAGGAAAAGCGTGAACTGTAGGCCCGCAGCGCATAAATCTCTGGCGTCGAACGCCCATCCCCAAGCAGTACAACGCGCACATGAAGGTAACGCCCGCTCAGGGCCGAGACACGGTGACCGGCGCACTGGATCAGGACAGTAAAAAGACCAGAGCGATTGGGCACAGGCACACAAGGCAGAAAGCCTTCATGAAACGGAATCTCCGACGGTTGCGAAAGCCAAACCCCGCGTGGCAAACGGGATTGTTCTGTTTCATTCAAGCGGGTCCCAAAGCGATGTTCAAACCAATCATCGCTTGTAGGATCAGGCGGTAGTAGGCTGTTAGTGGCGGCGAGTAAAACCTTGATGCTACAATGGGGCGGAATCACCGCTTCGAGATAGAGTCGATGCCAGACCGTCTGTACGTTGTTGCTATCAAAGGGTCGATAGGACCATGCCTCACCTTGGTCGCTATAGCTGGCGAGCGACAGCGGGAAGAGCGGTCTTGTGTCCGTACCGCTGACATAGTGCGTTGGCAGGTCCAACCCGTGGACAAAGGGTTCGTCGCTGTGGTTGCGCAGCGGATAAAAGTCACCGACTGCTTCACTGCTTGTCGCTACATCGTCAGCGGGGGTCTCGTTCAGATCATAGATGAGCGCTTCGCTGGCAAGCTCAGGTACAAGAACCGCAATCCGCTCGGCAGATACCCAGGCCAACGTGTAGGGATGGCGAACGTGTAACAGTGTCACACGTTGGAGTGCGTGGCTCTGAAGTTGACGCAGCAGCAGCGCGTCGCTGTCCGTAACCCAACAGAGTAGCGTCACTTCGCCACTTTGCGGATGGCAGGCAATGGCGACTGGCGTTTCGTTTGTTTCCAACGAAAGAGATCGCTCCACCAGCCGTGGCGGGTTGGGATTCTCCTCACTGGGGCGGAAGACGTTAGGCGAGAGCATCTCGTAGGCTTGGTCGGGCAGCGGTTCGCCGATCATCCGTGCTAGTTTGCGATTCTCCCGATCCAGCGCCCAAACGCCGCCCGCAGGATCAGCCGCCAATCGCCAGGCGGCAAAACCGATCAACGCAACTGTGACTGGCTGCCAGCGGCGGCGTAGATCGATCATCACGACCGCACCGTTAAGTGCCAGGTAGAGAATGCCATCAAAGCCAGTGACCAGATCGGTGGGAACCGCATCGGCAGGCGGCGTATAGATCGGCGTTGTCCCATTTACGGCACCGGTTGCCACGATCTGTTTGGCCCCATCGTCCCATAACGCGCGCGTCTCAAAGCCGTCACGGGTTTGGGGGATACGATTGAGGGCTGCCTCGGCTGCGGCTCGATTGGCGACGAGATCCTCCGGCACGGGTAGCGGCGAGCGTCGACGACTGGCAAGCCGCAACGAGCGCGACTCCTGATGGTAGGCAACCGGTGCCGTGTTGGCTACACTTTCCCACTCTTCTTGATTGGCCAGCATCCAAAAACGAAGTCCGTTTGCATCCATGATTGAAACCCTGAAGGGAAGACAAGAAGACAAGAAGGCAAGATGACTGGATATTCAAAGTTTGTTGGTCATCTTGTCCTTTTTTATCTGCACAGTTCCGGCACAACCGGCACAGCGACACCGGTGGCGAAGGGATTGGGAACGCCGGCGAGTGTGGCGGGGGCATCTTGATCGGCGACGGCGACGACTGAGAGCAGTTCGGGCAGTTGCCAAAGCTCAAGAGCCAGTTCGGCGCTGCCTGTGGTCGAGGGGATACGCCGCCAATCTTCGCCGTTGCGCTCGAAAAGTTTGACGCCACGCACGCCGATCACACCGGGAACGCGTGCGACGGCGACCTCGACTTCGCGCTCACGGACTGTACCGCCCAGAGACCAACCTGTGCCGAGAACGCCGCCGCCATTGAGTGACCAGAGAAAACGGCGCAGCGCTTCCCGCACATCGTTAAGTACGCTTTCTCGACCAAAGCCTTCGCCAATCGAGACGCCGACGCTGATGCCAAGCGGGATGTATTCGCAGCCGATCACGTAAAGTTCGGTGCCGAGCGGACGGCGGGCATCAAGCCAGGCGTGGACGCTTTCGAGAAACGGTCGGTCGGCGCGTGGATTGGGCGCACGGATCGCATCTTGAATGGGCAGTACCATGACCGAAACGACACCCAGCACGTTGGGTTGGCGCTGCTGCGGACGAAATTGGGGCAGCACCTCGACCCGTCCGACGCGCACGCCGGGCGTATCCGCCGCCAACCGTTTGTAATCATCGCTGGTGATACAGCGATCCCGATGGCGAAAAAGGGAGGGGATACGCTGCTCAGCGGCGGTCAACGTTTCGGCATTTTCGCCACCTTCGGCTGCAATCGGTTGACTTACCTTGAGTTGGCTCACCGGTTTGCCTGCTAGGTCGAAGGCTGTGATAGCGGTGAGGGCATTGGGTGGCAGATTGCCTGCTGCGCCGCCGCCAGAACGCATCGACGCCACACGGATGCGCCGCTCGACGGCTGGGATACGAGCACGCACATTGTCGCCAAATTGAAGGGTGCCGGCTTCGGCATCCAGGCTGTAGACACTGTCATCCCGGCCCGCCAGCGCCAGATCGTCGATACGCTGCCAGGATCGATAGCCCAGACCGGGTTCTTCGACCTCGATTTGCAGGGTGTCAGACTCCACGGACGCGGCGGGCAACTGAAATTGCTGATTGGCGGAACCATCACTCTGCCCAATCACCCGCCCGCCGAGCGTCTGCCGCTGGTCGATCTCAACTGCATTAATGCCGATCCAGGAGAGTTGCATCTGCTGCACATCGCCCAACGGACGCAGCCGCAGCCAGGTGACCAGGCGGTTGGCTTTGTCGGGGTCGTCGAGACGGGGCGGCTTGTCACCTACGCCCGCCGCCAGATCGAGGCGGACATCGTTGTCGGGACGTTGCAGAAAACGTTCGGCAGGCAGGGCCAGACGGAGCACTCCACGGCGCGTGAGTCCGGCACTGCTATCGCTGATCACGTCGAGCGCCATGTATTCCACCTCGCCAGTGGTTTTGATACGTGAACAGACTTCCCACAGATGGGGAATACGCCCTCGTTGACCGACCTCTTCAAAAAGATCGGGCACGGTCAGGGTTGGTTGCACGCCAACGCTGAGCAGTTGTTGACCGCCCGAAGCGCTGACGCCGAGGGTTTTGCGTACCACCTCCACTGATTCCGGCTTAGGGGCGAGCAATGCCAACCAGAGTGACTTGTCCACGCTCTGTTGGATGACGTCAAAACCGGCAGGGTCGGCTGCGCCACCGGCAAAGAGTGGCGTCGTTTGGTACGGCTGGGCGTTGCCAGTGATGCCGTAGACGGTACGTAGTCCTTGAATCACCGGGTCGAGATCCTTGCTTTCGTCGCTGGTCAGGGCTCGTTTATAGTAAGCTTCGGCGCTGACAGGTAGCACGGTCAATTCACTGAGCGTCTCGAAGTTGACTGGGCCTTTGACAGTTGCCTGCGGACGAATCACGACCGAGTCGGTAACGGTCTCTTCCTCGAAGCCGATAGTGATCAGCGTGCGAGCGGGCAGGGCCGGTCGCATTTGTTCGCCGAGCAGACGTAGAAAGGCAAGTCGCTGCCGCTCCGGGATCAGGTTGGCGCGATAGAGCAGCGCATCGCCCAGCCAGGCGAAAAGGTCGATCAGGGTATGACCCGGATCGCCAGGGCGTGGGTTGCTCCATTCGGGTGTGTGCGCCGGGATGCGCGCCACCAGTTCGCTCACAAGATCGGCAAAGCGGCGGTCATCTAAACCGGGTGGACGGATAGGCATAAAAAAGTGCTCCAATTCTGACCCCACCCTAACCCTCCCCTGCTAAGGGAGGGGACTGTCACAGGAAGGATTCGGTACGTGGACAGTCGAAACATCTGAATCCTAGCCTTCACAGTTCTCTCCCCAACAGGGAGGGCTAGGGTGGGGCTTGTGTTACTCAAGTTCCAACGTCATCCCAATCTGCAGGGTCTGACCGCTGCGGCGGAGGCGGTAACCGAGTTCGATGCGGATCTGCGCTGGCTGATCTGCGACCTCATTTACCTCGATGCGATCAACGAGAATGCGCGGTTCCCAACGCTCCATCGACTCGGCGATTAGGTCGTGCAGGCGGCGGCGGGTGACGATGGTGTTCGGCTCATGCAGAAAGTTCTCCATCCCAGCACCATACTCCGAACGCATCAACTGCTCGCCCGGTCGGGTACGCAGAATGACCTGGATCTGCTGGCGTACGCTGTTTTCGAGCGTCGGATAATTCAGTTGTCCATTGGCATCGGGTAGCGGCAAGAGCGGCCAGCCGATGGGAGCGGGTGCGGGCATGAAAGTGATCCTCGATAGTGATGCGTAACTCGTGAAACGTGATGCGTGAATTTAATTCGCTCTCCATTCTTCTCTAGCTGCTATCGAATAGAGATGGCATACACTTCACGAGTCACGAATCACGCATCACGACTCACGTCTTTTTCGGTACCGGAATACAAATCTTGATAAAGAGCATCCACTGAAAAATGATGTCGAAGAGTGACAGGAAAATATTGATCACGATAAAGGCACAGAAGGTGATGATGGGCAGGCTGAAACTACAGATCCAGTCCAGCCCGAAGCCTTTGCCTTTGCCTGGGTCATCTCCCTTGACGACAGCCTTGGCGTCCATGCCGTTGAGCAGGCCAAAAAGCTCTTCGGGCACACGAAAGGCTACATTCGGTTTGAGCTGCTTCAACAGGTTGCGATCAAAGAGATTGGGCAGCGCAATCTGTGGGAGCGGCAGGTTGAGATTGGGCGACTCGTACCATTCAGCGATGCGATACGGTTCGCTGTTTTTGCTGCTCCAGTAAAGCTGCGGCGGGCAAGTCGGCTGACGATTGACACGGACAAAGGTACGTAAGACATAGAGTGCTTTGGACTGTTCAAAGCGCCCTTCACCCTGACTACTGGCGACCAAGCGTGAGGTCAAGCCACCCACAATCGCCTGCAAGATCCGTTCTGCTTGGAGTGGGGAAAGTTTTGGCCAGGCCAGCGGCATAATTATGCTTTGACCGTTGCGTTCGACTAGGACATCACGCGCTTGCCGCAGAAAATCGCCCATGCCTTGCCGCCTGCCGCCTGCAAAGTCAAGTGAGACATTATTCAGTTCAGCCAGCAACGTCTGCGAGTGTGCTGTTGTGCCAAAGGCGTCGAACTCAATTGCCATCTGTCGTACTGCGCTGATAAAGTCATCCAGCGCACTTTTGGCAACGAGTGTGCCTGGTTTGGCGGCATCGCTGGAAATGGTGGTGCCTGCCAAAGCGAAATTGGCCTCGCCGCCACTTTTAAAGAACTGAAAGAGATGGCCATTGACCAACGCTTTGTAGGTTGCAGGATCATCGATCGGTGATGACGCACCATTCTCGCCTGCGATTTCGCTTACGTCCGAGCTTGTTACCGGAATGACGCCGTAAAGCAACGTCTTACCGAGCGCTTCACAAACTGCGGGTGGTGCGACAAAGAGCGGCGTCACATCCTCTTCGAGCGGCGCGGCCAGCGGTTGGCGCAGCGCCAATTCTCGGTCTACCAGCGGGTTGCCGGTCGATGGCTTTCGACGCAAGGCGGGATCGGGATCTTGATCCGATTCGTTGGCCTGCAAGGGCACCCAACCGAGAATCTGTTTTTGACGCTGCATCCACGCTTGCAATGCTCCGCCTGAGCCAATCCGTCGCACGACCAATCCAGCGCTTTCAATCACCTCCGGGTCCAATCGAGGTGTGCCTGGAATGGCGCAGACTGCTTCGACCAAAATTATATAAACAACGCGCTGGATCGGTTGGAAGAGCTTGAGTCGCCCCTGATCGTCACGGGCGCTGGCGGTACGGTTGAGTACTTTCTGCAAGCCGTCAGCAGCTTTCAACTCTTCGAGTAGCACTGGAATCAATGCTTGGTCGCTACTTTGGAGAATGACGGGTTCCAGGGTGGCGTGGGTGAGCCCTGGGCCGCGCAGGAGAATGGGATGATCTACCATAGGTTGCCGATTCCTTGCGAATAGGCTTTCGAGTTGACTGCCTCGGTGATCAGCGTTTTGCACTTGACAATGCCCGAGAAGTCCGCCTGCGCGGTCTTGACATTGACCATCCCAGCTTTAACGTTGACTTCATTGGCGTCGACCGCAACGCCGCCGCCGGTTTTGATCTTGACCTCGGAGCGTGTTGCCGTGATGGTTGTGCCGCCGAGCTTGATTTCCACTTTGCCGCCGTTGCTATCGGTTAGCTCAGCGGTGACGCCCTTGGGGGTGCTGAGCTTGATCGTGGCGGAGGAGGGCGACGTCTCGACAATGGCAATGCGGGTGCCTGCCTTACCGACAATCGTCCAGCGATCGACTCGATCCCCGCCTAGCTCTTCGGGCGGCTTGGCACTGCCATTCCACAAGCCGCCGACCACGACCGGGAAGCGTGAATCGCCATTGATAAAGGCGACCAGCACCTCATCGCCGACATCGGGCAGAAAGAAAGCGCCTCGTTTCCCTCCGGCAAACGGCGTTGCCACCCGCGCCCAGATCGGCCCGTCGTGATCCTCGACGCCATCAAAGTTGAGCAAGCGCACCTGGACACGGCCAAGTTTCTGGGCGTCTTTCACCGAGGTCACCTCTGCCAAATAGTTGGCTGCAAAGTGGCCGGGCGTTGGAATATCGAAAGGGGTAAAGTGGGTTCCGTTGGTTTGCATAGTTAGAGCTACTTTCCTCCCCAGAAGGCACATTCGGCTTCAAAATCGGTCTCGTAGCCCCGCTCCATATCCCAGCGATGGAGGGTCTGCGTGACGTAATAGGTGTTACTAAAGCGTGGACCTAGCCCAGTCAGTTTGACATGGGTGCCGACCCGCAAGGCTGGATTTCCCTCGGCTGTGCCGTCGACCATAATGAGACGGCGGGCTTTGGCGGCAAAGGTAGCGTCGGCCAGGGCTTGGGCTTCGCTTTCGTTGCGCACGGCCAGATGGGCGATGTGGTGCGTGCGTTCGGTCAGCGCGTTGCGCAAGAGTTCGAAGCCCATCCGTCCCTGTTTTGCGCCCGAAGGCAGATCTTTGCTGCGTACATTGACCCGTTTGCCCCTCTCAGCATCCCAACCTGATACAGTGACCGCATTGACCTGATTGGCCAGATCGGCGGTGGCGCGTACACGACGTAGTTCGCTATCCATTTCGAGGGTCAAGATGCCTCGTTGTACCTCGCTGCGCGGTGATAGATGTAACTCTTCGCCCACTACCTGCATATCGCCGTTGTAGCGAGTGAGCAACCGGCGCATAAAGGCAAGATCGCTCTCATTCAACTGCACCTGCGTACCAATCGAATCACGAAAACCGGTGACGATCGGCTTGAGACTAAGCTGTTTGGCGAGATTTTTGGCCAGATCTTCGATCGTGGTGTCATTGTAGGTAATGGTGTGCCGTTCCAGTCGGGCCTGTTGAAAGCGATCTTCGGCCAGCACGACCAATTCGATCCGCTGATCGGTCTCAAAATCGGCTTCCAGGCTGGTGATGATGCCTTGGAAAATTTCGGTTGGATTGGTTTCATCGCCAGCATAGACCGCAATCCGCGCTCCTAGTTTGAGGATTTCGTCATCCTCAAAGGCGAAGTCCGCCCGCTGGATGGTATTGCTGGCAATGTTGCCCAAGCGAAGTTCGAGCGATGACATGCCGCCTTCCTGCTCGCTCATCTCAAAGCCCAATGCCAACTCACTGACCAATGCGTAGGCCTGGCCGTTGACGCGTATGGTAGGGCGGGCAGAGTAGGTGGTGAATGGCATAGGTAGAGATGGGAGGTGGGGAGATGGGGAGATGGGGTATGTATCCAATCTCCCCATCTCCTCATCCCCCTATCTCGATTCAATTAGTCAGCTTTTAATCTCATTCTTCGCTGTTCCATCTGACGCAGTTTGCGTCGCAGGGCATCTTGTTGTTGCTGGGGTGTTGGCTCGGTGACAGGCTGCGCACGTTGTTCGGTGAATTGCTCACGTGGCGGCGCTTCAATTTCGGCACTGACTTGGTCGATAAGTACGGGCATGGTAGTATTCCTTCGTTAAAAGTCACGGAGCACGGATCACAAGTCATTGATCAATCAAACTGTATTTTCCCTTTTAGACTGGCTTTAGCCCCGACGTCGGCTTTGAGCGAGGCGCTGCCCTCGAGTTTGGCTTGACCGCCAAGGCTGAAGGTTGCGCCACTGTCGGTGGAGATGCCAGGTAGGGATGGCGCAGGTAAGAGTTTGCTGGTATCAAGCGTGATCTCGCGGGGTAGATCGACTTGGGCACGCAGATTGGCAAAGGCTCCTTCGCTGGCCGAGACGCCAAAGGATGCGCTCGAACTGCTACTGACTGAAACGCCAGTTCCACCCGTGACCCCACCGCTGATGCCAATGCTTGCCCCGGCACTTGCACCGATGCCACCACTGATTCCCCCACCAACGCCAATACCAGCGCCGCCACTGACGCCAATGCCACCACCGATACCACCACTACCCCCTGCGCTGAGACCTGCACTGCCGCTGGCAAAAGCTGTAGGACCATTGAGCTTGACATTGGCTTCGACGGTTAGCGGGCCTTTGGAAAAGCGCAGACTCTCTTGGTTGTTGCTGCTGGCAATCGAACGCGCCGCTTTAGGATCGCCTGCCAGTTGGGCGGTTTTGGTCGGGTCGAGACTGGGGCCACCCGGTGTCGTGACATCTGCGCCGCGATCTTTCGAGGCTGAGCTGGTGTCAAAGACTTTATCCTGACTGGCCAGTGTCAGGCTCAGCGTAGAGCGTAGCGGGACGCCGTTGGCGGCAAAAAAGTCAATTGTCTCTTTATACGAGTCGATCAGTCCTCGAAACATAAAGGTTCCCCACTCGAATTGCACGGTGGGTGGTGCCTTGGTCTTGGCATCGGGCTTCATCAGATTGACCACCTTGACTGTGTGAACCCGCACATCCTCGCCGCTGTGGGTGGTGTCGAAGATCAACTCCAATGAAAGCTGCGCGCTGGTCTGGCTGACGTGTTGTTGTTTGCTCTTGCCGCTGCCCTCTTTGAGTGTGTTTTTGAGCGTATATTGCAGCGAGACCGGGTTGAAGTGCACGGCAAAATCGCTGCCTGCCTTCATCTGCTGCGGCTTATTTGGATCGGCTTCGCCCAAACGGGCTTTGGTCAGTGAGTCGGGCATATGCGTTGATTAGGTAACTCGTTATTGGCTGATTGGTAATTGAGTGATGAGTCAGGTACCAGTTCCTTCGCTGTTACGGTCTTTCCACGATCATCCCCTCGTGTGCTAGGTGCAGTTCTTCAATGCCGATTTCAGCGGCGGCAGCGTTGAGATCGGGCGATTTGAACTTGACAGGCAGCGCATTGGTCAGGATCCACTTGAGCTTGGGTTTGCCTGCGCCATCGAGCAACTTGATCGTGGCGTTGATGCGATAGGCGTAAGCGCCAGCCTTATTGACAAACTCGAACCATTGCCAGAGGTGGCGCGCTTCGGTGATGCCCCGCTTGAGAATCACGGTGGCAAAGGTCACCTGACCCGCCCGCTGCGCCATGCCGTAGTTGCGCCCGCCCTCCTTAATCACTTTAGGGTCCATCGTGGCTTCTAGCCCTGTACACTCGGAAAAGGCTCCCTTGCAGAAGGGAACCGCCGAGCCAACCGTGCCGTCGAGTTGAGTCTCGGTGAACTCAATCTCAAAGCGAAAGACATGAAGTGGGTCTAGTAAATATTCCTTGGCCATAAAAAAGATGCAGGGTACTGCCGAGTCAACCCCACCCTAACCCTCCCGTTCGGCTGAGCTCACGTCGAAGCCGAAGCAGGGAGGGAACCGTGAAGGAGCAGATTAGGTTTGTTCTTTTGTCCACTAAAAATCATCTTCCCTGTGATAATTCCCTCCCTTAGCAGGGGAGGGTTAGGGTGGGGTTCGTGTTTCATAAGCTACACTTGCCCTACCAGCGAGACTTGGCCGCCTTCGTCCATGGCCAGGACGACGGTAATGGCGTCAATGGCGGCGGCGGGGTCGATTTGGATTTGGGCGATGACACGACCATTGTCGATGTCGTTCTGGGTCATGGTGCTGCGGTCACAGCGCACGAAGTAGGCTTCTTCCTCCGATTCGCCACGCAGTGCCCCAGCGCTGCGAAAGCCTTCGAGCAGCCAACGTAACTGGTCCCGGATCTGCGTCCACAGACGTTCCCCGGAAACTTCAAAAAGTGCATCTTCCCCTAGGCGGCGAGCCGCACGCACCAGGGTCGAAAGCAGACGATTCACATGCGCCTGGCGATAACTGCTTTGCAAGCTGGTCGTTACATCCGATACAAGGCGTAGCCCATCGGGTGTAAGCGCAAAGAGCGAGACGCGCTCCGCTAGGCTTTCGATCTGGTGACGATTGAGCGTAGGCACTAGGTCATGGACATCTACTGGCGGCAAGTTGGCGGCACTGCGAAAGGCACCGCGAGCCAGTGCGTTACGTGCCAGCAGTCCCGTCAGCACGCCATCCGGACTTTCTAATCCCTGCGGCAAATTGGCTGAGGCTGAGGTGCGTAGCCAGGGGTAACTCAACTGCACAAAAGCCGACGCCATGCCGGTGGCTGTTTCCTTAGGCAATTGGGCCAGAGGATCACCGACATGTTTTTTCAAATAATCCAATAAATTTTGTTCAGCATCTGACCCCGTTTCGGGCAAAGGTACGCTGGCCACCAACTGCACTTCTCGTTGCATTCGGTTGAGAAATTGGGCACAGACACCCATGGCTTTGCTCCAGGCCCGATATCCTGTCTCGTCGCAGCGGGGTGCGTTGACGCGTGGTGTCAGACGATCTTGCGGTACAGGTAATTCATCCGAACATTCCACAAATTGTTCTGGTTCTGGCGGCAGTTCAATTTTTGGATCGATCTTCGCTTCCGGATTGCGTACGATCTCAGCCAGGTCGGGCAGACAGAGAAACGAGACATCGGTCAGGCCAAAGAGATGGCCGATTCCTTTCCAGCTTTTGGGTGCAACTGGCGACGCTTCAATGACACTGCCGCTATAGCCGGGCAAGAGTTGATCCATGTGATCCTCAATATAGGCATCCCGGTTGTCAGGCGCTTGCAGATAGGGCCACGGATCATCAACCCGAATCACGTAACACTTGCGACCTCCCTGCGCAAAGTAGGAGCGCACGGCCACGCCGAGATAGGTAGGTAGAAGCTGATCCTGGCTCCCCAAGGAGCGCTTCTCCCACTCGAAGAGCAGATCGAAGACCTCCCAGGTATCCACTGGCGTCGGCAGGTTGAGCAGATCGCTATTGGCGTCAGGGGCGGCGATCCACTGCCGCTCATAGAGCCAGCGCCCCACTTCGCCAGGCAATGGTGTCGCCCGCCGCCCGACAAAGCCGATGAAACAGGCAATGTCGGCGCGGTTTGGGTCGCTGATCACCCGTGGTGGTTGGTCTTCAAAACGGAGTCCGATCATGATGTTTTGATACGTGATGCGTAACTCGTGATACGTGAATCGGATGCTATCTTTATTGGGCAAAAGTCAAGAGAAGAATGGACAAGGCATTTTGTTCACGCATCACTCTTCACGTTTTACGCTTCGATCTCA
The DNA here is from genome assembly GCA_046328715.1 of Caldilineaceae bacterium. GTDB lineage: Bacteria > Chloroflexota > Anaerolineae > Caldilineales > Caldilineaceae > JAXLWB01. The sequence goes on along the minus strand of JAXLWB010000030.1, from coordinate 24,192 downwards.
AACCCTTCCGAGGCCAGCACCATCTCTTCGATGGCGACATCTTCGCCACCTTTGCCGGTGAGGGTAGGTCCTTTGTAGGATTTGAGCATGGCGCTGCGTAGTAGCCAGCTTTGCACCGGGTTACGCGCTTCGTCGAGCAAGGTGATCTTGACATTCATCTTGACAGCCGGACCACCCGTATAAGAGGCTTTGATCCAATTCCAGACGGCCTTGGAATTGATGATGCCACGTTTGATGGTGGTGTCGCTCGCTTTGTGGTTGCCGATCACTTTGCGTACGTGATTTTCGGGGTCGTTGCCGTTGCGGTATTCGGCAATCGTAAACTCAACGCCCATGCCCGAAACTTCGGAAAAACCACCAAAGATTTCGGCATTGTTAAAGGCGACGATATAGTTAAAGGCGCTATAGGGAATATCTCGATTGGCCATTAGTTACCTCGTAAGTGTAGATTCACCACCAATCTCTTAATCTCCCAATCTCTGAATCTCTACGATGAGCTGAGATTAGGAGATTAAGAGATTGGGTGATTGAGAGATTAGGAACGAGCCTCAGCCGTCTTCTGGCCGATGCGGAAGATGACGAATTCGGCTGGTTTGAGCACGGCCACGCCGATTTCGCAGATCAGACGCCCGTTGTCGAGATCGTTTTGGGTCATGGTGCTGCGGTCACAGCGCACAAAATAGGCTTCTTCGGGGGTACCGCCGAGCAAGGCTCCACTGCGCCATTCGTTAAAGAGAAAGTCGGAGACGGCACCGCGAATCGCCGCCCAAAGCCGCTCGCCGTTGGCTTCGAAGACGGCCCACTGGGTCGAACGGTCAATCGATCGTTCTAGATAGTTGAAGTAACGACGCACGTTGACATACTTCCACATCGGGTCGGAAGAGACGGTGCGCGCACCCCACACCCGATTGCCACGACCAAAGAAGTAGCGCAGACAGTTGATACCGACCGGGTTGAGGATCTCTTGCTGGCTTTGATTGATGTCAACCACGAAGCGCAAGGCCCCGAGCACTATTTCGTTGGCGGGCGCTTTCCAAACACCGTTGAGCGCATCGTTGCGGGCGTAGATACCGCAGAGCGCACCCGAGGGCGGCACCGGAACTTCTTTGGGAATCAGCTCGTTGTCGGGCGTCGCCAGCGGATTGTCAGTGACATACCAAGGGAAATAAAGGGCAGCGTGGCTGGAATCGATCTCGCCACGCGTGGCTTGTACGCTGGTGAGATCATCATCCAGCGCACTGTCGAGCACGGCGATACGATATTTGGCATTGACATCGACGTGTGAGAGTAATGCATTTTGGATAGCTTCGGCATTGGCAGCCCCCAATGCCGAATATCCTGGCGCAGCGACAATCGAAATGTCCTCAATCGCCTCTAACCGCTCGAGTGCTTCGGAATAGGCCGAGGCATTGAGATTCTGAAGATCGTTGTTGAGGGTTGCCGTCGGTTCAGCACCGTCGTTGCCATCAGTGATGGCAAAGCTGTTGCTATCGCCACTGGGGAAGAGTCCATTGCGCAGCGCAAGCGGAATGACATTGTTACGAATCGAAAGAAAGAAAGGATTAGCCACTGCATCCGAGCGACGTGTTGGATTCTGACTAAGCACCGAACGGATCGAGCGGGGATGATCCGCCGCATAACCGAGGTCATCCTGCACGATCACGGTGCCATCGGCGTCTGTAGATTCTACCGTCACCAGGTGGAGGCGCACGTTGCTCGTCAAGCCAGTATCGAGATTGAGTGCACTGTCAGGAGCCAGTGTTGCGGCATTGAGCCAGACGTTGCCTATCTTCTGGAAAAACTGGGGCGGATCGTTCGCTGCTGCACCTGCCATACTCATCAACGATCCGGAAGGGGCGGAACCCAATGTCACAGCGCTGGCCGGAATGCGTTTCTCGCGTACCCGCACAACGCCACTGGAGCCTGAGCCTGGAGCCATTGCCACAAAGCTTGCCTCGTTGTCGGCATCATCCACGATAAAGCCTGACTGGGCAATGCCATTATTGTTGGCTGCACGCGGCACGAAGGTACGGGCAATAAAAAGGCGCGAGCCACCATTGTTGAAAAAGGCGCGCACGGCGTGGGCCATATAATTTGTGATGCTCTGACCCGCGGCAAAGGAGAGATCGCCGTAGCCGCCATAGATGCGGGCAAACTCGCCAAAACTGGTCACCAACTCGGCGCTGTTGAGCGGTCCCTTGCGTGTAGGACCGACAAAGGCAGTGGTGCTGGTGCTGACGCCTTCAATCGACGGAGGGCGAAAACTCACCTCTTCGACATAGACACCAGGTGCTAAGTATTCAGGCATAGAGAGGACTCCTTATAGGACTGATGCGTGAAACGTGATGCGTGATGCGTGAATTGAGATTGAGAGATTTGAACAATTTCCCGATCTCTCAATCTCCTAATCTCTTTGCTTAATTCAAGGCAACGTAACTCCAATCTTCACTGCTACACTTTTCCCCGCCGAGATTATCACCGCTACGGCGGCGGTGGGGAGTTGGGCGCGGCGTTGTTCGAGATCGTCGGGATCGGGGGGGTGAGCGTCGCTGATGATGGCTTGCGGGTCGAAAAAGGCTTCGACGCTGGCGGCAATCGTGTCTACCAGCACGGCCCCATCATCGCCGCCATTGGCGGGTCCAAAGGTGATGGCAGGGACATTGGGTGCTGCGATCAAGGCTTCCCCTATGGCTCGCCCTCGCCAATCACTTACGCCACGTGCCAGCAGACGGTTGCCGTCGGTCTGCACCAGGCGGACCAGTGCCCCGGGCAGCGGTGCATTAGTGGTGGCGTTGACCACGGTCACACGTACAATCGCCCAACCAGAGGTGACGGGCGAGGTAGCCGTTGGGTACATCACCACTTGGGCCGCTTGAAAGAGTGAGTTTGCCGTAGCAGCGTTGGCTGGATTGGGATCACGCGGCAGCGTCAACATATAGCGACGTGGCAAGTACTCCCCTGCTCGGTCATCGGCGACCACGATAAGTTGCGGCACGTTTGGACTATCGACCAGTACAAAATCGCCGCTGCGGTTGCGGACAAACTGAATGCCGCTGGCCGAAATCTGCGCCGAAGCGATGGTGCGCCCACTGTTGCCATCCACGCAGCGCAGGGCGGCTGTTACCTGGTGAGTGAGAGTTTCGCTAGCCATAATTGAGTGAAACGTGATACGTGATGCGTGAAATGTGAACTATCTCCATAGGACAATCGGTAAAAGAAGAAAGGAGAGAATGTCAAGTCCTGAAATAGGTTGACAGACAAATCACGCATCACGTATCACGCATCACTTCTTTTTCTCCTCGTAGGTAAACCGTGTATTGACGACTGGCAAGCTATCCGTCTCTCCCTCTGCGTCGATGCGTACGATACGGGCGACGTAAGGGGTACTCAGTCGGTAGCTTGGTTTGAGCCGATCCCAGATGCGCACCAGTTCTTCGTTAGTCAGTTCGGCGGGCATCACCTGGATCACGTCATGGGCATCCCAGCCGGCATCGGGCGAGAGAATCGATGCGTTGAGCGCAGGATGACGATGAATCTGTAACATCGCCCAGGCCATGATCGTCTGCTCGGCCAGCACACTAGTAGTCCAGATCGATAGTAAAAAGTGCAGGTCGAGTGACAGCGGTGTCGTTGAGGCTGCGCTGCCGTTGCTGCGCCCGTGATTGCGCATGTGCTCGTTGAATGTCACCCGATGCAAGTAAAGGGACAAGGTCGTCTCGGCGTCGTTGATCGTGTCCAGTTCGCCGCTGGAGAGCAGACGAAAGGTGCAGTCAAAACGATTCTGCAAGGTAGCGGGGTAGCTATTGCGCAGAAAAGTAATCAAAGAATTGCCGACCGAGTGAAGCGCAAAGACGTTTGCCATAGAATTCAGTAGGACAGTAGACAGTGAGTCAGTGGACAGTTGGACTGACTTACTGTCCACTGCCCGACGGATCTGTCTGTCAGCGACGCAGTTTGCTCAACCAGTGCAGTATTGACGGTCGAGTTGGCGGGACGCCCAAAGTGTCGAGATAACCTTCGATAAACCTTGTAAGATCAGCCAGCGACTGAAAGTAGCGCCGCTCGCCGCTAAATACGTGTGTTACGTGCCCTCGCCATGTTGCTGGACTCTGGCGACTCGCCTCTTCTTCGCGCCAGACTTTGACGACGAAGGAGTGTGTGTTTGGCTCGTATGAATCCATGGCGGCAGAGCACTTTCCTGAATCAATTGAATAAGAGCAAAGGCTGATAGTGTCTAATTTTCCGCAATCAGCCTTGTTGCGGGCATCTTACTCTGGCGCAATACGGCGCAGCGTCTGCGTGGCGTCTGTTGGAGCGTCTGTAGGGAAAAGTGGAAAAGTGGAAAAGTTGCAAAGTAGCAGAGTGGCAAAGCGATCCTGCCGCTTTTAAACTCTGCCACTCTGCCCCCTTTACCTCGTTTGTAAGTAAGGCAATGAAGATGTTATGCTTACGTTTATGAGTGAAACTTGTAATGTGAACCGCGCGATTCCGCAGAGTCGACAACAGTTGATTGAGCTTTGCCTGGCCGAAGGTCGTCTCAGTGAGGATGATGCCGGACGTTTTCGGAGTTTTTGCGATTTGTTGGCCGCTTATACTCACTTTCAGTTTCATCACATCAATGAGGCGCTCAAGCGCAACTACTTGCCCTTTAATCCCGACATAGCTGAAGCAAAGCGACGTAACGCGCTCAGCGTCGATGACGGCACAACGGAGTCACAACTGATCGATACACTCACGACGACGTTGGCGCGCGCCAACTATGAGCCACTCGATTGGGTGGCGATCATGAATGCAATGCGCGGCAGCGATTTGGTCGATCTCAAGACGGAGATCAACTTTTACGATTTTGAACAGATTTTGCTTTATCATCGTGGTCAGACCGCGGGCTACGGCACGCGCAAGAAATTCTTTTGGCAGCAACGGTTCGATATGCAGGTCTACTCCAATGTGCTGCTGGGGTTAAAGTTTAAGAATGAAAGCTCACTTAGTGCGAATGGCACAAAGCGCAAACGTTTCAACTTCCAGCCGGGCTGTATCTACCTCTATCTCTATCGAGACATCCCGCAACACGATCTGGAACTGCTCTTCCCCAATGTGCGCCTGTCGATGAACTGGTTTGACCGCTTTCTCTTTTTTGTGCCCGCCTTTGGCGCGGGCATTTCGATGTTGATCAAAATTGTGCCCAACTTATTGCTCTTGCTAGGCGTGATTGCCTTTTTGACCCTTGGCCCTTCCTTTTCCGAGCGATTGGGAGTCAATGAGCAGCAAATTCATGAAACATCCCCGCTACTTTTTGCTGTTTCTTCGGTGTTGCTGGCCCTTGGCGGCTTTGCCTACAAACAATATGACTCGTATAAGAACAAGCGCATTTTGTTTATGAAAAATGTCACCGAAACGCTTTTTTTCCGTAGTATTGCCAATAATGCCAGCGTTTTTCAATGTTTGATCGATGCAGCGGAAGAGGAAGAATGCAAGGAGACCATTGTTACCTACTATCATCTCTTCATCAACAACGGTGTGATGACGCCACAACAGGTAGAGCGGCGGATCGAAAGTTGGCTTCATCATGTCTGCGGCCTGCCGCTGGAGTTCAACGCCGAAAGAGCCTTCGCTCGCATCCAAAACCTGCAAGCTGAGATCACTCCCTGTGGGGAAAGGCAAGCCCGCCTCGTCTCACTCTTCACGGTTGATGACGAAGGCAACTGTCACATTCCGGCGTTGCTTGAAGCGAAAATGGTGCTCGACAAGCTTTGGGATTCGGCTTATGATGTGAAATAGTGTTTAATAGACACATTGAATCCAAATCACCAAAGGAGTACTATGAAAACCCGGTTCACTGCGCTCACTCTCCTCGTATTTCTATGCTTATTCTCATTTGGCGTTGCACTTGCCCAGGATAACCCAACAACAGGGACAATTTATCTGCAAAGTGCAACCTTTGATCCACTTCAGTCTGCTGATTCCGCAACTAATCAGCAAAGCAACATAGCTGCGGCTGAGGTAGATGGCTCCGCCTCGCGTTATTCGATTGTTCAATTTAGCGGGCCGGTCCAAGCCCAATGGCTGCAACAAGTCGCAGCCTTGGGCGGTGAAGTGATCGGCTACGTGCCCGAAAATGCACACATTGTACGTGCCTCTGCCAAAGTATTGGCGGATGTTGCCAGCCTTCCCAGCGTGCGCTGGATCGGACCCTATCGCCCCAACTACAAACTGTCACCAGCGCTGGCGAATCAGGTCAGCGCCGCGGATGGAGACGCTGCCGCGTTCCAGGATCTCTATGTGGTTGCCTTCCCGGGTGAATCATTGGATGCGTTACGCAGGTCGCTTGTATTACTCGGTGCAAACGTGACTGAAGCATTTGAGGGTCCGCTTGGTGCGGTTGTTCGTGCTTCGCTACCGGTTTCGGCAGTTGCACAAGTAGTGCAAAACCCTGCGGTCAGTTGGCTAGAACCTTATTTGCCGATGGAGACTACCAACGCTCAGGCGCGCAAGATTCTCAATGCCGAGAATGTCTGGCAGGATTTCGGTTACTACGGTCAAGGACAGATTATCGCCGTCTCGGATTCGGGTTTGAGTGTGCAGGGCAACTTGTCGGCAGACTTTGCTGGCCGCTTGATCAAAGCCTACGCACCGAGCGAGATGAATCTAGCCAGCCCACAATGCAGCGCCAAGACAACTTTCACCGATCTTCACGGGCATGGTACCCATGTCTCTGGCTCGATCTTGGGCAATGGCACTCAGTCGGGTAGCAATGCTGGCAACCATCAATATGCCAGCTCGAATGCCGGTGTAGCACCTGAGGCGCAGTTGGTCTTTATGGCGTTGAACACCGATGGCAGCAGTGGTATTCAATGTATCGATACCAACGGAGACTTCCTTGCTCGCGGCTACCAAAATGGTGCCCGCATTTCGAGCAATAGTTGGGGTGCCTCGGACAACGGCGGCTACAACATCATCGCCAGCTTGGTGGATAACTACATCTGGAATCACAAAGATTATCTGGTGCTCTATGCGGCGGGCAACGCCGGCCCCGATTCGCAGACGATTGGTTCGCCTGGCACTGCCAAAAATGTTTTGACCGTGGGGGCCAGCGAAAACAATCGTTCTGACAAAGGCTCTCGTGGGGATAATGTCAATGAGATCGCCGATTTTTCTAGTCGTGGCCCAACTGACGATGGTCGGCTAAAGCCGGATGTCGTGGCTCCAGGCACCTGGATACTTTCGGTCAGAGCGGCGCAAGCCCCGGATGGGAGTTTCTGGGACAACTTTGACAACAACTACGCCTTTATGGGCGGCACTTCGATGGCGACACCGCTGACGGCAGGCAGTGCGGCTCTGGTTCGTGAATGGTTGGCCAAACAGCGCGGTATCACCGATCCCAGCTCGGCGTTGATGAAAGCGGTGATGATCAATGGCGCTGTCCAGTTGCCGGGCGCCTCCGTGGCTGACATGAACAGTGGTTACGGTCGGGTCGATTTGAAGAACACATTGCGTGCTAATTATCTGACCATGGATGATTATGTTCAAGGGATCAGCACTGGTCAAAGTGTCTCCTACACGATCCAGGTAGTTGCCAATTTGCAACAGGGAGTGGTCATTGCCAGCGCTGGCCTGCCCGAAGCTAGCACGGTGCAGGCAGCAGATGTGAGCACACTCCATCTGGTCGATAGCCATAGCGCAGTCAGCGCGTCTCAGTTGAAATCAGATCGTTCTGGCTTCACGGTCGAACCACTGCCAGGCTATCAGAAGGCACATAACCCTTCCCCGATCCCAACTGGAAACAGCAAGTCGGGCAATTCGCTGTTGAGCGGTCAGCAACGGGCGTTGCCACATCGCACTGCGAAAAATGGTAGCAGCCATTTCAAACCACGTCCGGCGGGAGCGGCGCAAACCCAGAGCTCGCTCTATCAATACATCGGCGGCGGTGACTTTGAAGATCCCGATTGGACAGATTACTGGCAGTATGTCTGGCTGGGCGGCGGCATCCCAGTGCGCACAAGCAATCCAAACCTTGTCATCACTGGTGAATATTCGATGTGGTTGGGCGGCACGGAGAGCCAAGATTCGATCTGGTACCCGGTTCACTTCCCCGATCAGATCGATACGGCAAATAAAAGCACCCTGCAGTTTAACATTGACCTGTATGATCAAGATGATAAAGATGATTATACTTGTGTCGCATTGGTCGATGACTCTGGTTATTTTATTGGCCCCTTTGCGCCCGATCAACCACTTTGTGAGAATGTGTCGGACAAATATACCTTTAGTTATGATTTTAGTTCCAGCGAACTACAAGCGCTGGCCGGGCAGTCAGGTTACCTGGTTTTGTATACAGTCAGTGACGGGTTGGAACCCCATCAGTCGGCGATTGTCGATGATATCTACATGACCATCGACTTCCCGGATGTCGAGCTTTCGGTTGCTCCCGCCTCCGGTCCGCCTGGCACGACCTTTCTCTTGGTTGGTCACTACAATTTTCCCTATAGTGCCATTGATATCTGTATCAGCCCCTGCAATAATGATAACTATATCAAGACTGTTTATGCCGATTCGGCTGGCAACATGGCAGCCTTTCTCTATTCCAGCACCACGATTGATCCGGGGCAGTACCCAATTGAGACACTGGACTTTGCCTCGCGGGCTGGCCATACGACCCTCACAATTGGTGATGGTGGTGTCAGCGCCAGCTTGAGTGTCGATCCCACATCGGGTCCTGCAGGCACCGACTTCAACTTTACGGGGGCAGGCTTTGTGCCGAACGACTCGGCGATCAACGTCACGGTCAATGGCAATGCGCTGGGTACGGTAGGCAGTGACGACAATGGACAAATCTCGTTTCATATTCAAACCAACAGCAACACGACCGCAGGTGAATACACGGTTGAGGCGACTGACAGCGCCAACCACAACGCTTCGACGCAGATGAATGTAACGGCAGTTGCCGAGCAAGATCCAGCGTTGAGTGTGAGCCCAGCTTCGGGGCCAGCGGGTACTACCTTTACCTTCCAGGCCTCCCACTTCACGCCATCTACCGCGGTAGAAGTGCGCCTAGATAATCAACTGATTGGCAATGCTACTACAGACGAAAATGGGAATCTACAATTGAATGTGGACACGACCGCGGCCACGACGCCGGGGCAGTATACGCTCTCGCTTGTACAAGGTGATAAACAGGCTTCGGCACAGTACACGGTCACCGGTGGCGGCGGTGGTGGACCCGCTGCTTCCGGGGGGCTGAACATCACATTGGTCTGGACCGATCCCCCAGCACAAACGGCAGCCAGCAAACGGCTTGTCAACGATCTGGATCTGTCGGTGCAAGGCCCCGGTGGATTGGTCTATGCTGGCGGTGCCGATGCACCCGATCACGTCAACAATGTGGAAGTGATTCGGCTGAGTAACCCAACCGCAGGCAACTATCAGATTACAGTCTCGGCTTCCTCGGTCAACGGGCAATTTGGCGCACAACCCTTTGCCCTGGTAGCCTCTTCTGATTCTACAGGCGCGGCGACCAACAATGTGGCTCTGACGGGTGGTAATTTGACAGCCGGATCGAAGAAGACCTTCCTACCCTTGGTACAACGCTAGTTGCTGTTTCAACCATGCGTAGGACAGCCAGCTCGTGGAGTGAAGATTCACTCTACGGGCTGACTGTCTTTTTATTTTCTGGACTTGTGCGGGGCAGTGGGCCATGAGCCCATTGTAACCTGCGCTGCTCCAACTCTTTTTTTTCTTTTACTTATGGGATTGTCTCAACCGCGCAAGAACGGCGCACCTGGCTGGCGAAGAACTTCCAATCGCGAAGATCTGCGTTTGTGGCTGGTCGCTTTGCCTGTTTTGCTTTTTCTGCTGCTACCGATTCTCGCCTTGTTACTTCGAGTCGATCCAGTCAACTTTTTTGTCAATCTGTCACAACGCACGATTGTTCAGGCGATTTGGCTCAGCCTCAGTACAAGCACCCTGACCGTGGTGTTTGGCATCTGTGTGGCGACGCCGGCTGCCTGGCTGTTGGCACGACGGCGGGTGCGTGGTCGCCTCTGGATTGATACATTGATTGACCTGCCGACTGTCATGCCGCCAACGGTGGCTGGTATTGCTTTGCTGATGGCCTTTGGACGCAATGGGCTTGTGGGACGTTACCTGGATGATATCGGCATCTCAATTGCCTTTTCGACCGCTGCGGTCATCCTGGCGCAAATGTTCGTGGCCTTGCCCTTCTACCTGAAATCAGCGATCACTGGCTTTGCCGAGGTGCCAACCGAGTTCGAAGAGGCTGCTGCGGTCGATGGCGCCTCTGCCCTTTGGATCTTCTGGCATATTACCTTACCCTTGGCGAGTCGTTCGCTACTGACCGGGATCGTGCTTACCTGGGCACGCGCGCTGGGCGAATTTGGAGCAACCATCCTCTTTGCTGGCAACTTTCCAGGGCGAACGCAAACCATGCCCCTCGCCATTTACGTCGGCTTCGAGCTTGATTTGAGCGTGGCCTTGACGCTGTCAGCCATTCTGTTGGTGATTTCATTTTCCGTGCTTTTTGTCGTTAAGCGAGTGTTGGGGAAAAGAGAGTAGAGCGCAGGAGGACAGTGAGACAGTAACACGCTGACTTACTGTCCTCCTGGTTTGTTCAAAGTCAGTAAGGTTGTTCTCGTTAAATTGCTTCAATTCCTCGTCACATTGGGTAGAAACAACTTAGCCGAATCTCTGCCTGCGGGTTGTGTAGATATCGGTGTGGCGGTTGGTGTAGGTCCAACCGATGTCGGCGTTGGTGTGACTGCTGGTGCTGCGTCGAGAGGCACGGAAGCAGGCATGGAAGCAGGCAAAACAGGCGCTGTCTGTCCCTGTGATGTCACCAAGGGTTGGATAACCCCTGTCACTGAGAGTCCCAACTCGTGTTGGATGCGCTCTTCCATCGGCCACGGCCAGAGCGGCTCGTTGGTCAGCACGCCATCTACGTAGCGGTTGCTCAGCCGCGCCCCTTCTTCCTGGTATTGTGTGCCGCCGATCAGACTGTTGGTAATGCCGTCGAAGCGGGGCATCGATTGCTGGCCAATATTGACCGAGGGGCCTTCGATATGGGCAAGTCCCAAATTCCCGGTGATGGTTGCGTGGTCAATGCTAAATCCGCCGCCAGGGCTGGTGAAGGTGCTGGCATAGTAGCCCATCCCTTCTGAGTAGTTCCCATAGGAAAAGATGTCACGAAAAACATTGTCGGAGACGGTGGTGTTGTCCTGCCGGTCCGCCACAAAGCCGATGCGAAAATAGGGCCACTCTTCCAGGTTGGCGAAGACCGGGGTCTTGGTCGGATCATCGCAAGCGGGACGGGTTCCATAGTTCATCGGCTGACCTGTCCAATCGCGCCCCGCCAGCAGTGAGATAGTACCAAGAATCTGATTGCCCTGCACCGTTGGATCGGCCAGATTGCCTTGGTTGCCCATGCTGACATTCCATTTGGGCACGCCGCCAAAGGCAATGCTGTTTTCGATCAGGTTGTAGCTGCCACCGTAGAATTGTAGATTCGCTCCATTTGGCCACTGTTGCTCGCAAAACTTGCGCCCATCCCAACGAAGCCAGGCAGCAAAGCAGCGCCGGAAGGTATTGTGCTGTCCGCCATAGGTGTAAATCATCTTGCGTCCAGTGCCAGCAGCCACACAATCCTCAATCACATTGTATTGCGCTTCGGGGTACTGCACGGCAATCACAGCTGAGTTGTCATCGACGCTGGCATTGTAGGCGGAAACGCGGCGCAAGACGTTGTGTGTGCCTTTGTCGATGTGGATTACGTGTAGCAGCGCGTTGCGTGCCACTAGCCCTTCGATCACAAACCAGTCGCGCGGCGTCCAATCGCCAATGCGGATCACATCCCGTTTGAACTCGCCGTCGATGATCGCCCGCCCATCGTTCTGCGCCTTGATCGTAATCGGCTTGCCGGGTTGACCCGCTCGCACATTCGGCTGCAACGTTTGGTAATAGATGCCATCAAGCAGGATCAAGCTATCACCAGGGAAGAGGGATTGCCAGGCATGGTTAAAGGTGGCCCATGCCTCATCTTCGCTGGCACCCGAGCGATTGTCATCGCCATTCGGGGCAATATAATAGGTCTCTGCTCGTGCCTGGCGCGAAACGCCGGTACAGAGAAGGATTAATAACAAACCAAACAACACTTTTTTCATGTTTACTCCTTAGAGGAAGATTGTAAAGTGGCAAAGGTAAAAAGCTGTAGAGTAGCAAAGTGACAAATTAGAATTTACTTTGGTCCTTTGCCCCTTTTCCACTTTTCACCACCATAACATGAATCATGAAAAGAAGATGATCAATTGACCAATCAATAGACCATGAACATGGCACGAAACAATTCCATTTGACCTACACAACTGGCTGCCCATATTTTGTAGCAATTCCATATTGTTTTCGTAGTCAAACTTGTGTAAACTATAGAGAGTGAGCGATTAAGGTCTACTTTGTTAAGACTGTACCGTATGTGGTATGGCTAGCCTTACCCTCTCTCCTCACAAAGGCGAATTGGGCAGGATAGCTGGTAGTTACGAATCATTTTATCCTTCATCCTTCAGGATTATCATTTATGTCACAAACTCAGTCAACCCCCAAACCATCGGCACGTGAACGGCTGCTCCAGTTGGTGGCACGCTATCACGCAGCCAATAAAAACGGTACTGCCCTCTCGCCAGAGGACCAACAAGAGTTGGAAGCTTTGGTGATGAGCGAACTCAAAATGCCCCTGGATCGGGCAAAGAATTTGTTGGTACACCTCGTCCAATACAGTGAAGATGACGAAGAAGAAGTCGATGATGTAAACGAACTGGGTGACGAAGAAGATGAATAACATCCGGACTTATGCATGGAAAATTTCCGAATCGCACAATGTTCGGAAGAGATGTATGAGTCTGATGACACGACAAGGAGCAGATCATGGATTATCGACAGCTAGGGCGCACGGGAGTAAAGGTTAGCCCACTTTGTCTAGGTTGTATGATGTTTGGCGGCAAAACCGGTCCTGAAGATTCCTACGCCATCATTAACCGTGCGCTGGAAGCCGGAATTAACTTTCTCGATACAGCCAATGTCTACAGCCGTGGACGCAGCGAAGAGGTGACTGGTGAAGCAATCAAGCGCAGTGGCAAGCGTGATAAACTGATCCTGGCGACCAAAGTGCATGGTGTGATGGATGAGAATGATCCGAATGGCAGTGGCAACAGTCGCCGCCACATCATCCAACAATGCGAAGCGAGCTTGCGCCGGCTACAGACCGACTACATTGACCTCTACCAGATTCATCGCCCGCAGTCGAGTATTCCGATCGACGAAACGCTGCGCGCCCTCGACGATCTGATTCGGGCTGGCAAAGTACGCTACATCGGTACAAGCACCTTCGCCGCCTGGCAAGTGCTCGAATCGCTCTGGATCGCCAAAGAGTTGGGGTTAAACCGCTTTATCTGCGAACAACCACCCTATCACATCCTCGACCGTCGGGTGGAGCGCGAACTGCTGCCCATGGCGCGCACCTACGGCATTGCCACGATTCCCTGGAGCCCACTGGCAGGCGGCTTGCTGACTGGCAAATACGACCGCAATACTACGCCGCCCGCCGATAGCCGCTTCGCCGATGTAGAGAGCAATCCTCGCTTGCGTGCTCGTATGGTCGAGGCAGTTTTCGATGTGGTCGATGGACTCAAGCCCCTGGCCCAGGCCAAAGGCTGCACCATCTCACAATTAGCGCTGGCCTGGTGTGTCGCTCAACCTGGTGTAACCAGCCCGATTATTGGCCCACGCACGATGGAACAGCTCGAAGACAACCTGGGTGCCTTGACGGTCTCGCTAAATGCCGATGACCTGGCGGCAATCGATCAACTCGTGCCGCCGGGACGTATGGTCTCGCCCTTCTACGAAGCCGATTTTGGTCCAAGTCAGTATCGGTGATCAAAAGTAGCAGAGTTGCAAAGCAGCAGAGTTAGAATTCACTTTGCAACTCTGCCGCTCTGCAATTATGCCACTTTCCTACCCTTCTCACTCCTTCACCCTGGTTGTAAACGCTGGTGGTCAGAGCAGGCGAATGGGACAGCCCAAAGCGTTGCTGCCTGTTCCGCCTGATGGTTCTCCACTGCTGTTCCAGATTTTTCAACGGTTAGAGCCACTAGTGGAGTGCTCGGTGGTGGTTCTCAACGAGACATGGATTGCAAGCCAGGCGGGGCTGCCTTCCTCGGTGACCGTGATTGCGGATCGCTATCCAGACACGGGTGCCTTGGGTGGCATTGCGACCGGACTCCAAGCTTGCAGCGACTGGGCCATGCTGGTCGCATGTGACATGCCTTTTCTCGACCCTTCGCTTTTTGCCCATCTGCGAACGCTCGCCTCTGAGCAAGAGAATGGGCAAGATCGTTGGGATGCCATAGTGCCATACATTGGGGGGTATGCCGAGCCGTTCCATGCCATCTATCATCGGCGTTGTCTTCCTCTCATCGAACTGCAACTGGCCAAAGGTGAGCGACGGGCCAACAGTTTCTACTCGGAAGTTCGCCTGCGCCGTGTTGAGGAAGTGGAACTTCGACTGATCGATCCACAACTGCGATCCTTTGTTAATGTCAACACACCGGAGGATTGGCAGCAAGCACTTCACATGTTTGAACAAAGTGTAGAAAACGTACCATGAGTGAATTGTTTAATGTCAAAACCCCTGCGCAAGCCTGGGCACTTTTTACGCAACACCTTCCTGCTGTTCGCACAACCAAAATAGAACGCATCCCAACCTGGGAAGCCCTAAATCGTGTTTTGGCAGAGTCGCTGACCGCGCCACAAAACTTGCCAGAATTTCCACGTTCGACGGTCGACGGCTATGCCGTCAATGCGGTAGATACCCATGGGGCCTCCCCAAGTTTGCCTGCCTTCCTGACGATTACAGGCGAAGTCGCAATGGGGCAAACTGCTGAACAATCGTTGGGGATTGGCGAGGCGATCCTGGTGCACACTGGCGGCATGATTCCACCAGATGCTACGGCAGTCGTGATGATCGAGCATACACAGCAGGTCGATGCTACCAGCATTGAAGTGATGAAGCCAGTGGCCGACGGCGAAAATATCCTGCAAATCGGCGAGGATGTCCGCCAGGGTGATCTTCTGCTTCCCATAGGTCAGCGTCTGCGTGCGCAAGAGATCGGTGGGTTAGTTGCGCTTGGGATTACGGATGTGACCGTCGCCCGGCCACCACGTGTGTCGATCGTCTCTAGTGGCGATGAGGTGGTGCCGCCACAGGTGGTTCCAAGGCCAGGACAGGTACGCGATGTCAACTCCTATGCATTGGCTGCTCTGGTGCAAGAAGCAGGTGGCACTCCGCTTCGCTATGAGATTGTGCCCGATGATCGCTCCGTCTTAGATGTAGCTGCGGCCCGTGCTTTTGCTGAAGCCGATCTCGTGGTCTTTTCGGCGGGAAGTTCGGTCAGTTACCGCGACATGACCGCCGATGTGATCGCTGGGTTGGGCCAACCAGGCGTATTGGTTCACGGCGTCAGTGTCAAACCAGGCAAGCCGACGATTCTGGCAGTCTGTGATGGCAAACCGGTCTTTGGGTTACCGGGCAATCCGGTTTCAGCGATGGTCATCTTTGATCTCTTTGTCAAGCCGACCATCCAACTCCTGTTAGGTGAGCAGGTTCGCTATACTCCCTCACTCCAGGCCCGATTGAGCCGCAATCTCTCTTCTATGAGTGGGCGAGAAGACTACGTGCAAGTCAAAGTTGAAATGCGCAATGGCGAAGCGTGGGCTGTCCCTGTGCTGGGCAAATCCAACCTGATTTACACCCTCGTCCATGCCGATGGCGTGGTCAAAGTGCCACTAGATGCGAATGGGTTGGCTCAGGGGGAATCGGTGACGGTTAGTTTATATTAAATAGCGCGTGTTACGCACTTGTGGGTTCAAACAAGTTAAACTTGACCTAATTTCTCGGTGATATGCGTAACATGAATGAATAGCCAGTCGCAAATTTGGAGTTTGTTATGAATATTCCTACTCCCTTCCTCCACGACATCGCACTGGATGAAGCGATTACCGCTTGGCATGCTGCATTGGCGGCTGATGGTCTGCTTGCTCCCCTTGATTCTGAAACAATTCCTTTGTCGGCTGCCTTAGAGCGTGTGACCGCTGCCCCGGTTTTCGCCCGCCTCTCTTCGCCCCACTACCATGCCTCGGCGATGGATGGGTATGCCGTGCGCGCTGAAGCAACGCGTGGTGCTACGGAAACAAGCCCTCTACGCCTGCGGGTGGGCGATTACGCGTTTTATGTGGATACGGGCGATCCACTGCCGCCGCAAGCTAATGCTGTGATCCAGGTGGAAAATGTCCAACTGCTGCATGAAGCTACTGGGGACATGATCGAAATTATCGAAAGTGTGCCTCCTTGGCGCAGTGTGCGGGCGATGGGTGAAGATATGGTCGCAACCGAGTTGGTACTGCCTGCCAATCATAGACTGCGTCCACAGGACCTCGGAGCCATCGCAGGCTGTGGTCACAATGAGGTAGCCGTCTATCGCCGCCCGCGTCTGGCGGTGATCCCCACAGGCACCGAGTTAGTGCTCCCCGGAAGTCCAGTGAAGCCTGGCGATATCATTGAGTACAACTCATTGATGCTTGGTGCACAGGCGGAGGAAGCAGGCTGTCTGGTTACTCGTTACCCGATTGTGCACGATGATCGTGGAGCCATCAAGGCTGCTGTAGAAGAGGCACTCGCAGCCCATGATCTCGTAGTGGTCAATGCTGGTTCGTCGGCTGGCTCTGAGGATTTTACCGCCTCGATTGTGGCTGAGCTAGGGACCTTGTGTGTGCATGGGATTGCGATTCGCCCAGGCCACCCCGTAATCCTTGGAACTGCACGAAAGCGTGCCTTGGTCGGTATTCCGGGCTATCCTGTCTCGGCAGCAATGACCTTCGACCTGCTGATCAAACCTCTGCTCTATCGCTGGCAAGGACAATTGCCACCAGAACGCCCAATCATGCAAGCGACCCTCACACGCAAAACGGTTTCACCAATGGGTGAGGATGAATTCTTGCGTGTGACCCTGGGTCAAGTAGGCAATAAATTAGTGGCTACCCCTCTGACTGGAGGCGCTGGTGTGATTACCTCGCTTGTTAAAGCTGATGGCATTGTCAAAATTCCACGCTTTTCCGAAGGAGTGCATGCCGGAACGACGGTGCAGGTCGAGTTGTTGGTCGAACCACGCAAAATCCGCAATACAATTCTGGCCATTGGCAGCCACGATATGATCCTTGACCTGCTCGCCGACGAGTTGCGCCGTCAAAATCCGCTGCTCAGCCTGGCGTCGGCGCATGTGGGCAGCTTGGGTGGATTGCTCGCCCTGCAACGGGGCGAAGCGCACCTGGCCGGTTCCCATCTACTTGACGAGGAGACCGGCGAGTATAATGTGGGCAGCATCGAGAAGTACTTAACCTCACATGGCATCCGAGTGGTTTTGCTTGGCTTCGTCAATCGTGTCCAAGGCTTGATCACGCCCAAAGGCAATCCGAAGCGCTTGCAGACGTTAGAGGATCTAGTGCGCCCCGATGTGGTCTTTGTCAACCGGCAGCGAGGCGCAGGCACGCGTGTGTTGCTTGATTACAAACTCAAGCAGTGCCAACTCGATCCACGACAGATCGCTGGCTATGAACGGCAGGAGTTTACCCATCTTGCCGTGGCTGCTGCTGTGAAAAGTGGTGCTGCCGACTGCGGCTTGGGTATTCTGGCCGCTGCGCGTGCCCTCGATTTGGATTTCACCCCGCTCTTCAATGAACGCTACGACTTGGTGATTCCAGTCAATCATTACGAAAGTGAACTGCTCCACCCCTTTCTAGACATTGTCCAGAACCCAACCTCGGCATTTCGCAATCAAGTGGCAGCTATGGGAGGCTACGAAATGGAAAACATGGGGAAGGTGCTGCGCCAACTATAGCGGAGGTTACTTTACGTAACAATGGAGTGCAACGCAAAGGCGCTACGAAAAATACGCTTCGTAATACTGATGTGCTATTGAAAGAGTAGGCCAATTCTAACGATTTTTGCAATGGCTCAAGCGATTTCATTGGAATTGTTTTTATCCTGAAATCGCCTAAGTAGAAACAGACAATGAACAGCGAATGACAGGAGCGGTATGAAGATTCGTTTTGGAGCGAGAAAAGCTAAAGTTGCAGTCCTCGTGATTGCAATCGTCTGTACCATAGGCTTTGGGCAAGCCTCTGGGGTGAATGCAGCGAGCTTTTCTGCCCCGATGGCACAAAACGACGAGGAGTTTACCTTCTACACTGTTCAGCCAGGCGACACCTTGGCAGCCATTGCACAACGATACAGTGTTTCACTTGAATTGCTGATGCAAGTGAACAACATCGCCAACCCCGATCTGATCTTTGTGGGGCAGCAACTACGAATTCCAACGGCGACAGAGCCGGCAACTCCGATCCCAACCTCGACCTCGCTACCGATAGCAACGCCACTGCCCAGCACAACGGTTACTTCTACGTCAACAGCGACACCGAATCCGAAAGTGACAAAATCGCCCACACCGACAGCAACCGCGACCTTCACCCCTTCACCAACACCATCACCTGCTGCGCCGGGCAACTCCGTGTGGCGTCCAGCCGAACAGGCGATAGAACTTTTATCGCCTGTGGCCGATGCCGTCTACCACAGTCCGATCGAAGTGATCGGTTATTCGCGAACCTTTGAAGGCAATGTGGTGATCCGCCTGAGCGATACGCAGGGAAATATCTTAGGCACCCGCAATGCACAGGGCGGCTCGGTCGATGGATATGCTTTTTTTCATAATTCTCTCCGTTTCGAGGTGACGACCGACACGCCTGCCACACTCGAACTCTTTGAAGTCAGTGCAAAGGATGGCACCGAGATCAACAAGGCGCAGATCCCAATCGTTCTGCGGGCGGGACAACGCCGAATTGACCTAACTAAGCCGCTGATCGGGCAGGCCGTTTGTATGCCTGTGCGCATTGAGGGCTATTCGAACACCTTTGAGGCCAACGTCAATGTGGAGCTTGGTCCGCGTAGTGGCGAGGTTGTACTCGCCAGTGGCAATGCAACGGGCGGGTCCTTGGGAAATTTTGCTGAGTTTACTACGGAGTTGAACTTGGATGTACAGGCAGCACTACCCATGCTGGTTGGTGCCTATGAACTGGATGCGCAGGATGGACGACAGGTCGATCATACACGTCTGCCGATCTCGCTCTATCCCTCATCCAGTAAACAGTGCCGTTGAGTGCTTGGCTGCCTAGGGCTTCTCAACTTGAGGAATCACGAGTTCGACGACGACACCTGGGCCATTCTCTTGGTTGAAAATCTGGTAGGTTCCGTTCACTTCCCAGACTAACGAGGCCACCACTGCCAGCCCTAACCCCATTCCCGGAATTTCGCCAGTAAAATAGCGTTCCGCCTGATAATAAGGCGACCAGACCTGCGCAATCTGACTTGGCGTCAACGAACTGCCATTATCTGCCACCTGAATCTTGACGTAGTTGAGGGTGGGGTGCGGATTTGTTCCATTGGTGGCTGGCGCTATGGTCACGCTGACTTGGGGCGAACCAGTTGGGTGAAACTTCTTGGCGTTGCGTAGCAACTCAGTCATCACAGTATCAACCACCCGTTCTGACCAGACAATCCTGACACTATCTGGTAAATGGCTCTGGAAGGTCACCGCAGGAAGCTCAAGCTCTTGGGCAATCTGCTCAATCAGTTGTGGTAAATGCTTCACTGGGTAATGCTGGGTATAATCAGTTAAACTTGGTACAGTGATAAAGCGCAAAATATCATCCACCACGCCGCGCAGACGCATGGCCCCATTGAATGCCAGATCTACCAATTCGGCTGTCTGCTCTGAAGCATCACTTTCGAGAAGTTCCGAACGCAACAACTCCATGCTGGCCAACATCAAGTGAAGCGGGGTATTCAACTTGTGCATGACCAGTGAATGAAAGGTAAACATGTCGCGCCGATTGATCATTTGGGCGGTCGCGTCGTTGATGCGCACCAAGTGGGTGGCCTGTACGCCAGGTTGGCGCAAAATGGTTACCTGAAGCCAGGATGCCGAAGCAGAAGTGGACTCTGGACGGATGAGGTATAGCGTATCGGGCGAGGCACCTTCGGGTAGAAGATTGTTTCTGGCCTGTTGCCGGACTGGCCAGCCTTGCCAGTTGATTTCTGGTTCACAACGGTAGGAGAGCTTCGCCACATTCAGAAATTTAACGCAACTGAGATCGGACTGCGCGCTCAGGTTCAACATGCGCCGGGCGCTGGCATTGGCGTAATGAATATCGTCGTTGTCATCGACCAACAAATAACCATTTTCTGATTGTTCGACAACCCAGGCAAAGCGTGTTCGCTCATCGACCATGCGGCGATAGCGATTGAGCCGCGTGATCGTGCGCACGCGGGCGCGCATTTCGGCGCGGTCTAATGGTTTGGTGATGAAATCATCAGCCCCTGCTTCGATACCGCGCAATTTAGACTGTCGATCATCAAGCGCCGTGACCAAAAGGACAGGAATATCTGCAAACTCAGCATCGGCGCGCAGGCGACGGCAAACCTCGAAGCCGTCCATGCCTGGCATCATTACATCGAGCAAGATCAGATCGGGTTTGTAACGCGCTGTCTGCGCCAATGCACTTTCGCCGCTGTCGGCAAAGATAAGTTCATAATTCTCTGAAATCAACAGTGATTCTAACGTTTGGCGACCTACGGGGGTGTCGTCAACAATTAATATAATACTTCTATAGAATTCACTGGGTGTATCATTTGATACTTGGAGGCGCGAATCCATCTCTGTAACCTTCTTTGTCGAAGTGATATGTATGCCGATATAGTGATTGACGAACAAGCTTGAGCGGAGGATACGCTCTGCCACTCTCTAGAAACAGCCTCGAACAATCCATTCAAAGTTAGCCTGCAACTTCTGGGTGGATGGACTGTTCGATCGTCTGCAATACCATCCGTAACGAAACGGGCTTGCTCAAATACTCATTAGCGCCTGCCCCAAGACAGCGCTCTTTATCCCCTGGCATCGCCATTGCCGTGATCGCAATGATCGGTGTCTGAATAGTTTGATCGCTGTGGCGAAGCTGACGGATCGCCTCAATGCCATCCATCTCTGGCATATTGATATCCATCAAAATTGCAGAAGGCTTGGACGTAAACGCCGTGGTCACTGCTTCTTTGCCATTACGCGCAGTCACAATGCGAAAGCCACTCGTGAGTAAATAGTCCGAGAACGCTTCGAGAGTCGTCTCGTTGTCGTCGGCAATCAGAATGAGTTCGTTTTTCCTTTGTGCGGGAGACATTTGTTTTTTGGATACCCCATTGAATTCATCAGTTGGCCGCAAAGGTTGATCAACATCTGCGGAAATTTCACTATTCCAAGGAAGAGCCACTGTAAATTGGCTGCCTACACCCTCCCTACTTTCGACTGTGATACTGCCACCGTGCATTCGAGTCATGCGATAAACAAGTGCCAACCCCAATCCAGTGCCTGAGTGTTGACGTGCCAAACTACTATCAAGCTGAACAAAGGGCTGGAAGAGTTGTGCCATGTTTTGTTCGGAGATACCGATGCCTGTATCCCAGACTGTAAACATCACTCGCTGATTTTCAACATCCCCAACCACATTGAGTCCAATCTTGCCATTTTCCGGCGTAAATTTCACGGCGTTGCTCAACAAATTGACCAGAATCTGTTTGAGTCGACGCTCATCGGCATAGATGGTATACACTTGGGGATCACTTGTAAATTCGATTTGCAAATTCTTCTTTTGCGCAGATTGTTTGATCAACTCAAGGCTGGCGCGGGTCACACTGCCGACATCAAGCCAATCATATTCCAGATCAAATTTGCCAGCCTCGATCTTGGAAATATCCAAAATGTCATTGATGAGTGCCAGCAAAAGCCGACTGCTTTCGACCACGCTGTCGATCGTTTTGTGCTGCTGCGGATTGAGCTTGCCGTAGATCTCTTCCTGGAGAGCCTCGGACAAACCGAGGACAGCACTTAATGGTGTCCGCAGTTCATGGCTCATATTGGCCAGGAACTCGTCCTTCAACCGTGCTGCACGACTCAATTCGGCATTGGCGACGCTGAGTGCTGTGGTGCGCTCTTCGATGCGGCGACCTAAATCTTCTTCATTGCGGCGTAGTTCTTCTTCCACGCGCAGCCGCCCTGCTAATTCATGTTGTAAGGTGTGATTGATCGTCTGTAACTGGTTGGTGCGTTCGGCAACCCGTTGCTCCAACTCCTCATTGATGCGCTGGAGTTGTGCCTCGGCCTGCCGTCGATTCGTGATGTCCTGCCCGATGGCTACTACATAGGCAATTTCGCCGTAAGCATCGTGCATGGCATCACAACTGAGCAACAGTGTATGGAGTTGGCCTGCCGTGTCCAAAACCCCGCATTCAAAGCTGATAAAAGATTTGCCTGATAGCGCGTTCTCGAAGATTTTCTTAACCGACGCTCGCTCTTCGGGCTGTACACAAAGCTCAACAAACTCTTTGCCCACAGCGTCCTTGACCTCGATCCCTGTGACGCGACTCATGGCCGAGCTCCACTGGATGAGTCGTCCCTGGCTATCAACTGCAAAAATCTGCGCTGCGGCCTGCTCGATCAATCTGCGGATTTCACCCGCTTGATGACTCATCTCGTCCAAAAGACGTGCATTGGTTATCGCAACCCCGACCTGGCTGGCGATCGCCATCAAGGTTTCGGCATTCTGATCGCTGAAGTCAGCTTCAATGAATAAATTTTGGGCTACGATGGCACCGATCGGCACTTCGCGATAGAGCAGCGGCGCAACCATCACCGAACCAATGCCAAACTGGCTCCGCAATCTCTGGATCTCTGGTGCCTCGCGCGGGTCAACGATGCCTTTGGCCGAGACTGCTGGTTTTAGCTTTCGGACAGACCACCCAATCAACCCGTCCATGAGCTGCTGAAAGTTCAGGATGAGTTCGGCAGGATTGGCCTGTTGGCCTGATACTGTTTGAACCACCTGCTGCTTGATCATGTCAAAGAGGTAAATCGTTACCTGATATGCAGGAAGCTCTTTGGCAATACACTCCGCCACTTCGCGCAGAATTTCATTCATGCCGATGGCGGTGGTCATGGAGCGGCTGACATGGTACAATGTTTGTGTTTGCCGCAAACTTTCTTCGGTCTGTTGGGCATAGCGACGTAGGCGCACTTCACTCTGTTGTACAGATTGCAGTGCCTGCTGCAGTGCCTGCTTTTGTGCATCATCCCGCACACGCAGCGCTGCCACACGTTTGACCAGATGCGATAATATATTCTGAATAATGAAGGACAGTGCAATCGCAGTGACCAAAGCCACTTGATAGTGTCCCCACAAACCCTCGTTCAACGAGTCAGAACCGATGGCTAAACAGATTAGCCACCAACAGGCGAGCGCCAAACCAATATGGACAAAATAGAGTAACGGCGTTAAGAAAAAGAACCCAATCGCAATAACGGTGATGATCACGTTGGTGGTCTGCCAGATCTCGCGTGAAAGGTAGAGATGCAGCAGACTATTACCCAGCACCAGCCATATCATCAACGATGCCGTTACCTGCGTCACAAACGGCGATAACTCGACATTACGTGCTGTATAGGTGATTCCCACCAGCAAAAGCGTTGAGGCAGTTGCAGCGATGGTCATAGTGCCGCTGATGGAAGCGGGCAAAAATGACCAATGTAGCACCGCAAAAATGCCATAAAGAACAGCGATAATATAGCCAGAGCGCTGAATGCCAGCTTCCAGGTAACGATGATATGCATCTGCAACCTGGGCGGGCGTTAATACCTTACGAGGATCCGCCCAATAACTCTCAGTGTATTCAGTTGGAGGGATAGCCCCCAGTTGCATAACCCAGCTCTCCGCACGTAACTTAACTTAAATATCGATCTTACAATGATAAGGCACTACACAGCGATTGTGATGTAAGGGAGCAAAGATCTTCTGAGCGAAGCCACTTGACATACAAATTCTGACTAGACTCAAGCTAATGCTCTCGGTAAAGCAAAAAATTGCCAATGTGTCTTTAAATGGCTTTTTACAAACCAAACTATCATATCATCGAAATATGCAAAATTGTACCCTTTTGTCCTGTATCCATACTTTTGGCAGAGACAAATCCGACAAAAGTCT
>JAXLWB010000003.1:0-338435 GCA_046328715.1 Caldilineaceae bacterium | reverse complement strand
CGGCGATAAGGTAGCAATGACAATATCGCCTAGTGCGGGCAGCAGCCAGGCGGCTGGGTCTGTGCCGCCGGAAAAAATGTTCTGGAGGATAGGAATCGCAATGTAGCGCGGGATCTGCAAAAACGCCCACACTACCACCAGAATCACCATTGTGCGTGACTTTGTCACCGCCGTAGCCAAACGTGTGGGATTTTCACGCAACATCTGTTGCCACAGGATGACAAAGGCCGCAGCATCCAGGATGGCGAAGAGCAGCAGTTCCAGTGCAATTGTTGAGTTGGTAGTGCCAAACAGTGCATGGGGCTTGATCGAAACCAGATTGAGACCGATGGTTTCTAGATGTTCCAGACACGAGACTGCAAACCAAATCAATGCCGTCATGCGATACCACAGACCATTTTTCTGCCAGATCAAAAAAGCGATCGGTGCTGCCAACAATCCAATAAGCACATCCATAAGCGATGGATAAAGCCACTCGATTGCTGCATTCCCCGCCAAGATAGCTTGGATGGTTGGAAACGACCCCAATCGTGTAAGCTGTAACAAAGCCCACACGGCGACGATCCACAATAATGGTGTAATTTGCGCTTCGATTTTACGAACTGAAGTTGACACGATAACTCCTGTTTTCATTTTGTTGGCTAGATCGGCAATAGCTGGCATAATTTATGTGATTAGTCACGTGTTTATTTTATGTGATTAGTCACATAAATGTCAAAAGGACCGCGATCCCTATGAAAGAATTTACGGAATTAGAGCGAGATGCATGGTCGGGGTTCATTAGTGCCTGGGCAACCATGAATCGTATCGTTGAAGAAGATTTGCAGGTAAATGCCCAAATTACGCATGTGGAGTTTGAAATTATCCTACGCCTCCACTGGGCAAAAGAACATCGTATGAGGATTCAAGACCTGGCCAAACAGAGCTTGCTCACGCGCAGCGGCACCAGTCGCGCGCTGGCGCGGCTGGAAAAAGCGGGCTTGGTAGTACGAGAAGTAGCCGATGAAGATCGGCGAGGGGCCTACGCGGTTTTAACCAAAGCGGGCGAACAATGCTTTCAAAAAGTAGCCGAGCCGCACATGGCTTGCGTAAAGGCCAACTTCACGGATCGATTTAGTGAAGAAGAATTGAAACAGATGATAACATTCTGGCAGCGGTTGTAGGCACTGCCTTTCGTTAAAGCATAATATCCACAGTAAGCAACGTGCCTGGCGACACCGAGCAGAAGGAAAACGAATTCTGGCTGCAAGTTGCGGATTGCACAGTGAGTCATTCGCGACTCGCCATTCACTATTTTCAGAAAAGTCATATCGAATCCTTGGAGAAAGTCTGTATGAAACCAGGAAGTACCCTTGCCATCATTCTCGCTGGAATTTGGATCAACGTCTCCGAGTTCTTGCGCAACCAACTCCTTTTTAACCGTTACTGGGTTGAGCACTATCAATCCCTCGGCCTGACCTTTCCTTCAGCCCCGCTGAATGGTATCGTCTGGGTGATTTGGGGATTTGTCTTTGCCATCACGCTCTACGTCATCTCCAGACGATTTTCTTTGCTAGAGACTACCCTGCTCGGTTGGGTAATGGCATTCTTCATGATGTGGCTGGTGACCTGGAATCTAAGTGTATTGCCCTTGCCGCTGCTAGTCTACGCCGTCCCGCTCAGTTTGTTGGAGGCTTTCGTCGGGGCTTATCTCTGCGGAAAATTTGCACCCAAGCAATGATCTTTCTCTGGATATGGAACTGGTTAGCGCCCAAATGGACAAGCTGGCATCGCCATCCCATGCATACAGCCACCTTGAATCCCAAAGAGTTGTGGCCATTGCATGGTGACAAACATGGCGATCATGGCAACGCCAATAGCGATATGTGCAGAGTTGCTCAGAAAGGTCGTCAAGCGCTGTTTACTCGCTGACACTTCCCATCCAGCAAATGCCTCTTTGCTATAATAGAGTATCAAGGTAAGACAACCAAGGCAAAATATCCCGGTCAATACTGGGAGCCACTGCGAAGTGTTCCAAAACATATAGACCATCGAGACGCCCATCGCTAGATGTACCCACTCCCACCAGGCTTTGATAAAATTGCCTGTGACCAGCCGGACAGCAAAGGCGAGCGTACAGAGTCCGAAAAATGTACTCCAGGCGTGATTGGAGATTAGATTAGCAATTTTGCCCAGCATCAGCAAGGCCATATAGCTCATGCCGATGCCGTGCGCCCCATGCCCAAACCAATCACTCACCACATCAAACTGTTGGATCGATTCATGCAAAAAGAGCCTGAGAAGATAGCTGACCAATACATACGATGAGAGATAGAATGTGATCCAGAGCAATACATTGTATAACTTGTGTCCATCGATCATAATTTTTACTTGTTTCAATGTTGCGGGTTGCAAGTTGCAAGTCGAATTTGTGATTGCAAAATAGATAATTCGGCAATTTGTAGGGGCATTCGCTTGCTGGTGCCCAGAGGCGACCGCAAGGGTACGCCCCTACCGGTATCATTTAATCCCTTATGACCATCAAATTGAGGAAAGCTCCTCTACATACATCGTGCACCATGAAGGCCAACTGTAACCATCCTGTCACCCGATTGGGTGCGCACAGCCTCCACTTCGTAGTCGGTGCGCACCCAATCCGGTGTCGACAGCTCTTCTTGCGTCCAGGAGCTAACGATGCGCCCGCCGCCAGCAAGTAGAGTCGATATGGACAACGGCGACTAGACTTTATTCACGGGTGCGGCGCAGCCAATACCAGGCCGAGGGCCAGGTGTTATCGCCAACGGTTGTTGTGCCACGTTCGATGCGCTCCGCCACAAACCCCGACTGAAACAAGCTGTCGATTTGGGCTGAAGTGAGCCAACGGCCTTGTGTTCCGGCGGCATCGTCGCGAACGTGGGCAAAGAGGAGAAACAATCCACCTGGTTGTAACAGCCGTTTTACCTGATTGGCGTAGGCGATACACACATCCGCTGCTTGCGCATGGAGGCAGCCTACATCGATCACCAGGTCATAAGGTGGCTGTAAAAAGTCCACCGCCCCGACCGATGACCCATGAAAGGTGATGCGATCTGCCAAACCCGCTGCCTCTGCTCGTTGGCGCGCAGTTTGAATCGCCTGTTCCACAAAATCTACTCCGTCACACTGCCAACCATGTTTCGCCAGATAGAGGCAAGCGCGCCCTAAGCCACAGCCCATATCGAGCATCCGCCCAGGCGGTAAGACATCGACCAACGCCAATACCTCCGGCGGCGGCAACTCATGATTCCACGGCAATTGCTGTCCGTTATATCGATTCGTCATCTCAACCAATAATGCCTGTTCTTGTTCACCCATCACTTCTACTCCTGTTCCTGTTATGCAGCCTTTGATTATCATCTATCTATCACATCGTTCGACTTTGACTTGGGGCAAAGCGTAAGGTTAGACCTTGCCCGATGAGTGTAACACAGAGCGTGGTCAGGAAGATGACCGCTATTATCCTTGATGCCTATCGCCGCCATAACAACCACAAAAAGAATGGCCTCCCTGCGCTGCGCCGCCAGAGAGTCGGATAAAGACTGGTTTGCTCACCCTACGGCTTGCACAACCCGATCTCGACCGGTGACACTGTGGAAGTCAGCATCATCGAGTGCGTGTAACCAGGCATAAATTTTCTGCAAACGGGTGGCGTCGTCGGGATATTGTGGACAGGCAGGGCAGGCGTGGGGCCCGGGCGTTTTGTGGAGGACACAGCAGGTGCGCCGCACATAAAATGTCACTGCCGGGCCAGCATCGGGATAGGCCAGCAGTGGGCGCACTGGCTGGTAGGCCTGATGCCCGGTCGCCAGGAGCAGTTCCTCGATCCAGCCAGCACTCGGTGTGTTGCCGCTGCTACGCTCAAGACGGCGACAGCCAACTGCCAGGGCATCGAGTGTAATGTTGTAGATCGCCCGTTGACTGACCTTGCCGAGCTGGCGTGCAACGAGGGCGACCGGCGCAAGCAATTGCATGGCCAGTGCTCCAAGATGGGCAAGCGGTTGCTCTGGATCGCTCAACGCAACCTGACCAACCCATAATGCACATACATTGGGTGTCTCGTCGAGCACCACCCCAAGCTGGTCGGGTGCAAGCATCAGTGCGCAATGATCAAAGACAAACGGGGCAATCAAGATGTTAGTCACAGCGTATACGGCGTAGTGGACGACGGTGAGTGCTGCTTGACGCCTCTCGCCGGTCAGGGCGATCATCGCTGGCAGCAACTGTTCTTGATTCTCTCTGTCTGCCAGCCAGGCCAGCGAGATCGCCCCAATCGGTTGTTCCGTCACAATCACGGGTGCATCGCCCCGCTGCCAGCCAGAAAATTCGTAAGTTGTCGCTTTCATCCATCTATCCCCCTACATTGGTTTGTTCATTCAATCTACGGATCGCTGTGGCACAGCCGTCACTGCGTTTGTTGTGTCCGCAACTGCCTCTGGATACATCGCTTTGGCCATATCGAGCACTGCCGTTGCGTTGCGGATACCAGGCGCAAATTGGATGTCTTGCACGGCCACCCAGCGTTTGTTTTGGGAGGCGGGCAGATTGGGGAAGGTTTTAAAGAGATACTCGGCCCGTTCGGCGGCGGGTTTGGCACCGGGATAGTCATCGATGATGAATAATTCCACGTTACTGCTTGCAATTTCCTCGGCGCTGATCTCAGAATAGCTCTCGGGGAGATCGGCGAAGACATTCACACCGCCTGCCAAACGAACCATATCTGCATACAAGCCACCCGAATAAAAGCCAAGCGGCCCTTCGCCAGCGTCATAGATCGCAACACGCACTGGCGGTTTTCCCGCTATTTTTGCCTGAACGTCGGAAATCTGCTGCTCCATCGCTTGAACAGTCGCTTGAGCACGCTCCTCAGCACCGAAAATATCGCCAAAGTTCAGAATGTCGGTATAGACTGTCTCAAGGGTGGCGCTGCCTTCCTGTCCTACGCAATTGCTACCCAATTCGTACACCTGCGCCCCGCTTAATTCATAATCTGCGCGCGTAGCGAAGCCTTGCGCGCTATCAAGATCCCACGATGGATAGGCAATGATGACAAGGTCTGGTTGTTCGCGCAAGGCGATCTCTTTGCTGACCATGCCTTTGCCGCGCTCGTTAAGATACTTCAACTGATTGACTTCGCTGGCAATATTTGCCGGGGGCTCGGCTGACTGCCCAAAGCTGACCGCCGCAATTTTCGAGGCTAGCCCCAAGGTCACCAGCGTCTCGGCCACATTTTGATAGGTCACCATGACCCGTTCAGGGGCTTTGGCAAACGTTAACTTCCGCCCACAACTCTCAAGAATCACTGAGTGTTTTGCGCCGACTGCCGTACCTTGTAGGGCGATCAGTCCATTGATCACTTGCTCCAGCCCGTCGACGAGGCGTGGCGACTCGATGGTGGCATCCGCCTGCGGAACAATCACATAAGCTTTATTTTTGATACCGGTCACCGACGCCAATTTGGCATTGGTTTCCAGACGATGCTTCAGTTCGGCAACGTCCACGCCGGCGTCGGGGACGAGCCAGATTACCTGTGGGTCAGCTGCAACAAACTGTTCCCAACTGGTCTGCATAGCGGGGTCGTTGTTTGCCCAGATGTATGTCGAACCTGCCAGAGAGATGACAGCATTCTCCAGCCCGCCATAATAAGTGGGCATCTGGTCATAGCCGTCATACGGGGCAATGCGCATGGCTGCGAGTCCTGCACTCTGCGCCATTTTCTGGATTTCGGCCACCCGCGTCTGGAGTTTGGCAATCTCTGCTTCGGCGCGATCCTGGACATTGAAGAGGATGCCAAAGTTGCGCATGTCCTGGTACAGCACGGAAAAGTCGGTAGGCAGGCCGCCGGTGGAACAACTGCCCAAAGCCTGGTAACTATGAATGTTGAGCGCACCCCAGCCGGCATGATCAGGCAATGGATCCATGAAGGCGTAGGAATACACAGAAGTAATCAGGTCAGGTTTGACGGAGACAATGGCTTCCTTGCTCGGATAATTGGCGCCATCGTTGATCATTTTCAGCGTAGCCATATCGGCCTTGGTGGCGGCCCACTGACGGTCGGGGGTGAAGAATTCGGTGTAGCCCACGATTTTGTCTTTCAGACCAAGGGTAAGCAACATTTCGGTCACGCTCGGGTCGATGGTCACAACTCGTTCTGGTGCCTTGTCGTATGTCGTCTCGCGCCCACCACAATCGCTGATGGTGACCGGGTAGTGGGTCTGTCTGTCGCCACCCGCAGCAGCAGCGCTCGACTGGCTCGGCGTCTGCGATGCGGGCGGAGTGCCCGAACTGAGGCAGGCGTTGAGCAAAGTGAGCACAACCGCCAAGAATAAAATGCGTCGTATCATGGGTAAGTTCTCCTGTAGTGAATGTCCTTTCACACACCATCGGCCCGGTCAAACAACAACTGATGTTTGCCCGTGACGGGATGGGTAAAGGCGGTGGCCCGCACGCGAAAGACACTGCTGATCCGTTCGGCGGTCAGCGACTCATGGGGTGGGCCGCCAGCGACGATGCGCCCCCGATCCATCACATAGACGCGGTCGCACCAGGATGCCGCTAGGTTCAGATCATGGAGCGCGGCAATGGTGGTAAGTTTGAGTGAATGGACGCGATGCAACACATCAAGCTGGTAGTGAATGTCCAGGTGATTGGTAGGCTCGTCGAGTAGCAGGATCGGCGCTTGTTGGACGAGGGCGCGAGCGATCAGGGTGCGTTGGCGCTCACCGCCCGACATGGCATCAAACGAGCGATGGGCCAGCGCCGCCAATCCCAACTCGGACAAACTCTGCGCCACCAACCGGTGATCCTCTTCCGTGTCGCGCGCAAAGCCTGTCTTATAGGGAATGCGCCCCATCGCTGCTACCTCGCTGGCGGTGAAGTCGAAGCCAATCTGATTCTCTTGCGCCACCACGGCAATTCGTCGCGCCGCCTCGAGGGCATGAAGGTGCCAAAGATTGTCGCTGCCGACCAACACGGTTCCCGCCACCGGACGCAGCGCCCGATGCAGCGAACGTAGTAGCGTCGTCTTGCCACTGCCATTCGGCCCAACCAACCCGACAAACTCCCCGGTTGTTATCTCAACCGATACGTCCGAGACAATACGTGTGCCGCTCAAATCGACCGATAGACGGTCTGTTTGTAATGCTGTCATGGCCTCACCTTGCATCCCGAATCGCCAACGCATCGCGGCGTCGGATCAGCCAGATAAAGAAGGGCGTGCCGAAGATGGCCGTCAGTACGCCGACAGGAATCTCGCTGGGTGCCATCAGCCAGCGACCGAACACATCCACACTGACGAGATAGGCCCCGCCGAGCAAGATTGCCACGGGAATGACACGCCGATGTTCCGCCCCCACCAGCAGCCGGGCGATGTGCGGCACGACCAAGCCGATGAAGCCAATCGGCCCGACCATCGAAACCGCCGCTGCAACCACCAGTGAGAGCACCACGAACAGGCGTGTCCGCAACTGGTCGGGATTCATGCCCAGCGAGGTGGACGATTCTTCGCCCACGGCCAGCGCATTCAACTGGCGGGCGTAATACCAGATCGTCAACGCCCCTACGGCCAACACGCCGGCCATCAACGGGATCTGCGACCATTCGGCACCGCCCAGCCCGCCGATCAGCCAGAAGAGGATCGCCTGCTGCGCAGCGAGGTCATGCGTGGCATATTGCATAAAGGTGGTGAGTCCTCCCAGCGCAAACGACAGCGAGACGCCTACCAACAACAGGCGCAGGGACGAAACCCGTCCGTTTTGGCGTGCCAGCGTGAAGACAAGGACTAGGGTGAGAATCGCTCCAGCAAAGGCGCCGAGTGCGGGCGTGAGTATGCCTTTGCCCAGCGCCCCACCGAAGAAAATGACCGCCACTGCACCTGCTGCCGCCCCCGACTCAACACCGAGCACATAGGGGTCGGCCAGCGGATTGCGCACCATGGCCTGCACCGCCACGCCTAGCACAGCTAGCCCCGCACCGACCAATGCCCCCAGTGCTACGCGCGGCGTGCGGATCTGCCAGATGATGGTGTCTGTGCCGAGAGCTTCGCCAGTGGCGGGCTGCTGCAAGAGATGCCGCCCGATGATCGTCCACACTTCGCCGAAGGGCACGCTCACCGCACCGATGGACATGCCAATGGTGGAGGCCAGGAATAGCGCCGCAACCAGCCCAAGCACGCTCATGGCATAGCGACGGCGCAGGCGTTTGCCCTCGTTCAACACGTCGGCTACTGTGATGGGGGAGGAGAGAGAATTTTCCATAAACACCTTATTAGAATCAAGCTTCGTTGCTGCATCTTCCAATTTCCTTTGTATCAGCGTTGTAGAACGGTTTATTGAGACACCGTACCGCAGACACAGTTGCGGTACGGTGTCTCGATAAACTGACTATTTCAGTGCGATCAACCCGTCGATCATCTGCTCCAGTGCATCGACGTTGCGCGGCGTGGTGATGCCACCTTCGTTGTACGAAACCACGACAAAGGCTTGTTTCTGCATGGCGGTGATGTTGACTAGGCGTGGGTCGGCGGCCAGTTTTTCCTTGATGCCATTGAGTTCGTTGATAAACATGCCCTCGCCCGCCGAAGTCATTACCCAGATCACATCCGGGTTGCGCTTGACGATCTCTTCCCAACTGATGGCATCATAATCGCGCAGCACATCGCCGAAAGCATTCTTGGCACCAGCGAGTGTGATGATCGCATTCGGTGTGCCGACGCCGCCCGCCGGGTAGGGATCCTGTTCGCCGCTATAACTCCAGACCGTCAATGGTTGTAAGCCCGCATCTTTGGCCTTCTTCTGCAATTCCTCGACGCGCGCCTGCAACTTGGCAATCTCGGCTTCAGCCCGATCCTTCACGCCAAAGATCGCCCCAAAGTTGCGCAGGTCGGCGTAAAGCAGTGAAAAATCGGTCACCGGCGTCGTCGAAAGATGGCATTCACCCTGCATCAGGTAGGAGTTGACCCCCAACTTGGTCCAACCTTCGCGGTCGGGCAGTTCCTTGTTCTCCAACAGCGCAGATGGATAGACCGACGTGACCAGGTCAGGCGAAAGAGCGACGATCGCCTCTTTGGATGGGTACATCATGTTTTCGTTGATGACGTGTAACGCATCCATCTCGGCCTGTGTAACTGCCCAGCGTTGACCAGCCTCTTGAAACTCGGTAAAGCCGACGATCTTGTCCTTCAGTCCTAGTAGCAACAACGATTCGGTGACGGCAGGGTCGAGCGTCACCACCCGCTCCGGTGCCTTAGTGTAGGTGGTCTCGCGACCGCCGCAGTCGGTGACAGTGACGGGGTAGCCGGTTGCACTTTGGTTGTCTGCGCTGGCTGCTGGTTGGGAAGATCCTGGCTGGACCGGGGCACAGGCTGCCAGCAACAAACTCGCCGTCAGCAACCCACCCCACAACTTATTTGACACTTTCATTGGTATGTTCTCCTGGATATTGTTGGTTGTAAATGTTTTTGTATTCGCTCACCGAAAAGAGCATAGCGAGCACTAGCTCGTGACTTTTCAATCAGCAGTACTTACTGAAACGCCTCTGGATGAAAGACTTTGGCAAACGCCTCGATTGCTGCAACGGTGCGGTAGCTAGCCGGCGTGGTGCCATCCGGCACAAGGGCAGCCCGTTGGTTTTGGCCGGCCGGTGAGTTGGGAAAGGTCTTGAAGAGAAATGCCTGCATATCAGCAAACGATGTACCATATTCGATACAGAGGAAAACCTCTGGGGCGCGCACAGCAACTTCTTCGATGCTGACTTGTGGCGCTGTATTATCGGTGTCCGGGAAGATCGTCTCGCCGCCAGCCAACTTGAGAATATCTCCGTAGACGCCGTTAGTGAAAACCCCCAATGGCCCCTCGCCGCCGTAGTAGATCAACGCCTTGACAACGGGACGTCCGGCTACCTTAGCCTGCACAGCAGCGATGCGTGTTTGCATCTCCTGCACCAAGGCTTCGGCGCG
This sequence comes from Caldilineaceae bacterium, assembly GCA_046328715.1. Lineage (GTDB taxonomy): Bacteria > Chloroflexota > Anaerolineae > Caldilineales > Caldilineaceae > JAXLWB01. The sequence goes on along the minus strand of JAXLWB010000003.1, from coordinate 328,465 downwards.
TTCTGTCACGCCGAAAATTTTGCCGACATTGCGCACATCTTCGTAGAACATGGCAAAGGTCGCTTCGGTAGCCTTGCCGCTACCGCACTCAGTACTCATGCTGTAGACAGGAATATTGGCCGCAAGCACATCCTCTAGCGCTGGGGTGCCAGTCTCCGGACGGAAGTCGAAGGTGTCGTAGGAAGCCAGGATCAGGTCGGGCTTGAGCGCGAAAACTTCCTCTTTGGCAGGGTACTTGGCAAATTGGTTGGGGATCTGGTTGTACGCCTCGGCAATATCACCACCTTGGGTGTCGCCCTGATAGGCATTGGCGATCACCCGGTCACCGAGACCGAGGCGGATCAGCAAATCGGCGCTGTTCCAATAGGTGGTATAGACCCGTTCCGGTGGCTTGGTAAAAGTCATGGTTCGGCCACAACTTTCAATAGTGACAGGGTAGCCAGCCGCACTTTGACCATTACTACTGTCGGCCTGTTGAGCGGAGGGGGCTTGAATTGGCACGCAAGCCGCCAGCAACAGCGCCAATGCCAGCAACCCACCCAACAATTTGGTTGAAACTTTCATTGAAATATTCTCCTTTTTTATTGTTTGTCGTACCTGTTTTAATTTTTAATGCATAGGACTTACGCACCCTCCCCTTGGTCCCTCTCCAAGTTAGAGAGGGACCAAGGGGGAGGTCATAATTTCGCTTAGCGATCTGCTGCCACAAAAGCCAACTGCAAGCGCCCAGTGATCGGATGTTGCCCGCGCACCGCGTCCACTCCATAGACCGAACGTACCCATTGCGGCGTCAATACCTCCTCCGGCGCACCAGCTACGGCGATGCGCCCCGCTGCTAACAGATAAAGCCGGTGGCAATAGGCGGCGGCTAGATTCAGATCGTGCAAGGTGACCAAGGTCGTGATACCCAGGCTGCGCACCAAGTTGAGAATTTCCAGTTGATAGCGGATGTCGAGATGATTGGTCGGCTCATCCAGCACCAATAGTTTCGGCTGTTGCGCCAAGGCCCGCGCCACCAACACGCGCTGCTTTTCGCCGCCAGAAAGTGTGTTAAAGCTGCGTTCGCCAAATTCAGCCATGTTGACCCGATGCAGCGCTTCCTGCACAATCTGCTCATCGCCTTGGTTGTCCGCTTCCAGCAAGCCCTTGTGCGGTGTGCGTCCCATCTCCACCACTTCGCGTACGGTGAACTCGAAATCACTCGGCGTCTCCTGCACAACGACACCGGTGCGTCGCGCCGACTCGCGTGCGCTGAGCTTCCAGATGTCATCGCCACCTAGTTGCACATAGCCCGCCACCGGTCGCAACAGCCGGTAGATCGAGCGCAGCAACGTTGATTTCCCGCTGCCGTTCGGTCCGATTAAGCCGACGATCTCCCCTGGCTCGACATGGAGCGCAATCTCCTTCACAATCCGCCGACTTTCGATTTGAACTGCAACGTTATTAACTTCTAATTGCATGATTTACCTCAGTTTGTCAGTACAACGGGCTGTCACCACGTTCCTGGTTTTCGCTTATTTCCACGGATTCAACCACTGCTCCAGCCCGTCGGCCACCAGATTGGCACTCAACACTGTGCCAAAGATCGCTAGCCCCGGCGCCAGCACCAGATGGGGCGCAACTTGCATATACGGACGTGCGTCGACGAGCATCACACCCCATTCCGGGGACGGTGGTTGGATGCCCAACCCCAGAAAGCCTAAGGCCGCAATCGTCAAGATCAGATGACCGATATCCAGACTGATCTGCACCAGCACTGGTCCAATCAAGGCTGGCGTCAAATGGCGGCGCATGATCTGTCCATGTCCAGCGCCGATGGCTTGGGCCGCCAGCAGATAGTCGGCGCTGCGCAGCGTCAGAGTTTGGCTGCGCACCAGGCGAGCATAGGTCGGCCACCAGGTGATGGTCAATGCCAGCATCAACGTGAAGAGACCTGGTCCCAGCGCACCGACCAATGCCAATGCCAGCAGAAAACCAGGCAAAGCCAGGAAGAGATCAACCCCACGCATCAACAGTTCATCGGTCAGACCGCCCACATAACCAGCGACGAGACCAATCGATGACCCCAGCAGCAGACAGCAGGCCAATATGCTCAACACCACCGTAAGCGAACTGCGCCCTGCCCACAGCAGCCGGCTCAACAGATCACGCCCCAGTTGATCAGTGCCGAGCGGGTGTGCCAGCGACGGCGTGGACATGCCTATATTTAAATCCTGAGCGGCTGGATCATAGGGTGCCAGCAGCGGCGCACACAGCGCTGTCAACAATAGCCCTAACAGCGCCAGCAGCCCAACCAGTAACCAGGGATAGCGCCACCCAGCCCGCCGCTGGCGGAGTGGCCGGGCTGAAGTGGTGGCTAAGGATGCCGAGAGAGATGCCATAATTTATGCCAGACGAATGCGTGGGTCGAACCAGGCATAGGCCAGATCGACCAGGAAGTTGATGCCAACAAAGATAGCGGCGAAGAGCAGCACCATGGCCTGGATCACAGGAATGTCGCGAAAACTTACCGCCAACAGATAAAAGTTGCCGATCCCGGGCCAGGCAAAGATCGTCTCGATAATCACCGCGCCAGTGGCAATGTTGGCAAACTGGCTGGCCACCAGCGTCAAGAGTGGTGCGGATACATTGGGCAGCGCATGACGCAACCAAGTCGTGCGGGTGCTGAGCCCCTTGGCGCGGGCGGTGCGTACAAAATCCTGATGACGGACTGTGCGCAGCAGCGAACGGGTCAACTGGCTGAGCGTGGCGACATTGGCGCAAGCCAACGTCACCACCGGCAGGATCACACTGGTCGGCTGACTCACGCCATGCGAAGGGAGCCAGTGCAGATAGACGGCAAAGAGCAGGATCAGCAGAAACGCCAACCAGAAATTGGGCACAGCCACGCCGATCAAGGCCAGCAAGCGCGTCACTTGATCAAAGCGCGACCCTTCGTAGAAGGCTGCTATCAGACCAATCGCCAAGCCAAGCCCGACCGTCACCCCCATTGTCAACCCAGCCAAGGCCAAGGTCGTTCCCAGCCGCGCCCCAATCTCCACCAACACCGGCTGACCGGTGCGAATGGAGTAACCAAAATCACCGCGCACCACCTGTCCCAGCCAGGCGGCATATTGCATGATCACCGGGCGGTCCAGCCCGTATTGGGCGCGCACCTGGGCGATCTGCGCGGCGCTGGGCATTACGCCTGTGCGCCGCGCCACAATCACTGCCGCCGGATCGCCATCGCCCAGGAAGAGCAACAGATAGGTAAGCAGGCTAGTAGCGAACAGGGTTGCGACCATACCTGCCGCCCGCCGTAACAGAAAACGCATCATGGCGCGCTGATCGTCACATTCTGGAGCGCAAGTTCGTATTCAGTGCCGGCCAGTTCGAAGCCGCTCACATTCTTACGCAGTGCATAGATACGTTGCGAATAGACCAGCGGCGCCACGGCGGCGTTTTCATCCAGATTGCGCCAGAAGGCATCATAAGCGGCTTGACGCGCGGTATCGTCTTTTTCACTGCTGATGGCGGTGAGGATTTTGTCCAGTTCGGGGCTGTTAAACATCTGTCCAGCGCTTGTGGTATAGCCAGTTTTGAAAAAGGCAGTCAGGCTAGAATGGGGGTCATAAGGCGCGCCCCAGGTAAGCAAAATGTCCAGCTCAAACTCATCGGCGGCGATGGCGGCGCGCCAGGCTTCATACTCGAATAGGCGAATCTCGACGCCGATGCCAATCGCTTGTAGATTGGCTTGCACGACCTCTGCCATCGATTTAACCTGCGGGAAGGCCTCACTATCCGCTACTAAGCGCACTTGCAAGGGTTTGCCATCTTTGCTCACCAACCCATCGCTGCCGGGTGTCCAACCGGCTTCCGCCAGCAGACTCTTGGCCTTTTCTAAGTCGAAGGTGTAGGTTTCGGGCAGAGGGCTACCAGCGTAGGGAATGGTGGCCGGGAACAGGCCCGTGGCTGGGGAAGCCAGCCCGCTAAAGACCTGTTTGGCAATCCCCTCGCGGTTGATGGCGTGGTTGATGGCCGCGCGCACTTTGGGGTCATTAAAAGGGGCGCGTTGGTAGTTCATGTGCATGACAAAACTGGTGCTGCCTTCGCCGGTCAATAGCGCGACATCGGCATTATTACGCAACGCCAGCACACTTTCCAGCGGGATGCTGCCCAAATTTTCACCGCCGATCAGGTGGACTTCGCCGCTCAACAGCGCCGCCACCCGGGTCTGCGGGTCGGGGATGACATCGAAGACCACTTTGTCCAGTTTTGGCTTGGTTCCCCAATAGTTGGGATAGGGTACAAAGACGGCGCGCTGATCCTTGACATACTCTTGTAACTGCCACGGCCCGGTGCCAATCGCTTTGACGAAGGCGCCAGTCGCATCCACCCCGTTGGGGCTGAGAAAACGCACCGGGCGCACCAATGCCAATTCCTGCACCAGGGCATAGTAAAACTCTTTGGTGTGGAGGACGAGGGTGTACTCATCCGGCGTTTCAATCGAATCAATCAGATTGGTTGTGGGCAGCCAGTTGTGATCCTCGTTGCCGACCCAGCGTTCTAGATTCCACTTGGCCGCCGCGGCGTTGAAGGGTGTGCCATCGTGAAAGGTGACCCCTTGGCGCAGTTTGAAGCTCCAGGTTAAGCCATCTTCAGAGTGCGTCCACGACTCGGCCAAACCCGGTTGTAGCGTGCCATCAGCAGCATAGCGCACCAGTGGTTCATAAACCATGTCTAACGCCGGAAAACTGGAACCGTAGTTATGCGGGTTCAATTCACCCACATCCCTGGTGGAAGCGACGATAAAGGTCTGTTCGACATTTGCCTCATTAGTGGTTGGCGCGCCTCCGCCGGTGGGTGCGGCAATACAACCCGCCAGCAAAACGGCAACCAACATCAACACACTAAACCAATATACTTGTTTGTTTTTCACTTGTTCGCTCCTTGTTAGCGTACTGCCATAATGATTTGATTGTCCAAGTTACACCAGATCACGCCGACCTCGCGGAAGCCGGCGTTGCGCAACGCGGATTGATAAAACTCCGAGATTGGGTTTTGCGAATCGTCAGGGGCGTGATTCGTTGGGGTAAAGCGGCGCTTGCGTTCGGCGAGTAGCGGCTCCATGCCTGGTTCTTTAGCAATCGCTTCCCACCAATTTTCCCAGTTTTCCACCCCGTGCCGCGTAAAGGCATCGGCTTGTTGCGCCTGGTCTACGCTTTTGGCGACCTGGTCAAAGGTTGGGAACTGGGGTCCGAACGGGATATTGTCGCCATTGAGGAAGACCCCACCGGGGCGTATCACTTTCGCTAGCGTATTAAAAAGCTGCACCAGGTGTCCTGCCCGTAACCAGTGCAGAGCGGTCGTACTCAAGACGGCATCGAATTGTCCTTCACCCACTTTGTCCACCCACTCACGCTGGGAGAGATCCGCTTCCACCCAGCGTAGGCGACCGTTCATATCACCCAGGGCGTTTTGGCCCAGGGTCAGCAGCACCGGGTCGAGATCGACCGCTACGCTGCGGGCCTGGGGAAAGCGCGTCAACAGTCGTTGGCTGATCGAGCCTGGCCCGCACGCCAGGTCAAGCGCCACAAAATCCGGCGGCAATAACGTGTGCAACACCTGAAACATCGCGTTGAAGCGTTCTTCGCGGTCGGGCAGATAGCCGGTCTGCTGGTCATCCCAACGCTGCATCCAGCCCTGCCAATCGACCGTTGCTTGAATCGTCATGATGGGTAAGTCTCCATAATAAAATTGAAGATTACTAACTCTTGTATTAAGTAACATCGCCCCAACAGCATAAGGTGCTCAGGGTGTAGGACTTACGTACGGTCCTCTGGTTTCGCGCCCCGTGGGTACCCGCTCAGCCGCCGGACCGTGCGTAAGTCCTAAGATGGCTAAACCATTCCTCATGATGCAGTTCCGCAGGGGGAAAGCGGTACACGCCACGAAACCACCGTTACGGCTTGTACGCCCAGGCGCAGAAGCTCATGGCCCCGATATAGACGTTTGTAGGGTCGCGGGACTCAGCATCCAGTTGATCCACCAGCGTATCGACCTCTGACTGGGTGGCAATGCCGGCCGCGACCAGCCGGGGCTGCATCATCTTCAGCAGCACGGGGTACGGAAACTGGGTGCCTTGACCGAGAATCACCGCCTCGGCCCGGATTTGTGCAAAGCGCAGTCCCGCCTGTACCAGCGTGGCCGGCAAGGCGAACCCCATCGCGGGGTTGGCGTTTTCGGCAATGAGCATCCGTCTAAGCCACGCCGTTACTTGATCGTGAGCGGCCAGCGGTGCGATGCGGGCGGGGACCATCGTCGAATCCGTTTCTTCAAAGACTACTAATCCCCCGCTGCGCAGTCGTCCGGCCAAGCAGCTAAGCACCGCAGCCGGGTCTGGCAAATACATCAACACGCGACGACCGGCCAAGGCGTCGAATGGCTCACCCTGCAGTGCCGTCAGCGCCGCTAAATCTCTGGTTACATCGGCAGCCGCAAAGCGCACATGCGCGATCCCTTGCTCCTTCATCCGTTCGCTCGCCATCGCCAACCCGCCTTCATTGCGGTCGAGCGCCACCACGCTGCCGGACGGGCCGACCAGTTCCGCTAATTCCTGGGTAACCTCTCCATTGCCACAGCCGATCTCAAGCACACGCATGCCTGCTGTGATGCCCGCATCCATTAAGAATCGCCGTGTCATTGTATTGTCACGTTTCATTTATTTTTACTCTCCATACTTGCTCGTTCCATGCAGAGCGTGGGAACCAGATTCCTTTATCACCCTACCGGTTGGCGGTACGCATCAACCAGAGAAAAAAGGAGTCGCTAAGGAGGGCTGTGATCACGCCGACCGGCAATTCAATCCCTCGATCTCTCCCGGCTCGACATGGAGACCAATCTCTTCGACAATGCGGCGACTATCAATCACTACACTCACTTCATTAACTGCCAATTTCACCTTGTCACCCCCTCACCCTGTCACCCGCGCCGCCGCAACAGCCACAGAAAAAACGGCCCACCCAGCGCCGCCGTCACAATCCCCACCGGCAACTCTTGCGGGGCCATGATCGTGCGCCCGACCAGATCGACCAGCACCAGGTAGACGCCACCGAGCAGCGCCACCGTGGATAACACCCGCCGGTGATCCGACCCGACGACCATGCGCACCAGATGGGGGATCATCAAGCCGACAAAGCCAATCGCCCCACTCACTGCTACCACCACGCCGACCAGCAGCGACGTAACCACAAAAAGTTGCTGGCGAAAACGCTCGACATTGACGCCCAGCCCGGTGGCCGTTTCGTCACCGGCCAGCAGTGCGTTGAGTGGGCGCGCCTGCGCCAGCAAGAGAATGGTCGTCAACACTACCACGGCGCTGGGCAGGCCAAGATATTCCCACTTGGCGCCGCCCAAACTGCCCGCCAGCCAGGTCAGCACGGCTGCTGCGCCGCCGCCTGGTGTCGCACTGCGCAAGACCAGATAACTTGTCACCGCCGAGAGCACATAGCCAAGCGCCACCCCGGCCAATATGAGGCGCATCGGTGATGCCCGTCCACTCTGTTGCGCCAGCAGATAGACCAAAATCATTGATAAGAGCGCACCCACAAAGGCCGCCATCGAGAGCGAGATGCCGCCCACCACAGCCGATCCCAGCGTGATCACCAGCACGGCACCGACCGACGCCCCCGACGAAACACCAAAGATATAGGGATCGGAGAGTGGGTTGCGCGTCATCGCCTGCAACGCCGTGCCGCTCACCGCCAGTGCGGCACCGACAACCACCGCCAGCAGCACGCGCGGCAAACGGAAGACCCAGATGATCTGATCCTGCGTCGGGTCGGCCACCGGTGCCACCCAGCCCGGCAACAGGTGGCTGCTGATCACCTGTGTCGTCACCGCCAAGGGAATCTTCACCGCGCCAATGCTCACGGCAAAGAGAATGGCAAGTACCAGGGCAATCAGCAGTCCTATTTGTAATGTCCAAAATAGCGCAGCCTTGCGTGATTTTGCGCTCGCATTCGCTGCCACGAGAGAATCTACGGGTATGGTAGTCATCGTTTAACCAAAATCCTATGAACCCTACTGAAATAACGCCAGTATCGTCTGCGCCGACACACAGGCTGCCAGCAAGGCAACAATTACCACGGAAATTATGAAAAAGCGTGAAGATCTTTGCATCGTCTGTTTGTCTCCTCTGGTTTGCTCTGCTTGAAACTAGAAGTTTTCGGACAGCCAAAACTTCTGGTTTCAAAGCAATTGCATTTGGAGATTGTATGGTGCTTCTCAAGCCGGATTCGTGCGATAGCTCATCACCACCCGATTGGCTTCTTCGACCAGTTCGACATTCGCCTCGGTCCAGTCGCCGGCATGTAAAGGGGGATGCGGGTCATATTCACAGGCAAGTTGAATAGCCTGCGCCGTCTGCGTATTGCTCAACTTTTCGGCCAGGAAGAGCGCCATATCGATCCCGGCAGAGACGCCCGCCGCAGTGATGATTTTTCCCTGTTGGATAAAGCGCTGTGCCACGTAGTTTGCGCCACAGTACTGTTGGATATAGTCACGCGATCCCCAGTGCGTGGTCACGTCCAACCCTTGCAAAATACCGATAGCCCCTAGTACAAAGGCCCCAGTACAGACCGACGTTGTCCACTCGGAAGTTGCGTGTGCGCCTTTCAACCAGGTGAGGAGAGCCTGGTTTTGGGCCGCCTTCATCGTGCCCGACCCGCCAGGGATCAGGATGATCTGTGGGTTAGGCAGCTCGTCCCAGGTAGCGGTGGCAACTAGCCCCAACTGTCCGGTATCGGTCCAGACCGTGCCATGCTGATCGGCGATGAAATGGACCTGGGTATCGGGCAGGCTGACCAGCACTTCGTAGGGGCCAACGGCATCAAGCGCAGTGAAGCCATCGTAAAGTACAATCGCCACATGACGCTTGATCTCATGGAGCGGCTGCGGCGGGTAGCCTAGTTCGCTTAAGCGATCGGCGATGGTGGGCCACGCTTGCGGGGCATTCCATGAGACATGCACGCTTTTGCTGGCGAGATCGGCATAGACCCCATCGACGCCGGGCAGTTTGGCAATTTCGCTTTCGATCCTGGCTTTGCACTGCTCACAATGCATGGCGGGTGCCAGGACAGTTTTATTTGGCATAATACGTTCCTCGTCTTATTGATACGGTCCTCTGCATGAATTACTGGCTGATTTTGATGCCTTGTTCGTTCACCTGTACTGGTATATCCTGGTTGATCGTTGTGCCATCCTTTGTATTCACAACGACTGTAACTACCCAATCACCAAGCATATCCAATTGGATCGGTGCCTGATAGTGCCCATCCGCTTTACCATCTCCCTCATCCGTGACACTATCCCCTATCACGGGTGCCATACCAGCATGAGTCATATTCCCTTCCAGGTTGACTGTAGCATCTGTGACAGGTTGCCCGGCGCTGTCGGTCAATTGTACGATTTGATAAGGCTTATCTGTCGCAACTGGGGGCGCGATTAGCTTAATTTTCAGATAGAGCGGATTGTCCTGTGCATCACTTTGCTTGCTACACCCAACCAAAACCAGCAGCAATGTAAATAGCAGAGCAAACATCGAAAACTTATATCCGCGTTTACGGTAAGTCATGTGTATCTCTCCTAACCTAGACAAGCCAAAACCCAAAGTCTCTCGCAAAGGCGCAGAGAGCGCAATGGAAACCCCTGCGGGCCGGGTACCCTCTGGGTGCGCCTTTGCGAGAAATTTTTCTTGAGGTTTGTTCAAGGATTTTGTGATAAAGGTACTAAAGTCTGATAGTCGCAAAATTAGTACAATCAGAGCAAATTGCTAAAGCCTATCGTGTACTTTGATTTCTGTCCTTATGAGCCTCAGCCGAACATTTGCGGCACAGCTTTGCTAGATCATTAATTAAATACTTCCGGATGAAAGGCTTTCGCCATCTTTTCAATGCCGTCGGCATAACGAATGCCGCCATAGTAGATGTAGATGCCTGGGATTTCGACAAAGCGTTTGTCTTTGCTTGACTGGTGTTTCGCTGAAGGTCTTGATCAGCCATTCCGAGCGGCCATTGATGTAGGTCGGGTCATCCCAGGTGTCAACCACAAAGATTTCTGGCTGTCGGGCTGCCACTTCCTCCAGGCTGACCTCTTCGTAGTAGTTGGCATGGTCGGCAAAGACATTGACCCCACCTGCGATGTTGATCTGCTCATTTTGCAAACCGGCGCCTGCCGTACCAACGGGGCCTTCGCCGCCTGCATCAAAAAAGACTTTGACCACGGTCTTGCCAGCCACTTTCTTTTCTACGTCGGCGATCTGTGCCTTCATCTGATCGACCAATGTCTGTGCCCGCTCTTCCACGCCAAAGATGCGCCCGATGGTGATCATGTCTTCGTACATTTCAACCGACGTGACATGGCTATCGGCAGTACAGTTGTCGCGCAACCCGAAAACCTGGACTCCCAGAGCGCTCAGTTCATCCAACGTAGGTCGATCTGCTTTAGGGTCAAAGTCCCAGGCCAGGAACGAGGAAATAATAAAGTCTGGCTTGGCGGCGATGATCGCTTCTTTGGACGCGGCCTGTTTGGCCAAAACAGGCACCTTGGCATAAGCCTCGGCTATATCTGCTGGCGGTGGAAATTGCAGCGCATTTTCTGTGCCAACAATTTTGTCGCCCAGGCCGAGTTTTACGAGCAGTTCAGGCGGCGCTTGCCAGGTCGTCAGTACTCGTTCCGGTGGCTTGCTGATCGTGAGCGTACGCCCACAGTTTTCAATTGTGAGAGGAAAGCCGGCGAGATTGCCGGTTGTACTGCTCTCACTGTTTGCAGTGGTGGGCGTTGCTGGTGCAATCGGCGCACAAGCAGCGAACACCAGCGCCACCACAAATAAGACAGTCAACCAACGTAGCGTTGTACAGCGTTGTTCTAACATACAATCTCCTAGACGTGTTTGATGGAATTGTGAAACTAGATAAATGGCAACCAACGTTTCGTTTTGGCTCCCCACCCTAAATAGAGCGTCACTGGCAGGTTGAAGAGTGAGTAAGCAAGGGAAAAGTTGGTAAACGATGGCGGGATGTTGTGTGGTACAAAGTTCCACGGGATAAAGAGCAACCAGGCCAGGGCTAGATACCAGGGCGAACGAAAGGTGCCGAGCGCCGAGAGCGCAACAAACGCAAAAAAGAGCAGCGCTTCGCTCATGCCGCCAGTATGGGCGTAGGTCATCCCAACCCAACCGGTCACGGCTGCCCAGGCTAATAGTTCAGGTGTTGACCCTAGAAAGTACAGCGCTGCGATCAGTAGCAGTGCCAGCGGCACTGCAAGCCAGAGCAATGCACCGGCTTGCGCTGCTGCAACGATGGCATAGGAAAAGCAGGCGATCACGATCACGACATAGAGGGTCTTGGCAGAATTTCTCAACCACGCTGCATCTGACTGATCCACAAAGGGCTGAAAACGCGCTGTTCGTGTTCCCCAAAGCAGATAAAGTCCGATTGGAATATCGAACAGGATACAAGCCGTGGGCAGATCGACGAGTTGCGGCGGCAGGTCACGCGGTAGAAAATCCCAGACCGGATGGAAGAGCCAAGCCGCCGCCAACAGGTAGGGCGAATTGAAGATACCCAACACGGCCAGAATGACGTAGAGCAAAAGCAAACCATACTCTAGTGGACTGTTGGTTTGCAGATAGGTGCTGCCCAACCAAACGGTAAATGTTGCCCAAGCAATCTGTTCTCCTTTTGCTCCGATCAAGCGCAAACCAAGAATCAAGATGAGTGCAAAGGGTAATGCCGCAGGGATTAACGTCGCACTATTGGCAGCAGCGTCGACGCCAAAACCAGCCAGAATCAGTAAAAGGACAACGTAAACGGTTGCTCCGCTATGGCGAAGTGAATAGGTCATATCTGTGCTTCCTTACTCGCATTGAAATCAATCCCTGGTATATTTCGTTTTTCTAGCTCGCTATTAATAAAACTCTGCCAGATCGGATTGGGATGCCAGATCTGAAAAAGTTCCCGTTCCGCCTGCTCAATCGGAACGCCAAGCCGAATCACCCGATAGAGAAAGCTAAAGGCCGAGACGCGCATGTTGGCAATACAGTGCACAAAGCGCTTTTTGCCTTCATGTGCATCCATCATGCGAAAGAACTGCTTTAGCTTTGCTTCAGTTGGTGCTTCCCAGACGACAGGGATCAAGCAGTACGCCATGTTGAGCGCTTCCACCAACTGCTCTTCACCTGCCAATGCATTCGGCGAATCGGGCATGGCCAGGTTGATTACCACTTCGTAGCCTGCTTGCTGAATGGCGACAAACTGGGCGGCGGTTGGCTGCCCGGCCGTAGCCCAGCGTTCGTTTATAGGGAGGAAATTGTAGATTTGTGTAAGTTGTGATTCAGCCAATTCTTCACCTCGTTATCTCAATCTGTATTAGGATGATCGCCCGCGCCGCTGCTCCAGGACGCGCCAATCGTACACGGTTAATTCATTTAAACGGGTCGGCGGCGTGATCATTGGCAAGGGTGGCTCTGGTCTGTATTCGATGGCAAGTTGAATCGCCGCCACGGTAGGCAAGTCAGTCAGTTGTTGACAGACAAAGAGCGCCATATCGATCCCGGCTGAAACGCCTGCAGCGGTGACAATCTTGCCCTGAGCGACATAGCGTTCTTGTACATAAGTCGCGCCCAACGGGGCAAGGTCGGCTGATGTTCTCCAATGTGTCGTTGCTTGCAAACCACGCAATAACCCGGCTGCACCGAGAATCAACGCCCCGGTACAGACTGAGGTTGTCCAACGCGATGTGGCGTGGCCATTGCGTAACCAGGTCAGCACCTGTTTGTTTTTCATTATCGCTAGATAACCGGGACCACCAGGCACAACAATGATGTCTGGATTGGGCAAGTCGGCAAGTGTATGGTCGACCCTCACTTGGAGCGCACCAATATCGTTTCGAAAGATCCCGGCCGTTTCAGCGATAAAATGTACCTTCGCCCCGTAAAGGCTAGCAAAGACTTCAAAGGGACCTGCCGCATCAAGTGCGGTAAACCGATCATAGAGTAAGATAGCCACTTGCATTGTTCGTGCTCCCGGTTCCTTCTGCCATCACGATGCCGAACGGGTCCATATTGTTCATGAAACCAGTTAATTTGCGCTGGTCGCATTCTCACGAATGTGACCAGCGGGAATCTGGCTGCGACGTTAGCGAGTGCTGTTCTCAAGACCGCTTGCCATTATTGAAAGGCGTCTGGGTGAATTGCCTTTGCGATCTTCTCGAAGCCGTCGATGATGCGCGTCGTCGCTTCGGTCTCTACCGTCGGCACGGGGTAAAGCCGGTTATTTTGTACTGCCGGCACATTCGGAAAAGTTTTTTGTAAGAAGGCGATCGAAGGCTCTGCTTCCTGCCCCGGATAGGTGCCGATGATGATCACTTCGGGCTGAGCCGCAGCAAACTCCTCAACGCTGACCTGAAAGACATCGTTCGGGAAGACATTTTCGCCATTGGCTTGGGTGATGGTATCGCCCCAAACACCACCAGAGAGGATATTGAGCGGCCCTTCACCACCATTGTAAAAAGCGACACGTACCTTGGGCAGGTCGGCCACTTTAGCGACAATCTCCGCCTGTCGGGCCTTCATATCACTGATCAACGCCTGTGCCCGATCAGCGACGCCAAAGATTTTGCCCAGATTTTCCAGATCGCCATAAACCGTTTCGATGCGCTTGTTGGGATAATCGGCGATGGTACAGGCGCTGGCCGAATAAACCTGAATCCCGTCTGCCTCCAGTTCTGCCACGGTTGCCCGTCCTTGGGCCGGGTCAAAGGCAAAGCCTTCCATCAACTCAGAAATAATCAGGTCAGGTTGCTGGCTCAGCAGTACTTCTTTGGAGGGCCAGTCCATTGACTCGCCAAGGCTAGGAATGCCCTTGGCCGCTTCTGCCAGATCGTCGGGCAGCGGGGCATACATCCCAGCAAAGGCTACGATATGTTTCTGTACGCCTAACGCCAGCAAAAGCTCATTCTGCGGTTGCCACAAACTCACGACCCGTTCAGGCGCTTTCTCAAAGGTGAGTTTGCGACCGCAGTTCTCAATCGTCACGGGATAGCTGCTGGCAGAAGCTGCTGCCTCGCCGCCAAAGGCAGCCAGTAATGTCTTGGTATTCGTCTCAAACACTTCGAAGAGATCTAGCCCCTTGACCGGGAAGTTGACCAGGTCGATCTTTTTCGCCCCGGTGGCCTCAACTAGTGGCTCGCCGCCCCCCATGTGTACATTCTCAAAGATGAACTCTGGCTTTTTATCTGCTAAAGCCTTCAGTTCATCTGCTGTCATCGGCGCGGGACCATACATGCCGGCTGGCTCCAGCCCGGCAAAGAAGACCCAGGGTGTCATAAAGAGATGGGTAACGACCACCGGTTTACGATCACCCAGCGCCGCCTTCACTTCGTCCGAGAGACGGGTATACTCGCTGTCGAATTTGCTCAAGAAGGCATCGGCAGTGGCACTTGTGCCAAACAACTCGCCCAGATGTTTCACCTCGGCATGGATGGCAGGTGGGGAGTATTCGGTGGTCACGGTGATCACCTTGCTTGGATCGCCGCCGACTGCTTCCTGCAAGCGTTGCGCAAAACCTTCATAGCCAGCCATCAACACATAATCGGCATTGGCAACCGCAACCAAGTCCGACGGTTTTGGATCATAGTCCGGCGGATGTTGGACGCTACTGGGGGCGATGACTGTGATGTCGGTTGCCCCAGCGGCAGCAGCCAAAGCACCTACCCAACTGGTCGAGGCAACGATCTTAAGGCCGCCAGAAGCCGGTACTGCTGCGGGGGCACTGGGTGCAACTGGAGCACACCCGCCCAACAAGCCGATCAGTATCAGTAGTGCAAGCCAAGCGGAACTGCGAAAATGAGATTTCATGTGATTCTTCCTTTGAGTGAACCCCACCCTAGCCCTCACTGCCGTTCAGTGAATCGTTTTCGTAGGTGCGTGCTTTTAGCCGCACAATGTGGATTACTCCGAGAACGTGCGGTTACAAACCGCACCTACGAAAAATAGGTTATGTCACGTCTAGTGGACAGAAACGACACTGTATCCATCCCGTGACAATCCCCTCCCTCGTTTGGCTTCGACGTGAGCGGCTCGACTGAGCTCGCCGAACGTCTCAGCCGAACGAGAGGGCTAGGGTGGGGTCGGTTTTACGAAATAAGTGACAATTGTGAACAACCCAACCACCAGCACCAACATTGGCCCTGGCGGCTGGTTGAAAACCAAAGTAAGCAAAAAGCCGAGCAAATTGCCAACCAGCCCAATCACAACCGCCCAGCGCACCATGCCGGAAAAGGAATGGCTGAGGTTACGCGCGGCTAGGGCCGGCAGCAACGTGATCGAATCGACCAGCAGCGCACCGGTCAAACGTACGGCGGCAGCGATGGCAACCGCCACTAGGATAAGCAACAACAGGGTCAACCGTTCCACGTCTACGCCTGAACAGAGCGCCAGTTCACGGTCGTAGAGCAGTAGCGTCAGGTTGCGCCGCTGCCATAGGTAGATTGCCACCGTCAGCCCACTGATCAGCAGCAATATGATCACATCGTTGCGCCGTGTCGCCAGGATCGACCCCCAGAGCAACTCAAAGGCACCATTGGCATTGACACCAGAAAGCGATAGGGTGAAGAGTGCCCCGGCAATAGCCAACGTCATCACCAGCCCCATTGCATCGGAAAGCCGCCCAGGACGCCGAGCCACTGGGGTCACCGCTGCCCCAGTCATTGCACAAAGACAGAGTGCGCAGAGGGTAGGTTCGATGCCAAGTAACAGCCCCAAAGCAATACCAAGCAGTGCCACATGCATCATGGCAAAACGCACCGCCACAATGTTCAGCCCCACCACATAGACCCCAACAATCGGCATGCCGATGCTGGCGATGGCTAAGGCAAAAGCGGCGCGCTGTACTGGCACCATCTGCAAGAGTTGTAACAGTTGATCGCCACTCATGCAGGTACCTCGCGCAATTGTCCACCTGCCATCTCAACCATCCGATCACAGCGGGCGGCCACAGCTCGGTCATGGGTGACAACCAAGACCGTGGCGGGGAGCGCTGCCAATCGCTCTGCAATCGCGGCTTGTCCAGCAAAATCCAGCGCAGCGGTTGGTTCATCGGCAATCAGCAAGCCTGCTTCGCCTGCCAACATGCCCATTGCCCTGGCCAGAAATGCTCGCTGCAACTGCCCGCCGGAAAGTGAATGGAGCGGACGATGAGCAAATTGCCAGACATCAAGCACTTCGGCCGCGCTGCGTGCCTCGTCCATCCTGCCACTGCTGGCCAGCAACTCATGCACCAGCAAGGGAAAGTGGCCGGTCGACTGCCGTTGCGGCATGTAGGCGATGCGAGACCGACGACGTTGCCATTGTGTACTCGACTGCGCAACCTCGCCATCCAACGTAATTTGGCCTTCTGTTTGATGGTGTAACCCCAAAATCGAACGCAGCAGCGTGCTTTTGCCCGATCCGTTGCCACCGATCAGCGCTACATGCGCTCCGGCGTGCACACGCAACGATACTTTGTTTACAACTTGATTGCTGCCATGCCAGCAGGAAACTTGCTGGAGCAGCAATTCAGCCGATTTCCCCATTCCTGTTCCTTATTTTTAGGCAATTCTTTCACTTCGCTTCCAGCCCAAAGGTTGAAAGCGGAGACGCAGCAATCCATCCTCGTCGTGTGCCACCTGTGCTTCCACCCCAAAAACTTCAGCAACTCGCTCCGGTGTCAGCACTTCCTCTGGCGTACCACTTGCTACCAACTGCCCGTGATTCATCAGATGTAGCCGATCGCAGTAGCTGGCAGCCAGATTTAGGTCGTGGATGGCGATCAGTGTGGTCAAACGCAGTTCACGCAACATGGTCAGCAATTCCAGTTGATGGCGAATGTCCAGGTGGTTGGTCGGCTCATCAAGTACAAGGACTGGGGTCTCCTGTGCCAGCGCGCGAGCAAGCAACACCCGCTGTCGCTCACCGCCCGACAAGGAGACAAAGGGACGATCAGCAAATTCAAGGATGCCGACGCGCTCCATTGCCGCCCGCACAACACACTGTGACGCCACAGACTGCGAACCGAAGAGTGACATGTGTGGAATCCGCCCCATCTCCACCATTTCGTTCACGGTAAAGTCAAATTCACTGGAACGCCTTCTGCGGTACGGCAGCCACCCGCAGTGCTGCCGCAATTTTGCTGGGCAGTTGCCAGGCATCCTCATCACCTACGTGGACAATTCCCGCTGCTGGACGAAGATGCCGGTAAGCTGTGCGTAGTAACGTGGACTTTCCTGAAGCCATTTGGACCAATCACCCAGCCAGTTCACCTGCTTGAATCTGGAAACGTAACACCTTGTACGATAGTTGAATCGTACCGATTTGGACTTGGACTTCATGTCGAATTCAAGTTTCATGGTTACACCCTTGCTACCAGATTTTCGGCAGCGCCGCAAAAGCCACAGGAAAAACGGCGCACCAAAGACGCCAGTCACAATGCCGAACAGGAATTTCAATCGGTGCGAGCAGGAGTCGGGCAATCGCATCGGCAAGGATCAAAAAAGGCCCTGCACCAAAGATCGCTGCCACTGGAATCACGCGGCGATGGTCACTGCCGACTAACAGCAGCGCGCAATATGCGGAACAACCAGCCCCACAAAGCCGATGATGCCGGATAGCGAAACCATCACCGCTGTCAGCAGCGCCGTGATGATCAGCAAGCGACCCCGCAGGTAGTTGGTATTGACACCGAGGCTGGAGGCTGTCTCGTCACCGACGAGCAAGGCGTTCAACTTGTGCCCGTCGGCAAACAATGTCACCCAACTCACCAGGATCGCCACCACGGGTAGGAGTAGGAAGTCCCAATTCGAACGGGCCAGGCTACCCTCCAGCCAAAAGAGAACACCAAAGACCTGCTGTGCGTCGTCGGCCTGCAGAACCAAAAAGCTTGTGATGCCCGCTAATAAATGACCAATGGCTACCCCGGCCAGAATCAGACGTAGTGGGGAAATTACGCCTCTCCGTTGCCCAAAGAGGATCACCAAAAGCATCGCTAGAACGGCACCTACAAAGGCTGAACTCGACGTCGAAGTCAGCCCAAAGGCACCCAGCCCGAAGAGAATGGAGGCAACAGCGGCCACCGACGCACCCCCTGAAACGCCCAGCACATAGGGGTCTGCCAGTGGATTGCGCACCATCGCCTGTGCCGCCACACCGGCCAGCGACAGGCCCGCACCGACCAGGGCAGCGAGTACGACGCGCGGCGCACGTAAGGTCCAGACAATGTCAATATAAGTAGGGTCAAGGTTGCTCGTCGGCTCCAGGTGGAGAATCTTTTTGAGCAAAATGGCCCAGACATCGGTAAAGGGAATTGCCACCGCACCCCATGAGACAGAAATCGTAAAGGACACCAGCAGCAGAAGCAGGCAGCCTAGCACAACAATGCCTACAGGGGTTCGCGCTGTTTTCCGTGAAAGTGATTGATCAACCATCGTTACTTTTTTTGTAACTATCTAGCGAAGCTGCGCCTCAAACGTTCGGCTGCACCTCGACAGGCTCGGTGTCCGTGTCCTGAGCTTGTCGAAGGACACGTCGAAGCCCGATAAATGAAGATTCCGTGTTCCCTGATTTCCGTGTTTACAAAGCCTTTTTTCGTAAACACGGAAATCAGGGAACATGGAAGGGCTGAAAAATTTGCTCTGTTTGTCAAGATTTTTCGCCCTCAAATCGTCTAGCGACACAGAATGCACAAAAGAGCCACGATATCTACGGAGTGAACTCAGAATCGGTAGTTCACACTTTCTCTGAGTTCTTCTCCGTGCTCTCAGCGTCTTCTCAATGCCCTCTGTGTAGTGCCTGAATTTTCCTATTTGCCAGCCAGTGCCTCTGCCAACTTTTTCACTGCGTCCACATTGCGAACACCGCCAAAACCCATTTCGGGGAAAGTAAGGCGTACAAAGCGCCTGTCCTTAATGGCGGATACATTCTGCAGCGCTGGCATCTCACTCAGCAGCTTTTCTCCATCGATCCACGCTTGGGGCGCAGCAGCAGGATAAGCAATGACGATGATCACCTGTGGATCACGTTTGATATATTCTTCCCAGGTGGTCTGCTGATAAGCATCCTCTATGTCGCCGAAGGCATTGACCCCGCCAGCCAGAGTGATGATGGCGTTAGTGGTGGAAGTTGCGCCCATGACACCTGGCCGCTCATCGTAATATTCGCCTGGTTCAAACATTCCAACGCGCAACTTCTCGCCATCACCCACAGACTTCAGCGCAGTTTCCAGGTCGCTTTTCATGCGGGCGATCAGCGCATTCGCCTGATCTTGAATGTCGAAGATCTTGCCAAGGTTTTTGATATCGAGGAACGTTTTATTCAGGTTGACACGGGGTGCGCTGGCGTCTTCACCTTTGCAGCCGCCGCCACTAAAGGACAAGTAGCTATTCACTCCTTTGGCGGCCCACTCCTCTTCGCTAAACATCGTGTCGCCATTAAAGCCACTACGATAGGCTCCATAGACAAAATCTGGTTTGGCGGCAAGCAACACTTCTTTGGACACGTAGTCTGCGCCTTCGGCTCTGGCCAAGGTCGTCACTGTGGATGTCTGCTCTTTGAATTGATCGGGGACAGCAGGCAGGGGTTGCGGTCCAGCGGCAATCTGCTTTTGCCCAAGCCCAAGCCAAAACATCATTTCATACGATTGGGGATCTAGTGTAACAGGCGTTTGGGGGGCTTCGTTGTAGGTGGTTGTGTGGCCGCTGCAATCGCTGATGGTGAGCGGATAGGTAGTGTTGAGCGTGCCTGCTTGGCTGCTGTTGTTGTCAGCGGCGGGTGCAGGTGCGGGAGCACTACTTGCAGTGGGCGCTGCGGGAGCAACACACGCTGCGAGCACTGCAAGCAGAAATAAGCTCAAGAGTAAAGGATAGAAGCGGACCTTGCTGATCATCATGTAAGTTGCCTTTGATTGGTTGAGTATGCAAACCTGTAATAAATGAATAGACGCTGCTGGCTTCAAGGCTAGAGCGACAGCATATAGCGCAGATCTTCCGCCATTTCCTCTGAGGTCAGCCCAAAGGGGAAGAACATGCGCGTGTTGCCTTGGCGGTCGATCACTGTCACCTTAGCGGTGTGATCGATCAGATAGCCGGTGGCCGCAGTGCCAGCATGTTTCTGGAAGCGAATGCCATAGGCGGTGGCAATTTCTGTGACTTGGTCAAGCGGGCCAGTGAGACCCAGGAAGCGATCATCAAAGCGGTGGACATAATCCGCTAGCCATTGGGGTGAATCGCGCTCAGGGTCAACCGAAACCATGATGACCTGAATGTCGTTTGCCTTTGTTTCCAACTCAGAGAGCGCCACACGCAGATCGGCCATCGTGGTTGGGCAGACATCTGGACAGTGGGTGTAGCCAAAGTAGAGCAGCACGATCTTGCCCCGATAATCACTCAAGCTTACGCGCTGGTTGCCGGCTGCGTTCAACGTGAAGTCGGTTGCCGGTGTCGCTTTGTCGAGCATAAAGCCGTGAGACTGATATGGGCGCAACCAGGCATATGCTGCACCTCCACCGATTCCCAACAGCAAAACCAGCAGGGAAATTGCCAATATAATTCTGCGATTCATAGATCCTCGATTTGTCAGTGGTCAGTGGGCAGTGAGATATTTCTACTGCCCACTGATTGACTGACTACCTGTCCCACTGCTTTACTTTCGTTCGCGCACATCGGCCTGAAGCGTCACATCGCCAGCCTTCTCAAAGGTGAGGGTGACGGTAACCTGCTCGCC
This sequence comes from Caldilineaceae bacterium, assembly GCA_046328715.1. Classification (GTDB taxonomy): domain Bacteria; phylum Chloroflexota; class Anaerolineae; order Caldilineales; family Caldilineaceae; genus JAXLWB01. Next base: position 307,674 of record JAXLWB010000003.1, on the reverse strand, counting down.
CACGGTTAGGTCGCGGGTCAAGCCGATCAACATGACATGGAAGCCACCAGGTTTCAGTTCGGCATCACCGCTGGCTGGCACGTCAATGCCATCGACGGGGTGCATGGTCATGACCCCATCTTTCTCTTCCATGGTGTGTATTTCGACGACCTGGGCGGCGTCGCTTTGCGCTTTGATCAGTCGATCTGCCTCGCTGCTGGTATTGTGAATCGTCATATAAATGGCGCTCATCGCACCACCGACACCCATGCCCATGCTGTCGCCCATCCCCATCGTGCCGCTCATGGACTCAGTACTGGTCATGGCGTCGCTGCCGCCCATTGCCATGCCGCCTCCGGCTGCCGCAGTGTCGGTCATCGCCTCGCTGCTACCCATTGCTTGCATATCGCCTTCGCCCTTCATGGCTGCGGCACGGGCCCAAGGATCGACGATTTCCAGCCCCGCCACGGTTGCGGCTGCAGCTTGCGGTGCCGTCTGCGTTGCTGGTTGTACGGGAGCGCAAGCCGCAGTGGTTGAAGTTAGGAGCGCGGCAAACAGGAATGCGCGCAGTGAACTGTGAGTAGTGAAGTTGAGACGTTTCATACGATAGTCCTTTCTGGTAATGACTTACATCCAATCCGCTGTACAGGTTGGACTGGTGTAAGTCTGGTGTAAGTTGTGTTAGCTTAGTAGAATGCCAATCAAGTTAAAAAAGTGGTCTGAATCACCGAGTTGCACGCTAAAGCAATAGCGATGGCTATCCATCACGTTTGGCTCCTCGACAAAGCGCAACAAACGTACGGTGTGCAGATTTTACAAAGTTTTAGGATTGTCTGGTTGAATTTTTAGCGAAAGGCAATGTTCTGCCTGGGTGGTGGTAGAAGAATGGTGGGTGTAATTGAGGCAGGGAAGGGATGTGGAATGAGAATTACGGAGTGAGGATGGTCGATGCGGGAGATTGCCCAGGCATAGAGCAGGATAAGCGTCAATACTTCAAAAATGACCAACGTGGAGGTGGCGCGCCCTGCGGGTAGGGTCGATGCTGAATTGACCGTTTGCGGTGCCCGACCTGTAGTCTGTAGGATTGCAGGGGCCAGGAAGCGATCATAGAGTGATGAGGCGGCATTCGAGAACGCAGCTTTTTGAACAATTGCGGAGATCCATCCTTGCGGCTCCACAACTGGCGGCTCGACAAAGACCAGATGGGGAAAACGGTGCGGATGGTCAGGTTCAGCAAGTTTGCCGAAACAGACAAAGGGCAAGACAAAGGCAAAGAGCACTGCGTAGAAGCTTGAGAGCGCGATCTGCCAGGGTCGCAACCGACATGGGGTGCGTCCGCTGGACGGGTGATAGCGCAACTTTGAAGCTTGCAACAAACTCATACTAGGCGTTCTTCTCGATTCGTCGAAAGAGTAGGAATACTACGAAACAAGCCAGCAACACTGCCCCAATCAGCACAATAGCTGGAACAGTCGTAATCGGGTTCTGCCACGGTTGCCGGCTTGGCGTGACCTGGCTATCAGCGCTTTGCGCGTTTGCGTCAGGCACTTCTACACTGGTTTTGACCAAGGTGTCATCCATCCCACGGCGGCGGATGTAAACTGAAACATTCCATGGCCCGGCACGGTTGAGATAGGCACCTTTGCCGTTCAAGATCCCGTTGCCCTGGTCGTTCAAGACAAGATCGGACTGACCTAGTTGTGCGGTCTGATGCTCAAAGCTGAGACGTACCATCTGCACCTCGCCAATCGAGGAGCCGTCTGTGTGGTAAAGGTGGGTGATATACTGGTTCTCCCCGACCTGGTTCGGCAAGATCTGCATGTGAATGTTCAGATCGTCGGCAGTCAGAATGGTCTCGAAATAATCTTTGGCTTCACTTGTCGATGCGAGTTGTGGAATTGGCGTCTGCACCAGTACGGCCACGACCAACATCAATACCAGCCCAAGCAGCGACTCGCTCCAAACCTGGCGCAGAAAAGAGCGGTATTGGCTTGATTGCCAGGCAGAAGCACTATCACTGGCTGAATCGCGCACCAGGCGATGGTTGAGCAGCGCAATGACCAAAGTAAATGCCATCAGTGCCAGCTTGGCCAGCAGCACCCAACCGTAGAGGCTGGTCCAGAGCAAGTCAAGCGATTTGAGTTGCACCAGCGTGCTGAAAAGTCCACTGCACGCCAGCACAAAGACTGCCAAGGTGGCAACGGCTGAAAAGCGCTGTACGGTCTGCCGAAGGGCGATGCCATCCTCCTTGGCAGGTTGACCACGTAGGTTCCAGAGCAACAGCGCCAACAAGGTCAATCCACCGAGCCAAATCGCCGCTGCACCTAGATGGACAAAGTCAACCAGCATGGCCCATCCGCTGCCAACGACCGCTGCGGCATGGCTACCCAGTGAAAATGTGGCCAGGATTGCCAAGCTGAGTGCAAAGAGTGGCCATTCTATAACCAGGTTTTGTCCTTTCCCCCAAACCAGGACGATTGCTAACCAAGCTCCAGCCAGCAACAATCGGACACAAAGCAGTTTGCCGCTGTTGGTTTGTAGCAATAGCTCAGTCAGGCCGTTATTTTCGTTTAATGCCGAACTCATCACAACAATCTGTGATACCACGCCGAGTCCCAGCATCACCATGCCTGTATTGATGCCAAGTGTGATACTGCGTCGCAATACGGCTTGAAATTTCGCTGTCTTTGCAAGCGGTTTGCCAGGAACCACAGAGCTTGTCGGCCTCAAGTTGGCGATCTGTTTTAGGAGCAGGACACCCACTAGCAACATCGAGCCAAGCAACGAAAGCCAACGGCTGACGACTGCCCCAAACCCAGGGAGCAACTCTTGTTGCGCTGTGTCCGCTTTGTGAACTGCCTCCGCACCTGCTGGTCGTGAACCATCGGCATTGAGAATCACCAACGGAAACGAGCCCAACCACTCATGTCCGTCGGCTTGCGAGAGCGAGCGATAGACGACGGTGTAGACACCCGGAGCAAGCCCACTAACGTGCAGGGTCATGTGCGTGAGATCGTTCGCATCTACTTGCGATTCACCGTTGCCAAGTTGGTTGCCCTGGGCGTCTTCGATGTGAGCATTGCTAAACTTTGTTTCCAATGGCTCGCTAAACCAAAGTTCGATCGAGGCCGGGGCAGTCGCCAATTCGGCCCCAGCTTCTGGCAGGGAGCGTGTCAAGAGTGCATGGGCATGCACATAGTCCGCTTGCACGAACAGCAAGAGCATTCCCAGGAATATGACTTTTGCCACCTGTTTGAGTTTTGTGCTCACGTTACGTCCGCTGATCAACTGCTTTTGTCACTATTATGTCGTGTCAACTTGAACGGCACTTTCTCGTGTAGGCGTGTAGGAAAAGTTAAGTCTCTAACACGCTTTGAGCGTGAAGTGCTGGTCAAGTTCGTATACAACTATCCCTTCCGCATTCGCTTGCGCCCAGCAATCACTGCGCCCAACACCATTGCCAGCGGCATCGTTCCGCCCAAACAAGGCAACGTTGAACCGCTACCTGTGGAAGTTGGCTGGGTCGCTGGCGTTGGAGCAGAGGTCACTGTTGCCTGTACAGTGTCAGTTGCTGTAGGCATCGGCTCAGGGATTGACGTGGCTGTAGCTGATTCCACCGTCGTACTCAGTGTCTGCGACTCCGCTTGCGTTCCACCGCTGGACGTATTACCAATCGTAAACGTAAACTCACCCTTTGCCTCGTGACCATCTTCTGAGGACGTGGCTACCCAGTGTACCGTGTAAACTCCGGCGGACAAGGTGGGTGAGAGCGAAACGGAAGCCAGCGTTCGATCATCGTCGTCGATTGCGAAATCATTCTGATCGACTCGGCTGCCGTCCGGCCCCTCCACTTCAATGCTGTTCGCCCCTTTGTGACGAAAGAGTTCCTGCGTAAACCAGATGCGTACCTGCGTGGGTGCTGTATCCATCACAGCATCGGCGGCTGGCTCCGAATGGTCATATTCAGCATGGGCGTAAAGCCGTTGAACAGGTACCAAGAGCAGCAACGTCAGCAACAGTCCAGCGAATAGCGGCAGGGCGAGTTTACGTTTCATGGTCGAGCTCAACCTCCTGTACTTTGTGTATCGGTCATCACGTCCGTATCGGTCATGACATCGGTGCTGGTGATCGTATCGCTGCCTTCAACACTGGTTTCCTCAGCGCCATGATCGTCGGCAGCAGCTTCTTCGTGCGTGCCCATTGCGTCGGCCAGCCAATGTTCAGCCGCGTGCGAGAAGGCATGTTGCGCTTCGTGTGCGGTATCGGCCAAGGGTGTGGCTGTTTCCAGATCATCATTGCCCAGCGCCGTGGCCAGATCATTCAAGGTGGTGGTCAGGCTGATCGCATCGGTCGCCAATTCTTCGGGCCAATCGACGGTGGCAAGCAGACCGGCGATGCGGCTGACATTGCCTGCATCGGCAGCCTGAATTTCCTTATCGGTGCTCAGCCGTTCCGAAAGGCCATGTAGACCCACGGTGTCCAGCAAATAGACGGCGGAGGTCACACGGAAAGCCTGTCCCTCTGCGCCAGCCGAGGCGGCCGGTTGATCGGCCAGCCAATGTTCCACACTGTGCGAGAATGCATGTTGCGCATCGTGGGCTGTATCGGCCAAGGGAGTCGCCGTTTCTAAATCATCATTGCCTAACGCTGTAGCCAAGTCGTTCAACGTTGTCGTCAGGCTAATCGCATCGGTAGCGAGTGGTTCGGGCCAGTTGACCGATGAAAGTAGGCGCGCAATTCGGCTTACGGTTCCCGCATCCGATGCTTGAATCGTCTTATCGGTGCTGAGTCGTTCGGATAGATCATGCAAGCCTACTGTGTCGAGAAAGTAGACGGCGGTGACTACTTCATTGGTTGAAGCCGGGCCACCTTGACCTGCATCAATGTGTGCATGTAACTCTTCAACCTCGGCACGCAACTCTTCGATCTCGTGCATCAGGTCGTGGAGAGTCGGTTCGGCCTCTGTATCACTGGCTACGGTGTCAGTAATCGCCTCTCCTTCCGCAGCAGGGGTGGCGGTTCCTTCTCCGTGTAAGGCAGGCGAAGCCAATGCCTGCGGTTGACGGGTTAAAAAGACCAAACAACCAACGAGTAGTAACGCTACGAGCGTAATTTTCTTATACATGGCGATTTTCTCCATTATCATTAGCACTTGTTGCTTCCAGCAGAAATGGACGGAGCAAGCACGAAATTGCTCGAAAAAAAGAGCTTCAACCGAGCTGGAAAGCCTTCACAACGTAATCAGGTAAGCACAAAGAGCGTGATTCCACGGAGTGGTCACGATTGTGCTCATAGCTTTTGGCTGAAAACACTCTGTCCGATTGAGTCGAACAAGTTAGATGCGACAAATTAACGTACGGAAACGGCAACTGAGCGATGTAATGACCCACCTATGGTACGCCCTTGACCGTTACAACACTGTTTGATTGTCGATTCCTAGAGAGATACAGCAAGTCGTGGAGGTGGAAGCAAGATGGCTAAGGCAATCGATTTGGGGAATGCCTGAGGAGAAAATGAAATGAAATGACGTCGATTGGTTGGAGAGAATATCCAAGCGCCGACGGTACTAAACGTGAAAATGGAGAACAGGATTAGCGATGAAGTCGCTTGACTAACTGGTTGTTTGGCCGCTTGTGACGTCTCGCTTGCATGATGCTTTGTGTGTTCTGCATGCGTCTGTTGCAATTGGCTTGGTTGTGTAGCGAGAGGCAACCGCACTGTTAACACTGGATCCAAAAAGACAAAATGGGGAAAACGATGCGGATGCCCCGGTTCAGCAAAAGCACCCATGCAGATAAACGGCATCACCAACGCAAAAAGCCCTGCAAAGAAGAGGTGCAGGGTGTGCTGACAGGTGCGACAGAGCTTTGTCATGCTAAGTGTCACAGAGTGCATCGTGCGCAAACGATACCACTTTTTTTGAGAGGATGCAATTAGGCTTTTGGCTTATTTTGGCATTATCACATTTGCGCCAGACCTACTATCAGACCTTTGGAAGGTGACCAATTACAACAACCCCAGAATACACGAGAATACAATTGAGCCTATACCTTGAGAACATGAATCTATTTGCCCGTGACTGTCACCTTATGCTCCGAACTTGAAGTGCATCAATTTGGCCTATTGGTGTTAGTTATTTTCGTAAGTGAGTAAGTCCTATTGACTTGTCGGCGAATCACTCCAAGAGGGTGATTCTGGATAGGAAAAGGAGAGAAACATGGTAGACTGCAATGAAAATTTCAGGTGTAGAATTTTATGAGAGATTACAGTTGAGTTTTGCCAATCTGTCGGGAATGGGGCGTAAAAACTCGTTTCCGCAAAAGGAAGGATGCGAAATCGCGATGTCGGCAACTCTGCATATCTATCTGTTAGGCGATTTTCGATTGAGCGATAGCGATAACAAACTCATCGTTGTTCCACAGGCACGCTACCAAGCTTTGCTCACCTTTTTGCTTTTGCACCATCATGCGCCTCAAGCGCGTCGCCACTTGGCTTTCTTGCTCTGGCCCGATTCGAGTGAACCTCAAGCCTTAACTAACCTACGCAAAGCTCTAACCCATCTGCGTCAGATGTCGCCGATTCTCGCCCAAGCGATTTATGCTGACAATCAGGTCGTGCAATGGCGACCCGCCGCGTCCTTTAGCCTCGACATCGTAGAATTTGAAGCCAAGCTCAATCAAGCAACCGCCGCTGCACAAAATCAACGATTTGAGGAAGCGCTTGACCACTGGTCGGGGGCAGTGGCACTTTATACAGGACCTTTGACCCCCAGTTGTTACGATGATTGGGTAGTTGTCGAGCGCGAGCGGCTGCATCAACTCTGTCTGGGTGCGCTGGAACGCTTAGTGGCTGGCTATGAACAACAACAGGCCTTTGCTATCGCCATCCCCTACGCTCAGCAATTACTGCGCCTCGATCCATTGCAGGAGAGCATGTACCTGCACCTGATGCGTTTGCAGGCACTGCAAGGTGATCGGGCTGGTGCGCTGCGTACCTATCATACCTGCGCTGCGTTGTTGGCAAGCGAACTGGGCATTGATCCCTCTCCCGAAACGCAAGCCGCTCATGCCCGATTGCTCAATCTCGAAACCGGGGCGAAGACATTGCTACCGATCCATCATGCTACACGCCTGGTTGGACGGCGAACAGAATGGGGCGTACTCCAGCAAAAGTGGCGACAGGCGACCACGCAGGGCATTCACTTTGTCTGCGTTTGGGGCGAGGCAGGGATTGGAAAGACCCATCTGTCAGAGGAGGTATTGAGTTGGGCGGGGCAGCAAGGGTTTAGTGTGGCGCGCACACGAGCTTATGCTGGCGAAGGGCATTTAGCCTATGCACCGGTCATTGCCTGGCTGCGGACAGAGGCTATACAGCGCGTTCGCTCCCGCTTGGCACCAGTCTGGCTGAGCGAAGTGGCACGCCTGCTTCCAGAGATCCTAAGCGAACAACCCACTGTGCTCCCGCCCGAACCGATGACCGAAGCCTGGCAACGACAACGGTTGTGGGAGGCGTTGGTGCGAGCGTTATTGGCTGCTCCGCAACCGCTGCTGTTGCTGCTCGATGATCTGCACTGGTGCGACCGGGAGACGTTGGAGTGGTTACGCTATCTCCTCCATTTTGAACCAAAGGCAAAACTGTTGCTCGTGGGGACGGCCCGCCCCGAGGAAGTAGATGGGACACATCCCTTGCAGGCGCTCTGTCGCCATTTGCGTGGTAGTGACCAGTTGAGTGAGATTGAACTGAACCCCTTGGATAAGACCGAAACAGTCTCGCTGGCCACGCAGATTGCCCAACAGGCGTTGGCTGAGCAAACGCAACAACTGCTTTATCGTGCCACGGCTGGCAACCCGCTCTTTATTGTGGAGATGACGCGCGCTGGGTTGAACAAAGAGAACTGGGTCGATGCGACTCAGTCTGGTCCGCTGCCTGCGCTTCCCGTTCCGGCCTTCGTCTTGCCGCCTAAGGTGCAGGCTGTTATACAGACCCGTTTGACGCAACTCTCACCTGTGGCCCGGGAGTTGGCTCAATTCGCTGCAACCATTGGTCAGGACTTTACCTTTGACGTGCTCATGCGCGCAAGTAAGCAGGACGAAGATGCTGTGGTACGTGCCTTGGATGAGTTATGGCAGCGGCGCATTATCCGTCGCCACGGCAGCGTCGCTTATGACTTTAGCCATGACCGTATTCGCGACGTAGCATATGAGGAGATGAGTCATATCCGTCGTCGTTCGTTCCATCGGCGCATTGCCCAAACACTCGAAGGAATCTTTGCACACAATTTGAGTATCGTCTGTGGCCAATTAGCCGTTCACTATGAACAGGCCGGATTACCGGCGCAAGCAATCGAGTATTATTCCCAAGCCGCAGAAAAGGAGCGCCAACTCTTTGCCACTAATGAAGCGCTCGCTTACCTCAACTGTGGTTTTGATCTATTGAAGCGATTTCCTGAGACACCTAAAGGCAAAGAACATGAACTTACGCTCCAATTGGCACTAGGCAATATTTGGGTTCCTATCAAGGGATCAGGTTCGATCGAGGTAGGCCAAATCTATGATCGTGCCTTGGTTCTTTGTGAACAGATCACAGCGACGCCACAACTCTTTCCAGCCTTGTGGGGACTTCACGAAGTATACCTTTATCGAGCTGAGTACGCTAAGGCAATCAAGCTATGTGAACGATGCATGCAGATTGCCGAGCAGGCGGGCGATGAGGGTCTGCTCTTACAAGCTTACCATGCTTTATGGGGTGTACATTTTTACTGTGGTTCAGTGCCGTTGGCCCTCCAGTACGCCAAACTGGGTCTTGCGATCTACAATACAGGCAAATATCAGGCACATGCAATCGAGTATGTCATCCACGACACTGGGATGTGCGCTCTGCTCATTGCTGGATTGAGTTTGTGGTTGCTTGGTTACCCAGAGCAGGCTAAACAAAAATTAGCAGACTTAGCGGCACTGACGGAAACTCTGACTCTGCCCATTCTTATCGCTGATGCCGCTATGCAAACTGCTAGCTTCTATCAATGCTTGAGCGAAATTGCGCCGACACAAGCTTATCTCCAAAAATCTATCGAGTTATCTGTCAAATACGGGTATTCCACAATTTTGACAAATGCGATTGTGGTGCAAGGGTGGACCTTTGCCATGGCTGGCGATTCTGCAACCGGGATTAAATTGATGCGACAAGGTCTGGCTGAGTGGCAAGCGACAGGGCAAAGCTTGCTCTACAATTATTTTTATGCGCTGCTTGTGGAAGGCTATGCAATAGCAGGTCGGAATGCTGAAGGTATCGAACTTTTAAAAACCGCACAAGCATTTACGGCGCAGCGCGATGATCGCTTTTACCGAGCCGAAATCTACCGTCTTGAAGGAGATTTGCTATTGGCGCAAGGGGAGGCGTTTGAACAAGTTGAAATCGCCTATACACAAGCAATTGAAATTGCCCGTCAGCAAAGCGAAAAGTTGTTCGAACTGCGTGCTGCAACTGGCCTGGCTCGTCTCTGGCAGCAACAGGGGCGAACAAGCGAAGCCTACCAACTGCTGGCAGAAATCTATCACTGGTTCAAGGAAGGGTTTGACACAGCGGATCTGCAAACTGCCCAAGCGCTGCTGTCAGAGATCGAAGCGATCTGTGCCTTCTCCTGACTCTTTCTCTTTCCTTACTATCGAGCCATCTAGAGCCGTGGATTTAGATTGAACGAATGATCTATCTGTGAAACGACCAATCTGTACAACATCAATCAATGGTTCTTCGCGTTTGTCTCCGTTGTACTACTTTCTACGTTTTCGCCCATTCCCCATAATGACCAAACGAGGCTTCTCAGCAAAGCTCAAGAATAGTTCCGTGTTCCTTGATTTCCGTGTTTAAAAAAGGTGACCCATTTCGCTCTTTCATAAACATCTTTAGCACGAGGAACGCTCAGGGAACGTCGAAGGGAGCGCTTTGGGATCGCCGTGTTAGCTAAACTACTGACATCCTGATTTTTGAAATAATTACTGCGCCGTCCTTTTGCCTTGCCTGGTGAATCCCTATGGAAAATTTTGGTCTGCGCACAAATTACTCCCCATCGACATTGTTTACAATCCGTGTTTGGCGTGAATCGGTCAGAGAAGAGCCAAACAGGCTTTGTATACAGGTCAAGCATGTGTTGAGCGGGGAGACACACTACTTTCGAGAAGGTAGTCAATTGATCGAGTACGTCGCGGGCAAAGTGCCAACGACAGAGCAATCAGAAGTCAGTGCTGAATTGTAGTGGTTTAATTATTTATTGAAGAGAAGTCCACTGACTCAACAGAAAGGAGAAATTTTGTGAAACACTCGTCTTGCTGGATATGTAGCATCTGATGATTCCAGTGAATACAACGGAATGAAGATGCAGCACTGATTGAGATACAAGCCTTCTGGGAAGCAGTTGATCGCTTCCCAGAAGGCATAGGGGGCACACGACCATTATTTCTTGAATTGATTTGAACAATAGGAGGAAATATGTTATTCACGAAGAATCTCAGCCGTCGTGGTTTCTTGCAAGTCGCGAGTCTTGCCTTGGCCGAGGCATCCCTTTCTGCATGTGTGGCCATTAGGCCGTCTGCCGTTCCAGTAGCGGCTGCTCAGGCCACAGCAACAGCGGCCCCCATACCTTCGGCTGAAATCAACATCACATTGTCCTCATGGTATATCACTCCGAGCTTTAGGGACCTAGTCTCGCAGTTTACTGACAATCACCCGAACATCAAAATACAGCTAATCGAGGGGCAATACCTCGACCTACACCCCTATCACGACAAACTACGATTGTCATTGGCTGCTGGCACTGTGGATGACATTGTGGCCATTGAGGATCCTTACCTCGCCCAGTTTGCTGACAGCGGGGGGCTGGCGGATATTACAGAGGCAATGGTGCCATACAAAGACAAAGTGGTGCCGTACAAGTGGCGGCTTGGTGTTTACAAGGGTAAGAACTATGCATTGCCAGGAGACTGCTCGCCGTGCATGCTCTACTATCGGTCTGACATTTTCGAGCAGTATGGCGTCGATCCCACCGCGATCGAAACGTATGATGACTGGTTGACTGCAGGTTTGAAACTCAAAGAGGCCACCGACGGCAAGGTGAAGCTATGGGGACTGTTCAAGGACCAGAGCTACCCGCCGTTTATCAACTGGCTCTGGCAGCAGGGTGGTGGTCTATACGACCTAGACGAGACCAAGGTCACAATCGACCAGCCGGTTGCAATCAACACACTCGAATTCATGAAGAAGCTTTGGGATTCGGGCACAGTGTATCAAAATCCAAGCTGGGATGACATCTTTAGTGACTGGGGAAATGGCACGATCGTCTGCTTTCCAGATGCTGTCTGGATCGCTGGCATGATCAAATTCGCCGCCATCGGAACCAGTGGAAAGTGGAAAGTGACGCGTGTACCGGCATGGACCAAGGGTGGCGCGCGCGCCTTCACCAACGGGGGTTCGCAATTCGCCATCCCGGCCCAGAGCAAGCATATTGCAGAATCATTCGGGTTCCTGGAATTTGCCCAACTGACACAGGCGGGTCAGGAGACCGTATCTGTCATGAGTGACACGGCTCCGGGGTTGATTAACGCCGAGAACTGGCCACTTCTGAGCGAGCCAGTTGATTTCTACGGAGGTCAGACAGCTTTCAAACTATATGCTGAGGTGAACGCCGAAGTACAACCTTATGTCTTTGGCAAGGGTTGGCAGGAAGCAACGGAAATCATCGGACGCCAGATGAAGGACATGTACGATGGCAAGATTGCACCCAAGGAAGCACTTCAGGCGGCAGCCAACGAGATCCGAGAGAAACAGAAGTTGGATTAGCATTTATACTGGTTCCCACGTTCCAACGTGGGAACCATTCCAGACGCTCCAGCGTTCCTTATCTCTATCTCGTCAATCTTCGATACGTAATCCGGTGCGGCCGTTCCGCAGCTGGACCCAGGCGACGAATTTTGTCCTCTTCGTACTCGGTGTAATTGCCGGGATACCAGAAGACTTCGCTGTCACCTTCAAAGGCCAGGATGTGGGTGGCGATGCGGTCGAGAAACCAGCGGTCATGGCTGATGACCAGCACACAGCCAGCAAAGCCTTCGATACCATCTTCCAACGCCCGCAGCGTGTTAACATCCAGATCGTTGCTCGGTTCGTCGAGCAGGATCACATTGCCGCCTGACTTGAGCATCTTGGCCAGATGGACACGATTGCGCTCACCGCCCGAGAGCGCGCCTACCTTCTTCTGCTGATCGGAACCGGCAAAGTTGAAGCGCGAGACATAGGCACGCGAGTTGAAGAGCCGATCTCCCAGTTGTAACTGTTCGTTGCCGCCGGTAATCTCTTCCCAGACCGTCTTGTTGGCGTCGAGCGCTTCGCGTGACTGATCGACATAGGCCAGTTGTACGGTTTTGCCCACGGTTAATGAGCCGGTGTCCGGCTTGTCTTGCCCGACGATCATGCGGAAGAGCGTAGTCTTACCGGCACCGTTGGGGCCAATGATGCCAACCACCGCTCCTGCTGGCACGTCGAAGGTGAGATTCTCGTAGAGCAGCTTGTCGCCAAAGGCTTTGCTGATGCCCTCGGCGTGGATCACGACATCGCCCAGGCGCTGTCCAGGCGGAATGTAGATCTCGCGCTCTTCGTTGCGCGCTCCTTGCCTGCTTCCATCAGTTCGTTGTAGCGGTTGATACGGGCCTACCCATGGCTTGACGGGCCCTTGGGCGACATGTGCAACCAGTCCAACTCACGTTGCAAGGTCTTCTGGCGAGTTTGTTCCTGTTTTTCTTCCAATGCCAACCGTTGCTGTTTCTGCTCCAGCCAGGAGGAGTAGTTGCCCTTCCAGGGAATGCCATAGCCACGATCCAATTCGAGAATCCATCCAGCAACATTGTCGAGGAAGTAGCGGTCGTGGGTAACGGCGATGACCGTGCCTGCATATTCCTGTAAGTGCTTCTCCAGCCAGCCAACCGACTCGGCGTCGAGATGGTTGGTCGGCTCGTCGAGCAGCAGGATGTCGGGCTTTTGCAGCAGCAGACGGCAAAGTGCTACACGCCGTTTTTCACCACCGGAGAGCACGCTCACAGGCATATCGCCGGGCGGGCAGCGCAGGGCATCCATCGCCAGTTCGAGCTTGCTGTCGAGATCCCAGGCGTCGAGGGCGTCGATGCGATCCTGAACTTCGGCCTGGCGTGCCATCACCTTGTCCATCTCGTCGGCGGAGAGATCCTCGGCAAATTTCATGTTGAGCTCGTCATATTCGGCCAGGATATCCACGATCTCCTGTACCCCCTCTTTGACGACTTCGATGACTGTCTTGTTGGAATCGACCAGTGGCTCCTGCTCTAAGTAGCCGATGCTGTAGCCTGGCTGCAACATCACTTCGCCGTTGAAATCCTTCTCCACGCCGGCCATGATGCGCAGCAAGGTTGACTTGCCTGCGCCATTGAGACCCAAGACACCGATCTTGGCTCCGTAAAAATAGGAAAGTGATATGTCACGCAGAACTTGCTTATTGGGGGGATAGGTCTTGCCGACCTTGTACATCGAGTAAATGATTTTTGTGCTCATAAGATTTGAGATTTGAGATTGGGGGATTCTTAGATAATTCGCATCCTTGACTTGATTTTGCTTGATGTTACATGGTATTGGATTTTGAATCAAAAAAGGGTGATCTGATCAAAGAGCGGGAGCTGTTGATTGCTCAGCGGATTTGAAGCGTGCCTAAATCCAGCTTTGCTAGAATCTTTGATAGCGTAATTGTTCTTTCCGTGTTCACAGTTTTTCAATCTTTGTGAATCGCATCCACCCACTTCACCGCCTCTGGCTTCTCCACCGCCTCGATCTCCAAATTGACCACCACCGCTTCCTGATCGCTGCGCACGAGCACGCACTCCAGCGACTGCTCGGGATCGGCGTTGATCTCCTGGTGCGGCACAAAGGGCGGCACGAAGATAAAGTCGCCGGGGCCGGCTTCGGCCACATACTCAAGTTGTTCACCCCAGCGCATCCGTGCTTTGCCACGAATCACATAGATCACGCTCTCCAACTCGCCATGGTGATGTGCACCCGTCTTGGCGTTGGGGTGGATCGTCACAGTACCGGCCCAGAGTTTCTGCGCGCCGACCCGGGCAAAGTTAATGGCGGCCGCACGGTTCATGCCCGGTGTTTGTGGCGTGTTCGTGTCCAGTTGATTGCCAGGAATTACTTTGACACCCTGTTCGCGCCAGTTGGTTGTTGTTGACATAACTCTGCTCCTTGTCTGAGTTGGCAATTTTGTAATTATCAGCTAGCTAATTTCTTAGCTTGGGCAGCCATTTGTACAACGTCGCCCCATCGTTAAAGCCAAAGGGCAAAACGACCTGCATGGTAAAGACCAAAAAATTTTCTAGGCAGAAAAAGGCAAGCACCAAGGATGCGACGTCTCCATATTGGCCCCAAATGGAACTGTCGCCAAGCTGCCACCAAAGTATCAATGCAATCAGAGACAAGATTGCACTGGCGATGGGTCCGCCGAGCGCACGCCGAATGTGAATGATGGCCGGCAACGGTGGCTCATCGGCGGGATAGAGGGTGGCGGCAATCACGCTAAACAGATGGATCCCGGTCATCGGGTAACCTGTCGAACGGGCTGCCAGCGCATGACCAAAATCGTGCCAGTAGACCGAGAGCAGATGGAACAACAGGGCGATCAATGCTCCGATCAAGGATTGGGTAAAGGGAAGACCAATCAAACGATAGGGAATGAAAGTTAGAATCCCCCAGAGCAACAGCAGCCATAGATATGCGCTAGGCGCAACCGTCAACTTCACGCCAAAGAGTTTCATAGTGAGCCTTTAAACAGCCGTTGCAATGAGAACCGGTACTTGCAAAGCAATTTTTTAGCAAGAAGACACAGGTTCTCATTCCGGGCAGAGTTTAGTTTGTGACTTTGTAACGACTTTTATACTATTGTAGCGGATCGTGAAAGATTTCTTGAATCGACGGAAGACGATGATACAGATTACTGAACAGATAGTGTTGGAAGATAACGAAGTGAGCGAAGAGTTTATCCGAGCCTCAGGCCCCGGAGGACAGAATGTTAACAAAGTAGAGACGGCTGTACAGTTACGCTTTGACGTGGTCCATTCGCCCAACCTGCCCGAAGGTGTGCGTCAACGGTTGCTTCAACTGGCCGGCAGCCGTATGACTGATGAAGGGATTCTCGTCATCACCGAACGGAGCACCCGCTCGCAACTCGACAATCGCCAACTCGCCTACCAACGTCTGATCGAACTGATCCAACGCGCTACCATTGCACCACGCCAACGCAAAGCGACCCGACCTACCGCTGCCTCGAAGGCTAAACGCATCCAGAAGAAACGCCAACGAAGCAACGTCAAACAGATGCGTCAGCGTCCACCGCGTGATGAATAGCACCAATTGCGGTTGCAAGCACCGGGAATTTTCCTCATAAATATGGCTGAAATCGATGGCATTTTAGAGCACAATTGGTATGATTAGTTAAGTCTCACCCTTTACAAAAATCCATTTCCCGGTTAACCTATAGGTATAGCAATTTTACTCATTTTATATAGTAAACTGCGGACAATGCTATACTCATGCGCTCAGGTACAGTTGTTATCTGCAACAATCTACCTGAGTGGCAACCGCTAGTCTATCCACCCTGGCATCCTCAAGGTGCCCCACGATTGGAGGAGACATGCTTCGCCGAAGCTTACTCTTGACCACGTTCTTTATTTCATTATTTGCTCTACTGTTGGTGGCGATTGGCTTTCCGGCACAACGTTTGTTTGCCAGCGCGAGCACACAATCTGCTACTTCTGGTGTGCCGCTTAGCCAACCCGTGACGGTAACCGTCCAGCAGCAGATTCCATTTACGATTACGTTGGTCACATCCGAAGTCATAACTTCGGCGACTACGCCGACCGAGACCGTCACTCAGCCTGTGACACAGACCACAGTGATTACTTTTGATGTGCAGATGGAGGTTGTCGTTAGTGAAAGTGGCGTGATCACAACTCCAATCTCAATCCGCTTGCGCAGCAGCCAACAACCGACCAATACCTTCCCTGTGAAGTCCTCGCTGGCGTTAGGTCGCAACCTACGCGCCCAGCTCGGTTTGGAAGTACCTCCCTTGCCCGAACCCACCGCCGAAGTGACGACCACACCTTCGCTTACGGAAACAAGTGAACTTACTGAAACCACCGCCCCAACCACAACCAGTGAAGTAACCAGCACCGCGAGTATCACAACTTCGACCGTACCGACGACCAGCGAAGCGTTGACTACCACAGAGCAACTGACTACCACTGCGACGCCCACCACCAGTGTGGCAACAACTGCAACTACAACTGGTGCCTTCAATGCCACATTGAGTGCCATCTCCAACATCCGTTCCGACACGAATTTGGATGCCACCTCAGTCGTGACGCAACTTGCTGCTGGCACACCAATTAGCGTTGTGGCGCAAAGTGCCGACCAAAGTTGGCTGTTGCTCGACAGTGGCTACTGGGTTTCCATCTTGGTCGTGGACGCTGTGCCAGCGAACTTGCCGCAAGCAACCGAAGCACAAATTGCTGCGCTGCGCCAAGCATCCTCCTCGGTTGCTCTTCCCGCGCCGACCCCGGTGGCGACTGCTGTGCCGACTACAACCCTAGTAGCGACCCCAACCGTAGAGGCCACCACACCGACCACACCCACGGTCACTGGACCTACGGTTACAGTCGACGCAAACTTGCGCTCTGGCCCTGGTACCGAATTTGAAGTCTTGGGCGGAACGATTACAGGGCAAGCAATTACCATTGTTGGACGCAACGTCGATGGCTCCTGGTTCCGTTTGGATAACGGTGGCTGGGTTGCTTCTCGTTTGGTCGCCAATCCGCCCTCCAATGAGACGGTGCCCGTTGTGAACAATGATGGTTCACCCGCCACCGCACCTGCTGAGGCCGCAACACCGACGGAAGCACCGTTGCTGCTGCCGACAGCGACTCCAACACCGTAAAGAGGGTGATTATCAATAGTGACGAGTAAATTTACTTCAAACCACAAGATGAGAGCCGCAGAGAAATGCTTTGCGGCTCTCATCTTGTAAAGAATAAGGATTTATGATGTCCGATCAATCAACGGAGCCTGTTCGTGTAGGCATTGCGGGGTTAGGGCGCAGCGGTTGGGGAATCCATGCCAATGCGGTGGCTGAACTAGGAACGAGTTTCCGCATCGTAGCCGTTTGCGACCCCGATGCAAACCGTCAGCAAGAGGCGGTCGAGCGATTCGATTGTCTGGCCTACAATGCTATCGAGCCACTGCTGGCTGACCAGGCAGTTGAACTTGTGGTGGTTGCGACGCCCAGCCATCACCATGTTCATGATGTCATCGCCGTCTTGCGCGCTGGCAAACATGTCATCGTCGAGAAGCCAATGGCACCCTCGCTCGCAGGTGTGGACGAAATGATCAGGGTGGCCCAGGAAACGGGTAAACTCCTTACTGTCAACCAGAACTATCGCTATCACGCTGATTTCCTCAAGGTCAAAGAGGTGATCGACTCGGGTGTCCTCGGACGCATTGTCCAGATTCGCATGACGGGCAATAGTTTTCGTCGCCGTTGGGATTGGCAAACGCTTAAAGCCTACGGCGGCGGTGATTTGAATAACAAGGGTGCTCATCCCATCGATTGGGCGATCCACTTCTTTGCCGATCCTAGCCCCGAGATCTTCTGCCACATGGAGACAACGCCGCTCTTCGCCGGTGATGCCGAAAGCCACGTCAAACTGATCATCAAGCCCAAGGATGGCCCGCTGATCGACGTCGAATTGTCCAATACCTGTGCCTATCCGCAAGATGCTTGGCTGGTAATGGGAACACAGGGAACACTCGTCAGCCGCGATCGGCGTGAGATTCGTTGGAAATATTTCGACCCAGCCGAAGCCTCACCTCTCGTGCTCGATACCGCACCAACACCTGACCGCGGTTACAACAGCGAAGTCCTACCTTGGAAGGAAGAGTCTGTCACTATCGACTTCAACTTTGGCAAGAGCATGGAACCGCTCTACAATGATCTCTACGCCGCCATTCGCCACGGCGCACCTCTTGCCATCACCCCTGCAAGCGTCCGCCGCCAAGTGGAGATTCTCGAACGTTGTCGGCAATTGTCACCGATTTAAAAGTGGCAGAGTAACAAGGGTATTATCATACTTTTCAACTCTTCAACTTTGCCACTTTCCAACTCTGCCACTCTGCCACTTTTAGGAGCTTCCCATGCAATTCGGATGTTGTGCCTCAATTGATCAAGCGGCAGCCGTGTATGCCGCTGGTTTTGATTACCTCGAAGCGGGCGTGACCTCGTTGCTTCCTGACCAGGATGACGCTGCCTTTGCACCGATTCTCGCCCAATATCAAGCTTCGCCGATTCCTGTGCAGTCGTTTAACCTGTTTCTGCCGCGTGACTTGAAGATCGTCGGTCCAAATGTGGATGAAGGTCGGATGCAAAATTATGTTAAGCGGGCAATCGACCGCATTGAGCAAATCGGCGCAACGATTGCCGTGATCGGCAGCGGTGGCTCGCGCAGTGTGCCAGAAGGCTTTCCTCGGGAGCGCGCTGTGGAGCAAATTGTCCACTTTCTCACCCTGGTCGCTGACGCAGCCGACCCCGGCTCCGTGACCATTGCCATCGAACCACTCAACCGCAAAGAGTCGAATATCATCAACAGCGTGGCCGAAGGGGTAGAATTTGCCAAAGCCGTCAATCGCCCCTCAATCCGCGTGTTGGCTGACTTTTACCACATGGACGAAGAAAACGAGCCCTTGGAGACACTGCTCGATAACCGAGATTGGCTGGCGCACATTCATGTTGCGGATACCGGAAGATTGGCCCCAGGCACTGGCGTCTACCCCTATGCCCGTTTTGTTGATCTGCTGCGCCATGCGGGCTATGATGGAATGGTCTCGGTGGAATGTAGTTGGAAGGACTTCGCAGTGGAGGCGAAATCGGCGGTGGAATTTTTGCGAGGCGTTTTGGGTTAATCTATACCAAACATTGAGCAAAAAGATGATGTTAGGACTTACGCAAGACGACAAAAATAGCAAGATTTCTCCTCGAAACAGCCCTTGTCGAAATGACATCTTGCTTAAGCCGTGGATGTGTATCTAACTCCCTGCAAATATGAACACGCACAGGACATGTCGACATGAATGATGCAGATCAAAAACAATTTGATGCAACTGTACAGCGGGAAGGTAGTTTTACCTTTGTTGCGATTCCATTCTCACCACGCGAAGTCTGGGGGGCAAAACCGCGCTATTATGTAACGGGGACGATCAATGGGATTGCTGTACGTGGCACGCTGGGCGCATTGGGACAAGATTATTTTCTTCGTCTAGGAGCCGCGTGGATACGAGATAGCGGCATTGAACCGGGTGTCAATGTGACAGTAAAATTGTCACTGGAAGGTCCGCAAGAAGGCAATCTGTCGCCAGATATTGCGCAAGCCCTATCGGATAATAAAAACGCAGCGACATTCTTCGACAGTTTACCGACGTTCTATCGGAAAAACTTTATTCGCTGGATTGAGAGCGCAAAACGGGATGAGACGCGGGCGAAGCGAATCAACGAGATGATCAAACTTTTGGAGGAAGGGAAACGTGAAAAATAAAACGGATCGACTAAATCTGTGCACCCAATAGTGCTGCAACCTCAGTCCTGTATCCTAGAGTATCCCCTAATCTCTCAATCTCACTCACGCTGAACTCAAAACCAGCTTATACTCCGTTACCTTTTCCACCTCGCCTATGCTCCACGGCATGCGGTGATACGTGCCTTCTTTCCACATGATCATCTGGTTGTCGTAGTGGTCACTCAGTGGGTGACCGGATTGGCCGAGTGGCAACACACTTTCCGCACGATCCCAGGCTCCAACCTCGTAGACCTGGCGGTAACTGGCGATCACTTGCACTAATCCGGGCGGTTTGGTCGGGGCCGAGCGGGTCACATTCGGGCTGTAGGCGCTGCCGCCGATGGTCAGTGGGCCGCGATTGAAGAAGCGCCCCACCAGCCGTGCGCTGCCCAGCGGGTGCGCATAGAGCACCTGATGTTGGCGAGCCCATTGCCAACGGCTTGTCACCTCACTGACATCGCTGCGAATCCATTTGACCGCACGTGTGAAGGCTTCTTGCAGGAGTTCATCACGGCTGCGTTGGCGTCCACTCTTGGCGTCGGTGTACCAAGGGGAGCGTTCCTGGTCGTTGATCAACTCTAGCAGCCGCACTTCGGCGCGTGTGACAAAGCCGTGGATTAAAAAGAGCGGGGTTTGACTGATGCCCAAGTAGCTGTTTTTGACCGCGCCCAACTTATCGCCAAAGGTCATCTCTAGCAGCTCGATCAGCGTGGCCTGAAAGACCATCGCAGCAATGCTGTCACCGTCCATCTGATACTGCCAGCGGCGCAACTCCTGCAAAGCCGCCTTTTCCCACGGGTCGTCGCTCTGTAATAATTTGATCCATGGAGTCAATGCCTGCGCATATTTGCTGCCGGTATCCAACTGCATCTCTTCCATTTCACGTATGGTGAAACGCTCGCGCTCCCGCAGCAACTCTTCGATGCGAGCGGCACGAAAGCCCGGATAGAATTCGGCACCGAGGAAGTAGGGGTAATCATCGCCGACCATTTTGTTATTAGCAGTAACGATCAGACCACTGGACGGGTTCAATAAACGCGGTAACTCAGTGTGCGGGATGGTTCCGCTCCATTCCGCTTCGTCTGTCCAACCCACGGCCGGCACCAGCCCCAGGTTTTTGTCGCGTACGGGAACTCGTCCAGCCAGCAGGTAGCCGATGTTTCCCTCCTTATCGGCAAAGGTGACATTTTGCGGTGGACAATGCCAATCGGCCAAAGCGGTGTCGAATTCTTCCCAGTTGTGCGCCTGGTTGAGTTTGAGCATGGCACGCAGGGTTTGGCTGGGTTGATGGCCGGTCCATTTGAGGGAGAAATGGAGATTGGGGATTGGAGAGTGGAGATTGCGGATTGCGGCAATGTTAGCCCCGTCTCCTTGTCTTCCTATCTTCTTGTCTTCTTGTCTGATCAAACCATCAATCAACGGGCCATGCCGTGTAATGACGACGTTCTCGACATGAGGTTTACCTCGGCGTACCTGAATCACTTCCTCGATCACCTGGGCTAGTTCCCATTGTCCGTTGTATTCAAATTGAGTCGGAGCCTTTGGATTGGCGCGTTCGAGATAGAGATCCTGCACATCGACCTGGGCATTGGTAAAGCCCCAGGCGATCTGCGCATTGTGACCGATCACAATGCCGGGGGTGCCGGGAAAGGAGACGCCACTCACTTCGTAGTCGGGGCAGGTGAGGTGGTTTTCGTACCAGACGCCGGGGATGGAAATGCTGAGATGGGGATCGTTGCAGAGCAGTGGGCGACCGTTGAGACTCTTGGCGGGGGCGACAACCCAACTATTGCTGCCTTGTCCTTGCCCAGGCTGACCAAGCCATTCTCGCAGCTTATCATATTCGTTTAGCAGTAAGCCGCTAATCTGAATGGCGCGCAGTCGCTCGTCGTCGCTGACCCCTTCCAGGATGATTGGTGATTTTTTCGGATAGTCAGGCTCAAGCTCCGCAGCGACATAAGGGTCGAACTTCTGCATCAACTGCAGACGAGTCAGTTCACTTTCCCAGTTGAGGCTGAGTCCCCAGGCCATCACCTTGCTGTACCCCACCGTGTCGAGCGCACTCCACGGCTCGGGCTGAATACGGAGCAGATTGATTTCGGCAGCCACCCGTTTGGGACGGGCGTTGAGATAGGCATTCACCCCTTCGGCGTACCAATCGAGAATCTGGCGCGTTTCGCCATCCATCTCTGCTAACTCCGCCTGCGCCGCTCGCCAAAAGCCGATGATGCGGCTAAAGCGATCCGCCTCCAAGGCTGGTTCGCCAAAGACTTCGGCCAGGGTGCCACGTGCGATGCGCCGATTCTGTTCCATCTGCCAGAAGCGATCCTGGGCATGGACAAAACCTTGCGCTCGGAAAAGGTCAGCGCGGTTTTGTGCTGCGATGTGAGGAATGCCAAACTTATCACGGCGAATCTCTACTTGATCTTGCAAACCCGGCAGCTTGACCTTACCGTACAACTGAGGCATCGCCCGTTGAATCAGCCAGTAGTAGAGGTAGAAAAAGAAGAGTGCAAATAACAATAGCGCCAGCCCAAGCAGGATGGCGACTGTAAGCAATAGATTAAGCATCATCGAATGTTCACTCCCATGTTCATTGCCTCTCATGTTAACAAAAGATTTGAGAATCAGAGAAGTCAAGGAGTGTGGAAATGATCTCTGCTGACATGAACTCACAAATGTCTTAATCGAGATTTGAGCGGCGGCAATTGAATACGCGCTGAACGATCCGACGACCAAGGGGCATATGGTGCCATCACCAAGCCGCAGATCGCAATTAAAGGGCGGTCGTAGTTGACTCGCCAACCCGCAAAATCAAGCCAAGCTTGGTCTCGATTGTCGCGCAGGGGTACGCCTTGCTCGGCAAGGCGGTCGTAGACTGCGTCAAACTCTTCCCGGCTGATGCTGATTGGATCGTCAGGGAAGCGTGGGGCAGCTTTGTAGGGAATAGCGTAAAAGTCGCAGACCCGGCGCAGCGCAATAAAACCAGCGCGTATGCAGAGACTCGCTTCAGCCACATTGGGTATATCGACGGCTGCCTGCATAAAGGCTGCTGCATCCATCACCGCCCCCGCCGCTGTGATCCAGGATTGATCAGGCATGGGCGAGCGAAAGAAGACCAGTGCTGGCAGCGAGGTATGGCTCTCTTCGATCAGTGAAAAGAGTACTTCCCAATCGCGCCAATATTGATGGAGATCGGTCAATTTGCCGATGCGTTGATGACGGGCGACAAACTCTTCCACGGAAGGTGGCGTCCCGGCCCGCACCGCCAACTGCGTCACAGCCGCCTCGCGCTGCGAAAAGACGCTGTACATGGTCGGCAGATACGCAATTAAGAGGGCAACCAAGATCAAGCCAATCGCTGCCTCGGTAAAGGCCACAAACGAGTGCATTGTCGTGCTGCCACTGGCAAAACCCAATGTCAACAGAGAGGAGCCGCTCAGCAGAAAATCCTGCACCGGTTGGTTGACGCCCAGTCCCCAATAGATGCCCATATAACCGATCAGTACCAATGTCAGCCAAATCGGCACCAGAAGCAACAGCGAGAGCGGGGCATACATCGCCATAATACGGTCACGCTCTTCATAGGTCTTGACCCAACGCATGCGCAAATTAAAATAGGAACGCACAAAACGAAAGGTGAGAAAGGAGATCAAATCAGGCGCACTGCGCGGCAGGACAAAGTTGCGGATTGCCGACCGCAACGTAAAGCCCACGAGCAAGACACCCTCGAAGATTGCGAGTAAACGGATTAGCATCATAGAGGGGATATCATACACCCAGCCATCGATTTACGTTGAACGAATTCGGAGATTGGTGTATGCTTGGAGAAAAGCAAAAAGTTGCAGAGTAAAAAAGTAGCAAAGTGAATACGACTCACCACCTTTCTACTGTGCAACTTTGCAACTCTGCTACTCTTCACAAACGGAGTTTTCACCATGTACAACATCAACGCCGCACTTACAGGCACGGGCTTTATGGGGCCGACGCATACTGAAGCACTCCGGCGACTGGGCGTCAACGTCGTCGGGGTGCTGGGGTCGTCGCCGGAGAAGTCAGCCGCTTTTGCCGAACGGATGGGCATTCCCAAAGCCTACCGCAATTTTGACGAGATTCTGGCTGACAAAGAAGTGCAGGCCGTGCATCTTACCACGCCCAATCGCTGGCACTTTGAAACTGCCAAAGCCGCATTGTTGGCTGGCAAACATGTGATGTGCGAAAAGCCACTGGCGATGACCACACGGGAATCCTCGGCCCTGGTTGAACTGGCGAAGACGGTCAAATTGGCCGCTGGTGTCAATTACAACTATCGCTTCTACCCTATCACCCTGGAAGCACGCGAGCGTGTACGTAAGGGCGAATTAGGCCAGATCTACTCGATCGTCGGCGGCTATGTGCAGGATTGGCTGCTCTATCCGACCGATTATAACTGGCGTGTGCTGGCCAGCGAAGGCGGTAAGTTGCGCTCCGTCGCCGACATCGGCACCCATTGGCTCGATTTGGTGCAAAGCATCACTGGATTGGAGGTGGAGGCACTCTGCGCCGATCTGCACACGGTCCACACCAGCCGCCAGCGTCCCAAGGGCGAAGTTGAAACCTTCTCGGCCAAGGTACAGCAGATCAATGCCACTGAGACGATCCCGATTGACACCGAAGATTTGGGCGGCGTGATGTTACGCTTCAAAGGGGGCGCACGTGGCATGTTGTGGGTTTCGCAACTCACTGCTGGGCGCAAGAATCGGCTTAGCTTTGAGATTGCAGGGGCTAATCAAGCGCTCTGGTTTGACGGCGAAAAACCCAACGAACTCTGGATCGGCAATCGTAACATACCGAATGGTTTTATCATCAAAGACCCGGGGCTGCTTGGTGAAACAGCCCGTGCCTATACTGCCTATCCTGGTGGTCATGCCGAAGGCTATCCCGACAGTTTCAAGATGTGCTTCAAAGCCTTTTACGACTACATCGCCGCTGGCGACTTCAGTGTTCCACCCTTCTTCCCGACTTTCGAGGATGGACATCGCGAGATTGCCCTGTGCGAAGCGATTTTGAAAAGCAACGAAGAACAACGATGGGTGACTGTGTAATTACGAAATACGAGATACGAAATACGAATGGTCGGTTTGATACTTCGTATCTTGTATTTCAAGAGGGTTTATGGCTTCATATTATAAGTCAATCACCGATGAACAGCTTCTCTTGATCGAAAAGAGCCCTTTGTTCTTTGTGGCAACGACTGCACAGCCTGAGTCACATCCCAATGAATTGGTCGGGCCGATCAATGTTTCGCCCAAAGGCGGTGTGCCACTGTATATTGTCGACCGCAACCATGTGGCCTATCTCGACTATGCAGGAAGCGGCAACGAAACTGCTCAGCATCTCAAGGCGGGCAGCCCGATCACGGTGATGATCTGCTCCTTTGATGAGAACGCAGCGATTGTCCGGCTGTACGGCACTGGCACTGTTACCGCCATCGAAGCGTCACCGCTTGGCCAACAACTGCTGGCGTCAGATTGTAAAACGACAGGCCAACCACTTCGCCAAGTGATTGATGTTTTCGTCGAAAAGACAGCAACCAGTTGCGGCTACGGTGTGCCAATCATGGAGTTCGGCCATCACCGGCGCAAAGAGGAACACGGAAGAAAGTACAAAACGTAAGGAGTGAACGATGCAATTAGGATTTGTCAGCGCTATTCTGCCCGAACTGTCGGGTAAAGAAGTGCTTCAATTTGCCGCCGAAAGCGGCTATGAATGTGTCGAGATCATGTGCTGGCCCAAGGGCAAAGCAGAACGTCGTTATGCTGGCGTAACACACATCGATGTCAATGACCTCACTGCCGGGGATGTAAACGAGATCGAAGCCTGGCAAAAAGATAATGGTGTCTTTATCAGTGGCTTGGGCTACTATCCCAATCCGCTGGCACCGGATCAGGCAGAAGCACAGGTCTATATCGAACACATCAAAAAGGTGATCGATGCTGCTGTGAAATTGGAAATCGGCGTCGTCAACACCTTTGTTGGCCGCGATTGGAAGAAGTCGATCGACGAGAATTGGCCTCGTTTCTTGGAGGTCTGGCGTCCCTTGATCAAGTATGCTGAGGAGCGTAGTATCAAGATCGGCATCGAGAATTGCCCAATGGCCTTTAGCAACGATGAGTGGCCCGGCGGCAAAAACCTAGCCAGCACACCGGCGGTTTGGCGACGGATGTTCAACGACATTCCCAGCGACAACTTTGGCCTCAACTTTGACCCATCGCACCTCGTCTGGCAGAAGATCGACATCAGCAAGGCAATCCGCGAGTTTGCAGGCAAGTTTGTCCACGCCCACGCCAAGGACGCTCGTGTTGATCAGCACCGCCTCGACGAAGTTGGCATTATGGGCACGCCGCTCCAGTTCCACACGCCCAAACTGCCTGGCCTAGGTGATGTCAACTGGGGACAGTTCTTCTCTGTGCTCAGCGATGCTGGCTACAATGGCCCCGTCTGCGTCGAAGTCGAAGATCGCGCCTACGAAGGTTCGCTGGAACGCAGAAAGGCATCACTGTTGCAGAGTCTGCGCTATCTGAGTCAGTTTACGGGATAAAATAAGAGAGTATGGGATTGGGAAATTGCGTAATTTCAAAGTTACGCAATCTCCTAATCTCCAATCTATCAATCCTTTATATTCATACCGTTCAACGACGACGGGCGCAGATCGATCTGCGCCCGTTGTGTTATACTTTACGCTACTTTTGTTCTCTGTGTTGGATGCTGCCATGTGCAGTATTCAGAGCCGTTAGCGTGAGCGTACGGTCCCCTTACTGACGTGCGGGTTCTGACATGTGGGGCAGAGCCGTTAGCGTAAGCGTACGGCTCCCCCTTACTGACGTGCGGGGTTCTGAAGCGCTTGGTTCTAACTTAGGTGCTCCTATGGAATCAGTAACGATTGTTCGGGCAGAGGAAGGCGATGTTGTGGGGATTCGGCATGTGGCGATGGTGAGCTGGCAGGCAACCTATGCACAAATCTTCTCGACCGAGTTTATTGAACAATTTCTCACCCGAAATTATAGCTCGGAGCAGCTAACGCACTCTGTCCAAAATGAGCGATACCCAATGTGGGTGGCCAAAGAGGCGCAAGATATCGTTGGCTTCTGCCAAGTTGGACCGCATGAAGACGAGTTTATGCTCTTTCGTATCTACCTCTTACCAAGCCGTTGGGGGCAGGGTATCGGCAAGCAACTGCTTGCCCAGGCCGAAGATTGGCTAAAGCGTCAGGGGACGACGAGCTATTCCTGTTATGTCCATGCACAGAATGAGGTGGGAAAGGCGTTTTACGCAAAGCAAGGCTTTGTCCATGATCAAACTTTGGATGTCGATGGCGAGTGGTGTATGCGGAAACAGCTATGAGTGAAGCTTCTTTTGCAAACGAAATGCAACTACCCAACTTGGCTGAGCCATACCAACAAGGATTGCGACTTGCAATTGACTATATCCTGGAGCGCTACTCACCGCTTGGTCTGATCGTTGGCGGTAGCATCATTCGCGGCAATCCAGGACCAACCAGTGACTTCGACATCTACGTAATTCACAATCAGCCGTTTCGCCAGCGTTTACAGATACGCTTTAACGGTACGCCGGCCGAGATCTTTGTCAACAGCCCGGCAGCCGTTCGCCGCTATTTTGAAGATGAATGGAAAGCTGGGCGACCGATCACAGCGCATATCTTGACGACGGGTGTTGTTGCGCTCAATCAAGATCCACTTGTCGATCAACTCATTCATGAGGCACAGGAATGGTTGGCAAAGTGCCCGGCGCTCTCCGATGCTGAATTGCTTTGGAAACGCTACCTGATCGTCGATGGTTTGGATAATGCCAGAGATTTGATCGACAACGATTCTGCCAATGCTGCCTTCTTCTTGCACGATGCAGTGCAGGCGATGCTGAATTACTATTTCCTGGCGGCCAACCAAAACCTACCGCGCTATAAAGAGATCGTCGCTACGTTGGAGAAGACGCATCCTGACTTGGGCGGACTGGTGCGCAGCTATTATGGCGCGAGTGAACCGAAACAACAACTGGCACTTGCCGAGCAAATCGCTCTATTAACGATTGGTACAACTGAATTTTTTGAATGGGAGTCGGCCCAGGAGGTTTACCCTCGTGATTAGCACTGCACCTATATAAATAGAACCAATTCAAAAGTAATCTAATTTTCAGAAGCTACGCAAGAGCCAACCAGAAGGGAACATCGCAAGTTCACAACGCAGCCTAACCACTTCTTTGTGCTTTCTCTGTGATCTCAGTGCCTTCGCCGTGCGCTCTGTGTCCTGAACAACTATCAAACGAAAGAATTCCAACATGAAAGCAAAAATCGTAGTCCTCGGTGGCGACGGGATTGGACCCGAAGTCACCAATGAAGCCAAGAAAGTACTCAACGCCGTCGCCGAAAAGTTCGGTCACGACTTTGCATTCGACCCACAATTGATGGGCGGTTGCGCCATTGATGCCACCGGTTCAAGCCTGCCCGATCAAACGGTGGCAGCCTGCAAAAGTGCCGATGCGATTCTGCTTGGCGCAGTTGGCGGCCCCAAGTGGGACAACCCGAACGCCAAGGATCGTCCAGAGCGAGGCTTGCTTAGCCTGCGCAAGGCCCTCAACCTCTTCGCCAATCTGCGCCCAGTGAAGATCTTCCCGCAGTTGATCGACGCCAGCACGATCAAGCCCGAAGTGCTGCAAGGTACCGACATGATCGTCATCCGCGAGTTGACAGGCGGTGCCTACTTTGGCCCACGCCAGGAGGCGGGCGAAGCGGGACTTGAAGCCTATGACACCATGCTCTACACCCGCCCGGAGATTGAGCGCGTGTTGCGTGTCGCAGCCGATGCGGCCATGAAACGCCGTAAAAAGCTCGCCAGCATCGACAAGGCCAACGTGCTTGCCTCTAGCCGTCTGTGGCGTCGTGTGGCTGTTGAAGTGTTGAAAGAGTACCCTGAACTGGAAATCGAACATGTGTTGGTCGATGCGATGGCGATGCACCTCATCCGCCGCCCGGCGAGCTTTGACGTGATGGTGGCAGAAAACCTCTTCGGCGACATCCTTACCGACGAAGCCGCCATGTTAGCCGGTTCGATGGGCATGTTGCCTTCCGCCAGCCTGGGCGATGTGATGAACAACCACAACCTGCCACTCGGACTCTATGAACCGATTCACGGCAGCGCACCCGATATTGCAGGTAAAGGCATTGCCAACCCACTGGCAACCATCCTCAGTTGCGCCATGTTGCTGCGTCACAGCTTGGGGCTCGAAGCCGAAGCCGCCGCCATCGAAGCAGCGGTTAATGCTGTACTCGATGACGGCGTACGCACCGGCGACATTGCCGAAAAGGGCAGCGAAATCGTCACCACCTCAGTCATGGGCGATCTGGTCGTGAGTAAACTCTGACAAGAATACAAGAGGATAGGAAGACAAGAAGAATATCCTGTGCTCTTGTCCTCTTGTCCTCTTGTCTTCCTTTCATCTGGTCATCAACATGAGCGAAGTCTCCACAAAACTACGTAACTCCATCCGCCTTCTAGGCAACTCGTTGGGCGATACGATCATTGAGCAAGAGGGGCATGCAGTCTTTGAACTTGAGGAAGAGATCCGCAAGTTTGCCAAGGCTTGGCGTACCGGCGAATTGACCTCTCCCCAGAAGCTGAAGGCGCTCTTGCCCGAATTGCTCAAGGACATGCACCGTGTACAAGCTGTGCTTAAAGCCTTTACCACCTACTTTCAGCTGATCAACCTGGCCGAGGAGCAGGAACGTGTCCGTGTGCTGCGTGACCGTCAGCGCCATGCTACGCTGGATGCGCCCATGCGCGAATCGATTGCCCAGGCCGTTCGTCGTTTGCGTGAAGAGGGTTTGACCGCCGACGATGTACGTACGCTTTTGCGCGATCTACTAATCATGCCCGTCCTGACCGCCCATCCAACTGAGTCCAAACGGCGCACCATTCAGAACAAGTTGCGCTCGATCGGTCATATCATCGACGAACTGGATCGCAGCGATCTCTTGCCCAAGCGGCGCACCAGATTGCTCGAAGAGCTGCGCGAAGACATCGTTGTGCTTTGGCAAAGCGACGAGACGCGCGACCGCCGCCCCACCGTGATGGACGAGGTGCGTAACGGTATGTACTATTTCGAGTCGCCGCTTCTACAATTGGTGCCCGAAATTTACCGCGAACTTGAAACCAATCTGCGCGAAGTCTATCAGGGCGAGACATTTGAGTTGCCCAACTTTCTGCGCTATGGCTCATGGATCGGCGGCGACCGCGACGGCAACCCCTTTGTCACGATTCCGGTGAGCGAACAAGCAATTCGGCTACAAAAGGATACAGCGCTCCATTTTTACAGCAAGGTCCTCGATGAATTGGACAATCATCTCACATCAGCGACGACGCGAGTCGGATTCAGCGCAGAATTGTTGCACAGCATCGAAGCTGATTTGGCGCTGGTTCCGGCCGAGGAACGGGAACAACTAGATTGGTTCCGTCTTGAGCCATACCGCCAGAAGATCATTCTGATGTACCGCCGTCTGCTGGCCACCCTTGATGAAAATCGGTTGCCCTGGAGCGAGCGAGAAGCTCATCCACGTGCCTATCGCAACGCAACACAATTCCTAAACGATTTGCGCTTGATTGAGACGAGTTTGCGTGCGAATAAGGGTGGTCGGCTCGCTGACGGTCATCTGGCCGATCTCATCCTCTGCGTCCAGATTTTTGGCTTTCACCTCGCCACGCTCGATATTCGGCAACATGCTGAACGTCATCGCAGTGCAGTGGCGGAAGTCATGCAGCGCTACCAGCTTGCGCAGAATTACCTTGAGTTGAGTGAAACCGGGAAAGTTGCACTGCTGCGCCAGGAAGTGCTCAACCCTCGCCCGCTCACGGCTCGCCTCGACTTTGCCGAAGAGACCAACCAGACGTTGGAACTCTTCCGCTTTATTCGCCACGCCCACGAACAGGTCGACCCGCAGGTGATTCAAACCTACATCATCAGTATGACCACCGGGGTGAGCAATCTACTCGAAGTGCTGTTGATGGCGAAAGACGCGGGTCTCTTTGGCAAGATCGACATCTCACCCCTCTTTGAAACGATCGAAGACTTGCGCGCTGCACCTGAAATCATGACCCAGCTCTTTGAAGATCCGATCTACCGCGAACATCTGCAACAGCGCGGCTATCATCAGCAGATCATGATCGGCTACAGCGACTCGAACAAAGATGGCGGCTTTCTGCGTTCAACCTGGATGCTCTATCGTGCCCAACGCTCGCTGGCCCAGGTCTGTGATGAGCACGGTATCAAGCTCACCCTTTTTCACGGTCGCGGTGGCACTTTGGGCCGCGGTGGTGGACCTGCCAACCGCGCCATCCTGGCCCAACCGCCCGAATCGGTGCGTGGACGCATCAAGATTACCGAGCAAGGTGAAGTGATCAGCAACCGCTATGACAATCCCGAAGTAGCACGACGCCATCTAGAACAGTTGGTGCATGCTGTCCTGCTCACCAGCGGTCATCGTCCACGCTATTCTCAGGAAAACCGCTGGGCCACAATTATGGACGAGATCAGCCAGTCTGCCTTTGAGAAGTACCGTTCACTGGTAGAGCATCCGCGCTTTATCACCTATTTCACCGACACCACGCCAATCGCCCATATCGACCGCATGAATATCGGCTCGCGTCCCGCACGACGCAAGGCAACACAATCGATCTTTGATTTGCGTGCTATTCCCTGGGTCTTTGCCTGGACCCAATCGCGCGTTAACCTGACCAGTTGGTACGGGGTGGGAACTGCCTTGGAACGTTGGGTCAATGGAGAGGGTGAAGCGAATAGTACTGAATTCGAAATCCGGAATGTGGAAACGGATAATCCGCAATCCGCAACCCGCAATCCACAATCTTCGGACCCGAACGAACGGCTTGAAATCCTGCGCGAGATGTACAAGAAGTGGCCTTTCTTCCGCACCATGTTGGGTAACCTGCAAGTCGGTATGAGCAAGGCTGATATGCACATCGCGCTGCTCTATGCGGACCTGACTGACGAGGAGACGCGCAACATTATCTTCAACGATATCCTCGAAGAGTTTGCTCGCACCGAGCAGATGATTCTGCAGATCACCGGCGAGTCGGAGTTGCTCGACAATGAACCGTGGCTGCAACGCAGTATCAAATTGCGCAATCCCTATGTTGATCCTTTGAACTACATTCAGGTGGCATTGATGGAACGGATGCGCCAGGAGAGCGATCCCGAGCTTCTGGAGAAGATGCAGGCAGCGGTGCTCCTTTCGGTCAACGGTGTTGCGGCTGGTTTACAAAATGTAGGGTAAAACATGAAACGGGAAGCGTGAATTTTAGAGTCTCTCTCTTCTTCTCTTGCTATAATAGAGAGGAAAGTCGAACCATACTTACGCTTCACGCATCATTTTTCATTATGTCAAACTTACTTTCAACGGTTGACGGCTTGCTGATCGACGTCAACGGTGTTTTGATCGACGGCAATGAGGTGATTCCGGGCGCTCTAGAGACCTTAGCGACTCTACGCGCCCGGGAAATTCCCTTTCGGTTCATGACCAATTCTTCGATCTACTGTCGCTATACGCTGATGGATCGACTGAATGTGCTGGGTTTTCAAGTTACTCTTGAAGAACTCTACACCGCTTCCTATATCGGTGCCAGCTATCTGCGCAAACTAGGAGCCACCCGCTATTATCCGCTGCTCATGCCCGATGCCCAACTTGAGTTTTCGGGTATTGAGGTGGATGAGGAAACGCCCGAATATGTGGTCGTCGGCGATATGGGTGCCAGCTTTACCTTTGCCCGTCTTAATAAGGCTTTTCTAGCGCTACGCAACGGTGCAAAATTGATTGCTTTACATAAGAAACGCAGTTGGCGCACACCAGAAGGGCTGACACTGGATGCAGGTGCCTTTGTAGTGGCGTTGGAATATGCTGCCGAAAGCAAGGCACAAGTGCTCGGCAAACCGAGCCCCGATTACTTCAAAATTACGCTAGCTGACCTAGGATTGGCGGCCAATCGTGTCGCCAATATTGGTGAAGACATCGAGGTTGACGTGCTGGGAGCCAAACAATCTGGGCTGCGTGGATGGCTGGTCAAAAGTCGCCGCTTCCGTCGTGAAGACTTGGCGCGTGGCATCTGGCCGGATGCGGTGTTAGGCGGAATTGCCGATATCTTTAGGTGAATAGACTGCGTTGAAATGAAATTATGAAACATACAATCCAAATCTACGACACCACCCTGCGTGATGGCACGCAGGGCGAAGGTGTTTCCCTCAGTTGTGACGATAAATTGCGGATTGCCCGCCGCCTGGATGAGTTTGGCGCGCGCTATATTGAAGGTGGGTGGCCGGGCTCCAACCCCAAGGACATGGAATTCTTTGAACGAGCCCAAAGCGAACTTGCACTCAGGCAGTCCAGGATCGCCGCTTTTGGCTCGACCTGCAAAGCCGACACCAAGCCCGAGGATGATCCGCAGATGCAGTTGCTGATCCGTGCTAACACGCCGGTGGTCACTATCTTCGGCAAGACTTGGGACTTTCATGTCACCGACGTCTTGCGCACTACCCTGGAAGAAAACCTGCGCATGATTCGTGAATCCTGCCGCTTTCTGGTTGATCATGGCAAGGAAGTGATCTATGACGCTGAACACTTTTTCGACGGCTATCGGGCCAATCCCGAGTATGCGTTATCTACGCTCAAGGCCGCAGTCATCGGCGGAGCTACCTCCATCGTTCTCTGCGATACCAACGGTGGCAGCCTGCCCTGGCAAGTTGGCGAAGCGGTCGATGTTGTCTTTGAAGAATTGCTGGGGAGAGGGAGTAAGACAGTGGGACAGCGGGACAGTGGGCCGGTTGAGCAGCCGGAGAATTCCCGCAATCTGCAATCTGCAATCCGCAATTTAGTGGTCGGCATCCATGCCCACAACGACAGCGAAACCGGTGTCGCCAACACCTTAGAGGCGGTGCGGCGCGGGGCGACCCAGGTGCAAGGAACGGTCAACGGCTACGGCGAGCGCTGTGGCAATGCCAATCTGGTCAGCATCATCCCTGATCTGCAACTCAAGATGGGGTTTGATGTGATCGACCCGGAGAAACTGGCGCAACTGACCGATCTCAGCCGCTATGTCAGCGAGCGCGCCAACCTCAACCCCGACTCGCATCAACCCTTTGTCGGAGCCAGCGCCTTTGCTCACAAGGGCGGCACTCATGTCAATGCTGTGGTCAAGAATGTCAACAGCTACCAACATGTCGACCCTTCGCTGGTGGGCAATCAGACGCGTGTACTCGTCTCCGAACTGGCGGGCAAGGATAACATCGCGGTCAAGCGCAAGGAGTTTGGGCTGCATGGCTTGAGCCGTGACGAAGAAAAGCAGGTACTGCAGAAGATCAAAGAGATGGAGAATGCTGGTTTCGCCTTCGAAAGCGCTGAAGCTAGTGTTGACATGATGTTGCGCCGCGTCCGCAAGGATTATAAGCCACCCTTTGAACTAATCGACTTCACCACCAATGTCGAACATCGCGCTGGTCGCGGCATCTTCTCTGAAGCAACGGTCAAGGTCAAAGTGGGTGACAAGATCTATCACGAGGTGGCCGAAGGCAACGGCCCAGTCAATGCGATGGACAAGGCGCTGCGTAAGGCGATCCTGCAATACTACCCCAGCCTGCAACAGGTCAACCTCACCGATTACAAAGTGCGTATCCTCGACAGCAACAGCGCCACCGGTGCCGTGGTGCGCGTGCTCATCGACAGCACCGACGGCGAACGCACCTGGAGCACGGTCGGTGCCAGCACCAACATCATCGAAGCCAGTTGGCTTGCCCTGGCCGATGCTGTGGAGTACTTCTTAG
Organism: Caldilineaceae bacterium; assembly: GCA_046328715.1. Classification (GTDB taxonomy): domain Bacteria; phylum Chloroflexota; class Anaerolineae; order Caldilineales; family Caldilineaceae; genus JAXLWB01. The sequence goes on along the minus strand of JAXLWB010000003.1, from coordinate 273,145 downwards.
TGACGAAGGTATAGCAATTGACTTGCTTTGCGTAACACGAGTCAATCACGTCGTAAAGCTTCGCCTCGGATCGCTAAATAATAACTCCGTGTTCCTTGATATCCGTGTTTATCGAAAAGCCTTTGTAAACACGGATATCAAGGAACACGGAAGGTCTTATGAGGTACAAACCAATGCTTTCCTCACTTGCAGCCAACCTCGATCCCTATTTCCGTGAACTTGCAGAACAAGCTCGCTTCTCCGGCGTGGTGCGTATTACTCAAGGCGAGCAGGAGTTATTCGCTGATGCCTATGGCTATGCCAGCCGTGCCTGGAAAGTACCTAATACGCTGGAGATGCGCTTCGATACCGCCTCGATTACTAAGGTGTTTACCGCCGTTGCTACCCTGCAACTGATTGAGCGAGGATTGCTGTCCTTTGACACCAGCGTGATCGACCTGCTTCAATTGCGAGGCACGCAAATTTCGCCCGACGTCACCCTTTATCACCTGCTCACCCACAGCTCGGGCATCGCCGATGATGCTGAGGAGGAGGCGGGCGAAAGTTACGAAGCGATCTGGCAAAATCAGCCCAACTATCGTGTTACCCAAACCGCAGACTTCCTACCCAATTTTGTCTACAAACCTGCCAACTTTGCACCTGGCGCAGGCTGTCGCTATTGCAACTGTGGCTATGTGTTGCTGGGGTTGGCACTTGAACGGGTGACTGGAATGAGCTATCGGGACTATGTCATGCAGCAGCTCTTTGCCCCCGCTGGCATAAGTGATTCGGGCTTCTTTCACAAGGCAGAAGTCCATGAGCGGCTGGCCGAAGGCTGTGACCCGATTCAGGATGATACAGGTCAAGTTCTTGGTTGGAAGCGCAACATCTACTCCTTCCCACCGATTGGTTCACCGGATGGGGGAGCTTATGTCACTGCGGCAGATCTGGACCGCTTTATGCGTGCCGTGCAGCAGGGAAAGCTGCTCTCTCCGAGTATGACCAAAATTTTCTTCACTCCGCAGGTGCTTTACCGTGATCACGGCGACTGGCAGATCGTCTACGGTCACGGTATTTGGTTTCGTATAGACAAAATGAATGGTAAAATTGTCTGTTATCAAAAGGAAGGGTTCAACCCCGGCGTCAGCGGCATGATCCGCTGCTTTCCTGAGCAGGAGATCCATGTGGTGATTCTATCGAACATGCAGGAGGGAGCCTGGGAACCGATACGAAAAATTCACGACTTAATTACGGAGCAGAAGTAGGGTCTAAGTGAGTAGGGAGGTGGGAAGATGAGGAGCAGTTGTGTCTCACCTCATCACCTCATCTCCCTACTTCTTTACCGCACCAGCAATGGCATGTACATCGGGAAGATTGCGTCTTCGTTGCCGTCGGGTAGTGGGTAGTAGTGTACGCGCATGGTCACGCTACTTACGTGGATCTGATTGAGGGCGGCTGGCGCGGTCGGGACAGGCGTTGCTGTTGGTGGCGCTGTGGGCACTGCGGTCGGCGTGGCAGGCGCTGTCGCAATGGGCGTGCTTGTTGGCTGACCCACCTCATCGGCACTGAGGCCAAAGTTCACCTGTGCTGACTGGCCGGGCGGCAGACTCACCGATTGGCAGCGCAGATCCGGGTTGTTGATCGTCAGATCGCCCTCGCTGTTGTTCGAGCCATCCTCAGCGTGGAGCAGCAGACAGACCTGGTAATCGCCAGGGATACGCCGTGTAAATAGCGCCTGACCGCTTGCGTCACTGACAATCCGATGGTTGAGCAGGTCCCCACTTTCGTAGAGACGTACCTCGAAGCCCGCCACTCCTGCTTCACCTGCATCCTGTTCGCCATTGCCGTTGCTGTCAAGGAAGACATTGGCCAGCACTTCAACTCGGTGCTGATTGACAAAGGTACAGGTTACCTCTTCGCCTGCAGCCACAGTCAGCGATACGGTTCGTTGGAACCGTTCTGCCCCAGCCACAGAACAAGTAATATCAGCCAGATACCAGGACGGGTTCATCGCCTCGGAGAGATTGTGGCGACCCGGCGGAACACTGATGGTGTAGCGAGTGGAGAGTTCGTCATCCTCTCCTTCGACACCGCTGTCATCGTCCAACATGAACATACCTTTCGGCCCAAAGAAGGTGAAGTCCTGAATACTCTTGGGCTGTGCTTCTTTGATGATCGTGATACGACCTTCACTTGCAGGGGCTGTGGCAATCGGCGTGGATGTGGGGGCGGTAGCGATGGGTGTTGCAGTGGGGGCAGTGGGTGGAGGCGTTTGCGTGGAGGGGGGAACCGTACCGTTGGTCCCTTGGCCTTGATAGGTGGCCGAGGGTTCGTCCGCACGTACACTATGGGGCTGCATCGCCCACATAGACAACAGCAAAATTCCGGCTGCGGAGGCGGTGTAGACCAGCTTCTGTCGATGGTTCTGCATGTTGATCTCTCCTGAAAAAGTTTGGTTCCGAACTTTTCTCCTAATTATCATTACCCTTCTGTTAGATAATAATAATCCAGACAAACATACAATAGATACTACTTTTTGTCCAGTATAAGCTGCACTTTAAGTTAATGACTTTACGACGGAATCCAGAAGGGATCAGACTTCCTATCGGACCAGAAGCCGACGGGAAAGATGAAGGGAACGCTACGCGGAGCGTGTAGAGGTTGCAGGGATTACGGGTTGTTATATCGGTGTAAATCTCTGGGAAACTCGCTTATTCTTGTACGATCTGCGTCGCAACCCGGCACTTTTAGGTGCGAATCGAGACGCAGATCAGGTCGAGATTGCATACAGATGAGGATCAGTTGGTCGTTATGAATTCGTGGGGATCTTGGTCATTTCCGTGCGATCCACGTACCGATCCCGTAGGTTTCAAATCAGTCAACCATGCAAGTGTGCACATGAAAAATCAACTAATCGGTACGCAGATAACACGGATTTTACAGATCAAGACGGATTTTTTGCAGTCTTTTTATCCGTGTTATCCGCGTACCAATCCACTTAGCGACTTGACTTGACCTGATAGTTCGGGGCTTCCTTGGTGATCGTGATGCTGTGGGGGTGGCTTTCCTGGTAGCTGGCGCTGCTGATGCGCACAAAGCGTGCCTTGGTCCACAGATCAGGCAGATCGTTGGCCCCGACATAGCCCATGCCGCTGCGCAGCCCGCCCATCAACTGGAAGACATACTCCTTGAGCATTCCTTTGTAGGGTACTTGCCCTTCGATGCCTTCGGGCACCAACTTGCCGCCGACATCCGGGCTTGCGGAACCGTTAGATGATTGGGCCGATTGATAGCGGTCGGCACCTCGCCCTTTCATGGCGCCCAAACTGCCCATCCCGCGATATTCTTTGAAGGAACGCCCTTCGCGAATGACCACCTCGCCGGGTGACTCGTGCAGACCGGCAAGCAAACTGCCTAGCATCACCGCCGAGGCGCCGCAGGCCAGCGCCTTGGTGATGTCGCCGGAATAACGGATGCCGCCGTCGGCAACCACAGGGATGCCAAGTTGATGGCCCATCTGCGCACATTCAACGATAGCACTCAGTTGGGGCATTCCCGCGCCGCTGACCACGCGTGTCGTGCAGATCGACCCCGCACCCACGCCCACCTTGACCACACTGGCTCCAGCAGCCACTAGATCACGTACACCCTCGGCAGTGACCACATTACCAGCTAGGATGGGGATATCCTTGCCGAACTGTTTGCGTACCGCCTTGATCGTGTCGATCACGCCCTTGCTATGGCCGTGAGCAGTGTCAATCGCCACGGCATCGGCCCCAGCTGCGATCAAGGTAGCGGCTCGCTGCAAGCCTGCGTCCCCAACGCCGATTGCCCCGGCGACTAGCAATCGCCCCTGCTCATCTTTGGCTGAATTGGGATAATCCTGCTTTTTGAGGATATCTTTATAGGTGATCAGCCCCTTGAGGTAGCCATGCTCATCAACCAAGGGCAGCTTCTCGATACGATAGCGATGGAGAATCTCCTGCGCATCGTTCAACGTAGTGCCGATGCGGGCGGTGACCAGATGTTCGCTGACCATATAATCACGGATGGGGCGGCGAAAATCGGTGGCAAAACGCACATCGCGGTTGGTGAGGATGCCGATCAGCTTGCCTTGTGGATCGGTGATCGGTACGCCGCTGATCTTGTATCTGCTCATCAGCGCCTCTGCCTCCTCCAACGAAGCATCTGGCCCCAACGTGATCGGATCGACGATCATGCCGCTTTCGCTGCGTTTGACCTTGTTGATCTCCTCCGCCTGTTCTTCAATGCTGAGGTTGCGATGGATCACGCCCAAACCACCTTGGCGGGCGAGGGCAATCGCCAATTCGCTTTCGGTTACGGTATCCATGGCGGCGCTGATCACTGGAATTTTCAATTGCAAGCGTTCATGGAGCGGAAGGCTGATGTCAATCTGGGAGGGAAGTTTTTCGGCGTAGCCGGGAATCAAAAGAACATCATCAAAGGTAAGTGCTTCTGGGCCGAACAGTTGTGACCAACGTGGGCCGTGGCCATTGCTCTGCGCTTCATGGCCTGAGTGTTCGCCAAGAATTGCACTCTTGGTACCGTTGTGTTGCATGAATTACTCCTTATCGTTAACCTGTGGGAATACCACTGACCATTACCAAAGATTGTAACACCTCTTCTTTGCAAGTAATAGACAAACTGTCTAGACATTGCACAATCTGCCTTAGAATCTAATTTTTAGGGATTGCGCAATGTTTATTGTGTCATCTTTATACGTAACGAATGGTTGGGAAAGTTTGATCTAGTGTGATTTTTCTCTGGGCCCTGCGAATCATTACAGTAGATGGTACTGATGATTTGAAAGGTTCACAGAGGTTTTATGCAAGGATTGACGATGAAGAGTGATGGACCAGCGAGAGGTGCAGAGGATTCACGCACACGCTTTGAAGCACTGCTACAGGAGAATCAGGGCATCCTGTTCAAGGTCGCCTACAGTTACTGTTCGCAACCGAACGATCGTGATGACCTGATTCAGGAGATTTGCTGGCAACTTTGGCGTGCCTTTCCCAAGTACGATGAAAGCCGCAAATTTTCAACCTGGATGTATCGTGTGGCTCTCAATGTGGCCATTTCGCACCTGCGACACGCCACTCGAAGCACTCCGCCGCCTTTATCGATCGATAGCGCCGAGGTGAGCGAGATTGCGGCACCCGAACCCGCCCAACCCGACGAGCGGATCACGGAGTTGGATCGCCTGATCCAACAACTTGAGCCACTCAACCGGGCGCTGCTGCTGCTCTACCTGGAAGAGCGCAGCTACCGGGAGATCGCCGAAGTACTTGGCATCAGCGAGACCAATGTAGCGACCAAAATCAGCCGTCTGAAACAACGAATCCGCCAGGAATTGGTAGAGAAAGAGTAAAAGGAGACAAAGTATGGAACTCGATGATCTGAAAACAGCATGGCAAACGCTAGACCGCCGCTTGACCGAACAAAACAGCAACTACCTGGAATGGCGCAAAGAACGAAAGCTAGGGCCGGTCAAGTCGGCTTTGCGACCCGCTTTGATTGGCAATCTGATTCAGTTGCTAGTAGGGCTGGCAATGGAGTTTCTCTTTGCGCCCTTCTGGGTTCAGCACCTCGACACTCCTTATCTGCTGATTTCTGGCCTGTTACTGCACGGCTATGCGCTGATGTTTGTCATCTACGCTGGACGTGAAATTACCCTGATCCTGAAATTGGACTACAGTGGCTCGGTGCTGGCGATTCAAAAACAATTGCATTACTTGCAAACATGGCGACAACGAATGGCACCGCACCTGGGCATTGTCGGCAGTGTGATCTGGATCCCGCTAGTCTTGGTCATCTTGAATGGGTGGGGTGTCGAGATTGCGTTGAACGATCCATCGGTGCTCGCTTGGCTTGTTTCCAGCCTATTGGTCTCACTCGGAGTGCTCTTTGCCCTGATAAAATGGGCACACATTTTTGGTGACAGTGCTACGGGCTGGAATATTCTTCGTGCTCGGACAATGCTGGATGAATTGGTGCAGTTTGAACAGGAATGAAACGGTTTAGAAAATGGGCTAAAGTTGCCAGGGGCAGAGTGGCAGGGTACACTTTGCACCTGGCATTCTTTTTGGGCAAAAAAATAAGGAGAAGGTATGACGACCCGACCCCGTTTACGTGATTTGGGCATCACCATCGGCAACTATCCCACAGGACCCCATAACGCCATCACTGATGTCTCAGGCGTGGCTGTCGGTCATACCACGTTGATCTACGACGAGCCACGGGTTGCGCGCACTGGCGTCACGACGATCCTGCCTCGCCCGCTCGATCCGCTTTACAAAAATCTTTGCTATGCTGGCTACCATTCCTTCAATGGCAACGGTGAAATGACCGGCATGCACTGGCTGGCGGAGTCAGGCATGCTGGGTGGGATTGTGGCCATCACGAACACGCATCAGGTTGGCGTTGTGCGCGACGCCCTGGTTGAGCATGAGATCACTCACTATCCCGAAACTGCTTGGTGCCTGCCTGTGGTGGCGGAGACCTATGATGGCTGGCTCAACGACATCGCCGCCTTTCATCTCAAAAAAGAGCATGTCTTTGCCGCCATCGACTCCGCCACGACGGGTGCCGTGGCAGAAGGCAACGTGGGCGGTGGCACCGGCATGATCTGTCATGGCTTTAAGGGCGGGATCGGCACCTCCTCGCGCTTGGTGAAGACGGCAGGGGAAGAGTACACCGTGGCCGCCCTGGTGCAAGCCAATTACGGTGATTTTGACCAACTGCGCATCGACGGTGTTTCGGTCAAGAAATTGCTGGGCAATGCTTGGGAAGGGGGACGTCCAGCCAAACCGACTGGCATTAGCAGTTCGATTATTGTGGTCATTGCCACCGATGCCCCGCTCGTGGGCGATCAGTGCAAGCGTCTGGCGCAACGGGCCACGGTGGGTGTAGCTCGGGTTGGCGGCACTGGTCACAATGGCAGTGGCGATATCTTCCTCGCCTTCGCCACAGGCAACGATCTCCCTGCCAAAGCCACAATCCCAATCCCCATCCGTACCGTGCCAGCTAGCCAAATGAGTGAACTAATGGATGCCGCCGCCGATGCAGTACAGGAATCAATCCTCAACGCCCTCTGCGCCGCCCAAACGTTGACTGGTTTTCAAGGGCGGACGGTCTACGCACTACCGACTGAAAATCTGGCTCAGATGTTGCGCACCAGTTAGAATGAGACGCAGAGCGTCTGGACTGCGTGCCCACGCAGGATCAATGGGCACGAGAACGAATTCATTAACAATTTACTATTCCCCGATTACAATAGTAACCATTACTCATGTTCACACACGACACCTACCTCTCCCCCCTCACCTGGCGCTATGGTAGCAGCGCCATGCGCACGATTTGGAGCGAAGTGGAAAAACGACGGCAACTGCGCCATTTTTGGGTTGCACTGGCCGAAGCACAACAGGAAGCCGGGTTGGTCAGCGCCGAGCAGGTGGCCGATCTGCGTGCCCATCAAGATCAGATCGACATCGCCCGTGCCAGTGAGATCGAGCGTGAGATTCGCCACGACCTCATGGCCGAGATCAAGACCTTCGCCGAACAATCGCCAGTCGGTGGGCCAATTATTCACTTGGGCGCAACTTCGATGGACATACTCGACAACGTCGATGCCCTGCGCCTCAAACAATCTCTCAACCTCATAATTTCCAATCTTCAATCACTACTCGCCACCTTAGCGACACGCATCGACGCTGAAGCCGCCACCACCAGCATGGCCTTCACACACATCCAGCCTGCAGAGCCAACGACGGTCGGCTATCGGCTGGCGCAATATGCGCAGGACTTACTCGGTGACTTTGCCGAATTCGTGCGTATCCGGGATGAAATTCGTGGCAAAGGGCTGAAAGGGGCAGTCGGTACTAGCGCCAGCTATGCTGAATTGTTGGCCGAAAGCGGATGGACACCCCGCCAACTAGAGTCCAGAGTAATGGAAAAGCTAGGACTGCAAGCCTTTGAAGTTGCCACTCAGACCTATCCCCGCAAGCAGGATTGGTTGGTGCTCAATGCGCTGGCAGGGTTGGCTGCAAGTTTACATAAATTTGCACTTGATCTGCGCATCCTACAAAGTCCACCATTTGGTGAATGGAGCGAACCCTTTGCCGAAAAGCAGGTCGGCTCTAGTGCCATGCCCTTCAAGCGCAACCCGATCACTGCCGAAAATATCGACAGTCTAGCGCGCCACATTGCCCGCCTGCCGCTGATCGCCTGGGATAACGCCGCCCTGAGCATCCTGGAACGAACACTCGACGACTCGGGCAATCGCCGCTTGATTTTGCCAGAAGCCTTTCTACTGACGGACGAAATCCTAACCCAAAGTCGCAAACTAATCGAAGGATTGCGCATTTGGTCGGGGCGCATTGAACGTAATCTGGCAGATTATGGTATCTTTGCTGCGACCGAACGGCTGTTGATGGCTGCGGTCAAAGCTGGCGGCAATCGCCAGGAGTTGCACGAAGTGATCAGAGAGCAGAGTTTGCAAGCCTGGGCCGCACTCCAGGCAGGGCAGCCCAATCCCTTGAAGCAACTGCTTGCCCAGGACCCGCGTATTACTTGCTACCTTGCCCAAGCTGAAATTCCTGGACTGCTCGAAGCAAGAGATCATGTCGGGGATGCGCCAGAACGGGCCAGGGAAATGGCGAAGATGGTGCGACAGACGATTGACAGGGTGACAACGTGACGAATGATGCCGAATCCATAACCCAATTCTCCACTACGCCAAATCTCATTTTGACTTGTGATGTCGACTTTGTTGATCTGGCAAGCGAGGAGTTATTTGCTGCTGCCCCGGCTGCCCAACTCGTCGCCACCCTGGCCGATGGCGTGCTGGCTATTTTTCTGCCGGACGGCTTTCTTGAACTGGCCGAAAGATGGCGCACGTCGCCGCCGATCTTTGTGCGCCATATCTGCCCTGTGGATTTCGTCGTGCCGCTGCGTGGTACCAATGATGATCGCTACATCGTGCGCGACGCTACCAAACAATTTGTCGATGCATTGGATCCCGAATTGCCCTTTTCGGTGCAAACCCGCATCTTCGGCGAACTGCCCTACAAGCCCTTCGACCTCAACCAAACTGTCTCTGAAACGCTCCAAAAGCTCAGTTCCAGCCCGCTTGATATCCGTGCCCCGCAACAAGTAGTGTCGCTTGTGATTGCGAACTCGCTCTCCGTAAACGCTTCAATCCGCAATCCGCAATCCGCATTTCTCGGCTACTCTCTCACCGTTCACAACCTCTCCGACTGGGCGGGTGGGATGCGTCGTTTTGCCCGCGAAGATGGTCAGGTAAGCCGCGCCGAGTTCAAGTTGCTGGAGGCGCTCGAAATCTTCAAACTTGAGCTGCCGCGCAATGGTGTTGCGCTTGATTTGGGTGCATCGCCAGGCGGATGGACGCGCGTCTTGCGCCAACATGGTCAATATGTGACTGCGATTGACCCGGGTGATCTCGATCCGCGCATTGCCAGCGACAAAAACGTGCGTCATCAACGAACGACTGCCGAAGAGTATTTACGTCACGACCCCGACCAATTCGATGTGATTGTCAACGACATGCGCATGGATGCGCGCGATTCTGCCCGGCTGATGGTCGTCTACGCTCGCCAACTCTATCCCAACGGCATCGCTATCATGACTCTCAAACTGCCCGAACAGAAACGTAAACCAGCGATTGAACATGCGCTGGCGATTCTGCAAAAGGGCTATATCATCCTCGGCGTCCGCCAGCTCTTCCACAACCGCAGCGAGATTACGGTGGTCATGCGAAGAAAGTAGAAAAGCGGCAGAGTGGTATGGTGGCAAAGTAAATACGAGTTCTGCCGCTCTGCTACTTTGCCACTCTTCAACTTTGCAACTCTGCAACTTTACCCCTATAGTTCATTGCATGCGACTTGCAATTCTTGCCGACATTCATGGCAATTTACCGGCTCTCGAAGCGGTGTTGGGAAAGCTTGAAGAGTTACAACCTGATTATGTCCTGGTCAATGGCGACCTGATCAATGTAGCTCCCTTTAGCAACCAAGTGATTGAGCGGGTGCGCCAACTCGGTTGGACCGTTGTGCGAGGCAATCATGAGTTTTACTACCTCGATTATGTCTGTGGTCGCTCGCCTGGCGACTATAGTGATCCGGTGCGCTGGGGACAACTGCATTGGCTCGTCAATCATATCACGCCCGCCAATGGCAATTATTTAGCGATGCTGCCAGACGATCTCTCCGTTCATCTTCCAGGTTTTCAACCATTCCGCATGACGCATGGTGTGCCAGGGCGCAACCGGGTTGGATTTCAACCCCATCACAACGATGCGGACATCGCTGCCGAAATCAAGGATGTGGGCGAACATACGTTGCTCTCTGCCCATTCCCATCAGCAGATCGACCGTCACGTGCCCCGGCCGGCAGTCGCCAGCGAAAGTTGGATCGAGCCCGCCCCCCATGATTTTTGCCACGTGATCAATCCAGGCAGCATTGGCCTACCCTTAAACCGTGACCCCAAAGCCCAATTTGCCATCATGGAATCGACCTCCGAGAGCGAGTCGGCGGGTGGCTGGAAAGCGACCTTTTATCGGCTTGATTACGATCGAAGACCCGCCCTCGAAGCATTTACGACCTCGGGCATGATGGCAGCCGGAGGAGTGATGTCGCAGCTTTTCTACTGGCAACTGGTCACTGCCGACCATGAGATCATTCGCTTTTTGCGCTGGTCACGTGAGCACGGCCACGATAGTGATGCCAATATCCGCGCTGCCTTCGCTGCCTATGTGAGTGCAACTGCACGAGACCAATATGTTCGTCAACAGGACCCGCTTTATCAATCAAACTCATGCGTGTAGCTTTTTTGGCCGATATTCATGGCAATTTGCCCGCATTGGAAGCGGTGATTGCCGATTTGAAAGTCCAGGCCCCCGACCAAGTCGTTTTGGTGGGAGATCAGATCAATCGTTGTCCATGGACGAATGAAGTTTTGGATCTGCTCGCCGGTTTCGATTGGCCCACCATCTATGGCAACCACGAATATATTATCGCCCGTCTCGGTACGCCTGAGAATTTCTATCCCTTTACCGATCCGTTGCGCTACCCCACCCTTTGGTGGACTCATGCTCGATTGACACCCTCGCACCTTGCTGCACTGCATCAACTGCCTGCGGAGTTAACACTCACCTACCCGGATCTGCCTTCGATTTATGTAACACACGGGTTGCCAGGCAATTGTTATCGTGGTTTTCTGCCCGAGGACAGTGATGACCACATTCATCAACTCCTTGAGCATGTTGAGCCATCTTATATTGTCTCTGCGCACACCCATCGCCCGATGGATCGAAGCGTGCCTTCTGGTGGGACTGAAACGTCTAAGATACTAAACGGTCTTCATCCGCAGGCAAGTAAGTGCCGAATTCTAAACCCTGGAAGTGTCGGACTGCCCTACAACGGAGATGTTCGAGCCCAGTACTTGCTGCTGGATTCACAGATCGGAGAGTGGTTGCCTGTATTTCGTCAGATTGATTACGATATAGATCGGCTAGTTAAGGAATTTGAAACGTCGCCAATGCGTCAAGAAGTTGGCCCTGAAGTGGAGTTACACTTACGTACAGCGCTCACTGGGCTGCCCTGGAGCAGTGATTTTTCCTTTTGGCTCTATCATCAGCCTTCCGATTTGCAGCGAAATTTGGAAATTGCTCTGCCGCTCTATCTGCACAAGCATGGACCCGGCCACTGGGCGTTTGCATAACTTACATTTTCATAATCAAAAGTTTGCGATAATGTAAGTTTGTGGTATAAATATGAATAAGCTTACAGAACCTTGTGAGCTCTATTTCAACTTTGTCATTGCTACCGAATTGTGAAAGCCTATGATCCGCCAACTGACTGATTCAGACAGACCTGCTGCAGTTTCGCTGCTTAGCCGAGCGCCAGAGATCAATCTCTATCTCCTCGGTAATATCGAGACGCTCGGAATGGGCGACGGAGGTGACAGTAGCTTGTGCCAGTTTTGGGGTGATTTTGTTGAGCGAGGCGGACGGAATGAATTACGAGCTGTACTGAATCGTTATATGTCAGGATGGAGTGTTTTTGGCTTGCCCGAGACAGATTGGTCTACATTAGCCGGAATTGTAGACACCCATCCTACTACAGCAACGAAGTTTCAAGACAACCCAGGCGGGATTCAATCGTTCCTTCCTTACTTGCACAACTACCAAGCATCGTCGCTAAAAGTTGAAGAAATGATGCGTTTAGGTGCCGCAGATTACCGACCCGCCCCTCCACCCATGGGGGCCACTATACGGCGTGCGACACTAGCTGATTTGCCTCAACTGATCGATCTCTATTCAAATGCCGAACACATGACCCGTTCGCCTGCCGCGGTAGAACGCCCGCTGCGCGATACACGCATCTGGCTGGCCGAGTGGCAGAAACAAATCCTCTCGGTCGCCTTAACCAACGCCGAAACCAAGAATTTGGCCATGATTGGTGGGGTTTTCACCCGCCCCAACGCTCGTGGCTATGGCCTAAGCCAAGCGGTTTGCAGCGCACTTTGTGCCGAACTGCTCTCTAATCGCAAACAGCCAATTCTTTATTGGGAGACACCTGAGGCGGGGCGTGTCTATCGGAAGCTCGGGTTTAAATCGATTGGTAGTTGGCGCTCGGTTTCGCTTGAACGAGTGCTCGAATTCGTACCGGCTGATTAAACAAGCGGTAGGTTGCAGGGTGCATACGGTCACGTCTGTTCGCATCCTGCGACTTGCCATTTGCTGGTTTTACGTCGCTGCAAGTTTATCCTTGAGTGCACAGAGGCGCACGTATGATTGATGAATGCGCTCTGCTGAGACCTTGCCACTTTCCACCAGCCTCTTGATGATGTCCACAGCCATACCCGCCGAAAGTTTTCTGGTCGATGGGATATTGTTGGAGATCGCCAACATATCCACGCCCGCCTCGATCGCCAATTGTACGGCTTCCTCGGTAGAATATAGCCCAGCGATCGCTCGCATGTGCATATCGTCCGACATGATCACGCCATTGTAGCCAAGCTGTTCGCGCAAGATTCCAGTTATCGTTGGTCGTGAAAGAGTAGCGGGTAGCTTTGCATCCAACTTGCTGTTAAAAATGTGTGCCGTCATAATCACGTCGGCGCGGCCCTGTTTGGCAAGTTCTGCAAAAGGTTGCAACTCAACATCGCTCCACGTATCTGTCACATCGACAAAGCCAGCATGCGTGTCACCGCGTGAACTGCCGTGGCCGGGAAAATGTTTTAGCGTACAGAGCACATTGTGATGACGATGGGCATCCACGGCGGCCCCTGCATGTTTCACCACAATAGCGGGGTCTGCGGAATAACTGCGCTCAAAACGGCCAATGATAGGATTGCTTGGGTTGACGTTCAGATCGACGACGGGTGCCAAGTTCAGGTTTATGCCAAATTGAGAGAGGATTTGCGCCGTCGCCTCGCCCTGTGTCTGGGTTTTGCTGAGGTCATTCTTCGTGCCTAAGTACTGTTCGGAATAGTTATAAGGCAAATTGAAGTTGCCTGTGAGCCGGCTAACCTGCCCCCCTTCCTGATCGGTGGCAATCAGCAGCGGAAACTCCGAGGCATTCTGCAACGTGCGGGTGAGATTGAGAAGCTGAACTGGTGACTCAATGTTGGGTCGAAAGAGAACCACAGCCCCTAAGTGCCGCTCCTTGATCTCCTTGACAATCGCGCTCTGTTCCGTCAAATACTTTCCTGCAAAACCAACCATGATCATCTGCCCAATCTTTACCTCGATTGGCACATCGGGCGCAGGCAATTGTGGGCGTAATGGCACCAATAAAGGTGGCATCGTGGGTGCCGCCAGGGCCGAAGCATGGAAGAGGTGATTGCCTAGCGAAAGGGAAGTTAGAGTGGTTGCGGCAGCCACTTGGCCACTGCGTAACAAGAAAGATCGGCGCGAAATCATATACCCTAAATTTTACCTTGCCACCCTGGCTTTGCCAAAGTTGCTATTGCAATTCGGAAAAAATGAAGCACAAGAAGACTAAAAATTTGGTAGCTGTTCAGCCCTTTGTGAAACAACAATGAATGAAGAAAGTAACGAAGGTTTGGTTGGGCATTTTCGCTTCTTTTCTAATTCGTTGTTGTGGTATGCCTGAATCGTTACAAATTTTGATAGTGGAAGTAAAGCGGTAAATGCAAGGTAAAGAAGCGTGAGTTGTTATGTAAAGTTATTGGCGTGAGTTCGGATTGTAATCCAACAGGCTACCCTGGGTTAGTCCTGTCCCGCCCCGATGGGGCTAAGGGTCGGATATCCACCTGGGGTAACTAATATGAAGTTACTCATAGAAACTCCGAATTTACCTTCTTATAGAGATGACACTTAAACATTGCACAATCTCCACGGTTCAAGTGCTACGGCAGATTGTGCAATGTTTAAAGAGCGTGTCTATTAGCTGTCGGCTCATAGCGGGCCGCCAGCTAACATGTTAGTGGACTGGATTACCTCGCCATGAGGCTGCAGTGACCGAAGCTGTAATTTTATCCCCGCTACCCGTCGGTGCTGGGCCACTGACGTGTCCCCACCAGTTCCCATTGGCGTTGACATTGGCGTTGGCAGCGGCTTCGATGCCGTAGTTAACATTGCCAAAGATATCGGTAGTTGTAACTACGGCGCTGCCTGCCAGGTCGATGTAGATGCCGGAGTCACCATTTTGAGTAATCGTTGAGGTGTAGACTGAAAGATTGTTCAATCCTGAGCCAACTGGTGTCAGCGTTCGCTGGTAAGCATCCATCTGAATGCCGAACTTCACATTATTGCTGACGGTCGTAGCAGTGAGTGTCAACGTGGCGGTGAAGAAGTCTGACGCACTGCTGCCAGTATTGCTGTTCATGACAATACCTGCTGTCTTGGAAAGCGTGACGACACAGGAATCGAGCGTCACATTCGAGTTTTTCGGCGCATAGAGTAAGGCTTTGGTGCGTCCACCATAACGCAAAGTCACATTTTTCAACGTTGCTTTGGCATTATTGTCGATGTTCAGTTCCTTCCAATCGCCAGCAAGCGGCGACGTTGCCGCCCCATCGAAGTTTGAATCGCCACCCACTGTGTCATCCTTAAATGATGTAAAGTAGACTGGCGCACCACTTAGATCCCCTGCCATCAACTGACCTTGTACGACCAACGTTGAGCTAGAGAGTGGGAATTTGAGGATCGCTCCCGGCTGAATGGTCACAGTCGCTGTCGGTAAGGTTGTGACTGTGCCGATCTGATAGACACGACCAGCGTAGAAGGTGGTATTGGTCATACCTAGGCTGCCGTTATCCATTTGTACGGTGTTGCCAAGTGTGCTGGTAAAGGTGTTGCTTTCCCCCAAAAGATAGAAACCACTAGCGTCGGTGTTGTAGGAATATTCAATGTTGTCCTCGAAGATGTTGTTTAACATGGTTGGACTGTTGGCGGGGCTGGTACGAATATAAATGCCGCGTTGGTTGTCGACAAAGGTGCTGTCATGAACATTGAAGCTGGAACTGGTCGAATAGATGGCGTATTCGCTGTTGTCGGTAAAGGTCAGGTTGGATAGATCGCCCGAGGCACCACTGCCCCACACCGCCTGACGATTGTGTTCGAAAAGTACATGATCCATATCAACCTGGGCACTTTCTAACTTCAAAGTCGGCATGCTGCCGTAACGTACAACTGCATGGCCGAGATAGCTGCCACTGGAACCGCTCTTGAAATTGATGTAAAGCCAATCGCTGCGTTGAGGGGTTGTGTTGCCGCCATCAGCGTTGCTGTCTCCACCCATGCTGTCATCGAGCAGTGAGGTGAAGATCACAGGCTCCAGCGAGTCACCCTGGACAAGGAGTTGTCCGTTAAGTGTCCACCAAGTGCCGGGAATGAATTTGACAATCGTTCCAGCTTGTAAGTTCAGGCTGGCTCCCGCTTGGATCGTGACATTGCCCGGAGCGTAGGGTAACGTAGGCGAATTGAGATCCCAGGTTAGATTACCCGTCAGATTGCCGGTGACGCGGATGGCATTGATTCCATTGTCGTTGACCTGGTTGGTCACCAGTGCGGGTTGTGTGTCGGCGTCCATGTCGATCACATAGCTACCGTTGCTGTGTAAGTGATTGTTCTCCAGCGTGGGCATGGCAGCATTCTGAAGCTTGATTGCACCAGAGAGGTTCTCCCAAACATCGTTATCCTGAATTAAAGGCGTCGCTTGATCGTAAATGCGGAGGGCAAAGCCTTGCGAGCGGTAGATCTGGTTGTTCAAGATGCGTGGAGCGGCATTTTGGATCCGGATCATGCCATCATCGCCATAACGAACGACAGCATTTTGAATGAGATTGACTGCATCATCCGACGAGTCGGTAAAGTAGAGATAGCCCCAATCAGCGGTGCGCGGCCAAAGCGCGCCGCCATTGTTATTTGTATCACCGCCTACACTGTCGTCATCAAGCGACGTGAAGTAAACGTGGCTATTGGTTGTACCCGTCGCCACCAGCCCGCCGTTAATCGTCAACGTGCTGCCTGGCTCGGCAAACTTAACCACGACTGTAGGCTGGAGGGTGAGTTTGCCCCCAGCTTCGACCGAGAGTGGCTGATCGACAATATAGGGCAGATCTGGGCGGTAGCTGATATTGGTCGTGATCTTCCCTGCCGTGCGCACGCCGTTGGTCACATTGTAGTAAGCGGTATTGCTGGTCAAGGTCGGTGCGCAGGTGCCATCCATATAGATAGCATAGCCGCCGTTGCCCCACATCTGGTTGCTCTCTATGGTGGGTGTCGAAGACTTTTCCAGGAAGATGCCGCCATCTCGGTTGTCTAGGATCAGGTTGTTGCGCAGAATCGGTGCACCCGCATTGCGCACATGGATGCCATAGCCAACAGTCTTGATGATGAGGTTGTTTTGAATGGTAGGTGATGCCGCATCAATGTAGATACCATCCTGCACTGATGTGTTTTTCAACCCGGCATAGCGCACTTCAGCGTATTGCAATTGGGTTGAGGCATCGGAACTGGTGTCGCTGAAGAGAATGTGGGCCCAATCACCTGCCTGCGGCTGGCTGGCGTTCTTGTCGCCGTTGCTGTCGCCGCCTGCAGTGTCATCTTTGGCAGAAGTGAAAATGATATGCTGTCCTGTGGTGCCGACCGCTTCGAGAATGCCGTTGACAATCAAACTTTTGGCTGTGGCGAACTTAATCACAACGCCTGGCTGGATTGTCAATTTTACCCCGGCATTGACTGTGACATCGGCGCTGACGAGGTAAGGACTCTGGGCCAACGTCCATGTGGTGTTGGCAGCTAGCGCGCCACTGACTTGCGTATAGGTGACAGGCGGCGCAAAGATGAGAAGCGGCAAGGGCAGATTACTCGGCGTACTGGAGATCCAGGGTGAGAAAGAGACGCGATCACTGACCGCGTCGCCGATTGCAGCGCCGTTAGTAGAATGCTTGGGGCCATTGCCATCGCCCCACCAGTTTTGTATGGCAGTAACATTGCTAATCGGATTGGTGTTGCTGATGGCATATTGGCTGTTCATGTAGAAACTGCTGTTGCTGACATTGGCACTGGCCGAAGCGCCGTTGAGTATGCCAATCACGTTGCCGCTGAAGACCGAGTTTTGCAGGGTTGGCTGCGCGTTGTAGACATAAAGGCCACGACCCTTGCTGTAGGTGAGGGTGAGATGATTGAGGCTCGGCAGGCTGGAAGTAATCACCAATGCGCCGCTATTAGCATTGCTGCCGCCATAGCTGATCTCGACATAGTCCAGGCTGGTCTGAGCATCAAGGGTTGAATCATCGAAGGCGAGCGATTCCCAGTCGCCAGCGGCGGGTTTGTTGGCTGTGCCATCCTGTTGTGTATCGCCACCGACTAGGTCATTCTTAAGTGAAGTAAAGACTACGGGGGATGTGATCAAACCACTGGCTGCCAGCGCCCCTTGCACAACCATCTTTTTGCCTGCTTGGAATTTGACGACGAGCCCGGCAGGTAAGGTTAGCTTGTAGGTGGGGGACACAATCACGGTATCAGCAACGACATAGGGCAGATTGGCGTTTACACTCCATTGTCCCGTGGTCACACCGCCAAAGACACCAACGCCGTTGAGGCCATTGCCATAGACCAGGTTGCCGCTGAGCGTCGGGAAACATGTTCCTTCCTGATAAATGGCATAGTTGCGGTTGTGGGTGATGGTATTTTCGATAATCTGCGGATGGGCCTTGCTGCGCAGAATGATGCCATGCGTCATATTGGTGTTGAGCAGATTGTATTTGATCTGCCCATTCGAGTTGTTCTGGTAGGAAAGAGCCGCCGAGGCGCTCATCTGAATTTCACTGTTGAGCACGTCAAGGTCGCTGCCGTTCACGGTGACGCTGGCCTCTTCGGGTGCCTTGCCCGCACCTATGATCAAGACATGATTCATCACGCTGCCGATGCTGGTTGCGCTGAAGCTGATCCCTGCCCAGTCGCCGCTTTGTACCCAAGTGCTTGCGCCGTTGGTCTGTAAATCTGGCCCGAATCGGTCATCGTTGATCGAGGTAAAGACAACGCGGTTGTTCTGTGCCCCTTGGGCGTTCAGCTTGCCATCGACGATCAGTTTGCCTGCCTTGTTCGTCACTGTGTTGGTACCAAAGCGAACGACTACACCCTGCTGAATATTGAGACTCACTGATTGGTTGACGTGAATTTCACCGTAAAGCACATAGACATTGCCGCTGGCCCAGGTTGTGTTGCTGCTAATGTCGGCGGTCACCGAGATGACGCTGGTCGGGCTGCTCTGCGCGGGCGTGCTAGTGGCAGTCGGCTCGCTGGTTGGCGACTTGAGCGGTGTGGGTGATGCCGTTGGCTGCGGCGTGTCGGTCGGCGTAGGTGAATAGATCGAAGTTGCAGTCGCCGTGGCTGTTGGGCTGGGCGTTGCGGTGGGTGTACGTGTCGCAGTTGGGGTGCGCGTCGGTGTCCGGGTAGCGGTCGCTGTATTCGCCGGTAGCGCTGTATTGGTGGCGGTAGGTGGATTCGCTGTGGTCGCCGTGCTAGTGGCCGTGGCTACGCTGGTTGATGTGGCCGTACTTGTCGCAGTCGCAACACTAGTTGCCGTCGCCGTTGCGTTCACGATCGGGGTGGCTGTATGGGTTGTCGTCGGTAAGGCAGTGAAAGTTGCAGTCGGATTGCTGCCATTGCTGGTGGCAGTCGCAGTTGCCGTTGCTCCATTGGTTGGCGCGACGGTAGCGGTTGCGCTGGGTGTGGCAGTAGGGTTGCTTCCGTTCGTCGTGGCAGTTGGACTCGCCGTCGCCCCTGGTGTGGTGATCGGCGAGGGTGTCGCCGTTGCGGTAACCGTTGCTGCCGGATCGTTGGTTGCTGTCGGGGTTGGTGTGGCTTGATCGGTGGGTAACGTCTGTGTGGTTGCAGTCGAGGTGGCTGTCGCTGGCGTGGCACCATTGGTGGTTGCAGTAGGCGTTGCTGTTGCAGTACCGCCACTATCCCCTGTAGCGGTCGGTGTTGCAGTCGCTGGATTATCGACTGGTGTGTTGGTCGGCGTGGCGGTAGGTTGTACCTCACCAACGACGTTCACGGTACAGAGTGATAGGTCCATGCCATCGACCTTGAAGCCAAAGATACCCTGGCTGTCGAAGACCTGCGTAAAGCTTTCGCCTGGCGCTAATTGGCGATTGAGTGGCAACTCGGATAAGAGAAGCTGCGGGCTGCTCGTTGTTTGGGCAGCATCAGCTTCATTTGTTGTTTCCTTCAGGTTGACATTGCCTCCTTCACGCTGTATCGTGGGCAGAAAAAGTCGGAAGATACTCTGGCTATTCAATGTCACGTTCGCCGGCATGTCGTTGATCCAGGTGACACTATCGCCAGGAGCAATGGTGAGTTGGGCTGGATCGAAACCGTTGCTGGTAATACGAACAGTATAGCTTTGAGCACTCTGTGCCGGTTGTTGGTCTTGTGCCCAAACTGTGGCAGGAAAGGCAAAGGCACTCAGTAGGATCAAACAAAGTGCCGAAAGATAAAGCTGCTTGGTTCGTAGCAGCCCGAATTGGTAAGAGTAGAGGTTCATGTGCATTGCTCCATTTGAGCGAAATAAAACAACTAAACTGAGCTCTGAATGAGAACCGGAATTTTGCTTCTAGAAAATAGTGTAGAAAAACTCCGGTTCTCATTGCAGCCGCAGTATATTGATGACCGTAGCATAGGGTGAGCAATGGCGACCGCACAGTATCTTTACAGTTTGTCTAATTATGCTTACTTTGTAATTAAGATTTGTGTGGGATTAGGGATGGAATGGAGAAGGAGTGGTGAGGAGTGAAGCTGGAGACATTCAGGCATCACTCCTCACCCGATTTTTGTTCCGCATACGAATAAAGTGAAGAATTTCTCATGAACCAGTCGAATGATACGTTTGTAATTCGTTTTCAGGGAGATCTCAATGATTTGTTGCCCCCTGATCAGCGCGAGCGGACGATTGCACTAGCGGCGGATGCTCACACAACCGTGAAACACACAATTGAGTCGTTGGGCGTCCCTCATCCTGAAGTGGAGGCCATCGTGGCTAGCGGGGTGGCGGTCGATTTCGGCTACATTCCAGCCGCAGGAGAGCAGGTTGAGGTGTATTCGTTGGGCAGCAAGCCAGCAGTTGAGCCGAGGATCGCACTTCGACCACCCTTGGAGCCGCCGATCCGCTTTGTACTTGACACCCATCTCGGCCAGTTGGCGACTTGGCTGCGCCAATTTGGGTTTGATACACTCTACAGCAACGGTTACGACGATAGTGAACTGGCCCAGATTTCCAGCCATGAAAATCGTCTACTCTTGACCCGCGATCGCGGATTGCTCAAGTACAAGATTGTGGTCTATGGTCACTGTGTGCGTTCCAGTGAGCCACGCCAGCAGTTGATCGACATCTTGCGCCGCTACCATCTCCAAGATCAGATTCAGCTCTGGCAGCGTTGCGTCCATTGCAACGGCCTGTTAGAGACCGTAACCAAGGCTGAGATTTTCGACCAACTCGAACCGAAAACCCAACTCTACTACGACGATTTTCAACGCTGCACCGTCTGCGCCCAGATCTACTGGCGCGGCTCGCATTTTGAGAGGATGGAGGCGTTTGTGGAGGAGGTGATGAGGGAGTTAGGAGAGCAACGATGAAAGAGCCATTTCCATGACGATATCTTCGCTGGCAAAGCCGAGATCGGCAGGAATGTTCAAGATCTCTTCTACGGAACTAAAGTCAAAGGATTTTATTGTATCTACTTTCCATCTCAATTGGTTCTTCATCAGCACCATCTTCCCACGAGAAGGTAAAACTCCAAACCAGATCTGTTCCAATCCAAAACTCAGCGGGGCGAAATCTTTGTTTGGAATTGGGCGGCTTTTGGGTATGATCTTCCGGCGTATAGTAGGCTGGCCATCCCCCATAATCTCCATGCCATGCTATACCTTGCTCATGTAGCGCATAGGCAAAGGCACGCAGTTCTTCCAGGTCTGGAATTGCCACTGGAATAATCAAATCGACCTTTTTCTCGGTATAAGGTGATTGATAGGGTAATTTAATTACTTCGACCTGCATTGCGTCGTCTCCCTTCCATCTGATGCCACTTTTCGATAATTTCCTGTTGGCGGGACGCGATAATCTGTGCGATTCGGCGTAACTCTCGATTGTTAAAACCACCATCAACAGCACAAGTCAGAGGATTCACCCAGAATTTTGCAATATGATCATCCTTCTCAATATGTACATGAATCGGCTCATCCAAATCAGCAGCATAGAAACGAAAGGTGAAACCACTATCTTCAAACAGTTTTGGCATATCGAACTGTACATCAATTATTGCTTAGGCTTTATCAAAGTCTAATTGCATTGTATCATAACATGTTACTGTCACCAACCGCTTGAGTGACCCAAGCTTGCGACTCATAGAAGACCTACACAGATGTCATTTCGACGACTTTCAACGCTGGACTATCCGTGAGCGGATCTACTGGCGCAGGCCGCATTTTGAGAGGATGGAGAGCTTTGTGGAGGGGTGAAGAGGTATAGTGACCCCAATTGTCAAGACAGAAAAAGGCTTGAAATAAGGTGATAGAAAGAACGAAGAACAGACTTCAAGAACAAAACATCCATGTAAAAAGGTAGGGAGGGAATCAACGTCGCCCGCTCCCCCGAGGCGGTTAGTCGCAGGCAAAAGCACTGACCTGTATGCGGCGAGAGATGGACAGTCCAGGCGTTTCACAACATGGTAACGACCGACCTTGAAGCAAAGAAAACAGCGGCTGGTGTTTGGTAAGCCAGCGCTTGATGATAGCGTTGGTGATTGTAGAACGGAAAGTAGTCGTTCAAGCGCTGGCGACCGATCAGTAACGAAGCGTAGTCATTGGGATAGACCTCTTCATATTTGACAGTACGCCAAAGCCGTTCGACAAAGATATTGTCGAGTGCCCGGCCCCGTCCGTCCATGCTGATAGCGATTTCAGCTTGTTTCAAACGAGCTGTAAATGCATCACTGGTAAATTGCGAGCCTTGGTCCGTATTGAAAATCGAGGGAGTTCCCAACTTGAGTGCCCGTTCCAAGGCACTCAGACAGAAATCGGTGTCAGCCGTGTTGGAGACTTCCCAAGCCAACACATACCGACTAAACCAATCAATGATGGCAACCAGGTACATCCACCCCTGTTGAAGTGGAATGTAAGTGATATCCGCACTCCACACCTGGTGCACCTTAGTAATCAGTACGTTGCGCAGCAAGTAAGGATAAACTCGATGTTCAGGATGTGGTTTGGACAAATCAGGTTTCGGGACAATCGCGGTCAGACCCATCAATTGCATTAAGCGTTGGATGCGTTTCTTGTTGACCAGATAACCTGCCGCACGCAAACCAAGTGTGATTTTGCGGTAACCGTAGAACGGGCAACGAGTATATTGTTCGTCAATCAGTCGCATCAGTTGTTGTGTCTCTTTCTTTTCACCAGCAGGCTCATAGTAATAGCCTGCACGGGAGACTCCTAACAATTCGCACTGGCGCACGATAGATATTTGTCCATGTTCTGGCTCGATCAAGGTGCGTCGTTCAGTGACTGAAGATGCCAGCTTTTTTTTTCATCCAGTCTAGTTCGACTTTCAGTTGCCCAATTTGTTGATAGAGTTCTGCTTCCTTGTTTTCCTGTTCCTTTTCACCTTTGCTTCGTTTGTCAGTAAAGATGCTGGGCAAGCTCTCTAACAACTGCCGTTTCCATTGCATCAACTGATTCGGATGAACTTCGTATTCACTGGCCAGTTCATTCAGCGTCCGATTTGCTTTGACCACTTCCAACGCGGCTCTTGCCTTGAACTCGGCTGTATACCGCTTTCTTTGTTTGGTCATTTGGTGGCTCCTTGTTACCTCTATTTTATCACTCGCCACCACCTTATTGCCCTGTCTAGTTTTTGGGGGTCAGTATAAGGGTCGTGTAGGATAAGCTAAAGTAAATTGAAATCTTAGTTGTATTTCAATTGGCGCATAATATGTTCCTTTGACTATGGTTGTGCAATTACTTTGTCAAGTTAATCTTTTCCTATTAAGACAATAGCATAATCAATAAAATCGCCTCGAGAATAATTGCAATGATCATTGACATTTTAACAAGCCAAATAGTCACATCGCTTATCTCTACGGATCGGGTTACGTTATCATGAGCTAAATCTGATAATTGATTTTGGAAAACATGATTTCTACCCTCCAATGAAGGTGATGTCATTGACTGTGTAGGTAGTGGTATATTGAATGAACTTTGACCATTACTTCCTGGTAAAGAAGCAATTTCATTATTTGTATTAAGTCGGGAGTTATCAGTACATTTTTGAGCATCGCTCGTATTAGTCAATGAGTCTTTACCACTATTCCTTACCTGGGAAGTGCTGCTATGATTTTGACTATCGTTATTCACACCGGTTGGCACAAGTACTTCTCGCAACGGTGATTCAATCGGGCCCACGTGTGGAATTTGAGAGTAAAAGGATTTCTGATGAGCACCGTCTTTCACGGGCTCATTAATCGGGTCATCCGAAGATGTTTTCCAAATTCGGTTGACCCCGTTCGTACGAAAGAACGTATGATATACATTTGTTGAACTGTGGTTGATTTTTGAGGTACGGAATGTGTCAATAACCGTGAGACAAAAACGGACGGAAAAATACACTCGAAAAGAGCAACAACAAACTGCGGCTAACCGCTTCGGGGGAGGGAAGCTGCGCCAAAGATTCAGTGGTCTACATTATCGGCGATCAATGATGCGAGCGGAGCAGGAGGGTTGATCCACACTGCGGTCGGCAACGGCTTGAGGCGACAAGGTCAGGGCCATGAACAAAGCGTTCAGGATGTAAAGTGTAAGCATTGCTCAAAGTGATCTGGCGTTTTGCCAAGATGTCGGCGGCATGTCAGAGTGAACCATAGCAGGCGCGTGAGCAAGGCCAAAGCGGCATGGTGATGCTGGTTGTTATACCAGTCAAGAGGCTTTCGTCCAAGTATGCGCTTGTGAATAGTCCTCAAAGCGTTGCGGAAAATCAGGACGATATTTCATGGTTTGAATTGCGCCTCCGAGAAAGGGTTATCATTGGGTGTATAAGGTCGAGAATGGCTCGGTTCAATGTCCAAATCGATAAAGTTGAGCGAGCGGTTTGGCTGTCATGGGTGCGCGGTCGGCATGGATAGGTCGCTGATTGGGGACAATCGCTTGCTTGCGGCAGCTTTCTGTGACCAGTTGCTGGGCGAGTTGCGCTGATTCATGCTGTGCTAAGAGCCAGCCCACCACATAGCGGCCAAATACGTCAATCATGACATAGAGATAGTAGTAGTGCATAGGTGCTGGCCCTCGCAGTTTGGCGATATCCCACGACCAAAGCTGATTCGGTGCGATTGCCAACAGTTCCGGTTTAGTGTAATGCGGATGGCGCAGTTGGTCTCGTCGTTCTTGGTTGCCTCCAGACTCGTGCAGGATTCGGTACAGGGTGCGAATCGAGCAATGATATTGCCTTCATCAAGCAAGGGTCGCATACACCTCATAGGGCGACTGGTCGGCAGAACGGTCACTATTAAGCAGATTGTGTACTGTTGTGCGTTCTTCGTCACTGAGTGCTCGGGCTGGCTTGGGACGAGGTGCCTTTTCCGCTTGGACATTCGGCTGCCGACTCCGATAGAGCGTACTGCGTGACAAGCCAAAAAGTTCACAAGCTTGACTGACAGGCATGGTTTGGCTCAGCAGCACAAACCATTGTCACCAGAATCATCTGTCTTTGCTGCGGCTCAAGGTTTGCTCAAGGCTTGTGCAAGTTTTTTGCGCACTGATGATCAGTTCGGCCTGGGCCAACTGCTTTCCTTCAGTTGCTTATTTTCATGGCGCAGTTGACTTACTTCTCGCCTCGCCTCGTCGCTCGGACGACCACGCTGCTTGGCCGATAGCCCAGCTATTGCTTGATCCGCTTTCTGCTCTCGTCGCCATGCACTCAAATGGGAAGCGTAGATTCCTTCCCGTCGCAGCAAGGCTCCGACTTGCCCTGGCGTGCAGGCTTCCGCTTCTTGTAAAATGCGCAGTTTCTCTTGTGCACTAAACTGTCGTCGTTTCGCTCGTGGCATAACTTCCGGATCGACGGCTGTAACACTACTTGTTCCATTTTGATTCTGAGACATTTCATTCGCTCCTGGGCTTACTATTCTACACTAATTTCAGGCTCGAATTTGTCTCACTTATTATAGGCACACAGGGGTATTACACGCATGCTCAAAAGCAATTTGATCAGTAGCGCAATGAATGACAAAGTCTCTATAAAATGCTTTGGCAAAAAACCTTATAGTTTCATAGTCGTGCTTTTTCGATGTTCCAATAATTGTCTGTATTGGTGATGGAATAAGCGGATTGATTGATGTAGGGCTCGAACAGTAATTGAGGAAAACTAATTTTAGATTAGGTAGCGAACTGAGAAAATAAGGCAGCGCACCAATGTTACTATCAATGCTCGCAACTACAAGCTTATGATAATCATCTTTGGGTCCATCGAAGTGTAAGCCTATAAGACGTGTTTGTTCACTTGCTATATATGTAAAAATTTCATAGTGGCTTGCTCCAATCAGTGTCACAATTTCGGGATATGGTATCTCAGAAGATACTTTTAAGGTTGGGTTAGACAACATGTGCCTTAGTTCATTTAGAAGAAAAGCGTGCTTACTACTTGATGCTTCTGTCGTACAGAACAGAATAAGAGGATGCTCTTGCATTTGGGGCTCCGTTGATAATTATTGAATTTATGCAAGTAGGATTTTCTAGCATCTTACAGCACCAAGTCTATTAGTGCAAGAGCCAAAAGTGAAATGAAGATACGCCTCCCTGACGATACTTTGATGATGTTCTTGGTTTTGTCATTGACGCAGGTTGTATTTGGTCACTGGCGATTGAACAATTCCCCACCGGATATATAGGGCAGATACAGTTTCCTTATCGTCGGTTCCTCCAAATATTGAATCGGTACAATCGACAGGTCACTACTCAAAAGTCTGTCCTGTTGGCTCACATAGACAACGAGCACTAGAGCACTTATCTCCGTCATGCGCGAGAATAGATCCAAATCCACGATGAAGTGGATTTGTCCTGTACCGGCAGGGGCAAGCGTCTTCAGCACAAAGGTACATTCCTGTTGGGGCTCGGTTTCTGGCGAACAAATCCACGTTTGTGGCTCGCCAGTCGACTGGTGAAGCTTTGCTGCTGGGGGAAGAATCAGGTGAAAGGTTACTCCCGACAAGGTACTTGGGCTGCTGTTGGTATAGTTCAAGCTGTAGCGCAATTGACTATCACGCCCAGCTACCACATACGAGGCGTGGGTAAATAGGCTGAGTTGAAGCATGTTGGGCGTAGGCATAGCTTCATCCGTATGGATTGGCACTACCCATTGTTGCGCCGAGATTGTCACTGTTCCATTTGCCTTCAGCGAGACGGCAAACTCAATCTGTGTCGCGCTCGCTGGCAGTGGCCAGTTTAACCCTACTGCGAAGTAGATACGCCCGCTTAGACGATGGGGGCGGGTTGTCTCATAAAGCGTATACTGACATTGTTTGTTGATCAGTTCGCTGCCACAATGCCAGCCAATCGTGCTGGCTGTCTCATCAAAATAGGTGTGTGTGGGAACTGGGATCGTGAGTAAGATGATATTCGCTGGGTTGAGGATCACGTAGTCCAAGATCACAATCACATTTCGATCGGTCGGTGTGAGTTGCTCTGGCCAGATGGTGGTCTCTAGCGTTACCACGGGTGTGGGGATGGGTGTGCTGGGTGTCGTTGCAATTGCGGTGGGAGTGGGCGATGTGGCCAGCGGTGGAGAGGTCTGGGTTGGAGTGGCTGTAACCGTGGCGTTGGTGCCAATCACCTGGACAGCTCCATCCCGAGCGACGCCAGGCAGATCATGGCCTGTGCCATCGCTGAAACCGACCGCCGGTGCGGCAGCAAAGCCAACCAGTGCTTCATGCGTCAGACCCGGTGCCAAGGGACAAACAATGCGAAACTGGAAGATCATCAGCGCTGCACTATCGCGTAATGCCGCAAGCGGCGCAATATAGTCAGCGAGAACCACGTTCATTCGTCCTGGCTGATCGTCCTGGTTGATGGTGATAGAAGGAAAAAATTGGGCTGGTGCATCTATCGTAATCGCATCGGGCAGACCATTGTGATCCAAGTCGCTTGGGTCAAGCGAGAGACACGCATCTTCATAGTTGAGCGAGAAACTGAGTGCGGCCACATGCTGACCGGCACTATCAAATGCGATGGGGACATCGATCAGGCTGCCCACCGAAGCTTCGAGCCCGCCTTGGACAAAGATAGCAGGTGTTCTGGTCGCATTGATCGCCGATGCATTCCGGTTTTCGACTCTCCTGCGCATCGGTTGAAGCGTGAGGACTGGATTGCGTATGAGTTGAAATGCCAGGAGTAGGAGACTCAGCAACAACCCATAGATCAGAACAAGCACCGACGAGGTAGCGTTGCGGTGTACCAAACACCCTCGGAAAGCGACCATTGAAGCACTCGAAACCAGGATTCAGGTAGAAAGGATCTCGCCAGCAAACCAAGAAACGGCATCTTGAGTCCTCGCTCAAATGCCAGAACGTTTGGTTGTGTAAAACCAACTAGCGATTCAGCAACGGGAGGAAGATTGGATGATTCTTGTGATCTGCCGACTATCACCTGTAACGTTGATTGACTGATCGCTGCCTAGTGAACTTTGAAGCAAGGTCAAGGGTGTTTCGGTCAGGCCTCTGGGTTGACTTTCAGTCACCTCGGCCACCATACCATCACTCAGGGTTGGCATCGGCATGGTTACAGCATAGATCGTGAGTTCCAAGCGGTTGGCGGCTGCGTTGTAGTGTGCTGTGGTGACCATCCCGGCTGGAGTATTGAAGTTGACCACCTCTCCGGGTAATCCGTTTTGGTCGGCATCGGTCGGATCAAAGGTTAGCTGTTCCTTGTCGAAGCTCAATGCAAAGTTGGCGGCGGCCACATGCTGTTCATTAGTAGTCAAGCGAATCGGTACATTTACTGTACTGTCGAGCACGCCGACTAAATTTTGGTCAATGGCTAACTTCGCATTTGCAGAGTCGTTCGCGGCGAGGGCTGGCGATGTGGTGCATGTGGTGTTGCCAAAGGAGACCAAGACTGCACAGGATAGGTCGGCGATGGTAACGCTTTTGTTCGCATTGGCATCGCAACCCAATGGGCTACCGGCGAAGCCACTGATGTAGATGTCATACCAGGGCGATGCGTCATCGCCATCGTTGATTTCGAGTACAAAGGCGGGAAAATCACCGGCGTTGAGTGCACTATCTGAGTTGCAATCGCCGCGTGCATCATTGGCGACAACCTGAAGGGTGACATTGGCACTAGTGCTCGCCGCTTGCCCGTCACTGACAGTGTAAGGGAAGATGACTGGGCCATTGAAGTTTGCAGTAGGCGTGTAACGAACTGCGCTGCCCAAGTTGCCCACTGTGCCACTTCCAGTCGTCGGAGTGGTTACCGAGGCCACAGTAAGGACATCGTTGATATCCTGGTCTGTATCATTAATGGTCAGGACAAAGATATCGGTCGCTTCGGAGATTACCTGGAGCGTTGGACTGATTTCATCGGCAACGGCTACTGGCGTGTCGTTTACATTCTTCACACGAATGGTGAAGATCGTCTCTAGCGTAAGGCCAGGGGTACCATTGTCAGTGACGCGCCGCAGGGTGTAGCTATTCTTGTTTTCGTAGTTGAAGATTTCACTTGTCTGCAAGTCGGTGCCACTGATGTTAAATGCCGCATTGTTGGTGCTGCCTACACCAGCGACGAGACTATAGGTCGCAGTTGTTCCTGCATCGGGATCAATCGACTAAACTGCCAACGACTTGTGTTGGTTGTTGCGTTTTCATTGACACTGCTTTGATTGATCGTGAGACTGGTGGGTGCTTCATTTAGATCGTTGACCGTGATCGTAAATGCGTCTTCATACGAGCCACCATAGCTGTCGGTGGTGCGCACACGCACGGAGTATTAGCTGGATTTTAATTCGTAGTTCCAGGCGGCGTTGATTGGCAATGCCGCGCCTTCGATCACAAACGAGCCGGTATTATCACTGCCTATTGCCACTGACCAAGCTATAGGTGTGGGTGTCGCCCAAGGGATCCGGTGCCATATCTGGATCAGCTGCTACTGGTGAACGTGCCTACGGTTGTGCCAAGTGCGACGTTCTCATCAATAGCGGTCTGACTCATGGCAGCATCGATTGGATAGGCGTCAAAGCGGAGCGTATAGGTGCCATCCGTTGCCAAGCCAATGACTGCTGCGCCTAGGACATTACCATATGTAGAAGAGGTAAAGGCGAAAGTGACTTCGGGCTGCGTGCCATCTGTAGTCCGGCAACTCGACTGGACACCAAATTCGAAGGTCACCAAAACGCCATCGCTCAATTCCGTTTGCGGCTGTTCCTGATCGTTCAAGGTAAAGTTGATTTTATCGTTTCCGTCATACGTTACTATCGTCACATAACCACTTGGCAAGCCAGTCACCGCATCGGGAATACCGTCTGTGTTGCCATCCGTCACACTGTCGAAAGTCAGACAGGTCGAGTCAAAATCCAGCGAAAAACTCAGCGCCGAGATATCATTGCTTTCGGCATTGGCAGAACCATTTGGCACCGTAAAGGTGCTGTTATTCATTACATTCTGGGTAGTGGTCGGAATGCTCAAGGTTGGCTCGCCGTCTGCTTGCACCGCTTGAATGTTGAACAAAAGCACTGACATTAATAGTAGCAGGGCCGCTACGCTGCGTCCCACCAATGGGGCCAGAAGCGGTGGAAGTTCACACTTTTACCTTGTGCTGTTGCTCCTTTGACACAAGGTTGCGACAGAGCCTCTTACGGAAATAACGTTGCCATACCGGTTCAACCTTATACCATTGGTGACAAGTCAGCGTTTAGAGCGATTGTCAACTTGAGGAGAAGAGTTGACGGTTGGTCAGAACGGATGATAGATTTAAGAATGCCCAGGCGTTTGACATTGGCAACAAGATAATCAATCAGGTTGTCGGCATTCCCCTTGTGATGAGTCCTAGCAAAGAAAGGAAGCGAGCGATAGACCATCTCCATAGAAATGCGAGCAAAGGGTTTGTTGAGTTGCTGAGCGACTTGGTCAGTCAGGTCAACAGAACCGCATAAATCAGGTCGCCCAGAGTTGCATTTGTACAGCATTCTGAGCCGAACAATGAAAGCTAAACCGAGCAGGCGTTTGACAATGGCATAGGCATCTTCAATTCGCCAGCGTTGCCAGTAAGAGCCACGGCATACTCAACGGGAAGATGCGATGCATCGAGGTCGTTGGTGAGATAACGATACCACTTGCCGTGATAAATTGAATCAGGCGCACTTGCTGGCGGTCATTGTCCAATCCAACCATTTGGTCAATGCACCACAGCAGTTTTGAGCAGCAACGATTCCCCTGGAATGCCAGATTGCTCTTGGCGCGTGTGATGAAAAGAACACCTTGTTCACCGTTGGCGGAAAGAAAGTGAGATTGGTGAAACCCAAATCGAAAATGAGGAGCAGGCTGCCTGTGAGCAGATGGGAGCGCACTTTGTCGAAAAGCTTTGGTCATGCGCTTGTGCATCTTCTTCGCCAAACCTGGGTAGGCAGGCGAGTGACGATATCCAGGAATCGCTAACATGCGTCCCGCCAATGGATTCTTTTCATTCTCCTGCAACGGCCCGACCTTGCACAAAGAGTGCATCCAGAGTTGAGCCATCGCAGGCGCAAACCTGAGTGTATTGCCTTTTCGCCCAGGCAAGTTCAGCGGGTAAGGGGCGGCTGCGTTCCAAACTGCGTTTTGCCAGTCAGGGCAATGTCAAGCAGAACTTGCGAAACAGCTCTGCTGGCAACATACGCAAGCGAGTCGAGAGTGCTTGTTGCGTTAAGAAAGCCTTGTAAGGGGGCGACCCACGAAGCACATTCTTCGTGCACCAGTCGCACCATTTGCCGGAATGCTGCCGGTTTGCTGCCAGAGCAGACTCAATACTAAGGCCATCATCACAGGTAACGTCAGGATGCGGGCACGCAGCCCAAGCGTAACCTAAATACATGCAGCGATTTGCGCCAGGGTCGCTGGATGCACAATCGCGTGGAGCCGTTCACCACTTGTTCATCTGGCAATTCGCTGCTCAACCGTTTGCTCCGATCACGCTGAACCGCTCGCGTGTGTCGCACACTGCTTGCTTTTTTAGTTTTATTTTCTTTTTCTGGTTCGCTCATCCTTTCATTTTACAGGCTTGTCTGCTCTCCCCAGATTTGACAACCTCTGTAAATGCTTAATTTGTTACTGATGACCTTATACATATGACACTTAAATAGCGTGTCCATTCATTGAACGGTACACTACCCGCATGCAAGACTTAGGTAAGAGCTCTAAATGGACTTACCATTGTGCGCATTGACACATGGCTGTTAATCTTCAATAAAATGGCTTTGGTATGTGCGGAGAACATACCAATAGCTGTGTTAACGAGGGTTTAGAACGATATTCAAATAAATGTTAATAGAAGGTGTAGTCATTTCAGCGCGCTTGTGACAAGTATAGTCCGAAAATAAAATCGTAGGGTGAGGTAAAAGTTGGGATTATGTAAGCTTTGTGTAATCTATTCGTTGGTTTAGAATTGTTGTGTCTGCTTTTGTTTGATGCATTCTGAGTTAATTCCTCCCAGCAATTCCCATCTCCACCTCAAAACCAGCGCGATGATCCTGGCAATGAATCAGCACAATTGAGTGCTGTCAAAGTTGTGAATTGCCAAGGAGACCGTTGCATGAATAGCCCACATTCCGTTACAGGCCATCGAATCCGCCTACCCTCGCTCATCGCCGCCCTCATTGCTATCGTTTCACTCGTTTTGACTCCCGCCCCCGCGATGTACGCCGCAGTGCAAGAACAAGCTTCCCCCACGCAGATCACTGAGCGCAGCGCCGAATTGCAGGCAATCTCAGTCGATATCGAACAGTCAGACAATCACATTTTTGCCGCCACCATTCAGTTCCCGCCGCCGCGTCAGTTGCAGGTTAAGGGCGGCGACAATAAGCCATACATTCAACTCTTCACCGAAGGCATCGATGTTTACAGCGGCCAACCGGGCAAGCCGGATGTTCCTGTCTATCGGCGCTTGTTGGGCGTACCGCATGGCGCACAGGTACAGGTGAGCGCGGTGCAGTCGCATGTGCGCAAGTCATTTAGCGGGCTGCTCTATCCTGTCCAGCCTAGCCCACTCGACGAGGAGAAGCCAGACCCCGACTTTTCGGATCGTCCCTTTACCAAAGATGCCCAAGCCTACAACAGTGATCAACCTTTCCCGGCCCAGGTGGTACAGGTGACGAAGGTGGGCCGCGTGCGTGATCTCGACGTGGTACAGATCAACGTAGCTGCCGGGCAATTCAAGGCGAGCCAACAGATTATCGAACTCTTCGATAAGGTGAGTTTTCAGATTCGCTTTGAAGGTGGCTCAGGTTACTTTCTGCCCTCAGCGGCACGCAGCCTCTTTGAACCACCGGACAAATACGACTTTGTCATCAACCATATCGAGATTGACAAAGACAACTATATTGATCCGAATGGACCCATCTTGACATGTATCGGCTATGAGTATCTGATCATTACTGACCCCTCTTTTCGCAGTGCAGCCGATTCGCTTGCTGCCTGGAAGCAGGCCAAGGGCATCACGACCCATGTCATAGAAACCGGCAGCGATCCCGGCGATGCGGGGACAACTACAACCGACATTCAGGCCTATATCCGCAATCAGTTTAACAACTGCCTGATCCGTCCTTCGTACGTGCTGCTGTTCGGCGATGCTGAACATATTTCGCCCTTCTATCGCTCAGTTTCCTTTACAACGACGCTAGCCTCGACTGACCTCGACTACAGCTTGATGGACAATCTCGACATCATGCCCGACCTGGCGTTGGGGCGCATTTCGGTCGATACCTTGACCGACGCCCAGAAGATTGCCGATAAGATTGTCAATTACGAACAGACGCCGCCGCACAATCCAGACTTCTATAATAATGTCAGCATTGCCTCCTACTTCGAGTGTTGCCGACCAGAAGTTGCGGCAGACGGTACCGATGACCGCAGCTTTATCGAAACGTCGGAGATGGTGCGCGACTTTCTGTTGACCAAGGGGTACGATGTCGAACGCATCTATACCACCGACACTGGCCATCACAGCAATCCGAGCAAGACAGACTACTACAACAGTGGCTCGCGCAGCACCGTCCCCACCTACTATTACGATGGCAGCCAACTCCCGGTCGATTTGCGAGCCAGCAGCGGCTTCGCCTGGAACGGCAGTACCACCGATGTAATTGATGCCTTTAACGAGGGGCGTTTCCTGATTCTGCATCGTGACCACGGCAGCAAGAATGGCTGGGGCGACCCCGGTTTCAGCGTCAGCAATATCGGCAGTTTGACCAACACGGAATTGTTGCCAGTCGTCTACAGCATCAACTGTTCGAGCGGTCGCTTTGACAACGAGACGGATGGCAACAGCAGCACGTCGGACAGCGATGTCTACTGGGCAGAGAAATTGCTGCGGGCAGATGGCGGTGCGGTCGGCATCATTGGCGATACCTTCAACAGTCCAACTTGGGCCAACAGCGCCCTGACACGTGGCCTCTTCGACGCTACCTGGCCTAAGTTTGTCCCCAGCTTTGGTAAAGGGACTGGTTCTAAGGTGCGTCTGGGCGACATCTTGAACTATGGCAAAGAGTATCTGGTCAGCCAGGTTGGCGTAGCACAAACTGCCGGCTCGGTGACGGCCAACGACGCCGACGATGATGTGATCCTCTACCACGTCTTTGGCGACCCAACCCTTGAAATGTGGAAGGACAATCCCTACCCCACCATTCTGCCCGGAGGCCTCGATTGGACACCGATTGCCACTGACACGATTCACATTCGCTATCCGATCAGCGGAACGCTGATCACGATACAGCAGGGTGGTCAGCCGATAGGGCGTGGCTTGATCGCCAACGGCGAGGCAACGGTAAAGACCTTTGGCAACGTGACACCTGGCCAGCCTTTGCTCGTCACCGCCAGCCATCCTGGTGTGCGCAGCCGCCGTTTGCATCCTGCTAAAGTTAGCGGCACGATCCAGCCTGGTCAGGGTGGTAACTTGAGCGACAGCGAGAGCCGCTTCGGCATCCACTTCCCCGCTGGTGCCACCCAGAAGCAGATCAAGCTCTACTATGCCACGCAAATCAGCCCCACCTTGCCCGTATCTTCGACCTTGGCGGTTTTGCGCAGCTTTACCCTCGACGCCAATGACGAGGATGGCAACGAGGTCAGTCACTTTGACCAGGATTATCAGATGAACCTGAGCTACAATGACAGCGATCTGCAACAGGCGGGGCTGAACGAGAGCAGCCTGCAATGCCTCTACCTCGACGAGAGCGATCACAGTTGGCGAGCCGTCTCGACTACGATCGACGGCACCAGCAACACCATCACCTGTCAGGCCGACCATCTCACTGAGTTTGCATTGGTCGCCAATAAGTCAAGCGAAGGGAACGCACAAAAGTCACTATTCCTGCCGTTGGTCGTGCGCTAACAGATAGAGTGTTTTAACCACGAAAAGCACGAAGGACACGAAAATTTGGCTCAAGTCATTTTCGTGTCCTTCGTGCTTTTCGTGGTCGTTACATGAGAATTTGTAGCACAAGATATTTTCTTGTGCGTTATGCATTTGCAAAAACGCACAAGATATTTCTTGTGCTACAGTTAGGGGCAGCTTGTTGAACGGAAAATGAGCAAAGGGTGAGCAGTACATAGACTTATTTATGAACAGAGAGAAGAAGTAGAGTTTGCAGTAGTTCAGCCAGCGATGGCGGGTTGTAGGGTAATCCACAATTCGCAATCTGCAGTTCCCAGTTCATGTCCGTTTCAAAAAAGGAAGGTACCCATGAAACTCCTCACCCTCTCTGTCCGATTGTTTTCCATTGCTCTCTTTGCCTGTTCGAGCCTGACGGTTGTCCAGGCAGCTTCGAATCCCGACAGCCCAAAAGTAGATCAGCAACTCTTCCTGCCCATGATCAGCCGGGGTCGCCCGCTGGTCAATGAAGTAGTAGCTAGCTTTGAGCCAGCTGCTAGCGGTAGCGCAGACAGCTTCTATACACCAATGGATGCCACCCCAGATGCGGACGGCAATACATTCTACTTCACAGCGATGAGTGACCAGGGTGCGGGCGTCTTCCGAGTGCCAGCAACGGGTGGAACAGTGGTGACGCTCACGCTGGGAGCCCCGTTGACGATGCCCTTTGGCCTCGCCATCAACGAGTCTGGACAAACAATCTACATCGCTGACACCAGTGCTACGAGCCCTGATGCACAGGCGGCAAGTGGCAGTGTTGTTACTGCCTGTAGCGGTAAACAAGGTGGAATTTTTAGCTTGCCTGCTGGTGGCGGTACTCCCGTGCTGGTTCCTGGAACTGCCTGCACAGCACCGCGTGGCATCACTGTAATGACCGAAAATGACGCTGACATGATCTACTTCACCGGTGTCGATCCGAGTGACAATCAGCCGGCTGTTATGAAGATCCCCGCCAGCGGCGGCAGCTTAACCCTGCTCGACAAAGGCTCGCCGCTAGTTGACCCGGTTGGTATCACCGTTGCTTCGGATACAAGAGTTTATGTCACCGATCAAGGAACGGACACGGTCTACCGCATTAAGCAAGGAGTTCACAGCACCCGTTCCAGCCACCGTGAGGCAATTGCGAAAGACATTCGCATGGGTAGCCCGGCTGGTGTGACGCTGACGCTGGATCAATCGAATGTGTTAGTTTCCTCATTGGACGAAAGCACAGGGACCTCACAGGTCGTGGTGATCAACACGACAACCCTCGATCAGGCGTTGGTCAATGCCGTAATTAGCGCCAATCACGCCTCGGGTGGTCTACACCGGGCGCAGAACAGTAAGGTTATGGCCTGGTGTGGCGTGACCGCCGGTACAGGAGGACAAGGAATCGTTTTTCGAGTTGAACTCAAATAAACTCGGTGCCGCTTGAGCACTTAGCAAAAGTTTGTACGCAGATTTTGAGGATGGAGACAGATGTAATAGATAATCTGTAACCAGAGGTAATTACGAACTCCACCCTAACCCTCCCCTCCCTTACCAGGGGAGGGGAGGGTGGAGTTCGTCGTTGCAATACTCTGTTTGCCTGTCATGATCTGTGTACAACTTCTGAACGGTATGATTTTGCACAAACGTAGCCTGATTTTTCTTGTTTCACTGTTACTGTTGGTGGGTGCTCTACTTTTCCCTTTTGCTCAAGCGGGCGTGGCTGGCTCGGACGATATCCTGATCACCATTTACCGGGTCTTCGCCTTGCTTCAGAGTTGGGATGTGGGAATCTATTACCCCAGAATTGCGCCAGTACTGGCCTATGGATACGGGGCTCCACTCTTTCAATTCTACCCGCCATTGGCGTCGTATCTGGCGGCGTTGTTCACACTGTTTGGTATCGGTGTCGTCGATGCGGTCAAGCTGACCTTTGCGCTGAGCCTCTGGTTTGGCGGTATCGGAGCCTATCTTTATGCAAAAGAGTGGTTTGAAAACGAAGCCAGCGGTTGGCTTGCGGCAGTGGCCTTTGTTGCGGCACCTTATCAACTCGCCAATATCTATATTCGAGGTGCCAGTGCCGAGGCGCTGGGTCTGGCACTCTGTCCATGGATCTTATGGACACTCCATCGCCTCTACGCTAGCCAACAGCCAACCCGCTGGCTGCTCTGGCACAGCCTGAGTTGGACTGCATTACTCCTTAGCCACAATGCACTTGCCCTCTTCTTTTTGCCTATCGTTTTGCTTTTCAGTTTGATTGAGAGTTGGCAACAGCGCACACTTCGGCGTTTGGGTTGGTCTTTACTTTCACTTGTGCTTGCACTGGGAATCAGTGTCTTCTTCTGGTTGCCAGCCCTGCTGGAAAAAGATCAGGTGAATATCACTGCTATGAGCAGCGGCTTCTACGATCCGCTCAACCATCTGGGGCCGTTGAGTCAGGTGGTGCAACAGTCGTTAGGCTTTGAGTATATACGACCTGCGGTCTACAGCTTTGGGTGGCTACCACTTGTGCTGGGGCTGCTGGCCGGGGTTGTGATGCTTTGGTGCAGTCGTCAGCGTGCGCTCTGGACCGGTGGGATACTCGTTCTACTGATCGTGACCGTCGTGTTGCAGTTGCCAGCGGCGGCAACCTTTTGGAGCGAACTGCCGTTGGTGCGTTTTATCCAATTCCCCTGGCGGCTCTTTGCCTTTTCCACTTTAGCAGTCTCACTGTTGGTGGCAGGGGGGCTTTCGGTCGTGCGGACACAGCGTAAGTTGGACTGGTTGCTGGTGAGTGGAATTTCGCTGCTGCTCTTTGGCTATACCTTTCTGAACGTGCCTGCCAACTATGCCAGCGAACTTGAGCGCGGCCACTTTAGCAACAACGATGTCTCGCTGCGTGACCTCTACGAACGGGGTCGGCTTGGCCTCGAACTCTTCAGCGACTATCAACCGCTCACCACGCGAGTGTCAATGACGGAACTACCAAACAGTCCGGCGACGAGTTCGCAACTTGGGAATCCAAGTACAACCTTACCGTCGATTACCCTTCAGCGCTACCGTGGACTGACCCTCCAGGCGCAGATACAAAGCGAGCAACCGGGCCAGTTGCTCTTCAATCGCCTCTTTTTGCCAGGTTGGAAGGCGACCGTAAATGATAGGGCTGCTCCAGTCGCGCCCTTCTCCGCTTTAGGAATCAGCTCGCTTGAACTGCCTGCGGGTAGTGTTGAGGTCGTCGTACAGTGGGGACAAACTGAGGTCCGCCGTTGGGCCGATCGGCTTGCGGCGTTAGCAGCTGCTGTGTGGGTGGGATTGTTTTTGTTAGGGCAAGGGCGGCGATGGAAGTTGGCGGCGACGGGTGCAGTTGTAGTGTTGGTGTTGCTGCTGTTCTGGGTGGAAACACCTGCTAGCGCGTCCTGGATCAGACAGCCGACCGTGCAGCCAGTACAGGCTCAGGTGGGCGACTTTGCCGATCTGCTCGGTTACTCACTGGATCGGCCCGTCTATCAAGCAGGCGACACCATCAATCTTACCCTCTTCTGGCGCTGCCGACAAGCTGTGAGCACCGAATACAAAGTTTTCGTCCACCTGCGCAGTAGGGACGATACGCAGATGGCAGGACAACACGACGGTGCCCCTGTCTCCGGCTTCACTCCAACCACACGCTGGCTCCCCGGCGAGATCCTCGACGACACACATCCGATTGCCCTGGACCCATCTCTAGCGGCGGGTACCTATCAGTTGGCCGTAGGAATGTACGATCCGAACACCGTCACGAATTTGCCTGTTAAAGCGACTAACGTCCTATCTGGCGAGCGAATTGTGCTCGGTACGGTTGAAGTTAAAGCAAAGTAAAGATAGGTGTCAATCGCTTTGGGGGAGCAAGCCGTAAACGTTGAGATCATTTGAAAAGGTGGCTACGTACACTTTGCCGTTGACCACAGTGGCTGGGGTGAATTTCCCAAAAGATCCCAGATGATCACGATCCCGATTGATCTCGCTGTTCCATAACTCGCGAGTAATGTCTTGCGCATCGTACGCGCGTAGAATTCCCTCCGCAGTCTGTTCATTGGCGTTGCGAATGGGGTGATTGGCCCAGACGATGCCCGTGCCTAGTTGGCTGCCATTGGCCGAAAGGGTGAGGATGCCGCCCGGCCACACATCGGTAAGTACCACCGTACTGGTCATCTCTGGTGTGGGATCGATGCGATAGCCATCATAACGGAAGACCTTAAGCGCATCGCTCGTACCCCACACGTAGACCCGTTCGCCCTGTGGTCCAGCCCAATAGATCGGCGAGCTGAACATGGGTCCCCACGACACTTGAAAACGTTGCACAAGCGGCGAGTCACCTTCCGGGCCACCGGTATGCGTCAAGTGGTTGCGGTCGAGCAGAATAAGCTGGCCATTTTTGGTGCCCGCCAACACTCGGTTGCGCGGCAGCAGAATTGCCCCGGTTGACCCCAAGCCGACATCACCGTCGATCAAACTTTGGTGGTCAAAGGGTGAGAACCAATCAACGATCTTGGGCGTACTGTTGACCAAAGTTGACGGGTCGAAGCGCAACACGCTCATGCCGAAGTTGTTCCCAGCCGAATCACCGTCGAAGCTGCCGTTGGCTACAACCAGATAGAGGTTGCCATCGTTGTCCACCGACGGCGGCAACCCACCCATCCAGATGCCACCCTGGTTGCCAGCCGGAGTCGAATTGAAGGTCGAGACCTGTTTGAGTGTCTGTGCGTCATAGCCGAGCAACCAACCATGATAAGGTGTGCGATCTCCATAGCTGCCAAAGCCAATATAGAGGACTCCCCGTGATAGCAGCAACGCCACCCGTTGCAACTGTCGTTCGCCAATAAAGGTGGCATCGCCAGTCTGTGGCAGATCGATGTGAATGTCCACTGGCCCGCCCAGTTGCTCTTGTCCAGTACGCAGATCCAGGGCGTGGATGCGATGGGGATACTGACATGGGCAACTTCCTGTGTCACTTTCACGGGTAGCAGCAACGAGGTAAATGATGCCCTTTTCCAGGTCGATAACGGGCGTACCGGTCACCCCAACTTCAATCTGAATGTCGCCATAGTAGGCAGGACCGATATTCTCATCGGGTAGCGGAATGGGCGAGCCAAGATTCGTCTGCCAGAGAGGTTCGCCCGAGGCTGGATCGTCGGCGTCGAAGGCATAGACGGTATTGTGCTGAGTCGCAATATAGATGACATTGTGCATGCCTTTGCCGGGAATCTCGACAGCGGGCACGTAGAGCGGCCGGGTATAGATGTGTCCATCAACCTTGCGCCGAAAGAGCAAACCAAATTGATCGACGTTGACATTCGATGTGTTCAAAATCGTTTCGTGTAGGAAAGTTCCCACACAGTCGGGCGTAATACAACGCCCGGTAAGTGCATCTGGTTTAGTTGGGATGGGCCGAGTGGCAGTTGCCAGTACAACAACCAGCAGTACCACCATGATCAGCGAGCCAGACAACATTGTAAAGGCAAAGCGTTTGGGAATTCGATGTAACATAACTACTTTCTCAATTCATTCATTCAACCCCTCCCCAACCCTCCCCTGCTAAGGGAGGGAACAGTGAAAGGTCAGGTAAAGTCTACTCTTCTGTCTACCAAACTACGACAATTTCCTTCCTTATTGAAGCAACCTTGTGAGAAGAGAGGAAGTCTTTTTTTGTCCGCCAAACAAAATCCTACCCGTGACAATTCCCTCCCTTAGCAGGGGAGGGTTAGGGAGGAGTTGTTATTTGTTCCTTCGCGGGCAGATTTGCCACAGCACAGAGCAGCCAAAGAATGATCATACCAAAAAACTTATAAGATTGTGCCAAGCGCGGCCAGCCGTCGACGTTCCAGCGCTCGACCAGCACCGTATATTCGTTGCCAAACGCAACCAGCGCAAAGCTGGCTGCAAGTAGGACGAATTTCCACCAACTGCGCCGTTGCGGATCAAACTGATCGCTCAACAGGAGTGCAAAAGTCGGCAGCAAGAGTGTCTGATAGTGCATCCACGAGGTAGGCCAGAGCAACACCATGACCAACAACGCAGCGCCATAGCCCAGGATAAAGCGTCGATGATCGTCCTCGCCACCAGAATAGCGCCAGATCCAAAGCACGGTGACAATCAGCGTAATCAACACACAGACATAGAGCAGCAGCCGCCACGGGGTCGCAAAGGGAATGGTCGTGTACCAGACCGTATCCGCCACGGGAATGACAAAACGCGAAAGAAACCCGTCCCACGATTGGTTCTCCGGATAAGGCACCGCCGCCGTCTGCACGGTGAGCACTTCGCTGACATAGCGCCAGAGCACATCCCAACCCACGACCGTGCCCGAAAGCACGGCCAGCAGCCCAAAGCCAGCCACAAAACCCAACAACGCCTGCCAGCGCCGTCGCCAGAGTAAATAGACGGCCAGAAAGCCAGGATAAAGTTTAAGCATGGTCGCAAAGGCCAGTGCAAGACCGCCTACCCACTCTTGCTGCCTACGCAGATAGAGCACCAGCCCGAGCATGGCGCAGATCAAGATCACAATGTCGAGTTGGCCGCGGATCAAACTCTCCCAGGTCGGTTGGAAGTTGAGAAATAGTAAGGCAATCAAGAGCGTCAGCAGCCGTCGCCGCTGCGGATAAAGTTTGCCAATTTCGCCCGCAAGCAGCACAAAGATCAGTGTATAGAGCAGCAGGTTCGTGAGATACCAGACCGCGGCGACATTCCAGGCAGGCCAGCCGCCAAAGGGTGCCAGCAACATGGCAAAGAGCGGCGGATATTTGTACACCGGTCCGTTGGGCATCTCGCTGGCCGCCTTGAAGTCGTAGATTGGCTGGCCGTTGTAAAGATTTTGCGCCGCACTGAAATAGATCGAAAAGTCACCTTGGGGAAGACCTGTCTGAAAAAAGTCGTAGGCTCGTGTGCCAAAACGATAGGCTGAGACGCCCGCACCGAGCAAGAGCAGCCATTCCCAAACGGTCGCTCCTCGCATCGAGCCGCTGATCAACCAACAGAGAAAACCAAAGCCAACCAGCCAGGGTAAGTAGACATCAAACCACGGACTCATCACCTGATTTGCCACGATCAGCACTGCCAGTACAAGCAAGCTCCAGACCCACCAGATGACTTTCCTCACCTTTAGTTGGTCAGCAGCGCCAGCCAGCAGGACGACAATGATCGTCATTTCCAGCCAACTCATGAGCGGTGGAAGTGTGAGACTCCAATGGTCAGCACGCAACTCAGCAGAGTAGATCTGTACACCAAGCGTGCGTGTATCAGGTGGCGCGCTAAAAGTAGGTGCCTGGATCGTGATCAAAACATCGCCGTTGGCCGCAATTGATTGTTGCGAAATGGGGAAGGTGTACGGTTTGACGGCCGGATCGAGCGTGACGGTCGCCAGGGGAATGGTCTGATTGAGTAGGATGGTAGCAGTCGCCGGTCCGTCAGGTCGAAAACCGGCCATCTCTAAGGTGAGCTGAGCATCCCGTTTGCCAAAACCAGGGAATTCAATTTGTGCCAGTCCGCTGGACCAGCGAAAGCTATTGCCATTATTCTCTTCTGCAAAGTAGAAGCCGCTAGTTACAGCCTGATCCCACTCTTTGCCAATCGTAACAATGTCACGTCGTGGAGCTTGATAGGAAACTGCCAAAAGAACAATCGTAATCGCCAGCAATGCCAAAGTTTGTGTCGGGCGGGTGAGCATCCAATTTCCTTTCTGGCCAGACACCCTGTAAGAGATTCGCGCTTGCCTATTGTAACAGCAGATTCAGTAGAATCACGAACTGAGCGCAGATAAATTTCATATCTTTCCGCCTCTTCGAAACTGGAAGCGTAAGTGACCGGCCCTGTACGTACGCTCACGCTAACAGCTCTGTAGATACTGAAATGCGCCTCAATGGTCAAGTCAAATTGACAGCAGCGGCGCATCTTCGTTATACTTGCTGTAATCTCGTTGTACGATTGTCGCATAGACCTATGTTGTGTGCTTATTTTGCCGCAAGTCATTTGTCGTATATGTCAAAGATGCCATTTTTCAACCTTCTGGTCGTCGTTATTAGCAAGCTTCTGGTCCTTGTTCTTGTAGGCCAGGAGCCTTTACCGGTTGGAGAAGCGCAACACGTCTAACGTGTGGATTTTTGGTCATGAAAGACCCTTCCCAACCGGGAAGGGTCTTTTTATTTTAATTTTGATTCCTTTTCAAAGGATGTTT
Source organism: Caldilineaceae bacterium (assembly GCA_046328715.1). Taxonomy (GTDB): domain Bacteria; phylum Chloroflexota; class Anaerolineae; order Caldilineales; family Caldilineaceae; genus JAXLWB01. Next base: position 229,844 of record JAXLWB010000003.1, on the reverse strand, counting down.
ATGACAAATTCAACAAATCAAACACCTGATTCAACTCCGCAAAGGCAGAATGGTTCTAAACCTGAACCTGTGGTGAAGCAGATGACCGGTGCCCAGATGGTCTGGGAAGCCTTTGTGCATGAAGGGGCGAACCTGGTCTTCGGACACCCTGGCGGTGCGATTCTGCCCACCTATGATGCTCTAGCAGCGTACGAGGCGGATGGTCGAATTCACCATGTGTTGGTTCGTCACGAGCAGTGTGCCGCTCATATGGCCGATGGCTTTGCTCGGGCGACAGGAAGGGTGGGTGTCTGTATCGCCACCAGTGGGCCAGGGGCAACCAACTTGGTGACCGGCCTGGCTACGGCGCAGATGGACAGCGTGCCAATCGTGGCCATCACCGGCCAGGTGCCGACCAATCTGCTAGGGACCGACGCCTTCCAAGAATCCGACGTAGTAGGGGTGACCGCTCCTGTGGTCAAACATAACTACCTCGTCACCGATGTCCACGAACTTCCTCTCATCCTCAAAGAAGCTTTTCACATTGCCCGCTCTGGGCGTCCCGGTGTTGTGTTGGTTGATATTTGTAAAGATGTGCAGAACGCCACCGGACTCTTCCGGTATGATTACGAAATCGATCTGCCCGGCTTTGACCCCTATCCGCATGTCAACATGGATACGGTGCGTCGCGCTGCTGAGCTCATCAACCGTGCCGAGCGCCCCTTGATTTTGGCTGGGCATGGCGTGCAGATCGCCGGGGTGAGCGCTGAGCTGTTGCAACTGGTGGAAAAGGCTGAAATCCCAGTGGTAACGACATTGCTCGGTACCGGCAACATTCCCGAAACCCATCGTCTTAGCCTGGGCATGGGCGGTATGCACGGTGAAGCCTATGCCAATCGTGCCATTCAAGGCTGCGATGTGTTGATTGCGATGGGCATGCGCTTTGATGACCGTATCACAGGACGTCTGGATAAATTTGCCAAACAAGCCAAAATCATCCATTTTGAATTGGATCCGGCTGAGGTTGGCAAAAATATCATGCCCGATGTAGCCGTGTTGGGCGATTTGGGCGAAACCTTGCCTGCTCTGTTGCCGCTGGTTGAAAGCCGCCGCCACCAGATTTGGGTCAATGAGTTGCAAGAATGGAAGGGCGAAACCAGCCTCAACGATATTTTGAATGACGAAACTGATGAACTGATTCCTCCCTATGTCATTCGCCAACTCTGGCACGCCACCCACAACACACCGAATGGCAAACCACCGATCATCGTGACCGACGTCGGTCAACATCAGATGTGGGAGAGCCAGTACTATACGCACGAGAACTCGGGCATGTTGCTCACCAGCGGTGGTTTGGGCACGATGGGCTTTGCCTTGCCAGCCGCCATCGGTGCCCAGATGGCTCACCCAGATCGGCTAATCTGGGCGGTGGTCGGCGATGGCGGTTTCCAGATGACGTTACAAGAATTGGCTGTGCTCAAACAAGAGCACGACTTGCCGGTGAAGATCGCCATTATTAATAATGGCTTCTTGGGCATGGTGCGCCAATGGCAACAGTTCTTCTATGACAAGCGTTACACTGGCACGCCCATCTGGTCGCCCGATTATGTTAAGCTGGCCGAGGCTTATTCGATCCCTGCCCTGGCCGTCACCCACCCCGATCAAGTCGCTGCTGCCATTGATAAAGCCAACAAAACGCCGGGTCCCTTCCTGATTGACTTCCGTGTCAAAGAAGAGGTCAACGTCTTCCCGATGATTCCACCTGGCAATGCGGTAGACGAAATGATGCGTCGCCCCAAGGTGCAGGTGATGCAAGGCTTTAGTGGCGTGGAGCCGCGTTGGTAATAAAAAATAGAGATTAGAGATTAAGAGATTGAGAAATTCATATAATCTCCTAATCTCCGAATCTCTCAATCTCACTCAATCAAAAACGAGAAACATTATGAAATACACACTCATCTCCTGGATGCGTGATAAACCCGGTGTCCTGACTCGCGTGGCAGGGCTACTGCGCCGCCGCAATTTTAATATTGACAGTCTGCAAGTCGGGGCTAGTGAAACACCAGGAATCAGCCGCATGACCTTCGTGCTCGATGGTACCGATCGCAACGTTGATCAAGCGGTCAAACAATTGCGTAAAATTGTTGATGTTACACGCGTCGAGATCATGGCGACACAAAGTTGTGTCTTGCATGAATTGGCACTGATTAAAGTCAGGGCCAATGCCAACACACGCGCTGAAATTGTGAGTCTGGTCCAATTGAAACAGGCTGAAATCGTGGATGTCGGGATCGAAGAGTTGATTGTGCAGATTGTAGGTGAACAATCAAAGATCGAATCCTTGATCGGTTTGCTGGAGAACTTCGAGATCATCGAAATGGTGCGTACAGGTCCGGTTGCGATGATCAAGAGCCAAACCTCCTCACGCATTTCGCAGGCAACGGCTGTCTGGCGTGCACGTGCCAATGGTAAACAGGTGAATGAAGCAGAACGGCAGAAAACAGGTGGGGTGTAGAAAAGTTGAAAAGTAAAAAAGTTGAAAAGTTGAAGAGTGGCAAAGTGACGTTTCGACTCTTCAACTTTTCAACTCTTCCACTCTTCCCCCAACAATTATCTTGTTTTACATAAAACAAAAAGAGGAATTAGCAATGAATTTGGATTTCCAAACCAAGGTCTTCAAAAAGGAGACCATTCAGATCGGCGACACGGTTGAGCAGGTTGTGGTAGGCGGTCGCCATCTCTTCCCGTTGCTGCCCAAAGCCTTTGAGGGCATTAAGCAGATCGGCGTGATCGGTTGGTCGTCGCAGGGTCCGGCGCAAGCCCAGAATCTGCGTGATTCGCTGCAAGGCACCAACATCAAGGTCAAGGTCGGTCTGCGTGAAGGTTCATCCTCAATGGCGCAGGCGGAGAAGGTTGGCTTCACCAAGGCCAACGGCACCCTGGGCGAAATGTTCGACGTCATCCGCGAGTCCGACATGGTTTTGTTGTTGATCGCCGACGCCGCTGCCGCCAATACCCACAAAGAAGTCTTTGCCGCCATCCGCCCCGGAGCCACCCTGGGACTCTCCCACGGCTTTTTGCTGGGCCACCTGCAAAGCATCGGCGAAAGCTTCCCCACCAATATCAACGTGATTGCTGTCTGCCCCAAGGGCATGGGACCCTCAGTCCGCCGCCTCTACGAACAGGGCAAGGAAGTCAACGGTGCCGGGATCAATGCCAGCTTTGCCGTCCATCAGGATGTCAACGGCCATGCCACCGACTATGCACTTGGTTGGTCCGTGGCGCTCGGCTCGCCTTATACCTTCATGACCACCCTTGAATCGGAGTACAAGTCCGATATTTTCGGCGAACGCGGCATTCTGCTCGGTGCCGTACATGGCATTGTGGAAGTGCTCTACCGCTGGTTTGTTAGCCACGGCATGTCGAAGGAAGATGCCTTTAACAATGCCGTCGAGTCGATCACCGGTCCGATCAGCCAAACAATCTCTAAGAAGGGTATTCTGGCCGTCTACGAATCGCTCGACCCTGCTGGCCAAGAGCAATTCCGTCGTGCTTACTCAGCAGCCTATGGCCCCGCCTTTGAGATTTTGATGGAAATTTACTCGGAAGTATCGGGCGGTAATGAGATTCGCAGCGTCATCGATGCTCAGGAACGCTTCAAACGCTACCCGATGGGCAAGATCGACGGCACGGAGATGTGGCAGGTCGGTGTCGGCGTGCGTGCCAAGCGCCAGGCCGACAAGATTCCGCTCAATCCGATCACAGCGGGCGTCTATGTCGCCACCATGATGGCACAGATCGACCTACTCAAGGAAAAGGGCCACCCGTATTCCGAGATTGCCAACGAGTCGATCATCGAAGCAGTCGATTCGCTCAACCCCTATATGCACTACAAAGGTGTCGCCTTTATGGTCGACAACTGCTCGACCACGGCGCGCCTCGGCACACGTAAGTGGGCCCCGCGCTTCGATCACATCCTGATGCAGCAGGCGATGACCGCCATCGACGCTGGCAATCAGGTAGACGAAGAACTGTTCGACAACTTCATTCACAACAACATCCACGGCGTATTGGCTGTCTGTTCCGAGATGCGCCCGTCGGTGGATATTTCGTTGTTTGGCTAGGAAAGTGACTAGAAGGTATAGATTAGGAGATTGCGAGATTTGGCTTGAACCTAAAATTTGTCATTCTGAGCGAGAGCTTTTTCGAGCGAAGAATCTTGGTCGGTCTGCCCCACAAGATTCTTCGTCGCATAAAACTGTTCCTCAGAATGACAGATCTCTCGACCATCTAAGCGCTAAATCTACGTGTAGTGATTGTTAATCTCTCGTCTCAATCTTTAATCTTGTATAATCCTATGGACGACATCCAACAACTTCTCGCCAAAAACCGTGCGTGGGCTGCCTCAATGACTGCGGCGATGCCTGATTTTTTTCAGCAGCTTGCCTTGCAGCAAAAGCCTGCCTATCTTTGGATCGGCTGCGCAGATAGTCGGGTGCCAGCCACTCAGTTGGTGGACCTGCTGCCAGGCGAGATGTTTGTTCATCGCAACGTGGCCAATGTAGTGGTCCACAGCGATCTGAATTTTCTGTCTGTGTTGCAATTTGCGGTAGATGTTTTGCAAGTAAAACACATCATTGTCTGTGGTCACTATGGCTGTGGCGGCGTGCAGGCTGCGTTTCGTAACAGCAAGCTTGGCTTGATCGATAATTGGTTGCGTCATGTTCAGGATGTGCGCCACAAGTATGATCAGCTTCTGGCCACCTGTGGCGACGAACAGCAGCAACTCGACCGCCTGTGTGAATTGAACGTGATCGAGCAGGTGGCGAATGTCTGTCAAACCACAATTGTGCAAAATGCTTGGGAACAAGGTCAACACTTTACCGTGCATGGCTGGATCTATTCTGTAGCCGATGGGTTGCTACGGGATTTAGATTTGTGTGTGACCGATAGTGCATCGTTAGCTACGAAGGTTACCCAGGCCGTTGCCAAGCTGTAACCGGTCAAGTGCAAATCGATGGAATTGAATGTGACTCCACAGAATGAAAGGACGAAAGGAGGTGATTGATATGGACGACGGTCTTAGTGATCTTTGGAAAAGTGGCAGAGTTGTGCAGCCGCAGGCTTCGCAATTCATAATTCGCAACTCACAATTCGCAAATCTCATATTCAATCACCAACTTTCGGAGGTTACCAATTATGGAAAATCATAACGGCGACGGCAACAAGGGCGAGGTTGCAGTTCAAGAAGACATTCCCGTTGATGGCGAGCAATTTCGTATTCACGACATTCAGGCCTTTGCACGGCAGGTTGCACATGGTAATGTCGTACGGGTCTTTGACACCACCTTGCGCGACGGCGAACAATCGCCAGGGGCGACGCTCAATGATAAAGAAAAGCTAGAAATCGCCCAACAACTGGCCCGCCTGGGCGTAGACATCATGGAAGCCGGTTTTCCTGCCTCCAGCCCGAACGACCTGGAAGCCGTACGCCGCATCGCCGAAACCGTAGGCCGGACGCCACGCAAAGGCAAGGATGGCGAATGGTGCGCCCCACCCACGATTGCTGGCCTCGCCCGTGCCAACAAAAATGACATCGACAAAGCCTGGGAAGCGGTCAAAGGTGCCGTGCGACCGCGCATTCATACCTTCCTGGCGACCAGCGAAATCCATATGCAGCACAAACTACGCATGTCGCCCGATCAGGTGCTGGAAACCGTGGGTGACATGGTGCAATACGCTCGCAGCCTCTGCAGCGATGTTGAATTTAGTCCGGAAGATGCCGGACGCAGCGATCCGATGTTCCTGGTGCGCGTCCTGTCAGTGGCAATTCAGGCCGGCGCAACCACGCTCAACATTCCCGACACAGTTGGCTATACCACGCCTGAAGAGTACGGGGCCTTGATTGACTATCTGCGCCAAAATGTGCCAGGGGCCAAGGATGTGATCTTCAGCACCCATTGCCACAATGACCTGGGATTGGCCACCGCCAATACATTGGCAGGCGTGCGCAACGGTGCCCGTCAGATCGAAGTGACAATCAACGGCATCGGCGAGCGCGCTGGCAACACTAGCCTGGAAGAATCGGTCCTGACCATCCACGTCCGCCAGCCGATCTTTGACCTGGATACCAATATTGTTACCCAGGAGATCCATCGGGCCAGCGATATGGTCAGCCGCTACACTGGCATGGTGATTCAGCCTAATAAGGCCATCGTCGGCTCGAATGCCTTTGCCCACGAGGCTGGTATCCATCAGGATGGCATGTTGAAGAACAAGCGCACCTACGAGATCATGGATGCCTCGACGATTGGCATTCCGCAGAGCCGTCTGGTCCTGGGCAAGCATAGCGGTCGCGCTGCACTGGGGCGCAAACTGGAGGATATGGGCTATCATCTCTCCAAGGAAAAGCTGGCCGAGGTCTTTGCCCGCTTCAAAGAGGTGGCTGACAAGAAGAAGGTCGTCACCGACGCCGATCTGGAAGCGATTGTGGGCGACGAGGTCTACCAGCCGATGGAAGCCTGGGAGCTTATTAGCATGCAAGTGCAATGTGGTTCGGGCTTAACGCCAACCGCGTTGGTGCGCTTGCTGGAAAAGGCAACTGGCATGGAACGTGTCAGCACCGCGATCGGTGTCGGTCCGGTCGATGTTGTTTACAAGGCCATCGACCAGATCGTCAACGTGCCCAATAACCTGATCGAGTACTTGGTGCAGGCGGTCACTGAAAGCACCGATGCCAATGGCGACGTGACCGTGCGCATTGAAGCGCCGGATAGCCGTGGTTACAAGGAAACGGCCCAAGGCCGCCCACGCCGCCGCATCTACAGCGGTCGCGGCGTGGACACCGACATCATCGTTGCCAGCGCTAAGGCCTATCTGCAAGCGCTCAACCGTATGACGGCCAACATGCGCGAGGAACGTTCACAGCGCGAGCAGGAAGGTGAATTGGCAATTGAGGCGGGAGTGTAGTAAAAAGTTGCAGGGTGGCAAAGTGATGAACGTTTTGCCCACTTGACATAGTTGTGATGTAACGCACAAGAGACGCATTCTCCAAAACACAGATCGGCCGCTTGACTCGTGGTAAATTACCTACAACGAGTTAAGCGGCTGATTTTTTATGTTTCAGGACACAGAGGGCGCAGAGGAGGCACAGAGAACACTGAGAGGAAACAGAGAATTCTCTCTTGTGCTTTGTGTACTCTGTGCCTCCTCTAGTGCACTCTGTGTAGTACTTTGTTTCGAGGAATGCAACGCCATGAACATCTTCACAACTTTCACAACAACACTGTTTTGCGGCAGTGGAGAAGCCTCGACACCTTTATCAGCTCAATGTCTCGCTTGGCTGGATCGGCAGATTTCTGCACTCGTCGCCAAGCTAGTCGATGAGCTTAGCGCCCTGCAACTCCCTGGACTTAAACCAGCCTTGCAAGTGGTCTATTCGGGCAATCCCTGCGATGCCTGATTATTTTTCTGCTCTTTTGTCAGTGTCATCTGCGATTCCATTTTATGTCAATCGTGTAGAATCCTTCTCGCCAAGCCCACGGCCTCTTCTAAACTCATCGCCCATCCCAACGCCCAAGCAGTCGCCATAGCTTCAGATTCTAACTTGGTGCGCAGCACGGCAACGCTCTCCTCAAAATCTCTCTGATCGGTCACATCGAGGTGGAGTGAGGCAGCTTGTAGAAGTTGTTGCGTTGCACTGCTCAGTTGAGCCGCCTGGTGATATTGAGCACGCTTGATCGCCATTCCAGCTACCCCAGCCAGACATTGCATCAGCACTACCTTGTCACCTGTTTCTTGACTTAAACGGAGCCCTTCGCTAAACAAGCGAGTCGCCTGGGGTAGATTGCCCTGCTGCAAGTAGGCAAAGGCACAGTTGGGCACTTTACTCACCTGTGCCCCCTGTGAACCAGAGCGGTTCGCATACTCGATGCTTTCCTCAAAATAACGAATGGCGCTGGCATACTCTCTGCGCCAACGGGCCAACTCGCCTAGCCCATTGAGCGCGTTGGCAATCGCGTTGTTATCCCCAGCCTGACGAGCAAGAACTAGAAACTGGGTGTAATAGTGTTGACCTTGCCGATCATCTCCCTGGGCTAACATCAGGTAGCCGAGCGTGTCCAGCACATTTTGCAAGGTGACGCGCTGTGTCTTGGCGTCCAGCAGTGACGCACTCGCTTCAAGATAGCTCTGCGCACGGGCATAGGCTCGCAGGCGCAGACAAATAAAGCCCAAAACGTACAAGACATCGGCTACCTTGCTCGGGTCGTTGTCCTGACGTAACAGTGTCAAACTCTCTTCGGCATAATGCAATGCCTTTTTCTGCTCACCCTGATTTACGAGAAAACTGGCCAAATGGCGCAAAACCACGGCTCGCAATTCAGCGGGCGCAGGACCATCCTGCGCCAATGCCAGTTCAAACCAGCGCCGCCCTTCATGCCAATGCCCGGCACGGTGCCAGAAGCGACTGAGCGCTGCTACCAGGCGTAATCCGCTTTCACTATCTACGCCGCGCTTCTCGATGAAACGTTGAAGCAGCGCACGGTAGTTATTATGTTCCGCTTGCAGCCGCTCTAGCCACACTTTGCCCTGCGCACCCGATAACTCTGCGAGCGAGCGTTGCGCCAAATCCAGATAATAGTGTATTTGGCGCTGGAGGGCAGCCCCTACGTCTCCTTGTGCCTCCAATTGCTCGAACGCATAGTCACGGATTGTCTCCAACATGCGATAGCGGGCGACACCGTCATCGTTAAATTGCACCTGGAGCAGACTGTGTTCAACCAGTGATTGCAGTTGAGTTTCCGTCTCTTCAATTGTCTCATTCCCTGGTGCAGAACTGCGGACTGCATGAAGCGCTTCAACTGAGCCTCCGCCAACAAACAGCCCGAAGAGGTTGAAAAGTTGCTGCTCGTCTCTAGTCAACAACTGATAGCTCCACTCAATCGCGCTGCGCAAAGTGGCCTGCCGTGGATTGGCATCGCGCCAAGTGCGGCGCAAGTTGAGTGGTAAACTAGAAAGCTGTGTCCAAATCGCCGGAAGCGCCAGCCACTTCATCTGGGCAGCGGCCATCTCCAGCGCAAGCGGCAATCCATCCAGTCGGGTACAGATCTGGACGACTGTCCTCAAATTATCGGTTGTCAACACAAATGAGTGTTGTACTGCCCGAGCACGCTCGACAAAGAGGCGAACAGCAGGATTGTTTTGTAGATCAGTTAGTGTAGCGCCCTTGGTCGGCGGCAATGTCAGCGGTGCCACCCAGAACTCTGATTCGCCATAGACCCGCAATGGCTCACGGCTGGTGACCAGGATTTTGATATCGGGTGCTGCCTGCAAAAGCTGTACCAATGTTTCGCTTGCTTCTGTTACCTGCTCGAAGTTGTCCAGCACCAGCAGGATTTCTTTGTCATGCAGAAAGTGACTCAACTGGCGCAATGGGGGTGGCTCATCGGCAGCGAGCGGACCGAAATCAGCCTGCTCTGGCGCACCTGCCTCATGCAGACCCAAACCGTGTGCCACCGTCGAAAGCACCAGTGCCGGATCGCTGATCGGTGCCAGCGAGGTAAAGTGAACCCCATCTTGAAAGTCGCTGCGCAGCAATTGGGCTACGGTGATACTTAAGCGTGTCTTGCCACTGCCTGGCGCACCGGTCAAGGTTAATAGCCGCGTCATCGGCTGGTGCAAGCGCTCTACGATCTGTGCGACTTCCTGCTCTCGCCCAACCAATTGTGTGAGTGGAACCGGTACATTTGAAAGGCGTACACTACGTGGCTGTGCTGGTGACGGAGCGTGTTGGTTTTTCTGCGCTTCCTGGTTTGAAGCGAGTGGCGCTGAACCTGATGGTTCGACCACCCTAGGTGTGGCAACGGGATTAGTGCGCCCGCGCGCAAACTTGACAAACTCTGCCCGTTCGGCAGGCGGCACGGCCAAGACTTCAGCCAGCCGCTCCGCCAATTCCTGCGATGGGATCAACTCGTCGGTTTCGAGTTTGCGGATAGTGCTCAGCGCATAATGACTTTTTTCGGCCAACTCCGCCTGTGTAAGGTCAAACTGACGGCGACGTTGGCGCAACCACTGGGCGAACGAAACATCATCACTCAATCGTCTAATCCCTTGCCCTCGAGAATTTTCTGCGTGTATTTTTCTATTCTTGACTCACGAGTTTTGGCTTGTTTGGGCTGCGAAAAATAGAGCAGGTACCCTCTTTGTCGTCCTGGAGTCAATGCCTCAAAAGCGTCTTGCAAGCCGGAAACTTCCTCTAGCTTGTTGATGAATTCTTCGGGCATGGGGAATTCTGTTGTCTTCTTGAATTCGATCTTCAAGCCTGACTTTTCTACTTCAACTGCTTCAGCGATGTAGGCTTTCAAGACGGGCTCCAAGTCAACGATCTGTTGCAGATTGGTGAAGCGCGCCTGGCGTGCCGACTGCACATTCTCCGTCTGTTGGATCAAAATCTCATTGGGATCCTTCAACAAAGCACCCTTGACAAATAGCAGCGCACAGTATTCCTTGAAGCCGTGCATCAAAACCACGTTGTTTCCCTGGGTCGTGTAACAGGGGACACCCCATTTCAACTCTTCAGTCAGCCCACAATCCAGAACGATCTCCCTCAATTTCTCATACTCTGCCTGCCACTTTTCGGCTTTCTTGAAAAAGAAGTCGACCTTGGGATTCATTTCATTCATTTGTTGATCCTTTAAAATGTGATTTTCTTTCGCTAATTTTCCACTTGTATTGCTCTCTGCACCGCCTCATACACCCTCCGCACCGCCACTTTATGCTCCTCCGCCAACCGCAGGCAATCGTCAAACTCTGGCTTCGCCCCGGCTACTTCGCCGTTGATAATTTTCAACTTGACCCGCACCTCGCCGTAGCGGGTCTGGACCGTCGTCATCTGCCGCTCGGCTTCGTGGCGATAGATCGGATGGACACGCACGCCGAGGGTGGTGGTCTCGGTCAGTAGAAGGTGGGTAAGGGCGGTTTCGTAAGTAGTGGGGGCGAGTACACTGAGCAGGGTGGCTGGACGTCCTTTCTTCATTTGGATCGGTGTGGTCCAGACGTCAAGTGCACCGGCGGCAAAGAGTTTGGCGCTGACGGCACCGTAGAGTTCGGGATTCATGTCGTCGATGTTGGTTTCGATCTCGACCAGCCCACCGCTTTCCAATGGTTCGCCCAGCCAGAGCCGCGCCACGTTGGGCCAGGGAAAGTCCTTTTGTCCTGTACCGGTGCCAATGCGCTTTAGCTTCATTCGTGGCTGTTGGAAGGTTGCCAATTCCGCCACCAAGGCAGCACCCGTGGGTGTTACCAATTCGCCAGGGCCAGGGGCAGGACGAGTTGGCGCGTTAGCAGCGGATAGGAGCATCAGGGTAGCGGGGGCGGGCAGGGGAATACGTCCGTGCGCACTTTGTGTCCAGCCTTCGCCAAGCGGCAGGCCAGACGCATTGAGCTTGTCGATGCCTAATTCGTGTAGTCCTGCACAGGTGCCGACGATGTCGATGATGGCATCCAAGGCACCGACTTCGTGAAAGTGGATCTGTTCAACCGTCGTGCCGTGGACAGTGGCTTCGGCTTGGGCAAGGCGGGTGAAAACCGCAATGGCACGCTGTTTGACCACATCCGGCAAGGTGGCAGCTTCAATGATTGCTTGGATATGATGTAGATGGCGGTGCTGATCGCCTTTTTGTACCTGCACATGGACAAGGGTAGCCCGTAGCGCACCGCGCATCACCGACTCAGCACGGATCGACCAACTCTCGCTGGGCAAGCTCATCTTTTCTACAGTGGCATGCAGCCGCTCGATGGGCCAACCCGCATCCACCAGACATCCTAAAAAAATGTCCCCGGAGATTCCCGAGGGCATGTCAAGATAGGCGATCATAAAAGAAATGGGAGATTAGAAGATTAAGAGATTGGGAGATTACACAATCTCTTAATCTCACGTTTTATGCTGCGATGATTACATCTGCCAACGAAATTGTCGAGCCGTTGGCACCGTTGAGGGAGCCACTGCGAAACCCCGCTAGATCAAGGGTGACGAAGCGGTAGCCAGCTGCCTTGACACCATCGCTGATCGCTCTGTGATATTGAACGGCACGGGCGAAATCTTCTACGGGAAGCTCGATCCGAGCAATCTCATGGTGGTGGCGCACCCGAAATTGTTGAAACCCGAGATCGACCAGCACATCTTCGGCGCTTTCGATCTGGCGCAAGAGTTGTGGCGTGATCGCCACGCCGTGCGGCACGCGCGAAGAGAGGCATGCCATCGCTGGCTTGTCCCAAACCGGTAAGCTAAGCGCATGAGCAATCTCGCGCACTTCGGCCTTGCTGATGCCTGCCTCCAAGAGCGGTGAGCGCACACCTCGTTCCCTGGCCGCCTGCATGCCAGGACGAAAGTCGCCGACATCGCTGGCGTTATTGCCATCTAACACCACACTCCACCCTTCGCTTTGCGCAACCTGTTTGAGTTGATCGTGCAATTCTGACTTGCAGAAGTAGCAGCGGTTGGTCGGGTTGGCGGCGTAGTTAGGGTCGAGATGTTCTTCGGTATCGACCAGGCGGAAGGGCACCTTCAGTTCCTCGGCCAGCTTGACCGCGTTACGCATCTCGCGCGTCGGATAGCTGGGCGATACCCCAATACAGGCAAGTGCCTTGTCGCCCAATTCTCGATGAGCCACCGCCATCACCAGTGCACTATCCACGCCACCCGAATAGGCTACCAACACAGACTCACACTCACGAATCAGCGAACGCATGCGCTGATATTTCTCATTTGTTGCTGGGGAAAGGCCAGTCCTCTCGTTCATTTTTTGAATCCCCTTAGGTAGTCAGTAGGACAGTAAGACAGTATGTCAGTTACTGATTTACTGTCTCACTATCTTCTGATTGATCATGGCTGCCATAAAGCCTGCGCCAAAACCGTTGTCTATGTTCACGACGGCCACGCCAGTAGCACAACTGTTGAGCATGGTGAGCAGCGCGGCCAATCCACCGAAGCTGGCACCGTAGCCGACCGAGGTTGGAACAGCGATCACCGGGGCATTGGTCAATCCTCCCACCACGCTGGCAAGAGCGCCTTCCATGCCAGCCACCACCACGACAACATTGGCGGATTGGATGGTGGGAATATGCGGCAGCAGGCGATGTAGCCCAGCCACGCCCACATCGGCAATCTGCAGGGGTTTGTGACCGAGCAGATCCAACGTAATCGCAGCTTCTTCGAGTACGGGCAGATCGCTGGTTCCGGCTGCGACCAGGACAACACCACCGTGGCGGATTCTGTCCGGTGTGCGGTCTAGCCAGATGCAGCGAGCGGCAGGGTTGTAGTGTAACTCGTTTAGTTGTTGTTGGGCGGCTGCGAAATGGTCGGCTGTGGCACGAGTTGCCAAGACCCGATCGTTTCGTTCGGCCAGCTTCGCCATGATCTGCGCAGTCTGTTCCGGCGTCTTGCCCTGGCAGAAGACCACCTCGGGAAAACCCCAGCGCAGGCTGCGATGGTGGTCGAGATTGGCAAAGCCGAGATCTTCATACGGTAGTGATTTTAACGAATCGAGCGCAGAGTCGATACTTTTTTCTCCGGCAGCGACCGCTTCTAATAAGGCACGCAATGTGGAATGTTCCATAGAGGCGTAGTGTATCACACTTGTTTTGATCCTGCGCTTACCAATCTTCCAATTGTTCATCGTGACAATTGAGCGCTATTGGGGCTATAATTGTGGCATGTCGGCTAAGGATAGAGTAAATGACCCTAACGGAGTGATTAGGAAAGATCACTCCGTTTTATTTGACAACTTTTTCACGATAGATGCGTAGTGAAAAGATAACGATTCAGCGATCCTCTTCCCGGAAGCTGTTGACGAAGAGCTGAATCTATTGCATCAAAATCACCATGACTAGATATCATCCTGTTTTCTCTCTACTCTTTATACTCTGTTTGCTTTTTTCGGCATTGCCTGCGCAGGGTGCTGCGTTGGAACAGCAGCCGGAAGAGACCTTGCGCCAGTGTAGTGACGTTTCAGAAGAGAAGCTGCTCGACGAACTCAACACAGTTTCACAGCAGGTCTTTGCTGATGCGCTGACCAAAATTGATGTCAGTGGCATCGTGGAAACGCAATGGAACGAACTGGCAGTCGATAATGTGATTGACCGTTCGATTGACGAGGCGGTGACCGCGGTCAAGAATGATACTGACCTCTGGACAAAATTTCTCTCCAGTTGGTCAAGCGACCAGGCCAAGGAACTGGCCACCACTGTCACCAACAAAGCCTTCGAAAGTGAAGCATTTCGCAGCAAACTTGATCAACTCTCTGTTGCCGTAGCGGCTGCGATCGGGACTAAGGTCGGCGAACTTTCGGCAGAATCGGTGTCGGCTGCCTTTTACTGCCTGCAAACCTTCATCGGCGGCAACTATGCCGATGTTCTTGTGGCTAGCTTTGAGGAGCGGGTGCAGAATGCCGTTGGCCAAAGTGGTGGAGTGCAAAATCAGGATCTCAACCCCGGTGTGTTAGCGGTACTGGATCAGCACAAGGTGGCGTTGGGCGGTATCGGTGTAATCATTGCTGCCCAGATCACGCGCCGCCTGCTGATCGACTTGGGAGAGACGATTGCTGAACGGGTGGCTGGAAACATTGTCACACGCATCCTAGGACGGGTCGGCTCGGAATTGGTGCCGATTGCAGGTTGGATCATTGGCACGGGATTGATCGTCTACGACGTTTACAATAGCCGAGATGGCGCGTTGCCGCAGATCCAGGAAGAGCTTAAGTCACCCGAAGTGAAGACGGGGATCCGCAGCGAAGTGGTGGCCTCGATTGAACCTGAGCTAAATCTGCAATTGCCAGAGATGGCGCGTTCGATTGCCAACGATCTCTTCTCGCGCTGGCGTGACACCAAGCGTGATATCCGTCAAGTGGTAGATCTTTCTGCTTCGAACCCGCAGTTTAAGTCGATATTGGAACGTGTGGAAACCCAAGAGCAACTGGCCAAGTTGGTCAATATGACAGGCGCGATCATGAATGCACAGGGGCGGGCTGCGCTCGATAGTGCGATTGCCGATGGCTCCTTGGAGCGAGCGCTTTCCCTGCCTTCGAGTGCACCACAACTGATGGCTGCTGTCGGCTCCCTGCCCGATGCGATTGCCTGGGGCGAGGTGTCAGGCGAGTTGCTCGATCAAGTGGTGGCGCTGGAAATCTACAAAGCCAAGAAACCGTCCGACGTGGACCGGACGATGCTGGAAAAATTGGTGGCCGTGGATGACAAAGCGGCGGTAAGCAACCTGGTGTTGCTAGATAAGGAGACGTTGAACTCGATTCTTACCCTCTCCAGTGAAAATCTCAAAGCGATTGCCAGCAAACTCACTCCCGATCAGTTGACCTGGTTGGCGCAAAGTCTGCCCAATCTCAGTCAGGACCAACGTAACCAACTGGTGGCGCGGCTGGTGAGCGATCCAGGGGCAATTGCCCAATTGCAGAACGTCAATCTCCTCAGTCAAGTGGGTACAAACGATAACATCGACCAACTTCTCTCCTTCATCAGCGGACCCACAGACGTTGCTGCTTGGGCGGGTGATTCTGTACGACTACTCACCGGTCAAGTTGCGTTGTCGCTCTTCATTGCAAAGTTTGGCTGGGGTTGGACTGCCGGAACCGGTGCAGCGGTTTTGCTCTTGGCGCTGATTCTGATTCGTTTGATCATCTCGATTGGTTCTTGGTTATTGAGCCCATTTCTGGGGGGGCGGCGGTAAAAGTAGGTTGAAATTTGGCTTACAAAATTAATTTGAATTTTCCTTAAAATTTAAGGAACTCTCTTGAATTGTCAATCGTTAGGTAAGTGGTAGGGTTTTCGTAAGCTTTTTACTTTACTATTAACTTTAACGTGACAATCAAGGAGACATCAAAGTGAGAGTGAAGGTTCATGAACTGAAGGGGATCACAACGGAACTGGCCAATGCCTTGAAATCAGCAGGCATCAATGATTCAAGCAAGTTTTTGGCTGCCGCTGGAAAAGCCGCTGATCGCAAGGCACTTGCCGCCAAATATGGCGTAGACACGCGTCACTTGCTCGAACTGGTCAATCGTGCCGACCTGGCACGCATTAAGGGCGTTGGTGCTGTCTACAGCGATCTGTTGGAAAATGTCGGTGTCGATTCGGTGGTGGAACTGCGCACGCGCAACGCCGATAATCTCTTTGCCAAGATCGGCGAATCTACCGAGAAGCTGGGCATCAAGCGTGCGCCACGCATCGAAGAAGTACGCAAATGGATCGAACAGGCCAAGCAATTGGAGCGAGCCGTTCATTACTAAACCGGTCAGTGGGTAGCCAGACCGATATGTGTAAGACGTTGCTTCACCTGAAACGAGAAGTATTCGGCAATATTTTATCCAACCAGAGCAGCGAGGTCATACAGTTTTATCAATTGTGTGACCTCGCTGCTCTGGTTACTCACATTGTCCAAAATAATCGGCTTGTTTACTGCTTAAAGGATACGGATCTTACCGTCATAGGTGAATTCATTTTGTACTCTGAAAAGCCATGAATTTCAGCCATATTTATGCAAAAATTCATCGCTTTTGCAACCGCAATTGGTCTTACTTGAATGTGAAGAGCGTACGATAGAGCCACCAACCAAGTAGCCCCACACCCATGACTGCCGAAGCCACTACCAACCCATCTACTAGGCGAAATAACCAGCGGAAGCTACGTGTATCGTTCAGGTGAGGAAATGGCACGTTAGGAATAGGAACGTCCAGAAAGCGGCAAAGCGGTTCCCAGCCTTGCTTCACGTCGTAGACCAATAAACGTTCTGGTGGAACGGAACGGATCACTGCTTCGTTGTGTTGATTGAATACAGCAATTGCATAGTCACGATCTTCAAAACGGCCGCCGAAGTTGCCTTGCCAGATCATGTGTTCGTTCATGGCCAAGAAGCGTCGTAGCGGCGGGATAAGACGTGTCAAGAGTTTCATGGTTGTTTTGCGATAGATGGCATAAATGGTGTTTCGGCAACTTTCGTACCAGGCTTCCGGGTTGCGCACGGTTAGTAACACTTTAGCATTCGGATAGTGCGCCATAAGCTCTTTGTAAAAGTTGCAAGCCGGCCAATCAACCGTCGATTGATAACCGACAAATAGATGATCCCAGTTAACAGCTTTACCATCAGTCAAGTCACTCCACATTACGACATGCTTTGGATTCTTGATCACTTCCTGCATGTGGTAACATTGGTCAAAACCAAGGGTTTCTAAAGCTGCTTTGATGGAAGTCGTTCCAGTGCGCCCAAAGCCAGCGCCAATTAGTTTAAGGGTCATTGTTGTTTATGCCTATTCTCATCTCATTGGATCATTACCCCCATCATAACATCGAAGTTGGCGAGCTGCTTTTTTCAACATCAGTTGCGGCTGCCAATGTGGTCAAGGATATTCGCGAAAATATCCGCAACTTGGTCGGCGGACGAATGATCCACTATGAAAAATTGATTGAAGATGCGGTGGCTACAGCGCTCAGTGAACTCGAACGGAAGGCGCAAGAAAAGGGCTATGATGGTGTGATTGGCGTGAAGATTTCGCACCCGTCGCTGGTAGACGGAGGCTGTGAAGTGGTTGCTTATGGCAATGGTTTTTATAAGAGGGGTGAGGGGTGAGGAACGTTCGTACGCTGCTTTGTTCGATTCTACTGTTTGCGTTTATGGTCAATGCCATCCCGGTTTCCGCTCAGACGCCCACTTCCTCCAGCACCTACACCTATGGCGACTGTAGTCAACTCGACAAACAACAACTACGCAACGAGATCGAGCATTACGCCAAACAAGCGCTCGATACGCCTGCCAATCCTATCAATGTCGATACGCTGGTTGCCCGCAAATGGGCCGAACTTGGCGTTGATGCCACGATCGACAGCGAAGTAGAGCGTGCAGTCAATCAAGTGCGCCAGGACGAAGGCTACTGGAGCCGCCTCTGGTCTGGTTGGTCACCCGACCAAGCTAATCAATTTGCGCGGCGTATCATGAGCGACACCTTCAACTCACCCGTCTTTGTCGCCAAACTGGATGAACTCTCGACTGCTATCGGTACTGAAATTGCTCGCGATGTCCAGGCCGAGTTTGCCCGTGCTGCCTCGGTCGCCTTTCTCTGTTTGCAGGAATTTGTTGGCGAACGCTATTCAACTACGCTCTTCACTGCCTTTGAAGATGGCATCCGCCTCGAAGCGGCCAAGATCGATCTGCCCAATACCACCCAGGTAGATGTCAACGCCCTGGATGTGCATGGCAAGGCGTTGACCGGCATTGGGGTCATTGTTGTGACTGAAATTGCGCGCCGCGTAGCCATCAATCTGAGTGAACAGATCGCTGAGCGTGTGGCTGGCAAAATTATCGGTCGTGTCCTTGGCAAAGCTGGTTCGTCGTTAATTCCAATTGCAGGTTGGGTGATCGGCATTGGCCTGGTCGTATGGGATCTGTGGGAAGGGGGACAGGGCGCGCTGCCGCAGATCCAGGAATCGTTGACCAGCGAAGATGTCAAAGCCAAAATTCGCAGCGAGATCGCCACATCGATTCAGGATGGGTTGCCGCAGGAGAGCGCAATTGCCGCCGTCGAAATTTCGACTACGCTGCTCGATTCTTGGGATAATTTCTGTACTACCAATCGTTACCTCTGCCTCGTGGCCGACGAAAATCCTGCCATGCGCAGTTTGCTCGACTATGTGGCGGTGGGCGACCTGAGCCGGCTCTCTGACTATGTCAATGTCATCCTCGCCACCAGTGGGCGCAGCGAATTGGACAAGGCCATCGACAACGGTCAGCTTGAGCAACTAATCCGCCTGCCCGCAGCCGCAACGACGATTCTTTCCGCCACTGGCTCGATTACAACCACGCTTGCCTGGTCACAGGTTGCTGGCGACCAGTTGGCTGCGGTCAGCGATTATCAACTGGATAAACGGCGCCAACCCAGCGATTTCGACTCGGCCAGTTTTGCTCTGCTGCTATCAGTTGGCGAACCGGAAAGTATCGACAAACTCACCTCGTTGAGCCCACAAGAGATGCAAACCCTGCTCGCCTTGCCTGCGCAAAGTGTCACGGTTCTGGCGCGCAGCTATACCATGGACAATCTGCGCAGCCTGGCTCACGTGCTCAAGCAACCACAGGCTACGCCGATGGCAACGCTCGTGGCTCAGGTGATCAACGGGCAAATGACAATTACACAGCTTGAGATGATCTCCAATTCGCAAACAACTCCTGTAACGACGACTGCTTCTAGCGCCTCATCGCTGCTCTCCACCGTTGCCCAGGCTTCAACCTCGTTTTTTACCTCACTTTATCTATCAATTTCTAGCTTTTTTCTCAGTCTGACGCTGGCCCAAGGCGTCGGATTAGGCGCAGCAGTGCTGGCGCTGTTTGCCGTAATGATGGCTTTGTGGCTGAGCCGCCGCGATTAGAGCGTGAATGAGTAATAATATTTGCTAGAAATTAAAACTTGTTTAATCTTCTCAGTGTGTGCTATATCATTCATACGCGCGTAATTTGAACAGTAATGTTGATCGTTGAAGATCAAGAGTGGATGATTGTTTTTTCCATGGATCCACGTTTACCGCTGGCAATTTGCAAGCTATACCGCATTTGCAATGAAAAGCGCAGTTTGTCGAGAAGTAAAGGTCCCTTTTCATGCAGAGCATAGTCTAGAGGCAGGATGAGTCTCGCCGTACTCGATCAAGCACCCGCTAAGTTTTCTCTCAATCACGCTGGGGTGGCTGGCAAGCTGATGACAGATAGTCACAGCTTTTTTCGCATTGGTACTGACGATCGTGATTGGCAAAAGCATCCACAACAATCACTTTATGTGGCTGTCGTCGCCGATGGCTCAACCGGGGAGACCAGTCAACTCGTGGTTGAGACCGTTGAACGGGTAATGAAGCAACAACCGACTGATATGCCGGTCGTGCAACGGATGGGAGAAGCGGTTCGCAGTGCACATCAGATCCTGCTTGAAGCGTCTTCCAACCGCAGTGAATTGCGCGGAATGAGTGCAACCATCGTCCTGGCTGTGATCGATGGCTGGCAACTCTATTTGGCCCACTTGGGAACCTGTCGTGCCTATCTAATCCGCGAAGGCTTAGCCCACCGGCTGACGGTTGACCATACTTTACTCCAAGAGGCTATTGACGCTCGTCGGGTGAACGAGGGTGAGAACTCGCAATATTCGAATCGCCAGTTGCCTTTGCGTTATTTGGGCATGCCGAAAAATATAATGGTGGATCACGGCATTTTGGTTCCGGGCAGCAATTTCACCCTTGAACGACGCCAAATCGCCACCTTCATCGATCTGCAACCGGATGATACGATCCTGCTCTGCTCCAACGGCTTGACCGATACGATTCCCGATGAGGAACTGAGCCGTACATTCCGGCAACAACGCACGAAACAAGCTGTACGGTTGCTGGTCAATAAGGCAATCGAACAGCGCGAAGAGGACAATATCACCGCATCGGCGCTGGTGATGCCGGCCAGTGGCACTAATCAGTGGCTTACCATTCGTGGTTTAGATGTACGAACCATGTTAGTGTCGGCCATGTTGGCATTTTTACTTTTGATTTTGTCTGCATGGGCCGGTTACAGCATCAGCCTGCGCACCGGAGCGGAACGCAGCAGCGCTCCACTGGTCGCCCTGGCGGCACCCGAAGTCACAGACACACCAGCAGCGACCGTTACGCCAGAAGTTACCCTTACCGAGGTGGCTACGAATACTGCCACCACCCAAGCGACGAAAGTCGCCACTGCTACCCAGGTTGAAAAGACGGTTGCCTCCACACCAACCGTCGCTGAGCGTGTACAGGCGTTGTCTGTGTCTACGACGACTGCCACGCCAGCAACTGTGCTGCAAGCTTCGCTCTTGCTTTCTTCGACGCAGGCTGTGACCGGTAGTGCGACAGTGTCAGTAAATGTGACGGCCACTGCGATGAATGCACCAAGTGCCGCGCTTACACAAACGCTGATTGTTTCGCCAGCAATCACAGCAAGCGCGGTCGTGACAGCCGCACCAACTGCCAAAGCGACTACCATCGTTTCTGCATCAGTGATTGTGCTACCCACAGTAACGCCGATCTCAGCGACGCATAGTGCGGCCTTGGCCCTTGCGCCGCCGCTTTCTATCTCACTTTCCTCGCCCTTTGCGGTGATGACTGTGGCAACATCGACGATTGAAAGTGCGCTTGCCACGACCAGTACGCCATTCCCTACGTCGCCGACGACGTTGCCAACACCTGCCCAAGTGGATAACGCCGATTACTCGGTCATATTACAGGAGCCGATGGAGTCGACGTTGGCGGGTAGCTATACCTTCCGTTGGCTGCCAAACTTTGATTTGCCCAACAACCGAGCGTTTGAGTTGGTCATTTGGGAACCGGGTGGCGACCCCATGCATGATGCCTTCAGCCCGACCGGTGTGGATCGATCCACCAGCGTGCGCGTTGATCTGAACACGGCTGCTCTTGGCACGTTGAACGGTATTTTGATGCCGGGACGCACTTACCAATGGAGCATTATGCTGGTTGACGCTTCACAGACCAATCATCGGCTAGAGTTATTGGCTCCAGGACATGGCTTCCTCTTCAAGCTAGAGGAAAGTGCGGCTCCATCAGTGCCCACGGTTGCACCCCCTGCTGATACGCCCACGTCGCCACCTCCAACCAATACGACCGTGCCGCCGACCGACACACCTGTACCCCCTACCGATACGCCGGTGCCTCCGCCGACCGACACACCAGTACCGCCGACGGACACGCCTGTGCCACCCACCGATACGCCCGTGCCGCCAACCGATACTCCAGTGCCACCCCCGACAGATACGCCTGTTCCAGCCCCTACGAACGATTGTCCGCGCAATGATCCGGACTGTTCAAAGTAGTGAGAGTTGCAACATTTTCTGTTTGCATCTAAGATTCTTTTGCTTACGTAGAGACACCTCGTGTACAATGTATCTGTGCATAATTTCACATGTTGATTGGCCAGGGTGTCGTGTTACCCCAACCTTATAGTACATAACCCATAGTTTACCTGTTGTTCTTGTGATTGTTGTATAAAACTGCATGCACCCAACGGTGGGCGGCACAAGGTTCATAACCTAGGCCGCTATTTTTTTATCTACCGTCGGAACGCTTCATTACAATTGCAGAAATTATCTGACACCACACCTGGTCCTATCTACTGCACGATAGGTATGTTTGACCAAATTGCTCGACGACATATATTTGCTGTGCTGGGAGATGCGCCTGGATGCTGGTTGGTTGCACAAAAACGTTCTCTCGCCTCTACAGCGGTGGCAAGTATAGCTCAGTCCTACAGTAAAGGAGATTGAGAATAATGAGTAGTGAATCTGACCAGCGAAACGGTCAGTCGTCCATTCCGTGGCGCGGGATACCTGCCAAGCAGGGCCTCTATGACCCAAGATTTGAACATGATGCCTGTGGCGTTGGATTTGTCGTGAACATTCAAGGCGTTCGCTCGCACAAAACAGTTCGCCAGGCGATGAAGGTGCTTGTCAACCTGAACCATCGTGGTGCAAGCGGCTGCGAAGCCAATACCGGAGATGGCGCTGGCATCAACATTCAACTTCCACGTCGCTTCTTTGAAAAGGTTGCTGCCCAACTAGGCTTTGAACTCCCAGCTCCTGGCGACTTAGGCGTCGGCATGATCTTCCTCCCGAAGGATGAAGTCACACGTCATCATTTCGAGCGTCTGTTTGAAAAGGTTGTTCGTGACGAAGGGCAAACTGTCTTAGGCTGGCGTACAGTACCGACCGACAATGCTTCGCTCGGCGAGACAGCCAAAAGTGGTGAACCATTTATTCGGCAGGTCTTTATCGCCAAAAATGCTGATAAGTTGATCGGTTCCGATCCGCTGGCCTTTGAGCGCAAACTCTATGTGATCCGCAAACAGGCCGAGCAGATGATTCGCTACGGAAGCCATGCGTCCGCCGCGCAGTTCTACATCACCAGCCTTTCTAGCCGCACGATTATCTACAAAGGCATGTTGCTGGCCGAACAGGTGGATGACTACTATCCCGATCTGCTCGATTCTGATATCGAATCGGCGATTGCGGTTGTTCATTCGCGCTTTTCGACCAATACCTTTCCTTCGTGGGAACGTGCCCATCCCAATCGCTATCTGATTCACAACGGTGAGATCAACACGATTCGCGGCAACATCAACTGGATGTACGCCCGCCAATCGGTGATCAAGTCCGACCTCTTCGGCGAGGATCTGCCCAAAGTGACACAACAGATCGTCGATCCGGATGGTAGCGATTCGTCGCAATTCGACAATGCGATGGAGTTTCTCCATCTTGCCGGGCGCCCACTCCATCATGTGGCGATGATGATGATCCCGGAGCCGTGGGCCAATAATCCTCACATGTCAGCCGAGAAGCGTGCCTTCTACGAATACCATGCAGGCATCATGGAACCTTGGGATGGTCCTGCTTCGATCTGCTTTACCGATGGTACCGTAGTCGGGGCGGTGCTCGACCGCAATGGTCTGCGCCCCAGCCGCTATTATGTCACCAAGGATGGCATGGTCGTCATGGCCTCCGAAGTGGGTGTGTTAGGCGACGAAATTGAGCCGGAAAATGTGCTTTATAAAGCTCGCCTTCAACCAGGACGTATGTTCCTGGTCGACACTGCACAAGGGCGCATCATCAGTGACGACGAGATCAAGTCCAGCATGGCGCAGGCGCATCCCTATCAGCAATGGCTGGATGAATACTTGATGGAACTGGACGAGTTGCGTACGCCGCCCGAAGATTATCTCTACACTGCGGATGATCACACCAGTGTACTGCAACGTCAACAAGCCTTTGGTTACACCTTTGAGACGCTGCGCACACTCATGATCCCGATGGCCAAGAATGGCGTCGAAGCACTGGGCAGCATGGGAGACGACACGCCGGTTGCGGTTCTTTCTGACCAGCCACAGTTGCTCTACTCCTATTTCCGCCAACTCTTTGCTCAGGTGACCAATCCGCCGCTCGACGCCATTCGCGAGGAGTTGGTTACGGCCAGTGATGTGATGATGGGCAGCGAAGGCAACGTTCTGGAAACCGTCGCCGAAAATGCGCGATTGATTCGTATCAAGAATCCAATTCTGACCAATGAGCAGCTCGCCAAGATTGCTCACGTGGTCGAGCCAGGCTTCAAGGCACAGAAACTCTCGTTGCTCTTCCCGGTGCGCGAAGGTGGGAAGGGGATGGAAAAGGCGCTCGAAAAGCTCTTCCATTTGGCCGATGTCGCCATCGATCTCGGCGTCAATATCTTCATTCTCTCCGACCGTGGTGTTTCGCATGAGATGGCGCCAATTCCTGCCCTGTTGGCAACGGCAGGTCTGCATCATCATCTAATTCGCCAGAAGACTCGCACCCGTTGTGCCATCGTGGTCGAGTCGGGCGAGCCGCGTGAAGTACATCACTTCTCGCTCCTGATCGGCTACGGTGCAACTGCGGTTAACCCCTATATGGCCTACGAAACCATTCACGACATGATCGAGCAGGGGTTGTTGACCGACATCGAATATGAGGCGGCGAAGTACAAATATATCAAGGCCAGCCTCAAGGGTATCATCAAGGTCTGCTCGAAGATGGGCATCAGCACGTTGCAGAGTTACTGTGGTGCGCAGATCTTCGAAGCATTGGGGCTGAGCCAGGAATTGGTGGATCAATACTTTACCTGGACACCCACTCGTATTCAGGGCATTGGTTTGCAGCAAGTCTTTGAAGAGACTAGGATGCGTCACCAACGGGCCTTCCCCGAGCGCCATGATGAACCAGCGCCGCTCGAAGCTGGCGGCTACTATCAGTGGCGCGCCAACAGCGAACGTCATCTCTTCAACCCACGCACCATTCACAGCCTACAAAGTGCAGTCCGCCAGCGTGGGGATGATGTTTGGACGCGCGGCTACAAGAGCTTTAAGGAATATTCGAGCTTGGTCAATGCCCAGGAGCGGGAAGTCTCTACCCTGCGTGCCTTGCTCAGCTTCAAATTTGCCGATAATCCGATTCCTTTAAGCGAGGTCGAGTCGGCGGCGGAAATTGTCAAACGCTTCAAGAGTGGTGCCATGAGCTATGGGTCGATCAGCAAAGAGGCCCACGAAACGCTGGCGATTGCCATGAATCGTATCGGCGGACGTAGCAATACCGGTGAAGGTGGCGAAGATCCGGAACGTTACATCTGGACCAACGAAAAGGGCGACAGCAAGAACAGCGCGATCAAGCAGGTCGCTTCGGGCCGTTTTGGAGTGACGAGTAACTATCTGGTTAATGCTAGAGAGTTGCAGATCAAGATGGCGCAGGGAGCAAAACCGGGTGAAGGCGGTCAATTGCCTGGGGCCAAGGTCTACCCCTGGATTGCCAAGACGCGCCACGCAACCCCTGGCGTAGGCTTGATCTCCCCGCCCCCGCACCATGATATCTACTCGATCGAAGATCTGGCCGAGTTGATACACGATCTGAAGAATGCCAATCACTATGCTCGTATCAGTGTCAAGTTGGTCAGCGAGGTGGGTGTGGGTACGGTTGCGGCTGGGGTGGCCAAGAGCCATGCCGATGTCATCCTGATCTCCGGCCATGATGGCGGAACGGGTGCCTCGCCGCAGACCTCGATCAAACATGCCGGTCTGCCCTGGGAATTGGGGATTGCTGAAACCCACCAAACATTGGTGCTTAACAACCTGCGCAGCCGTGTCGCCCTGGAAACCGATGGTCAACTCAAGACCGGGCGCGACGTGGCGATTGCAGCCTTGCTCGGTGCCGAGGAGTTCGGCTTTGCCACGGGTCCGCTCGTGAGCATGGGCTGTGTGATGATGCGTGTCTGCCATCTTGATACCTGCCCAGTGGGAGTTGCTACGCAGAATCCCGAATTGCGTAAGAAGTTTGTCGGCGAACCGGAAGATGTGACCAATTTCATGTTCTTCATCGCCGAAGAGTTGCGCGAGATCATGGCGCAACTTGGTTTCCGCACCCTCAATGAAATGGTTGGTCGGGTCGATCGGTTGGAAGCTCGCCAGGCACTTGAACACTGGAAAGCAAGTGGCATCGACCTTTCACCGCTGCTCTGGGAACCAGAGGTCAACGGCGATGTAGGCCGCTACTGCCAAATTACACAAGATCACGGCTTGGACAAAGCGTTGGATATGACCACCTTGCTCAAGCTGGCCCAACCCGCTCTGGAACATGGTACGCCGGTCAAGTGTGCGGTTGATATCCGCAACATCAATCGTGTCGTCGGGACGATTGTGGGTAGCGAAGTCACGCGACGTTACGGTCCACAAGGACTGCCCGAGGATACGATTCACTTCCAGTTTAAAGGCTCGGCAGGTCAGAGCTTTGGAGCTTTTATCCCCTCCGGGGTGACCCTTGAGTTAGAGGGAGATGGTAACGATTACTTTGGCAAGGGCTTGTCTGGTGGTAAATTGGTCGTCTACCCGCCGCAAGGCAGTAGCTTCCGTGCTGAAGAGAATATCATTATCGGCAACGTGGCACTGTATGGCGCAACCGCTGGCGAGGCGTATATCCGAGGCGTTGCAGGCGAACGCTTTGCTGTACGCAATTCCGGTGCCATTGCCGTCGTGGAAGGTGTCGGTGACCATGGCTGCGAGTACATGACTGGCGGTAAAGTGGTTGTGTTGGGCAGCATTGGCAAGAACTTCGCTGCTGGCATGTCGGGAGGCGTTGCCTATCTGCTCGACTGGAACGCCGATCTCGCTACACGGTTCAATCTTGAAATGGTGGAACTGGAACGTGTGAATGGGGCCGAAGAGGCGGCTGAGCTAAAGGCAATCATCCAGCGCCATGCCGACCTCACTAACAGCGAACTCGGCTGGCGTGTGCTAATCCGTTGGGAGGAGTTGCTGCCGAAGTTCATCAAGGTGATGCCCAAGGATTACAAGCGCATGTTGGAGGCAATCAACCAGGTCAAAGCTCAAGGTCTGAGCGGCGACGATGCCTTGATCGCAGCCTTCGAAAGCAACAAGTCGGACCTGGCGCGTGTAGGTGGAAACTAGAAATACATCATAGAAGAGAGAGTTATTGATGGGTAAAGCGACTGGATTTTTGGAATTTCAACGAGAAACGCCCGCTGAGCGTGACCCGTTGGAACGGGTGAAGGATTGGGACGAGTTTCACCTGCACTTGGCTGATACAAAGTTGCAGCAGCAAGGCGCTCGCTGCATGGATTGTGGCATCCCATTCTGTCACACAGGGCAGTTGATCAACGGCATGGCTGCGGGCTGCCCAATCAACAATCTGATTCCCGAATGGAACGACCTAGTCTATCGTGGTCTTTGGCGCGAGGCGTTGGATCGGTTGCACAAGACCAACAACTTTCCCGAATTTACCGGGCGGGTCTGTCCTGCACCGTGTGAAGGCTCCTGTACTTTGGGTATCAACGATCCGCCTGTAACGATCAAAAGCATCGAATGTGCCATCGTGGATAAGGGCTTTGAGGAAGGTTGGATTGTTCCTGAATCGCCGCCCGAACGTACAGGCAAGAAGGTCGCTGTGGTGGGTTCTGGGCCGAGCGGTCTAGCCTGTGCTGCGCAATTGAACAAGGCGGGTCATTGGGTCACTGTTTTCGAGCGCTCGGATCGCATCGGCGGCTTGTTAATGTATGGCATCCCCAATATGAAGCTCGACAAAGAGCAGGTGGTTCAGCGGCGGGTGGATCTGTTGGCTGCTGAGGGTGTGCGCTTTATTACCAGCACTGAAGTGGGTGTGAACTATTCTGTTGAGAAGCTGCGCAAAGAGTTTGACGCAATTGTCCTCTGCGGCGGTGCAACCAAACCGAATGATTTCTTCGCCAAGACTGAAGGGCGCAACCTGAAAGGCATCCATTTTGCGATGGATTTCCTGCGTGGCAACACCAAGAATCTGCTTGACACACGTCATGGGGGCGAGCCGAATCCCGCCTTTATCTCGGCGGCAGGCAAGGATGTGATCGTCCTGGGTGGCGGTGACACGGGAACCGACTGCGTGGGTACATCACTTCGCCACGGTTGCCGCAGCTTGGCCCAACTGGAAATCGTGCCCCGCCCGCCTGATAAACGCGCCAAGGATAATCCCTGGCCACAGTGGCCACGTGTCTACAAGCTCGATTATGGACAAAGCGAGGCACAGGCTCGCTGGGGTGTGGAACCGCGCCAATATGCAATACAGACGAGCCGCTTTCTGGGTGATGAAAATGGACACGTCTCTGCGATTGAAACGGTTCAGGTGGAGTGGGTGACCGACAATGGCCGTTTGATGCCACGCAACATTCCAGGCACAGAAAAAGTGATGCCTGCCCAACTCGTGCTGCTCGCCCTTGGTTTTTCGGGACCGGAGAGCCAACTGCTGGATCAACTGGGCGTGGAACGCGATCCACGCAGCAATGTCAAGGCCGAACATGGCAAGTTTGCGACCAATGTTCCAGGCATCTTTTCGGCTGGGGATATGCGCCGTGGACAGAGCCTCGTCGTCTGGGCGATCAACGAAGGCCGCGGTGCTGCCCGCGAAGTTGACCGCTGGTTGATGGGTGAAACAAGTTTGCCATGATCCGTGGGGCAGTGAGACAGTGAATCAGTGAGTCAGTCGGACAGTTCCTACTGATTTACTGTCTCACTGTCTACTGACCCACTGCGCTACAGCCTTACCACTTCTGTGCGATTGGCTTGAGGGTGATTTCGCCGATATGAACACGCGCTGGTTGTGTGGCGACGAAGAGTGCGGCAGCGGCTAGATCGGATGGTTGTAAAATACGCTCCTTATGTTCCGCACTAGGTGGAACTGGACGACCATCCAAGAGCGGCGTGTTAACCTCTCCAGGGTTGATGATGGTGGCACGAATCCCATTTTCGCCCTCTTCGTCTGATAAAACCTTCATCATTGCATTGATTCCCTGCTTGGACGCACTATATGCGCCGCCTCCCAGTGAATTGGGGCGCACAGCGGCGGTCGAAGAGACGGTAATAATGACGCCGTCCTTGCGTTCGCGCATTTGGGGAAGCACGCTGTAGATCAGATTGTACACACCCGTCATGTTGGCATCAATGATTGTTTGCCAGCCATCGGGCTGAAGCTCGCTCATTTTACGCTGGCGTACATTGGTACCAGCGTTGTTGACCAGAATGTCAATCGGCCCGATTTCTTTGCTGATCGCGCCAATCATCTCTTGAACTTGGTCCAGCTTTGTGATGTCAATTGCAAATACTCGAACAGGATGAGCACCTTTACAAGTGGCTGCGCTCTGCTCCAGTACTTCGCGGCGGCGTCCACAGATGACTACCTGGGCACCTTCTTGGGCAAATAAGCGTGCAATTCCAGCACCGATCCCTGTGCCGCCTCCTGTAATGATGGCGGTTTTTCCGTCCAATTTCATAGTTGGTTCCTTTCTAGAATGTAGGCGCAATCTTCTCCGAGAGGTAGCCGGAGATGATGGTTGAAGTCAGCCAGATACGCTACGAATTACAAATCATACTCGTTTATGTTTATAAGTAAAAGAGAAGATCTATTTAAGCGCAACCTTTCCTCTCCTCAACTGATTGCAGTCTCTTTTTTGGTTGCTATCCTTTTGGGCGGCATACTGCTTTCCCTTCCCTTTTCCCATAGTACCGAGAGTACGGTTTCTCCGCTTGATGCACTCTTTACAGCAACGAGCGCGCTCTGTGTCACTGGCCTGGCAGTTGTAGATACAGGCAAAGATTATAGTTTCATGGGGCAGATCATTGTTATGCTGCTGGTACAAATTGGTGGCTTTGGAATCATTACCCTCGGCACGATTGTGGCACTGGTCAGCGGTCGACGTATCGGTTTTCGGGAACGGCTAAACTTGCAAGCGCAGATTAATACACTTCATGTTGGCGGTGTGGTCAATCTGCTGCGGCGCTTGCTATGGCTGGTTGTGCTGATCGAATCGGTTGGGGCATTATTGCTCTTTATTCCCTTTGCTCTCAAAGAAGGTGTGATTCGAGGTCTCTATTTTTCGATTTTTCACAGCATAAGTGCCTTCAATAATGCAGGTTTTGGGCTCTACTCTGATAACCTGATGCAATTTGTGGCCGATCCATTGGTTAATTTTACCATCATGGCTTTGATTGTCTTGGGTGGATTGGGCTTTCTGGCCGAAATTGATGTGATCTTACGCTTGCGAGAACGGCAAAAAGTTCGACGATCCCTCTTTTTACATACCAAAATCGTATTACTCACGACTTTGGTACTGATTGTCGGTGGTGCTCTAATCATTCTGCTCTTTGAGTGGGATAATGTGCATACATTGGGGACTCATCCTCTTCCCATCAAAGTTCTTGCCAGCCTTTTTCAATCGGTTACACCGCGTACTGCCGGCTTCAATACGCTTGACTATGGTAAGATGTATGACGGTACTTTGGCATTTACGATGCTATTGATGTTTATCGGTGGAAGCCCTGGCTCTACAGCAGGTGGAATCAAGACAGTCACTTTCTTTGTGCTGATCGGAAGTGCTTGGAGTGTGTCGCGTGGTCAAGGAGAGCTGGTCGCTTTTGGTCGAAAGATCGATTATGCTACAGTTGCACGGGCCGGTTCGATTGCATTCTTGAGTGTGATGTTGGTCGGCGGCATGGTGACCTTACTGAGCTTTACGAATCCTGATATACCATTCTATCGTTTGACCTTTGAAGCGATATCTGCCTTTGGTACAGTGGGACTTTCAACCGGCATCACACCAAGTCTTTCTGCGAGCAGCAAGGTAATCTTGATCCTATTGATGTACCTAGGGCGCATTGGCCCGCTAACGCTGGCCTTGGCTTTGATGAAATCAACGCAAGGGAAGCAAATTGAATACCCAACAGAAGATGTACTGATAGGCTAGTAAAGGCCTCATAAAGAGGGATTGTGATTCGGTATGCCAAAACAATTTTTAGTTGTGGGAGCAGGGCTTTTTGGCTCTGCTGTGGCTACGACGCTGTATCAGATCGGTCATGAAGTGGTTGTCATTGATGTTGAGGCAGAACCGATCAATCAAATCAAGGGCCATGTTACACATGCCATGATTGCCGATGCGACAGATCCTGAAATTTTGCGTCAACTGGGCTGTAGTAACTTTGATGCAGTGATTATAGCGATTGGCAATGATTTGGAAAGCAATATCCTTGCTACGGTGGCAGCACAAGATGCGAAGGCTCGGAAAGTGATCTCAAAGGCGCAGAGTGAGGTAGCTGCCAAGATTTTGTCGCGCATTGGGGCCGATCAGGTAATTCAACCGGAAAAAGAGATGGGCGTGCGCTTGGCCCGTAAGTTGGCGACTCCTGAAGTGCTGGATCTATTGGCTTTGGGTGAAAATTACGGTGTGTTGGAAATCGATGTAAATTCGCAACTTTGCGGCCCACTAAAGGATCTGCAACTGCCTAAGCGCTTTGGCGTTCAGGTCGTCACCATTAACCGCAGCAGCGAAATCTTCAGTCCACCGCCTGGTGAGTTCCATACACGACCTGGGGACAAAATGCTGGTGATTGGCGAAAACCGCGCAATTGAGAAACTGCAAGACTACCTCAGCAAGGATTGAACCAGCAACCCAGGCCGTTCCTAAGTGTCATTGCAGCCGGGATCAAAGCAGCCAAGTTCCTCGAAACTTGGCTGCTTTCGTATAATCATTCTATTGTAGTAAGCTTCAAAGAGATTACTGCTGTGGCACAACAATGTCGTACCAGTACTTGGACTGGCGCGTGTTGTTCAGCGGCACGTGAATATGTTTAATCTCCTGGTATTCTTTGAATCCCCATTCACCCAATTCACGGCCAATGCCACTTTGCTTGTAGCCGCCAAAAGGCGCTTCGGCATTGAGGACATGCCAATCGTTGATCCAGACGGTACCAGCGCGGATGCGTTGGGCGACGCTCATACAGCGTTCAATGTCTCGGCCCCACACCCCCGCAGCCAGACCGTAGATCGTGTCGTTGGCCAGGCGGATGGCTTCGTCCAAACTGTCATACTTGATGACGCAAAGCACTGGGCCGAAGACTTCCTCCTGGGCGATGCGCATGCGGTTGTCCACATCGGTAAAGATCGTGGGCGTGATGTAATAGCCCTTCTGCAATTCGGGGTCGCTGGGGCGCTGACCCAAGAGGGCGGGCGTAGCTCCTTCCGATAGGCCGATCTGAATGTACTCTTCGACCGTGCGCAGTTGCGAGGCGCTGATCACGGGACCAATGTCGGTTTCGCCTGAATGAGCAATCCCTACTTTGAGCTTGCTGGCCCGATCGACCAAACGCTCTACCACCTCATCGTAAATCGACGATGGCACCAGCAAGCGTGTACCACTTTCACAGGCCTGACCATTGTGCATAAAGGTGGCCCACAGACTGCCGTCGATCGCCAAGTCGAGATCAGCATCATCGAGCAGAATGGCTGGGCTCTTGCCGCCAAGTTCCAACGTTACTTTCTTAATGGTGCTAGACGCCTGGCGCATGATATCGCGTCCGACCTCAGTGCTGCCTGTAAAGGCGATCTTGTCTACCAATGGATTGATACAGAGCTCGGGTCCGACCACCTCGCCTGGGCCTGTGATCATGTTGAGAACGCCTGGAGGTAACAATCCTGTTTCGTGGATAATCTCCATCATTTTGAGGGCACTCAGCGGCGTGTAGGAGGCCGGCTTTAAGATGACGGTGCATCCCGCAGCCAATGCCGGCGCAATCTTCCAAACAGCCATCAGAAATGGAAAGTTCCAAGGAATAATTTGGCCACAGACCCCGATTGGTTCGCGTCGCACAAAGTTATAGGACATGGCGGGAAAGGTGATTTGGGGCACAGGTTCAAGCGGTTCCGAATCGGCCAATTTGGCAAAGTGCCGAAAATGCATTAATCCAACGGGAATGTCCATCAAATTGGCCTTGCGCCAGGTGCAGCCGCCATTGCGCATCTCGGCGTCGGCAATCTCATCCTGACGTGCTTCAAGTGCTGTCACGATCTGATGGAGCATCTCGGATCGTTCACCGGGACGTAGAGAGGTCCAATCACTTTCGTCAAAGGCAGTTCGCGCAGCTTGAATGGCCAAACGTGTATCTTCGATGTCAGCCTGCGCAATATAGGCCAACCGATCCCCAGTAGAAGGATCAACGGCAATGCGATAGTTTTCAGAATTGGGGACTCGCCACTCGCCATTTGCGTAGAGCTGATAGCGGGGTAAATTATCTTGTTCTTGCATATGTTTGGTCTTCCTAGGGATGATCTGCGTACTCGGATTCACCACTTTTCAGGCATTCATTACGAACTTACAACGATACTTCGTGTAGAGAATGTACTGAGGTGGGAAATATCACATACCTTAATTGTAAGTCGTAAGGGCTGAGCGGTTCCGAATTGTTACAGATTCTCGTTATTTTTTATGTCGAGCAAAATGCAAATACTGTTTGTTACTCGACTATTCTATCAAAGAAGCGTTCTGAGAAGATTGTGAACCGATTGTTTCTCGTCTTATCCCAGTTCGCTGTTCAATGAAAATTACGCACATTTGCTTAAGAAACTGTGTCTTTCCATGCAAATAGGATATAGTATAAAACAAATAATCGCATAGTGATGCGTTAAAATTAAGAAAAAAGCGAGACGAGTTGAACGTTTGTTAATTTCACCTCTTGACAATTTACATAAATGTGCTATAGTACGTGTGTACACAACTTGTCGTGTATATTTTGTGAGTTACCGTAAGTTAACTTAGAAGTGGTGAGTGAAGAAATAACTCTGGAGGAGCCATCTGCCAATCGGCACACGATAGACATCACTCTAAGGAATACCATCATCACAACATTATCGAGATTCATCAGGACATCATCATGCAACCAATCTCATGCCTTCCCACATCCGTTACTAGCAAAATTGCAGAGGTTTGTACAAACCTACGGCCTTTTCAGGCTGTCGAATATGATCCTTCCACAGGACATTTATCGGTTACCACTGAATGGTTAATTCCAACGACCCAAGTACAGCAGCTGGTTGAAATTTTGGGTCGACGCAAAGAGGATGAAAAAGTATCCGTGCGTCGATTCGATCAAAACTTCAAAGTTGCCATGGAGAAAAGCGTCCAACTTTAATTTTAGGAGCTGTGTAAGATCTCATCTTAAGCAGGAGTTTTCCAGGAGAAGTCTATATGATACCAATTGTACTCTGAAGTACTATGAGTTTTACTTTTCTGATCAGGAAAATTCATGGTGCTCGCGAGTGCAATTGGTGTTTTTACATCTTACATACCTTCTGAACTTTATACTTTTCCCTAAATGGCAACTGCGGAGACAGGCGAATTTATGGGAGAACATACTTGATTAAATTTAAATTTGAATTACACAGGTACGCGACTAGCCGGCCTTTCCAGAATTTTGGATTGGCCGGCTATTTTTTTTTCAAGGAAAATGCCATCATGAATGCACTGAAGACCACATTCCTATATCATGCCATTTTACTAACATTACTGATTATTTTGCTTATTATTACATTATCTGATCGCTATCCGATGATGCGCATTGGTCAAGCGATGGCGAGTGCATCGGTGCCAACTGCGACTCCGATGCAAGTGGCGATGGCACAAACTCAATTCAACGTACCAACTGGATCCACCCAAGCAGTGGATGGTCAATTACAGGTAGAGATCCGCGCCGAGGTGGTGGCCAATGGTAATGCCCGGGCTCAGGCTAATGCCTCGGGGCCTGGCGACACTGTCGCCAAGGCCGACACCGATGGTCCTGGCAATGCCCAGGCCAAGAGTATTGCACTCTTGCCAAAAGATACAGTTTCCGCCTTTATCACGAACCCGACGCCAGTCTATCCAACTCCAGTGGTACTGCCGACAGCTGCTGCACCTGTAGTCGTACCCACAGGCAATGGCGCAAACGCAGTCGTTAATGGCAGTCAGATCAACCTACGTTCGGGTCCTGGATTGAATTATTCAATTTTGGGCGCTGGCAATGGCGGGGAACGTTATACTGTAGTCGGGAAAAGCCCAGATCTACAATGGTATCAGGTCTGTTGCTATTCTCAACAGACGGTTTGGGCTGCGGCAGCGCTGATCAACCTCTATGGCTCGCTAGACCAGATCCCGATTGTAGGTGCCTCCATGCCCATTGCGCCAACGGCGCTTCCCGTATTGCCAACGCCATCACCAACCGTGGCCACGCAACCTGCTGCACCACCTTTAGTGCCTACACCCTCCTATGAGTTTCGCTTGACCGAGCAAACTCAGTTTGAAGAGCGAATTATGCCACGCATTTACCTCTTTGTAACGTCTGGCATCGACGGGTTATCGGGCTATGGCCTTCGTGTGCGCAAGGATGGCATGGAATTGGCGACGCCGCTTTACAGCTTTGGTGGTCAACCCCAGATTACCTGGGGTCAGCAATCGGCACGACAGCGTTACTACAATCTCAAGTTGGAATTTCCCAGTATCTCTCCGGCTGGCGTTTGGGAGATACAGTTACTCAACGCCTCGGGCCGAGAAGTGGGACCGCCAGTCCAATTCCGGCTGAATGTAAATGAGGCCAACCAGGAGATGTACGTCCGTTATGACAAAATCAATTGATATCTGGGTTGATAACCTGTACAAAGTTATGTGATCCGTGAAACGTGATGGGTGAATTTTCGTTAGCCATTCACGTTTGACGCATCATTCTTCATGGGAAATATTACAGTTCAACCTGGCGATCAGTAACGGATCTCTTTAGGAATAGAAATCTTGAAACGAGCCGCACATCATTCGATGTGCGGCTCTCTCTTTTTCTGTAGAAGCAGTTTGCTTCCGATTTCATTTCCCCCTATAATCTGGTATTCATCACTTCGCTATACCGTAAGTAACGTTGCGTTTATGAGAAGCGGGCGCTGTCTTTCCCTAGTAGCACTGCACTATTCCGATTCTCAAATAATCGAACGTTGGCATTCAAGCATGCCCCAGTCAGGCTGAATGCCATGCGGTGCAGATTCCGAGTACCAATTCAATAACAGTTGTCTCCCTATTCTGAGCTCAGGAGGAAACTATGCAGAGATTCACCAGTATACTCATCTTGGTTGTGATTCTTGGAGCGCTTGCTTCTTCATGTGTGGCGGCGCAACCCGCCACCGCACCAGCCGCAGAACAAGCACCTGCCGCTGAAAGCAGCAGTACGATGCTTAAGGAAGTGGGGGCTGGCGAAGGTCAGGTGAATATTGTGGCGTGGGCTGGCTATATCGAGCGTGGTGAAACCGATCCAAACTACGATTGGGTGACTGGTTTTGAGAAGGAGACCGGCTGCAAGGTAAATGCCAAGACTGCGGCTACCTCGGATGAGATGGTGAGTTTGATGAATGAAGGCGGCTTTGATCTCGTCACCGCCTCGGGCGATGCCAGCTTGCGTCTGGTCGCTGGTGGCACAGTGCAAGAGATCAATGTGGATCTAATTCCGAGCTACAAGACGGTGGATGAGCGGTTGCAAAGTGCGCCCTGGCACACCGTCAATGGCAAACATTATGGCGTGCCCTATCAGTGGGGTTCCAACGTACTCATGTACAACACCAGCGTTTTCCCCGAAGCTCCGACAAGCTGGGAAGTCGTCTTTAAGGCGATGGATTTACCCGATGGCAAACCGAATGCAGGTCGCGTGCAGGCCTTCGATGGCCCGATCTATGTGGCGGACGCAGCGCTCTATCTCAAAGCGCACAACCCCGAGTTGGGTATTGATGATCCCTACGCGCTGACCCAGGAACAATTCGACGCCACCATCGCCTTGCTCAAAGAGCAACGCAAGCTGGTCGGTCGCTACTGGCACGATGCCTATGTGCAGATGGATGACTTCAAAAACGAAGGGGTTGTTGCTTCCAGTTCGTGGCCTTTCCAGGTCAACGTGTTGGTCGGCGAGGGACAGCCGATTGCCAGCACCATCCCCCAAGAAGGGGCGACAGGTTGGGCCGACACCACGATGATGCACGCCAAGGCCGAACACCCCAACTGCGCCTATCTATGGCTGGAACATTCACTCAATCCAAAATTGCAGGGCGATTTGGCCGCTTGGTTTGGCTCCGTACCCTCGGTTCCTGCGGCTTGTGAAGGCAATGAACTGCTCGGCGCGGAAGGTTGCAAGACCAATGGCAGCGAAAACTTCGACAAGATCAGTTTCTGGCGCACTCCTGTCTCCGATTGTGGTAATGGCAAAACCTGTGTGCCCTACTCGAAGTGGGTGGAAGAATATATTGGCGTGATGGGCGGCAATTAAACTGAAGGGGTGACAGGGTGAGAAGGTGAACTTCACTGTTACCCTGTCTTAACCAATATTCTCTTTGATAGGCACTCAAGATGCCCTCAGTCTCTGTTCTCTTAGAAAAAGTAACCCGCACGTTCGGTGCGATCAAAGCCGTCGATTCGGTCGATCTGGAAATCCGAGATGGTGAGTTTTTCACCATGCTCGGCCCCTCTGGTTCGGGCAAGACGACCTGTCTGCGCATGATCGCTGGCTTTGATCGCCCAACCAGTGGCAAGATATTTCTGCATGGCAAAGATGTCACTCAACTGCCGCCCTATGAACGCGACGTCAATACGGTCTTCCAAGATTACGCACTCTTCCCGCACATGACGGTGGGCGAGAATGTAGGTTATGGGCTGATGATCAAAAAAGTCGCCAAAGCTGAACGGCAGCAACGAGTTGCCAAGGCCATGGAGATGGTGCGCCTTACTGGATATGAGGGGCGCAAACCCTCGCAGCTTTCCGGCGGTCAACGACAGCGCGTGGCACTGGCACGCGCCTTGATCAATGAGCCGAGTGTTCTGTTGCTCGATGAACCGCTTGGCGCACTTGATCTAAAATTGCGGCAGGAGATGCAGGTTGAATTGAAGAATTTGCAGCAGCGACTCGGCATCACCTTTATCTACGTAACTCACGACCAGGAAGAAGCGCTGAGCATGAGCGACCGTCTAGCCGTCTTCAATCACGGGCGGATCGAGCAGATCGGCGCGCCAGCGGAGGTCTACGAGCGACCGGCAAGTGGCTTTGTCGCTGGTTTTGTCGGTACCTCGAATGTGATTGAGGGAACACTAGCGCTCAAACTTGCCAACCAGACGGGACGCTTTAGCTTGCGCCCCGAGAAGATTCACCTTGGTGCCAAGGACGCTCCTCGCCTGACGAATTCTGTGGCTGTCGAAGGTGTTGTGCGCGATGTCGTCTATCTCGGTCTCTACACTCGTTATCTGGTTACATTGGAAAGCGGCGAAGATCTGGTCGTGGCCCAGCAGAACTTGAGCACAACTTCGACGGATGTCGCTGCCACTAAAGGGCAGCGAGTGACGCTTCAGTGGTTACGAGAACATATGTTGCAATTGGGGAAGGATGACCGTTCATGACCACAGGAACCCATTCTTCATCAAACTCAACGTTTCAGCGCCTGTCAACTTATCTTTACACTCATCCCAACCTACTATTAGCGCTACTCTTTAGCCTGCCGCTGCTCTACATGCTGATTATCTATATCGGCTCGCTGGTTGGAATGCTGATCAACAGCTTCTTCCGCTTGGATGAGTTTAGCGGTAAAGTGGTGCGTGAGGTCGGGATCAGCAACTATTTGACCTTGCTCAAACCGGTCAACCGTGACATTGTGTTACGCACCGTGGGCATGGCCCTGGCGGTGACCCTTGCTGATGCGGCCCTGGCCTTTCCCTTGGCCTATTATATGGCGTGCTATGCTCAGGGACGAATGAAGGCATTGCTCTACCTGGCAGTGATTCTGCCGCTCTGGTCCAGCTATATCGTGCGCGTTTACCTGTGGAAGTTGATCCTAGCCAAGGAGGGCATTCTCAGTTGGGTGGTGGGCAAAGTGGGGTTGGGTTGGGCGCTGGATGCGCTGTTGTCGATTCCTGGCATTGGCGGGCCTTCTTTGTCGCTTTCGATGATTGGTATGTTTATCGCCTTCAGTTACATCTGGCTGCCCTACATGATTTTGCCGATCCAGGCCGCCTTAGAACGGGTGCCCCGATCATTACTGGAGGCTTCGGCAGATCTGGGCGCGTTGCCTGCGCAAACCTTTCGTACGGTGCTGTTGCCGCTGGCGATTCCAGGCGTGATCGCTGGCTCGATCTTTACCTTTTCACTAACGCTTGGTGACTTTATCGTGCCTTCGGCCCTGGGCAATTCGAGCTTTTTTATCGGTCAGGCGGTACTTTCGCATCAAGGAACATCAGGCAATATTCCGTTGGCTGCTGCCTTTACCGTGGTGCCAATTCTGATCATGTTAATTTATCTTTCGCTCGCCCGGCGTACAGGGGCGTTTGAAGCGTTGTAAATTTCTCTTTTTATGCTCTCATCTTCCGATCCAAGTCGTGCCTCTGTGGGGCTACGCATTTCAGCGCTGCTGGTGTTGCTCTTTCTGCATATCCCGCTGCTGATCGTCTTTCTCTACTGCTTCACGACGGATGAGGCGGCCTACACCTTCCCATTGCCTGGGATCACGTTCAAGTGGTTTGGCGTGGCTTGGAATCGGGCGGATCTATGGGCCGCATTGGGGCTTTCGCTGCGGGTGGCTGCGCTCTCAACGGTGGCTGCTTTGATCCTGGGCACGTTGGCTGCGGCTGCGGTCCATCGTAGCCGCTTCTTTGGCCGTGAGGCGGTTTCATTTCTACTCCTGTTGCCGATTGCGCTGCCGGGGATTGTCACCGGCATTGCTCTGCGCGCTTCGATTGGCTTACTGGAAATCCCCTTCAGTTTCTGGACGATTATCCTCGGCCATGCGACCTTTTGTATCGTGACCGTCTACAACAATGTGTTGGCGCGCTTTCGCCGCACCTCGTGGACCCAGGTCGAGGCGTCGATGGATTTAGGGGCAAATGGCTTTCAGACCTTTCGCCACATTCTTTTGCCCAATCTTGCAACAGCGATGCTGGCCGGTGCCATGTTGGCCTTTGCCCTCTCCTTTGACGAGGTGATCGTCACGACCTTTACCGCCGGTCAACAGGCTACCCTGCCAATCTGGATCTTCAGCCAACTCACCCGCCCGCGTGACCGTCCCGTCACCAATGTGGTTGCATTCTTTGTGATTGCTATAATGTCTATCCCGATCCTGCTGGCGCATCGCATGACCCAGGAGAGAGAAGAAAAGAATTGACAAGACGATAGGGTGACAAGATGAAACGAAACTCACCTTGTCACCCTATCGTCTTGTCATCTTGTCAGTTTTAGGAGAACTCATGACTCGTCGTTTTATTATCGATACCGATACTGCGTCAGATGACGCCGTTGCTATTTTGATGGCGTTGCAATGGCCCGATGTAACTGTAGATGCCATCACCGTGACCTATGGCAACATGCCGCTGGAGACCGCCAGTGCCAACGCTCGCTATACTGTGGAAGTCTGCGGCAAGGAGACGCCTGTCTACGAAGGGTGTGCCAAGCCGCTGCTGCGCCAACCCGCTTATGCCGATTGGTTTCATGGGCCAGGTGGTATGGGCAAGTTGGGCCATCTGCAACCGAAGCGTCCGTTGGCGGGTAAGAATGCAGTGGAAGAGTTGATCCGTCGCTTTCGTGAGTCGCCTGGTCAGATCACGCTGATAACACTTGGCCCGCTTACGAACATTGCGGCTGCTTTGATTCTGGAACCACGCTTGGCGGAGTGGGTGAAAGAATGTTACGTGATGGGTGGCAATGCCAACTGCGTGGGCAATGTCACACCGGCGGCCGAGTTCAACATCTGGTGCGACCCGGAAGCGGCACGGCTGGTCTTCCACTCGGGCATGAAGATCCTAATGGTAGGCTGGGAACATTGCCGTAATGAGTATGAATTGACCAACGCCGAGATCGCCCAGGTCTACGCTTTCGAGACTGAGCGCGCTACTTTCGCTATGGATTGCAATTCCTACGCTACCTATGCTGGGCAGACGATCCAAGGTGGACGGGGCTTGATGCTGCCCGATCCAGTAACAATGGCAATTGCACTCGACAATGCGGTCTGCACCAAGCGCAGTTGGCACTATGTAGATGTCGCCTGCGACGAAGAACTAACTCGCGGCATGACGGTAGTGGACGAACTGCACGTCACCAAGAAGACCGCCAACATCGAAGTCTGCTGGAAGGTAGACGAGGCGAAGTGGAAAGAGACGTTGTATCAATGCCTGCGCTAGAACAGTGGGACAGTAAGTCAGTAATAACTGTTTCACTGTCCCACTGTTCTACTGACTTACTGTCCCACTGATGTACTATGGACTTTATCACCTATTCGATTATCCTTGACGACATTGTTTTCCCTGATGGTACGACGGCGATGGCAGTGTTGGGCGGGAGTGGGCCACAAACTGCCTTTGGCATGAAATTGTGGACAGAGAGCGTTGGTCTGGTCGGTGGAGTAGGGCATGATTGGCCACCGGAAGCGCAAGCCTGGCTGGATGCGATGGAGATTGATTGTGCTGGCATCCGCCACTACCCTGAATACGAATCATTGCG
Organism: Caldilineaceae bacterium; assembly: GCA_046328715.1. GTDB lineage: Bacteria > Chloroflexota > Anaerolineae > Caldilineales > Caldilineaceae > JAXLWB01. Next base: position 188,449 of record JAXLWB010000003.1, on the reverse strand, counting down.
TGCCTGGCAAGTGACCGATTGGGATGGTCGGCGCACGCAGGTCTGGCGCACCAAAGGGCAGGCCATCCCTGACCAACTCGCCTTCCGTTATGAATTTTTGCCGACTTCGTATAGACAGGCACAGGCACTGCATTACGGCATTCACCCCGAAAAGCCGAATCTGCAAATTGCCCACGATCTGCGCCGTGGCAACCCCGAGATGATCATCGCCATCGAACCCTTCAAGGATGTCGATGCGCCGCTCGCCGAGGCAGAGGTGCGTGCTATATTGACAGCAGGCCAAATCTTCTCGCCCAATGTGCGTGAAGCTGAGATGCTGGTAGGCAAGGGTGCACCGATCGAATTGGTGCAGCGGCTCGGCACACTGGGTTCTGAAATCGTGACCTTGCGCATGGGCGGGGAAGGCTCATTGGTCTATCGCCACGATACGGGGGAAGCCTGGCAAATTCCGGCAGTACCGATCAAGGCGGTTGATCCGACAGGCGCAGGCAATGCCTATGGCGGTGGATTTATGGTCGGCTGGGTGTTGACTGGCGATCTAAAAACGGCGGGAGTGTACGCATCGGTTGCGGCCAGTTTTTTAGTGGAGCAGGTGGGATTGCCACTTGCGTCGTTAAAACAATGCAGGTCAGAAGCACGTCAACGTTTTGAATTGTTACATGCCCAAGTTTCTGAAAATCCGATCTGGCTACCGAATTTACAATCCTAAACTCAAAAATCCCATATTATCATTCCATTTGGAGTTGACTTCTCTTGAGTAAACCACTCATTGCTATCACGTCCCATTCCCCCAACGATCCTTACCGTGCGCCGCTTGATGAATTACTGGCTGGCTGTGTCGCTGGCATTGAACAGGCGGGCGGACTGCCCTTGCTCATTCCCTATGGCATTGCCGAGCAAACCGTGCAGGAAATTGTCGCTCGCTGTGATGGTGTGCTCTTCACTGGTGGCGGTGACATTGCGGCTGAACATTATGACGGTCTCGCCCATCCCAAGATCGACGGCATCGATGTTTGGCGCGACCAGGTAGAACTCAATTTAGTGCGCCGTGTGGTGGAGCAACAGCAGCCCTTCTTTGGCATTTGTCGTGGATCACAAGTGTTGAATGTGGCCTTTGGTGGCTCGCTTCATCCCGAAGTGGGCGAGGTACCCGAACTGGATCGCCATACCTTCTTTCCCGATTTTCCCTTTGATCGGCTTTCCCATCCGGTACAAATTGCCGAAGAGTCACTGCTCGCCGAAATTATCGGTAAGCCAATTATGCAGGTAAACAGCCTCCACCATCAGGCGATCGACCGGCTGGCACCCAATCTGCGCGCCGTCGCCACCGCTCCCGACGGCATGATCGAGGCGGTCGAGGTACGTAATTATCCCTTTGGGTTGGCGGTACAATGGCATCCCGAAGCATTGCCGAATGAGGCGTCAAGTCAGGCGATCTTTGCTGCCTTTGTGCGCGGGTGTAAGAGATAGTTGTCACCCTGTCAAGTGTTCCGCTATCTCCCGAATATCCTCTGGTGTCGTGCGGCAGCAACCACCAATTAAGCGTGCGCCTGCTGTGTAGGCTCGCCTGGCAGTCTCTAGAGGGCTGAGCGACTCGCTGCCGGGTAGCCAGCACTTTTGCACCGGATCATATCCTTCACCGCGATTAGGATAAACGACAATTGGTTTGTCTGTGGTGGCTTTGGCGATGCGCACGAGTGACTCAATATGTTCCGGCGCTGTGCAGTTCACGCCAATTGCCAAAATCTGAGGATTCCCATTTGCCAATGTTGCGCACTCTGCCATCGTCTCGCCATGACAGACATAGGCACCATCTTTGCAGCTAAAACTCAACCAGGCCCGCGCCATCGGAAACTCGGTTAATAATTCCAACAACGCCCGGCCTTCCGCAAGGCTGGGAATCGTCTCGCAGGCGAGCAGATCGGCTCCACTTGCCACCAACACCGCCATACGCTCACGGTGAAAGGTCTTCAACTCCTCGAAGGTGAGGCCGTATTCTCCGGTATACTCGGCACCGTTGGCTAAGAAGGCCCCATAAGGACCAACCGAAGCTGCAACGAGCGGTAAAGCGCCAGTTTCATCAATTTGGTTTGTTTCGCTTTGAAAGATCGCACGTGCCTCAAGTGCAAGCTGAACGCTGAGCTGCATGAGTTGGGTCGCTTGCACATGATCTAGGCCGCGGCGGGCGAAGCCGGCAAAGGTGGCCTGGTAGGTAGCGGAGGTGGTAATGTCTGCACCTGCCCGGAAATAATCGAGATGAAGCTGGCGAATCATCTCAGGATTTTCGATCAGCACCTTGGCTGACCAGAGCGGGTCATTCAGATTGGCACCGCGCCGTTCTAGTTCGGTGGCCAACGCCCCATCCAGGATGAGGGGCCTTTTTTGTTCAAGCAAGGGAAGAAAGGAATCTAGCATGAGCGAACGTTTAGTTGCGCCGCCAACATAGGCGTACGACGGACCAAAAGAGGAGAGCAAGCGATGCAAAGAGCTCCAACGCCGCAGCCACATAACGATCCTCGGGGTAGTAGCGCAAAATCCGCGAGGTAGTACGCAAAATCGCACCTCCTGCCACGCTGATCATGCCCACGGGAACCCAAGTATCTGGCGCAAAACCGAAGATCAGGCTGGCAATGATCAACAACAGGCTGGCCATGGCAACCCAAAGCGTCATCGTACTAAATAACGAAAAATCTCGGCGCGTGATCACTACGATAACAGTTAATCCCAAGAAGCCTATCAACGTCAGCAGGGCTGCGTTTTGAATGGCCACGGATAGGTGAGTTTTAGCGGTAAAGAGCAAAGGGAGAAAGAGGATTGACTCAACTACCGTAAAGACAGCCAGGGTTATATATTGTTGAAGAAGCGACTCGGTCAGGCGGATCACACGACTGGCGACCCAACCTACCCAAATGATCCCGACAAAAAAAAGTATCCAGGGAAGTCCAAGCAATAGCTGTAGTAATTGATTGGACACTCCACTTTGGATGAGCGCGATTTCGGTCAGGCCAAAGGCGAGAATGGCCAGCAGTAAATGGAGATAAGCACGTAGAATAAAACGTGCCCGACGTTCTGTGTTGAGCAACACGAGTGGAATGTGGCTGCTTTGAGGCTGCATCGCTTGGTTGAAACTGTAGCTCATAGAACCCTCTACCTCGTTGTCGGATTTGTCAAAAGCCTACATGAAGCGATTCCGCGTTGCCTTAAGCATACATGCAATCAATTCAAAGCTCAAATGTAATTTAGTAGATCGAATAAAATAGTAATTATTAGTGGGAAAAAGCCTAGTTAGTTGACATAAATATTTAATTTCCTTTATTCATAGATGAATTGAGGCCCGATAGTACGAGGACAAAACTTACAGTAGTCAGCAAAATGTGGGCCTACTTTGAGCAAGTAGCACCTACATGTCTGTAGCTTCTCAAAGAGGTTTGAAAGTCACAGCTGCCAGGTGTGTGCGGGTCCATCCACGTTTCAGACGATTGTTCAGTGCATTAATCGAGAATGTCGTTGTTACTTCTTTAGCTACTAGCCAGTAGATCGGTATAATGGGGTTGCAATTGTATTTATCCTGAATCATTGTCAGTCTATCCGAATTTAACCGTTTCTTGGAGCAATCATGGCCTTTCCACGTCCATTTTATCGCTTTCGTCCTCATCCCTGGCACGGCCTGGAGATCGGTGACAAAGCCCCACAAATCGTCAGTGCCTACATCGAGATCACTCCCTTCGATTATATGAAGTACGAGATCGACAAAACTACCGGTTATTTGCGCATCGACCGCCCACAGCGTGGCTCTTCCTTGCCTCCTGCTCTCTATGGTTTTATCCCACGCACCTTTTGTGATCATCATGTGGCTACGCTCTCACAGGGGGCGAGCAAGGGTGACGGAGATCCGCTTGACATCTGTGTGTTGAGCGAGCGCCCTATCAATCGTTCGGAGATTGTCGTAACAGCCCGAGTCGTAGGCGGTTTCGATATCAGCGACCGTGGCGAGGCGGACGACAAGATTGTCGCTGTGCTGGAAAATGATCCGGTATATAGCCAAGTGCAGGATATCAGCGACTTGCCATCGGTTGTCGTGGAGCGCCTCAACCACTACTTCAGCACTTATAAATTAGTCCCAGGTAAGGAAGCGATCTTGAAAATTGAAAGAATGTATGGTCGTGATCATGCCTACAAAGTAATTGCAGCCTCAATCGAAGATTATGATGAGGTATACGGACAGTAGGGCGATTGCAACGATTCAATCATTCAGCAAAAAGACAGAATTTTTCACTTTAGGTTAGCTTATGCTTGTTTGCGAAATCCGTCGTGGGGCCTATTTTGACTCAATTGTACTCATGCAACTTCAGCGCGCTCTGATCGCTTTGGCTGGCGTAGAAGACGCTGGAGTGATGATGGGTACCGATGCGAACAAAGACGTGTTGGTGCAAAGCGATCTTTTGACCGGTGAGGCGCAAGCGGCCAAGATGGACGATCTGATCATTACGATCCGCGCCGAAAGCCAAAACGCAGCCGAGGCGGCGCTCGCTCAAGTGGATTCGCTATTGTCACAACGTTCCGCAGCGACTGCCGCGGATGTCGATGGCTATCGTCCGAAGACCATTGAGTCGGCGACGCATCTGTTACCCGAAGCAGATTGGGTGCTGGTCTCAACTCCGGGGCGCTATGCGGCAAGTGTGGCACGAGAAGCACTGCGACTGGACAAACATGTCTTCCTCTACAGTGATAACGTCAGTGTTGAGGATGAAGTTGATCTAAAACGTACGGCGGCTGCACAAGGTCGATTGGTGATGGGACCAGATTGTGGCACGGCGATCCTCAATGGCGTGGGATTGGGCTTTGCCAACCGGGTTCGGCGGGGCAACATCGGCGTAATTGGCGCTTCGGGCACTGGGTTGCAACAGGTAACCGCACGCATTCACCAACTGGGTGGCGGCATCACCCATGCCATCGGCACCGGTGGACGTGATCTCTCGGAAGCCGTCGGCGGAATTACTGCCCATCAGGCGTTGGATCTCCTCATTCGTGACCCGGATACGGCTGTGATCGTTCTGGTTTCCAAGCCGCCTGCGCCTTCGGTTGTCGATGGATTGCTCCGTGCGGCACGGGCAACCCATAAGCCAGTTGTGGTCAATTTTATTGGTTTCCAACCGACAAATGACCAACTCGATAATATCTACTTTGCTCGCACGCTGGACGGTGCCGCACAGTTGGCTGTTGAATTTGCGGATATTGAGGAAGAAAGCACACAACAATCTGTAGCGCCTTCAGGTGCATCGATAGCCAGTCACTTTGCGGTTCAGCAAAAGTATCTCCGAGGTGTCTTTTCGGGCGGGACATTGGCCTACGAAGCTCAGTTGATCTTGAAAGATTATTTGCCGAAGGTTTTTTCGAATGCACCTTTGGACAAACAGAACAAACTGGCCAAAGCAACCGAGAGCATTCAGCACACGATTGTCGACTTGGGTGAGGACGAATTCACTGTGGGCCGCCTGCACCCGATGCTGGACAATGAGTTGCGCGTCAAGCGTATCTTGCAGGAAGCAAACGATCCGGAAACAGCAGTGCTTCTATTGGATGTTGTGCTTGGTTTTGGCTCCCATCCGAACCCAGCGGCGGAGTTGGTTGCAGCCTTGAGTGAAGCGCAAAAGATTGCTGAAAATCAGGGTCGCCATTTGGAGTTGATTGCCATTGTAGTCGGTACAGATCAGGATCCGCAGAACTTGGACCAGCAAATTCAGCAGTTGCAAGCGATAAACGTGCATGTCGAACAGAGCAATGAAGAGGCTGTCCGGCTTGCCGGGCAGATTACCCGCAATCTCGATGTGCGCACAGACTTTGTTCCTGTAGACTTGCAGTCCTTGAATCGTCCACTTAGCGCCATCAATGTAGGGCTGGAGTCCTTCATGACCAGCTTGCAGGCGCAGGAAGCGCCGGTCATTCAGGTGGATTGGCGTCCTCCGGCTGGTGGTAATGAGCGTCTGGCATCCATTCTTTCCCGTATGAAGATGAAAAAATAAGCGATATTCCACGTAACTGGCAGCAACTATCTATCCATCATCCGCACTCGTTTATCAAGCGCCAGCGACGTTGAACTATATGGTATGCGCAGAAGAGGTAAAGACAAAGGAAATTATTATGGCTTTTAATTTTGAGCAGTCGGAGATTTGGCAATTATCTTTACAGTTTGTAGACACAGTTTACGCCATTGCTGGCTCCTTGCCCGCAGACGAGGACAACAATCTGCGGCAAGAACTAAAACGGTGTTCGACCCAGTTGGCCGTTTTGTCATTTAAGACCAGTGTGGCCGAGCAGAATTCTGAGAAGGCGAAATTTGTCAGCCAGGCACAGCGAGCACTTTTGGAATCAATTGCTCATTGTAAGATCGTTGAGCGGCGCCAACTTACGTCGGAGGTGGTGTTGCTGCATGAGATTTATAAACTTGCAGAATCGATGGATCAGAAGTTGGCCATCATTCGGGAGCAGTGCGCAACCAAATTGCTGTCTGGCCGCGAGTTCAAACTGCTCGGAGCTACTGGTTCATAGATCAAAGTCAGAAAGAGTTGAAGAGGGGAAGAGTTGAACAGTCGAAAGCTGTCTTGTACATCTGCCCCTTTTCAACTTTTCAACCTTTTTGACTCTTCCACTTTTCCACTTTCTCACGCCTTTTGAAAGGAAACCCACGTGATCGACATTGACCAAGCCAACCAACTTGCTGTTTCACGTATGATCGAGGCAAGACCTGTGCTAATTGGGATGGGCGTTGCCTGCGATACCATCCCTGGCATGCATGATAACTTGATCCTTCATGCAGGTCCGCCGATCACGTGGGAACGCATGTCGGGTCCGTTACGTGGGGCCGTGATTGGAGCATTGATCTTTGAGCGAAAAGCCCAGGATGCGCACGAAGCGGAAGCATTGGCAACTTCCGGTGAAATCGAGTTCGCACCTTGTCACCACTATGGCGCTGTCGGACCCATGGCGGGTGTGACCTCGGCTTCGATGATGGTCTATATCGTGGAAAATCAGGCGGATGCAGCGCAGGGCGGCGGCAATCGGAGCTTCTCAAACCTCAACGAAGGCTATGGTAAGGTGCTTCGCTACGGTGCCTATCAGGAAGATGTGCAGACCAAGTTGCGCTGGATGAACACGGTAATGGGGCCGGTGCTAAAGAAGGCGCTTGAAGCCAGTAATGGTATGGACATTCGTGCTCTGGTTGCGGAAGCCATGCACATGGGCGACGAAGGTCACAACCGTAACAAGGCTGGCTCGATCATCTACACCAAAAACCTGGCACCACACATCGCCCGCAGCGCACCGAACAACAATGTGGCCGCCGACATTCTCAAGTTCCTGGGCGACAACGCCCTGAGTGTGCTCAACCCAGTCATGGCTGCCTGCAAGGCAATGTGTGATGCCGCCCACGGCGTCGAGGGCAGCACGCTGGTCAGCACAATGGCGCGCAATGGCACCGATTTTGGCATTCGTATCTCTGGTATGGGCAATCGTTGGTTTACGGCAGCTTCGCAGGTGCCAGATGGCCTCTACTTCCCCGGTTTCTCTGCTGCCGACGCCAACCCTGATATTGGCGACAGCACGATCACCGAAACCTCAGGTATCGGTGCCTTTGCTATGGCTGCGGCGCCTGCGATCGTCAGCTTTATCGGTGGCAAACCCAAGGATGCCATCAACGCCACGCTGGAGATGTACGAGATCACGGTAGCTGAGCACAAGTCGTTCACGATCCCGCAGCTTGACTTCCGTGGCACACCCACCGGGATTGATATACGCAAAGTGGTGGAAACTGGCATTACACCGAGAATTAATACGGGTATTGCCCATAAAAACGCTGGTGTCGGTCAGGTTGGTGCTGGTCTCGTCCGCCCACCGATGGCGATCTTTGAAGAAGCGCTGGTGTCCTTTGCCGAGCAGTATGGGTTCTAGACTTTATGCGCGATCCAAACTGGGTTCCCCCACACGTTCGTGAGCAACGATTTCTCCGGTCAACTCGACGAGCGGCCACAATCATTCTCTGTTTAGCGATTGGGGTGCCCTTTACCTTGATCGCCTGGCAGCGAGGCTCTATGACCTTGGTGGCACTGATTCCAATCCTGATGCTGGTGATCGCAGCCATCATAGTGCGCAGCGGTACGGTCAACAACCGGAACTATGTCAATCACTACCTGGCAGATCTGAACAAAAGCCGGTCAAAGCCGCCCTCAGCGTAAGTGCGTTGCTGGGTTTCTCTGTTGTACCAGTTGATCTTTGGTGTAACCCATCTGCCCAATGTGATGATGAAAATGAACCGCACAGCGTAGAAAAATGCTGAAGCGATCATGGACATCATCAACACCGACTGCGCTGTAGGCTGCTTGCCAATCAGGATCGTTCTGCGTCGCCAGTGTGGCAATGACCAACTCGATGGCAGATTGTAATTGGCTGAGCGCCTCTGCCTTGGTAGGATGGTTACCTGCGAATTCTGCATCGCGATCCCGCACGTAGTCGGTGTGCGCCAATTGGCTGCCGATGTAGTAATTCAGATTGCCGGTAAGGTGCAGAACCAAATTGCCAATGCTGTTGCCATAGGGATATGGATTTCCCCAGAACTCCTCTTCAGACAGATCAGTTGATAGATCGATAACCCGTTTTAGAAAATCCTGAAAATAATAACGAAAACTTTGCCTGATAGTAAAAGATAAGTCACTCATAGTTCCTCAATTGCTCCAGTTGTTGTAGCAGTACCTCAACATGATTGTAACAACTGTCTGCGAATCGTCGAGTGACAATTTATAGAAATTTAGGGCCTTGTACGGTGCCAATCAAAGAATGCGAGAGAGTTTCTGCTTTATAACCGAGCTGCTAACGTCCGCGTGATCTGGTCGATATGGGCTTCGCCGTGGTCTGCGTAGAGTTGAAGTTGACTATCGAGTGTAACAGTTCCGCGCTCTGGATGAAAACCGGTACGCTGCCAGGCGTCAGCAGGGAGTGATTCCCAAAATTCCACCCATCGCCCGTGTAACACCTTCAATAATGCGAGCGATCCACTAATATCGGCCTTTTGTGCATCGGGAAATGCCGCCCACAAATCCTGGTCGTAGGGTTTCAGTGTGGGCTGCTCTTCGGTAGCAATCAGCTTGCAGCGAATGTAGCTGTTCATATGTGAATCGGCCAAATGGTGAACGTTTTGGGCAACCGTCCATTCATTCGTCAAAAAGTGTGTCGTTAATTGTTCACTGGTCAGCTCTGTCACCAGTTTTTCAATCATGTTAGGCAGGCTACGGATCTTGTTGATCAGTTGGTTGCGTTCGCTCTGGGTGGTCATATCTTTCTCCTGTGATAAGTTTGCTTTAGCGTGGGTGAAAGAGTTCAAAGTTCCTTACCCTTTTTCGCTCACGCCTCTTGGTTTTTCGCTCTTCGCAGCATATAATGAGAACACTCCGCTGTACATTTGTTTTTTGCAAAGCCTGCGTTCGGATTTTCTGAATGGAACTTTATCAACTTCGAAGTTTTGTAACCGTAGCTGAGGAAAAAAGTGTTACGCGAGCTGCCGAACGGCTCTTTACAACACCTCCCTCAATCAGTGCGCACATTAAAGCCCTGGAAGAAGAGTGGAAGGTGACGCTCTTCATGCGTACGCCGCGCGGAATGCAGCTAACCAGGCAAGGTGAACAGTTGTGGCAAAAAGCAGAGGCGATTCTGGCCGCCAGCGATGCGTTGCTGCACGATGCGCTTGCCATGCAAAACGATCTTTGTGGCGAGTTGATGATTGGCATCAATGCCAATCCCAGCTATCTCCAAACCGGAGCATTGGCTGCCGCTTTGCATCAGCGCTATCCACAGTTGACACTCAACTTTGTCAAGAGCATGACAGGCGTGACGTTGGGGCGCATTGAACAGGGAACGTTGGATGCTGCATTTATCTTTGGCCCACCGAATCGCGAATCTGTCTGTGGGATCTGGCTGGATCGTGTGGATCTGGTATTGGTGGCACCCAAAGCATGGGAGGAGCGAGTACGAAATGCAAGCTGGAGCCAACTGGCCGAGTTGCCACGCATCAGTACCGGTTTTTATTGCCCCTTTGACGCAGTCGGCGATCAAAAGTTTCAACAGCGCGGACTAGTCTCGCGCCGACCTACTGTCAACGCCGATGATGATGGCACCAAATTGGAACTGGTGATTGCCGAAGTAGGCGTGGCGGTGCTGGAACGCAACGATGTGCAGTCCGCAGTCGACGAGGGTAAGGTGATTGCCTTTGCGCCAGAAGCGATGTATGCCGATCTACACTTTATTCATCTTGCTAAGCGGAGTCAAGAGCCGGCATTGGCGGCAATGCGCCAAGAGTTGCAGCGCATCTGGAAACCACCTGCTTTAACAAAGTAACAAGGTAGCAGGGTGACAAACTGAATTTTGGGGAGAGTTGATGTATGGGATAAGATAACCGTTCAGAATTTCCTATTAAACCAAGCTCTGATTGAAAAGCGAATTTTCTTCTCGAAATTTGGTTGGAAAAATTTTGCTTTTCGTTGCAACCGCAATTTAACCACTCAATTGAATCAATCCAAAGGAGTCACGTGTGAAAATCTACGATCTCTCGCAACCACTCAATCAGGAGTGTTCATTTTGGCCATTCTATCCTCCCTTCGAGGTGAAATATTTCAAGCGCAAGTCCGAACATGGAGTCAATGCCCAATATATTCAAAGCAGTAACCACATGGGAACCCATTTGGATGCGCCACGCCACTTTGTTACCGCTGGCCGTACGATTGATGAAATTCCGATTGAGTGGTGTTTTGGTGAAGGCGTGATCGTGGATCTGAGTGACATGCTGGACGAACTCGAGCTCTTCTATCCTGAAGATATTGAAAAGCGAGTCGAAGTGCGCGAGGGCGACATTCTTTTCATCCACACCGGCTGGAGCAAACATGCCCAATTCGGTTCTCAACCGGATGAAGAGAAGTACATTCATCGCCATCCGGGTCCCCATTTCTCCATCTGCGATTGGCTGCTCTCCAAGAAGATCAAAATCTGGGGCGTGGATATGATCTCCACCGATCATCCGATGAACCTGCCGATTGGACGCTTCTTGGGTGCAGGTGGACTGAATCATTGGAAAAAAGTGCGCGCCAAATCCGAAGAGAAGTTCGGTGCCGACCAGATCGACGTGCTCTTCCCCGAAAGTGCCTATCAGCTTACCCACAATGCGCTCTTCCCACACGACTGTATGCACGTGGAAAACCTGGGCGGTGATATTGGTTTGCCAGAACTGCAAAATAAACGCCTCAAACTCGGTGCCTTCCCTTGGAAGTTCAAGGGTGGCGAAGCTGCGTTTTGCCGGGCGGTCGCGTTTACTGACTGATGTGATTAGGAGATTGAGAGATTGGGAGATTGAAGGTGCAACAAATCTCTCAATCTCCTAATCCCCCAATCTCCTTGGAGCAACAACTATGCCTTCTCCCTACTCCTTCGGTCTCGACAAGAGCCCTGCCAACTACACGCCACTGTCGCCCTTGACTTTTCTTGAACGGGCGGCGGCTGTCTTCCCTAACCGTACGTCGATTGTGCATGGCGAGCGGCGCTATAGCTGGGCAGAGACCTATACTCGTTGTCGACAGTTGGCGTCGGCGTTGAGCAAACGTGGCATCGGCAAGGGTGACACGGTCTCGATCATGGGCTTTAACACGGCGCAGATGTACGAAGCGCATTTTGGTGTGCCGATGACAGGTGCTGTACTCCATTCAATCAATACTCGACTGGACGCAGCCACGATCCACTTCATGCTGCAACACAGCGAAGCCAAAGTGCTGCTCACCGATACCGAAGCTTCTAAGACAATTCGGGAAGCGCTGGCTGGTTTGGAGAACCCACCGCTTGTGATCGACATCGACGACCCGATAAGCGATGGCGGCGACCGGCTTGGTGTGATGGAATACGAAGCGTTTCTGGCCGAAGGTGATCCCAACTTTGCCTGGTCGCTGCCTGAGGATGAATGGGAAGCCATCAGCCTAAACTATACCTCTGGTACGACGGGCAATCCGAAAGGTGTGGTCTATCATCATCGCGGTGCCTATCTCAACGCTGTCAACAATATCGTAGCCTGGAGCATGCCTAAACACTCGGTTTATCTTTGGACGCTGCCGATGTTTCATTGCAATGGCTGGTGTTTTCCCTGGACCCTGGCTGCGGATGTGGGCACGAGCGTCTGCCTACGCAAGGTGCGAGCCGAAGATATTTATCGCCTGATCGCCGACGAAGGGGTGACTCATTACTGCGGCGCACCTACTGTTCATTACATGCTGGTCAATGCGTCCCCCGAAGTGCGAGCGTTGAAGGATCATCGCGTCCAGGGATTGATTGCAGCAGCGCCGCCTCCTGCTGCGGTCTTGCAAGCAATGGCGGAGAATGACTTCGAGATCACCCATGTCTACGGTCTCACCGAAACTTATGGTCCTGCGGTGATATGTGAATGGCATGAAGAGTGGAATGAGTTGCCGGTTGAGGAGCGTGCTCGACTCAATGCGCGCCAGGGGGTACGCTACCACATGCTCGAATCGATCATGGTGGCCGACCCGAAGACGTTGGAGCCAGTTCCCGCCGATGGCGAAACGCTCGGTGAGGTCTTCTTCAAGGGCAACATTGTGATGATGGGCTATCTAAAGAACGAGAAAGCGACCCAGGACGCATTTGCTGGCGGCTGGTTCCACAGCGGCGATCTCGGTGTAATGCATCCCGATGGCTATATCGAACTCAAGGATCGCTCCAAAGATATCATCATCTCTGGCGGTGAAAATATCTCGACGATTGAGGTCGAAAACATCCTTTACCGCCATCCCGCCGTGCTGGAAGCTGCGGTCGTCGCCCGTCCCGATGATAAGTGGGGTGAAGTGCCCTGTGCCTTTGTTACACTTCGTAGCGGAGTGGAAGTCAGCGCCGATGAGTTGATTGACTTCTGTCGCAAAAATCTTGCCCATTTCAAAGCGCCCAAAATGGTAGTATTTGGTGGGCTACCTAAGACATCGACAGGAAAGGTGCAGAAGTATATTTTGCGTGAAGAAGCGAAACGCATATAAAACATGACTGGACTTGATAGAATTTGGGCTATCAACGCAGGCTTGCGCCAGCGGTTCCCGCATGGCAATCACCCATTTCAAATCATGACGCGGCTGCTTGAAGAATGCGGTGAATTGGCGGAGCAAGTCAATCACTTTGAAGACGTCGGCATCAAACGCCAGAAACATGGTGACCCTGAAAAAGCCAAGATGGCAAAAGAAGTACAGGATGTGATTCGTTGTGCGCTGCAAATTGCCTACCATTATGGCATCGAAGAAGAGTTGTCTCAATCAATCACACACTCGTACAATAAACTTATGCATCCGATATTTCGTACTATTAGCAGCAAGGACCATTCGTTCCTGGCCGAGATCATCTATCACGCAATCTTTGTGCCGGAAGGGGCAGAGCCGCCTGCACTTGACGTGGTTCAATCGTTTGGGCTGCGCAAATATTATGAGGATTTTGGTCGTGCCGGTGACCTTGGTTTTATCGCCATTGACCCGGCAACCAATCACCGGATGGCGGCGGCCTGGTTACGTTCGTTGACGGCGGAACTACCTGGCTATGGCTATGTGGACGATCAGACACCGGAGCTGACCATCGCTACCCTGCCTGAATACCGCGGCAAGGGCATCGGCACACGGTTACTAGAGCATCTCTTTGAAGCGGCCAAGGCGCATTATTCTGCCATTTCCTTGAGCGTTTGGCCCGCAAATCCGGCATACCGACTTTATCAACGGCTCGGCTTTGTCGTGGTCAAAGAGAATGAACATGATGTTGTGATGGTCAAGCAATTGAGTTGATGACCGCCTGATCTGGGAGGAAATATCACCATGAGTACTGTAACTACACAAGAATCGACTGCCCGCACAGAGACTGCGCCGCTTGAAGAGCCAATCCTGCTCCGTCACGATAGCAACGGTGTTGTCAAGTTGACGCTCAACCGTCCGAAACAGTTTAATGCGCTCTCACAAGCCATGTTGAGTGCGTTGCAAAGTGAACTGGATGCCATTGCTGCCGACAGCCGCAACCGAGTCGTGATCTTGGCGGCCAATGGCAAAGCCTTCTGTGCTGGTCACGATCTCAAAGAGATGCGTGCCAACACCAACTACGACTTTCAGAAAGCGCTCTTTGACCAATGCGGCAAAATGATGATGACGATCAACCAGATGCAGCAGCCGGTGATTGCCCGTGTGCATGGACTAGCCACGGCGGCAGGCTGTCAACTGGTCGCCGCCTGCGATCTGGCTGTAGCTGCTGACAGCGCGGTCTTTGCCACATCGGGGATTCGGGTAGGGCTTTTTTGCTCGACGCCTGCGGTGGCGGTTAGCCGCAATTTGCCACGCAAAAAAGCCATGGAACTGTTGCTCACTGGCGAATTTATGGACGCTCAAACTGCTGAGCAACAAGGCTTGATCAACTATGCCGTGCCCGCCGACCAACTCGATGGCACGATTCAACGCCTGGTCGATGCGATCACGTCCAAGTCGCCTTATGCTATTTCTTCCGGTAAGCGCATGTTCTACAAACAATCGGAAATGGACATGGCTGACGCCTATGCCTACGCCGCCGACATCATGGCCTGCGATATGCTCGCCGCCGACGCATCCGAGGGGATCGATGCCTTTATCGAAAAACGACAGGCAAATTGGAAAGGAAAATAGAGATTAGCGATTGGAGATTGGAGATTTTGTTGTAGATTCTCCAATCGCTAATCGCTAATCTCCAATCTCATTTTCGAGGCAATTTTGAAACCTGCACCTTTTCAATATTTCGCACCTACCACACTCGACGAAGCACTCCATCTGTTGGCGCAACATGGCTATGACGCCAAACTTCTGGCTGGCGGACAGAGCTTGATCCCGACGATGAACTTCCGCCTTTCGCAGCCGGGGGTGTTGATTGATCTCAACACGATTTCATCGCTCGCCTACGTGCAGACGCCATCCCTAGCTGGATTGCAAATTGGTGCGATGACGCGACAACGGACGATTGAGCACAGTGCTGAGGTGCAAGCTCGTTGTCCGCTATTGCACGCTACCATGCCATACATCGCCCATGTGCAGATTCGTAACCGCGGCACTATTGGTGGCAGCTTGGCCCACGCCGATCCAGCCGCCGAGTTGCCCGCTGTGATGCAGACGCTCAATGCACAGTTTCGGGTGCGTGGTCCTAAAGGTGAACGAATCGTTGCAGCGCGTGATTTTTATATTGGGCTTTTTACTACCGCCCTGGCTCCGGATGAAATTATCACTGAAATCATTTTACCGGGCATGCTGCCGCGCAGTGGTTGGTCAATTCAGGAGATCTCCCGACGTCATGGAGACTATGCATTGGTTGGTGTAACCGCCGCAATTACGCTTGATGCGGCTGGCAAGTGCAGTGATGCAGCCATCACGCTGCTCAGTGTTGGTGATGGGCCTGTGATGGCCCAAGGTGGGATGAAGATGCTAGTTGGCGAGACGGTTACAGATGCCTTGATCGACGCTGTCGCCGATCAAGTTGCCTATCACGATATCGACCCAACCGGCGACATTCATGCCAGTGTGGACTTCCGTCGTCACCTGGCAAAGGTGTTAACCAAGCGGGCATTGATTGAAGCGCGTCAGAGATCCTTCTAATCTATGAACAAATCTGCGGGTGCAGCCAATTCGCAATTCGCAATTCGCAATTCGCCCAAAACTGTCCGTGTCTATTCCGAGAACGCAACCTTTCAACACTTTGAAACGTTGCGTCGCAACCGGGAAAAGCGCCATCGCAGTCGAGAATTTGTGGTAGAAGGCGTGCGGCAGATCAACCTGGCCTTGCAGTTTGGTTGGACCATCAACGGCTGGATCTATTCGCCCGATCGCAAACTTTCCAACTGGGCAAGTGACATCTTAAAGGAAAAGCCAGCACCGACCCACTACCAACTGGCCGAACCGCTGCTGGAAAAGCTCAGCAACAAGGAAGAGACCTCGGAGTTGCTGGCCCTGGTGGCCATTCCTGATGACGATTTCGGTCGGATCCCGCTGCGTAAGGATTTGCTGGTGGTCATTTTTGATCGGCCTTCAAGCCCAGGCAATTTAGGTACGCTGATTCGTTCGTGCGATGCGTTGCATGTGGATGGCTTGGTGATCACCGGTCACGCTGCCGATCTCTACGATCCAGAAACGGTGAGCGCCAGTGTCGGGGCACTTTTTACCTTGCCAGCGCTGCGTGTGCCATCCGCTGGCCAACTTGAGCCCTGGCTTGAGCGAATTCGCCAACAACTTGGTCGTGTGCAAATGGTGGGGACCAGTGCCAAAGCCACGCTCGATCTGGCCGAAGCTGATTTTACACAGCCTACCTTGCTCGTCATCGGCAACGAAACCAGCGGTATGAGTCGCTACTATCACGACCATTGCGATCCGATCGTAACCATCCCGATGGGTGGTGCAGTCACTTCGATGAATGTGGCCTGTGCAGCGTCGATTTTGTTGTATGAAGTGGATCGGCAGCGGCGAAACGTGAAACGTGATGCGTGAAATTCGGTTGATTCTGCTTAATTTGTGTAAGTTGCGCGTGTGATCTCATGCAGCGATTGGTCGTAGTGGGCACATCGGGATCGGGCAAGACGACGCTGGCAATGCGGGTGGCGGACAAGCTGCGCTATCCCTTTATTGAACTGGATGCGCTCTTTTGGAAGCCGAATTGGGTACAGGAAGAGAAAGAAATCTTCCGCCAAAAGGTAAACGATGCGTTGAGTGGCTCACACTGGACAGTCGCCGGGAACTACTCAAGTGTGCGAGAACTCACTTGGACAAGAGCGGATACATTGGTCTGGCTGGATTATCCTCTAGGTCTAATTTTGTGGCGGCTCTTGCGACGAACCCTAGGGAATGTGATCCTGCGTAAAGAGCTTTTTTCTGGCAATCGTGAAACGTGGTACGGCTCTTTTCTCGCTAAGGATAATCTTTTTCTCTTTGCGCTCAAAACGCACTTTCAGCACAGACGAAAGTTTCCCTCAGAATTTCAACGGACGCAATATCAACATCTAGAAGTTTTGCATTTCACTCGGCCACAGCAGGCGGAGCATTGGTTACAAGCAATATAAAATCAATCGACGCTGGAGTAGAGCAACAACGTTATGGATCGAACACGACCACATTTGATGAGTGCCTATGGCGGTGAGGGCTGGCAGCCGCGCAGCCGCTCACTGGCGGGCGAGTTGGGCAATATTTGGGGCCAGGGCGGCATGTGCAGCGAATGGGAACCGATCAAGGCGGTATTGCTGCATCGTCCTGGCGAGGAATTGGCGGCATCGGCTGATCCTGCATCGGTGCAGATGGTGGAACCGCTCGATCTGGCACGCGCACGCGAGCAACATGACCTGATGGCGCAGGCTTATCGCAATGCGGGTGCCGTAGTGCATTACGTGGACCCTATCCACACCCCCAAACCCAACCAGATGTTCGCCGCTGACCTGATGTTTATGACGCCGGAAGGGGCCATCCTCGCCCGCCCTGCCTCGGATGTGCGGGCGGGCGAGGAGCGAGAAGTCGCAAAGGCATTAGCCGCACTGGGTATCCCAATCGTGCGCAGCATTAGTGGTCGAGCCACCTTTGAAGGGGCCGATGCAATGTGGATCACGCCCAAGAAAGTGCTGGTGGGGCGCGGGATGCGTACGAATGCAGAAGGGGTCCGTCAACTGCGCAGCGTGCTTGGCGAGATGGGCGTCGAGGTGATCGATGTCGATATGCCGGTGGGGACGATGCACCTAATGGGAATGCTTCGTGTAGTTGGTGAAAATCTTGCGCTTGCCTGGCCAGTGCGCTTGGTCTATGCTGCTGTCGAGGCGCTTGCCGAAGAAGGCTATCAAGTCGCCTTCCTGCCTGATGTGAGCGAGGCAATCCACAATGCCGCCTTCAACTTTGTCACGCTCGGTCCGCGACGAATCTTGATGCCAGCAGGTAATCCCATCTCACAGAAGTTTTACGAAAGCCTTGACATCGACTGCGTAACCACGCCGACAGACGAGTTGTATAAGGCGGCAGGGTCGATTGGCTGTTTGACGGGAATTTTGGAGCGGAAGCTATAAAAACTTCGTTTGTCATTTGAGTTCTTATGGATAACACGTTTTCTGTTACTCTTACGGTAAATAAGCAAACTTATACCCGCACGATTGACCCGCGCATGTTGCTCAGCGACTTCCTGCGCCACGAACTGAACTTGACGGGCACCCATGTGGGCTGTGAACATGGTTCGTGCGGAGCCTGTACGGTATTGATGGACGGCGAGGCAGTGCGCTCCTGCATCATGTTTGCCGTGCAAGCGAATGGGCATCAGATCACAACCGTCGAAGGGTTGGGCGATGACTTGACCAAACTGCATCCCTTGCAAGAAGCCTTCCGCGAGAAGCACGCACTGCAATGCGGCTACTGTACCCCCGGTTTCCTGATGACGCTGATTCCCTTTCTCAAAGAGAACCCGAACCCAAGTGAGCAAAAAATTCGGGAGATGCTTTCGGGGAACATTTGTCGCTGTACCGGGTATCAGAATATTGTAGAGGCAGTGAAGCTGGCAGTTAGTAATGGCAAGGTATAATTTTGAGGTTATATCCGAAATTACGGATATCGAGACGATTGCCAAAGGCGCTGGCGTCGATGCTCGTCATTATCTTAACCGTCGCTATGGGCGTGGACGTTGGCGAAAATTGAAGGGGTACGCCCTGGTTCGATATGATACGGACGAAGTTTGTACAGCGGAATTGCATTGGTTTGAGGCGCATGGAATCGGGCGCAAAGAGATGAAATCGATTCGAGATCTATGAACAAATTACTGCAAAGTCAATATGTACGGTGTATTGAAAACCGCCAATTCATTCGACAACAGGGGGAAATCAAACCACCGA
This sequence comes from Caldilineaceae bacterium, assembly GCA_046328715.1. GTDB lineage: Bacteria > Chloroflexota > Anaerolineae > Caldilineales > Caldilineaceae > JAXLWB01. The sequence goes on along the minus strand of JAXLWB010000003.1, from coordinate 169,524 downwards.
ATGAAGCAATTTACGGTCTTACGGTGGGCAAGGTTTACAAACGCATTCCTGATTCAAAGACTGAGCGCCACGGCATGATTCGGGTGATCGATGAATCTTTCGGCGAACCAGGCAGTGAAAAAGGGTACATGTTTCCAGCAGATTACTTTGAGCCGCTGGATATGTCAGAGACAAAACTAGAAGAGGTTTTGATTAGGGTGCCCTCGTATATCAGGGACGTCCTCCATGCAGAAGCGGTTGCATCTGACAAATCAATCAGTGCCCTTGTGCGAGATTGGATCGACGAACGACTTGACCTGCCTGAAAGTGAAAAGTAACAGATGAGTGAAAGCATTACCCTATACGGTCACGCAACCTGCCCTGGAGTCCCGCCGGTCAAAGCCATGTTGAGCCAAGCAAAGGTTCCCTATCGTTATGTCGATATTCATCAGGATCAACAGGCGGCGGCGACCGTGCGTTCGATCAACAATGGCAATGAGAGTGTGCCCACCCTTGTCTTCCCAGACGGCAGCACGCTGACCGAGCCGTCTGGTAATCAACTCAAGCGTAAACTGGAAGAGTTGGGCTATAAGGTTGGATTGCTGGCCTGGATATTAGGCAATGGCTGGCAGATTGTAACAGGATTGGTTATACTGTATGGTGTATTACGGCTCTTTGGCGTCTTTTAGCACTTAAGCCATTACAAAAAGCTTTGGAATTGAAGCATGTATTGCAGTGGCCTTGATGGAGTTAAGTATGACCATGATTGCTCATAAAGTTGAAGCAACTGTCGATCAAAATGGTTCTATTACCCTTACCAATTTACCCTTTGCAAGCGGCGAAGCCATTGAGGTAATTCTAATGAGAAAACAGCCGTTGCCTCGGCGAGCAAAGAAGCGAAAAGTTCTAAAGGGTGCTTTAATCAAGTATATCGATCCTTTTGCACCTGTCGCACTTGAAGATTGGGACGCTCTTTCATGATTCTACTGGATACTCATGTTTGGATTTGGTTGGTAGACGGCAATCCTAGATTAACCACTGAACAGCAGAACTATCTACATCAACATGAATCTCAAGGCTTGGCAGTAAGTGTTATTTCTTGTTGGGAAGTTGCCAAGTTGGTCGAAGTGGGGCGGCTGGCTTTTTCATGCCCTGTACAAGAATGGATCGACCAAGCTCTGGACTATCCAGGAATTCAACTTCTAGAACTTACACCGCGCATAGCTGTAGAATCAACTCAGCTACCAGGAACATTTCATCGTGATCCTGCTGACCAGATCATTGTTGCTACTGCAAGAGTCTTGTCGTTGCCACTCTTCTCATTTGACGAAAAGATTGACAACTATCCCCATGTCAACCATGTGTCGGTATAAATCTGTACAAAGTTGTAATCCCTATGTCCACACGTCTCTTCGGAAAACCAATCAAACGCAATGAAGATCCACGTCTCCTCACCGGGCAGGCGCAGTTTGTAGATGATGTCCATCTGCCGGGCATGTTGCATGTTGCCTTTGTGCGCTCAGCCTATGCCCATGCCCGACTGCGCAGTGTTGATATCGGCGCTGCGCGTGAACTGCCCGGCGTGGTTGCAATCTATGTTGCCGAAGACTTGGGCGACTATTGGCAACCTGGCCCGCTGTTGGTACCCCCTCCTCCGATCCAGGATCTGGTCTTCAACCCACGCACCCAGGTGCCGCTGGCCAAGAGCAAGGTTCGTCATGCGGGTGAACCGATTGCAGTGGTGGTAGCCGAAAGCCGTTACATTGCCGAGGACGCTGCGCAGTTGGTCGTGGTTGACTACGAGTCCCTGCCTGCCATTGTTGCGTTGGAAGATGCGCTGAAAACTGATGCAGTGCTGATCCACGAAGATCTCGACCAAAATCTCAACGCCCACGTCGTCCAGACCAAAGGCAACTACGAAGCGGCCAAAGCGCAGGCCGATCTCGTGATCAAGCGCAGCTTTACCTACGACCGCGGCACAGCAGCGGCGATGGAGAACCGCGGCATCGTCGCCACTTGGGATCGTCAATCCGAGCAGTTGACGATGTGGGACACGACGCAGGCACCCATCGCCATCCGCAACGGCATCGCCGCCATGCTTGGCCTTTCGGAAAAGCAGGTGCGCGTGATTGCACCCTTTATCGGCGGTGGCTTTGGCCCCAAGATCATGATGTACTATCCTGAAGAGGTGCTGCTCGCCTGGATTACGGTAAAGCTAGGACGGGCAGTCAAATGGATCGAGGATCGCCAGGAGAACTTCTTCGCCACTACGCAGGAGCGTGGACAGGTTCACGAAGCAGAGATTGCCCTACGTAACGATGGGCGTGTGCTGGGCATTCGTGACACTTTTTTGCACGATGCCGGTGCCTATGCGCCCTATGGCCTGACGGTGCCGCTCAACAGTCAATGTACGCTGCTAGGGCAATACGATATTGAAAATTACTATTCCGAGTTCAAGTCGGTCTTCACTAACAAACCGATTGTCACGCCCTATCGTGGGGCGGGGCGGCAACATGGTGTCTTTGTGATGGAGCGCCTGCTCGACATCGCCGCCAAAGAACTTGGACTTGACCGAGTTGAGATTCGCAAGCGCAACCTGATTCCGCCCGACAAGTTTCCCTACAATAACCAGATTATCTTCCAGGACTTTGCCCCGCTGGTCTACGATTCGGGCAATTACCTACCTGCCATCGAGAAGGCAGTCGAGGCAATTGGCTATCACAAATTTCTTGCCGAAGAACAACCTCGCTTGCGCGCCGAAGGCAAACAGGTCGGCATCGGCTTTGTCACTTATGTCGAGGGCACAGGCATTGGTCCCTACGAGGGCGCAAAGGTGACGGTTGAGACCAGTGGGCGCGTGAGCGTGGCTTCTGGCATCGGTACGCAGGGGCAAGGTCACTACACTGTCTTTGCCCAGGTGGTGGCCGAGCAACTAGGTGTTGAGGTCAGTGATGTGCGGCTGGTCACCGGCGATACCAGTGAGTTTTACTGGGGTGCAGGCACCTTTGCCAGCCGTGGCGCGGTGGTAGCAGGCAACGCAATTCATGCCGCTTCTGTCAAGGTGCGGGGCAAGATTCTCAAAAAGGCTGCGGAAGAATTGGAAGTAGCTGAGGAAGATCTCGAATTAGTGGATGGTATGGTGCGCGTCAAAGGTTCACCGCAAAGTGCTATCAAATTGGGCGATCTGGCCCGCCGTGCCAATCCCATGCGCGGTGCGGTCAAACCTGGTAGTGAGCCAGGGTTGGAGGCAACCGATTATTTTGGCCCCGAGCGAGGTGCTACTGCTTCCGGTGTCCACGCCATGATCGTTGAAGTCGACCCTGAGACGATGATGATCGAGATTAAGAAGTATGTCGTTGTCCACGACTGCGGTACCGTGATCAACCCGATGATCCTCGAAGGGCAGATTCAGGGCGGTGTGGCACAGGGCATCGGCAACGCCTGGTACGAGCAACTGGTCTTTGACGAGAACGGTCAGTTGCTGAACGCCTCGTTTATGGATTATCTGCTTCCTACCGCCGACGCCGTTCCGCACATCGAAACCGACCATGTCGAAACGCCTTCGCCACTCAACCCACTCGGTATCAAGGGGGCAGGGGAAGCTGGGGCGATCCCAGTGGGTCCGCTCTTTGCCCAGGCACTGGAGGATGCATTGAATCTGCCAGGATTGGAGATTCGGGAGATTCCGCTGAGTCCGAATCGGTTATGGGAGTTGGTGATGGAAGCTCGAAATCGTGACTGATAACCAGAACTTGGTATAGCAGGAGTTGGTGTTATGGTAAAACAATCTCCAAATGACTCAAACGCTTGTCAACCGCGTAATGCAAGACCTAACCCACAGACAAAACATCTGTCGATTCAGCTTCTTCTGGTACTTCTTCTTTCTATCAGCAATCCAATCGCAACTGGAACTGCGTTGGCGGCGAGTGAAAAGTCAGGAACTGCTGTCACTCAAGACTCCGACGCTCAAGTCGCCACCACTTGGTTTGACCTCTACTTGCACCTGATTCAAACCACCGATGGCTTTACACCTCCTGTAGCGGCACGGGCGCTCGGTTACGCTGGAGTCACACTCTATGAAGCCGTGGTGCCAGGTATGACCGATCATCAATCGCTGGCTGGTCAATTGAATGACTTGACAACACTGCCCACGCCTGAAGCCGGAAAAACGTACCATTGGCCTAGCGTCGCCAACAGCGCGCTGGCCTACATCACGCGCGAACTCTTCATCAACACCTCGCGCGAGAACGAGCGAGTGATTCATGCGCTGGAAAGGCAATTGGCAGCGGGTTTTCAAGCACAGGCTGATCAGGCAACACTCGACCGCTCGATTGAGTATGGCCACACCCTGGCCGAGGCAATCTACCAGTGGTCGTTGTCTGACGGTGGAGCACGCGGCCAACTTCACAATTTCCACGATGATTATCTGCCTCCACAGGGGGCCGGTTTATGGATTCCAACGGCGCCTAAATTCCAGCGTTCGCCACTGCAGCCCTATTGGGGGGATAATCGTCCCTTCGTGCTGCAAAATGGTAATATGTGCGATCCTCCGCCACCGCTGACATATTCTGAGCAGCCAACCTCCACCTTCTATCGACAAGCAATGGAAGTCTATACCACTGTCCAGAACTTGTCAGCGGAGCAGGAGACGATTGCTCTCTTCTGGGCTGATGATGCTGGGCGTACGCCTACACCGCCAGGCCATTCCATTGCGATTGTTACACAAATCCTGAAAGACGGACATGCCTCGCTAGCATTGGCTGCCGAAACCTACGCAAAAGTAGGAATTGTGGCCAACGATGCCTTTATCAGTTGTTGGCGCACAAAATATACATATAATCTCATTCGTCCCATCAGCTATATTCAAAGGGTGATCGACCCCACGTGGAACACACCCAATCTCACCGACCCGGTAACGACGCCGCCTTTTCCTGAATACACATCGGGACACTCGGTGCAGATCGGTGCAGTGGCAACGGTGTTGAGCGATCTCTTTGGCAAAGCCTACCATTTTACCGATCACACAAATGATCAGCGTGGTTTCCTTGCGCGCAGCTTTAACTCTTTCGACGAAATGGCCAATGAGGCTGCCATCTCCCGACTCTATGGCGGTATCCATTATCGCCAAGCAATCGAGGCTGGATTGGCCGAGGGTAAGTGTATTGGCAAACAGGTGAATGCACTCAAAATGAAGAAGTAAAACATGACAAGATGAAGGGATGAAACGATGACTCAGGCATCTCTTCATCTTGTCATCCCTTCAGATTTATACAATCGATCCTCAACCCTATCAGCAGGAGCAATGTTGTGTCTAGGTTCGTTTCCCAATTTTACCGCAGCATCGCAATTTTGATCGCTCTCAGTTTATTGCCGATCTTTCCGCCCGTTTCACTCCAGGCTGCCGAGCCGAGAAACGGCCAAACTTTCGAATTGACCTTGCACGCCGATTCGGCACCGCAATCGAACTCCAACAACACAACCGTGGCAGCAGACAATGCGCTCTTTCCATTGTTGGTCACAGGCAGCACCCAGGTGATTCAGATCACAGATGCTGGTTTCAGCCCGGCCACTCTCACTGTCTTTGGCCCGAGCGATATTACGTGGGTCAACGCCACCAACATCACTCAGACGCTGCAGAGCGGTGCTCCTTCTGCCCCAAGCAACAAGGTCTATCTGCCAGTTATTCAACGCGGTGGTGCCAATGCCCTTGCTACGGCTGCCAATTACCTGGATCTACTGATGCAGCAAGCGGATAACGCACCCACCTTTTCGGCTACGCTCCCACCTGGTCAGAGCTTCACATATCACTACCTCAAAGCTGGCACTTATTCCTACTATCTGTCGAATGCAGCACAATTTGAGGGCAAATTGACACTCAACGGCGTAGGATTGATCCGCACCAGCCCGAACGACGGTGACAACGATGTGGCTGTGACACGTGAGACGATCCTCGAATTCAGCGACGCACTCGATGCCAACAGCGTCACTGCGGCTGCCTTTCTGGTCACGGTTGGCAATAGCGCGATTGACTATCGACTCAACCTTTCGGAGGACAAGACGCGTGTCACCCTCTTCTACAAGGATGATCTGCCTGCCAGCGCCCGGGTCCGCGTACTGGTCGATGGCAGTAAATTGAAGGACAGCAAAGGGAATGCTGTTGATGTGGACGGCGACGCTGCGGCGGGCGGCACAGAACTGCTCGAATTCGACACCCTTAGCTTGACGGTTTTGCCCGGCACCAGCGTTTGTGGCCGGGTCTTTGCGTCGGAGTTGGCGGTCAATGCCAGCAATGTCTCGGTGAACACGCCGCTCAAAGGTGCCACAGTCACGGTGGATGGCATGGAAGCCTCCTTGCGCACCACCAGTGATGCCAATGGCAATTTCTGCCTCAACCCGGCTCCCTTAGGGCGCTTCTTTGTCCATATCGACGGGCGTACGGTGACGCAGGGCGTACCTCAAGGTGCCTACTATCCCTTTGTTGGCAAAGCGTGGGAATCGGTTGCGGGTAAACAGACCAGCGTTGGCGACGTCTTCCTGCCTTTGGTGCCAGCCGGAACGCTACAAAGTGTCAGCGCCAACCAGAATACGCAGATCACCTTTCCTGACTCAGTAGTGCAACAACATCCAGATCTGCAAGGCGTTTCGATCCTCGTGCCAGCCAATTCGCTCTTTAGCGACGATGGCAGCCGCGGCGGCAAAGTGGGGATTGCGCCTGTGCCACCTGATCGTCTACCAGGGAAACTGCCAGAGGGATTAGAGTTCCCGGTCGTAATCACGGTACAGACCGATGGAGCTGGTAACTTTGACCAGCCTGCACCTGTCTGCTTCCCCAATCTGCCCGATCCGAATACAGGAAAGAAGCTCGCCCCAGGTGCCAAAGATGCGCTCTATTCCTATAATCATGACGCAGGCAAGTGGAGTGTAGTCGGTTCGATGACGGTTTCTGCAGATGGTCAGGTGGTCTGTAGCGATCCGGGTACGGGCATTCTTGCTCCGGGTTGGCATGGCAATGGCCCACCTCCCAAGCAACCGCCGCCACCGCCGCCACCCTGTAATAACCCGGGAGCGGCGAATAAGTGTAATCAACGCTGTAGTGAAGATGCTGTGCGCTGTATTGCATACTGTACCGCAGCCGGTGAGATCGCTGTTTTAGCCTGCATTACCGCAGGTCCCGCTGTTCTGGCCTGTGTGATCGCCGCTGTTGCAGCAGGAACGTTGTGTGATGCAGCGTGTGTTCATAATGGGGTGGTCTGTCAAGATCGCTGTCAAGAAGATAATTGTACAGTGGATCGTCAGGGCGGTGAAAAAACAAGCCAAATCTTCCCGGTACTGCCAAACCTTTCCTTTGAAGAAGATCCTATCGTGGCTCAAATCAAGTCGATCCAGGATCAGATCCAACAATTGGTCTATCCTTATGCCATGAGCGGGCAATCCTTGCCACAGGATAAATTGGATCAGATGAATGCGCTGTTGGCTCAGGCCGACGAAGTAGCGGGCGGCGATGCTGTGGCCTACCTGAACGATTATATCCTGCAAAAAGAGCTAGAAGCTGCGCCAATCGAAGGCGAAATGGGCTATTCTCCTGGTAATGTTCCACCTTATCCGGTTCTCTACATGGCCGAAATTATGCGTCCGAATGGTCCACTGCGCATCCGTGGCAAGACCGAAGCGAACGGCCAATATAGTATCTTTGTGCCACGCGACGGTCAATTGCTTTACGTGAGCTTCTATGATCCACAGACCAATGCTTGGGGCGTCGCCTATCCCAGGGTCAATCCCAACGCACCCTATGAGTTGCCCAATTTCACATTGAAGCCCGTCGATTCGACGTTTCCCGATTTCGACCAGGATGCTCTGCCCGATGTCGTCGAGTTCATCTATGGCACTGATCCAGGTAAGGCTGACACCGACGGCGACGGTATTGACGATAGCGCTGAAATCGCCCAAGGCAGCGATCCATTGGGCGGTTTGACGGCGCAGACGGGAATCATTGCCACAGGCGACACACCGGGCAAGGCGGTCGATGTCTGTGTGCAGAACAATCTGGCCGTAGTGGCCGATTCGGAGGCGGGAGTCTCCTTCTTCAACGTCTTCGATGTCGCCAATCCGTTGCTGGTAGCACAGGTGGATACGCCAGGGATTGCCAAACGAGTGGCCTGTGGCAACAACCGAGTGGCAGTGGCCGACGGCGACAGCGGCTTGGCCCTGATCGACATCAGCAACGTTGCCACTGCACGAATTGCCAGTCAGATTGCGCTCAGCGATACAGCCACAGCGGTTGCCGTTGCTGGCAAACTGGCCTATGTCGGTACGGCAGGCAACCAGATTGTGATCGTCGATCTACAAAGTGGGGCAAAACTGGGTCAGGTGACGATGGGCGAGGGAATCCAAGATTTGCGCGTCAACGGTGACTACCTTTATGCACTGACAACAGCTAAACTCTATAGTTTCCTGATCAGCAAGAATCTGCTGATTGCACAGAACTCCGCTGATGCGCCAGGAACGGTTGGGGCAGGCGGACGGTTGTGGCGACTCTTTGCCGGTGACGGGCTCGCCTATGCTACGCACAGCAAAGGTTACGATACCTTCGACCTGAGCCAACCAGGCAGTCCCCAACTGATTGCCGCAGGTAATACCACCCAGTTCGGTTGGAAACAATTGATCAGCAATGGCTCAGGATTGGGTGTTGCAGCTGTCGGGGCTAACAGTACCGATGATGGCGCTCATGACATCTCGCTCTACGATATCAGCGATCCGGCACAGACCAATCAGTTCTTGACTACCTTTACAACGCCTGGCTTAGCGGCGGCATTGACCCTCTATAATGGGCGTGCCTTTGTGGCTGATAGTTTGTCGGGCATGCAGATCATCAACTATCTGGAGTTCGACAGCAAGGGGATCAGTCCAACCATCTCATTGTCGAGTAACTTTGCTGCTGGCGTGGCTGAAGCGGGGACGACCATGCGCGTCACTGCCAACATTAGCGACGACGTGCAGGTGCGTAATGTTGAGTTCTACGTGGATGGAGTTCTCACGGCGACGGTCGGCAGCTTCCCCTTCGAGTTCCGTTTTACAACACCGCGTCTGAGTGAACAGGCCAGCTTTACCTTGCGTGCCCGGGCCAATGACACTGGCGGCAACAGCGCCTGGAGCACGCTGCAAACGATCAACCTCGTGCAGGATGCGACTCCACCGCAGGTTCTCAGCGTGTCGCCTGCACCCAACAGCTTGGGGCAAAGCGGCACCATCACCAACATTGTAGCTTCCTTTAGTGAGGCGATTGCCCCAGCAACGGTCAACGGTACCAGCTTCAAACTCTTCCGCAGCGGCCCAGATGGTCTTCCTGGTACGGGCGATGATGTACCCATAGTAGGTACCGTCAGTGTGAAGAATTCTACTCAGGCGGTGTTGCAACTGGCTGCTGCGTTGCCCGCTGATCGCTACCACGCTATTTTGCAAGCAACCATTACCGATGGGGCGGGCAATCCGTTACCAGCGGCCTACGGTTGGGACTTTACGCTCTTTCCGCAGATTGCGCTCAATACAGTGATCAGCGGCACCATCAGCGAAGCGGGTGAATTTGACTACTATCGGCTGAACGCCGCTCCGGGCCAACAGGTTTACTTCCAATTGTTGAGCCATCCCGGACTGACCTTCGTCGCCTGGAAGCTGATCGACGCTACGGGGGCTATCCTCTTTGACCGCTGTTTTGGCTGTGGTGCGGATGGTACGGTAACGTTGTCGGCGGGAGGAACCTACACTGTTGCCATTGGCAACAAGAATACAGCGGAAACAGGCAGCTATAGCTTCGAACTGTGGAACGTGCCAGCTCCGCAACGTTTTGCGACAGCGATTGGCAACACGGTCTCGAATGGCGTTCCAAGTGCTGGAGCCGGTGCGATCGAATCGCCTGCCGCACTTGATATCTATACCTTCACTGCAACTGCTGGCCAGCAAGTCTACTTTGACTTAATCAATCACCCAGGGCTGACCTTTATCGCTTGGCGACTGACCGACAAGACGGGAGCGACGCTGCTTGACCAATGCTTTGGCTGTGGCGCAGGCGGAACTGTCACCTTGGCGGCGGGTGGCATTTACACGCTCACGGTAGGCAATCAAGGTGTTTCCGAAATGGGTACCTACAGCTTTAAGCTGTGGAATGTACCCGCCCCAGGTCGCTTTGCCATTGCGGTTGGCGATACGGTTTCCAACGGTGTGCCCGGACCCGGCGCAGGCGTGATCGAATCGCCAGGCACGATCGACATCTATACCTTCACTGCCGCAGCGGGTCAACAAGTCTTCTTTGAACTGCTTAACCATCCGGGGCTTGCCTTTGTCAATTGGCGGCTGACCGACAAGACCGGAGCGACTCTGCTTGACCAATGCTTTGGTTGCGGTGCTGGCGGCACTGTGACGTTGGCCGCAGGCGGTGTCTATACGCTTTCCGTGGGCAATAGTGGCGTGAATGAGACAGGAAGTTACAGCTTTAAGGTGTGGAATGTGCCTGCACCCCAACGTTTTGCGATTGCGATTGGCGACACGATTTCAAATGGCGTCCCTGGCCCAGGCGCAGGAGCCATTGAGTCGCCTGGTGCCTTTGACGTCTACACCTTCACTGCCAATGCGGGGCAGCAAGTCACCTTCGACTTGCTCAGTCAAACCGGCGTACCCTTTGTCAGTTGGCGATTGGTGGATCCAAGTGGTACAACAGTCTTCAACACCTGTTTCGGCTGTGGCGAACCGGGAACCTTCACCTTGACAGCCAGTGGTGTCTACACGCTCTCAGTGGGCAACGCAGGCGACGCCGAGTCAGGGACCTATAGCTTTAAGTTGGTTCCAGTGGTAGCGAGAAGCGATCCGAGACTTGTACATTCAGCAGAGAGTAAGTATAGAATGTGACGGAGTGAAACTGGAAAAGAATTCTGAATTCGTGAGTAAGCACGCCTTGTGCGCATTGATCCACCACGCGGCGTGCTTACTCAATGGTTTTGCAAACTTTCTTGGATTTATCTAGTAGCCAATGCGTTAACTACCAAGTTACAAGAAGGACATATCAGATGGCAATCCCCGACTTTCAGACAATATTACGATCTAGGTGTTACCAGCATATTCACTTATCAGCTAAAGCGAATTGACACTGATTATTTTACTGAGGAGAGTTAATTCCAAAATGGGCACCCTTATCAAAAACGGAACGATTATCACCGCCAGCGACACCGTGCAGGCGGATGTGTTGATTGAAGGCGAAAAGGTAGCCTTGATCGGGCAGAAGTTGCCGAGCATGGGGCATCAAGTGATCGATGCCAAGGGCAAGTACCTGCTGCCCGGCGGCATTGATGTCCACACTCATCTGGACATGCCGTTTGGTGGTACGGTCTCGTCCGATGACTTTTTCACCGGCCATCAGGCAGCCGCTTTTGGTGCAACCACAACCCACATCGACTTTGTGATCCAGTCGCAGGGTGGCACCTTGAAGCAAGCGCTCGATACCTGGCACGCCAAGGCCGAAGGTAAAGCCGCCATCGACTATGGCTTTCATCTTGCCATCGCCGACCTGCGCCCGGATGTGATGGAGGAGATCCCATCGCTGCTCAATGAAGGCGTGACCAGTCTCAAGGTCTTTATGGCCTACAAAGGTGTGTTGCAGATCGATGATACGACGCTCTTCAAGACGCTGCTCAAAGCGGCTGAGCATGGCATGTTGACGATGGTTCACGCCGAGAATGGTGATGCGATTGACGTGTTGGTCAAACAAGCGCTGGACAAGGGACAACATGCGCCGCTCTATCACGCCAAAACCCGTCCTGCTGCGCTCGAAGGCGAGGCAACCGGACGCGCCATCGCATTGGCCGGAGTAGCCAATGCACCGCTCTACGTCGTCCATATGACCTGCGAACCCTCGATCACCCAACTGGAGTTAGGGCGCTCAAAAGGTTATCCGGTAATGGGCGAAACCTGCACCCAGTATATGTTCTGCTTTGAGAAAGATCTCGCCCGACCTGGCTTTGAAGGTGCGAAATTTGTCTGTTCACCACCGATGCGTACACCCGCCGATGGTGAGCTACTCTGGCAATCGCTGCGCAACGGCACCTTGCAAGTTGTTTCGACCGACCATTGTCCTTTCTGGTTTGAAGGGGGCAAGGATGGACGCTTGGCGGGCAAGGAACTCGGTAAGGATAGCTTCGCCAAAATCCCGAATGGCTGTCCCGGTATCGAGAACCGCATGGGCGTGATGTGGCATCATGGCGTGGGCGGCGGCCACTTCAGCGCTAATCGTTTTGTTGAATTGATGAGTACCAATCCTGCCAAAATTTTCGGACTTTACCCACGAAAGGGTACAATCGCTGTTGGTTCGGATGCAGACATTGTGATCTGGGATCCGAAGAAAAAGGTAACCCTCAGCGCAGCCAATCAGCACATGAACACCGATTATTCACTCTACGAGGGAATGAAGATCACCGGCTACACGGATAAAGTGTTGCTGCGCGGCAAGCTGATTGTTGAGGGCGATAGCTGGCATGGGCAACGCGGGAGTGGTCAGTTTTTACGACGCAAGGCAAATGGGGAAGTACTGTGAAACGTGACAAGATGAAGGGATGATACTGCTGGCGAATTCAAAAAAGGGAATTAATTCCCCTGCTCACAACGAAAAGTCGCCTCAGCGACTAAGAAATATCCCAGTGCCTGAGGGCACTTCTCGGTGCCAGCAGCCGATTTTAATCGGGCAGCGATTTCGCCAACAGCATCAAGGGATGACACGATGATTCACACGAAGCTCATCCTGTCATCCCAAAAGGAACTCAATGGCGACCATAAACAAATACCAAGAAAAATTCGGTAAACCTTCCGGTGTAGCATCAACAAAGGTAGTGCCCTACATGATCGATTGGGTGCAGAACTTTATACGATTGTCTCCCTTTGTGGTGCTTGCAACGAGCAATGCCAACGGTGATTGCGACGCCTCGCCTAAGGGCGGCAGGCCCGGTTTCGTCAAGATTCTCGATGATCGCCATCTCTTGATCCCCGATGTAGCGGGCAACCGGCTCTTTCAATCGTATGATAACACCAGTACCAATTCTCGTGTTGGGTTGCTCTTCATGATTCCCGGTGAAGATTGCACGGCCCGCGTCAATGGCACGGTCGAGGTGATCGACAAAGTCCGATTGGATGCGATGAATGTCGATATGGAAATCTTCAACCCCGACGACAACTCCAGAATCCAGCAAGGGTTGTTGCTGACCGTGGACGAGGCCTACGGTCATTGCCCGCGCGCCTTTAAGTTTTCAAAGTTATGGGATGTCGAAACGATTCAACAAAATCAAAAAGAGCCTTTAGCGCTCTAAGTAGATCGGCACGCGGATCACACTGAAAAAGCGCGGATCAAAGCGGATTTTGTTTTGATCTGCCTCAATCCGCAAGATCAGCGTTATCCGCCTACCGATCCCTCCCGCCTATGCGTAGAATAGTTGCTGTTGCGAGTCTGATACTCCTGCTATTACTGGTCTGGGAAGGCGTCAAGTGGATTGGCGGCGACCCGTTGCGTGCTGCGAGCAATCCATTTGGTATCGATTACACACCACCGCTAAAGTGGAAATTTGCTTCGGATTTGAACTTGCCTCACATCTGGGATATTGGAGCCGCTTTTATCAATCCGGCGCGACGAAATGGTCCGCCACTGTACGGAATTTTAATCAACGCGGCGCTCTTCACCTTCCGTGAAGCGGTAATCGGCTTTTTCTTCGGTGCTTTGCTCGGGCTGCTGTTGGGAACGTTGCTTGCCCATTTCCAACTGATGGAGCGCGGTTGTATGCCCTATATCGTTGCCTCGCAGACCGTGCCGATCCTGGCAATCGCGCCGATGGTGATCATCTGGCTCAAGTCGGGCTGGGTTTCTGTGGCAGTGATTGCTGCTTACTTAACCTTCTTTCCCGTTACGATCAATACATTGCGCGGTCTCCGTTCGCCCGACCCAATGGCGATTGAGTTAATGCACTCGTACGCAGCGTCGAGGTGGGCGACCCTGTGGAAGTTGCGTTTTCCGGCTGCACTGCCCTATATTTTCACTTCCTTCAAGATCGCAGCTACTTCCAGCGTCGTCGGCTCGATTATCGGAGAGTTGCCTTCAGGTATCCGTGATGGTCTGGGGCGGGCGATTCTCAACTTTAGCTCCAATTCAACCGATGATACAAAGCTTTGGGCGGCGATCCTGATGAGCGCAGCGGTAGGGATTCTGTTCTTTGTTGTCGTGACGGTGGCGGAAAGGATCGCGTTGAGAGGTAGAAAGGCGATTGAGGGGGTGTAGGCGCGCTGCCAACGGATTTGGAGAACGGATTGAGCGGATTAGGGTAAACCTTGTTGTAAGAGATTAAAGATGGTTATGTCGGCGAATGTTGCAAAGACAGAACAGGTGGAACGGATTTTGAAGGAGATTGAACGATTATCGTTTGTGCAGAAATTGGAATTGCTGAGTAAACTCTCCAGCGAAATCGGAACTGGCATCGCTCAATACCAAGCCCATCTTGAACGAAATAAATCGGCCCAGTCTAAATATCTGCACTTATCAACAGACAAACTTACCTACGAAATTATCGGTTGCGCAATGGCATTGCACAGGGAAAAAGGCTCCGCACATCGCGAAAATATCTATCAACGAGGGCTGGAAGTCTATTTTGAAAATGCCCAATTACCATTTTTGCCGCAAAAGATGATTGAAATTTTTGATGATACTCATGTCGGTAAACTGATTGGCTATTATATACCAGATTTCATTGTTGATAACCGAGTCGTTGTTGAGATAAAAGCACTTAATAATGTCGATGATAGTCACATCGCACAAGTGATTGGCTATCTAGCTGTGACAGGTTGCCAAGTTGGACTCTTACTGAATTTTGGCGAACGGAGTCTGACTACGAAACGTGTGCTGCCGCCTAAAGATGTTTCAACACATAGGGTTAATCAACAATGGCTCTTCGTGCCAGAGTGGCTGCGCGGTGAGGTGGAATCAGTCAATAATTCATCTCAATAATCCGTTCCCACTCGTTCCATTATCAAATACTTTTATTGAAAATAAGCCAATCGGAGCAAATACTTCTCAGTTTAATCCGTTCAATCCGCTCCCAAAAATCCGTTGGCAGCGCGCGAATTTACCATACAATGCCTGAACCAATTGTCTCTCTCTCTGACGTCAATATGACCTTCAACGCCGGTCGCCCCAACCAAACCGTGGCGTTGACCGACATCAACCTGGATATCCAGCCAGGGGAATTTGTTTCTCTGATTGGCCCCTCTGGCTGTGGCAAATCGACCTTGTTACGCCTAGTCGGTGACCTGCTGACACCGAGCGTTGGTACGGTCCGTGTCAACGGCAAAAGCGCTCACCAGGCCCGTCTCGATCAAGAGTATGGCATGGTCTTTCAAGCACCGGTGCTCTTTGAGTGGCGCAAGATCATCGACAACGTGATGTTGCCTTTGGAATTGCGCGGTGTTGCCAAAGCCGAAAGGCTGGCTCGTGCCCGCCAGCTCCTTCAACTGGTCGAGCTCGAAGGCTTTGAGAATCACTATCCTTGGCAACTCTCGGGTGGGATGCAACAACGTGCTGCGATTGCTCGCTCGTTGGCGATTCAGCCTAAACTGCTGTTGATGGACGAGCCCTTCGGCGCGCTCGACGAAATGACCCGTGAGCGTATGAACTTAGAGTTGCACCGCATCTGGCGCGATACGGGCACTACGATCATCTTTGTCACCCATTCGATTCCAGAGGCTGTTTTTCTCTCAACGCGTGTAGTGGTCATGTCGGCACGCCCTGGCCAGATTCTGCATATCGTCCCGGTTGGCTTGACAATCCCGCGTGGCGACCATACACGTGAGGAGGAATCCTACTTCGGCACGGAAAACGCAGTCCGCGAATGGCTGCGTAAGGCCAAGGGCTATGAGGAGATGGGAAGATTGTAATGGTTAACGTTTAGTGCGCATCCTCAGATGCGCTTTTACGCGAAATAGATGATACGACGAAATCTACCTGCGATTATCCTTTTTATTGCGGTCATCCTCCTGTGGGAGGGAATTGTGCGCGGTCTTGGCATTCAGAAATTCCTATTGCCTGCGCCCTCGGTCATCCTGCAATCGTTTGGTGAGAAGTTCGATCAATTGATCTATGTGGGTTGGTTTACTACCAAAGAGGCATTAGGAGGCTTTGCGATTGGCTGTATTGCTGGCATTTTGGTAGCGCTTGCCACCGCCCGCTGGACCTTGGCCAACGAGGCACTGATGCCCTTTGCGATTGCTGCCAATTCGGTGCCGATCGTGGCCTTTGCGCCGATTGTCAACAGTTGGTTCGGGATCGACAACCCGCTTTCCAAGATGATCATCGTCGCCGTGATCGTCTTCTTCCCGATGATGATCAACACCGTGCGTGGACTAACCCTGGTTGACCCAGCAATGATTGAGTTGATGCGTTCAAATGCTGCGAGTGAATTTGAGATCCTGCGCAAAGTCCGCCTGCCCAACTCCCTACCTTATATGTTCAACGCCTTTAAGGTCGCAGCAACCCTAAGTATGATCGGTGCCGTGGTCAGCGAATATTTTGGTGGTAGTCGCTCAGCACTTGGCGTTTTTATCACCCAGGAGGCCGCCCAATTCCGCTTTCAAAATTCGTGGGCCGCCATTATCGTCGCTTGTGTGGTGGGCATAGCCTTCTATCTACTCATACTGTTTTTTGAACACACCTTTATTCCTTGGCATAGTTCCGTACGCAATAGCACAAATCAACGATGAATTGTTTTGGTAACCTTGCACCTTGCCAAATTGCTTGCTTAGGGTAAAATTCAGCTTGTCTGTTTCTTGTGTTATAAACAAAACATGTAACTACAACCCCACCCTAACCCTCCCAGATTAGGGTGGCAACTGTCACGGAGAAGATTATGATTGGTGTACAGAAGAGAAAACATAATCTATCCTTTCACAATTCCCTCCCTTAGCAGGGGAGGGTTAGGGTGGGGTTGCTTTCGTAGTTACCAAAACTCATTGAATCAAGGAGAATCTACATGAAGCAACTACGATGGATCGTACTGCTTACCCTGTTGTCCTTAGTCTTGGCAGCCTGTCCTGCGGCTGTGCCAACTGCTGCACCTGCGCCCGCCTCTGGCGGTGACAGTGCAGCGGCTGCGCCAACCGATACACCCGCTGCTGAAGCGCCTGCTGCTGAAGCCTCTACCGGCGAACTAACCAAAATTCGCCTGCAACTGCAATGGGTGACGCAATCGCAGTTTGCTGGTTACTATGCTGCGTTGGATCAAGGCTTCTACAAAGATGAAGGGCTGGATGTGGAAATCCTTGAAGGTGCTGTCGAAATCGTGCCACAGCAGGTGGTTGCTGCTGGGGATGCAGAATTCGGCATCGCCTGGGTTCCCAAGGTGCTCGCCTCGCGCGAACAAGGGGCCGACCTGGTCAACATTGCTCAGATCTTCCAACGCAGCGGTACATTGGAGATCTCTTGGAAGGATAGTGGCATCACCAAGCCTGAAGATTGGAAGGGCAAGAAAGTGGGGACCTGGGGCTTTGGCAATGAATTTGAACTCTACGCCGCCCTACGCAAGGCCGGAATTGAGCCTGACGATGCCAGCCAGGTGACGATTGTGCAGCAGCCCTTTGACATGCAACTGCTGCTCAACAAAGAGATCGACGCCGCCGAGGCCATGACCTACAACGAGTATGCCCAAGTCCTGGAAGCCAAGAATCCTGCAACCGGTGAACTCTACAAGCCGGAAGATCTAAGCGTAATCAACTTCAATGATGTCGGCACTGCCATGTTGCAGGATCACATCTTCACCAGCGAAAAATGGCTGGCCGAGGAGGGCCACGAGGACCTTGCTGTCAAGTTCCTGCGCGCTTCCTTCAAAGGTTGGATCTTCTGTCGCGACAATTTTGACCAATGTGTTGACATCGTCCTCAAAAATGGCCCGACCCTGGGCAAGGGCCACATGGCCTGGCAGTTGAACGAGATCAACGACCTGATCTGGCCATCACCTGCTGGCATTGGTGTCATGGACGAGAACCTGTGGAAACAGACCGTGGACATCTCGACCGAATTCAAAGTGCTCACTGCTGCCCCATCCGATGGCGCCTACCGCACCGATCTGGCGCAAAAGGCGATCGATAGCATGACCGACATCGATACCAAGGGTGAAGGCTTCAAGAAACAGACTGTTGAAGTAACTCCTGGCGGCGAATAAATATACTGCAAGTAATGTTTTTGGGTAGAAGGTAGATCTGTCATTCTGAGCGAGGGCAGTTTCGAGGGAAGAATCCTGCGTTGTCCATCCAAGATTCTTCGTCGCAAACAGCCGCTCCTCAGAATGACAGATGGTGAAGAACACAATGTAGCCTACTTTTTTCCCTCCAAGTCTGTCAGCACCCCTTGTAGCTCCGCCGGCAATGGCGCAACGAACTCCCTTTCCTCTCCTGTCGCAGGCAACTTGATCCGCAACTTATGGGCGTGCAGAAACTGTCGCTCAACGGGCAACATCGGCTTGCTCGAACCGTAGAGTGTATCCCCGACAATCGGATGTTTCAACCAGGCAAAGTGGACACGGATTTGGTGTGTTCGCCCGGTGTGGAGCACGACACGCAGCAAAGTAAAGGGATGCGTAGTCGCCAACCCCGGCACGCGCGCTTGATAGGAGGCAATAGTTTCAAAATCGGTCACCGCCTCTTTACCCTGTTTGACGGCGATCAATTCACCATTCACCCATTTGTAGAGACCGGGCAACACGGCAAATCGTTTGCGATCTGTGGGATGGCGGCCAATCGGCGCTGAGATGCGCCCTTTATCAGGCTGCACTCGCCCTTCGACCAGGGCAAGATATTCTTTATAGACGGTACGATCTTTGAACTGTGCCTGCAAATTACGATGGCTGCGGTCGTCCTTAGCGATCACCAAAACGCCCGAGGTATCCTTGTCCAGGCGGTGGACTAGACCTGGTCGCTGCTCGCCGCCCACACCTTCCAGGTCGGGCAGATGGTGCAGCACGGCATTGACTAGGGTGTCTGCCTCATGTCCAGGCGCGGGATGGACGACAAGCCCGGCAGGTTTGTCGATCACCAATAAGGTTTCATCTTCATAAAGGATGGTGATGGGAATATCCTGGGGTAGCAACGCACTGGGCTTATTACTTTCGGGAATGTCGATCTGGATCGTCTGATCGGCAAGTAAGCGATGACTTACCTTTACGGGCGAGTAATTGATCTGTACTCGACCCTCTTCGATCCAGCGTTGAATCTCATTGCGGCTGCGGTCGCTCAGGTGTGTGGCGAGCCAGCGATCAATGCGTTGTCCAGTGGATTCAGAAGTTGCCAATAGCGTAATCAGTGCCATCTACCAATTGCCATTCGCTCGCTACGCTTCCTGAATCTCTGCCTGTGCCTGTTTTGCTTTGCGCTGTGTACGGATATCTTCGACGATAATGTAAATGCCCAACCCGATCACCCCAAGCACGATGCCACTGTCGGCTACATTGTAGTTGGGGTAATAGTAAACGTTGGGAATACCCATGCGCACGAAATCGGTGACATAGCCGCGTTGGAGGCGGTCGATCAGGTTGCCGATGGCTCCCCCAAACTGTAGACCCAACAAGAAGCGTACGAAACGCTGCTCGGGTGGCAGGGTGCGTACATAGAAGAGAATCGCCGTAACGACCACCACTGCAATCACGACAAAAAAGTTACCTTGATTCTGCAAAATACCAAAGGCTGCCCCGTAGTTGTTGACATGCTCAAAGACAAACGCTTCGCCAAGGGCAGGAATGGGTTGAACGCTGCTGTGCAGCGGAATGTTGTTCCGGACTAGCTCTTTGGTGATTTGGTCAAGAATGATCCAAATGACGCCCACCAAGAGTACGAGGCGGGTCTTGCGAAACCAATCAACGAATAGATTCATGGCTAAAATTGTACACGAAACCGTCAAGAAATGGTCAATTCTCAGAGCTATGCTATACTATTTTGTTAAGTACAAATGTTCTTTTCTCAACTATGCTAGCAGTTGCCACTGAGTAACATTTCGGGCACCGATTGGATCGGGTCGAAACCTGTTACTGTGTGCAGAGCATTCATGGTATTCACAGGAGTGAACTATGCCCCGCAATGTAACGGTGGCACTGGTGCAGATGAATCCAGCCCTGGCCGACCCAGAAGCCAATCTGCGCAAAATGGGAGATTTTCTGGAACGAATCTGCAGCGAGCAAAACACAGATCTGGTTGTCTTTCCAGAGCTGAGCTACACTGGTGCCGAACTAGGTCTGCGCGCCACCGATCTGGCCGAACGTGTGCCAGGACATGCGACTAACTATCTGGCCAAACGGGCAAAAGACTTTAACGCGCATATTGTCTTTGGGATGGTAGTCAAAGAAAAGGTTGAAAGTATCCTCTATAACAGCTTGGTTTGTATTGCGCCCGAAGGAGATGTCAGTGCACAATACAACAAAGTTCACTTGCTGGGCGAAGAGCGACAAGCCTATCGCAATGGCTTCCGCTTTATGACGGTTGAGGCTGAATGGGGGCGCTTCGGAGCGGTTACCGGGTCGGATATCATCTTCCCTGAATCGACCCGCTGTCTAGCGTTGGATGGGGCAGAATTGGTGACAGTAAGTGCCAACTGGGATGAACCGATTGCCGCCTCCTGGCAACCGCACCTATTGAGCCGTGCTGCTGAAAATGCAATCTTTGTCGCCGCTGCTAACCGTATCGGCGAAGAACCAACCAAGCGCTTTGTCGGTCACAGTATGTTGGTTGGGCCGAGCGCCGAAGTCTACACGATTTTGGATGAACCAATCGAGGGCTACGCAACAGCAACGATTGATCTAGAGCAGGTTCGGGTTGTGCGTGAAGAACGCCAACTGATCCAGTACCGAGAACCGCTCGCCTATCGTTCCTTAGTAAAACGATATTAGAGTCAATCAGTGAGACAGTCGGACAGTAAGACAGTAAGTCAGTGGGCAATTTTACTGATCACTGTCCTACCGACTTACTGCCTCACTGCCTCACTGATCCACTCATTCTCAGGACTGACTTTTCGCGTGGCTGAAAATTCCTCAACCTTTACCAGTGGTGTGTGGCAACGCGCGCCATATATGGTGGACTACCGATCTGAATTATTGGATGACCTTCTGGTTGAACGAGCCAGTTGGGATCGTAACGCGCCTGAACAGCGAATCGCTGGCCAATTGGTGGCTGCGACCGGTTTTGTTTGGTTTCGCTTTTGGTTTGCCGAAGGCGAGCAACTGATCGAGAAATATTTCGATCCACAGCGCAAACCTGTCGGCTACTATATGCCGATCTCCACGACCTGGCGTCGCCGCGATACGCATTGGAGTGCAACTGACCTCATTCTGGGGCTCTGGTTGGATGTGGCTGGGCATATGACCGTGCTAAATGAAGATCACTTTGAACAAGCTGTCATCGGCCAAAACATTTCTTCCACGGATGTCGAACATGCAGAACAAAGACTGCGCCGACTTACCCTGTCGATCTCGCAGCGCCGTTTCCCACCCCCACTTGTCCGTAATTTTGCTATATAAACCTTATGATTGCAATCATCGATTATGGTGTCGGTAATCTGCGCAGTGTCTATAAGTCTTTTGAGCATGTCGCCCTGCCGCTGAAGATCCCGGTCGACATCGTCGATGCCCCGACGGACTTTCTGCGTTGGCGTGCCATCGTCCTGCCGGGGCAAGGGGCCTTTGGTGACAGTGTGGATAACCTACGCAGGCAAGGTTTTGAGCAACCACTCCTCGAAGCTGTTCATGCCGGTTTGCCCTTGCTCGGTATTTGCGTCGGCATGCAATTGCTTTTCGATTCGAGCGAAGAGATGGGGCAACATGAAGGCTTGCATTTGATTCCTGGCCATGTGCGTCGCTTCCCGGAAGCTATGCCCGATCCCGCTGCGCCCGAGCGAGTGCTGCGGGTGCCTCAGATCGGTTGGAATCAGCTTCATCGCCGTCGTGATGACCCGCTGATGGAAGGCGTGCCCGATGGAGAATATGCCTATTTTGCGCATAGTTATTATTGTGACGCCGAAGCGCCAGAAGCGGTACTTGCATCCACCGACTATGGCATCGACTATCCGAGTATTGTGCGCTACAAGAACGCATGGGGCATCCAACCGCACCCAGAGAAGAGTCACCGGGTTGGGTTGCACATCCTCAGCAACTTTCTGAAGATGATTGCAGCAGGGGAACAAGATGCAACTCTATCTGATCACGCACGCGCATACACAAGCCCAGCCTAGTGAAGATGCAACCGTCTGGCAGCTTTCGCCGAAAGGGCGTGAACAGGCATCCCTGCTGGCACAGCAGCCGTTTTGGGAGCAGGTTGAACAAATTGTCTTAAGCACGGAGGCAAAGACCCGCTTGACGATCGGCCCAGTCCTTGCACAACGCGCTCTGCCCGTGTACGAGGATCAACGACTGAATGAGCTTCGTCGTGTCGGCTGGGTGACGAACGAAGAGTACGGCGAGCGTGTACGTAAGCTCTTTGCCGAGCCGACCCACTCGATTCATGGCTGGGAGTCGGCGCAGGATGCGCTCCAGCGTGTTTTGGCTGCCATCAATTACCTCTGTGCATACTTTACCGGAAAGACGGTCGCCCTTGTCGGACACGGCTTAACCTTGAGTCTTTACCGCGCTTATCTCCTGGGCAACGCTCATGTCGATTTCACGGACTGGCAACAGTTGAGCTTTGCTGCCGTCGCCCTGGTTGATCCAGAGAAGCGCCAACTCCTCCAAGATTTCCTTCCTGTTGCGGGCTACGCTCGACGTGGGTAAACTCGATCGTTGTGCTGATTCCTTGATTGATTACATGATCCATGACCTGTGATACCTGATTCGTGAAAGTCAGTGAAAAGTTTCAGAGATTACGCATCACGGATCATCGGAAACTAGAATGAATCAGCCTGAATCTGAATAATTTGGACAAGTGTTTGTCCAACGAGGAGTATTGGTTACGTTAGTCGCCCAAAAGGTATGATATTCTAGTGCTGTACCTGTGCAAAAGGTCGATTTGTCTTTGTACAGGCACGCGCAATGGCTAGGTTGCGAAGTCAGTAACGCCTTCTGAATCGACAAGGTGCTACTGAGTTGTGGCCATTCGTCACGTACGAATATTCATCTATCGAGCGAGTTCTATAGTGATCATTTATCCAGCTATTGACATTAAGCAAGGACGCGTCGTTCGCACGCGCCAGAGCAGTGCAGAAGACCTCAGTGACCTAGATGACGATCCGATTCCCCTCGCCCAAAGCTGTGCTGCGCAAGGTGCAGAATGGCTATATTTGGTAAACCTGGACGGTGCCTCTGCCGCCACTAAATATATCCCGATTGGCTCAACGTTGCCTTCACCAGATCCGTTAACAATCAACCTACAGGTCTTGCGTGACATACGTGAGAGAATTCAGCAACCGATTCAGTTTTGTGGTGGGTTGCGCACGCTGGATAGTATCCGCCAAGCGATCGAACTGGGGGCCGATCGTGTGATATTGGGCTCCGTAGTGCTTGAGAAACCTAACTTGCTTTGCGAAGCGATCCGCCAATGGGGATCTGAACGCATTGTCGTGAGTTTGCATGCGCGAGATGGAATCGTTGCCATGCCTCACTCGAACTTGCAACGCGGGATGGACAGTGTGGAGATGGGGCATCGAATGTATGCCATGGGCGTGCGCAAAGTGCTCTATAGCAATACAGATCCGCTGAGTACAATCAATGTCGAAGCGATGGCGCGCCTGGGCGACTCAACGGGCCTGCAAATCATTGCCAATGGGGTGGGCTGTCTCCACGACATCGAACTTCTCAAGGAGCAGGAATACTACAACATTGATGGGGCGGTCATCCATCTCTCACAGATCCCACATGCATTCGACTTGAAGCATTTGATCTCCCTTGGCAAAGCGCCCTTGATTCGTCATAGCGCAGGAATTATTCCTTATCGTCAGGCTGAGGAAGGACTTCAGATTCTGATCATTTATAACTATGCCTTGGAGCAGTGGCAGTTGCCGCGCGGCCACTTGGAGCCATCAGAAACACTTGCCGAATGCGCCCAACGTGAATTTTCTTCACAAACCAATTTGCAGTTGGCGGAGTTTCACCCTGCTCCGGGCTTTCCGTTGCAGTTCATGCGCCGCTTTCGTGACTATCATATCAACCGCCTGATAACCTTTTTCTTGGGGCGAGTTCACGAAGGTGAGATCGTTTTGAGCAATGAAAACCACTGTGAGGCGCTGTGGGCTTCTCCAGACGAAGCGCTGACCTTGATTGCCGAAACCGGGAGCGAACAACTGCCTGTGTTGGAAAGCGCACTAGAACACTTGACCTTGGTAATTGAGTAATGGCGTAATTACTCAATTACCCTTCCCCAATCTCCCAATCTCCCAACCTCCATGTTACAATCTTGGCATGCTTGCCAAGAGAATCATACCTTGTTTAGATGTAAAAGATGGCCGCGTAGTCAAGGGCATCAACTTTGTTGATCTGGTGGATGCGGGCGATCCAGTTGCTCAAGCCCAGGTCTACGACGCCGAAGGGGCTGACGAACTCGTCTTTCTCGACATAACGGCGACCCACGAGGCCCGTGACACTGTGATCGACATGGTGCGCCGCGTGGCAGACACAGTTTTTATCCCCTTTACAGTGGGTGGAGGCATCCGCAGTGTGGAAGATATGCGCGCTCTTCTGCTGGCTGGTGCCGATAAGGTAAGCATCAATAGCGCGGCTGTGAAAAATCCTGCCCTCATTTCGGAAGGTGCCAAACGTTTTGGCAGCCAATGTATTGTCGTGGCGATCGACGCCCGCCGCCGTTTTGGCGCTGACCAGGACGCACGTGGCCCAGGTTGGGACGTCTATGTGAGCGGTGGACGTATCAACACTGGCATCGACGCCATCGAATGGGCGAAAGAAGTCGAAGCACGTGGTGGCGGCGAGATCTTATTAACCTCGATGGATGGGGACGGCACCAAAGAAGGCTATGATCTCGACTTGACGCGTGCTATCAGCAACGCCGTGCGCATTCCCGTTATCGCCAGCGGTGGCGCGGGCAATGCCGACCACTTCGTTCAGGCCCTAACCGACGGCGGCGCTGCTGCCGCACTCGCTGCCAGCCTTTTTCACTTCAACGAACTGCGCATTCGCCAAGTCAAAGAACACTGCGACAAGGCAGGCGTTACGATCCGTATGAATCGAGAGTAAGGGATTTTCTGAAGTTCAATACCTGTAAATTGGGTCTTTCAGTAGCAGTGAAACCTGTCATTCTGAGCAAGGGCAGTTTCGAGCGAAGAATCTTACGTTGTCTGACCAACCAAGATTCTTCTTCGCAAACAGCCGCTCCTCAGAATGACAGCTCCACCTTCTGCCAAAAGACATAATTTACAACGCAATCAATCGTTAGTCTGAACTTTTCATGACCCAATCCGAACTTTTTTCCTCCCTTAAATATGACACATCTGGCCTTGTTCCCGCTATCGTCCAGGATGCACAGACCAAACAAGTCCTGATGATGGCCTGGATGAATGAAGAAAGTCTACGCCGCACAATTGAAATCGGCCAGACTGTTTTCTGGAGCCGTAGCCGCCAGCAGTTTTGGCACAAAGGTGACACCAGCGGCAACATCCAAACCGTCGTGGACATCCGTCTCGACTGTGACGGTGACACCCTACTGATCCTGGTCGATCCAGCCGGACCGGCCTGTCATACGGGGGAAGTGAGCTGTTTTTATCGAAATCTCGCAACCTAGACAAGGAGACAAGGAGAAGGGGGTAAGGAACTCTCCCCTTCTCCTTGCCTCCTTGTTTCCTTGTCTGGAGTCCTATGAGCAACGTAATCCAATCACTCTTTACCACCATTCAAGCGCGCAAGCTCAATCCACCCTCTGGTTCCTACACCGCCAAACTCTTTGCGGATGGCGAAAATGAGATCCTCAAAAAGATGGGCGAGGAAGTCGTGGAAGTCATCGTCGCCGCCAAGGGACAGGGCGATGATCGGGTCATCTATGAGATGGCCGATCTGGTCTATCACAGCCTCGTCTTGCTCGCTGCACGTGGGCTGGAATGGTCTCAGATTGAGGAAGAATTGGCGCGCAGAGTGAAGTAGCAACCGATTATGACGCAAACCTGTGACGTTTTAATCTGTGGGGCTGGCATTGCTGGCATTGCAGCCGCTTACCATCTTGTCGTCAAACAGGGCGTGAAGAACGTTGTGCTTGTCGACGAACGCCCGCCTCTCAGCCTGACCAGCGACAAATCGACCGAGGCCTATCGCAATTGGTGGCCCGGCCCCGACGATGCGATGGTGCGCTATATGAATCGCAGCATCGACCTGATCGAGCAGGTGGCAGAGGAAACCCAGAATCGCATTCTGCTCAATCGCCGCGGCTATGTCTATGCCACGAAGAACCCCGCCAAGATTGCTGAGTACGAGGCTACAGCACGGCTGGCCGAGCAACAAGGCGCAGGCGAAGTGCGTATCTATCGGGGCACTGTTGAAGATCCAGTCTATCAGCCTACGCAGCATACTGGTTATCGTAATCAACCGCCCGGTGCCGATCTGATTCTCGACCCTGCGCTCATTCGGCGTGAGTTTCCCTATCTGTCGAGTGATATTGTCGCCGTGCTGCACGCTCGGCGTTGCGGCTGGTTTAGTGGACAGCAGCTTGGTATGGTTCTGCTTGAGGCAGCGCGTGCCCAAGGAGCCACACTGGTCAGTGGACGAGTGGCACAGGTAGAGTTGCATCACAACCGGGTGGTTGCGGTGCACGTTGCCGCAGCCGATGGCACCAATCGCCGCATCGAGACTGGCACCTTCGTCAATGCCGCTGGTCCTTTTGCCAAACAGGTCGGGCAACTGCTTGGACTCAACCTGCCGATCTTCTCTGAACTGCATCTCAAGGCCGCCTTCGACGACCGGCGCGCCGTCATCGGGCGTAACGCTGGTCTGACTATCCTCGATGATCCAATCAGCCTGGAGTGGGAGGAAGAGGAGCGGGCAGA
Source organism: Caldilineaceae bacterium (assembly GCA_046328715.1). Classification (GTDB taxonomy): domain Bacteria; phylum Chloroflexota; class Anaerolineae; order Caldilineales; family Caldilineaceae; genus JAXLWB01. Next base: position 142,523 of record JAXLWB010000003.1, on the reverse strand, counting down.
ACTGGCGGCTAATCCCCAGTCCCATTGGCTCACACAGCCCTTTCCAGCGGGCATTCACTTCCGCCCTGAGGGCTACCATGAATCGCAGGGTGTGCTGATGTTGTGGGACTATCACAGCAGCCATCGCTACGATGTGCCCATCTTGCCGCTGCCAGAGGACGAACTTTATCCCGAGATAGTGATGCGTGGCATGTCGCAGTTAGTGCCCGGTCTGAAAGCCTATTGGCAACGGTTGCCCAAGTTCTACGTCGACGGTGGCTATTACACCAAGACTGAAGAGAATCGCCCGCTGATCGGCCCCTTACCGATAGAAGGGGCTTTTATCTGTGCTGCCTTTTCCGGCTTTGGCCTGATGGCTGCGATGGCCGGCGGTGAATTGTTGGCGGCGCATGTCACTGGCGCTACTTTACCCGACTACGTCCCCAAATTTGCACTCAGCCGCTACGACGATCCAGCATATCGACAAATGCTCGCCCGCTGGGGTTCAACAGGACAATTATAGCCGCTGCCAACGGATTTTTTGGAACGGATTGAGCGGATTACACAGATCACCATCCGTTCCAACGACTTTACCGATAGACATACTTGGTAAGTTAAACTTCCAACAGGGACGGATTAGCAAAGATACAAATCCGTTCAATCCGCTCCCTTAATTCGTTGGCAGCGCGCTCACTATCAAATACGGAGAAATCATTCATGTCTAAACGCAAACCAATCAAAATTACCTATTCAACCTTGGGCAGCCCTGACCCACTGATCGACCAATATTTCGATGAAGCCTTGGCGACGGTCCAAGGCTGGATGGGACAAACCCATCAGCTCTATATCAACGGCGAATGGCGCTCGACGCAGGAAACATTTGAAAAGCGTAGCCCCGTCGATACCTCGTTGGTCATGGGGCGCTTCCAGTTGGGGCGGCAGCAGGAGATCAATGATGCGATGGCCGCCGCCAAAGCTGCCTACCCTCAATGGCGTGCCACTCCCTGGCAGGAACGTGTGCGTCTACTGCGCAAAGTGGTCGAGTTGGTAGGCGAGCGTATGTTTGAAATCGGCGCAGTCAATACCATGGAAGTGGGCAAGAATCGGCTCGAATCGTTGGGTGATGTGGAAGAGGCCGCGGACTTTATCCGTGTCTATTGCGACTCGATGGAGCAGAACAACGGCTTCATCACCCCTCAACTCCAGGAGAATGAGAAGATCAGCAATACGAGCGTCATGAAGTCCTATGGTGTCTGGGCGGTGATCTCGCCCTTTAACTTCCCGATTGCGCTCTCCGGCGGTCCGACGGCGGCTGCATTAGTCACAGGCAATACGGTGGTGCTCAAACCTGCCGAAGATACGCCCTTTGGTCCGCTTTTGCTGGCACAATGTTTTGTTGACGCTGGGTTGCCGCCTGGTGTCTTCAACTTCGTCACTGGCGACAAGGAGACGGGACGGCTGCTGGTGGATCACCCGGACGTGGCAGGCGTGACTTTTACCGGCAGCTACAAGGTGGGCATGGATATCTACAGCAAATTGGCGCAAGGACCTACAGCACGGCCAGTCATCGCCGAAATGGGTGGCAAGAACGCCACCATTGTCAGCAAAAACGCCAACCTGGACAAGGCAGTCCAAGGTGTCAGCCGCTCCGCTTTTGGTCTACAAGGGCAGAAATGTTCGGCCTGCTCGCGCGTCTATGTTCACGAGTCGATCAAGGAGCAGTTTGTCCAGAAGTTAGCCGAAGCCGCCAAGAAGATCAAGATCGGCGACCCCAGCAAAGCTGAAAATTGGATGGGCCCTGTCAGCACCGCCAAAGCCTACGAAAACTACAAGCGTAACGTTGCCGACATGAAGCAGAGTGGTGCCCAGATCGCCACTGGTGGGGAGACGTTGGAGATGGAGAAGGATGGCTATTTTGTCGCCCCTACTGTCGTGGCCGATCTACCGCAATCTCATCCACTCTGGAAGCAAGAGATGTTTCTTCCAATCATCACCGTGGCGAGTTTTGGTGATTTGAAGGAAGCGATGCAACAGGTCAACGATGTACCCTTTGGCTTGACCAGCGGTTTCTACAGCGAAGACGAGCAGGAGATCCAGTGGTTCCTCGACAACATCGAGACTGGCGTCACCTATATCAACCGACCCACCGGTTCAACTACCGGTGCTTGGCCCCGCTACCAACCCTTTGGCGGCTGGAAAGGCAGCACCACCACCGGCATCGGCTCTGGCAGCACGATGTACCTGCTGCGCTACATGCGCGAGCAGAGCCAGACGATTGTGAAGGGATGACGCCGCTGCATAGCAGCGGGCATGACAAGGTAATACTGCTGGCGAAATCGCTGACCGATGAAAATCGATTACTGACAACGAGAAGTGCCCTCAGGCACTTCTCGTTGTCAGCAGGGGAATTTATTCCCTCTTTTGAATTCACCAGCAGTATCTCTGTGTTAATTATACTTCCCGATTTTTGTCATTCTGAGGCGGCTTTTTGCCGAAGAATCTTGGGCTGTCAACGCAAGATTCCTCGAAAAATGCCGCTCGGAATGACAATTCAACCTTGTTGGGCATACAATGCGACATTCATTGACAAATCTCTGTCAGTTTGTCGCCCAGTCACTTTGTCATCCTGTCAATTTGCTATAAAACTCCCGTAACGTCTCCCTTTCTGCCGTAGGGTCTTGATAGCGTTTTGCGGTACTAACTGCATGGGTAATGATCGGCGCAAAAGCTTGCGGTTGCGTGCTCCAAGTCCTAATCACTTCCTCTAGTTTGAGTCCAAGTTCGGGCAGGTTGCCGTTTTCGACCAGAATACAGTTTTGCGCTGGCCCTTCCGCCACGAGATAGTCGTGCCCGCCAATCCCCGCATAGCCCACCACCAGACAGCCACAGGCCATCGCTTCCAACAGCGAGACGTGCATAGCCTCTTGCATCGTCGTCGGCAGGTAGATGACCGAATGGCGCAGATGGTGAGCATAGTTTTCCTCGTCAAAGTTGCGCAGTGCCAACCATTGAAACGAAGTAAAAGGCTCACCTTTGCGCGTCAAAATCTGCTGAAGCCACTCGCCAGAATTATCCTTGCGCGTGGTATAGGCGATCTGCGCTTGTTTGACGTCGGGCTGAACAAAGTAGCGTTCAGGAGCGACATATTCAGGAATGAGAGTCACGCTAGCGTCCATGCTCCATTCCAGATAGCGCTTGACCGTGGGCGATTTTGCCAGCACAGCCGTAACTCCCAAATCGCTCCAACGTTCGCCAGGACGGAGCCGGTTGTAGGTTGGCAACCAACTCAAGGCAAAGACTACGCGCTTGGCGGCAATCTGCTGCGTCTGCCGAACCGTATCGGCCATCACTTCGGGAAAGACACAAACGTCATCGCTGCGGATTGGCGGGCGATCCTCTAGCCAGAGCATCGGAACATCGTAGTTGTGCCAGGTTGTACGAAAGCCACGTTTCTGATGGACGATGACAGCTGTAAATCCGAGCTCAGCCAGGCGAGCAACATGGCGATATAAGGTTTTGACCCCCCCGGAAGGTTGAGGAAAATCGGGACAGAAGTAAAGAATCCGGCTCATTCACGCGCTCCAAAGTTGCCTGGTACATTTCGATTGCGACTTTTCAGACACTCTCTCACAAAACTTTCATCTTGTATCAATCAATTTTTCCTGAACCTTTGATAAGTTCTTGATATTTGCCTGCTATAGTCAACTCGTCGCATGCAACCCATCCATGTTGTTGCAGACTCGACATAGAAACGCTACCCACTTGAAGAAAGGTAATATCATGTTTTATCGAATTGTTCAACTGTCAAAAGTTGCTGTACTTTCTCTGTTGCTAATTTCCATCGTTGCAGCCTGCTCTACTGCAGCCCCAGCCTCTGAACCCGCTGCACAAGAGGCGGCTGCACCCACCAATACGCCTGCCGCCGAACAGGCTGCGGCCACGGACACACCTGCACCTGCGACGGAAGCGACTGCAACCGAAGCCCCTAAGTCCGACAGCGCAGCAGCGGACGCCCAACCAGCATCGGCCAGCCAGACCTTTGTGATCGATAGCGGCCAATCGCAGGCGCGCTTTCATATCTTTGAAGAACTGCGCGGCTCGCCTAAAACGGTCGAAGGTGTTACCACGATTGAAGGTAGCGTGGCGCTTGACCCAGCCAACCTGGCAACAGCCCAAATCAGCGAGATCAAAATTGACGCTCGCTCGTTCAAAACCGACAGCGGAATGCGTGACGGTGCCATTCGTCGTTTCATCTTGGGCTCGAATGACGATGCCCATCGCTATATCAGCTTTACACCTACGGCTATCAGCGGCTTACCGGCCAACGCCAAAGCAGGGGATACCCTCAATTTCCAGGTGACAGGCGATCTGAAAATCTACGAAACCGTCAAACCAGTCACCTTCGCCATGACAGTCACGGCCAACTCCGATGTGGAACTCATCGGTTCTGGCTCAACCACGGTGCTGCGTTCGGATTTTGGGCTCAACATTCCCAGTGTGCCAGGCGTCGCCAATGTCGGTGATGAGGTTTCCTTGTTCATTGACTTTTCTGCCAAGCCGCAGCAATAAACAAGTCAGGCTGTGTTCGTTGCGACGATAGTAAAAGTGTCATTCCCGAAGGGATCTCTACTAGACAACGCAGATAAACATGGCGCTTGTAGGGGCATCCGCTTGCTGGTGCTCTGTGGTGACCGCAAGGGTACGCCCCTACAAATGTGTCACCTCTATTTGCGTTGTCTATAAGGTAATAGGGCCGTAAGCAGAAACAGCACCTACTATTTGTGCATAATGCAGTTTTAACAAAGTAGTTGGTCAAACTTCTTCCGGGAAGGGCCAGCGCCCAAGTCTGTCTATTGCTAGAGCCTTCCCGGAAGATTGCAAAATTACTCCGTTAATCATGCAATAACAATCCAAATTGTCTAAAAATTTTGAATACGACCTGCCTCTGAAATCTGAAAAACGATGTAGATTCGTTATAATGATCAGATATCCATATACTTTGCGAGGATTTGCGTATTACCTGAGCGAGTTTGACTCCATTCACAAGACCGTCGTATCTCAAGTTCCACCCAACCTGTCTGAATTCGTATTTTGTAGGGATCAAATCAACTCTATAGTATGCATGCAAGGGTATATAAATGAAGGTTGATTTGCATCATGCCTTCCTCCATGACCCGAGTCGATCTGTTTAACCAAAAGTAGTGAGGTGTACGTTATGGCTATGACACAGTGTCCTGATCAGCGAATCGTGATTGTTGAAGATGATAAGAAAACGGCTGAATTGCTGCGCCTCTATTTAGAGCGAGATGGCTTCCGTGTCGACATTGCTCATAATGGACGGGATGGCCTGGAGTTGATTCGTCGGGTACGTCCGCAGTTGATCGTGCTCGATCTCATGTTGCCCAATGTGGATGGGCTCGACATCTGTCGCATTGTCCACCGTGAGCAGGAAACGCCAATTATCATGCTTTCGGCGCGCAGCACGGAGGAAGATATTCTGCTCGGTTTGGATTTGGGCGCCGACGATTACATGACCAAACCCTTCAGCCCGCGCCAATTGCTGGCGCGTGTACGTGCTGTATTGCGCCGAACCGCCGCCAGCTCGCCCACATCTGTCCGCCCTGTCTGGCGCTTTGGCGAACTCGAAGTCGATCCCATGGCGCATGAGGCACGCATTCAGGGGCGCCCGCTCAATCTCACTCCCAAGGAATTCAAACTGCTGGAGACCATGGCACGCGAACCGGGTCGAGCCTTCCGCCGCATGGAACTGGTCGAGCGGGTCTTTGGCTTTGACTATGAGGGGCTTGAGCGTACCGTCGATGCCCATATTGTAAATCTGCGACGCAAGCTCAGCTTTGACAATGACCAGGCCGGCTTTATTGAAACGGTCTACGGCGTGGGCTACAAATTTGCAGGCCAACCCCAAGCCGCCTAAAATTGATAAGCTCGAACATCGCAAATGGCGCAATCCGCACTCTGCAATCCGCAATTTAAAAGAGATATCCTGTGCGCTTCTACAGTCTCCGTAATCGTTTCCTATTGCTAGTCATTGTTGTCCTTGCCGTCACCGGTGTGATGACAACCTGGCTTGCCAGCCGCGCTATCGCGCAGCGTTTCCAAAGTTATGTCGTCAGCAGCCAAAAGACCAGCCTGGACCGCCTGGAAAAGATGAAGACGATCGTGCCCGGCATGGTCGAACTGATGTACGAAGAGCATGGCGGTTGGAGCGAAGTGCCTTCTCTTTTGCAGCAGCTCAGTGATCTCTCTGGTCAACGCATCATTCTCTTTGACGATAAGGAAAAGATGCTGATCGACACAGGTGCCAACAGTGAAGGACAGCCCTCACCTGAAGAGATCGATGGCACGATCATACCCTTGCGCAACGAAGGACAAGCGATTGGTTCACTCTTGTTAACGCCGCTGGTCAATACCCAATTGGCACACAGCCAATCGCTCTATATCACAGCAGTCAATCAAGCACTGCTGTGGGCCGTTTTGGGAACTGGAATCTTCGCCCTAATCTTAACCTGGGTGCTGACCAGGGGCATCTTGCATCCGGTTGAAGACTTAACCGGCGCTGTTCAGCGTATGACCAGCGGCGACCTTAAACAGCGCGTCACTGTCACCTCCAAAGATGAAATCGGCGACCTCGGCCACTCCTTCAACGTCATGGCCGACAATTTGGCGCGTGCCGAACAAGCGCGCCGCCATATGGTCAGCGATGTTGCTCATGAACTACGCACGCCGCTCTCGAACATCCGCGGCTATCTGGAGGCGATGCAGGATGGCGTGGTAGAACGCTCCTGTGAGGCGATCAACTCGCTGCACGAAGAAGCGCTCTTGCTCAACCGCCTGGTGGATGATTTGCAACTGTTGGCTTTGGCGGACTCGGGTCATTTGCCCTTGGTGCGCCATCCGACGCAAGTGGGTGAAGTGGTGGAAAAAGCAGTGCAGATCGCCGGCCTCAGGGTAAACGGCAGTGGCATTCAGTTGAACGCGGCGGTGGAGAGAAATTTACCAATTTTGGAACTCGATGCAGAACGCATCGGGCAAGTGTTGCACAACCTGCTCAACAATGCCTTTACCTACACTCCGCAACGGGGCAAGATCACAGTCAACGCCCAGCGCCACAATGGCGCGGTCGAAGTAAGCGTCTTGAACACAGGCGAGGGTATCCCGACCGAACATCTGCCCTATCTCTTTGATCGTTTCTACCGGGCCGACAAATCCCGTAGCCGCGCCACGGGCGGCAGCGGCCTCGGCCTCGCCATCGTCAAGCAACTGATCGAAGCCCACGGCGGCAGGGTTTGGGCCGAAAGCAAGGTCGGGGAATGGGCGAAGTTTACCTTTGCCTTGCCCATAGAGGGACAAGGAATGGGAGACTAAAAGTAGGGAGATGGGGTGATTTGCATTTCACCCCATCTCCCTACCTTCCCACCTCTTCTACACCTTAAACATCTGCTCCCGCTCTGGCCCCACCGAAACATACTCAATCCGTACCCCCGCTAACTCGGCAATCCGTTCGAGATAGCGTTGCGCCTGCACCGGTAGATCGTCCCACGAGCGGCACTCTTCGGTTGAACTTCGCCAGCCTTCCCACGCTTCGTAGACGGGTTTGACCGTATTGAGAATCGGCGTGTCAGGCATCGAGTCGGTGATCACGCTGCCATCGGGCAGTTGATAGCCCACGCAGAGTTTGATCGTGTCGAATTTGTCGAGCACATCCAGCTTGGTGATCGCCAAACCCGTCATGCCGTTGAGCCAGGCGGCGTAAGCAATCGCCACCCCGTCAAACCAGCCACAGCGCCGCGGCCGCCCCGTCGTCGCCCCATACTCCGCTCCAATCGAACGTAGCTTATCGCCATCGGCATCCTTCAGTTCCACCGGGAAAGGTCCATCTCCCACAGCAGAGCTGTATGCCTTGACCACGCCAATCACCCGGCTGATGACCCGTGCCGGTAGGCCTGCACCCGAGGCAGCATAGGAGGCGGTTGGATTGCTACTGGTGACGTAGGGATAGGTGCCCCAATCGAGGTCACGCATCACGCCTAACTGGCCTTCGAGCAAAATGGGTTTGTCGGCCTCGATCGCCTGGCGCGTCATCGGCACCGTGTCAATGATGCGATCCTTGAGCCTGTCATAGTAGCCCATGCAGATGGCATAGAGTTCCTCGCCCTTGACCGGCTCACCGCCCAGAATACGAATCTTCTCATTGACCACACGCAAGGCACTGTCCAAACGCCCTTCCAGCCAATCGTGGTTGAGCAGATCGCCGATGCGCAGACCCGAACGGGAGGCCTTATCGGCATAGGCCGGACCGATGCCACGTTTGGTCGTGCCAATCGTATCCTTGCCCCGGCTGCTCTCCTCCAGCACATCGAGCAGACGATGATAGGGCATCAACATCTGCGCCCGGTTGCTGATCCAGAGGTTGCTCAGATCGACGCCGGCTTTTTCCAAGGTGGCCATCTCCTCTAGCAATGACTGCGGATTGACCACACAGCCGGAACCGATAATGTTTTGTGTTTTGGGGTTGAAGATCCCGCTTGGAATCAGATGCAATGCGTGTTTGCCAAACTCGTTAATTACCGTGTGACCGGCATTGTCACCGCCCTGAAAGCGGATGACCACATCGGCTTCCTGCGCCAGATAATCGATAATTCTTCCTTTTCCTTCGTCGCCCCACTGGGCACCAACGACTGCGGAGACGGGCATGGGTCTCTCCTTTGTAGGTAGTGGGGAAGATGAGAAGACAGGGAGAGGGGAGACAAGAAGAGGGTGAGACAGGAAGAGGAGAAGACAGGAAGACAAGAAGAGAGTGGCGAAGCAGCCTTTGTCTTCTTGTCTCCGTGTCTTCCTGTCTTCTTGTCTCCGTGTCTTCCTGTCTTCTTGTCTCCGTGTCTTGCCTTTCCCCCAAAAACGAACGCGCTGAAGCCACGAAGTGCTCTTTCGCATTCGTGTATGAAAATAGATTGGCTTGTCGCAAACCGGTGACTTATTATAACATAGTGGGCGCAGGTGTGAAAATCAGTCAGAAGTCACGAGTCAGAAGTCGGAAGTCAAACTATGTGGACTACTAACTGACACTTCTTCCCAGTTTGAGACGCATTTCTCCAAAATTGAGATGCGAGCTACGATGCCTTGGGTGTGCGCACTAGTTCGGTGATCAGCGGTCTCAACACCAGCTATCTGTGGGACAGACTGGCCGAGAACCCGCTGCTGATCGACGACGGCAGCCACGCCTACCTCTACGCCGACGGCCCGCTGGCGCAGATTGACACGAGCAACAACCGCCAATACCTGCTCACCGATGCCCTCAACTCGGTGCGCGGCTTGAGTGACAACAGTGGCACTCTGGTTGGCAGCGTCAACTACAATGTCTTTGGCAGCATTCGCAGCCAGAGCGGGGCAAGCAGCATTCTTGGCTTCACTGGGGAGGTGTACAATCCACAAACGCAATTGCTCTATCTGCGAGCGAGAGACTATGCGGCAACATTAGGCAGATTACTGAGTGCAGACACCGTCAGCCCGAACGCCCACGAAGCGCAAGGCTACAATCTCTACACCTACGTCGCCAATAATCCTACCACTTGGGTGGACCCGACAGGACATATCATTAGCAGCTCGGATAGTTATCGCAACCAAACTGCGGCAACCGGCGCAATGATGAAGGAGGTGTGGGAATACGATCTGAATAAGTACGGTTCCTTCATGCTGCGCACAGGGTTTCTGCTGACCGCTGCCCTCCCCTTATCTTCGGGACTTACTGCGGCAGACATTGGATTCGGCGTCGTCTTCCTTACGCTCTACATGCTTGAAATGCACATCCTCATGTGCTTAGCTTTGAGGGGCACACCCTGTTTCGATAGCGAAGGCTTGATGCAACTCGGTTCAGATGCGGCAGGAGCGGTGGCGGAGGGGGTCGGAGCTATGGCTGACACCTTGGCCTGTGCAGGAGCGCCAGTCGATGAAGCAACCTTTGCTGGTTGGGCGAATGCTGATCCAAAGTTGGCAACTGACTTGGCCTGGAAAGTGCAAGCACCTTGTGTTCCTAAACCAGAGCCGAAGGAAGAGAATGTGCCAGAAAGATGCCGCTCAGATGCTCAAGCCATTGATGCTTTAATAAATCGAGCAGATGAGTTTCATGATTCGCTCCTAAAAAGCGGACTCAAAGGTGATAAGAAAGAATGGCAGCAAAGTAATGTAGCGGTGTTGAGGGTGCAAGTGAAGAATGGCTCCTGTGTTGACATCGTAGGTCGCAGTGGCTCGCGAGGTTTAAGACCAATACAGCGCCAACTGCTTGAAATTCCCTACGAAGTCGAATTACAGCCAAATTTCCGTCGACCTCACGCTGAACCTGGAGTTATCGAATTCGCTTTAGCAGGACGAACTGCAGGATTGATTCGTCGCTTGATCGCAATGGGCGTAAGTGATACCATTTGCGCTACATGTACTCCCATTGTGGAGGGATCTGGCGGTGAAATCGTCACTGACGAAAGAAAAGCTGCTAAATGGAAGTAATACTATCAATCGGAGTATAAGTAAAACCCAAGGCTGGTGCTAGCCGAATTCTCCTGACATATGGAGCAGTTAGTACCAGTCTTAGTTTTTTCATGTTGGATTCGATGTGAAAACTGCTGTGAATCTTTAACAATGGAGTAATGAGATCATGTCTTCTGTTGTTCGTTTTATCGAGGAGGTTGTTCAACCTAATTTATCCCAATTGACTAATGATCAGATTCTTTGTTTCGCCAGTTCTTGTGCAGAGCGAATGGTGCCGCTGATTGGTATCTGGGACAGCAACATCGCCAAAATTGTAACTAAATGTGTTGAGTTAGGTTGGGAGCATTCCCAGAATAAAACACTCCCTTACGATGACAGTTCTCGGTTAAGAACACTATATGAAACCTATGATTGCATGTTGGATGTAGACCCTAAAGGTTATGATGACGTTCATTTGCTTGCCGAAAATGCAATTCGGACGTGTACAGGCTTGATTGAATATGCTCAATCGCAATCGGTAACTGAAGCAAAGCACTGCAGTGAGTATAATTTTGCCGTGATAGAAGATCTCGCTGAGATTTTTCTCCTGGAGACAAGTACCTTTTATAGCAACAATGAGGTCACAGATAGCGAAATACTTGTGATTGAGATGAATAAGCAAAACAGCGATCTCAACACATTAGTAACCTCCGAACTTACTGAGGAAACTCTGCATCAACTGCGTGTTGAGTCCCAACAATTGGGAAAAACTTATCTGGAAAAGTATCAAAGTTATCTTATGCGAAGGCACAGGACAAATAGAAACTTGTAGTCGCAATGAAGTACTTTTTGTGGAAGGAAATCTCAACCTATGAAAGCATTGGTTGCCACGGACGACGTATTGAATGGCTTGCGCTATACCCTAAGTAAGGCAAGCTTCGTCCAATTACTAGGTTTTTCCTGTGCATGTGTAGAACGTTGGTTACCGTACGTTGGATTGATATCGCAAGACAATGAACACTTGTGTAGGGATACGATCAATATATGCTGGGAGACGATTGTCCAAGCCTCATCTACTGAATCATGGTCTCCCTATGTGGCCAAAGTAAACACTTTGGCTGACTTGGCAATGGAAAAACGAGAAATTTATGAAGGGCTAAGTCCACAAATATATGAGGACGTTATTGTAGCTATCTTATATACTTTAAAGTATGCGATCCATAAAAGAGTCGAATTTGCAGTGTTGAGTGCTGATCGTACCCGGGACGCTGCATTTCAGTTAGCCCAAAATTTTCTTGGTACTAAAATTTATCCCAGCGATACCGTTTTAACCTTATATGAAATGGAAGTTAATCAACAATACAAGGACTTGCGAACTCTGAAAGTGAATTCTGCAACTCAAGCCACCGTTGATAGTCTGCGTTCAGAGTCAAATACAGTAAGCTTTGATATTCAGTACCAAATAACTGAATATGTGAAAAGAAGACGTGACAACCCTCAAAATGGATTAGATGTCATTGCCTTATGGTTACGCTCGCTAAATGACCCTGTTAAAGTGATCAGGCAACAAGCATCTCTTAAATTATTGGAATCTAGCGATCCCTACGTAACTGAGCAGCTTTTGGCGATTGAAGCTGAGATTGAAGATCCTGACATCTTAGGTATCATTGCATTTGGATTCGGAAAGTGGCGTGAAAGAAAGGCCATTCCATTTCTAACTCGGCTTTTAGAAAACGGTACAACTAAACAGAAGAAAATTGCTGCGATTGCGTTAAATGAAATTAGGGATAAATAATTAATGCCATAAATGTTGTCCAGCAAATCCTCATTCAGTACTCTACGTGTGGATTGCCATCACCATCCATTCCATCTGTTTCTTACATTTGACCACGCCCACGAAGCGCAAGGCTACAATCTCTACGCTTATGTTGCCAATAACCCCACGACTTAGGTGGACCCGACAGGGCATAGTATCGGTAGCACAGATAGTTATCGCAACCAAACTGCGGCAACCGGCGCAATGATGAAGGAGGTGTGGGGATACGATCTGAATAAGTACGGCTCCTTCATGCTGCGCACAGGGCTTCTGCTGACCACTGTCCTCCCCGAATCTGCTGGACTTACTGCGGCGGATATTGGATTCGGCGTCGTCTTCCTTGCGCTCTACATGCTTGAAATGCACATCCTCATGTGCTTGGCTTTGCATGGCACACCCTGTTTCGATAGCGAAGGGTTGATACAACTCGGTTCAGATGCAGCAGGAGCGGTGGCTGAGGGGGTCGGCGCAATGGCTGGCACCTTGGCTTGTGCAGGAGCGCCGGTCGATGAAGCAACCTTTGCTGGCTGGGCGAATGCTGATCCAAAGTTGGCAACTGATTTGGCCTGGAAGGTGCAAGCACCTTGTGTTCCTAAACCGGAGCCGAAGGAGCAAAAAGCAAATTCTTGCAAATCAGAACCAGATGAGCTAATCCGACGGGCTAAACAAATGAAACTCTTTCTTCCGGGAAAACTTAAGCGGCAAGCTACGGCTGTGTTTCGTTTTCAGATGTCTGATGGATCATGTCGTGATATGATTGGCAACAGTAACATCCCGGTTCAACCATCACAAATTAGCAATTTCACTGAGTTTGAACGGGCTGCCGGTCAAGTTCTCAACCATGCCGAAGAATCCGCGATCCACTCCGCAGTGAATTCGCAGCTTTACGGATTTGATGGCATTCCAGGTTTAGGATTTAAGCGAGCAATTGCACTGGGGGTTTCACAGAAAATTTGTGATGCAGGGAAAGATCCACCTACAAAGGTTGCCTCTTGTCGAACTCTGATTATCAGTGTGGGAATGCAAATTCGCGCAGACCAACAAAGTGCGATTAGGCGCTGATTCTAGGTAACAGCGTCAGAAAACCGATATTGAGTAGACAGTGAGGCAATGTATCAACAACGAAATTCCTGCTTTTATCTCACTGCCTACTCATAGACACGCTATTTAAACATTGCACAATCTGTCTAAGAACCCAACCTTTGGAGATTGTGCAATGTTTAAGTGTCATATCTATCAGCAACCTTATCGATGTGATTGTACGTTGCAAAATTAACTTATGAAATTTGACCAAACTTTTCTACGTTCTTTGCTAAGTCGTCTGGATTCCCAGGCTAGACGCACCTTTGGCTTCTTCTGTGTAGAACGGATTGTAGAACCCCTCAATCTGTGGGATCCATCTTGCGCACAAGAGGCTAGAATATTCTTGAATGAATTCTGGCAAGTATTCACAAATCAACGGAATCAAACATCCTGGGAAAGTCATCGCAAAGCAATTCGGAAGTGGGAAAACTTATGTGACATCCCCAATCGAGAAAACTTTGAGTTTCCTTGTTTTCTTGCCAATGACATTCTTCATGCAATTGCCTCACTAATCCAAAATGACCAGCATCCTACTATCGACCGAGTCCTAAACATCGCATCGTGCAGCTATGACGCAACTTATTATCTTGCTGATCGCATTGTATCTGCTCAACGAGACGAAACACGTTTTGTGACATATTTGCCTGAATCAGTTGTTTTGCAAACCGGCTTAGTGCAAACTGAATTACAAGCGCAGCTAGACACACTTAATCGATTATCCAGTATGGAACTTAATGAAAGCTTGATACAAGCACTTCATTCAGAGTCGAGAGAAATAGGACAGGGCTTTTTCCAAGCGGCAGATCAATTGGTAAAAAGTGAAGAAGTTGCGTGGGATAGTGTGAAGACACGTTTCCCAGTTGGGTCTGTAGTATCAGGAAAGATTCTTTTTGGACTTTCCGATCATACATTGGATCCACATTGGGGAATGTCTTTAGGAGTTTTTACAAAAATTGACAAAAAGACATATGGTTTTTTTAAATTGGAGGATTGTGGGATCGAGTTGGTCACAATGGCATCCCATATCGGTAGAGAGCTAACGGGCATTGTGGTTGAACATAATGGTCAGCAACGATGGTTAAGGTTGCAGACAACGTTGTGAGCTTTTCCTGAAAGCCAGAAAGGGGAATCAAACTCATCTCTTACATATTTACTCAAAGTTGTTAGGTTGAGATTACTTTACTAGTTACAACTATGATGCCTTGGGTGCGCGCACCAGTTCCGTGATCTCCGGTCTCAACACCAGCTATCTGTGGGACAGACTGGCTGAGAATCCGCTGCTGATCGATGATGGCAGCCACGCCTACATGTATGCCGACGGCCCACTAGCGCAGATAGACACGAGCAACAATCGCCAATACCTGCTCACCGACGCCCTCAATTCGGTGCGGGGCTGAGTGACAACAGCGGCACCCTGGTCGGCAGCGTCAACTACAATGTCTTTGGCTGCATTCGCAGCCAGAGTGGAGCAACCAGCATCCTTGGCTTTACCGGAAAGGTGTACGTCCGCTTCCCATCACGGCAAAATCCACACATCGGCGTTGATGAGTGCTTCCCATGCTGCGTGAACGCACATCGGGACGTCATGATCCGTTTCCCATCATCGAAAAAAGCATCCGTCGCCGTCGATGAGCACTTCCCATGTTGCGTGATTGCACATGTGGGCGTCGTGATCCGTTTGCCACAACCGGAAAAAGCGTTCAGCGCCGTCGACGAGCACTTCCCATGTTGCGTGATTGCACATGTGGGTGTCGTGATCCGTTTGCCACAATTGGAAAAAGCGTTCAGCGTCGCCGACGAGCGTTTGCCATGTTGTCGGCGCGCGCATTTGAAGGCCGTGATTCACTTGCCACAACTTGAAAAAGTGCATAACGATGCCTTTGCGCACTTGCCACTTTTAGAAATCGCACATTTGGCTGTCGTGATCCGTTTGCCACAAGCAGGAAAAGTACTGATTTGTAACTATGGGGCCCTCCGAACAACATAACAACAACGAATGAAGAAAGGAACGAAGAAGTCACGAGCTATTTTCGTTCCTTTCTTCATTCGCTGTTGTCTTGTCCGAACAATTCCACTGTTTTTACAATTGATCATTGATTTTGAAAATTCCTCTCCACAAGTGGAACCGTTGATTCTCTATATTCGTTAACTTGCTAACGAGATGCATTTTCTCGTTAAGGTATTGATTGAACAAAGCGAAGTTCATTGTGGAAAGGAAGCAACAAGCATGTTCTATGCCAAGAAGAGTTCGATTGCCGAGTTTCTGATTCATGGCGATCATGTGCTCAACTTTCTGGAAAGTCGGATGGAGGCAGTGGCGGTTCTGGCCCAATATGGCTTTGGGGCAGCCCAGATGCAGGAAGGGCGGTTGCTCTTTGAGCAGGCGGCGCTGAGTTTTCGCCAGGTGCAGGAGCAGCGACGCAAGCAGATGGCGGCGACCGATGGCTTCCATGATGAGTGGAAGCAGGTCAAGCAGTGTTATCAGGTGCATTTGCAGGCGGCACGCCGTGTCTTGGACAATGCCGGGCATCGCGATGCGCAACATCTGCTGGCACCGCTCAGTAACCGCTATGCCGAATGGTTGGAACATGCGCGCAGTTTCTACAGCGCCATGCTCACCAACCCAGTCTACCAGGAGGCGTTGCGCACGGTGAACATTTCGGTAGAGGATCTGGCGCAGGTCGATGCCTTGTTGGCGCAGATGGTGGTCAACAAGGACTTGCAGGCGCAGATGTATAGCGATGTGCGGACCACGCTTCAACAGCGCAAGCTGCAAGTCGAGCGCTCGAAGCACTGGTTTGGCATGTTGATGAGCACAGCTCGCATTGCCTTTCAGGATCAGCCAGGCGTGCTGGCGGCGCTGGTTCCTGGCTCGGTGCGCACCGAGGCCGAGCGCGAGGCGACGCGCAAGTTGATGGCTGAGCGCCGAGTTGCCAAGAAGAAAGCTGCCGCAGAGGCACTGGCGCAGCAGGCTGTTCCGTCCGTCGTGGTGGTTTCTAACGTTGATGTTGGCTAACGATCCAAGTGATTCTCTTCCGGGAAGGCTCTTTCCTTAGAGAAAGTAGTGCAACGTATCCTTCCTGGAAGACGTTGTGACTCATGGCTCCTCCCTCTCAACCAACCACGCTGTCATACTAAACAACCCACACTTCCCCTGCTCGGCCCGGTGGCTGAAAAAGTCCTGCGTGTTTTGGGCGGTGTCAATGCCGCTGATCTCAATCTGAGTTTCGGGGATGCCGCCTTCTATCAGTTGCAGGGTATTGGCGCGCCAGAGATTGAAGTAGGGGCGTTGCTCGGGGCCGTTGGGATAGGTGAAGAGTTGCTCGGCGTAGGGTAGTTTGGCCGTGGCCAGCACTAACACCTCGTCGCCGACTTCGTAACTATCAGGGCCGATGCTGGGGCCGATACAGGCGCGCACGTCGGCGGGCTGGGTGTCGTAGCTGGCTTGCATCGTCCACAGGGTAGCGGCGGCGGCACCATTCACCGTGCCGCGCCAACCCGCATGGCATACCCCCAGTGCATGATGCTGCGGGTCGTAGAGCAGCACTGGCGTGCAGTCGGCAAAGACCAGTTGCAGCGGCAAACCCACCGCATCGGTCACCAAGGCGTCGGTCGCATCGATCAGGTGGCCAGCATCCTCCCAACCGACCTTGGCGACTCCAGTGCTGTGCATCTGGCGGCAGACAACGACTTGGCTCGCCTCAATGCCCAACGCCGCAGCCAACCGTGCTCGATTCTCCAGCACTCGCTCCCGGTTATCGCCACGCAAAATGCTAAAGTTCAACGTGTTCCACGGTGCCGGGCTGACACCACCGTGGCGTGTGCTGACATGTGCCCGCAGCGGCAAAGCGCGCAAGCTTTCAAAGGTGTAGGTGATAACCCCATTGGGATGAATGTTTTGGACCATAGGTAAAAGTTGCAGGTGGCAGGTGGCAGTCTTACTTTGCAACTTGCAACTTGCCGTCCTGCTTATTTAAGGAAAAGTGTAAGCAAACTGTATAATGAATTTCAACACACTTAGTGGTATGTATGGTATTTGGAATATTTCCTATAGCAATTATTTGCGGCTATAGATTCGTCAACTTATTGTGACTAACGAAGGACTGATCTATGTGGCGTCCGAAACCACTCTTTACCCTCTTCATCAATCTCGCCCTGTTGATTGGTGTACTTTGTTTCTTTTTATCGGCGGCGCTTTTGCCCAAGGCTGTGGCTGCTACCTCTGGACTCTTCCAGGCAACCAACGCTAGCCAGGCCGAGCAACAGAATACCCCAGAAGCCACGAATCTGGCAACCGGTTCGGCCAATTCGACAGGGATTCTGCCTACGCCCAGTGTAGAGCAACTGCTCGCCTTTTGGCAACAGCGGCCCAACGCCACACCGGTGAGTGCATTGCGCCAATTCTACGGCAAACAGCGCCTGGTCCAAGCCGATGCCAAAGTGGCGACGGTTTACCTGGATCATCAGGCGGCGGCGGGTGGCGATGGCACACAAGCCGCGCCTTACAACACCTTTACCGATGCCATCTTGGCGGTTGCTTCCCTTGCTCAGGGGCAACCCGCCGACATCATTGTCGCCCCAGGAACCTACACGGAGTCGGTTCCTGCGCCGCCCAACACCTGGATCTATGCTGCCGATGGCTACACTAATACCGTCATCGTCGGCTCGATTGCGCTCTCCGAAGGCTCGGGCCTCTTTGGCTTTACCGTGCGTAGCAACGCCGCACTGGATGGCTCGGGCAAGGATCTGATCATCGCTGGCAATTACTTTGAATGGGCCAGCAAAGGTACCGATGTTAACGTCTATCTGACCGGTTTGTACAATGCGACTATCGTCGAAAATGCCTTTCTGGCCGGTGCACAGATCTTTGGCAACGGCTCCTTTGTTGATAACTTTGTGGCCGGGGGACAGTTCGGTCTAATCAATATCGGTCCTACTGTTCACTTCGAAGCCAATGTCGTGACCGGTCCAACCGTCAACCTGCAATTCAGTGGCTCGCTCAGCAATACTGCTCCGATTGAAATTGCCAACAACCTGGTAATCGGCGTCGAAACCTTTGTCAGCGGCGACGTACCCTATACCCTCTACAATAATACCTGGCTGAGCGGTGCCCTGTCGTTGGCCTTTGAAGGTACTTCTACAGCGCAGGTCGAGAACAATATCTTTGCCTACATGCAGACGGCTCTCAGTGCCGTTGGTGGCGTGCCACAGCTCAAGAACAATCTCTTTTTCAACAACCTCAGCGATTACGAGGATGTTGTGCATGCCAAGGTCTTGGGGCTGAATGGCAATGAGGCGCTCGACCCGCACTTTGTCGATCCGCTCAAGTTTGACTTCCGACTGAAGAGCGACAGTCCTGCCATTGATCGCGGCAGCGACCTGGCCAATATCAGCCGTGATTTTGACAACGTCCTGCGCCCCTGCGACGGCAACGGCGACCAAACCTTTGGCTGGGACATTGGTGCCTACGAGTTTGACCAGGATGTTACCTGCCGCCCTGCTGGCGACCAGGCGGCCTCGACGCCACCAGCTAAAGGTGCCAAGGCCACGGCGACTGCCACAGCTAAACCTCTACCCACCAATACTGCAACAGCAACAAACACGGCAACTGCCAGCGCGACTCCGACTGCGACAGCCACGCCAACCGCAAGCGAAACAGCAACCGAGTTGCCCACGGCGACTGATACAGCGACCTCGACCGCCACAGATACACCCGTGCCAACCGATACGCCCACTGCTACCGCCAGCGCAACTGCTACCAGCACGCCCAAACCAACTGACACTGCGACCGCCCTTCCCACTGAACCACCTACCTCCACTGCGACTGAAGTTGCAAGCGAAACCAAGCTTGCGACGGTTGCTCCGACCCAGGCCGCGACCCCGGCAGCAACGGTAGCCAAAACTGCGCAAACCGTGGTTTCGCCAACCCATTCGCTGACTGGACCAATCACCAAGGCCGCCGCCACGCAAGGCATCGAATGGTATCTCTTGGGCAATGGCGCACTGGTGGCCAGCAGTAACCTGGTCGAGCCCTTCCCCTTACCTGACTCGGTTCACATTCGTAGTCTGACCCAGCTCAACCAGGCACAACCGGATCTGCTGGTGGCGGCCCAAGATGGCCTCTATCGGCGCAGCGCCCAGAGCTACCGCTGGCAGAAAGTCAGCGACCAGGCAGCCCGCTTCATCGCCGCTGCACCCGATGGGCTTTGGATTGCGCCCGATTCAGCCGAAGATGTGCTTTGGTTTAGCCAGGATGAAGGTGTCACTTGGCAACCTCGCAATACCGGTCTAGAAGGCACTGTCCAAAGCGCAGTCCATGGTGCGGACGACGGTACCGCCTGGGTGATTACTGCCCAAGCGGAACAGCTTGTCCTGTGGAAACTGACTAGTGGCAGTGAAGCCTGGACCCAGGTTGCGACCTTACCCGACACTGCGGCAGCGGCTCAGCAGCTTGGCCTTGCTGTGAGTTTTGATCTGGTCAACCATGCGGCAGGATCGTCGGTACTAATCGGTGCAAGCGATGGTCAGCTCTACCAACTGGCTGACAGTGGGGAGTGGCAACTGATCTACTCCTTTGGTGACGGCACTTATCCCCTGTTGTTGGGCAGCGATGAAGTTGCGCTGGTTGACGTTGCCAGGCAAGTGACTCACCTCTATCGTGGCGTGCGTGCCAGTGTGGACGAAGCGCTGCCGAGCAAATGGGTGCAACTCGCTACCCCGATGGTTGATCTGGCGCTGGGCGCACAACAGATTCCGGATGGTTCGCCCTTGGCGCACTACTATGGCTGGAACGACTATGCCGCCGCTGGCTTTGTGGCAATGGCACTTGGCGAGGATGGTGCGCTCTATCGCTTCGATCTCGACCCCGCTGCGCCACAAAGCGCACCCAGTTGGCGTCTAGTCAGCAAAGAACCCGAGCACAAGGAATTTATCATCTCGCATCAGGGCGACGAGACCTTGGGCGTCTTCTATAGCGGCGCTTCCTTGCGCTGGACTGGAGCCACCTGCACAGGCGACGCACAGGACTTTTATCGCAGCGATGATCAAGGGGCGACTTGGAGCTTGGTCAGCAGCGATCAAGCTCGCCAGCCGTTGATGGTGTTGCCAGGACAACCGGAAACGATTCTGGCCGCCACCTGTGACGGACCAGCGCTCTCGACCGATGGCGGTGTCACTTGGCGGGACAG
This sequence comes from Caldilineaceae bacterium, assembly GCA_046328715.1. GTDB lineage: Bacteria > Chloroflexota > Anaerolineae > Caldilineales > Caldilineaceae > JAXLWB01. The sequence continues at coordinate 121,976 of JAXLWB010000003.1, read as the reverse complement.
CGCAGCATTGAATTGGCCGCTCGCGTCTGGTGCCCAACTGCTTGAAATTCGTACCAGTGCCGCAGCGGTCAATACAGCACCGCAATGGAGCGCCTTCTATGCGGGCGGTAGCGATAGCAAGGGACAGCCCTTCCTGCTGCGTGCTGCCTACGATGCCACCAACTCAACCGTCGGCGAATGGGAGTCGATTTTGCCGTCGGGCATGAAACAGCCGCTCGCCCTCTATGCGACCGACACCGGTAACACGATCCTGCCACTCGGCAATGAAGATGATCTCTACGTCGCCGATGCGCAGGGGATCTGGTCCTCAAGCGATGATGGCGTGACTTGGAGTGATGCTCCGGCCAGCGTGCAAGGGGCATCGGTCAAAGCGCTGATCTCCTTCCGCCCGAATGCTGAGCAATCGGGCATGTTGGCTGCAACTGATCAGGGGCTGTTTATGGGGCCGTCGGCGGGTCAAACCGGCGATTGGCAGCGGCTGAAAGTTCCCTTTGCCGAGCAATGGTCCACCAATAGTAACTGCAACCTGCAACCGGCAACCTGCTATTTCCAGGTCAGCGGACCAACGGGCATCACCTTTAACCTGCGCAACCAGGTGGCCTTTATGCCCAGCGAGTTCCTGGCCTACGTGTCTGATGGCGCAGAAGAAACGGTGCCACCTGCCGCAAGCGTGGAAAGCTCCGTCGTGGTAACCGCCTCGACTGCTGTCAGTGAAAGTCTGGTGGTGAGTGATAGTACTGCACTCACGACGACAGAGAGCAGTCAAACGACTGTAACGGTCAGCGATACGGTCGCTTCCAGCTCGCCAGTGACATCGACCCCGGAGAGCACCAGCCAGGTCATGGCGACACCGATGCCGCAGAATTGCAGTGAAGTGTTATTGAACGGCGATTTTGAAGATGACAGCGCCTGGGTGTTGCCCGCCACGGCCTTCACACCCGTCTATAGCCGCGAACAGGTTTATTCTGGAGCACGCAGTTTGCGCACTGGTTTGCCCAGCGGCGAAGCCAATCGGCTCAGCTACAGCGGTGCCTACCAATATGTCACGTTGCCTGCTGACGCCACCAGCATCTCGCTCACTGGGCAGCTTTGGATTGCCAGCAGCAGTCAAGCCGACGACAAAGATTACGTCTACCTCTGGCTGAATGACGCCAATGGCGGACTCCAGCAGCCCTATCGCTCCAGCGCGGATGCTCAACAGTGGCAACCCATTGATCTCGATCTGACTGCCTTCCGGGGACAGGCAGTTCAACTCCTGGTAGGTGCCTACAACGACGGTACCGGCGGACAGATTGTGATGTACAGCGATCAGTTGAGTGTAGTGAGCTGCAAATGATGAATGGGTGGCGGGGTGGGAGAGTGACGAAGCGACTAGCGGAGTTGCCTATTCCTGGAAGGTCGATTGCCATTCCGAAGGAATCCTTCGTGAGTCGGTTCGACGAGTTTGTAAAGCATGGAGCCTGATCGCTGTTCTGGATCGACATCAAGCGTAGTAAGGCCAGGATCCCTTCGGAATGACAGAGTGCATGAAATAATGAAGGGGTGACATCATGTCACCCCTTCACTTTTTTACTTTGTCATCTTCTCATCTTCTACTTCTCGCCCTCGATCGGGTAAGCGTAGTAGTCGCCAGCGTTCAACTCGAGATCGGCATTGAGCGATCCCCAGGGCGGGGGAACGTCGATGGTCATGGCATATTTGCCAGGATCAAAACATTTGTCGAAGTCGATGTCCTTGGCTACCTTGAAGGTTTCGGCCTTGCCATTGCCCTTGTTGGTCATCGTGACCGTGGCTTCGGCACCAATGTGATTCTGGAACTGAATACAGCCCTTCTTGGCGTTGGGTGTGCCAGCCTGTGATCCGCTTGATCCGCTGGAACCGCTAGAACCACTGGGTGCGGGCGGCGCCAGGGCTGAGACATCGGTTAAATCGGCACAACTGCTGCCGTCGCTGAACTTGACATATTGGGCTGTTCCTGCCACCCAACCGAGATCAATCGAGGGGGTTAGCACATAGAGCCAGGCACAGTTTTGCGCCATGCCGATTACGCCAAGCTCATCGTTCTTCTTGACGGTGGTCACAGCCTTATAGTTCGTGCCTGGCCCTTCACGCACGTTCAACGTTTGGGCGACCACGGTCACCGTAGTGACGGGAGTATCGCTGCCGGAATCACTGTTCCCACTATCGCTATTCCCACTGTCACTGTTGCCGCTGTCGCTATTGCCACTGTCGTTGTTGTTGCCATCCCCAAGTCCGCTGCTGGTGGATGATCCGTTGTTGCCAGAATTATCGATGGTCACGTCGGCCACATCGAGCGGTTGCAGCACCTGTGCAAAGTCAACGGTGTCGTTGGTTGTTGGCGAGTTGACAAAGACGACAACCAGGGTAGAAGGATTGTCCTTGGGCGCAGCGGCCAATACACTGAGCACTTCGCCTTTTACCTTGCCACATTCGGTGAAGGTGTCAATCGCCCCAGTCAGCTTCTCATCCTCGTAGTCGTAGCGATCATTGTAGGTACAATCACTGTTGAATACATCCTGCAACGAGTCAAGCATCTTGTTGACCGTAACATTTTCCATCAGCCCTGGACCGACGCCGACAAAGAGACCCGGTACATTGTAATCCTCACCAAAGTTTGAAACATCCTCGGCAGCGTAGAAGGAAGGCCCAAGCACATCGCCGTTGCCCATCCAATCTTCACTCTTCAGATCGCTCCACGAGGTTGGCACATTGATCGTAATTTGCCCTGTATCATCGGTAACGGAGACCAGCGATGACTCTTCCACCGCTGGGCCTTGTGCTGTCGTAGCGGCTTCGAGGAAGAAGCTCTTCATAAAGACATCGAAGGCTTCGCGGTCAGAACTGTTGACAGTCATGAAGAGAACATAGACGAAATTGCCTGTCGGTACTGAATTGAGCGCTGCCACGTAGTAGGTGTTGTTCGCCTTGCCACACTTGGTAAAGACGTCGTACTTGCCTTCCCAGCTTTGTCCTACAATGTCATGGCTGGCGACTTTGCGCTTCTTGTCATACTTACAATCATCCTTGAGCGCTTCAACATCGCTGTCCAGCCAATTATCAACGTCGATATCTTCAGTCAGATCCGTGGCGCTGCGCACTGAAACGCCCGCAGTCTCCCAAGTCTCATCAAATCCCTTCAGATCAGATGAGGCTTTGAAGATCACGCCGTAGGTCTCTTTCTTGTCCTCACTGGTCCAATCCTCGGTGCTCTGATCTTGCCAATCGCTGGGGATAAGGCCGCCAATGGCGTCGTTGTTGACAAAAGCATAATCGTAGCGCAAACCGCTGGTGTCGACTGCGGCGCGCACGTCGTCTTCGCTGACGCTGCTTGTCGAGCCATTGTCAGTGGTGGTTGCGCCATTATTTTCGGTCCCTGCTACCACAAACGAATCCAGAATGCGGTCGGTTGCGTCGAGGTCGGCCTGGCTGGCGGCGTAGACTTCGAGCAGCACCACATAGCCCGGGTTTTCGGCTGGTGTTAATCCAACCAAGAGCACGGAACTACCACCCTCTTTTCCACAGTCATTCCACGACTTGTAGTTGCCGACAAAGAAGCCTTCAGGCATCTCCTCGACTGTGCCTTCGGTCTTGCAATCCTTTGAATAATCGTAATCATTGACCAGATCCTCGGGGCTTTTGCTGCCTGACAGATCTTCAGAGTAACCAAAGATTACCCCCGGAATGCTCCAATCGTCCGAGAAATGATCCAGATCGGGCGAGGCAAAGAGGCGGAAGCCGACCACGTTATCATCGACTTTCCAATCGCCCTCGCGCACATCACTCCATTCTTCCGGCACATCCATCGTGACGATGTGATTGGTATCACTGATCGTCACATAGTTTGTGTAGGTGATGGTTTCGGAAGATCCCTGATTGCCAGAGTCGGGCGAATTGCCCTCTTCCTGTACCTGGTCAGCCAGTGAGAAGCTCAGTTGTAGTGGACGGCCATTGAGCTGCCCTTGCAGTACTTCCTTGCTGTCGGAACGCAAGACTTCAATCGAGAGTGTATCTTTGAGCGGATCGTGGCTGCGCAGAATGTCGCAGTAATCCTTCATGGTGCCATCAGTGGCGAGTGAAATCCCTTCCATACTCATAACAATATCGCCGGGCAGGATGCCAGCCTTGTCTGCTGGGGAACCGGAGGCGACAGAAGAAACCCAAATGCCAGCAAAATCTTTGCCATTGGAGACTGCTGTAGCATTCAATCCAATCGAATCAAGGTCAATGCCTGTCCGCAGTTGCTGTACGATTGGGCGTGTCACATCTTCGGCAATCGCAAATGCTTGCTGCGTTTCGGAATTGCCAGCATAGTTAACCCCAACCACGAGACCATCCTTGGTTATCAAGGGGCCGCCAGAATTTCCTGGATTGATTGCTGCATCATGTTGAATGACATGCTCAACCGAAGCCCAGTTGGTATCGCCATCGGCCTTGGCCTTGGCGACAATGCCTTTTACAAGGGTATATTCTGGATCGCCCAGCGGAAAGCCTGCGGCATAAATATCAAGACCGACCTTGATCGGCTTGTTATACCAGGTGAGGTAGGGAAAGCCGTCGCCTTGGATGTCGATCACGGCTAGGTCGGAACATTCGGAAACACCCAACACACGTGCATTGCGGGCTTTCTTTTCGCCTGCCACATAGACCTTGAGCAAGCCAGCACCTGTAACCACATGGTTGTTGGTAACAGCAATACCTGACGGATCAATAATGAAACCCGAGCCACGGCCAGCGGCATTGACCATGAGCCCTTCCTGTGGGTCACGGAAGGTGCCTACCGCTTCAATTTGGACCACGGCAGTTTCGACTCCCTCCAAATCTTGAACAGCGTTGGCTGGATCTGCCTCCGTGGGTTGCTCTTCTGCATTCCCTAATGATCCATCCTCGGCTGGCGTATCGTTATTGCTACCAGCCTGGCTAATTGCGATCGGTGTTGCGGCGAAAACGGTGGTTGTCTGGCTAAGAAGGAGAAGGATGGTGGTCAACAAAGTTAGCCAGCGTCGATGAGTGCTTGTCGGCATTGATCGCATGTGCGACTCCTTTCGGAAATTTGATTTCCTAACGGTACAACAGGTTGCTACGTACTCACTCTTGTGGATATAGGTATATACCAATTGTTATCTGTGTAAATTATAATCAACAGCCACTTTACTGAATACTATAGAAATTTTAACGTTTGTTTGGCAATGATGCAAGCACAATTGTTGCGGTTTGCTGACTACTTTTGTGTAACTGAACGGCAACTGTTATCATTCATAGTCTGTCAGGTTCTGGTAGCAGAACCGTTTAGGTATTTGTAGAGGTGGCCACGTTGCCGCCACATTTTTGTACTTTAGGGCTGAGAGTGCGACTTGGCTCGTAATGTCAAGGAGACTCTCGTGAAATTCGAAGAATTCAGCCTCGACCCGCGCATTTTGGCGGGCGTTCGTGCTGCGGGTTATACAACACCCACCCCCATTCAACAACAGGCCATTCCGGTAGTTCTGGTAGGAAAAGACATCCTTGGTCTTGCTCAGACCGGTACTGGCAAAACTGCCGCCTTTGCCCTTCCCATCCTTCAGCATCTGCTCAAAGGCCCCACCCGTAAAATTCGTGCTTTGATTGTCGCCCCTACCCGTGAACTAGCCGAACAGATTCACCAGTCGTTTATCGATTACGGCAGTAACACCAAGGTGCGTAGCCTTCCCATCTATGGCGGCGTCAGCAAAGTCAACCAGGTCAACGAATTGCGACGCGGCGTCGAAGTGGTGGTTGGCTGTCCGGGGCGCTTGCTCGATCACATTGGCGACCGCACCATCGACCTCTCGGGGATTGAAGTGCTGGTGCTAGACGAAGCCGACCGCATGTGTGATATGGGCTTTTTGCCCGACATTCGTAAATTGTTGGCCCATCTGCCCAAACAACGGCAGACGCTCTTCTTTTCGGCCACCATGCCCGACGACATCCGACAACTGTCCCGTGATATTTTAACGGATCCAGTCACCGTTCAGATTGGTCAGATTGCACCGGCGCATACAGTGTCGCATGCACTTTACCCGGTCACCGATGGCTTGAAGAACAAATTGCTCTTCGCCATGTTGGAGAAAACCGCCACGGGCCGTGTGATCATCTTTACCCGTACCAAACGGCGTGCTCGTTTCCTGGCTGCCGACTTGGAGACCAAGCGCTATCGGGTTGCTGCCCTGCAGGGAAATATGGCGCAAAATCGTCGTCAGGAAGCGATCAACGGCTTCAAAGATGGCAAATACGACATCCTGGTTGCCACCGATATCGCGGCACGCGGCATCGACGTCGACGAAATTAGCCATGTCATTAACTTCGACATGCCGGATACTACCGATGCCTACACTCATCGAATTGGCCGAACCGGGCGGGCGGAGCAGAACGGCGAAGCGTTTACTTTTGCCACGCCTGCCGACATCGACATGGTGCGTGATATCGAAAAGGTGTTGGGCAAGCGGATCGAGCGACGACGGTTTGATGGTTTTGACTACAACGGCTTCTCGCCCGAAAGTTTTGGTACGGGCGCAAGCAATGGTAACTCACTACCGAATCAACGCCAACCACAACGGCTCAACACGCCCAAGCCTACCAGCAAACGAGAGGCTGTGGCACCTGTCGAAAACCGACGCAATGGCAACTCGAATGCTGCACAAAAGCAAAACAGACCGGCCACGGCCCAATCACCCGTGAAGCAAAATTCTTCTCCCAACGGAAATGGCGCTGAGCGCCAGCGGAAACCTGCTGGTCAACCCTCCGCCAATCGAGGCCAAAATCAGGCACCCTCCACTCGCACAATCGAACGTGAACCAGCGCGGCTCTTTGCTCAAGAAACACCTCGTCGTGCGTTGGTTGTGCCACAAGAACAACCCGTCGTTCAACCCAATCGCCCTGCACCTCGTCTGGTTCGCCCTCTGGCGGAGCAGACGTCGGACGAAAATGGCTCCGCTCGCCGCCGCATCTGGCGCAAGCGGAAAGCTGCGTCCGAAGAATAAGCATATCAACGATAGAGATTGAAGATTGACCGTGAGTCCAGTGTAAATTGAGATTGTTCGGTAGTCGAGAAACATGTCATTCTGAATGAGGGCTTTTTCGAGCGAAGAATCTTGCGATGCAGACCGACCAAGATTCCTCGTCGCAAATAGCCGCTCCTCAGAGTGATATGTTTCAGAATGACATATTATCATTCCATTAACGAAAACCGAGATTGCGGTATCTTACCGGTCAATCCCTAATCTCAACCTTCTCCTCTAACACAATCGGCGTCACCACGCCGTGCTTCTCTCCCTTGAGTTTGCTCCAGGGTTGCCAATCTTGGGCACGCCAGGGGCCACCTTTGGCAGGTGCGCCACCAGCAGCCAAAGCGATGGGGCGGTTGCTGTTAGCGCCGTAGCGGAACGCCCAATCTTCATCACATGCCTGACAGGTGAGACATCCTGCGCTATCCGGCGGACAGGAGAGGCCGGTCTGGCTTTGTGCCGCTAGCTTCAATTCGTAGTGAAAGTAATTTTCGCTGACGCCACTCTGCACAATATCCCACGGCAAAGGCGCGCCAATCTCCCAACGACCGACATAGTCTTCCCGATTCAATCTTGCTTCTTCCATCGCTTTAAAGAAGGCACGCACTGTCAGTCCGCCAGATGGAATCGCTAACAACACGTCAACCAGTCGTCGATCCCCCCGGCTGAGCACGGCTTGTACTTCGGCCCAATCCGGCGAATCGGCACGCACATCAACACCATGACGCGCCAGCGCCGAAAAGATGCTCTTCTGTCGTTTGCGGATTGTGTCAATCGGCGTCATGCCCTCCCACTGAAAGGGAGTGTGCGCCTTGGGCACAAAGGGAGTCGCATTGATCGCAATACGCCGTTTGAAGCGTTTGCGTGCTTCCAGCGTGAAGTCGATCAGCGCCTGAATATCCTCTTCGTTCTCCGTCGGATGGCCGACCATGAAGTAGAGCTTTAGCTGTGGAAAGTTGAATTCCTGCGCCAACGAGACGGCACGCATCATCTGCTCTTCGGTCTGCGTCTTGTTGATGACATTGCGCAGGCGCTGGCTGCCCGCTTCAGGTGCAACGGTGAGATTTTGTGCTCCGGTTTCAGCCATGGCCTTGATCAATGGCACGCTGATCGGGTCCATCCGCATTGAGCTGGCAGAGATTGATGCGCCCATCTTCTGCAATTCGGTCGCAAGTTCGTCTATCTGTGTGTGATCGCTGACAGCGGCACTGACTAAACCAATTTTCGTGTAGCCAGAAAGAACGGCATTTTCAGCGGAAACAAGCAGACGTTCGAGCGGCTGTTCGCGCGGGGGGCGGTAGACATATCCAGCCAGACAAAAGCGACAACCACGCCCACAACCGCGTGCAATCTCCATCAGGTGCATGTTGGAAAATTCGGAGTCCGCTGTGTAGAGGGCACTGGTGGTATCGAAGTCGGGCAGTTGGCGTACCCACAGTCGCTCCACCTGTTTGAAGTGGGGATGCGTCCGACTGGAAGGGCGTAACGTTGGCACGTACCAACCAGGGGTGCGATCCAATTCAGCCAAAAGCACTGCCTGATCTTCCAATCCTTCATGGCAGAGTTCAATAAACTGGGGTACCGCCTCTTCGCCCTCGCCGATTAAGATCGCATCAAAGATCGGCGCAACAGGCTCCGGGTTCATGGTCACACCAGGCCCGCCAGCAATCAACAGCGGCCAGGGACGACCATCCCATTGGGTCGAAGCTTGGCGATCCGCTGCCAGTGGTGGAATCTTGGCCTGGCGCAACAGATCAATCACATTGAAATAGTCCATCTCCCACGAGATGGTAAAGGCCCAAACGTCAAATTCATCGGCAGGGCGCTCGTTTTCGAGTGAGAGTAGCGGCTTTCCCGCCAAGGTGGCACCTTTTTCCCAGAAGATCCGTTCACAGACCACATCTTCGGCGCGATTAAAGGTGCGGTAAAGCAGTTGCAACGCCAAACTGCTCATCCCGACATAATAGGTGTTAGGCATGGTGAGTGCCACTGAAATCCGTCCACCGGGATCTTTGTAGATGGTTCCACTCTCTGCTGGCGTGGATGCGAGGGAAGTCTTACGATGTTTTGGCGAGAATTCTCTTCTTTTCATTCCCACAATTGTAACATGGCGTAGCAACTCACTCTGTATTTTTGTTCCTATGTGTGTGGTTGAGTGATCAAAGAACGGTAGCGCACAAAGGTCTAATACGCTTGGTGTGAATTCCGGATACGCCACGATGATCTATCCAAGGTTCGGAGATCCGTGAAGTGTGATGTGTGAATTTTCGCTAACCATTCACGAATCACGCTACATGGGAAACATAACCGTTCAACCTGGTGCTTATAGACATGACACTTAGACCTCACCTACCATTTGTACAATCTTGATCTGCTTTGTCTGTTAGCAAACGGAGTATTGCAATTACTCCGCATTCACCACAATTTGCCACTGCTGCGTTGCGGTACCGTCAAATTTGAAGGTATAAAAGTTTGGCTGGTCAAATTCCATGGTGATAGATTCGCCCGCTTCAATGATCCAAGCCGAGGCCGACTCGCCCAGCAGATTGCTGCCCTTGTCTGTTCCCTGCTCTAACGACGGCTCGGCAGATGAGGATTTGTTTTCTGTTTGCAGCAAGGGCAAAAAGAGGCGAAAGCCGCTGGTGCGCTCGATGACAATGGTTTGGTTGCTCACGTTGCTCCAAACAATTCCATCACCCACTAAGACTGCTCCAGGCAAATCTTTGACCTCGTTACCGCTGAGCAGAACGGTATGGACGTGACCGACATTCGCTGTATTGTCTGCTTTGGCGATGGCAAGATTAGCGAGCAGAACACAAAGTGTCATCAAAATTGCCAGGGCACTCTGCACATAAAAGGATTGAAGTTGAGGGCAGTGATACGGTGTATAAAGCACAGAAACTCGGGAAACTGAGGTGGTGGACCGTATGCTGATTCGTTGCATTTTATAATTCGTCATAAAACCCTCCTATTGTGAAGTTCTGGGTAAGTATTGTCGCCACCTTATCTTCGCACAAACCTTAACAACCAAAACTTAATAATAGCTTTCAATTTGTAGGGTGATGTCATTACGATAATTCTAAAAAACGATATGGCTATAGTAGAAGATTGAATATAGCAACTGGCTGCGCGCCGCAAAGGCAAGTCGCAACATGCCATCAATTGTTATAAAAATTGTTGAGTCGCCTTGAATACGTTATATTGTTCAAAAAATCACAGATGAAAAGTGAAGATAGGAACAAACTATTTATGTCAATCCAAAATAAACCGGCACAACGACTCTTTATTCCTGGCCCCACTGATGTACTGCCCGAAGTCTTGGCTGCCCAAAGTGCACCGATGATCGGCCATCGCAGTGATGAATTTGAGTCACTCTTTGCGAAATGTGAAAGTCAACTACGCACGCTCTTTCAAGCCAAGGATCGAGTTTTTATCCTGGCTGCTTCTGGTTCGGGTTTGCATGAAGCGGCAATTCGTAACGCCGTCAGCAAACGAGTGCTCTGTTTTGTCAACGGTGCCTTTAGCGAACGCTGGTTCAATTGCGCCGAGGGCTGCGATAAGGAAACGATTCGAGTTGATATTCCCTGGAACACTGCGGTCAAACCCGAGCAAGTGGCCGAGGCACTGCGCAAAGCACTCGTAGACGGCCCAATCGAGGCGATCACCGTGGTGCACAATGAGACAAGCACTGGCGTCATGAGCCCCGTGGGCGAGATCGCCAAAACTGTGCGCGAACTAAGCCCACAGACGTTGGTGATGGTCGATGCCGTCTCCTCGGCGGGTGGGGTTGCGATTCCCTTTGATGCCTGGGATCTCGATATTCTCTTGACTTCTTCGCAAAAAGCATTTGCATTGCCGCCTGGACTGGCCTTCTGTGCCGTCAGCAACCGCTTGATGGAAAAGGCCAAGACAGTCAAGGGGCGTGGCTGGTACTGGGATTTCATCAATCTGGAGAAGTCGCGTGTGAAGAATACAACGCCAGCCACGCCTGCCATCTCGTTGATGCGTGCTTTGAGCTTGCAACTTGACCTGATGATGGAGGAGGGTATCGAAAATGTCTATGCTCGCCACCAGCGTATGGCAGAGAAAACCCGCCAATGGGCACTCAAACACGATTTTGATCTAATGGCCGAGGACGGATATCGCTCAGTCACGGTGACGACAGTCACGAACAACTTGAGAATCGATATCAGTGCGCTCAATAAGTACCTGGCCCACTTCGATATGGAAATCTCCGATGGCTATGGCAAATTCAAGGGCCAAGCCTTCCGTATTGCTCATATGGGGGTCTGCACCGAGGCAGATTTGGAGCGGCTCTTTGCTAAGGTGGAGCAGTTTATGCTGGGACAGCGTTAACGGGGTGAATGATGTATGATGCGTGATAGGTGTCAGGTATAGGTTGACAATAAATTTCACGGATCAGGGAACATGTACTACGCATCATGCTTCAAACCAACAATGTGACCAGTAAAAAGACTAGCCATTTGGACGATTCCGCCCTCTTATATTCAGGTTTATGTTTTTATATATTCCTGTGAATCGCACATGAGGCGATTCGACGATTCGCTATCCCCAAAGGCGTGGAGAATAGAAACATTCGATAGGGAGGGTTATGAAAATCGTAATGGATCGTAGTTATTGTGATGCATCGCTTCCCTTTTGTTCGCGTTGCTCAGCGGCATTCTTCCGCAAACCGATGGGAACAACCCGTCCTTGTGTTGTAGATATTATTGACGACGGCAATGACCAGTTGCTCCACTTTTCGGTGAGTACCGACGGGCGCACGTTGGAGTTTGATCTGACAAAGGACATTCAAGAGGGGTTGTCGATTGAAGGTTGGGAGTTTTTGGCTGACTTCGATCCAAACCTCTTTCGCCATGGCGCAGCAGAACGGTGGCGTAAATTGGCTACGATCCCCGCTGCCCATGTGCCACCCAAAGTGACTCCGCTTACGCCGATTCATCAACCTTCATGATGATTGTAATTAAATTTTGAAGGGATGACAAGATGACAAGAGGGATGTTAGTTCGCTTGTCACTCTGTCTGGCTCTCTAGGTTCTGAAATTGAGAGATTGAGAGATTAGGAGATTGGAAGATTCCGTGATACCAATCTGCTAATCTCTCAATCTCTTTTTTTTTGTCCAGAAAGGACTCAAGCATGAGCAACCCAATCATCGATCTGCGTAGTGATACTGTGACTAAACCGACACCCGCCATGCGGCGTGCGATGGCCGAGGCCGAAGTGGGTGACGATGTCTATGGTGAAGACCCAACTGTAAATACATTGCAGGAGATGGTTGCTGCTATGTTGGGCAAGGAAGCGGCGCTCTTTGTGTCGAGCGGCACGATGGGCAACCTGACCAGCGTATTGGCCCATTGCGGACGTGGCGATGAAGTGATCTTAGGCGATGGCTGTCACATTTTTATCGCCGAGCAGGGTGGCTCTTCGGCCCTCGGTGGTGCAGTCTTTCATCCCGTACCGACGAATGCTGATGGTACGCTCAATATCGCTGACATCGAGGCGTCGATTCATCACGATGATCCGCACTACACAACCACACGCTTGGTTGCCCTCGAAAACACCCACAACAAATCAGGCGGTCGAGTGCTGCCACCAGAATACGTGGACGCTGTCGGTGATTTTGCGCATAGTAAAGGCTTGAAGTTGCATATCGACGGTGCCCGGCTTTGGAATGCGGCAGTCGCCTTGGGTCTGCCGCCGAAGCGTTTGGTCGAAAAGGCTGACAGTGTCAGCGTCTGCCTCAGCAAGGGACTGGCAGCGCCGGTTGGGTCGGTGGTGGCAGGCTCGAAGGAATTTATCAAGCGTGTCTATCGGGCACGCAAGGTGGTGGGAGGAGCACAACGACAGGCGGGCATCGTGGCTGCTGCCGGGATTGTGGCAGTTACTGAAATGGTCGATCGGCTGGCTGAGGATCATGCCAATGCCAAGTTGCTGGCCAACGGACTTGCTTCGATGGATGGCATTGCGATCGACGCCAAGAATGTGGAGACCAACCTGGTCTTCTTTGAGGTACAAAAGGCTGACTTGACCCCGGCCCAACTTTCACTAGAACTAGCCGACCAGGGTATCCGCATCAACCCGACGGGCGGTAGACGGATGCGGGCGGTCACCAATTATCATGTGACTGCCAGCGATATTGAACGTGTGCTCGACAGCGTGGAAGGCGTGCTCAAAAACGGCGTCAAACATCGCAATGGCACGGCGTACGTGTACTAGGAAGTGATCAGTAGACAGTGAATCAGTGGAACAGTCTTTACTGATTCACTGTCTACTGATTTATTATCCCATTGACTTACTGACAATCTTCGATCATCGCCTGCATGGAAGCACGGACGGCAGACATGACCGCGTCATCGTTCTGTCTGAGATAGGCCAATTGTAGCGGCGGGGCAAAGCGTACCTGCACGGTAACTGATTGGTAGGCAGGAATCAGGATCTGCAGCATGGCTGCCAACCATTCTCGATCTTTCTGGCTACGGCGGAGTAGACGCAAAGGATGGCGCTGTGCTTGCGGGTTAAGCACTCCCTTGACCATGACTGGCACCAATCGTACTGTGGGCACCTGGCGCACAAAGAGAGCGATGCTTTTTGACCAACTTTGCAACGCTTCGACCGCTCCGGGCAGCACAGCCGGATCTGGCTCGATCTTGCCCGCAGGAAAGGTCAACAAGGCACCCTCTGCTTTGAGATGGTTGACTGCCTGGCGTACCGCATTACGATTTTGCCCCTTTTGCTCGTCCAGGTAGATCAGATAGCGGCTTGTGTTCCTAAGAGCACGAAGAAACGGTCGATCGGCAGCCAGGACACGCAGATCGTGGCGTGCAATGCTCGCAAAGAGGGCAATCGTATCAGTCAGGCCGGGATGGTTGGAGAGAAAAAAGAGTGGACCATGAGCAGGGATATGCTCACATCCTTGAATGACGAGCTGATTGTGCAGGGTTTTCAGCATATCAACGCTGGCGACTGCCAAACCAGACTCACCTACTTGACAATCGAAATCGAGCACCTGACGGGCAAACCGTTGCGCCGGTGGACGACAGAGCAGCTTTACTAGACCTCGCCCACGGCGTAACTCACCCAATCCAATCGCACCAAGGATGTCATCTGTGTTGATCTGGGTGAGTGTTTCCAGTTGCGTTTGATGGGTCACGGTGTCAAGGTGCAAGTTGCAGAAGGCAATGGCAGATCTGCACCCTGCACCCTGCTTGCTGCTTAAAAATCTACCGACTTTCCTTCGTAGGCGTACAAGAAAAGCTGCTGTAATTCTTCGCTTTGCGGCATACGCACTGAAGGGAGGATACCATTATCGAGTTCGGCGTTCGGTACAATGGCTTCCAGTGCTTTCTCAAACTCCTGGCGGCTGATACCCATGTCCGCAACTGAAGTGGGCTGCCCGATCGTCCGTTCCAACTCGCGGATGGCACGGATCAACGCTTGACTGGCTTCGGTTTCATCTTTGCCATCGCTGATACCCAGATAGCGGGCAATATCCGCATAGCGTGCAACACCACCCTGCAAGTTGAATTCCATCGTATAGGGCAAAAAGAGACCGACGGTGCGCCCGTGGGCAATTTTGAAGTAGGCACCAAAACTGTGCCCCATCGCATGAGCAAGCGCCGCAAAGGAATTGCCAAAGCCGAGACCTGCAATCGTTGCGGCATTGGCCATCTTTTCTCTGGCTTCCCCATCCTCTGCCCCATTTGCTACTGCGCGCGGCAGATAGCGGAAGACCAACTCGGTAGCCTTGAGACAAAGTGCATCGCTAAAATCGTTGTGAAAGTTATTGCAGTAGCCTTCAATGGCGTGGGTCAAGACGTCAATGCCAGTGTCAGCAGTGATCTTGGCCGGCAGCTTGGCGGTGAGCGAAGGATCGACGATGGCAATGGTCGGCGTCAGTTCACGATTGCCCAGTGCCAACTTCTTCTTTTGCTCCAGATCGGTCAATACCACCATCCAGGTCACCTCGCTGCCGGTACCCGCAGTGGTGGGGATAGCGATCATCTTCGCCTTGCTCACACCCAAACGATAGATCGGACTGATCTCTTCGACTTGCAGGTCGGGTCGCTCATAGAGCGCCCACATACTCTTAGCGGCGTCCATCGCACTGCCGCCGCCCAGTCCGATGATCCAGTCGGGCTGATATTCTGCCAATAGCGCTGCCCCTTTGCGCACCGTCTGCAAACTGGGCTCCGGCTCGACTTCGGCAAATACGGTGCTCTCGATCCCGCCCTTATGCAACTGTTCTTCGACACGCGCCGAAAAACCCATGCTCTGCAGCACAGGATCGGTGACGATAAATGCACGTTTGCCCGGCAAATCGGCAAGATAACTCAATGCCTCATCGCCATAGGCAATTTCCGGCGAATTAAAAAACCACATATGAAATCCTTTGGGAATTACGAATTACGGGTTACGAGTTACGAAATGATCGGGAGCAATCATTCGTAACTCGTAACTCGTAATTCGTAACCTTTTACACTTCTGCTGGCACTTTGGTAGCGCATTTGACCAATTCTTGCGCCGCTTTGACGTTCTGCATGATCTTGACCAAGTTGCCTTCGAGTTTCATCTGGCGTGTCATGAGCCCCTGGATCGGGTCAAGCTTGCCCTTGAGCACCTTTACCCAGTTGTCGTGCGTGGCGCTGATCTTAAAGGCTGGCTTTTCACTGTGTGGATCGTCGAGATACTTGCCCGAACGGCACTTGCCATGCCAGAGGTCAAGATAGATGGCACCGCCACCATCGATAACGAGGGAAATATCACCTTCCCAGTTTTTGGCAGCACTGGCATAGGCGTCGCTGCCGTTGATCTCATTGACAAACTGTTCGGTCCATTCTGGGCTGGGAAACTTGAAGGCCATCGGAATTTGCTCCTTATTGAAGAATAGGAAGATAAGGTATCTTTTAGTATATCATCTATTTTGTCTATCAAACGTTTCTGGATTGTTCCAGCTTGGTTTTGAGAGGAGGACACAGAGAGCACCGAGGAGATACGGAGTACACAGAGAACGACGTGTATGATATTCTCCTTTTCTCCGTGTAGTGCTTTAATAGCGCAGAATGACTCCACCCAAAGATAGCCCTGCTCCTGTGCCGACCAGCAGGATTTGCTCGCCGCGCTGGATTCGACCCGCGCGGATTGTTTCGTAGAGTGTACAAGGGATCGAGGCGGCGATGCAATTGCCCAGCCGATCCAGTGAAACTGCAATCTGCTCGGCGGGCCAGCCATAGCGCGTCAACGAACGAATCATCAGCAGACTCGCTTGATGGGGGACGACCAACTTGATCTCGCCCAGGCAAGTGGATAGACCAGGGCGTAGGCGCTCAAGGAAGGCTTCGCTATAACGGAGGGCAAAATGCGCTACGGCGCGACCTTCCATGTGAAAGAGGTTTTCGACCGGTTGGCAGTCGGGACGGTTGGGATGGCGTTTGGTTCCGCCGCCCGCCACTTGGGTCAGATGGGCGCCGTCGCCGTAGGTTTCAATATGGGCAGCAAGCAGTGCCGAACTTTCGTCGGCACCAGTACGAGTGACAACCACCGCAGCAGCTGCATCACCCAACAATGACGCACTTTCGGCCTGGGCAGGATTGACACCCGGTGAGGCGATCTCGGACGTAACAATCAGGATCGTTCGATAACGCCCACTGCCGATCAAACTGGCCGCTGTGTCCAGCGCTGCCACAAAGCTCAAGCAGGTAGCGTGGATTGTTATGCTGGGGATGCCAGAGGCACCTAGGCCCATCTGACGTTGAATAAGAGGCCCTGTATCAGGAATTGCCTGTTCACTCGAACCAGAGGCGTTGATGATCAGGTCGATTTCTGTCGGGCGAAGTCCTGCATCCTGGATCGCTTCGCAGGCGGCCTGCGCGCCCATGAAGGAGTTGCTCTCCTCATCACTGGCCCAATGCCGTTGCAACACGCCACTGTTGCGGGCGACCCAGCCGGTTGGTAACTGACATAAATGTTCGATCTCGCTACTCGATACGATGCGACGGGGCAAATAACGACCTACCCCGACAATTTTCAAAGGCAATGGCTGCACGGGCGTTCCTTTGTATTCCGCAGGAGTCAATAGGACAGTAGTACAGTAAATCAGTGAGGCAGTGAACAGTGAGTTGTTCGACGCTGACTTATTGTCTACTGACTTACTGTCTCACTGATTCACTGTCCATCTTCGCTCAACTCGTTTCAACTTCTTAAGTCCACTGTGAGGAGTGTACTCGATAAATTCGATCTTTGGTATCTCTGCGTCGAGTTGGTTGCATAATTGGCCGAGCGCAGCAGTGACAGCGGCCTCTGCTTGCTCTTGCCCCATGGCCTCTGTACGTACTGCAACTTGAAGATGATCTGGCGCAAGCTGGCAGACTCGATATTCCCAAATCCAGCGCGAACTGCTGATCATGGCCCGCCGTATAAAATCGGGGAAGACAATTACCCAATCCTGGGCATGGCTGCGATTGACTTTGGGTAGATAGAAGAGGTCATCGCTGCGCCCTTCAATCTGTGCCAGCGCTGTGGTCACCCGTCCGCAAGGGCAGGCTTCTGCACGCTCTGTCAAAATATCATTGAGACGGTAGCGGATGATTGGCTGGCTGGTACGATTGAAGTCTGTCAGAATCGGGATGAACTTGCGCTGCGTGTCTGCTGTGGTTGGCGCGGCTGTGCTGTCCAAATATTCTCGATCAAATGCGACAAGCTCTTCGTGCAGATGTAGTGTGCCAAATTCACAGGTCGAGGCGAGAAATCCTTCCGTCGCCTGGTAGACCTGGTGGATCGTTTGTCCAAAGTGTGTGCGCAGAAAGAGTTCATCCAGCGGATCGAGCACCTCAGCTACGCTGATGATCTTTTTCGGCTGAATATTCAAATACGGCGCTTCCCCTTGTGCGGCGATGGTCTCCTCGGCGAGCAGACGCAAGAGCGAAGGCGGACCAATCAGGATCGTGGGCTGAAAGCGGTTGAGCCGAGCAATCTGTTGCTCCAGCGGGTCGAGCAGATCGAAAAACTGAAAGGCGATCAAACGAGAACGCACCGACTCGTAGAGTGGACTGTTGGCACGCAAAAAGAATGCCACTCGTTGGCGCTGCCAAAGCGGGGCGGGCAGTAGTTTGGCCAACGCCGCACCTGCCCACTGCGCTTGCTCACGGGCCGTCGCCAGAAAAAGCCCTCGGTTGCCCGATGTGCCAGAAGAGAGCCCCACGGTCATGCCGTTGAGTTTGCGCCTAAAGTTGCGAGTTTGCTCTGCTTCCATTGCTAGGGCCATTGCTGCATCAAGTTTGACGCCCACGGTGTTTAGGCAGTCGAAGTTTGCCATCATCAGGTTCTTATCAAGGGTGGGCCAATGCCGCCAATTGGCAATCTCCAATCCGGCAAAGTGCCGCCGATAAAAGGGCGAGCGAGGCAAGATGCGGGGTAAGAACTGTTGTACCTGTTGATCCTGCCAGGCGAGTAAATCGGCACGGTTGGCAAATCGCCGATCGAGCCAGCGCGTGCGGGCATAGGAAGCGAGAAGATGGTGAAGCATGCTGATTTAGAGATCCTCACCCCGACGAATCTGTTGCCAGATCTCCTCGCAGTGGTAGGGAATGATCTGAACGTCTGGCCGGTTCCGATGCAGTTGGCAAATCTTGTTGAAAGAATCAACATAGTCCTGCCAGTTGGCAAAGATCAGTCGTGCCAGCGGGTGGGGCAGGATCTGCTCACGAAACGCCTGGCTGTGCCATACTGCATCGGCAGCCAGGAAAGCTGTACCTTCCTCGCGATTGACAAATAAGCCCATTTGTCCTGTTGCGTGGCCTGGAATCGGCACTGCAATCAAAGAGCCATCGCCGAAGAGATCAATTCCGCGCTCAAAGGGCGCATAGCGTGGAGACAAGACAGTCATCTGGGCGTTCGAAATGGGTCTGGAACGTGCGGCAAAGTCGGTCGGCAACATCCCCGGCAGATAGGCTGCTCGTAATGCTGCCAGGCCGTCTTTGCCTGCGACACTGGCATAGGCGTCGGCAAAGTAAATGAAGTTCGCTTGGGGAAAATCGAGCACGCCGCATAAATGGTCGGCGTGAAAGTGAGAAAGGATTATTGTATTGATCTGCCTGGCCTCGATGCCACGCTCGGCCAACTGGTTGACCACAGTTTCTTCTGGCTTCAGAAAGACGGGAGTCAGCCAGCGATAGAGGCGGTAGGGAAACCGTTCGGTTCCTATCAAGAAGCGATGGGTGTAGCCAGTATCGAATAGAAGTTTGCCATGTCGCGGATGTTCGATCAGGGCAACTAGGGCTGGAAATCGTAGTGTCCGCCATGCACTGCGCAAAACGAGCATCTCATTTTGGGTACAGTAGCCGGCTGGTAACAGTGTAAGACGAGTCGCTGACGTCATGATCTTGGAACAAAAAAGGATGCAATGAAGTTATTAAGACAAATACCGAATCAATTAGCTTGTTTACATAATTATTTCATAAATTTTACTTTTGTCCATAATTTCGAGTCGAGAAATTCATTTTCACCGGAAATAGTTTATTGATAATAGAGGTATCGTAATTTATTCGTATATTTGATTATGGTATAAAAAGTTAACTTTATACTATAATGATCTTCAGGTTGAGCTGCATGGATCTTTGATCGGAAAGCTAACCTAACAATGATCATGAACTATCTTGATTTTGATCTCCAAATTGAAGCAAGCGGCGATGGCAATCAGTATCGTGCTCGTGTGCTCGCTTCCCCCGCCGGAGAAGCAGAATCGCTCTTTACCCTTCCCTTCGACGAAAAAGATCTGTATATCTTCGTATTGAGCGTTGGACAGACACGGATTGGCGTGCGCAGGTTGGGTTCGCCACAAATGCGTTTGGTGACCGAGTTGGGCAGCCAGCTCTACCAGGCCGTCTTCCAAGATCAGGTGCAAAGTTGTTTCCTGCGCAGTCTGGATGAGGCAGAAAAGCGTGGCGCTGGCTTACGTCTACGCCTGCGGCTGGACAGCACGCTGATCAACCTGCCTTGGGAGTTTCTCTACGACACGACCCATCGCCGTTTTCTTTCTCACTCTAATCGTACGCCGATTGTTCGTTTTCTCGAGTTACCACAACCCAGCCGGGCACTGCCCGTGACATTGCCGCTCAAAGTGTTGGTGGTGATTGCCAGCCCGTGTGATTATACGCCGCTCAATGTCGAGCAAGAGTGGAGCAAGGTCAAGGGCGCTGTCAAAGAGCTCGAAGAGCGAGGGCTGCTGCAATTGACTCGCCTGGAACAGGGAACCCTGTCGGCACTGCGGCGCAAGTTGCTCAAAGAACAGTTTCACATTCTCCACTTTATCGGCCACGGTGCCTATGATGCTGAGCGCCAGGCCGGGGTGATCTTGCTTGAGGATGAAAATGGGCGAGCACGCCGGATCAGCGGCACACATTTGGGCATGTTGTTGCATGACCATGCCTCCTTACGACTCCTTCTACTCAATGCCTGTGAAGGGGCGCGTACTGCAGTGACTGATCTCTTTGCCGGGGTAGCGCAGTATTTGGTGCTGCAAGGAGTGCCAGCAGTGATTGCCATGCAGTTTGAAATCACCGACCAGGCTGCGATCACCCTGGCCCAGGCATTTTACGAAGCGCTGCTGATGGGCACGTCGGTTGATGTTGCCCTGGCCGAGGCACGCAAGGCAATCTTTGCGGAAGGCAATGACGTGGAATGGGGCACTCCTGTACTCTACATGCGGGCAAATGATGGGCGTCTGTTTGATTTAGCACGAGAATCAAAGGTGAAAAATCGGCTGCAAAAGGCGATGCGCAGAACTCAAAGCGAGATGTATCGCCTGATTCCAACCTCTGAATTTCGTCTTCCCCATGTAACGCTTTACGTGCGCGTTGCCATGATGTTTAGTCTACTGCTGCTCCTGTTGACTGGCTGGTTGGCTTCGCCTACTTGGCAGCGAAGTAGCAGTCTGCCACATCTGTCAATCCCGGCCACGTCTGTTGTATTTACCACTAATCTATCCTTGCCCACACGGAGCCCAACGCCACCAACGTTTACTGTTACAGCCGTCCTGGCGACTCCTACCCCACAGCAGACCGATACTCCGCCCCCCGGTTTGACAGCCACCAAACAAGCGATTGCAACCGCCACCATCGCGCCTACCAATACCTGGACCCAATCGTCAACTCCAACTGCGACCCCAACCCCCACAGCGAGTGACACTGCTACCCCTCGCCCGACCTTGACGCCAACTTCCTATTCTACCTGGACCCCGACGGCGCAACCGCTCGTGATTCAGCCAGTGCAGCCGACTGCAACCTTCGCCAAACAGCCAACACCGGCGGTTACAGTTGCCCTTTCTAAACTGACCAGCCCAGCGGAGAACGTCCAAATCGGTACAACCTGGCGCGAGCCTCAAAGCGGACTTCTCTTTGTCTTTGTGCCAGCAGGAGAGTTCTTGATGGGCAGTAGCAACGCCGATCTTGATGCTTCGGATGATGAAAAGCCAGCCCACATGAACAAAACTGCCGCCTATTGGCTGAGTCAAACGGAGATTACCAATGCGACTTATCGTCCATTTGTGGGAGGCGATGGCTACAACAATCGAGCCTACTGGACAGCCGCTGGCTGGGCGTGGCGCAATCGCACACAGGTAACCCAACCTGGCTGTTGGAGCGATTCCGAATTGAACCAAGCCGATCAACCCGTTGTCTGTATTTCGTGGTACGAAGCCATGGCCTTCTCGGCTTGGCTAGCCACCCACAGCGGATTGGATATTCGGCTGCCGACGGAAGTGCAATGGGAGAAAGGAGCTCGCGGAGAAAATGGTTTGCTCTATCCGTGGGGTAATTCATTTGACAGCAATAAAGCGAACTATTGCGATCTCAACTGTCCCTACGGCTGGAAAGCGATGGATGGGAACGATGGATTTAGCAAAAGCGCGCCTGTTGGTCACTATCCTACAAACAGCAGCCCTTACGGCGCATTGGACATGGCTGGCAACGTATCGGAATGGATGTACACATTGTTTAGGGCATACCCCTACAAGTCGGATGATCGGCGTGAAGATGTAGAGGCTGAAGGCAGCCGTGTAACGCGTGGCGGTTCGTGGTCCAATCGATCCCTCTTTGTGCGCAGCGCCGATCGTTTCAAGGCTGAACCAAGTGACCGTAACGATAATTTAGGCTTTCGCCTGGTTGTGCTGATTCCCTAATCTAGCTTCTTGGATTTTCCACCAGCCGATAAATCTTTCAATCCCATCCTCTACGCTCACTTTTGGTACGTATCCCAGGTCGCGCCGTGCAGAGGAGATGTCTAGCGTCATTGAACGCGCCAGCATACTGATCGAGTAGCGCGTGATCGGTGGTTCTTGTGAGATGCGCAACAGTTTGTAGGAAAGTTCTAGCAGGCTGGCCAAGGCAAATGGCAGTACAAGCGGTACTTTTCGTGTAGGCATAGGAAGACTCAACTCACGACAGAGGCGGTCAATTACTTCCCAGATTCGTGTGGGTTGACCGTTACTAATGTTGTATGTTCGCCCCAACGTGAAGGCTGGCGAAGCGGCACATAGCAGCAGCGCATCAACCACATTGTCGATATAACTCAAATCCTGAACATTTTTGCCGTCACCGATTCTTGGCAATCTGCCAGACTGAAGGGCGGTCAGGATGCGGGGGAAGATGGTCGTGTCGCCAGGGCCAAAGATGGCGCGTGGACGAATCGAGATCACGGGGAGTCCATCACGGTGGGCGCGGGCAATCACCCGTTCGGCAGTCAGTTTGGTGGCGGCATAGATATTGATCGGCGACGGCAGCGGATCGTCCTCCTTGACATTGAAACGATCTTGCGTGGAAAAATAGATACTTGGCGTGGAGACGTAGATCAGTCGCCTGGTGCCAGATAGCTGGCAGCCTGCCACAATGTTGTCTGTGCCGCCCACATTGACATCGTAAAAGTACTGAGAATCGCCCCAAGTGCCCACCGCTGCGCCACAGTGAAAGACAATCTCCTGATCGGCACAAGCTTTGATGATCGCCTGGCGATCACGCAAGTCGGCTTGAATAAATCGGATGCCACGATCGCTCAATTCTTTACCAACCGTTGGGTTTCGCCCCAACCCTGTAACCTGCCAGCCTGTCTGCTGGAGACGGCGAGCTAGCGCATCGCCAAGAAAACCTGTTGCACCTGTAACTAAAGCGTTCATAGCCTAAAGTGACAAAATGAAGGGATGACAAGATGACGAAATGTAGTACATCTTTCACCCTGTTACCTTGTTATCCCTTCATCCTGTCATCCCTTCCTTGCACTGCGAATCAGCCTGACTAAAGAATTCGTTTGGCATATTTTTGTTGATTATGTTATACTCTGCAACCGGGTTAACGACAAGTTCTCTCAAACTCCCAATCCAATCAACTGACATCCATTTGACCGCCCTTGCGGCATACCTTCCGGTGGATGACAGCCATTCCACGAGAGAATGCCACGTACAGATTTAACCCAGTTCGCATGCGATACGTAAATTGAATACTATTTTCCTAAGGAGTGAACTATGAATAAACCAAACCGCATCCACCCGGCAGTGCTTGACGCTGCGAGCGACATGCGTAAGGGCAAGGTGAGCCGCCGCGAATTTCTTTGGCTAGCTACCATGCTCGGAACTTCGGCCACGATGGCCTACGCGATGGCTGGTTGCGCTCCGCCTGCCGGTGCCCCCACGGGCGATAGTGCCGCTGCTCCGGCTGCTGCCCCCGCAGGTGGTGTCAAGCGTGGTGGTAGCTGGACTAGCGCCATGCAGTTACAGTTGATCGATCATCCGGCCCGCCTCTCTTGGGTGCAAGGCGCAAATATCGTACGTCAGGTCGGTGAATATCTAACTGAAACTGGTTCCGACAATATCACTCGCCCCTACCTACTCGACAAGTGGGAAGCCAACGATGACGTCACTGAGTGGACACTCTATCTGCGCAAAGATGTCACCTTCAACAACGGCGACAAATTGACTGCCGATGATGTCATGTTCACCTTTGGCGAATGGCTGAATCCTGATGTCGGCTCCTCTATTCTTGGTTTGATGTCCTATCTGGATGGCATTAACAGCGTCGAAAAAGTGGACGATTACACGATCAAGCTGCATCTGAACAGTGGCAACATCGGTATTCCTGAGCACCTTTTCCACTATCCTGCAATCATTCTGCACCGCAGCTTTGAAGGCGACTTCATCAAATCACCGATTGGTACAGGGGCCTTTACACTCAAGGAATACAAAGAAGGCGAACGTGCGGTCTTTGAGGCGCGCAAGGACTATTGGCGTAAGGCCGCCGATGGCAGTTCATTGCCCTACCTTGATACGCTAAACTATGTCTCGCTTGACCACGATGCTGGCGTGGCTGCTTTGCTGAGCGGTCAAGTCGATTCCCTCTACAACCCGACTGCCTCCGACTGGGAAGCACTCAAAGACAATGCTGATCTGGCTGTCTATGCCGCCAGCACCGCCCAGGTGTCGTTGGGCCGCGTGCGCGTCGATTTGGATCCGTGGACGGATATCCGTGTCGTCAATGCGCTCAAGATGGTGCAAGACCGCCAGAAGATCCTCGACCTGGTCTACAAGGGCCAAGGCGACCTGGCGATTGACGCCCATGTCGCTCCTGCCCATCCAGAATATGCCAAGCGCGATATTCCTAAGTATGATCCCGAAGGTGCCAAGAAGTTGTTGGACGAATACGCCAAGGAGAAGGGTGTGGAATTGCCACTCAAGGTAAAATTGGCGACCAAGAACGATGAAGGCGAAGACAAGATCGCCCAGGCGCTCAAGGAATTGGCTGCACCTGGCGGCTTTGATATCGAACTCGACATCACTGATGCCAATGGCTACTGGGATCGCTGGACAGAAGTCGATCTCGGCATCACTGCCTGGACTCACCGCCCACTCGGCACGATGGTACTGCCGCTGGCCTACATTGCCGACGCTGATGGCAAACCGGTTCCCTGGAACGAAACCCGCTGGGTGGATGAAGAGTTCACCACCATCCTGCGCCAGGCCGAAAAGACGCTGGATGTAGAAAAACGGCGTGAACTGATGGGTCAACTGGAAGATATCATGCAACAGCGTGGCCCGGTCTTCATCAGCTACTGGAAGAAGGTCTGGAACATTACTCGCAAAGAATTCCAAGGCGTCCAGGCCCATCCCACCAGCTACGATCTGCTCTACGAAGTCTGGAAGAACGCGTAAGTAATGGTTAATGGTGAACGGTTGGTGGTGAATGGTTAATGAAAATCCTTGCATCGTCGATAGCACTTCATTAACCATTCACCATTGACTATTCACCATTAACCATTTGCTCTTCTCTCGGGGTCACCACATGGCTCGTTTTCTCATCCGCAGCATCATCTCCACAGCTATCACAATGCTTTTGGTTTCAGCCTTCCTCTTTTTGTTGATGGAGGTGATGGGACGCAGCGTTTCGGTGCAGGTGCTGGGCGTTTTTGCCACGCCCGAACAACTCGCTTCCTATGACAACCAACTGGGGCTGGATCAGCCTGCCTGGCAGCGCTATCTCGATTGGCTGATCGGCAGCGACTGGCGCGCCCAGGGCAAAGTCGGCCATCCTCTAGTTGCTGTTACGGGTAAAAATTCGGATGAAAAAGAGTGGTGGGCCAATGTCGATGGCAAATTGACTCGCTGGAAGATGGAAGATGGCGAGATGGTGGCATTGGTGCGCAACGAAGACGGCTCCAGCGAAGAGCAGCCTGCGGGTGAGATTTGGACCGCCAATGCCGATGGATCGCAAGGCTTTTGGGGAGTGGATACCAAGAATAATGTCGTCCAATGGGTCAAAGGTGGCGGTGCTAAGATCTTTGAATTGACCAAAGCCGGGATGCGTGAAGAGGGCGATGGCCCTGTGGATTATATTCCGCTTCGCAAAGGTCTGCTGCGTGGTGACCCTGGTATGTCGCTGCAGTATGGTCGTCCGGTCGGTTATATCTTGTGGCCGCGTGTGCGCAATACCTTGGTGCTGGCAGGTGTGGCGTTCCTGGTCGTGATGCCGCTGGCCTTGCTTTTTGGCATTTTGGCTGGCGTCAATGCCGGACGCTGGCAGGATCGCACGATTTCGATTCTTGGTTTGGTTTTTACCGCTACACCTGAATTTGTCACTGGCATCTTTTTGATTTTGGTGCTTGGCATCTGGCTCAAGTGGCTGCCTCCGGCCTCGATCTTCCTGAGCGACGGCGATGTCTATAAGCTAAAATTGATCGCCCTGCCCGTCATTACACTGACCGCCGTTGAACTTGGCTACGTTGCCCGCATGACGCGTGCCAGCATGGTTGAAGTGATGGATTCACCCTACATCCGTACTGCCATCATCAAAGGCATGCCCTTCCGCCGTGTGGTGATGCGTCACGCCCTGCGCAATGCCCTGATGGCCCCGATTACCGTGATCATGTTGCATATCAACTGGCTGGTCGGCGGCATCGTCGTGGTCGAGGTGCTCTTTGGCTTTCCAGGTCTGGGCAAGTTTATCTTCGACTCTGCCACCTTTGGTGATTACAACTCGGTCGAAGCTGCGGCGATGTTTACGGTCGTGGTGGCAGTGGCGACGCGCTTATTGGGTGATCTTGTTTATATGTTTCTAAATCCACGGATTCGATATTCGTAGTTTGGATTTACAGGAGGACAAGGTAGTGGCAATTGCACAACCAACGGTGAGCCGTTCAACTGCTCCATCTCGTTTGCAAAGCTGGTGGAAAAGCCTCTCGATTGTCTTCGAGTCGCGCGTGGCAACCGTGGGACTTTGCCTTGTCCTCTTCTGGTTCATCGTTGGCTTTATTTCGATCTTCTGGACGCCGCACTCGACGACCGCCAACGACTTTCAACCCAACTTGCCGCCTAGTTCAGTCAACTGGCTGGGGACCGATCATCTTGGCCGCGACACTGCTTCCCGACTGATGGCGGGCACACAGGTAGTGTTGCTCAAGACCCGTTTACCGGAGTTTGTCAGTTCTCGCATTGGCTTGCCGATCATCCCCGGTGGTGTAGCTTTGTGGGGTGTTTTCGGTGCACTCCTGTTCGGTGCCATCCTGGGTTTGAACGCCGGTTACCGCGGCGGCTGGTGGGATCAGGCGATCATGCAGGTGCTCGATGCGCTGATTGCCTTTCCGGTGATTGTGCTCTATCTGGTCATCGTCTCTGCCTTTGGCCACAGCGACCTGGTCGTTATCCTCGCCATTACCATTACGGGGACACCTGGCATCGCCCGCTTGATCCGCAGCATGACGCTCGACCTCAAGACGCGTGACTATATCCGTGCCGCCGAAACGCGTGGCGAAGGCAAAAATTGGATCATGTTCCGCGAAATTCTGCCCAACGCACTCGGTCCGCTGCTGGTCGATGCCATGTTGCGTATCGGCTATGCCATCTTTGCCATCGGAACGCTCGGCTTTCTCGGCATCGGCCTGCCTCCTCCCGAACCAGATTGGGGCAGCATGGTCAACGATGCACGTGGGGATATTTTCAAATACCAACTGCCGGTGATCTGGCCTGCCTTGTCGATTGCAACATTAGTGATTGGTCTGAATCTGTTGGCAGATGGGCTGCGCGAAGAAATTACGCGCTATCAGAAATGAAGGGTCTCGACATGTGCGGAATTGCCGGAATTTGGGGTGAAGTCGATCAATTGCTCGTCCAACAGGTTATGGATCAGATGGCACACCGTGGCCCGGACGGCTCAGGAATGCATCTGCAATCGTCCCAGGGCGTCTTGGGTCATCGCCGGCTGGCGATCATGGATCCCACGGGTGGCGCCCAGCCGATCTACAACGAAAGCGGCTCGGCATCGATTGTGGCCAATGGGGAAATCTACAATTTTCCCGCCTTGCGCAACCAGTTGGGCCAGCATCATCACTTCAGCACTACCAGTGACAGCGAGGCGATCCTCCACCTCTTTGAGGACCAGGATGTAAATTTGGCGCAGTCGTTGCAGGGAATGTTTGCCTTTGCGATACAGCAGGGTGATCGTCTTTTTCTGGCCCGTGACCCGATTGGGATCAAGCCGCTCTACTACGGACAGCGGCAAGGTTCGGATGGCAAAGCGCAATTCTATTTTGCTTCGGAGATGAAGGCGCTGGCCGATTGGGCTGACAATATTCACGAATTTCCACCCGGGCACTATTACGATTCACAGCGTGGCTTTGTACAATATTACACCTCACCAACTGCTCCTCCCATCGCCCGACCCTTGGCTGAACAGATCAAACTGGTGCGGCAGAGCTTGGAGGACGCGGTTGCTTCCCATCTGATGAGCGATGTGCCCGTAGGTGCCTTTCTCTCGGGTGGGTTGGACAGCAGCGTGATCGCCGCCATGGCGCGTAAACATGTGAAGGAATTGCACACCTTTGCCGTGGGCGTGGAAGGTTCCAACGACGTGCTGGCAGCACGCAAAGTTGCTGCACATATTGGTTCGATTCATCACGAATATCTCTTTACGCCATCTGAGGTGATTGCTAAATTACCAGAGATCATCCATGCTCTGGAATCGTTTGACCAAGACTTGGTGCGCAGCGCGATTCCTTGTTACTTTTGTTCTCGACTGGCAGCGGATTATGTAAAGGTGATTCTGACGGGTGAAGGGGCAGATGAACTTTTTGCAGGTTATAAATACCACAAAGAAATTCCTGATCCGGCGATCCTACACCGAGAACTTTGTCGCACGGTGACCACGCTCCACAATATCAATCTGCAGAGGGTGGATCGCTTGACCATGCATCATAGCATCGAAGGTCGTGTGCCTTTTCTCGATACGCATTTCATTGCCACATCTCTGAGCGTGCACGCAGAGCATAAGATTGTCACCATGCCCAACGGTCAACGCATGGAAAAGTGGATTCTACGCAAAGCCTGCGAAGATCTACTGCCAGCCGATATTGTTTGGCGTACGAAGGAGCAATTCGATGAAGGCAGCGGTACGGTGAATCTGTTGAGTGAGGCGCTGAATCGTTTGATCGAGAAAATCGACGCACCAACCTACCAAGCTAGGTCAAACGAATATCTGCGCTCGCCGGAAGAAGCTGTCTATCACAAATTATTGGTAGATAGCTACCGTCGCCCACAGGCAATTTTACCAAATGTGGCAAGATGGGTTTCTAACCGCATCCAATGATTGGTGATTCTTAGGTTGGTGGATGCCATCCTGCTTCAACCCAAATGGCACGAGACGCAATGCGAAATTCGTCGTTTAGCTGTAAAGCGTCAATCGTTGCTCGACCAATGGCTGTCAAACCAACAAGACGGGTCTTGCTCAGATCCCAGTGGAAGTGTTCCTGCCAGGGTTGTGTGCGTGGATTGTAGAGTGGTACTGTTGCTCCTGTTTCCATATCCAACGCATTGATTTGAGAGGCTTTGGCTTCATTGCAAAGGCGGCACGAAAGCCATAGGTTGACTTCCGTGTTGTTGCCGCCAGCAGCTACAGGAATCAGATGCTCGATAGTAAGTGGAACGCCACTGACCCGTTCCTGAGTTTGGCAGTAACCACAGCGATAATGTGCTTCTTTGCGGATTTGTTGGCGTAGTGAGGGAGAAATACTCATTGGGGGAGGGGTAATTCATTGGCTGATGGAATTCGGTAGCCAAGTCGCTTCAGCAAGACCGCAGCATATGCCTTGCGAAAGGCGAGTACATCTGCTTCATGACTGAGTTTGTCTAGTTGGGCTTGTTCTTTACTCGTAAGTGTTGCATTTTTCTTTTTGTCAAGCAGCTTCTCGTAGATTTCCCAGCGATTGGCAGGAAATAGACGAAGCATCTCTTGCTTAAGCGCAGCAACATCCATTTGTAACAAGGGATAGACTTCTTTCTGTAGTTGCTGCGGTACTTCATCAATGAGCGGTAGCAAGCTGTGGGTCAAGCTCTGTTCAATGATGGTATCAACAGGTTGTTGAGTTAGCTCGGCAACCTGTTGGAGATATTTCACTGCTATATCCGATAAACGAATCGTAAATGTTTGGGCCATCTCTATCTCGACTGATACGATCAAACAATGCCAAATCTTTTCGCTTATCGTAGTATACACTAGATTCCAATAGTTTGCCCGATCTAATCCAGATCTATATAAGGTAATCTTTGCTCATGACCAATCCCTTCCACTCTCCTGTACTCAAGGTTGAAAATCTGGCGATTGCCTACAAAGTGCGCGGCGGTGAAATTGAAGCGGTGCAGAATGTCTCGTTTGAGATTGGCCGTGGTGAGTCGTTGGGCATTGTCGGCGAGTCGGGCTGTGGCAAGAGCACGGTGGCCTGGTCGATTGTCAACTTTCTGGGTAACAATGGGTATGTCAAGCGTGGCAGCATCAAGTTCATGGGCCAGGAGTTGGTTGGCAAAAGTGGCGAAGAACTGCGTCAACTGCGTGGAGACCAGATTGCAATGGTCTACCAGGACCCGATGCAAGCGCTGAATCCTTCGATGCGACTCGGCGAACAAATGAAAGAGGTGCTTACCGTTCACCGTGGTTTGAGTGACAGTGAGGCAGAGAAACGTTGCTTGGAAATGCTCGAACGGGTTTATATGCCCGACCCGCCGAGCGTGATGAACCGTTATCCGCACCAGATCTCCGGTGGTCAGCAACAGCGTGTGGTGATTGCCATGGCGCTTCTCAACAACCCTGCCTTGCTGATCATGGACGAGCCAACGACCGCACTGGATGTTACGGTGGAAGCGGCAGTACTCGATCTGGTGGCGGAACTGCGGCGCGATTTCGATACGGCGATCATGTTCATCAGTCACAACTTGGGCGTGGTGGCGCGTGTCTGTAATCAGGTCGGTGTGATGTATGCTGGCGAGATGGTGGAACGAGCAGCGGTCAACGAACTTTTCAAACAGCCGCAACATCCCTATACCCAAGGTCTGTTGCGTGCGCTGCCTAAATTGGGAGTGGATAAAGAAAAGAGTGTGTTGTATCCAATTCCGGGGCGGGTGCCTGCACCCAACAATCGTCCCTCTGGCTGTATCTTTGCGCCTCGCTGCGACTATCGTCAGGAACGCTGCCAGCAGGAGCGTCCCCAATTGCGGCAGATGCAGAACGGTACCTTTGTGCGTTGTCACTTTGCCGAAACCATCAATCCTGCCGAATGGACGCCGCCTGCCGACATGGTGCTACCCGAAGTGACTGAAAAACGGGTGATGGGCGAATCGATCCTCAACTTAGATAACCTCAAAAAGTACTATCCTGTGATGGGTGGTTCCTTGCTAGATGTCGTAGGCATGGGTGAAAAGCGCTATGTCAAAGCGCTCGAAAATGCCACCTTTAGCGTACCCAAGGGGAGTACACTGGGCATTGTGGGCGAGTCGGGCTGCGGCAAGAGTACATTAGTCAAAACCATCATCGGGCTGGAAGATAGTACGAGCGGCAAAGCTGAATTTATGGGTTTTGACATCACCGGTTCACTCGATCAACGCAACACCAAGTTGATCCAAGAACTGCAAATGGTCTTTCAGAACCCTGACTCGACCATGAATCCATCCTACACGGTCGGCCAACAGATCGCCCGTCCAATGGAGCGTTTTGGCACTGTGCCGAAAGCCCAAGTGCGCAGCGAAGTGATCAAGTTGCTGCAATCGATGCGGCTGAGCGAGGCATACTATGATCGGTTGCCGCGCCAGCTTTCTGGTGGGGAGAAACAACGGGTCGGCATTGCCCGTGCATTGGCCAGCCGCCCCGACTTGGTGCTCTGTGACGAACCAGTCAGTGCGCTCGACGTCTCGGTACAAGCTGCCATTCTCAATCTGCTACTCGAAGTGCAAAAGGAGCATGGCACGACGATGCTTTTCATCGCCCACGATCTGAGCGTGGTGCGCTTCTTCTCCGACAATGTAGCGGTCATGTACCTGGGCCAGGTGATGGAGATCGGCCCCGCCGATGCGATCTATCAGCCGCCCTATCACCCTTATACCGAAGCACTGCTCTCGGCTGTGCCGATTCCCGATCCCGAAGCCCACCAGAAACGGATCCGGCTGGAAGGAACGGTGCCAAGCGCACTCAAGCCGCCCACAGGCTGCCGCTTTCATACTCGCTGCCCACGTCGCCGACTTGCTCCTGAAGGCGGTGCTATCTGCGAACGCGAGATTCCGCCCTGGCAAGAAGGGGAGGAAGGCCATCGCATTTTCTGTCATATTCCATTGGAGACGTTGCGTCAACTGGATCCTGTCATTTCAATTACAGCGTGACGTGATATACTAAAGCTCACCACTATCTACCATGAGCGCTTCTTGCTGTGCAGCCGCACGCCCTCAATCTTCAGCTACGCCAACGATCCACGCGTTGGATGATAATCTATCGAACGTGACGAACGATGGCATGATTTTGTTATCCGGCGGCGAATTCATGATGGGCACGGATGACGGCATTGGTTATGCCGACGATGGCGAAGGACCAGTCCGCAAAGTCACAGTCAAGTCCTTCTGGATTGATCCCTACACAGTCTCGAACGCCAAGTTTGCTGCCTTTGTGAGGGCGACCAACTATGTCACCGAAGCGGAGAAGTTTGGTTGGTCCTTTGTTTTCGTGGGCTTTTTGCCCCGAAATTTTCCTCCAACACGGGCTGCGGCTGCCGCTCCCTGGTGGCGTGTCATTGAAGGTGCTTATTGGCGTCATCCGGAAGGTAGACAATCTTCCATCGAGGAACGCATGGACCATCCAGTGATCCACGTTTCGTGGAACGACGCCGTTGCCTATTGCAATTGGGCCGGGCTGCGTCTGCCGACCGAAGCGGAATGGGAATACGCAGCGCGCGGTGGATTGGAGCAACTACGCTATCCGTGGGGCAATGAACTGGAGCCGAATGGGGAACATTGGATGAATGTTTGGCAGGGAAATTTCCCCAACATTAATAGCAAGGCAGATGGCTTCTTTGGTACTGCCCCGGTTGATGCTTTCCCGCCCAATCAATTTGGCCTGTATAACGTCACAGGCAATGTTTGGGAATGGTGCAGTGACTGGTTTAGCCCCAATTATCACCTCAAAGCGTCAAGACATAATCCGAAGGGGCCGCCGTTTGGCACGGCAAAAGTGATGCGCGGCGGTTCCTATCTGTGCCATGAATCCTATTGCAATCGTTATCGTGTCGCTGCGCGTAGCCGCAACACACCAGACAGTTCTACTGGCAATTTGGGCTTTCGTTGTGCGAGAAATAGTTAAAATTACGAATTACGAGTTACGAATCGAAGCATTTCCGTAACTCGTAATTCGTAACTCGTAATTTGGAGCTTCTATGTTAATCAGTGATTGTATGACTCGCCATCCGGTGCTTATTCCAAGCTCGACGACAGCAACCGAAGCACAACGGGTGATGACCGAGAATAGCATTCGTCATCTGCCTGTGGTAGAGAGTGGAAAGCGCATGGTCGGATTGCTGACCCGTAGTAGCTTTTCACTCAAGGCCGATGCGTTGAGCAGCCTCAATGTCTGGGAAATCTCGCGCTATTTGGGTGATTTGAAGGTCAGCCAGATCATGGTCAAGGCCAAAGATGTGGTGACGATTACTGCAGACCGTACGGCAGAACGGGCCGCCGCCATCATGGCCGAAAAGAAGATCGGCTGCTTGCCCGTGGTTGATAACGACAATTGTGTCATCGGCATCGTGACTGAAAATGATCTATTGCGCGTCTTTCAGGAACTGTTAGGTCTGGCAGCAAAAGGCGTGCGCGTTACCGTGCGTATGCCCAATCGTACAGGGGAGTTTGTGCGCCTAATGGCTGTGCTAGCGGAACACAAATGGGGTGTGTGGGGCGTCGGCACCTATCCTGCACGCAAGCAGCCAGATTTCTATCATGCAGTCGTTAAAATTGGTGACGTCAGTGAGGATGATGTGCGTGCTGCTCTTAGCACACTGACCGAACACGAAATTATCGATATTCGCTCGATTGTCTAGCAGCTAGCAAAGTGGCGGCGCTGAAAAGTGGAAGCTACTGAGGCGATTGTATCAGGGGGTGGCAGACAAGAAACAAGGTGCAAGATGCAAATTTTAGAGAGTCTGTCATTGCAACTTGTGCCTGGCCTTCTGCTCCTCATCACCGTACTACTTTTGCTGGTAAAAGTAAATTCAATCTTCCGCAGCCCCAGCGGAGTTGATCCCAGGAAAAGATCTCCAGTTCGATTTGGGCTAGGGTGGCAGTGGCCAGTGTAACAGGAAATGGATGAGAGTCACCGCAGCACAGGCCGCTGATGAGCTCTTCCAGGATCGGATTGTGCCCGACGAGGGCGGCATGTTCGATACCAGAGGGAGTTTCTGTCAAAACCGAAAGAAGCGTATTCACGTCTGCCCCGTAGATACGTCCCTCCAAGACCAGCTTTGGATCTTCACTCAACACTTTGATGAGCTCGTGACTCGTTTGGGCAGCGCGCTTGGCCGCCGAACTGACGATCCACTCCAGCGGCGGCTTTAGGGTATCGATCACTTTGCCTAAGGCGCGTGCATCTTTACGTCCTCGCTCGGTCAAAGCCCGCTCAAAATCGGCTGTATCCCCGTCTACTATCTCTGCCTTAGCATGGCGAATAATCGAAATAACTTTCATAACGCTTCCAATCGTGACTAAGAGCCCGTCTCCATGTCTATAAAACTGCATACACCTGCCAAGTGTGCAGTAGATAGTACAAGTATAGTGCTTGTACGCTAATTGTCAACCCGACTACGACATATGCCGCTTGCTGATTCTTAAGAATTCCTGTTATACTGGGCAAAGGTTGTTCAGTGGCAGTTTTATTTATTCTTGCCAAAGGAGGTGTTTATCGAATAGCCTACACCACGAGAAAGAGAGCGCATGGCCCGTTGAAACGTCTAGATTGCCCTGAGTTGATAGGAATTCAGCGCAAACGGAATGCTTCG
Source organism: Caldilineaceae bacterium (assembly GCA_046328715.1). GTDB lineage: Bacteria > Chloroflexota > Anaerolineae > Caldilineales > Caldilineaceae > JAXLWB01. The sequence continues at coordinate 87,089 of JAXLWB010000003.1, read as the reverse complement.
GCGGGTGACGAGGAAGGGGTTTTGGGTAGCGATACCCAACTAACTAGAGCAAATCTCTAGGAAAATCGAACGATCAGCGGAAGCCCCTGGGTCGAATCCACCGACCCAATGCCCAACACATCGTTGGGTGAAATTCTTTCTCCACAAACAAACAAAAGCCTATCCAGAAAACTGTTTGGTAACGAACAGCACAGCAGGATGCGGCAGTGGAATCACATACCCGAAACAGTTTTTGGTTGCGATGAGCGACGTGTTGCGTGTTGCTGAATTGGCTCTACGGGCCGTACGCCGCTGCTGGCGCTGCCCTGTAGCGACGCTTTTCACACACCCTACATCTCGCACTTCGTCTTGTTCTATTATTCACATTTGAAAGGAATCCAAACTATGTGTGGCATTGTAGGCTATATTGGCCCGCGCCCTGCCGCGGCGATCGTTCTACATGGGTTGCAGCAACTCGAATATCGTGGCTACGATTCGGCGGGGATGGCAGTGTTGAATGGCGAAGGAAATATCCAGGTACGACGTGCCGAAGGAAAACTACTCAATCTTTCTCAATTATTGATGCAGTCACCGATCGCAGGTTCGGTTGGGGTTGGTCACACCCGCTGGGCTACCCACGGCAAACCAGTCGAACGCAATGCCCATCCCCACCGCAGCCGAGATGGACGCGTGGCTGTGGTACAAAACGGCATTGTGGAAAACTTCCTTGAATTGCGCAAGCAACTGAGCAGCGAAGGGTATGAGTTCCAGAGCGACACCGACACCGAAGTGATCGTCCATTTGATCGACAAACATTTAAACAATGGCGCGGCTGGCGATCCCCTATTGGCTGTGCGCAAGACGCTGGCCCAATTGCAAGGCCCCAGCGCCATCTGTGTGCTCTGTGAGGAGTACCCGGAACAGATGATTGTGGCACGGCTGGGCAACGCTGGCGGCGTGGTGATCGGCACTGGCGAAGAGGAGATGTTTGTAGCCAGTGACATTCCTGCCATCCTCGCCCATACACGCGAGATGACCTTTTTGGACAATCGACAGTTGGCGCTGATCAATGCCAATGGCGCACACTATTTCGACCTGGATGGCCATCCATTGAATAAATCTTCCGTAATGATTGATTGGAACCCGGCGGCGGCAGAGAAGGGCGAATTTCGCCACTTTATGCAGAAGGAGATCTTTGAACAAGGGCGCAGCCTGACTGATACGTTGCGCGGACGCATTGATTTTGACCGTCAGCAGATCGTGCTTGATTCGCTCAATCTCGGCGCTGAACAGGCACGCCAACTGCAGCGTATCTCAATCGTGGCCTGTGGCACCAGCTACTATGCGGGCTTGATGGGCAAGTTTTTCATTGAACGATTGGCACGCATTCCGGTCGAGGTCGATTATGCCAGTGAGTTCCGCTACCGTCAGCCAGTGATCGGTTCCAATCAGATGGTACTTGCCATTACCCAGAGCGGCGAGACGGTGGATACCTTGGCTGCCATGGAAGAAGGTCGTGAGCGCGGTGCCTTTATCGCAGCGATTGTCAACGCCGTAGGTAGTCAGGCTGCTCGTGTCGCCGACGGTGTCATCTATATGCAGGCCGGCCCGGAGATCGGCGTCGCCAGCACCAAGGCCTTCACTGCCTCTGTGACCGATCTCTTCTTGTTGGCGATGAAGCTTGGGCAAGATCGTGGTACACTCGACGAAACGTTGCGTCTGGAGTTGATTCACGCCCTGACACTCCTGCCAGGGTTGGCTGGGCAATTGTTGGAAGATGCCTGGCAGAGCGGGCGCTATCATCGTCTGGCCGATCAGTTCCACGACTTTCACAATTTCCTCTTCCTGGGCCGTGGCGTCAACTATCCAATCGCCTTGGAAGGGGCTCTGAAACTCAAAGAGATCAGCTATATCCACGCCGAGGGCTACCCCGCTGGCGAAATGAAACATGGCCCGATTGCCTTAATTGATGAGCGGATGCCAACGGTGGTCGTCACACCGAAAGACACAGTCTATGATAAGATGATCAGTCAGATCGAGCAGGTGAAGGCACGCAATGGCTTGGTGTTAGCAATTGCGCATAGCGATGACGAGTATATTCGTAGCAAGGCCGATGTCGTGTTGCCGATTCCAGTCATTCATGAGTTGCTTACACCCGTGTTGGCAGTGCTGCCGACCCAAATCTTGGCCTATGAAATTGCCGTTCGACGGGGCTGCGATGTTGATCAGCCGCGCAATTTGGCCAAAAGTGTGACGGTAGAGTAGGTGAAAATCCGCCAATAATCAGCCTATCGTTACTGTTTCGCAAGGAATCCACCTTGCACGTCTGGACAATTTCGGCTACCATCTGTGCAATAGTATAGAGCGAGCATCGTAACGACTCACCCGTCCTGTCTGCCTGTTCGTCTTTCTCGGCTGGCTTGCCGAGGCGAGTTCGATGAATAGGACCCCCACATAACACTTTTGCTGCTAAAGCGTGTTATAGTAGTAAGCGGGTCGAGTTGTTACGATCATATTGCACTAACCGATGAATGCTTTGTTGAAATCCACCAATCTCTTGAAAAAAAGTTTAATAGTTACGCAACTTGCCCATGAAGAGAAGCTGGGCACGGTGAAACGCTGTCATTACCCGGCGTTGAGCCCAGGGGCTCGAACGCTTTGTCTGGGTATTGCCACTCTGCTTGTGGGGGTTGCGCTGAGTGCCTGCAGTGAAGATAGCCCGCAGCCGCCGACCCGTACGCCGGTTCCGACTTGGACAGCAACACTTTCTGCGGCAGAGCAGGCGGCCGCGAATGCTGCGACCCCTGTACAAAATCAGGGTCCAGCGCAGGCCGCTGATACGGCAACCGAAGCCCCTGCCCCTCCCGCTGCTGCGACCGATACACCACCGCCTGCAACCACCGATACGCCAACACCAGAACCAACTGCCACACTCACTCCCGAGCCGACAGCCACAATAGATTATGCCTTTGAGCTTGAGACAGCGGAGAAGTTCCCCACGGATTCGTTGGCACCGAACATGGTGCGTGTCAATCTCTTTGTCTACAATACCGATCTGTTAGGATTAGGCGGGTACCGCTTGCGGGTAACCCACAATGGTGCTGACCTGGTCGTGGATGCTGTTTCGGCTGATGGTGTTCCCAAGACAACGAGCGACAAACCAGGACCCTATACTCGTTTCACCAACATGAACGCAGTCTTTGTTGAATCACAGTCTGGGCGATGGGAAGTGCAATTGTTGGATCCGAACGGGGCACCAGTGGGGCCGATGGCAGACTTTGATCTCACTGCCGATGAGAATACACGCGAACTGTATGTGCGCTATCGCTTGAAGTAACTGCAAAACAGAAGAGCCACGGCTTCTGGTTGCACGGATGAAGCTCATCCGTGCAACCAGAAGCCGTGGCTCATTACCTCTCTCAATAATGTGATTCCAGTCTTCGCTTAACAGCCTAACCTACGCTAAGCCATGAGCATCGCCCTGGGATAGAAGGTTGTCTCACACTAATACCTCAACACCCACTCGCCGCCATCTAGCACAAAGGTTACCCACATTACCTTGCTCTGGTCCTTGTCCAGGAAGAAGTCGGCACTTTTGGAGAGGCCGCTCCAAGGCGAACTGACACTGAAGGCAATTTGCCCGGGAATGACAACGATTTGAACCGAGCCACCTGGTTCGAGGTCAAATTCGCTTGGGCCAATATCTCGGCGATACTGTTGGTCGAGGGTGAAGCGCACCTGTTTATCAAAGCCATTGTTGACCGTGATTAAAGCATAGCCTGCGGGAACACCAGCACTTGTCGGCGTCGGTTCCGCCGCAGTTTGATCGGGCTGGGGCGTTGAGTCTGTGGCTTGTTGGCTGCTGGTACCGCTGGTGTCGGTGTTGGCTGTCTGCTCCTGGGTTTGTGGTTGCGCTTCTGGCTGTGCCGGCGTCGGCTGCAACTCGGCAACTGTCGGCTGGGTAACGGGCAATGCAGCAATGTCGCCTTCGCAGCGCACAAAGTCGCCGCTGGCAATCACCCAACCGCCAGGGGCAATCCGATCGTCTACTGCCAGCCATTGGCTATCCTGATCTCGCCCAATGGCGATAATCTTGGCTGGGTCGCTGCCGTTGATACGCACCTTTTGGATGATTGTATACTGCAAACCCGGGCCACTGCGCACATTGAGTGATGGAACCTGTGTCGTACAGGTCACTTGTGGCGGCGTGGGAATTGCCGGTTCGCCTCCTGCAATCAGCACTTCCTGTAATTCCAGAGAGGTGTGCTGGCTGTTCGGCGCACTACCCGCATCCGTGACTTCGATAAGCGCATAGTAGGCACCTGGCTTGGCTGTACGCGGTGCCCACTCACAAGCCTCTTGATCGGCAACGGTGACACAGCTCTGCATGTAAATCAGAATGGGCGTATCGGGCTGAACCTGAAATTCATGCACCGACGCCGAAGGAATGGCAATCTCCTGGCCACTTATATAAACCGTTTCGCTCTTGCCTGTCCGATTTTGGACAAACACCTTGTCGGTGGCTGGCGTTCCCACTTCACGCAGCACCAGGCTCACCACCTTTCCCGCGTCACTGCCGCTCACGATTTCATAGAAACCGTCAGACTTCAGTAGATAAGGATCCCAAAAACAGTCGGCCTGGTTTTGGGCGGTTCGAGCGTCACAGTTGAAGAGGTTTACAGCGGCTGTGCCACGCGGTAGTTGCAAACCAATCGAGCGCAAGGGATCGAGCAAATAGGTAGCCCCTTCCACGAAAAAGAGCGCCTGCTGCTCGGTGCGGTTGGCAATAATTGTGCCCGAGATGATCGACGAATAGGCGCTGTCATCGCCGGTTTCAGCGACTACATCACTGCTGGTGATGGCATCTGTAGTGGTGATGGCTTGGGTGGTGCTGATATTCGTGGCAGGTGTAATCGGGCTCGTGTCGCTGATTGGTAAAGGAATGGTCAGAGGCACGGTGGTGGTAAGTGTGGCAAGCAGATCCGTGATCGAAGCGGAAGCTGTCAGCGGCAAACTATTGGTGAGTGATGCTGTAGCTGTAGCTGTGGCAGTGTTGGTGGCTGTGGCTGTAATTGCTGCAGTTGCCAAGGAGGGATTGGAGAATGAACTCGAAGCTGCAACCAGTTCATTCGGTGCGATATTTAAGGGATTGGCTTTCGCCAGCGGGGCAAAGGGTGCAAATGACACACCAAGTGCCAACTGAACTACGGTTGCAGAGAGAAAGGTGAGCAGAACCAAGCGGGCGCGCCTTTCTTGAAACGGGGGAAGTAATTTTTTTGTAGGACGAGGGTCTTCCTTGTTTTCAGTACGAGTTGGCATTTGCAAAGAGTGATGTGACAGGTTGTTCAAACGACGTTGAGTCTTATCCAGCATAGTTGTATGGTACACGAAATTGCTTGACTTCGTGGTTGTGATAGGGCTACAAAACGAATACGTTACTGCTACTTGCTGTCTACAAGTAGCATGCTTTATTTTAGACGATTTCAGGAATCTACCCAAAACAGCCGCGTGGGTGTTCTAGAGGGGAGGACGCCGAGGCATATAAAAAAAGCGCAGGAAAGTTCCTGCGCTTGCTTTGATGCTACAGAATTGACGAAAAGAGAAAGTCCAATCCAGTCGTACTCTCTTCTCAAATTCGGCTAACGAGCTTACTTGGCCTCACGATAGATCACATGGCGACGTAGCGTCGGATCGTACTTCTTCAGTTCGAGCCGATTTGGGTCGTTGCGTCGATTCTTGGCCGAAAGGTACATATGTGAGCTTTCAGTGCTGCGCATCTTAATAATCTGACGAGGTCCTTTTTTCGCCATGGTGCTTCTCCTTCGTGAAAATGCTGTAACAATCCAGCATTTTAATCTTTAACGCCTCTCCGGAACCAACTCTCCGAGCAAAGGAAAAGCGGTTTGTTAGGACAGGCACATCCATACATCTCATGTGAACGAGACGGTGATTACAAAAAGATGGGCACGCCCACGCGTGCCCTACAGTATCCAACAGTATAGCTGATTTTAACCAAATAACCAAATTTACATCTGTGCAAGATGGACATGAAGATCAGAGCCGTCAGCGGAAGTGTACGAGATTGCCCGTACGCTTCCGCTGACGACTCTGATTTTTCTACTATGGATAAAGTCCACGCAACTTGGTGGCTTCCCCCACGCGTCCAATGGCGATGGAATAAGCGGCATTGCGCATCGATCGACGGGTCTGAAGCATGGTGCCAATCACTGCCTCTAAATTGTCGAGCAAGGTTTGCTCCATGTTGCGGCGCACCGTTCCTTCATCCCAGAAGAAAGATTGCAAACTCTGCACCCATTCAAAGTAGCTGACCACGACACCACCCGCATTGCACAGAATATCAGGGATGACTGCAATGCCTTTGTCCTGCAGAATGTCATCGGCTTCGGGTGTGGTGGGACCGTTGGCTCCTTCTGCGATCAATTTGGCACGAATGCGTCCTGCATTCTCCTTGGTAATCTGACCTTCCATCGCCGCTGGAACCAGCACATCAACATCCAGCTCGATCAATTCCTTATTGGTCAACTTGTCAGCCCCACTATACCCCACCACACTCCCAGTTTCGGTAACATGGTGTTGAAGTTGGCGCAGATCAATGCCACGTGCATTGTAGATTCCACCATAGCGGTCGCTGATGGCTACCACACGCGCGCCCCGTTCGTTCATGGTGCGCGCTGTCCAACTGCCGACGTTGCCAAAACCTTGAACCGCCACGGAAACATTGTCGAGCGATTTGCCGAATTGCTGCTTGAGTACCTGGCGGGTGACATAGGTGATGCCAAGCCCGGTCGCCGCTTCACGACCGACCGTACCGCCAATGCTAACTGGTTTGCCGGTCACAACGGCTGGGATAGAATAGCCCCGGTGCATCGAATAAGTATCCATGATCCAGGCCATCACCTGCGCATTGGTGCCAACGTCCGGCGCTGGAATGTCGCGCTCCGGCCCCATAATCACACTCACCTCGGTAGCGTAACGGCGCGTCATCTTCTCCAGTTCGCGCTTGCTCAAGGTTTCGGGCGCAACGATCACGCCACCCTTGGCACCGCCGTAGGGCAGATTCATCAAGGCACACTTCCAGGTCATCCACATTGCCAGTGCTCGACATTCATCCAGCGACACGGCGGGATGATAGCGGATGCCACCCTTGGTTGGTCCTTTGCAGGTGTTATGGTGCACGCGGAAGCCAGTAAACATGCGCTGCTTGCCATCATCCATCAAAACCGGGAAATGTACAATCAACTCACGCTGACAGGTGCGCAGATTTTGATGAAGCTCCTCGTCCAAATTCATCAGCTTGGCGGCGGCGTCAAATTGCGACTGTGCCACTTCATAGGCGCTGGCCTTATGCGCATCAAGGCTGCCATTGTGATGATCGGTTGTTGGGTCAGGTGGTGCTGCGACAAGGAGAGAAGTATCGTCTGTTACTGCTGGCGTAGAAAGCACAGGGTCTGGTTGATTGCCATTGGTGGGCGCGACGGTCATGGGCAACTTATTGTTTTTCGTCATTGAAAAACTCCTCTATCAGATTACATAGAATAAACCTTCTATTGGCTCCATTGTAGCACAAGTTGGACGTAAGTCTCGAAGATAGACTCCAAAGTTCGTAAACTGAAATTTACCTGCGACCCATACTTTTTGACACGTTACCTTGGCCATTCTATAATTCTCCAGTTCATTAAGCCGCGCTCTAAATGAAAACTATAGTTTTGTAACTAGAAATTCCCTTGCCGGGAGGGATTCAGGAAGAAAAACGGAGTGCTAAGTCTGCATGCGAAACAATACCTATTCACTGGCAGGAATTTTTCTGCTGATTCTTCTGTCACTTTATATCGTGCTTCCACTGCCCAAGCCCGATTGGCTGAATCGTTCGGCTTCCTCTGATCCAAATATGCCGCCTACCCCATTAGATTTGCGCTTGGGGCTCGACTTGCGAGGCGGCGCTCAAGTACTCCTTGAGTCGGATCTGGCGGAAGGGCAGGTGCTCGACACAGGCGCAATGGATACCGCAAAGACTATCGTAGAAAACCGTGTGAATGGTCTTGGTGTGTCGGAATCGGTTGTGCAGCGTCAGGGCGATAATCGCATTATTGTTGAGTTGCCTGGTGTATCGAACCCGGATGAAGCGGTGGAAACACTCCGTTCTACAGGCCAGCTCGAATTTGTCAACCCTGCTGGTGCCTCCCTGTCCTCGGGTATGATCATCAACACAACCAATCGACCGAATGCGGTGCAACTGGCACAAACAGGCATTCAGTCAGGGACGATTTCGCCGAGCCAGGTTCCTTATCCTGATAAGGTGTTTGAAACGGTCATGACCGGTTCTATTTTGAAAACGGCGTTGCCGACCCGTAACCAACTGGGCCAGCCGCAGATCAGTTTCGAACTCACCAGTGCGGGTTCGCAGCAATTTGGCGACTACACAGGAGCTCATATTGGTGAGCCATTGGTGATTGTACTGGATGGACGAGTTCTCTCCGCACCGCGCATTAATGGCAAGATCTCCGGCAGTGGTGTGATCGAAGGTCAGTTCACCCAAGAAGAAGCCGATTCGTTGGCTGTGCAAATGCGCTACGGTGCCTTACCTGTGCCTTTGAAGGTGGTTGATATTCGTACGGTGGGTGCCAGCTTGGGGGCCGACTCGGTACGGCGCAGCACGATTGCTGGTATCGTGGGCATCATTGCCGTATTGATCTTCATGACCTATCTCTTCCACTCGGCTGGTTTGATTTCAGGTGCCGCCCTAGTTTGCTACGTGCTCTTCAACTTGGCGATCTTTAAACTTATTCCGGTCACATTGACGTTGCCTGGTATCGGCGGTTTCGTCTTGTCGATTGGTATGGCTGTGGATGCCAATATTTTGATCTATGCCCGTATGAAAGAGGAGTTGCTTCACGGTCGTTCGGACCGCACTGCGTTGGAAGCTGGCTTTGATCGTGCCTGGCCTGCCATCTTCGATAGCCACGTAACAACGTTGATTTCGTGCGTGGTACTCTTCTGGTTTGGCAATACCTTCGGCGCAAGCGTGGTCAAGGGCTTTTCGATCAACCTGGCGATCGGCGTGTTGCTCTCGCTCTTCTCAGCAGTATTTGTGACCCGCGTGTTCTTACGGGCCGTTGTACAATCTGGAAATTCAACGCTACGAAGTCAGCTTGGGGCAGCTCACGCTTAACCCGCGCTTGCATCGAAAACGCCTTGGCGAATTTGTCAAGTAGCGTTTTCGTAGAAAGCTGCTTTATGAGGAGATGATACGATGAATTTGATGCAAAAACGCGGACTCTGGTTTCTGCTGTCAGTGATTGTCATGTTGCCAGGTGTTGTTTATATGCTCTGGGCAGTCTTCACCGGGCGACCCGTGTTGCCGTTGAGTATTGACTATACGGGCGGTACTGTGTGGGAGTTGCGCTTCCAACAGGATATCGTTCCTGCCGACGTACGGCAGGTGTTCGTGGATGCGGGTGACAGTGACACCATCGTCTACACTGTGAACAACAACCAAACCGCCGAAGTTAAGCTAAAAACAATCAACAATGATCAAAAGCAAGATCTGTTGAGCAAACTGACTGCCAAATTTGGCAAAGTTGAAGAGCTCTCCTATCGTAGTGTAGGCCCGGCCATCGGTGGCGAGGTCAGTCGATCTGCCTTTATCGCCGTGGCTGTTGCTTCGTTGTTGATCTTGCTCTATCTGGCCTTTGCCTTTCGCCAGGTTTCGCATCCCTTCCGCTATGGCATCTGCGCCGTGATCGCCTTAGTCCACGATGTGTTGGTGACTATTTCTTTTGTCTGCATCATGCATTTGGTTGCTGGCTGGGAAATCGATGCCCTCTTCCTCACCGCTATTCTCACCGTCGTGGGCTATAGCGTGAGTGACACCGTCGTCGTCTTTGACCGCATCCGTGAAAACCTACGCCGCTCACGCGGTGAATCGTTTACCACGATTTCCAACCGCAGCATTATCGAAACGCTTGCTCGGTCGATTGGGACAGCCGTTACAACCCTGCTGACATTGGTTGCAATTTTGTTGCTGGGCGGCTCGACCTTACAACAGTTTGTGGCTACCCTGATCGTTGGCGTCACCTCGGGGGTCTATAGCTCCATTTTCAATGCCACAGCGTTGCTAGTGGCTTGGGACGAAGGCTCGATTCTTGACAAGTCGGACAACGACAACTTTACAGTGGCAAATCGCCCCGCCTCAGCCTAAGCATCGTTTCAACTGGTTGATTCGAAAAACAAAACCGGCCTGCACTGATGAAGTTGCAGCGCCGGTTTTATTTTGTAGTAACGCCTGATGAAATTTGAAGGAGCAAATAGGTAAAGCGTAGGTGCGGTTTCTTGCCGCACGAACTCGGTCAACTAACAATCCGCAGCTACAAGCAGCGGCTACGGTATCCGAAAATGATTGTCGATTCTCATTTTGTCAGGAATGACTGTGACAGCCACAACTGCCACCACAACAACCACCGCCGGTGCTCATCACCGGTGCAGGGGAGGCGTCGGTACTTTTGACGCTCGTTGCGAATAAAGATAAAATTCGTTGCGCCGAAGTTGCTTGACATTGCGGACAGGCCACGGGTGCATCTGCCTGCGCTGGCATGCGCAACAGTTCAATCGTCGATTTACAGGTTGGACAATAGTATTCGTAAAGCGGCATCAATCCCTCCGAAAGATCAGCAAAGCATATAGCTTATCAGGACGTACACATGCATTGTACCGGCTGATATGTGTACGTAACATTGAAATTAGTCCCGAAATTGTACGCTTCTATCCCTATGACGTCAAGCTCGCCCAATGAAAAGGGTGTATATCAAGTTGGGGGCGGGTTTTTCAGAACCACGAGCGTGAGCGAGTGCCCCCACTCGCTCACGCTCGTGGTTCTGAAATTGCCCCAGACCAGATATACACCCACTGAAAATCAAAGATCCGGTGAAACAGGCAAGGCACAGGGTGCAGGGTGCGGGGTAGAACGTACATTTGCACCCTGCACCCTGCACCCTGTCGTCTTCCTTTGTCTCTTGGCGCTGCCCCTTCTTTGTGGATTTGGCCCGCCACGTCTGGTTGATGATTCGCATGATCCTCACTATCGACTTTCCACGGTTCAACTGCGTCAATGGGGCGAGGTCGCACAGTTGCCTGACATCTCGGCTGAGGCCGTAATTGTCTACGACGCAGATACCAACCAGCTTCTCCTCACTCGCAATCCGGATGAACCGTTGGCCCCCGCCAGTCTGACCAAACTGATGACTGCCCTGATCGTGCTAGAAAGCGGCGACACGCAGCGCTTGATCACGGTCGAGCAAGATGATTTGGTGGGTGATTCCAACATGGGGCTTGCGGCGGGAGAGGTTATCTCGGTTGAGCAGTTGCTCTATGGCCTGCTGATCAACAGCGCCAATGATGCAGCCATGGCACTGGCGCGCACCGTTAGCGGATCGGTCGAGCAGTTTGTTGGTCGTATGAATCAACGTGCCGAGGAATTGGACCTGCGCAACACTCACTTTCTCAACCCACATGGGCTCGATATGGATGGCCATTTTAGCAGCGCGCGTGATCTACTCGCTCTGACCCACATCTTATGGGACTATCCACTCTTTCGCACCATCGTTGCCACACAAGATACGACCGTAGCAGGCCATCGCTTGCACAATACGAATGAGTTGCTGGGCAGTGAGTTGCTGATCAATGGCGTAAAGACAGGTACCACTGATGAAGCTGGCGAATGTCTGATTGTTGGAGTGGTGAGCAACGGTCACCAACGTTTTGTCGTCATTCTCAATAGCCGTGATCGCTACGCTGATACTCGTCGTCTGATTGAACTTACCGAGTTATATTTCCCCTGGCAGGTATCCGATCCCCAACAGCTATCGATCCTCAATCGTCAGTTGGACGGCGAGGGTTTTCAGTTTTACCGACCTAAGGGTGATCCGCCTGTCCTGATGTTGTCTCCGCTTAATCGCAACAGCTTGATCGGTCAGCGCACGCTTTTCCCGAAACGTTCTGAGAAGGGCGAAGCCGGCAAGATCGAATGGCTGCTGGCTGGCACAAAAGTGGCTGAAACGCCCTTGTTTGGCTACGATGCAAATCCTACACCGGCCTCGCCCTAGAAACGTTTAGCGCTGGGTGCATTTCAAGGCGAAATAGAGAACCCCGCACATCAGTAAGGGAAGCACTACCCTTACTGATGTGCGGGGTTCTCTATTTTTCACTGTCTTGAAACTGCAATGCAGCCCTTTTGTAACTGAAACGCAACCGGTTGCATTATACTGTTGATCGGTGGAAGTAAGTAGGGCAAACATTGCAGAGGTTGTTGTGTGGTTCCCCAATCTGCAACTACCGCCGCACTTACGGCACAAAAATTTGCTCACACTGTTGGACAACGTGTGTGATGAGCAAAGGAGAAAAAATTTATGATGGAATTTACATATCTTGAAGATTCTCGCAATCGCTACAATGAAATGTTGCGAGAAGCTGAAGCAGAACGCCGTGCTATGCGCTTTTGGAAAGCGCAGCAACACAAAGAAGGTAATTCTTTTCTTGTGTACATCGGAAATTGGCTAATTCATAGTGGTTCCTGGCTGAAGCAACGTGCACAAATGGATCCGGCTTGAGCTAAGAACTAGGATGTAGTCAAATGCAACTGAATAATCGCCTGCTCATCGTCCCGAGTGGGTCAATCATAAAAAATCGCCTGTCTGTTCAACGCTGAATGGTCAGGCGATTTTATTTTTCACATAGTCCACCAATCGCTGTACATTCTCTATCGGTGTGTCGGGCAGAATACCATGGCCAAGGTTGAAGATATGCCCAGGGCGTCCGTTAGCACGACACAAAATGTCATCGACCCGAGCCTGGAGTTCGGGCCAGGGCGCAAAAAGCGCAACCGGGTCGAGATTACCCTGAATTGCCCGATTGTGCCCAATCTGTTGCCAACACCAATCAAGCGGCATCTGGCTGTCCACGCCGATCACGTCACCACCACAGTCCGCAACATCGGGCAAGAGCGCGCTGGTCCCGGTGCTGAAGTTAATCACAGGCACGCCTGCCGGTTTGAGCGCTGCGAAAAGAGTCTTGTTGTAGGGCTGGATGTAACGTAGATAATCCTGTTGGGTCAGCACGCCCGCCCACGAATCAAAGATCTGTAAGGCATCCGCTCCCGCCTTGACCTGCTTGAGCAGATAGTCAGCTTGTACGGTCACTAGTTTGTTCATCAGGCGCTCCCAGGCCGCCGGTTCACGGAACATGAGCGCTTTGACTTTGGCGTAACTTTTGCTACTGCCACCTTCGACTGCATAGCTGGCCAGCGTAAAGGGCGCACCCGCAAAGCCGATTAACGGCACACCAAGCGGTTCAAGCTCCTTTTTGACTAGGCTAATCGCCGCTAGTGTCTGCGCTAACATCGTCTCTTCGGCAAGCGGCGTACTTATTCGATCAATCGCATCATTGTTGCTTAGCGGATTATCGATCTGCGGCCCTTCACCTTTTACGAAATCGAGTTTGATCCCCATGCCGATCAGCGGTGGCAAGATATCGGCAAAGATGATTGCCGCATCAAAGCCAAATTTGCGAATCGGCTGGAGCGTCACCTCTGCCGCCAGTTCAGGTGTGCCAATCACTTCAAGCATGGTGTGTTTGGCCCGGATCGCCCGGTATTCGCTCATGTAGCGCCCTGCCTGACGCATCAACCAGATTGGTGGACGCTCGGTGGGCAATCTGCGGCAGGCACGTAGAAAGGGAGAAGATGGTTCGGTTTGGTTTGTCATAATTTGTCGATGTCAGAGATTCGGAGATTGAGAGATTGGGTAGGTACACAATCTCTCAATCTCTTAATCTCCAATTCTTACTCTCCTTTTGCCAACCACCGTGCCGCATCCAGCGCGTGATAGGTAATAATCAAATCCGCTCCTGCTCGTTTCATTCCAATCAGGGTCTCTAAGACGATTCGTTGTTCGTCGATCCAACCGTTGGCAGCAGCGGCTTTGATCATCGAATATTCGCCACTGACGTTATAGGCCACTAACGGCAACTCCGGATGTTGTTGGCGCAGCCGTTGAATCACATCCAGATAGGCTAGTGCCGGTTTGACCATCAGAAAGTCTGCCCCTTCTGCAACATCCAGGGCTGCCTCACGCAAAGCTTCCCGTGCATTGGCTGGGTCCATCTGATGAGTGCGACGGTCGCCAAACTTGGGGGCACCCTGCGCCGCCTCGCGAAAAGGACCGTAAAAGCCAGAGGCGTACTTCACCGCATAGGACATGATCGGAATGTGGGTAAAGTCATGACTGTCCAGCGCCGAACGCAGCGACTGCACCATGCCATCGATCATGCCGCTGGGCGCAACGATATCCGCCCCAACTTGGGCATGAGAGATTACCACCTGTTGCAGAATCTCCAAGGTCTCGTCATTGAGCACATAGTCGCGTTCCAGATGCTCGTGAAAATGCTCCTCCCCGTTGAGCAGACCGCAATGGCCGTGGTCGGTGTACTCGCACAGACAGACATCGGTGATGACAATCAGGTTGGGGAGCGCCGCTTTGATTGCCCGAATCGCCTGTTGCACAATGCCATTCTCGGCAAAGTTCTCGAGTCCTACCGGGTCTTTGCTTGTTGGAAGGCCAAAGAGTAAGACTGCGGGAATGCCAAGATCTGCTGCCTGTTGCGCCTCGTGGACCGCCTGGTCAATCGAAAGTTGGAACACGCTTGGCATTGAACTGATGGGCTGGCGAATTCCGCTGCCATGGGTCACAAACAGTGGATAGATAAAGTCTTGTGCGTCGAGTTGAGTTTCACGTACCATGGCGCGCAGCCCAGGCAAACGACGCAGTCGGCGCGGGCGTACTGGCAAATCTACTGCAACCGGAGACGGTGCTTTTTCGTGTCTAAATCCGTTTCTTTCGATTACCTTTATCAATTGGTTCACCCCTAAATTCAGGCGTCCTATAGGACGAGCTTGAGGATGGCTTGTAATAATCCTTCGTTGGTCTGTTCGTCGGCGATGGCTGCGACACGTAAGCCGAGTGCTTGGGCAGCTTGTGCGGTTACAGGACCGATGCAGATCAGGGCAGATTGTTCAACCTGTGCGCGCAATCCGGCTTTTTCGGCATTTTGGACGAGGCTGCGTGCGGTTGAGCCACTGCTTACGACGATGGCGTCTACACCTTGTTCTAGTTCAGCGCACATCGTGTCCGACATCTCCAAGGGTAGCGTCTGGTAAATGGGCAAGATTGTTACCTCGGCACCCGCTGCCTCTAACGAATCAGCAAATGCGCGTTTGGCAATTGCTGCCTGAGGAAGCAAAATGCGCTTGCCAACAAGGTTACCCATGGCATGGGCTAGCGCTTCGGCGTTGGCTTGTTCGGGCGTCAAATCCACCTGCTGACCGAGTTGGACTAACGCCTGTGCTGTTGTTTCCCCCACTGCTGCAATCTTATGCTGCTGAGGCAACTGGACTCCGATTTCCGCAGCCCGCTGGAAAAAAATTTCGACCCCATTTACGCTCGTAAAGACTAGCCAGTCATAGTGCTCAAGCGCTTGGATAGCGTGGTCAATAGACTGCCAGTCGTCGGTTGGTACAATCTCGATCAGTGGCATTAACAGCGGTGTTGCACCCAATGCATGTAACCCATCCACAAGGGATTGTGCTCGTTCTGCTTGTCGTGTAATCAGAATGCGCTTGCCAGCCAGAGGTAAAGACGGCTCCGATGTTCGCATGGCACCGAGCAACCGATCTGCGCCTTTTGCAATCGCCCGTTCAGCCAATTGTTGACCCAAACGTTGAGCAGCGACCACTAGCTCCCTTTCCTCTGAAGGATCACCACACCCATGCACCTTCACAACCTGGGAACCATCGGTGGCCGCCACCAAGCCCTGCATTTGCAAATTGCCTGCCTCGTTTAGATGGGCATAGGCGGCGATGGGCGCAGCACAGCCTCCGCCGAGGGTGGCAAGGAAGGTACGCTCTGCGGTTACGGCTGCTTTCACAGCGATGTCATCGATGGCTGCCAGCAGATTGAGTGTAGATGGGTCATCGCTGCGGCATTGAACTCCCAGCGCCCCTTGTCCTGGAGCAGGCAACATTGTCTCGACGGATAAAATCTCGCTAATTGCGCCATTGAGGGCAAGACGTTCAACACCCGCTAACGCCAATAGCGTGGCGTCATACTCGCCGCTCGTCACCTTGCGGATACGGGTCTCGATGTTGCCTCGAATCGAAGTAATGATTAAGTCAGAACGGAGTGTACGTAGCTGTGCTGCACGCCGTGTACTGCTTGTGCCCACCTTTGCCCCAATCGGTAGGGTAGCCAGCGTACAGCCCTGGCGTGCAATCAGCACATCACGCACATCGGCGCGGCTGGTAATGGCCCCAAGCGTGACGCCTGGCACCTGCTCAACCGGTAAATCCTTGAGCGAATGTACCGCTAAGTCAATCGTGCCTGCCAGTAAAGCCTCTTCCAATTCGGCTGTAAAGACACCCTTGCCACCGATGGCGGGCAGTGGTTTGCCTTCCTGTTGGGTCTTATCTCCTTGCGTGGAAAAAGGCGTGATCTCGCAGATCAAATCGGACCAGACGGCTTGTAAGCGGGCGATGATGTGGTGAGTCTGCCAGAGAGCCAGCGGGGAAGTGCGTGAACCAAGACGGAGCGTGATGGGCATAATGTAGGTGGCAGAAGGCAAGTTGCAGGTTGCTTCCTGAGCGAACTCTGACCAAATCTAATGAAATCTAAGTAAATCGGCTAAAAAGTGTAGCATTGGGGTGAGAATTTATCAAACTGAGGAATCGGTTGTACAGATTAATGCTATTCGCTTTTATTGCTACGTTTGCGTTGTAGGCGCGCCAGCCGATGTTCCAACTCAGCCATTTGTCCGGGCACACGTTGCTGAATCGGGGCTGCGTTGAGGGTGTGAATCGCCCACTTTACCCACATTTCGGCCTGTTCCAGATCGCCACTGCGCCACTCATGGTATTTGGCCAATTCGATGTAGGGCGTAGCATCGGCCCCGGCGACAGTAGTTAGCCAACGTTCCCAAGTCTCGGTTGCCTCTTGCCAGCGTTCAAGCCGTTTATAGAGCGCAGCCAAGCGAGCAAAACTGTCGGCCTGGTGGATCGCCACGCTCAAACATTCGACAGCGCGAGCATAGGCCGCCTCGGCCTCAGCCCACTTGGATTGAAGCTCATACATCTGCCCCAAGGAGATCCAATCGAGACCATCGAGTTGAGCCGGGGGGCGGGTTGAATTCGGTGTGGCGGTGCGATAAAGTTCAGTGGCGAGGCCGACCATCGTCAACACATCTTCGTGGTTGTGATAGAAGATGCCTTGCAGCGCACGGGCATCGTTGGTGTTGACATAATCCACGTAAAGCTGAGGTATCAACTGCCCCGGCACATCCTCGCCCGTGCGTTGCAACCCAAGGATCTGCGCTTCGAGGTTGATCAAGCGACAGCTTTGCAACCTGCGCTTCCACAGTCGGCGGGCGGGCATCAAGAGATCAAGATGAACGCCTTCTTCCTCCAATGCGACAGGCATATCGCCATTGGGTGCCAATCCCCGATTGAAGAAATAGCGGGTGCGCAACAGCGGCAAATCAAAGCCACGCCCGTTGAAAGTGACCGTGAGCGTCTTGTCGGCCAACAATGTAGCCAGCAAGGAAAGCAGCGCGGGTTCTTCTGCAGGATTGCGCATAAAGAGCTGGCGAACAATATACTGGTAAGTAGGGGATTGTGCATCGACTCGCCACTCGCGCCCAGATGGCTCCCGCACCACCCGCTCATAGGTCCCAATCCCCACCATAAACGCATAAATCCCCGCCCCGCCACCTAACCCAGTAGTTTCTGTGTCGATAAAGGCAGCGTGGGCAAAGGAGTCAGAGTTGTGTAGATTGAAGTTAGGGTGAAGATCGGCCAGTGCATTTGGCGTGTGATGAAGCAGATCACCTGCACTGTGCAAGCCACGGATCTCATCGAGCGGATAGAGCTTGGTCACCACATAGACAGGACCAAACTCGGTTTCTACCTCTTCGCCTGGAATCAACGTCTCTAGCTTGGTCGAGCGTGACTTTCTGTTCGGCGGCAATTGCAAGTTGACAGGTGCTTCTGACACCGCCGGACGTGGCGTAGGCGCGGGTAAGGAGGGTTCCTCGCTCTTCTTTTGGGGGCGCAAGTTTTGTAGGCGTCGCAGCCGATCCAGGGTGGAGTCCATGAGGAAAGTATACAACAACGTTGGAGTTTGCTTCCAAACTGTGTTGTTGAATTTGCCAGTCGCAGGGGTGTGTTTCTATATCACAAAGGGGTACATCTGGCGCAGAAAGTACATATACTAGCGGTTGCCACTAAGTAACACTTTTTGCGGTTAAAAAAGTGTTACTTAGTGCAGAGCAACAGTATAGTATTGTGTCCTGAAATCGCTAGAAGCCTGTGTGCGAAGCGGTTGGCAGGAGGCATCTGTTGGCGGCAGTCGACGCAACGAGATTACCCTGCTTGCTGCCATTTGGGTTGATGCCCGTCCACATCGCTAAAGCCATATTCCTGTGCTAGCGCCCGCGTGCGATAGACTTTGCCACTCTTTGCGTTGATTTGCGGATCATTTGCCAGTGCCACCACCGCTCGCCCCACAAACAGCGGGGTCTCCATCCACTTTTCAAGCAGTTGGCTTTTGCGACCGGACATGATCATCTCCGTGGCAACAATATCTGGACATAGTGCCACCACTGCGACTCCATACGCCTGTAACTCGTGCGCCATATCCGCGGCCATTCGATTGACCGCAGCTTTACTCACTCCGTATGCTACATTTTCACTGTAGCCTTCTCCTGCGAGCGCTGTTAGGTGGATGATCAACCCTGACTGCTGTTTGGTCATTATGGCGGCGGCATAAACACTGGCAACGTAGTGAGCGCGAACCCCTACGGTGAACATCGAATCCCAAAAGCTCGGCGGCAATTTCCAAAACGCGGTGTGGAAGCCACTCCTTTTACTGCGCTGCTTGGCTTGATATCCGCTCCAAGCATTATTGACCAGCAGATCAAGCCGGCCTTGCTCCGCTTGAATACGTTCAAATACAGTGCGTACCTGTTCATCATCGCAATGGTCGCAGCGCAGGGCAATCCCGACGCCGCCAGCTTGATTCACCAGCGCAGCAGTTTCATGAATGGTCCCTGGCAGCGGCACTGTTGCGTCGCTGGGGTGTTCTGTCCGTCCGGTCAAGTATACCGTTGCGCCTGCTGTGCCCAAGGCCTGTGCAATGCCCTTCCCAATTCCACGACTTGCGCCTGTCACAAGCGCTACCTTTCCGTGTAAAGACATCATTGGTTGCCTCCTACAAGATGTGCGAAACGCAATCGTCTCCTATCCCGTGATTTGTTCTGCAATTCTAGCACAACCGCAATTGGCATTCCCAACAAAAAGAAGCGAGGCTGACGAACTCCGCCAACCTCGCAACAAACTAACCATCAGGAAAGCAGTTCAATCCCTGACTCGCTTGAGCAAACGAATTACCGAATTCCCAATCCTTACTCTAATCTCCCGCTACCATCTCCCGCTCCTCCTGTTTTGGAGTTTCCTCCGTCTCCTCAAACGCCTCCGTCCATAGATCCAATTCCTCTTCCTTCTCGTTGCGGAACTGTTGCGTATAGAGTCGGTAGTAGTGACCGCCGAGTTTGAGCAGTTCGCTGTGCGTGCCGCTTTCTGCAATCGTGCCATTCTCGATCACAAGGATGCGGTCGGCGTTGCGAATGGTCGAAAGACGATGGGCAATCACAAAGCTGGTGCAGCGAGTCAGCAGTGCGTCCATTCCCTGTTGGATCAAGGCTTCGGTCATCGTATCGACCGAACTGGTCGCCTCGTCCATGATGAAGATATCGGGCTGGGCCAGAACGGCACGGGCCAAGCTGATCAACTGCTTCTGACCAGTCGAGAGCAGCACGCCGCCTTCGCCAACCGGCTCCTCATAGCCCTTGTCTAAGGTTGAGATAAAGGCATGCGCACCTGCGATCTGTGCAGCTTCTTCAATTTCCGCATCGCTGGCGTCCAACCGTCCATAACGAATGTTCTCGCGGATCGTGCCCGAGAAGAGATGGGGCGTCTGCAAGACCATCCCGATGCGCGACTGCAAAGCGCGTTGTGTCATTTGCGTATAGTCAATACCGTTGATCTGAATCTGGCCTTCCTTTGGCTCAAAGAAACGGGCGACCAGATTGACAATCGTGCTCTTGCCGCCGCCGGTTGGACCGACCAATGCAATCATCTCGCCTGCCTTGACATGCAGGTTGAAGTTGCTCAGGATCGGCTTGCCATCTTCGTACCAGAAGTTGACATTGTCGAAAACAATATCTCCGGCTACGCTGGTAGGTTCCACCGCATTGGCACGGTCAGCGACATCCGGCACGGCGTCCATCAGCGAGAAGATACGCTCTGCCGACGCGACGGACTGTTGCATCTCGGCGAAGACACGTGCCATCTCCTGCACCGGCCAGATGATGAAGAAGACATAGCTAATGAAGGCTTGCAAGCCACCATAGGTCAACCCCATTACTGTGCCAGCCCGTGTACCTGTGTACCAGACGATGACAGCAATGGCCAGGGTGCTCAACATCTGCACGCTAGGCAGAAAGAGCGCCGACAGCCAGGCTGCTCGATAGCTGGCTCGATACATCTCACCCGAAAGCTGACCAAACTTCTCCAGGTTAGCCGTCTCGCGGTTGAGCGCCTTGATCACACGTACGCCGGTGATGTTCTCGTTGTAAGTGCCTGTAATCTTCGAATTTTTCTTACGTACTTCTCGATACTCGACCAGAATTCGCCGCTCGAACCAGATGGCGATGGCGATAATCAGCGGCACAATCAGCGCCACGATGCCCGCCAAGGGGGCGTTGATCTTGAGCATGAAGTAGAGCGAAGTCAAGATGTTGAGCGTGCTCCAGACGATGTCCAGTTGCCCCCAGGTGACCAGCTCCGAGACTCGCTCGGTGTCCGACGTGACGCGCGAGATGATCCAGCCGACGGGTGTTTTGTTGTAATAGCTGAGCGAAAGTGTCTGCAAGTGACCAAAGAGTCCCTTGCGCAGGTCGTAACGCACTTTTTCGCCCAGCAGACCACAGGTATAGATGAAACCGAAGACCGCAATTGATTGGACGACAATCAGCGATCCGTAGATAGTGAGCAAATTCCAAAGTTGGTCCAGATTGCGGGCGACGATACCTTCGTCCACAATGCGTTTGCTCATATAGGTAAAGACCGAATCAAGCGACGAGACCGCCGCTACCAGGGTCAAAAAGCCAATCACACGCCACTTGTACGGCTTCTGCGCCGCAATGATCCGGCGTAAGGTTTGGCCGTTGAATTTAGTTGAAAACTCTTCTTCTTCGAACTCGTGTTGTTCGGACATAGGGATGCTCCCGGTTTGGGTATGTCGTGAGGATCCGTGATGCGTGAAACATGATCCGTGAGACGTGATCCGTGAATTGCTGACTGTCTTGTCTCTTCTCTTGGCTTTATCAGAGGAGAGATAGACAACCCTTCACGTTTCACGCATCACGTTTCACGCATCACCTACCTCACCCTAGATGCGATAGTTCCTCTTCCAACTCACTCTCGATCTTGGTCTGCGCTTCGTAGATGCGACGATAGGGACCGGCTTGGGCGAGCAACGCTTCGTGGCTGCCCCGTTGTACGATCCGCCCCTTGTCGAGCACCAAGATCTGATCGGCGTCCATCACACTTTGAATGCGATGGGCGATGATAAAGGTCGTGCGCCCTTTCATCAAGGTGCGCAGTGCGCTACGAATGTCCGCCTCGGTCTCGGTATCCACTGAAGACGTGGCGTCATCCAGAATCAGAATGCGTGGGTCTTTGAGCAGCGTACGAGCGATGGCCACGCGCTGCTTTTGCCCACCTGAGAGTGTGATACCCCGTTCTCCAACCAAGGTGTTATAACCATTTGGCAGCTTGCTCACGATCACATCGTGAATGGCGGCTGCCCGTGCAACCTCTTCTACTTCGTTCATCGAAACATCGCGCCCGACGCCATAGGTGATGTTGTCGCGCACCGTCTGCGAGAAAAGGAAGGGTTCCTGCTCGACAATGCCGATATTGCGGCGCAGAAAATCGCGGGGATACTCGCGCAGATCCACACCATCGAGCAGAATGCGTCCATCACTGACGTCGTAGAAGCGTGGCAACAGATTGACCAGCGACGTCTTGCCCGAGCCTGTGGTGCCCAGTAGCGCAACGCTCTGCCCGGGAGCGACATGGAAGTCAATCTCATGCAGCGCCGCCCGATCGGTGCCTTCGTATTGGAAGTGCACATGGTCAAAGTGCAACTCGCCGACAGGCACTTGTTGCGTCAACGCCTGATTGCCTTCGCTCAACGGTTCCCGATCTTGTTTGAGTACTTCGGAAATGCGGCCCAAGGAGACCATACTTTCCGACATCTGCACGATCAGACGGCCTAAGTTGCGCAACGGCCAGATGATCCAACCGAGCAGACCGACATAGGCGGTATACGTCCCAATCGTAATGTCACCATGAATCGCCATTGTCGCCGCCAGGGCGTACCCACCCAACATTTGCGCCCCACACATGATGTCAGTAGTTGGCCAGAAGAGCGCATGCATCAGCAGCAGCCACTTGCCGCGCTGAAAGCGGGCCTGATTGACCTCGTCGAACTTCGCGATTTCATACTCCTGACGAGCAAAAGCCTTTACCACGCGTACACCAGTCAGATTCTCCTGCAAGCGCGAGGAGAGTTTGGAGTCCTCTTCCTGATATTTGGCGTAGGCTTTCTCGATCCGCTTAAAGAAGAAGATCGAGATCACCATCACCACTGGTAGGATGATGACTGACATCACCGCCAGCCACCGGTTGAGATACAAGAGAGCCGCAAAGTTGACCAGAAAGAGGAACGAGATCCGTCCACTCTCAATCGCCTGGTCGGCAAAGAAGCGGCGCACTGTATCCACATCCGAAGTGGCGCGCTGTAAGAGATCACCGGTCTGCGTCTTGTCGTGATAGCGGAAGGGCAGCCGTTGGATGTGATCGTAGATGTAGTTGCGCAAGCGCACTACGATCCCTTCCGATGTTCCTGCCGCCAATGTGCGGGCCAGAAAGGTGAATGCACCTTGCCCTAAGGCGAAGGCCAATAGGGTAACGATAATCAACCAGAGTGGCGTCAAAGGTTGAGAATTATCGCTACTCAGGTACGTGTCAATAAAGTGGCGAATGACCAGGAACATGGCTGTGTTCGCCAACGCCGCCAAGCCAGTGCTCAGCGCCGCCACGGCGTAGAGTCCCTGATAGCCTGCCATTAAGCGCCAAAGCCGAGCCAGCCGTCCGCTTGCCAACGTTTGTTTGTGATCAAAGTCCGGCAGTCGAACCGCCGGTGCTGTACCGTTGAACATAGATTTGGTTAATCCCCAATTTTCAGTGCTAGAAAAACAAAAAGACGTGAACATCTCGCGATGCCCACGTCTTTGTATCCTTTTTTTGCTCTGTGCTAGGCACAAGAGCAAAAAAAGTAATAAAAAAGCCGCAGGCATCTGTCAATGCGCTGCGGCTCGTTGTGGCTTACAAATGCCTTAACTGGCTACAGGCGCACCTATCCCAAGACCAAAACCGATTCCGCCGTTGCGGATCTTGGCAAACAGAGTGATGAACTGAGTCATTCTAGGTGCGTCTCCTTTCATAGATTTTTAGTCGTTACAATCTTCAATAAGATCCTGACTTCCATCAAAATTGCCTACAAGTAGGCATGACAATCCAACTCTTGGCAGAGTATCACAACCGGGAAATTTGTGTCAAGTTGAAAACTCGCTGAGTGACAATTAGCTACACTATTGCCACACTCGGCGCAGAGCAACGGTCTCTAAGGCTTGGGTTGAAGGGAGGGTAAGCTGATTGGAGGTGGGACGTTGGGCTGTCCAAAGCACACCGGGTTGTAGGGTAGGCAGAAGGATGCCACTATCACTGCACTGATACTCGGCGGCGCTGATGTCAGTGGTGCGCATGGAGCAGAGTGTGCCATCGTTCAACTCGACCTGCCAACCACCGAAGTATTGAGCGAGTTGGTTGCCAGCTAAATTGTAAAAGCGCGTTTCCACATGGGTGGGACAGCAGAGCGGATCTTGTTCGCCGTGGGAGGTCATATCGACAACGATTTGACCGTTCTCAATCGCCAGATTATCCACTCGAATCCCATCTCCAAGGGCCAACGAGGCAGAATTGACAGGTTTGCCGTCATCGTTGGTAATGGCGACTAGATAGTAACGCGCCAGGATGTCACTTGCTGTAGCAATTAGGATGGCAACTGCATCTTGATCGCCGTCAAGGTCGAGGTCACCTTGGGTCTTTTGTTCACTCAGGCGGATCACCACATCATTGGTTGCTGTATTTGCAGTTGACGCAGGTGCGTGATAGTGAAATTCACCATCTTGCAGCGCTACCACTCCATCAACGGCGTTGATACCGAAATACCAGAGCGAGTTGAGGTCATCCAGGTTGAGGGTAGGTTTGCTGGAATCAACACCTGGAGCAGGCAAGGGAGCCAACAGGTCGATCCGAAAACTTGAAGTTGGATCGAGTGCATTGCTGGTACAGACGATCGCTTCATCCGCACCTCGGGTGAAACATGGATCGTAGGTTTTATCGTCTACATTACATTGCCAGACATTGGTGCGGGGGATACGTGTGGAATGCTGTTGGCAGGTTCCTGGCGCGGAACGTTCTGGCAGTGGTGGCAAATATTCGAGTACTTCGGTCGAAGCAACTGCTTCCGGCGTGACCGCAGTTGCCGGAACAGTTGGGGTTTGAACAATTTTGCCCAACAGCGGGAGTTGAGCCGAACTGAGTGATGTCGAAAGTGGAGTACACCCCCACAGAAAGGAGGCAACCAAAAAAGTGATGGCAACTACTCGTAAAAGAATCTGCATGATAAGACAAGGTAGATAGGACGCACGCGTGTCGCTGAGTGATTAACTCGCATTACGCGCTTGTTTGTAGCGACGTGCATAAGCCCTGATAGAAAAAGTGCAAGAGCGAACGACCAGTGGCAAGTAGCGGGTAGTGTACCATTCAGTCGGTAAATCTGGTTTCACTGGCAAACACTCGTAAGCTCAGGTACAGCGCATGAGCAACAAAAGATGCTTGCTTACTATAGCCTAACTGAAAGCAACTCATTCTACTAGACGAATTTCTGCCACAAGTCGGACCGAAAACCTACGCTGGTCTGCTGTTACGGGAATCTTCGTCGGGCGAGTTCAAGCTCAATCGCCTTGGCACTGAAGCGATAGAGTTTGGCGGGCCGATGGTCGCCTTTGCTGAGGTTGCCTGATTCTTCAAGCAGGTCGGCGCTTAGGATTTTGCGGCGAAAGTTGCGTTTGTCGAGTTTCTCATGAAGGACGGTTTCGTAGACCTTCTGCAGTTCGGTCAGTGTAAATTGTTCGGGAAGGAGTAAAAAGCCAAGCGCAGTCCATTCCAACTTCCAGCGCAGGCGTTGGAGTGCATATTGCAGAATGCGCTCATGGTCAAAGGCTAATTCCGGCATTGCGTAAATGTCCCACCAGCGTGCATCGCCGGCATCACTGCTGGCGCGTACTTGCAACTGTTTCGCCTGATCGACGCCGAGCAGAGCAAAGTAGGCAACCGTGATCACTCGCGTGCGTGGATCACGGTTAGGCTCACCAAAGGTGAAAAGCTGCTCCAGGTAGACATCGGTGACATTGGTCTCTTCGGCCAATTCACGCATCGCCGCCTGTGACAGATCTTCGTCCATTTCGACAAAGCCGCCTGGCAGCGCCCACTTGCCGGCAAAGGGGTCATGTCCACGCTGAATCAGCAAGACTTTGAGCGCTTCTTCATGAAACGTAAAGAGTATGATATCCACTGTAACGGCTGGACGTGGATATTGATATGTATACAGCGTAGGTTGAGTTGTGGTGCTCACAATGATTCGCGGTAAGATGATGTAATAAGAAAATAATATATTCTATAAACATCCTAAACCGGAAATGATGGATCGTCAACTTCTGACAAAGAGACAAGTACGCTTTCAGTGGAAGAGTTGGTTACAAAATGGCCTGCTGGTGATCGCAGTCGGCTTTGTCGTCGCCCTCATCTATTCGCGCTGGAATGAGTTGCGTGCCTATCACTGGCAACTAAATCCCGCCTGGCTGGCCTTTTCTATGCTGATTATCTGTGCCGCCTGGGGGATCGAGGTGGCTGTCTGGCGGCAGTTGGTACAGATGTTAAGCGGCAATCGGTTTGATTACCGACACGCGCTGCGCATCTGGTTTTTAACGATGCTTGTACGTTATGTGCCCGGAAATGTCTGGCAACCGCTCAGTGTTGCCCTGCACGGTCAACGGCATGGCTTGCGCCCCGAAGCGATGGTGGCCAGCGTTGCCATGTATCAGGCGGTAAGTGTCTTGGCTGCCTTACCGATCTGCGCCCTGTATGTGGCGCAATATGCCATCACCGGTGCTCCTGTTGCCCATTCTCCGATGTTGGTGTGGCTACTTATTGCGGCGCTCTTTGTGCCGTTGGCTGTACTTTTATGGAACCCGAACTGGCTGACGCAGCTTTGCAACTGGGGCTTACGTTTGATCAAGCGCCCCCCGCTGACGATGCAATTGACGCGCGTTGGGCTGCTATTTTGCATCGGTGCAACCGTTGTCAGTTGGTTATTGTGGGGCGGGGTGTTTGCAACGTTAATTCCAGGCGTGTTGGCCGTGAATTCACTTCCGTCCAGCCCCTATCCGCTGTTGCCTGGGTTGGTCTATCTCTATCCGATTGCCCATGCTGCGGGCATGGCAAGTCTGTTCGCTCCAACCGGATTAGGCGTGCGTGAAGGAGTCTTCACCGTGCTAGCTGCGCCGATCCTAGGCAGCAGTGCAGCTTTGGTTGCTGTATTGGCAATGCGCCTGTGGACCACCCTCGCCGAAGTGTTGATGGCTGGCCTTGTCTATTTGGGGATGTCGGATGGGTAGTCAAGGGTCGCTTCAATCGCCAACTGTATTCGTCTTTTATCGGCTGCTCCTCATCGCGCTGATCCTGCTGGCCCTGACGCTGCGCCTCTACAAGTTGGATGCGCAGAGCCTCTGGTACGATGAAGGCGTAACGGCGACCGTTGCCGAGTATAACTTGCCGAAGCTGACCCAATGGACTGCCAACGATATCCAGCCGCCGCTTTACTACTACGTCGTTGCGCTGTGGGCACCGTGGGCTAGTTGGGATGAGTTGACGTTGCGCTTTCCCTCGGTCTTTTTTGGTGTGCTAACAATACCATTGCTGGCCGCCTTGGCCTTTGGATTATGTAAACGAAGGGGGGCGGCAATTGTTGCCGCTGGGCTGAGCGCTGTGCATCCGCTGTTGATCTACTACAGCCAGGAAGTGCGCATGTACACCATGTTGGTGACGCTCTGCGTACTCTGTGGCTATGCATTGTATAAAGCGCAGCAAGCCGGCGTGGATGGTGACTCTGGGTTACAGAGATGGTGGATTGTCTATGTCTTTGCCGCGACAGCCGCAGTCTATACCCACTACTTCGCCTTTTTTGTCCTCTTTACCTTTGCAATTCTCTACCTCACACAGCTCATTGGTGTCAGGAAGAGCCGGTCTGGTTCACCTGCCACCTTCTTCTATGCCCATTTTGCGATCTTGCTCCTCTACTCCCCTTGGTTGGTTGCGCTTTTGACTCGCTTGGCTGTGGACACCAGCTATTGGCAGGGCGAGTTTAAGTGGTGGGAAGCGTTGCGTCACGTTGCGATTACCTTTGTAGGCGGCGAGACCACGCTTGAGCCAAACGCTATGCCTTGGCTGTACATCGACGGGGCAATTACGCTGCTGGTGATTGTGACTTTACTGGCACGTAGACAATGGCGGTTACTCTTCTATGGACTCTGTTGGTTGCTGCTGCCACTGTTCTGCGTGCTGGCCCTGGCCTCGATCAACCCGAAATTCAACGCCCGTTATGCCATGATTGCCCTGCCAGGATTGTTGCTACTTTGGAGTGGCGGGTTGGGAGACTGGAGATTTGGGATCGGAGATTGGCGAATCCTAAAAATCTCCCAATCACTCAATCTCCTAATCTCATTTTTGTTACTATTTGTGCTGCTCGTCCCCTTTCGGCAAGCACTTAACAACTGGTTCTTCACAACTGACTTTACCAAGGCACAGTGGCGTGAGTTGGCGGTTTATGTCAAGCAGCACATTCAGCCCAACGAAAAGGTCGTGCTGGTGAGCGGTCATGCCTGGCCGATTTGGCACCAATATGCGCCAGAACTGCCAGTAATTCGCTTGCCTAATATTGAAATCCTCGACGTCAATTCTGTGCTTGATTACGAGACGGTGGCCAGTGCCTTCCGTGAGCAGTTGGGCGATGCACAAGGGGTATGGGTCGTCTATTGGCAGAACGACGTAGTGGATCCAAACAACATGGTTCCCTTGGCGCTCGAACTTCATGCCCAAGAAGAGCCATTTGAGGCACAGTTCTGGCAATTGCATCTCAAGCACTACGTTGATCTAGATCATTCGGACACAGCCTGGGATTTGCCCGCGCCGATGCCACATGGTGATAACTTTGGCCATCTGATTACCTTACGCAGCAACGAAACTTTACCCAATAATGATCTGCTCCTCGTCTGGCAACGAGACCCTGATAGTCCGCAGTTGCCCGAGGATCTATGGATTACGGGAGAAGTGCGCAACCAAGCCCAAGTGGTGTTGAAACGAATCAGCGAACGTCGCCCAGCCAGCTATGTCTATCCCACCGGACGTTGGCGGCCTGGTGAAATTGTGATTGGTCGTATTCCTGCCGCCGATCTGCTTGATCCGGGCGCATTGCCCAATCTCTATGAACTCTATCTGACCGTCTTTGACCCGAAGGGTGACCTGTCCGGCTTGGATGTGTACGACACCGACGGTACACCGCTTGGCAAACAATCCTACCTCATCTACCAACCACACGAGGCGCAACCTGGTCCTGCCGATCCATCTGCGCTCACTTGGCCTCAACTTTTGCCAGGCGTTCTTCTTCAACCTACACTGGCAAAGGATTCGATTGCTGCTGGCGAACACCTCGTGGTTGACATGCATTGGTATCTGACGCAGACTGTGACGGGCGAGAACTTTTACTGGCTGCGACTGATCAACCAAGAATCTGGCAAACTACTTGCTGCTCAGCCTTTTTCTACGGCTCATTTGTCCAAAGTAACCAAGGATCGCCTGAATCAAGTGCTCAGTGAGACCGTGTCGATCAACGCAGATGTAGTACCTGGGGTGGCAACATTACAACTGAGTGCCGATGGAGAGGGGCGTACACTATTGACACAACTTCCGCTCACTGTGTTATCACCAACACATTCAGGTTCAGCACCCTTGCTCGCTGATGTATTTGGGATAGGCTTCATGGCAAGTCCCCAGGCAATCGATCAGAAAGATCCGATTGTACTTGCGCTCTCTGGTGTAACGAAGTTGATTCCAGAGCAGGTGAAACCGGAGAGTATGATCGACCTCTCCTTGGTTTGGCAGCAAGGAGAGCTACTGCAATTCTATGGGCAGCTCAAGGTGACTCTACAATTGCTGGATGAGAGTGGCACGCTAGTCAGTCAAGTCGACCAAGCAATCCCCACTGACTTAAGTAGTGTGGGGGACTATGCAACGCAGGAGTTGCAACTCAAAGCCCCTGCCAAACTGGGTAGCTATCGCCTAATTGCCGCGGTCTACGATGCCAGCGCACCACGTCTGCCGCGCCTCTGGACAAGCAAAACAGAGGATTACGCCGAACTTGGCACAATTCAAGTAGGCCAGTGATATACTAACAGATCAAGGTTTTTCTGATTCAAGAGGGTACTATGGCAAAAAAAACTTTGGCGAATGCACAACGCCGCCAACAAAAAGAGGCACGGCGCAAACAGAGAATCGAGAAACGTCAGAAGGCAGAGGCAGAACGCCCATTGCGCTTAATGCAGCAGCAAATACAAGCTAACGAACACTTGTCTGGGCTGAAGGTAGTGCGTAATCAGATGGGATCTACGCCCATGTCACAATTGCTTGGAAAGGTAATTCAACCTTTTATACAAGATGCCGAAAATCGGGACCAAGTGTTGATGCTAGCGCAAATGGGCGTGGTTGCCTGGAATATTTCACTCTTATCTGAGGAAGAACGTGCTGATGAATTGGGCAAGATGCGTGAGGTGATGAAAGAGGGTAGCGACGATTTCGAAAAGCTCATTCAAGAGTTAATGGAAAGAAAGCAAGAACTCTATCCCAACGTTAAGCGCAAGTTGTTGGATGTCAACGTCAGGGAAGAGGGATCTAGATTCCATTTAACCGTTGTTTCGTCGCCCACGTAGCACAACAGTGGCACGGTGCAATGTGATCGCATCGATAGTTTGTTGCTTTGCCACTGTGCGCTTTGAACAATTGCCTGGCATCTGCTACACTCCCAACGTTTATGCAACAAAAACATCTCTGGCTGTTGTCCCTACTTCTCACCTTGATCGTAACCGGCTGTACCATCGGACAGCTTGACCTACCCTTTGGCGCGCTGCTCTACGATGTCAGCATTGCGCCGAATCAGATCTCGCCCAATGCCGACGGCGATACGGATGCGACCTCGATCAGCTATAGCTTGCGGCGCACTGCGTCGGTGGACATCTACTTCGAGAATGCAGCTGGTAAACGGTTTTACTTTCGCAAAGGCGAACGACGCGGCCCCGATCAGTACAATGTGCTGTGGGGCGGAGTGATCGATGATCCCGAGACGGTTGACAATGGTTTCGGACCGCAGACTATTTTGGGTCAGGTGTTACCCGACGGCGATTACACCTGGACCATCGCTGCTACCGATGATAGTAATGCAACTTCCACCGTCTCAGGGACAATCACGTTAAAGAACGCCGATACCAACATCCCGCAGATTCAGAACTTTGCTGTAGTGCCCAATGTTTTTCAACCGAATCAGGATGGTATCGCCGATCGTGTCAGTGTCAGCTACTTCCTGACCAAAGATGTCGATAAGTTGCTGCTCTACGTAATCAACACTGAAGACCCGACGATCCAATATCCGCTCAGTGGTGACTTCGGTCTGCAAGAGCCGACCAAGACGGGAGGCTTCAGCCTAAGCTACGACGGTGGCGTTGACCTCAATGCCGAACCGCCTCCCGACGGTGATTACCAGGTCATCGCTGAGGCGCATGATCTGGCGGGTAATAGTGTGCGTGTGCAACAGTCGCTCACCATTACCGAAGGGGGCAAGCCACGGGCCGACGTCTTAGGCGGCGAGATCGACTGGTACACAGTTTATGCCGATGGCAGCAATCCACAGGTGGATACCAAGCGCCAACTTTTTGTGCCACCCGACGGCAAACTCTGCTTCAAGGCGATTGTCGTCAACGAAGGGGCAGTGCCAATTCGTACCGCAGGTCCCTTCCCAGGGCAGGAGTATCAATTGGGCGAAAACCGTAACACCTTGGCCGAAGCTGCTTACAATGCCAGTGGGCAGAAAGATAAATCACTCTTCCAACAGGCGGGTGTCTTCCGCTTTGGGATCAACTTTGACACGACCGGGGTTGATTATCCTTATCGTTGGGCAATTGGCCGTCAACAGGATCTGGAAAAGCGTCTGATTGATGGCCAGGAGCAGTGGTATTTGCTGCCCAACCATCGTTCTGAAGTCAGTGGCTGCATCATTTTTGGCCGCGATGCTGTGAGCAACGTTTTACCCTTGACCGACACCACCTGGTGGGGTGGCCTAATTCACGAGTCGGTTGAGATTGTCAATGACAGCGTTGATCGCATCACCGTGCGTGCAGAGCGTTAGGAATTAGATTAATACGTCATTGTGCTAAATGGATGCCTGACTCGTGATCCGTGAAGTGCTGTCGAAAAATCATAGAATCACGAGTCACGCATCACGCATCTTGCTCTTATGCCCCAGCTTGCCATTGTCATCGTCAGCTACAATACCTGTGATCTGCTGCGCCGCTGCCTACAGAGCATCTTTGTCTCGTTGGCACAAAGTCAGGCACAACTGAGTGCTGATGTCATCGTCGTGGACAACGCCAGCCGAGATCGCAGTGCTGAGATGGTGCGTAACGAATTCCCTCAAGTGTACCTGATCGCTAGCCAGGAAAATCTCGGTTTCACCCGAGCCAATAACCTGGCGTTACAAGCATTAGGTATGGGTCAGAAAGACGATAACACATCTCTTGCAGTTCCCATTCTGCCCTCTGCCCTCCGCTCTCCGCACTTTATCATCCTCCTCAACCCGGACACGCAAGTCATGGGCGATGCGCTATGGCAGATGGTAGCCTGTCTGCAAGCCAAGCCCGAAGCAGGGGCCTGTGGTGCGCATCTCCGCTACGGTGATGGATCCTTTCAGCATGGGGCATTTCACTTTCCGTCACTGGCCCAAGTCGCCATCGATCTCTTCCCGGTTTCGGCCTTGCCCGGCGGTCATCGACTTTACGACAGCGGCATCAATGGTCGATATCCTGCCGCACTGTGGCAAGGTAACTCACCCTTCCCAGTGGATTTTGTATTGGGGGCCGCGTTGATGGTCAAAACGGAGGTGATTCGGCAAGTGGGGTTGTTGGACGAAGGCTACTTTATGTACTGTGAGGAGATGGATTGGTGTCTGCGTATTTGGAATGCAGGCTGGCAGATCTTGGCGTTGCCCAACGCTCAGATTATCCATTACGAAGGTCAGAGTAGCAAACAAATGCGCTGGGTCTCGTTTGTGCGTCTGTGGCGTAGCCGTCTACGTTTCTACAGCCAACATCACGAGCGCTATTCTGCACTGCAACGATGGGGCGTACGTACACTGCTCGCAATCAACCTGGTCTGGCGCAAACGTACACTGCTGCGCCATTTTGCCCGAGGAATTGTCTCTGGTAGCGCTGTTGCTGAAGAACTGGCCGCCTACGACGAAGTGTTAGCGCTGGTAAGAGGGTAGGTCGCTATGTTGAACTTGGCTGCAGTGATTTTGACGAAGAACGAAGCGTTCCACATCGCCGACTGCATCGCTTCCATCAAGCCCTATGTCGATGCCGTCTACGTGCTGGACTCGCTGAGTGAGGATACGACTGCGGAAATTGCGAGCAAAGCTGGGGCCATTCTCTTAACCCGTCCCTTTGACAACTATTCCGCCCAACGCCAGGCAGCCCTCGATCGGGTCGAAGCAACCTGGCTACTCTTTGTTGATGCCGATGAGCGCGTGACCTCCGAATTGGGACGTGAGGTCCGCCAGACTGTTGCCAATCCCCAGGCCAATGGCTATTGGATTCCACGGAGAAATATTATCGTGGGCTATGAGATGAAGGCAGGGGGCTTTTCGCCTGATTACCAGTTACGACTTTTGCGACGAGAACAAGCCAAAATGGTGGCCGAACGCGAGGTACACGAAATTGTGGATGTAGGTGGCAGCGAAGGATACTTGCAGCAGCCGTTTATTCACTACAACTACCAAACCTGGGCGCAGTTTTACCGCAAACAGCGCTTTTATGCCGCCTATGAAGCCAAAATCCTAAAGGGCAGAGGTATCCGCCCGAAGCCTCACAACTTTATTCTGCAACCGTTGCGAGAATTCCGCCGTCGTTATTGGCAGTTGCAAGGCTGGCGCGACGGTTGGCGCGGACTTCGGATGGCGTTACTACTGGCATGGTATTATGGAGCGCTTCCATATTGGCTTCTGTATCGGCAGGCAGTGTAAACCAAAAGAGGCTACCCTTGCCTGGCTCACTTGACGCTCCTACCTGACCGCCAAGTCGTTCCACAATGCGACGCACAATCGACAACCCTAAGCCATGACCCGCAATAAAGTTGCCACGCACCAAGCGGGCATGAGGCATAAAAATATATTCCGCATCCTCTTGATTAAAGCCATGACCGTTGTCCTTTACCCAGAAACGGATCATCGAATCTGGCAAGAGGTCATAACCAATCTCAAGTACCGGGGGTTGTCCACCATATTTAATGGCGTTGCTCAGATAATTGAACCACACTTCCTCTAACCAGGCGGCATAACCAATCGCAAGCGGCCAGCTATCGGGCTGTCTGATAACCACTTTGTGCTGCTGAATCGACATTTCCATCCGGCGCAGCGCCTCGTCAACCAAGGGTTGGGTATCAACCGGCTCCACCTCAATACGCTTTGCACCGCGCACATCGGCCAATTGCAGCAAAGACTCAACGATGCTGCTCATCTTGGTCCCGGTCGTAAAGATGGTATCTAGATATTCGCGGATCTCATCCGGCGAAGTGCTGTCGAAGGTTTCGCGCAGAATGTCAGCATAACCAACAACCAGAGTGATCGGATTCTTAAGGTCGTGTGCGACAGTGTGGGCAAAGGCATCCAACTCTTCGTTACGTGCATAGAGGTCAGAGCCGATCTGGCGCAATTCTTGTACCAGGCGGGCATGCTCGATGGCAATGCCGGCGAAGGTTGCCAGCGCTTCGGTCAAGATGCGGTCATTTTTATTGAAGACCCCATCTGGCTTATTGACCAACTCCAACACCCCTTGCATCCCGTTACGGGTGCGCAAGGGGACCGCCAACATGGTCGTAGTTTGATAGTTCAAAAAGAGGTCGATCGAAGGAGCGAAACGTGGGTCGTGACGGGCTTCGGCGGTGTTGACTGTTTCGCCAGTGCGAGCCACATAACCAGCAATACCTTCGCCGGCGGGCAAACGAAGATTTTCTGGCCGTTTGTGCACACCGTCGGTGTAAATGCTGGCGCAAACCAGGCTTCCACCCGGCTCATCTTCCCAAATCCAAACCGAACTACCACTGACGCCAACCATCTGACTGATGGTACGCACCAGTTGTGAGGTGATTTCACTGATGTCATAGGACGAAGTGAGCGTTTGCGCAACTTCGGCCAAGAGGTTGAGATTGCGATTGTGCTCTTGCAGCGCCTCAAGCGTGGTGATGCGTTGCAACTCTTTGGCATGGCGCTCGATGGCTCGCTCAATCACCGATGGCAACAGTTGGAAGTAATCCATGCCGCGGCCCTTGACGACATAGTCGATGGCACCCAAGCGCATGGCTTCTACGGCGGTGCTCACATCCTCCTGGGCCGTGACAAATATAATCGGCGGATGATCGGGCTCAGCGATCAGCTCGCGCAACACATGCAGTCCATTCTGGACCGGCATGTTGTAGTCGATCGCAATCAAATCATAATGTTTCTTTTGCGACATGGCGATCCCTTCTCCGCCATCGCGAGCGATATCTACGAGATAGCCATCGTTGCCCAGTTTGATTTGAAACAAACGGGCCGCGGTGGCGTTGTCTTCCATGTATAAGATTCGCTTCTTCCCAGTCGGTGATGACACGGTATTGATCCTACCTCTTTACATTAAAAGGCTGCAAGCTATACTGCGGTTGGGTAAGAACTGAGCTTTTGTACAATCGGGAAAAGCGCACCTCTTACCAGAGCAAGTATAATTTTCACAATGAGCACAAATTTGTGCAGCAAGGATGAACTTCGGTGTAGTTCGTGTCATTGGGTGACTACTGAGTCAGTCTGCTTCTATTTTACCTTGCAACCTGTAACTTGCAACATGTTACTTTGATTAATTACTTACAATTTCGCTGCGCCCCTCCACTCTTTGCACCCGAATTACGTTTTGTGTGGCCTGCTCGAAGGTATCGTCGTGACTGATGACAAAGAGTTGACGAAAACCGCGTACATCCAAAATTTGGCGAGCCAGCGATTCTCGCCGGGCATCATCAAGATTTGTTGTTGGTTCGTCAAAAAATGCAACGTCTATGTTACTCATTTCTCGCAACAATGCAAGCCTGACAGAGAGCGCTGCGCTCATCTGTTCGCCGCCCGAAAGTTGCGAAAATTGGCGTTGGTGTCCATCCACTTCCAGTGAGATTCCGTAATCCTCGCTCCAACGTAGTTGGCGGCTGTAATCTTGCATCAGATCCCCGAAGATCTGTGAGGCACCATTGCTGATCTGCCCGATCAACGCCTTGGTGATGTGGGGCCCTGCCTGACGCAGGGCACTGCGCATGCTCTCTAGAATCTGCTCCTGATTAGCAATGCCTTCTCGTCGTTTCTTAAGATCTTCTACCTGACCCTGTTGTTGACGCAGTAGCTCGATTTCCTGCTCGGCCCTTCGTTGTGCATCGTGTAGCATGCTGAGGCGCGTCTGTAGGCTGGCAACCTGGCTGCGTAGTTGTTGCTCATTGTCTTGTACCTGGCGGAAGTGCACGGCATCAAATTTGCTGGCGATCGTGGCTAATTCTGCTTTGCGCTCGGCCAGTTCCTGTTGGGCAGTGGCGAGCAGCGATTCCAGCTTGACCACGTTGGACGTATGTTCCTCGACCGATTCAGCGGTGCGACGATGGCTGAGCACTTGCTGATAAGCAGCGGTATTGCTCTGCAAACTCTTGGCAATTGCTTCCAACGCAGCATCCAGACCACTGAAGGCAGCCAACTGTTGTTGAACTGTGGCGAGTTCTGCTTCTGTCTGGCGCTTGCGGCTTTGCGCTTGTTGTAGCTTACTTTCAAGCGTGGGTCGTTGAACAGCGCGGGCGGCGGCGACCTGGCTGCGTTGGCGTGGATTGTCGAGTTTGCGCAACCGTTGTTCAATCTCGCCGATCTCCGCCGGAGTTCGCTGTAACAGGCTAATCTGTTGGGCTAGCCGCTGAACCTCTGTGCTGAGGGCGTCGAAACGTTGGTTAACCTCGACTGCTTCGTCTTCACGGGGTAGTCGCAGCAACTCTGCGTTCGCCTGTTGTAGCTGATCGCGCTGCTGTTTGAGCGAGGTCTCACTCGTTTTGATGGCATTCTGCTCGGTTGCATAGCGGGCACGGAGATCGGTCACACGCTGCTGATTGCGTTGCAGCAAGTTCGCACGGTGCTTTTCCGTGAGCGGCTGTTCGCAGACCGGGCAGGTTGCTGTTCCTGCCTGCCCCAAGGTGTCACTTTGTGCCTTGAGCGCGTCGGCTTCGGCCTTGAATTGCGCCAGATGGTTACGCCGATCATCGATCTCTTGTTGTAGGGTGTTGATCCGGCCTTCACACTCACCCTGTTGTTGACGCAAGGCATTGCCGCAGCAATTGGGTGGCAATCTGTCCTTGCGCCCCTCCAAACGTTGTAACTCTTGTTGCTGTCGTTGCTGTGCCTGTTCTGCATCGGCTAAGCGGGCGCGCTGCTGTTGCAACTCGGCGAGACGTTTCTCCAGATTCGTTTGTTCGTCTGCTGCTGGTTGCAGGTGCGCAACCAATTGTTCTGCCGCAGCTACTTCCTCAAGTGCCTGTTGCTGCGTCTTGATCTCGCTGTCGACCAGCGCAAAGGCTTTATCAGCGGCAGCCTGTTGTTGCAGCAACTTTTGGCGTTGACGGCTCTGCTCTTCCCCCTTTTGTTGCTCCGCTTGGGCTTGCAGATAACGATCATGGCCGACCTGGTTCTGTTGCACAATCTGGCGAGCATCGACGGCCTGCTGCTGCAATCTGCGGGCATTCTCCAACTGGTTGACCATCGTCGTGCAGCGTTGTTCCGCCTGGGTATGACGAAGTTCAGCATTGCTCACTTGCTGGCGAACCGTCTCAAGCTCACTTCGTTGCAGGGCGACTGTGGCGAGTTCACGTTCGGCGCGGCTGCGCTCCTGTTCGTGTGCCTTGATCTCGCCGGTTCGGCTCTGGCTCTCGGCTTCAAGTTGAGGCAGCCGCTCTAGACGCGCCTCAACGGCTGAGATCTCCACATCGAGTTGTGCCTGGCGATCTTTGAGCAGGCGGCGCGGCTCGTTCAACTTTTCGGCAGCCGTACGATATTCTTCGACCTGCAAGAGTGGGTCAAAAATATTTTTGCGCTGGCTGGCAGTCTGCAAAAAGGCGGCAGTGAATGTTCCCTGTGGCACACCGACGGCATCCCGAAAAAGTCCGCCGAGATCGGCACCCTCGTCGACGCCCATGTGGCGGCGCAAAAAGCTAAGGACATCGGCCTTGCCTTCGCAGATTTTCTGCTGCAGGTCGGGGTCGAAGATTTGATATTCGGTGCGCCGTCCACAGCGCCTTACCACTTGATAGATCCGTTCGTCGACGCTGCTGATAAAGCTCACAGTGATGGTGGCGAGTTTGGCGCTTTCACGCACAAAGTCGTTGGCTGTGTAGCCGATCATGTCAAAGAGTGCATAGCCAATCGCTTCGAGAATCGTACTCTTGCCCGCGCCATTATGGCCGACGATGGCATTCACACCCTCGGTGAAGTTGATCTGTGCCTGGCGGTAGCTCTTGGTATCTTCAAGATTGAGCGATAGAATTTGCATGGTTGTTATATTCAGCCTTCTGCACCAGATGCGATCAAGCTGTCGAGCTCTTCCAGAATCGCCGCCGGATCGGCATTGATCAGTGCCAGCTTTTTGATGGCAAGAGTTGCATGGGTCCAGGCTTCACTCTGTTCGCGAAAACGCGTATCCTGGTTAAAGATGGTGGTCAACACCTGTTTTTCCAACTCCAGGCGGCTCAATGTCTCGCTGCTCTCTACGACGACGCCCGGTGCATGGGTGAGATTTTTTACCAGGGGCAACAAGGGCTGGAAATGCTCCTCAATCAATGTCTCCAAGGCATTGAGATTAAGCGCGCTGCGCTCAAAGGGCAGCATCCCAGTCAGCAACAATTCCACCACCGGACGCTGCCGTTCATCCAGTCGATTGACACCAAAGTCGCGTGCCTTACGCTGAAAGAGTTGACGGCAATGATCAAGCAGGTGGTCGGGTGAGGTGAGAAGATCGGTTTTGACAACTACGCGGTGAAAGCGGCGGCGCGGGTTGCTGTGGAGTGCCGAGCGATGTTTGATCGGGGTTTCGCTGTTTTCATTTTGCGGATGATCCGTGTCAATTTCGACAAGGTAGTAACCCCGATCTTCCCACTCGGTTTCAGCGATGGAACAGGTCTCGGTGCTGCCCGGGTTGAAGATCCAATCATCGTAGGCAAAGGGTTTGTGGACGTGACCGAGCGCTAGGTAATCAACATGGGGGCGCAGCACCGACCATTGGCGCAGGCTCAGCCCGCCGCCTTGTTCGGGCAACGCCTCTTCTACGCCGGCGTGGGCGATGAAGATCGTGTAGTCAATCCCATCCTTGGGCTGTCGCGCAAGCGCTTCGGCATACTTTTCTACTGCCACTGCTGTGCTGGAGCCTTTGTATCCCAGACCATATATGCGTAATCCTGGCAGCGGCTCGACATAGGCTCCTTCGCGCTGGGCATAGGGTTTGAGCTGAAACTCACCTTCTTCGATCTTGGGGTTGAGCAAGATCAGCAGGTCATTGAGCGCTAAAAAGCGTACCCAGCCAATCTGGTCGCCAAAGTAGGCCAACTCATGGTTGCCTTCGACAGCGATGCAAGGAATACCTGCGGTGCGCAGGCGTTCCAATCCTTTGACCGCCTGATTGAGCGTTAAAGCATCAATGGCGCGCTTTTGAAAGAGATCGCCAGCCAAAATTACAAAATCGACCTGCTCTCGAATCGCAACCTCAATCACACTGAAAAAGGCGCGGGCAAAATCGTTTGCCCGTTCCGTATGGTTGTACTGGCGATAGCCGAGATGACAATCTGCAAAGTGGAGAAATCGAGCGTGCATAAGAGGACGGGGGAACTAGGTATCCATACCTATTGCGGTTGCAAATGCCATCAATTTTCCCTGTAAAGATGGCTCAAATTCACGGTGCTTCAGCGCATAATCGGGTTTCGTTATGGTTCGTTTCATCAGCGATCGTTATCGTTATCCGGCAAGAACCAACTCAGGACCGTGCTGATAATGCTGACAACGATACCGCCGAGCAGCGCCCAGCCAAAGTTGGAAAATTCCAACTGACTGCCAGTCAGCCAGCCAGTGAGCATCAACATCAGCGCATTGATCACAAATGTGAAAAGTCCGAGCGTGAGGATGTTCAATAGGCAGGTGAAAATACTGACGATGGGACGGATTAAGGCATTGACCACACCAAAGACCAACGCCACAATCAACAAGCCCTGCCAATCGGTGGGTATGCTCATGTGTTCGGGACCCAGCACACTCGCCGCAATCCATAAAGCGACTGCATTGATGATAATTCGTAAGATCAGCCTTGTCATGGTTGACTCCGATTTGTTAATTCCCTACAATCTCTTTGCGCATGGTCAAAAGCGCACGTTGTTGGGTGAACCCTACTTCTTCCGCCAGTGTCAGCGCTGCGCTATGGGTCTTGCTTAATGTTAGCTGTAATGGCCAGCGCGGATAATCTTGAAGTGTAGCAAAGACCCAATGCAACATGCTGGCTTCGTATTTGCCATATTGCTCAGGGCGCACCCACAGTTGAAGCTTGTGTTCGCCACGCCAACGTTTCGCAGTCAGGATTAGTGCTGCGTCGAAGCGTTGTTGGGTTTGAATACAGCGTCGATAGATCTGTTGGCGACCGATCTTTTCAGCAAACCATTCACCCAGTTGTTGCTCAAAGGTCAACTGGAAATCCACCCGGCGGATCGCCCGCCACCACTGGGTTTGACTTCCCAGTTGGTTGTTGGCCAGTTCATACAGCGGTTGCCAATGGTTGCTTGAAAATGAAAAGAAGTTTGGAATGGCGGGTGCAAAGGCAACTTTGGGAAGGTGCTCGTGGCGCAAGTCAACGGTGCCACCCATTTCTTCAAAGCCAAGTTGTTTGTAAAGGCGAAGGGCGACCTGGTTGTTTTCATAGACCTGGAGCACGGCATACTTGCCACCCTCTTCGTCAATATGAGCGAGCGCACGTTGCATGAGACGACGCGCAATCCCACGACCCCGATAGGCAGGCGCAACTGCAACATTGGCAATTTGCCACCGGCCCCCGCTCTGTTCGGCCCGCTGCACCGTGACATTGCCAACAACCTTGCCCTCTTCCAGCCAAACAAAGCCGCCAAAGTAGTCGTCGAATTCCCCCGTGCTGCGATTTAGCACCTTAATAACACTACTAAAGTGACTCATTACACGCATCTCGCGCAGCGCCGATTCGCCACGCTGGTCAAGCTCCTGGGCAAAGGCGCTGGCGATCAACTCGGCGACAGGGCGCAAGTCGCGTCCTACGTCAAAGGGACGAATGCCGCTTTCGGGTAGATTTTTTAATCCGGTACTTGCAGGATAGACAGCCATAAAAATCTCCCACTCTTTCAACTTTTGCTTGAGAAGAAAGGGGTTTTGCACCTCTATTCCCTCGCAGCACGCTCTCTGAAAAGAGTGGCATTTCAGCCGGACAAGTGGCTAACCGTAACCGTCAGCCTGATCCATCTTGACCGGCACTTAACGGTTCAAATTATTTGCTCAAGAGGATGAAAGCTCGTGTACCCCGAAAAGTGCTGGTCAAGTTTTTCATCACCCGAATCGCCAAGGCTAACCTTACATTGCAACTTTGACGAGCGCTGCGCGAATGATCCGGCCCTTCTGTTCATAACCGGGACGAATCGTCTCAATGATGTGACCGCTCTCAATTTGTTCATGTGGTTCGCTGAGAATGGCTTCATGACGGGTTGGGTCAAGCATACCTGTGTCAGAAAATTTGACCACATTTTGCTCTTCGAGCAGCAACTCAAGCTTCTTTTGAATTTGGCGAAAGCCACCGACCCATGCCGACTGTTCATCGTTCAACCCGCTCGGAAGGTTGCGAAAGGCAAGGTCAAGATCGTCGAGGATCGGCAACAGGCGACCGATGATATGCGCACTGGCGCGATCAATCGAGTCTGCAAGTTGTTTGTCCATGCGCTTGCGCATGTTCATCGATTCGGCGATGGTTCGCTTGAGCTTATCATCCAACTCACGAACTTTTGCCTGCTCCGCCTCCAGCTCCTGCTTGAGCATCGTGATGAGAGTTTCCGTTTCGTTGCTCGCACTCTCTGCTGCGGCCGTTTCCTCTACACTCTTTTCCGCGCTGTCGCTTTGGTGTACTTCCTCTACCATTTGATTTTCTTGTTCCATCGTCGTTTAAACCCTGCTAATAAAGTAGATAATATCAACTGCGGTTGCAAAGGCCATAAATTATTTTCGTAAATTCGGCTTAAATTCATGGCATTTCAGAGCACATTGGGTATGGTATGGTAAGATTTAGATTAGACTGAACCGTACAACTCTTCCACCATTTCGCTCATAAGACCTGCAACAAAACGTACTGCACCAATATTGCGCCCATACGACATGCGTAGTGGGCCGACAATTCCTAATAAACCTGTAATATGTTCCTGGACCCCATAGCGGCTGATGACGAGGCTGATGTCGCGTAAC
The DNA here is from genome assembly GCA_046328715.1 of Caldilineaceae bacterium. GTDB lineage: Bacteria > Chloroflexota > Anaerolineae > Caldilineales > Caldilineaceae > JAXLWB01. The sequence continues at coordinate 44,871 of JAXLWB010000003.1, read as the reverse complement.
TCAGGATGACGCCCATCGCCTGCAATGACCACTTGTACATCATTGGTTTCAGCAAGTTCGCCTGCCATTTCGTCTAGCAGCGAACGCTCTTCGATCACCTGAACGACCCTTCGTACATTTTCTCCGCCCACAAACTCGGGTGCCTGGATGACCTGAGTTAAGCCATCCCGGTAGACCTGGGTGCTGGTTTGGCTGTCCTGGCGCACAATTACCTCGCGCACCAGCATTCCTACTTGTTTGGTAAAGGGCGAAAGCATATTCAACTGATTGTTGATGCCACTAGAATCCTGCCCCGTAAAGCGGTCGTTGATTTCGTTGCTGATACGGCTCAGTTCACTTTGGTCAATCGGCTCATCCAGGTCAAGAAGCTGCTGTTTGACCGTTCCATCTTGTAGTACTAGCACCAATAGCACTTTCGTCCCATGAATACCGACCAATTCCATGTGTTTAAAACGGCTTCGGGTAGAACGTGGCGCTGTGGCTATGGCCGCACTCTGCGCCACCGTCGCCAAGACCGAAGTGCTCATACGCAGCCACTGATCGAGTTCTTGACGCGCCATCTTGAAGCGGGCCTGGATCAACTCTTGATCAGCAGCGGGCAGGTCCGTTTCGGCCAGCATATTATGGACCAGGTAACGATAACCCGCATCAGTCGGGATGCGTCCGGCACTGGTGTGCGGGTGGGTCAGCAACCCTTCTGCTTCTAAAGCTGCCAAGTCATTGCGGATCGTAGCCGGACTTACTCCCAGGTCGTGATGTAGTACCAGGGCGTTGCTCGCTACGGGTTGAGCAGTCCGTACATATTCTTGAATGACAATATGAAGCACCCGTCGGCGGCGTTCGGATAGTTCATTGAATTGTTCATTTCCCATAGCCATTATGTTAACCTAGACGAACATCCGTGTCAATCTTTTGTCCAACAGTGAATCATTGAGTCAGTGGCGAGAGACAATGAAGTTAAAAGGCAGTTTTACTGTCCTACTGCTCAATACGCATTATCGTTCACCCCCAAGATCATCTGCACCAAGGTGCGAATGATGATCTTAATGTCAAGCCAGAGTGACCAGTTCTCAATATACCACAGATCGTACTTTGTGCGTTCAATGATCGAAGTGTCGCCGCGTAAGCCATTGACCTGCGCCCAACCGGTCAAGCCAGCCCGTTCGCGATGGCGATCCATGTAACGTGGAATGCTTTGGCGGAATTGTTCAACGTAGACAGGACGTTCTGGCCGAGGCCCAACCAAACTCATATCACCGATCAGCACATTGACGAACTGGGGTAACTCGTCAACATTCCAGCGTCGCATGAATGTGCCCAACTTGGTCACCCGTGGGTCATCTGGCCGAGTCCAACCGGGGCCACCGACTTCGGCATCCTGGCGCATCGAGCGAAACTTGATGATCTTAAAAGGCCGTGCGTCCAACCCCATCCGCTCCTGCGTGTAGAAAACCGGTCCCTGGCTGTCGAGCTTAATCAGGATGGCGCTGATCACCATGATCGGACTGCACAGAATCAGACCTACAAAGCTTACCACAATGTCCATGCCGCGTTTGAGAGCTAGCATCCAACCTTGCAACGCAACATCGCGAATCGTCAGCAATGGCAGGCCGCCCAGGTCGCCGATGTTTACTTCGCCCGCCAGCATCTGGAAGACGTCGGGAAAGATGCGGATACCAACTTTTTCGCGCTCGCACAGGCTAATGATGTTAACCAACTCCTGATGGTTGCTCTCTGGCAGGCCGATCATGACCTCATCGATCTCGTAGCGATCAATGATCCAGGGGATGTCGGCCATCGAACCTAAATTGTTCACATTCTTGGGGTACTGAAGTCGATCGGTTTTACTATGGTCGACAATGCCGATCACTTTGTAGCCAAGTTGTGGATTCGACATGATCTTGTGGATCAACATCTGTCCAATCTCACCCGCACCCACGATCATGACCCGATCATCGCCGATGCCACGGGCCTGAATCTTCCATTGCACTTGGGCGTGAATTGTACGCAGCAAAGTCAGCACACCAATGTTAAGCAACCAGGCATAGGCTACAAGGCTACGATGATAGTCAAAGTCACGCATGGTCAGCGTGAGCAGGGCGATCGTGATCAAAACCGCAAAGGTATTGTAGAAGAAAATCTTGGTCAGCTCGTCTAGGTGGCTGATGGGACGGCGCCGCTGATACATGCGCTGTGTGAAAAAGGTCGCAATCAGCACGCCAGTGTTGAGGATTGGCAAGGGCAGGAAGGTGACAAATTCGCCGAGCCGACTCGCTGGTAGATTATAGGCCAGGATTGAATGAGCTGCGTAATAGGCAATCCAAACCGAAGCAATATCCAATAGCACTAACACCGCCAGGAAGATCGCCTGGGCTCGTTTCATCGTGCCGGGGCGGCGGATGCGTTGGAGCGAACTGTCTTCTTCTTCGAGTTTGGGAAACTGCGTTATACTCTGCGCCATTGTTGGTAACAGGTTACATTGCCTACCGGTGTTTAAATGGTGGCCACTTGCCTACGGCAGAAGCGCCACAAGGAGCGAGCGACATCCAGCGCTGCCTTGCCAGCAATGCCCACGGCGATGGCTCGATCCATCCAGGCGGGGGTGGTGGCCTGGTAATGCTTGCGATAAAAGATCCACATCGCTTCGTAAAAATCGATGCGCGAACGACTGCTCTGACTGCTGGCAGCCTCTTTGACGTGCGTCATTTCGACCGCACCATTATACCAGACTTCCCAGCCGCAATCCTTGATCCGCTTTGCCCAATCGAGATCTTCGCCATACATGAAAAAGGTCTCGTCCAGCAATCCTGCGTCGAGAATCGCTTCTCGGCGCACCTGCATATACGCACCCACCACCGAATCGACAGGATGAACCGCATCTTCGGCCAGGTACTCCAGGTTGTAAGCGTTGAAGCGTTTGCTGTGGGGAAAGAGTCGACTGAGCCCGATCATGCGATAGAAACTGACCTGTGGCGTTGGAAAACTGCGGCGACAGGCGCGATCTAGGCTGCCATCCGGGCGGCGCACGCGCGGTCCAGCTACCCCGACTTTCGGGTTGGCATCCATAAATTCAACCATGCGCGCAAAAGTCGTCGGAGGAATCAGGGTGTCGGGATTTAGCAGTAAGACATAGCGGGGGAGAGAACTGATCACTGGGTCCCCTTTTTTTATCTTTGTCCCAAAGCCAAAGGAACGCATGCCGGAATTATTGCCAGCGCTATAGCCAGGATTGTTCGAGTTGGCGATCAGTCGCACTTGGGGGAAGTCGTTGCGCACCATCTCGGCGCTGCCATCTTTGCTGGCATTGTCAACCACGCAGACCAGCTTCGCCAACGAATCCTGCGTCGCAAAGACCGACCGCAGGCAAGCGCGCAGCAAATCCTTTGTATTGTAATTGAGAATGATGATGGCCAAATCGAGCGCTACACTATCGAGCGACATAGATAGGTGGGATTGTAGCACGAACGAGCCGCAACGAGAAACTGGAACTGCGGTGCGTGAAGGGAGGAGGGTGTGGGCAGACAAGATGACAAGAAGACAAAAAGATATGAGGAATACCGTCTCATGCTACCTTCCCATCTTCACACCACCCTACTCCCTGTCTTGCAGCTTGCGCGCAATCGCCACTTCCACCATGCGGCCCGCATTCATGTTTGGCAACTTGAGAAAGTGTGCGGCAGCCTGTACGATTACCTCTTGCGGGATCAATCCGATCAACTCGCTTTCTGCGACCTCGTAACCTTGCTGGCGCGCCAATTCGCTCACGCGCTCCATCACAACATGCAACGGCGTTTGGGTATAATCGACCAGGTTCATGCTGACTTGAGCGCGGCTATCCACCAGCAAGCCAATCGATTTGACGCCAGGCAAGCCGCCGCTGCTCTCGCGAATGCTTTTGGCAATTGCCTTGGCAATCTCTACCCGATCCGTGTTGAGATAGAAGTTGTAGGCCACCAAAAACTGCCGTGCCCCAACCACGGTAGCACCTGCAGAAGCAACTCGCGCCGGGCCAAAGTCTGGCTGGCGTTCGGGCAGATGTATCTCTTGTAACAGACCTTCAAACTCACCCTTGCGGATATTGGCCAGGTTTTTGCGTTCGGGGCGGGTGGCTGCCGCTTCGTAAAGATAGACTGGAATCTGCAACTCTTCGCCGATGCGCCTGCCAAGCTCGGTTGCCAGCACCGCGCACTCTTCCAGCGTAATGCCCTGAATCGGCACGAGCGGCACGACATCAGTCGCCCCAATGCGTGGATGTGCTCCCTCATGCTCGAAGAGGTTGATCTGTTCCGCCGCCACTTTGACCACCTGGAAGAGACCTTCCACAACTGCTTCCGGCGCACCAGCGATGGTAAGCACGCTGCGGTTGTGGTCATGATCGCTGCTGCTATCGAGTAACAGCACGCCTGGCACCTGAATCGCTGCCTTTAATGCCTCGATCACGTCGGGGCGTCGTCCTTCGGAAAAGTTCGGTACAGCTTCGATGATTGGATTGAGCATGTCGCCAATACTCCAAATAATTGCTACTGATGTTCGGGTCGATTCGTCAGTTTATCATGCGTGATCCGTGAAAATGTAGCGCGTATGTTCACGCATCACGGATCATGCATCAGTTGTTACCTGTTCCCTCTTACGTTTTACGTTTCGTGCTGCTCAAGTTTATCATAGACCTCTATGGAATCCACCAGTATCAATCGTACATATTCGCGCCAAACGCTCGATGACTCGGCCTGGGATCGCTTTGTCTATTCGCACCCTGCCGCCCACATTTTGCAGACTAGTGGCTGGGGCACGCTCAAGGCGAATTTCGGCTGGCAGGCCGAGCGTGTGGCGCTTGCCGACGGCAACGGCGCAACCAAAGCGGGTGCACTGCTGCTCTTTCGTACGATCGGTTGGCGAGGCAAAGGGCTGACACTGGGCTATGTGCCGCGCGGTCCGTTGCTCAACTGGTGTGATCGCAGCGAAGTGATGGCACTACTCGATGAGCTGAACAACGCCTGCCGTCGTCAAGGTGCAGCATTGCTCAAAGTAGAGCCCGATCTGGCAGACACGCTGGAACATCGACAACTACTGAGCAGCTACGGTTTCCAACCCAGCCGACAAACCGTGCAGCCGCCCAGCACCATCACGATCGACATCAGCGGCGAGGAAGAAGCCATCCTCGCCCGCATGAAACAAAAATGGCGCTATAACATTCGCCTGGCTGAAAAGAAAGGCATCACCGTCCGCCAGGCAACCGCCGCCGATCTGCCGATCTTCAACCAGTTGATGGCGACAACCGGTAGCCGCGATGGCTTCGCTGTCCATTCTCCCGCCTACTACAATCTAGCCTATCAGCTCTTTGTGCCGCACCAGGCCGCCTTTCTGCTCGCCGAATATGCAGGCGAGGCGATTGCAGCTATCGTCGTGACCTGTGTCGGCAAAACTGGAATTTATCTATGGGGGGCCAGTGCCGACAAAGAACGCAACCGTATGCCCAATCATGCCTTGCAGTGGGCGGGAGTACGCTGGGCCAAGGCACAAGGCGCAACAAGTTATGATTTCTGGGGCATTCCCGACGAGATCGGACAGTTGGCGCTCGGGTTGCGCAACGGCAATGGTAGTGGCACGCCTGTGGAGCAGGTCTCCATCGATCTAGAAAATCTTCCCAGCTATGGCCTTTGGGGCGTCTACCGTTTCAAACAAGGCTTTAACGGCAATGTCGTGCGTGCCGTCGGTTCCTGGGATCGACCTGTGAATCCGCTAGGCTACGCTGTCTACGCTGGTAGTCTGTGGGCGCGTGAAAAGTGGCAGGAGGCGAAGAAGAGACAAGGTGACGCCGACCCCACGTCGGACGTGACAAGGTGGCAAGGTGAACCTGTGTTGGCGAGACAGGCAAAACTGGATCCTTGGCGTGCCGACGCAAATACCCAGGTCACCCTGTCTCCTTGTCACCTTGTCACGAGTGCCAGCCAATGGCGCTCTATCCTTTCAACCCTACCCAACCCTCATGTCCTCCAAAGTTGGGAATGGGGTGCAGTCAAGGGACAGACGGAATGGCATGCCGAACGCTATGTTCTGAATGAAGCGAATGACTCGCCGTTGGCTGCTTTTCAACTGCTTTGGCGGCAACCGATTCCCTACTTGCCGTTGCGTATTGCCTATGTGCCAAAGGGTCCCGTCGTCGATTGGCAGGATGAGCGCAAGGTCAAGGCGGCCCTCTCCTGGATCGTGATCGAAGCGCGGCAACGTGGCTGTCTCTTTGTCAAGATTGACCCGGATGTGCGCGAAGACTCGCCGGAAGGGAAAAGGCTGCTGACCACTCTGCGTAGCAACGGCTGGCGTTACAGCGATGATCAGATCCAATTTAAGAACACTGGTTACAGCGACTTGACGACTGGCGAGACTGCGCTGCTCGATGGTATGAAACAGAAGTGGCGTTACAATGTGCGCCTAGCTGAGAAGCGTGGTATCCGTGTCCGTGAGGGCGGCCCAGGCGATTTGCATATCTTCTACGATCTCTATGCCGAAACGGGTCAGCGCGATGGCTTTCTGATTCGTCCCTACGACTACTACCGTACAACCTGGCAGACCTTCTTGAGTGCGCAAGCTGAGGTTGGCAACCCGGCAGGTGGTGCCCTCTTGTTGGCCGAACATGCCGAAGAGCCAACTGCCGTGGCCGGCATCTTTCTATTTCGCTATGGTCGCCGTGTATGGTACTTCTACGGTGCCAGCTCGGAACGACGACGTCGCGACATGCCCAACTATCTGTTGCAATGGGAAGCACTGCGCTGGGCGATCAACCAGGGCTGTACGATCTATGACTGGTGGGGCGCTCCCACTGAGATCGAAAACGCTGAAGATGGGATGCAAGGGGTTTGGCAGTTCAAACAAGGCTTTGGCGCTGAATTCCAGCCGCATGTGGGAGCTTGGGACTATCCCGTTTGGCCGCTGCTCTATGATGGCTATACTCGCTTGATCCCACTTGTGTTACAGTGGATGCGGTCAAGATAACAGAAAAAGGACATCACAATGCTCGATGAACTGGCGCGCTACAACAAAGAACGTTGGGAAGAACTTGCTCAAGCGGGTGTGGCTTACTCTCGCCCTTTCCTTAACCTGGAGCGCACGGCGGCACAGCAACTGGTCGATCCACTCTCTCTAGCTGGCGAGTTGAGCGGCAAGGATGTGCTCTGCCTTGCTGGAGGAGGTGGGCAACAATCGGCTGCCTTTTCGCTCTTGGGTGCTAAGGTCACCGTGCTCGACCTGTCAGAGACTCAGCTTGCCCGTGACCGTGAGGCTGCGCAACATTATGGCTATCAGGTACGCACCGAACAAGGAGATATGCGTGATCTCTCCCGCTTTGCCGATGGCTCCTTCGATGTCATCTGGCACGCGCACTCAATCAACTTCATCTCGGATGTCAATCCGGTCTTTGATGGGGTGGCACGCTTGTTGCGCCCTGGTGGCTTTTATCATCTTTCCTTTCACAACCCAGTGACGCATGGGATGGATGAGACCAAGTGGGATGGGGTCGGCTATCGGTTGTGCGAACCGTACATCAACGGCGCTGAGATCGACCTGGATCGGGTCTTTGCGGTGCCGGAATGGACCATTGAGAATGACGCCGGCGAGTTGCTGCACATCCGTGGCCCGCGTGAATTTCGTCACACATTTAGTGCGCTATTCAATGGCCTGCTTCAGCGTGGATTGCAGATCGTGCGCTTCGATGAAGACCCGGTTGAGTCGTTGGATCCTACACCGGGTTCCTGGGAGCATTTCTTGCTCGTCACCGTACCCTACATGCGCCTCTGGGCGAGGAAAATGGTTAATGGGTAATGGTTAACGGTTAAGTTTTAACAAATCGTATGCATTCTGGAAGGTGTCAAGGGATTTCATTAACCATTCGCCATTAACCATTATCATAACCGCCCCATTTGCTGGTGAAGGAAGAGGCGAAGATTTCGGCGCTGGTCTGTTGCGCCTTCTCAACGGCCTGGTCGATGATGGCTTGGCGTCGGTCGGCGGCGTTGGGATCGATTGGCTGCTGCGATTTGCGTACGCTGAGGATCTTCACCCGTTCGATGTCGCCCATGCGATAGGCAACTGTGCTGCCAACAAGCTGGCCCAAGAGCACTTTGGCCAGAGGTGTACTCATGCCAAGCAAACCCTGGTCAAAGTCGGCAGCAGCATCGCGCACGATGTCAAAGATCATGTGTTCGTTGTCACCGCTTTTAGCAATCAGTTCCACTTCGACATGGGTGTCAAGTCCCACCTGTTTAAGTGTTTCAATCTTATCCATGTAAACCGTCCAAAAATGCACCGATCCGCTCAATCGTCTGCTGCAAGACAGGGTGATGTCCTTCGATCAGGCGACTTGGGTCGGGATCTCGTTGCCAGGCAGCGAGCAGATTGGCCGCTTTCTCCTCAGTTTCCATATCCACATAGCTGGTTGCCAGGCGCAACGACAATTCCTCGGCTGGGACGCCAAACGCCGTGCCCGGTAAGGTGGCAATTTGCACTTCATCCAGCAGGTAACGTGCCAAGTCGTCGGAGGTGTGGACACCTTTTTTTGCCAGTGCCTCTTTCCAGGGATCGAAGTTGGGGAAGAGATAGAAGGCTCCCTGCGGCTCTGGGCAAGGGACGCCATACTCATTTAGCCAACTCCACAGATGGTTGGTACGGATGGCGTGCAGGCGGGCACAGGTCGCAATGTACTCCATGATTTCCGGGTCGCCGTTGTAGGCGCTGATTGCAGCATACTGGATTGGCGCAGCAGGTGACGACCAGATTTCACCGGCGATGACCTTCATGCCTTGCAGCAGTAACTTGCCTCGTTCGCCTGAAGGCAAAACAGCCACACCCAATCGCCAGCCGCCCAGTGATAAATGTTTGCTCAAGCCGCCAAAGACGACCGTGCCTTCTGGGTAATAGTGGGCTGGGGATGCATGGGGACGTACGCCGTGTGCTGTAAGCGCATAGATCTCGTCACTGCCGATCAGAATCTGTTCTTGGCGGCAAAAATCGCAGATCTCCTTGACCAACTTCGGCTCCAATATCCAACCCCCAGGATTGCTCGGACTGTTGAGCAAGAGTAGTTTGCTTGGATTGTCGGACTGGCGCACGGTCTTTTCGAGCGCTTCCACTGTCAGTGCATAACGATTGGCTGCGCCGGCTGGAATGCGCAAGATCTTGCGCTGTAGCAGACGGGCTTGGGGTGCGTAGCTAACCCACGAAGGCGTTGGTAGAATCAGATCAGCATCCAGCGCCATCTGCAATGCCCACAGTAAAGGTTTACTTCCCGAGGCAACCATAACTCGGTCGGCAGTTGTGGGAATGTCAACGAATTTCGTGTAGAAAGAGGCAGCCGCGCTGCGTAGTTCGGCTAACCCTTGTGTAGCGAGGTAACTGGTCTGGTGAATGTTCGCTTGCAGCGCGGCGGCCAACTTCGGGTGAACCGGAAAGCGAGATTCGCCAAAGCCCAGATGGAAAACAGTCTTGCCCTCTGCCCACAACTGAGTCACTCGTTCATTGATGAGCAGGGTGGGGGAAGGTGTTAAATGGGCGGCAAGTGTTGGATGAAGTGAAAATGGGTGCGACATACGGTGAAGATAGCAGGAGGCACGATGTAAGTCAATTTTGCAAGGTGATCAGCACTTTTCTAACGAAATTCGCTGTCTGGCAAAAAGTGCTGGTCACCTTTTGCAAAAGTACTTTGTAAAGTCAGCATTAGGGGACAGGCGTAACCACAGCGCTAGCCGTAGTACGATAGGTACCAGGCCAGATCACGGCCATGTCACTCTCTGATTGGTTCGGTTCTGTGTATTGCAAGAGCAAGATCGGCGCGTCTAGCCATTGATGCCAGTAGTAAGCGGGTGTCGTGTCATTCGGTGGGTTATGTTGAGTGTAGGGAAAGCTGTATGTGCCGGAGGCGAGGGTCGTGCTGGTGGCTTCAAGTGCCGAAATCAGATCACTGCCCACGAGGGAGTCGGCGTTTGAAATGGCATTTCCCAACAAACGAACAGCATCATAGCCCGAAAAGGCAGCACTACCCGGCCACTGGTCGCTAAATTGTCGATAGTGCTCTACAAACTGTTTGCCTTCTTGTGTGACAGTCGAGGGCCAGGGACCCATGCGCATCGCCACCGTTGATGTTCCACCTTCACCCAGTGCTTGCCAAAACTTTCCGCTTTTCAGTGCAGTTTGTCCCATTACCAACAAGGTGCTGTTGCGCGGGCCAATGCCATTTTGGAGAAGCTGATGCTCTAACTCCAAGCCATTGTCGCCGGGAATACGCACAAAGATCACATCAGGCGTGGTTGGCATATCTACGATACGGGCAATAACCGAGGAAAAGTCAGTGGTCGGCAGACCGATGAAAAGTTCACTATGGCCGATCTTTGCTTGATCAAACCAATAGACTGTCTGACTGGTCTGGGCCTGTCCGTACGGAGAATCTTCCGCTACGATAGCTGCAAACGTTTGTCCATCGTGATTGTAATCCCCCACTTCCTGTGTCCACAGCGAAGCCATTTCTGAAAACATTGTTACCGTTGGCGAGATGCGAAAGACCTCGGGAAGCTGATCGGCTGTAATCTCGTCTTTATAAGTATCGACAAAGATGGCTGGAATGGTAAATTGATGCAAAATCTGCTTCATCGCAATGCCCACATCACTGTCGTAAATACCAACAATGCCAACAGCGCAATCGTTGGTGATCAGCTGCTGGGTGCGCTCCACCCCTGTCTGCGGATCGCTTGCAGTATCATAGGTAACCAGACGAATCTGTTTTCCTTGAATGCCGCCATCGCTGTTGATCTTGTCCACAGCAATGGCGATCCCGGCTTGCATGCTCAAGCCTGAGGTTGCCGAGCGTCCTGACAAGGGGGCTAATGCGCCAATTACAATTTCCTGGGCGGTCGTCAATGAGTCGGGATGACAAGCGGTAGGCGGTTCGGGTGTTGCAGTTACGACGATTGGTTTTTCAACCACGCGGGGGCTCTCTACAGTTATAGGTACTTCGACTGTTTGGATGATTACCATCGGAGTGGGCGTAGCAACCGGAGGATCTGCGCTTTTTCCACACCCTCCACTCAAAACTGAAACTGCGACAAGTGATAGTGCACAGCAAAGGTGCAACACAATGCGCACGCCAGTGCCTCCTTCAGCCGTCCTGCCGGAAAACAACCTATCGAATCAGACAGGTGGTAACTATCTTCATTGGGGAAAATAAGTGGTATCGGTATCTAGATAATATCACCTTGAACTGTAAATTCAAAACTAACAAGCGTGTAATAAAATAGTAATTCAATATGCTATAATTTACAATTTTGTTAGTATGTGGAATGTTGGTGGGTAAATTTCTAAATAAAATATTCTAATAGATAAAGAAATAATTACTAAATGTAGTAACTGTTTCTCAAAGAAAACATAACTTTAATTCGGAAAGTTCAGAATTACACAGATTGCGTGGTCAAAACTATAATCCTTCCATTACCTTGTTCATCACATTCATTACCAAACTGTCGCCGCTATAACAAACAATTCACGAAACTAAGGAGATTTAGAATGGTTACACTTCGCAAAGTACCGCTATGGTTACTCGTGCTGGGTTGGGTCTTTTCAAGTTGTGTTGCTGCTCCTGCCGCCGCGCCCGATGCAGCACCCGCTGCAAACAGTGAAAGTACTGCCACCCCTGCTGCAAGCAGCGCAAGTGCTGAAAAACCAGTGATCAAATTAGCCGTCAACCCCTGGACGGGTTCGGCCATCAACGTTGCCGTTGCCAAGATTATCCTCGAAGAAAAGTTGGGTTACACAGTCGAGCGGGTCGACATCGATGAATTTGGTCAATTCCCGGCACTCGCCACTGGCGATCTGCATGCCACACTCGAAGTATGGCCTTCCGGTCATGCTGAGGACAAAAAGAATTACATCGATGATCAAAAGGTGGTTGAGGATGGCGGCCCGCTTGGCATTACCGGTGGCATCGGCTGGTATGTGCCGACTTATGTCGTGCAAGAGCATCCTGAGTTAGCCACTTGGGAAGGTTTCAAGAACCCGGATCTGGCCAAACTCTTTGCCACAGCTGAGACAGGCGATAAGGGACAATTCCTGGAAGGTGATCCAAGCTGGACCTACTACGATGCTGACATCATCAAGAACCTGGGCCTCGACTTGCAGGTGGTACAAGCTGGTTCCGAGGATGCGATCAAGGCCGCTGTCGATGCAGCCGTGAGCCGCAAAGAACCAGTTCTCTTTTACTTCTGGACTCCCCACGTCATCCATGCCAAATATGACCTTACCCGTGTCAAGTTGCCCGAATATAACGCTGACTGTGCTGCCAAAGCCTCATCCGGTGGCGTAGATTGCGACTACCCGCCCGATGTGCTCTACAAGGCAATTTGGAAGGGTATGAAGGATGCCGCCCCCGAAGCCTACAACATGATCAAGAAGATGAGTTATACCGAAAAGGATCAAGTAGGGATGATCGGTGAGGTAGAACTGAACGGTAAAAGTGTCGACGAAGCCGCTCGTGCTTGGGTCGATGCCAACGAAGCCGTCTGGAGCACGTGGATTCAGTAATGGTGAATGGGTAATGGTTAACGGTGTAATGGTTAATGAATCATTCATGCATCTACGACGCTCAAGTAACACCCTCATTAACAATTAGCCATTCACCATTACACCATTAACCATTCTTCCTGGCCCATGCCTGGGTAATCCGATCGAGCACGACAGCCAGCAGGACAATCGCTAACCCAGCTTCAATGCCTTGTCCGAGTTGGCTGCGTGCCAAGCCATTGATCGCCTCGATGCCCAGCGCACCGCCACCTACCAATCCCGCAATGATCACCATCGAGAGTACCATCATCACCGACTGATTGATACCCATCATGATCGAGGGCAGTGCCAGCGGTAGCTGCACCTTGAACAACATCTGGTTGGGCGTGGAGCCAAAGGCCCGGGCCGCCTCTATCGTTGAGGGCGGCACCTGTTGAATGCCCAGCGTGGTCAAACGTACAACCGGCGGCAGTGCGTAAAGCAGCGACGCAATAATGCCTGGTACTCGACCAATGTTGAAGAGCATGATCACCGGCACCAGATAAACAAACGGCGGAATTGTCTGCAAAAAGTCCAGGATCGGACGTAGTACCCACTCCACCGTGCGGCGACGAGCCGCCCAAACGCCTAACGGCAACCCAATCAGCACCGTAAGCACCACCGCCACCAGCACCTGACTCAGCGTGTCCATGCTCTGATCCCACATGCTCAACATGCCCAACGACAAGGTACAGAGCGCAGTTGCCAATGCCAATCGCCAGCCATTGGCGTGATGGGCAATCAGTGCCACCAGCAAGATCACCAGAGGCCAGGGCAGCCAATCGCTCAAAAACGAGCGTAGCGGATTGAGGACGTGCAGCACAATAAAGTCGCTAAACGGCCCCGCTCCTAGGGTCAGCGCTCCGACCGGAATCTCGTAGAGGTTGTCCCGCATCCAAGCGACCAGCCGGTCTACCGGCGCGGCAATCGAAATGCGCAGCTCCTGCGGAAACTGGCTCAATTCTGGCCGACCCAGTGAGGGATAGAGCAAGATAAGTAGCGTCAAGACTACAGCCGACCAGAAAGCATATTCCAATAGCCAGTTGGGTGCCGCCGGAAGCCACTCTGCAAAGGGATTACGTGGCCGCTCCCCTCGTCTGACCTGGCTGGCTCCTTCGCTGATGCGGTCAAAGATCACGGCCATCAGCACAATTGCCAGACCGGCTTCCAAGGCTGCACCTGCCTTTTGACTGCGCAGCGCATCCAACACCGCTTTGCCCAGTCCACCCGCACCGATCATCGCCGCAATCACCACAATGCCCAAGGCCATCATGATCGTCTGGTTGACACCGGCCAGAATCGAAGGACGTGCCAGCGGCAGTTGTACCTTGATCAACTTCTGCCAGTCAGTCGAGCCAAAAGCCTCGGCTGCCTCCAAAGCTGACGGTGAAACCTGGCGGATACCCAATGCGGTCAACCGGATCGCAGGCGGCAGTGCGTAGATCACCGTGGCAATCACACTTGGCACACGGGCAATGCCAAAAAAGAGCACGACCGGAATCAGATAGACAAAGGCGGGCATCGTCTGCATGGCGTCGAGTAGCGGACGCAGGATTGCTTCGAAGCGGGGATGGCGCGCTGTATAAATTCCTAGTGGAATGCCGATCAGCAGCGCAATCACGACCGAAACGCCCATCAACGAGAGCGTAGCAATGCTCTCCTCCCACAGTCCAAACGCCCCCATCACCAACAGCCCAATCACCGAAAGAATGGCCACGTTGCGTCCCGCTGCCCGCCAGGCCACGATCGCCAGGCCGACCAGCAACACGCTCCAGGGCGTCGCCAGCAGCAGCCGTTCGAGCGCCCGCAGTAGAAATTCGATGGTATAGCGCAATGGATCAAAAAAGTAGAGAAAGACCGGATGGGTGGTGCGATGAGCGATGACCCACTTCTGGAAACCGTCCAGCGGAGCACGCAGCCCAAAGTTGAGCCACTCGGGAAAGCTGCTTTTGCCTACGAGTTGATTGAGCGCCAGTGCCAACAACAGCAACCCAACCGCAATAGCCGCATAGACGAAATTGCGGTTGAGCGCCGGAGCTTTGCCCTTGGTGGGCGTAGCGAAGGTGGTGGCACTCATAGTCGTTCACCACTCATGGCGCGCAGCAAATCGGCACGGTCGATGCTGCCAATCACGCTGCCGATCTCATCGACGACCGGGGCGGGTGCTTCACTCGCCAACAGCCGGACGATCAATTGATCGAGCTTGGTAGAGGCGGGAACTCCCTCGCCTGCTGCATCGGCACGTACGGCGCTCATCACGCTGCGGGCGGTGAGAACATGGCCACGCGGCGCATCCTTGGTAAAGGCTTTGACATACTCATCGGCGGGGTGGAGCACCACTTCCTCTGGCGTGCCAACCTGGACAAACTCGCCATCCTTCATGATCGCAATCAGGTCACCCAATTTGAGCGCTTCGGCAAAGTCGTGGGTGATAAAGATCGAAGTCTTGTGCAGGCGATTTTGCAAATCGATCAATTCATCCTGCATATCGCGGCGGATCAGCGGGTCAAGCGCGCTAAATGGTTCGTCGAAGAGCAGGATCTCGGGGTCGACTGCCAGCGCACGGGCCAGACCCACTCGTTGTTGCATACCGCCGCTGCATTCGGCAGGATAGCGATTCTCCCAGCCTTTGAGGTTCACCACTTCGAGCATCTGGCGCGCCTTTGTATAACGTTCAGTTTTCTTGACCCCTTGGATTTCCAGGCCATAGGCGACATTGTCGATGATGCGCCGATGGGGAAAGAGCCCGAAGTTTTGAAAGACCATGCTCATGGTGTGGCGACGCAGGGTGCGCAACTCTTCTTCACTGATGGTGGCGCAGTTTTGGCCATTGATCGTAATCTCACCGCGTGTTGGCTCAATCAGGCGCGGCAGACAGCGCAGTAGCGTTGACTTGCCCGAACCGGAAAGCCCCATCACGACAAAAGTTTGCCCCTTGTGTACCTCGAAAGAGACATTGCGCACTGCCACGACATGACCGCTCTCGGCCAGCACCTCCTCCTTGCTGGCACCCGCACTCAACTGATCGATAATCCGTTGCGGGGTTGCGCCAAAGACCTTCCAGAGCCCACTCACAGTGATTTGGGGGAGGATCTGCGGAGGGGCTTGTGGTACATTTCGAGAAAAAGGTTGTGAATTGTTTTTGCTTGTTGCTGATGGATTAGGGTGCATTACCGATACATTGTACTTGAATACTTTGAAATTGAAAAGAGGAAAAGAAGCGCAGAGTTGCAAAGGGTCAGGGTGCAAAGTAGAACGCTATCAGCGATATCGACCACTCATGTTATAATCGAGAAACGCCATTTATCGATAGAGTCAGCATCAGAACCTCGCACGTCAGTAAGGGGGGCGTACGCTAACGGCTCTCAGCATCAGAACCGCACGTGAGTAAGGGGACGTACGCTAACGCTAACGGCTCTGAATCAGCATCAGAACCCCGCACGTCAGTAAGGGGGGGCGTACGCTGACGCTAACGGCTCTGAATCAGCATCAGAATCCCGCACGTGAGTAAGGGGACGTACGCTGACGCTAACGGCTCTGAACCGACACATCAGAACCCCACCCAAAGGGTCCCCGGTCAGTAAGGGACACCGTACGCTGACGCTGACGGCTCTGAACCGCACATCAGAACCCCACCCAAAGGGTCCCCGGTCAGTAAGGGGACAACCGTCCGCTGACGCTAACGGCTCTGATTCAATACATACCATGACCAAAATTATCGGACCCGACTTTTGCTGGGCAACTGGCATTGAGAACACTTTTATTCCGCAGGTACGTCCTGGCCTGCGGGCGTTGGACGAATACACGCTAACCCAACACTACCAACAGTGGAAAACCGACATTGACCATGCCGCTGACCTGGGCGTGCAGGCGATCCGCTGGGGCATTCCCTGGTACCGCGTGCAACCCAAGCCCGATCTCTGGGATTGGCGCTGGGTTGATGAGGTGCTTGACTACGTCGTCAACGTCAAAGGCCTCATCCCCATCCTCGACCTCATGCACTACGGCACCCCGCTCTGGCTGGACAATAGTTTCATCAACAGTCACTATCCCGAACGGGTGGCTGCCTATGCGGGCACAGTTGCCGCACGTTATAAATCACTGACTCGCTATTACACCCCGCTCAACGAGCCGACGGTCAACGCTGAATGGTGCGGCTACCGGGATGATTGGCCTCCGTATCTGACAGGCGATGACGGGTATGTCAAAGTGTTGATGGCGCTGGCTAAGGGTATTGTGCTCACGGTGCAGGCATTGCGCGCCGAACAGCCCGAGATGGTCACGGTGCAGGTCGAAGCGATTCGCCACCACTGGACCGATCCGAGCATCGAGCCGACCCATGTGGCGTACATCAACGCCCACCAATATCTCAGTTTTGATCTCGTGACAGGCCGTGTGGATGACGACTACCTGCTGCGCAATTACCTTCACCTGCATGGCGTAACCGCCCTAGACCTAGCCTGGTTCCGGGAAAATGCGGTGAGGTTTGATATCTTGGGAGCCAATTTCTACCCGTGGTCCTATGGCGAGGTGGTACAAAACAGTCGGGGACGCTTCTATTGGCGTCGTCGCCAGGTTCCTGGTTCGGCGTTGGGTGAGGTACTGCGCACCGCCTATGCCCGCTATCAAATGCCGATCATGGTGACCGAGACCTCGGTGCGCGGCAGCCTTGCCCATCGGGCACGCTGGATGGATGAGACGGTGCAGAGCGTGGCGCAACTGCGTCGTGAAGGGCTGCCGATCATTGGCTACACCTGGTTCCCACTCAACACCATGATCGACTGGCTCTACCGAACAGGTCGCCGTCCCCTCGAACATTACCTGCTCGATCTGGGCTTGTACGATGCGAAATTTGACAGTGAAGGCGTCCTTGTCCGTCAGGCAACACCGTTGGTAGAGCGTTATCAGCGTTATATTGCTACGCCAATGTAGCAGGTGGCAGGTGGCAAGTGGCAGGTGGCAGGTATCGTATCAACTTGCCACCTGCCACCTGCCACTTTTCACTTGCCTTACCCAAACTCCATTGTCCCATCGTTCAATGACCCATAGCGGAGCGCCAATAGATCGAAAATGTAGTTCTGATAAAGCTTCCAGGGACGCTTTGCCCCTTGCTTTGGGAGTTGACCGAGTGCGCGCTGCACATACCCCGAGGAGAAATCGAGCAATGGCTCGTTGCTGATTGCTGTGTCATGGCTGCGGGGAGTACACTGGTGCTGACCGTGGCGCTGCATGTAGTTGAGTAGTCGACAGGCATATTGGCAGACCAACTCGCACTTCAAGGTCCACGAGGCATTGGTGTAGCCCAGTACCGAGATCAAGTTGGGAATGTCGCTGAACATCATGCCCTTGTAGCTCATCGTCTGCGATAGATCGATCGGCTTGCCATCGACGCTGAGTTGCACGCCGCTCATCAGCTTCATCACCAATCCCGTGGCGGTCACAATCAGGTCGGCCTCCAACTGTTGACCAGACTGCAATTGGATGCCGCTTTTGGTGAAGCTCTCAATCTGGTCGGTGACCACCGTGACCTTGCCCGAGTTGATCGCCTTGAATAGATCGGAATCAGGTACCAGGCAGAGCCGCTGATCCCAGGGATTGTAGTGAGGTGAGAAATGTTTGTTGACATCGTAATCGGGGCCGAGTTCTTTACGTACGCCTTCTAGAATAGTCTTTTTGGCGAGGTCAGGCTTGCGCCGAGCAATGGTGTAAAAGTACATGCCAAAGAGCACATTCTTCCAGCGCACCAGCGAATGGGCAACGCCTTCGGGTAAACTACGGCGGATGCGGTCAGCGACCTGATCTTGTGCTGGCATCGAGACTATATAGGTGGGCGACCGCTGCAACATGGTGACATGCGCGGCCTGTTCTGCCATGGCGGGCACCAAGGTCACTGCCGTCGCCCCGCTGCCAATCACCACAACCCGTTTGCCACGATAGTCGAGATCCTGCGGCCACTGCTGAGGATGGACGATGCGCCCAGCAAAGCGTTCGATACCAGGCCAGGTTGGCGTGTAGCCTTGCGCATAGTCGTAATATCCGCTGCACATAAAGAGGAAGTTGCAAGTGAAGTGAACGATCTCTTTCTCGGCTCCCCGCTCGGCCTCGATGCTCCATTTTGCATCAGCGGACGACCAACTGGCGCGCCGCACCCGATGATTGAAACGAATTTGCTTGTCGATACCGTAGGCTGCCGCTGTCTCGCCGATGTACTTGAGGATTGAAGGCCCATCGGCAATCGCCTTGGCCTCGTGCCAGGGACGAAAGCTATAGCCAAGCGTGAACATGTCGGAATCGGAGCGCACACCAGGATAGCGAAAGAGATCCCAGGTCCCGCCGATCGCCTCACGCCCTTCCAAAACGACGAAACGCTTGTCTGGGCAACGCTTTTGCAGGTAATATCCGGCGGCAATCCCCGAAAGTCCCGCACCGACAATCAGAACGTCCACATGTTCGCTCATCATTCTATACTCCAACGAACAAGAAGTTAGCTTGTTCTATATCATTTCGTTGTCAAGTGCCGAGGCACAACCCCAATCATAGTCCGCTCATCGTCTTTGGGCAATTCAACTTATTGATGATACAGCAGATACAAGCTCCATCCGAATATCGAAAGCATCGCTATGAGCCGAAAAATGAGCGCTGTTGAAAGCGCATTCCGGCGAAGATCTGTTCAATCCGCTCTTTGCTCAGTGACCCGATGTACTCGCCTAACTGCATCTTTTCAACTGTGTCGACCTGCGACACGACTATGACACTCTGTTTGGGTAAATTGGCTTCGCCTGCCTCCAGCAATAGATTCCCAGGCTCGCTCACCCGTTTGAGATTTGAGGTCAACGCACAAACCACCACCGTGTTAATACGGCTGCGGTTGATCACATCGTCCTGAATCACCACATAGGGATGAGCGTAGTCAGCCTCCGCCCCATCCGCTCGATCCACCCGTAGCCAATAGATGTCCCCTTGATTGATTTCCATGCACTAGATTACCTGGTGATGCGTTTGATTCCTTTGCCAATGCCAGCCCCGAACATGCCGAGTAGCATACCGAATATCACGCCAATAAGAATGAGGTGAGCAAAGGCTCCAGCAAATGTTTCAAAGGCGAAATAGGTTGCCATATTAGGGGCATCGGTCGTTGCGGCGCGCACGGACCACTCGGCGATGTTTAGTGGATCTTGAAGAATGAAATGCATGCCAAAGGCAATGACAAGTAATGCCATAAAGCATGCAACCAGTCCACTTACAAATCCACTCCAAATTCCCACAGTTACCCCTGCGCCAAAACGGTTTTCCCGATATGCCTGTTTGACTGCAAAGAACAGGGTGACAAACGAAATGATGGCCCAGAGAATGTCGTCGATGATATCCCGAGCGGGAAGCGGAGGAGCGATAAAGTTGTTGATGCTGATCTCGATCATCCAGATCAACCCGAGTGCGAGGCCCAGGAGCAGCACCTTGTCACCAGTTGTGTCCTGGTTGCGCCTGGCTTGCTGGCGGTAAAGCGCAAGTATGGCAGCCACGATCAACAGCGTGACAAATCCGATCCCTGATTCTACAGTAGTGAGCGTACTGTAGCGATAGCGGAGTCCAATCCAGCCAACCAGCCCAAGCCCGACGCATGTAATAAGCAGCAAGAGTGAATAGAGCGTTGTTCTTGTGAGCTTCATCCCTGAACTTATTTGACCTTTCTTCGTGACAAGTCGAGATTACGACCAAAATTCGAGCCGATTTCCTTCGGGGTCGGAGACATAGAATACCTGCGAGCCCCAGCGCGCTTTGATCGGCGTGGGATAGTAGCCCGCTTCGATCAGTTGGTGATGGACAGTTTGCAACTCCTCGACTTGGAAGCCGATCGTGATGCCTTGACCATCGCCACTCTTGATCGAAGCTCGCTCCTCATTCGCAATACTCAAGCGTGCATCGGCGTTGAGCCAAAATTCCACAAACCACTCATTCGAGAAGTGGGCTTTCAAATGGAGCACTTCGGCGTAGAACGCGACAGTCTCTGCCCACTTCTTGCAATAGAGGATTGTATTGGCCGTTTTGATATTCATGAAAGCAGCAAAACCCGATATTAATCTTCAGCGATGAGTTAAAGATGTTCGTAGACGTAGAAAATATAATCCTGCGACGAAGTTGTGACGCCGAGATCGTTGAGTTGCCTCAGCAACTGTGCCCGATGGTCAGTGGCGTGATTGGCGACATGCAACAGCACTTGCCAGACGCTGAGCACCCTATCTTCCTCTGGTTCTTGGATCGGCTTCGTGAGTAACATCTCATCCTGCAATCCAGCAAGATAGGCGCGCATCCGTCGCTCTACCTGGTCCCAATGGGCGCGAATGGTTGCCCGATCGCTGGTATGGGGAGGCGGTTCTAGCGATTCGATGTTTTGCAATTCGCTGAACCAGAGGTCGTCACAGTTGATGATGTGAACGATCTGATCGCGCACCGAGCCGTGCGAATAGTCCATAGCCTGCGTAAACTGTTCCTCGGATAACTGGGTGCCACAGATCTCCCAGATCTTGGTGTTTTCGGAGATATGGTACTCATAAAAATGACGAAAGGCGTTGGCATTCATCGCTAGATTGTCTCCTAGTTCGTAGTTGTCCGGGCACTGATATGATAGCACATCCCTAGCGCGGTGCATGACCGATGGCGAGCAGAGGGTGTATCTCAGAATAGGGGCAAGTCTGTCAGAACCACGAGCGTGAGCGACTGGCTGCCACTTGCTCACGCTCGTGGTTCTGACTTTGCCCTATATAGTGTTCTATCATTGTAGACATGTTGGTCATTGACGGTTTGCCTGCTCCTACGCTCGAAATTGATCCAGTGCCGTCGCCATCGCTTCAGGAAAGCCCACGCCGCCATGACCTGCTTCATCCAGGATCTGTAGCTCACTCTTGGGCCAGGCACGGTGCAAGGCCCAGGCGGTATCCAACGGACCAGACACATCCCAGCGACCATGAATCAGGACCGCAGGAATGTCGGCTAAGCGAGGCATGCCCGCCATGATCTCGCCATCGGTGAGAAAGCAGCCATGACTCCAGTAGTGGGTCACAAGGCGCGCAAAGAGGAAACGAAACTCGGCGTCTTCGTAACGTGGGTCTGGTTCCCAATCGGGCATGAGCGAAACGTGAGTGTCCTCCCAGCGACACCACTCGAAGGCCGCCTGTTCGCGCACCGTTGGGTCGGGATCGGCCAAGAGCCGCGCATAGGCGGCGGTCAAGTCACCTCCACGCTCAGCCTCGGGGACCAGCGCGGCAAAGCGTTCCCACTCGCGAGGAAAGATGCGACCCATATCGCGCGTGATCCAACTGATCTCCCGCTGTGTGCCAGCCGTTACCGCCCCCAGCACCATTGCTTTAACCCGTTCAGGATAGCGTTGCGCATAGACAAGGGCTAGGGTTACCCCCCAGGAAACGCCAACTACCACCCAGCGGTCGATGCGAAGCTGCTCACGCAGCGTTTCAATGTCAGCGATCAAGTGATCGGTGTTGTTGGTACGCAAGCCAGTCGCAAAGTCAGAGGCAAGCGGGAGGCTACGTCCACAACCGCGCTGGTCAAAGAGCACGGCGTGATAGGCATTGGGGTCAAAGTAACGGCGCGAGCGGGTGCTACAGCCACTCCCAGGTCCACCATGCAGATAAAGCGCAGGCGTGCCCGTCGGGTTGCCGACGGTTTCCCAATAGAGGCTGTGACCGTCCTTGACCTCGAGCATCCCCGAGGCGAATGGTTCAATTTCTGGGTAAAGTTCTCTCATGGTTGTCTTGATCCTTTACTGCAAGGCGATAATCGCACCTGTAATTGTCACATAGACCGTATCTGGACCGAGCGCCGGGGTGGTCCCGGTTAAGCCACGATTTCAAACAAATGGCCGTCGGGGTCGAGAAAGAAAATGCGACCATAACCGCCCAGAAAGTCACTGTATTTTAGGTTTTTCGTTTCTTCCGGATCGTTGCCGTATTCGATACCCATCTGTTGAAGACGCTTCAACGCGGCATCGAACGTGGCGCGATCGACCCTGAAGGCAATGTGGTGAGTTGGAATCTCGCCATCGTGTGGATGATACTGGACGGCACCTGCTGCTTCGATTTCCAATCGGTAGATATCCCCATCCGGTCCGCTTGGCAGAGCAGGCGGAATTCCTAAGATCTGAGCCAGGAAGTCCGAGGAGCGCTTCGCATCCTTGGCAAAGACAAAAACATGATCAAATCGTAGCATTGTAAGGCCTTTCTTTGTTATGCCGCATCGTATTCGTCGGGGAGCCGCATATTGGGACCGCCGACTTGCAGACCGAGTGGAACGGCGCGTCCCTTCGGTTCATCTCACTCCTCCTGGCGGCCAAGGGCGGTAGCGCAGCTTGACGATCAGATCCGCTTTGCCATCAGGATATCAGGTCGCCCCATACCGTTGGCATCTGGCACGACACCGACAATTGTGTAGCCACATTTCTGATAGAACTCATAGGGGTGACCACGCACGTTCCGAATGTTGGTTACATGGGTCCACGTATCTTGATACAGATCGACTCCACTCAGGGTTGTCATCTCTGCTTCGTCATCACTGCCTAGTAAGATGGTTAAGCCGCCCCGCTGCTTTACCTCTCTTTCCAGCGCCTCGATCAACATGCGTCCGATGCCTCGCATTTGTGCGTGTGGATGGACGACCAACGGGTGTAACTCCCAGACCCGTGCATAGGAGTGACGCCCGCCAATCCAGCCTTGGACGACGCCCTCGTCGTCCTTTGCCACCAGACAGATTCGGTCTTCGATGAGCGCTTCGTGTACTTCCTGGCGCGCAGATGCAAGCTCTGGCCAGGCGTCAGGTGCCATGATCACAAAACCGGCGACCAGAGCTTCCGCAGCTTGTTCAATGGCGTCGAGATCGGTAGGTTCGAGATGGGAAATGTGCATATTGGGTGCTATTTATACAGGAAGACGCTCTACACAGGCACAGATTGCTGGCACTGGTGGAGCGACTCGACTTAGAAATTCCACGGTTTGAATGTCTTTGATGCGCCATCCTCGCTCGGGCGTAAATCGTGTATGCAGCTCATCTACAGTAATGTGGCGTGGTACATTCGGTAGAGTAAATTCGATGGCAAACTCATGCAAATAATAGCAGCCGTGAGGAAGCAACACTGCTCCAACTTCGTCAATCAAGTGGTCACATTGTTCCGGGGGAAATAGATGATAAAACCCAGTGTCGACAACCGCCCCAAACTTTTGATGGAGGAGGGAAGGGTGCAGGGCGTCTGCGACTTGAAAACGCAACCGTTGTGATGTCTCGTGCGGAAGCGAGTCAGCTTTGTCTTGGGCACCTTTGATGGCGACTTCAACAAAATCAATGCCAACCACGTAATATCCAAGTTGCGCCAGGTAGATGGCGAGATCGCCAGAACCACAACCAGTATCCAGAATTGGATCGGTGGGCGGATATTTTTCGAGAAGTGCAGCCATGGCGGGTTGTGGCGCGCCGATATCCCAAGGTGCAATAGCTTGGTACACAGAACTGAAAAATGAAAGTGGATCAGCACCAAATCGACTCAAAGGTAGCCCCCGTGGAATGCTGTGTCTATCTGATTTGATATTCGTAGAAGCCATCCTATAGTGAATCCAACCTGTTTTCACCGGCTCCGCCATCAATTTCCAGGATTGTTCCGGTAACAAAACTGGCGGCTGGTGAAGCTAAGTAGAGCGCCCCATCTGCAACGTCTTCCGCTGTTCCGATCCTCTCCAAACTACTTGACTTTTCAAATTTTCGTCTTAGGGCGGCATCTTGGAACGCTTTTTCAGTTGCTGAAGTTTCGATAATCCCTGCTGCGATGGCATTCACCCGAATATGCGGGGCAAGTTCAACGGCGGCTAATCGGGTCCAGTGAAGAATGGCCGCCTTCGCCACACCATAGGCAATCAGTCCCTTGCCTGGACGTTGCCCATAGATTGAGGAGATCGAGATGACGGATGGGCTGGATCGAGCTTGGTTGTTGATAGCGTTCTGCTGTGCTTCTAACAGATGGGGTACGGCGAGACGAGTCAATTCATGGGCAGTTGCGAGATTAAACGAGATCGCCTTATCAATATCACTCCAAGAAGTCGCCAGAAACCCGCCTGGATTGGCCCCACCAACATTGTTGACAATCGTGTCAATTCGCCCAAAGTGAGCAACGGCTTCTGAAATGAGAATCGAAGCGTGCTTGGGATTTGCGAGATCAAGTGCAATGGTGTGGACCTGCGTACTGTCGCTCTGGAGTTGAGCGCGTAACTCAAGTAAATCCGCCTCTGTCCTCGAACAGATCAGTAGATTGGCCCCGGCATCTGCAAAGACCCGCGCAATAGCGGCACCGATCCCCCGTCCAGCTCCCGTAATGATGACGACTGAACCGTCCAACCGAAATCTGGAAAGTGACATGCCCTACCTCCTTGAAGTATCCATGCTGGCCTGCCAAAGACAGCCAGTATAGCAAAGTAGTTTCACGTTAGCTATTTGCTTTTTGAAAAAAAGCTGACTTCAGGGAACTGGCTCGACGCTCCATCCAACAGGGACGCTGGCTGGCCTTTGAGTTCCTTGTCAAAGAAGGCCAAGGAATAAGCATTGATGATGTCTAGCCCTCGTCGACCGTCGATGGGTCCGGTAAAACCGATCTTTGACCCAACGGGTGAAAAGTACGGGGCATCGGCATGGTTGACGTGGAACATACCGGGCACTAGCACGAGATAGCCATCTCCTGGCAGGCTATCATAGACCGTTCGCATCGAGTTCTGTGTTTCATCGATGTCAGCCTGCTTCCAGCCTTCCAACTCCATCCATTGGGCTTCCCGGCTAATCCACATCGTTGGCTGCTGCAAGCCCGACTCCACCACGTCGGCTGGCATGGCAGCATCCAATACTAGGCAGGCACTCACGCGCTGCTCTAGGTGGCAGGCTTCGCCAGTTGCGATCCCGCCCAACGACACGCCGAAGACGCCCACATGCTCCATGTCCAAGCGCCTAGTCAAAATACCATCGGGTTCTGCCTGATTCAAAGCCGAAAGCTGATCTAGTGTGAAGCTGACATCCTGCGCCAAATAAGGGAATATCTGCGCAGAATCGAAGAATGGAGGATGCCCTGGACGTTCGGGATCAAACATGCGAGGGTCCATCGTGACGATGCGTCCATCTGGGAAGACAACGCCAGAGGAAGCATAGGGCTGATCGAGGGCTACCACGATGTAGCCATGAGAGACCAGATGCTCGACTTGGACGCTGTTCGACTGGCGGTAACCGCCGCGCCCGGACATAAAGATCAGCACTGGGTAGCGGGGCTCAGCGTCTGCCACAGGTGCTGACGGGATGGCGTTGGTGGTCACGTAGTGAAAGTGGTTGAAGATGAACTCTGGCATGCGCGCAAGTTTCGCTAATGTGACCAGCCCTTCTGGATGTTCCACGTATGGCGTGCGCGGCGCTGCCGGGTCATTCTTAGCAGGGTACCAGATCTGCACCATCAATTCGCGCTGGGTATTCGGAGCAAGGCCAAAATCATCTTTGCGCGTCGTATCGACCCAATATTGGGTTAGCGTGCCAATGGCGTACGGCCCTGTGGGGTGCGGAAAGTGGAACACAGGCACTAGAATCGGCAAGGCAATCGAGATGCTGAGGATGAGCAGCCCTGCCACCATGCCCAGAATCGCGACCGGCCGATTGACATGAATGCTATCCGGGATCACGATGCCGGGCAGCCAAAGTAAGAACAAGAGGAGCGTGAATCCATAAGCGGGAAACATCTGCCAGCGTGCGCCTTCGAACAGAACCTGCATCGCCGCAATTAACAGCGCAAGAAGTGCCGCATAATGCATCCCGTGCAGGCTGCTGGGCAATGGCAGTGCCAAGACGATGAAAGTGAGTACGTTGACTACAATAAGCAGCGTTTCAAGTGGTCTCATGGTCGTATCACGTCGGTGATTTAGTCCTCCATGCCCATTTCCGTGGGTTCGTTGATAGCGGCTTGCAGGATCTTGCGGGCTACATCTTCTGCTGAATCTGGTTTGGGCATCGGCCTGTTGCCTGTTGGAGACCGGCTAGGACCGCCGGTTTCTGTGCGCAGAGCATTCTTCCCAAAATCAGTGCGGGCATATGCCGTATCGATCAAGTCCTTAACCTGTGCTTGACTGGTCATATCGGTCGGTACGATCAGCGTTTTGGCCTGCGGGGACAGACTCTGGGCAATCGCTTCCAACTTGTCAACAGAGCGCGCAGCGAGGACCAACTGTGCGCCCGCCGCAGCGAAGACGCGGGCCGTCGCCTCCCCAATTCCCATCGAAGCGCCGGTAATAATGACAACTTTGCCTGGTATGTCCATCATTTACCTCCTTTGCTGGCGTTGATCCATGGGCAACGCCGCCATGTTCTAATTATGCGCTAATCATAGCAGAACATGGCTCTGTGCTAGGTGCTGTTTCATCCGAAAATGCACAAGTAAGCTCTGTGGAAGAAGGGGTTTTCGTGTAGCTGATTTTAATGGCGTCTCGGTTAGTTATATTAGTGGTTGCCACGAAGTAACACTTTTTAGCTGCAAAAAGTGTTACTTCGTGCAGAGCATCAGTATAAACGTCAAGCCTCTTGATTGATTTTTACCAAAAGATTTGACTTTGGGATGCGAGTCGTGGAATATTTGTTAAAATAGGCAACAAGTTCACATGTGGTTCTAGCAGCACCAGTCATCGGTGCTTTTCCCATACTACGAGGTTTGGTTTGCAGAAACAATTGAATCCTAAAGAATTTTCATCCCCCTATATTTTGGGTTTGGATATTGGGGGAACGAAAACCGCGCTTGTCTTAGGAACGTTACATGCCGAAGTTGTAGCTCGTCATGAATTCCCAACGCCGGCCGATCTGGACTTTTCCGTAGCCTGTAACGTGCTCTGCACGGAGATTGACGCTTTCCTGCATCAGGTAAGTCAGGTTGGTTTCCAAGCCCCTCAGGCAATCAGTGTCGCGGTTGGCGGGCCATTGAACATCAAAACAGGCGTGCTTTACACGCCGCCGCATCTGGCAGCTTGGGGTGAAGCACATCTCAAAGACGCTCTGGAAAATCATTGTCATCTGCCAGTGTATGTAGAACACGATGGCAATGCTGGCGCTCTGGCAGAGTATTACTTTGGGGCCGGGCGTGGGACTCGTAATCTGGTTTTCCTGACAATGGGGACCGGCCTCGGCGCTGGCTTGATCTTAAATGGGGCCATTTACCACGGGGCCACCGATTCTGCTGGCGAGGTCGGCCACATCCGCCTTTCTGAAAGCGGGCCGACCGAGTACGGGAAGGTGGGCTCATGGGAAGCTTTTGCCTGCGGTGCCGGGATCGTGAAGTTGGGGTATCTTCGCAATCCGCAGGCGTTCCCGACTGGAACAACCACCGCTAACATCGTGGGGCGCGCCCTGGCGGGCGAAACGGCCGCCTTGGAATTGATCTACGAGGTAGGAACGTGGCTAGGCAAAGGGTTGGCTATCCTGGTGGACCTGCTTAACCCTGAGGTCATCGTGATTGGCACTCTGGGAGTGGTTCTTGGCGACCTGGTGCTGGCTCCCGCTCGTGAAGTGTTGGCACAGGAAGCGCTACCCATCTCTAGTCGGGCTTGCAACGTTGTCCCAGCAAAGTTAGGCCATGCTGTGATGGATATTGGCTGCTTGATGGCGGCCTACGACGCCTATCGCAACCAGAATCTGCTGGTATGAGTGAGTAACAAGGGTTAGGCTACAAAGGTAATTTCTTCGGCTTTGGCTGTGCTGTTCTTGCGACCTGGATAGCTAAGCCACTTCATCGCTACGTTCAGTTCCAGAATAATATCGGTGGCTTCGATTTTGGTTCCATCTTCAAATTCCATCGTCCCGGTAGTATGGGCGTCTTTGATCAAGGTGAGATCGTAGCCTCGATCCAACGCCCCATAGGCTGTCGCTCGAATACACCAGTTTGTGGCAGCACCAGCCAAAACGATATGGGTAGCGCCCAATTGGGCTAAAGTCTCTTCTAGCGAAGTTTGTTCAAACGATGAATTGAACTGTTTGTCGATCTGTACATCACCGTCTGCGGGTGATAACTCAGGCATCAATTGCCACTCCGGGCTATCATAGATCAACTCGTTGTCTGCATGCTTCACCCAAATAACCGGAATGTTCTGACTCCTGGCTTTTTCAACCGCAGTGTTGATGTTCTTGACGATTTGCGGTGCATCATAGACCGTCTCCATAACTCCAACCTGCACATCTACAACCAATAAAACAGATTGATTGCCTTCCCGAATTGTTGCCATTGTATCTTTCTCCGAATTGATGTTATTACGACGCGGGCCGATACTCAACCGCTAGCGCTTCTTCTCGCACGACGCCATCCTGCAACTGGACCCGATAGGCGGTGGCTTTGGGTCGCGAGGCAACGACACCGTGCACATTGCTAGCCACGAAGTGGAGCGCGGCACCATCGTCAATCGCAAAACCATTGGTGATCGCACCAGTGTACAGGAGTTGGTGGTAGGTGGGGCGGCGTTCTGTTTCGCCATCGTAGTGAGGGCAGCAACTCCCTGCCAGAAAGCCAAGACAAGTGAGCGCACGCAGCTTGTCGGCATAAGAATCGGTGACTCCCTGCTCAAACCAACAGATCGCACCGGCACTTACTCCAGCGAGGACGATGCCTGCCGTCCAGGCTTCACGCAATATCTCAGGCAATCCCCAATCGTGCCAGACGGCCAACATGCTTTTGGTATTGCCGCCGCCGACATAGATGACATCTTGTGCCAGTAGGTAGGCTCTGAGATCCGGTGTCCTGCTAAAGAAGGAGAGATGGGACGGACGACAGCGGAGTGTAGTAAACGCCGTATAGAAGTTCACAATGTAGGAATCGGCGTCTCCTGTGGCTGTAGGGATAAAAGCAACTGCCGGCTCTGCGGAGCGCGCTTGTGCCAACACATAGCGGTCTAGCGTCAGGTTATGTGGTTCCATCGAGAAACCGCCACCACCCAGCGCAATGATCTGCGGTAGAATCTCTGCCATTGTATCTCCCTCTCATCTTCGCATAAGGCCGACGCTCTGATCGGGTGCCTCGCTAAGTTTCGGTGCGTTTATGTCAGAACTGCAAGCATCAGCGTACGCCAAGGCCCGGTCGCTGACGCTTGCGGTTCTGAAGTTCGTATTTTGCAAAAATTTGGGACAGCTACGTTCTGCTCAAGCTCTGTCCGAATGTTCAACGGCGATTTAGCAGCGATTAGACCATAGAATGGGATGGCTGGCAAGATAAACTATGATTTGTTGAAAATCAGCCGACACGGCGGAATCGAGCCAGAACCAGCCCTCCCTCGACCATAGCGATCAGCCCCAGCACCAATGCCCCGGCGGCACCGACGACTCCGTTGCCAGTGCCGGGGCCACCGTTGGCGATGGCCAAATTC
This sequence comes from Caldilineaceae bacterium, assembly GCA_046328715.1. Classification (GTDB taxonomy): domain Bacteria; phylum Chloroflexota; class Anaerolineae; order Caldilineales; family Caldilineaceae; genus JAXLWB01. Next base: position 14,878 of record JAXLWB010000003.1, on the reverse strand, counting down.
AGCCCGCCGTTGACCACGGCAATGAGTCCCGCCACCAGTGCCACCGTGGCGCCGGGTCGTTCGGGGACAGTACCGAAACGAGTGGCAGGGCGGGTCAGTGCCAGTCCACCGATGACCGCACCAATCAGTGCCAGCCCAGCAGTCGTGGTGGCCCAGAGTCGCCGGGTGGTCAGGCCGTATACCGTGGTGGCGGCTGGCTCGGAAACTTGTGCGACTACCAGCACGGTATGCACTAACCCTGCGAACAGGGCGACCGCAACCAGGGCAGCGAGAATCAGCGCTAGAGTTCGTTTCATAGGGATTGTTCCTTTCATTGTTTACCCTCTCCAATATCAGAATATCTGAGCAAACAATAGCAGGAAGTTACAGAAACGTCGTCGTCTTAGAAGAGACTTTTGCCATACGCCCGCAGGCGTATTTACAGGGGATGAACTACGATGTACGGAGTAGGCGGTTGGGGCGTGGCACAAGGCCAGACTCGTAGGCGAATACGACAAGCTGAGCACGGTCACGGGCGCCGAGTTTCACCATGGCCCGGCTCACGTGTGTTTTGGCAGTGGCTGGACTGACAATGAGTCGCTCGGCGATTTCATCGTTGGAAAGGCCGCCTGCCACCAACGCCATCACTTCACGCTCTCGCTCGGTCAGCACTTCTAAGGCGGGTACTGGCTCGGTTTTGCTCGCCAACCTTGCAAACTCATCGATCAGCCGCCGGGTAACACCTGGGGAGAGCAATCCATCCCCGCGTGCGACCGCTTGAATCCCTCGGATCAAATCAATCGGCTCGATATCCTTGACCAGGAAGCCGCTGGCACCCGCCCGTAGCGCTTCGAAAATGTACTCGTCCAAATCGAAAGTCGTGAGGATAATGATCTTGACCTGTGCCAGCCGCACATCGGCAGCGATGCGTCGCGTGGCTTCCAGCCCATCGCAGCGCGGCATACGGATGTCCATGAGCACCACATCGGGGATAAGACGCGTGACAAGGCTCACCGCATCATACCCATCCACAGCCTCGCCGATGACCTGCATATCGTCCTGGGCATTGAGCAGTGCCCGGAAGCCAGCGCGCACAAGTGCCTGATCGTCTGCAAGCAGAACTCGGATCATTTCTCTGCTCCTGAACTAGTACAGCTAGGCGGAAGTCACTGACCTACTGTCTCACTGTCTCACAATTTCTGCCATTCAGTGGCAATCGTGCCAATACCCGAAACCCGCCACCGGGCAGGGGGCCAGCTTCGACCACACCACCCAAGGCGCTCGCTCGCTCCTTCATGCCGAGAATGCCTCGGCCTAGCTCCATGCTGGAAACAGGTACAGCATGGGTTGCTGCACTGCCAAGCTCGTTGTCTATCTGCAGCCTGAGTTCTTGCTCGTCACGAGTTACATGGACGTTCGACAAACTCTGACCGGAGTGGCGCATGACGTTGGTCAATGCTTCTTGAACGATGCGAAACGCAGCCAAATCCACGCTGGTTGGCAGCCCCTTAATGTCCCCCGAAACCTCTGTATACACCTGCAAGCCAGCCTCGGAGGCGCGTGCCACGAGATCGTTGAGACTGGCAAGTCCTGGGGATGGGGAGCGTGGAGGGGCTTCATGATCCTGGCGCAGCAGATCCAGCACGGATCGCAGCTCACGCAGCGCGTCCTTGCTGGCATCTTTGATCACCGAGAGTGCAACCCGAGCTTGTTCCGGTTGCTGATCCATCAGATGGAGGGCAACGCCCGCCTGTACACTAATGAGAGAAATATTATGGCCCAACACATCGTGCAACTCACGTGCAATGCGCAGCCGTTCTTCTCCCGCACGGCGTCGTGCCTCTTCTTCACGGTTACGTAGCAACCGTTGCTGGCGAATATGGGTGATTTCGGCGACAGTTGCACCCACAAGCAGCCACCCAGCAAGCCCAAAGATCTGAGTGGAGGTAGGTGCAGGCTCGTTTCCTAGAACGTACGGCATCCAGGGAAACAACACAAAATCCGCAGCGAGGACCGCCCATACGAGCAGTCTGCGACCCTGCATCATCGCTGTAACATAGGCGATGATCATAGTTAGGAAGTTTGGCCCCTTCGGATAGCCCAGGAGCACATAGAGCAGGGTGATTCCCACGGCGAAGATGAGTACCCCGCCTGGATAGCGGCGGCGGAAACCAAGCGCCGCCGCACCGGCTGTAAGCAAAGCCAGAGCGACTGTGTCAACGGCGCGCCGGTCCGGCTGGTGCTGTCCAACGAAGTACGTGCCAATGATCGCGATCACAGCGACAATCAACGCTAAAGCCACGTCGGCACGCCAGTAACTCCTCTGCCACCAGCCCATCCATTCTAGCAAGGAATGCCTTTTCCCAATCTTCATCACGAATCCATCAACTCCTGAATATACCCGGGGCGCTGCCTTTGGGCTATTCTAGGTCAGCCTGTCAGGACAAAATCCAAACTCACGTTAATACAAGTATACTGAAATGGAAGTCATTTGCATACTACGCTGGGAGTATTTGTAGGAGGATTTTCACGTTGTGCCAACTTGTTGACGCCTTATAGCATCTATGCTTCCTCGAAAGACTTCAGATCTAGTGCATTCTCCGGCAACAAATCCACAGCACGGACTGCGTTCTCAACCTCCGTATAAAAGGCTGAAATATCAGGAGCTCGTGGGTAGTCATCCGGGTTGTCCGCTGTGATCGAGGCTTCGCCAATGATTTCACCCTCGGCGAAGCCGAGTCGAGAAGGGCGACTGAAATGACACAAGTAGATGGGAAGGCAACCAGCAAAATGTGAACGGAAAGAGAGAAGTAGAGCCAGTATACTAGAACATATGTGCAAAACAAATCTCAAGAATACATTGACCCTTTTGCGGGACCCTACAAAGGACCGACGGCTATTAGGAAAACAATTACGTTGAAAAAGGCATTCGAGACATTTCCCGACGCAATCGACAGATTAGCGCCTACATGCTCGAAAACGGCCTCTCTGACGTTGGCTTGCGCAAGCTTGCCGTGGTTGCTGGCACAAGTGATCACATACTCATCTACGATAAGCCGATTTATGCTTAAGCTTGTTGGTTTAGAGTAGTCGGCACCTGATAGCATAACTCCGCAAAGCCAGTACCGATCTGCCGCACAGCGACTAGGCGCAACGGCGGATTCGTCACACGGCGCGGGAAGAGCGGTTTGCCCTTGCCCAGCGTGACTGAACCGATCTGGACAAAGATTTCGTCGAGCAACCCAGCATCGTAGAACTGACCGGCCAGATCGCCACCCCCGACGATCCAGACATTTTTGTCCCTGGCAGCCGCGCGCATCACTGTATGGGCGGGTCGAACATCGCCCTGCACGAAGTGTAAATTGGCTCCTGGGATTGTCGGCAGCGTTCGTGTGGAGAAGACCCACGTGGGTTGTGTATAGGGCCAGGTCGAACCGGTCTGGTCTGCGACCGTCTGGGCATGACGCAGCATCCATTCATAGGTACTGGAGCCCATGGCCAATGCACCCACCTCGGCAATGAAGGCCGGGTAACTGGTGTCATTGATGTCGCCGAGCGGGAAGAGCCAGTCGAGCGAGTTGTCTTCGGTGGCGATGAAACCATCAAGGCTTGTGGCTGTGTAGTATTGAGTTTTCATAAATGATAGCGTAACAACACCAGCGGACAGTGACGGTGAAACGAGACAAGAAACGAACTTTCCTCGAACGATGAACTGTCGTTTATCGCCTATAGACTACGCCGAATCCAAGGAAGGCAACCAGCAAAGTGTACATGGGAAGAATGAAGTGTCGCCAGTATACTAGAACATATGAGCAGCAACAAATCCTAGGAATGGTTTAGTCCCTTGCCGGACGCCATAAGGGTCCAACCGCAATCAGCAGAACAATCACATTGAACCAGACATTCGAGACGTTTCCCGATGTAATCGACCCTGTGCTGTCGAGAACGAACCAGGCGAGAATACCAGCCAATACGGCACGACGAACGCCTTCGGGTGCCAGGTCATAGACCCACTGGCGCAGCCCCCAAATCATGATACCCCAGCCGAAGAGAAAGCCGCCAGTCAGCGCAGAGAGAAAATGGAGGGTTGGGAAATCATAAGATTGTTGACCATCCAGCGGCCAACTCAGCAGATCGAGCGTCCAGCGTGCCGGTTCGGACGTCGCTGCCATCGTGCCCAAAAAATGGCCTCTCGGATGTCGGTTTGCGCAAGCTTGCCGAGGTAGCTGGCACTAGTGATCGTATGCTTATCTATTATTTTGAAACAAAGGATGCGCTCATTGGCCAGGTACTACAGGGCATTGCCTCCAATTTGGCTGCGCAGCTTGACGCGCTGCTTGGCGAAGACAAACGAAGCGCAGCGGATCTGTTGACAGAGCTATACTCTCTCAGCAGCGTTCCGCAGTTCTATGCAACGATTCAATTTTGGTTTGAGGTGACTGGACTGGCTGCACGCACGCAAGAACCGTATGCTGAACAGGCTACGGTGATTGCCGAAAACTGGTTACAATGGATTGAGGGAAAACTAGAGGATGCGCAAAGGGATCAAGCCTTAAAACTATTTGCTGAGTTGGAAGGTCGCTTTATGCTCAAAATTGTTGGTATAGAGTCTAACTTTATGTTACATTAGCCAGCGCCCGCCTGCTCCAATATCTGGCGGACCTGACGGTACTGCTCGACGCGCTCCAGGTCTTTGGGCGAAGGATTGGGGATTCGGCTCAAGTCAGAATTTTCGGCATTATCGGCCAGCTTGACCACCGTGGCCAAGGGATTCAGGGCGGCGCGTTGGGCTGCGCTGAGTCGATCTTCGCCAGGCTTCTTCGTCAGTGCTTCTAGTGCTTGGATGATCTCTGGGGAAAAGCCCTCGCCAGAGAGCGCTTCGAGTGTCCAATCCGAGTCTTCGACCACATCGTGGAGGACCGCCGTGATTCGCTCCTCCTCAGTGTTTACTCGCAACATGACACGTAGTGGATGAAGGATGTAGGGCTCTCCCCCTTTGTCCTTTTGGCCGCAGTGCGCCTTGGCTGCAATTTCAATGGCGCGTTCGAGTGTACTCATGACTTCAGATCTCCCAATTCCCATTATTGTGCTCTCAACCCTCTTGCTCTTTCTGTGGCGGACGGTCAGGATATCACATGACATTACCTCTTGCCTGCAAATTGCGCCAGAATGAGAGATCAGGCGTCCAGCACAAAAGTCCGACCACGGATGCCCACATCTAGCATATAGAAGAGCCGATCCAGCCGACTCTTGCCTGGTTGACGCGCGGGCATCTGCAGCAAGACGTTGCGTACTTCAGGGGTGACGTGCTCAATCGCCCAGCGCACTTCGCTATCCCCGACAGTTGAATCGCCAGCGTGGCTGAGTTCAACGGCCAGGGCGGCATAGGCAGCCGGACCGAGGATGTGCTTTGTTTGCTGGACATCGACCAGGGGATGGGTGTAGGCGCTCGCTGCCGCATGACCTGCCGCCCGAGCCGCGGCTTGAGCGGCAGGATCGCCAATCTCGCGGGCTGCAGCATGGGCAGCCAAGGCCAAAGTGCGCAAACGTGCTGCACGCTTACCACCGCCAGCAAACTCCCGAATGCCTTCAATCGCTGCGCGGGGTCGCGAATCTGAATCTGCGCCCCTCTCGAAGATAGGCAGCGCCCGCTCAGCGCAATCCGCTGCCCAACTCCCAATTGCCCGCAGTGAATCCAGGCTTAGGGTGAAATATTGTAGCTCACGATCCATCCTGCACCTCGTTACCCTTCGGAAGAGTGCGCTTGAACCACGCAAAAGGTGTTTCCATCCGGATCGGCGAGAACCACATAGTCGGCCCCTGGTTCGTAGCGCCAATCTACCCTCGTTGCCCCCAGTTGTAGCAATCGTTCTACTTCTTTCCCTTGCTCCTGGGTAAACAAGTCGATGTGATGCCGTTTTGGTTTATCCGAAGTGACGGCTGCGTTCAGTGACAACTGAACACCGTTTCCTGTTTTGGGAACGAGAATTGCAAAATCGACATCTGGCTCGCGCTTCAATCGATAGTTCAGCGCCTCACTCCAAAACTGTATCGCCCGTTGAAGGTCGCGCACCCCCCAAACGATCGCTCCGATTTCCAACATGGCTTGTTCTCCTGTAAGTATGACGATGAAGCCGTGTCAACTTGAGCGGCTCTTCACGTCAAGAGCACTATACGGTTCTGTGCTGATAGGTGCGCATTGCAAAGAGATACGCAACCACCAGGATACTCAGACACCAAGCAAGTGCGACCCAGATATCATTGCCCACCGGCTGAGCTGACAGCAGGGCGCGTATTGCTTCCACAATCGAGGTCACTGGCTGATTTTCGGCAAAGACGCGGACGCCTGATGGCATCGATTCGGTAGGTACAAAGGCCGAACTGATAAATGGCAGGAAGATAATGGGATAGGAAAAGGCACCGGCACCGTCCACCGATTTTGCCGATAGCCCGGCAATCACCGCAATCCATGTCAAGGCCAGCGTAAACAGTGCAAGGATACCCGCCACCGCCAGCCATGACAAGACTCCTACTGGCGAGCGAAAGCCCATAAGCAGCGCTACCAGAATGATCACCACAACCGAAATCCCATTGGATACCAGTGAGGTCAGCACATGCCCCCGAGTTCTGGCAAGAACTGGGTATCGAAGGATAAGCCCACCGGGCGGTAACTTCTAGTTCCATTGTTGTCTCAGGTATTGGAAATCCTACTTGACAGAGTGAGTGGTTCCTTTAGACTTGACTCGAATTTACGAGTTTGTCATGTGGATAAGTATTTGATTAGGCAAGGTGTTTGTCGCGTTGCCTCTATAGTATAAGGAAATCAAACCGTGACTTGGATCAGAACGGTCGCACCGACCCCAGAAAATCCCCAGTTGCAGGAAGCGTTGGCGAGCCAGGCAGCACTTTACCCCGAAGAGTATGGTCCCGCCAAACGTGCCGAACGGCGTGTTCCACCGCCAGTGATGAATGATAGCATCGTCATGTCCCATTCACTGATTCCGCAGGCGTTGCGCCATGCCTTTGGCACGTTTGGTGCGCTCATGGACGAAACCTTGCCACTGGCGCGTCGCCAACACGAAATGATTGCACTCACCGTGTCAGCCTTAAACCGTTGTTTTTACTGAATTGAATCGCACGCAGAGTTTCTGCGTATCGTGAGTTTGGATGAAAGTTTGGTCGAAGCCCTCCGCCGCGATTGGCGCAGCGCCCCGTTGGACGCAGCCGATCGTGCCATGCTTGGCTATGTAGAGAAGATCACCAAGAACCCAGTCTCGATCAGCCGTGACGACCTGGATGGCTTGCGCGCCGTAGGCTTTGATGATCAAGGAATTTTGCAAATCAACCTGATTGCCTCGTGGTTTAACTACATCAATCGTGTGGCCGATGGCTTGGGCGTTGGACGTGATTGAGAGAACCATGCTATTTTGACCTATCCTGGTACCTGATAGGTCAAAATGGCAGTTTCAGTGCAGCAAAGACGCAGCCTGTGCTTGAAATTGCGTGATTGCCTCATAGACATCCAGACCAATGCCCTCATAGAGTTGCTCCAACTCAACCATATTGTGGGTCAAGAAGAGCAGCACCGAGTTGTTGTTGGGATCCGCCCGCCACCAACCTCCGAAGGCACCCGGCCAACCAACCGCACCCACGCCGCCGCCGCACGGCATTGGACCCGCTTTTGCAGGATCAAGCACCATCGCAACGCCCAGCCCGAAGCCATGACCTGGGTTGAGCAAGGACCCGGCTCTTGCCCGTTGCTTCTCGCTCAGACAGTTGCTGACCATGCGTCTGAAGGTCTCCGGCTGCAAGAGTTGGTAACCATCCACCGCACCTTCTTGTACGAACATGCGGGCAAAGGTGAGGTAATCGTCCATGGTTGACCAGAGCCCTTGTCCACCCGAAACATAGGCCATCGTTGCAGGCCGCTCAGGCAAGAACGAGCCACCTGGACTGCGGTGACGTACGCACAACCGGCCAGCATCGTCAAAGCCGTGTGCCGCCGCCCGCCGTGACTGCTTCTCCTGCGGAACGGTAAAGCCGGTGTCATTCATGCCCAGTGGGTCGAAAATTCGGCGTCTGAGCACGTCACCCAAGGGTGCATCTTCGATGCGTGCAATTAGGAAGCCGAGCAGATCGGTTGAATGACCATAGTGAAAGGCCGCACCTGGTTGATCAAGCAAGGGCAAGGTGGCCAGTCTTGCCATCCATTCATCGGGAGGCACGTCACTGTCGATATCCCCGCCTAAAGTCTCTTTCAACGCCTTGGCGATGGGTCCAGAATGAAAGTCCGCATAGGTCAGGCCCGAACGGTGGGTCAGTAGGTCTTCAAAGGTGATGGGTCGCTCGGCTGGAACTGTCTGGTTGAGCGCTCCTGTTGGCGAGCGCAGCACACGCATTTGCGCAAACTCAGGTGCCCAGCGGGTAATCGGATCGTTCAGCGCAAAGTGGCATTCCTCGAATAGCATTAGTGCCGCAGTGGAGGTAATCGGCTTGCTCATGGAGGCGATGCGGAAGAGTGTATCCCGTTCCATGGGCAGCTTGCGTTCTAGATCCCGCCAACCCACCGCCGCAGACTGGAGTACCCTGCCCTCTTGCCAAACCAATGTTGTTGCGCCAGCAAGCGTGCCTGCCTCGATAAATTTACTGACCGAAGCTGTGATTTGGTCTCCTTCCATACCCTTTCTCCGTTATTATGTCGTTAGAACGCCGCTATTGCGCAAATACTTTGTTTAGATTTTTACTTTTTTTGATTGAGTAAGCGAAGAACATCTTCCTTAATGGCCATCATGCTGACACGATCTAGTCCCGTTCCAAAACCTTCCAACTCACGCTCCACCACCGAAAATCCGAACTTGTGAAAGAACCCTTCAGTCTTTTGGGTAGTATTGACTGCGATGCGTTCCACTTGTGGCGCGCTGGAAAGAAAAAATTCCAGCCGTTTCCGCAAGAGTTCCGATCCGACGCCCTGCTGTAATTGAGTTCGTGTCACCATGCCGTAGCATAGAATTGCCTCGGTCGAAGTGGTGCGTCCGAAGGCAATGCCACCACAAGCAATCAAGCCGGCATTGGGATGCACCACAACAAAAAAAGGACCGGGCAGTTTTTCGAGAAATCTTGCAAACTCAGCGAGATCTTCTTCATGGAAGTACTCGGGAATATTACTTTGCATAATTTGCAAGCATGCGTTGCGATCACTAGATTGATATCCCCGAATTTCCATGGATGTGTCTCCAACTGGGCAGGGTTGAGCTACGTAGCGTCTGTTCGTGACGCTCACACCTCTGAAGCATTGCTGGCGGCAGTGATAAACTGCCGGATCTGCGACGCATGCTCGATCGTGTGACCGACAGCGCCCATGATGAGCCAGGCGTGCGGCTGGCCCTGGTAGCGATGCGCCGCTGGCAGGGGTGTTGCCGCTCGCTCGTCCGTCATCCCGGCCAGCGTGTCGCGCACCCGCTTCCGGCAATAATCAATGTAACCAAGGATTTCGGAGCGCGTCCAGGCTGCGGGCAAGCGGGTCAACTGCCAGTGCGGCTTTCCCGTGAAGGGAGGCGGTGGCGACCAGGGAGCCAATTCGCCTGTGAGGTCGTAGTCGAGAACCTCTAGCGCGTGCCAGGCCACACTCCACGGCGTTGAGCGGCGTTGAACAAGGGCCTTGCGCACTGCGGGGTCAGTGAGGGGCTGGCCATCGGGGCCAGGTGGTGCTGCGCCAAATAAGTCGACCGGGACCTCCCACAGGCTCGCTTCCCACAGCTCGTCCGTGCAATCACGCACCGCTGCAGCCAACAGATCCAGCGCCGCCTCGAAGTTACGACCGAGGCTCTCTACCCAGATAGATGTCATGTGGCGTGCTCCTCTCTTTTGAGCGAACAGATGTCGCCTGCGTGACCCAGTATAACAAGGCTGGGGAGAAAGGACAAGCATTGAAGCGTAGCGACTTGGCCAGCAGGTAAGCAAGAATCAGTTTGTAAACGCACTCCTAGCTTGCGATCGAGCGGTGGATTCAAATGGGCTGAGCGGAGCAGGCAGATGTGGGTTAGAGGAACCATCTGATGGTTGAGAATCATAAATTTGATTGTAAAACAATAATTACATATTGACAAACGATAAATAACTTGTTATAGTAGGCTTATCTACTACAAAGTAAGGAGTTATTATGAAGCGAGGCTCAACCCTATTTCTTCAGATTGTACTTGTGCTCATCGGCATTGGCGCACTGGCGCTCCTGCTGTGGGAGCCCCGCATCGAGGGCAGAAATGCGCACGCCACGAACTTTGAGATCTATTTCAAAGATCCCTTTCTGGCCTATGCCTATATTGCGTCGATTCCATTTTTCGTGGCGATCTATCAAGCACTCAAAGTGTTGCAATATGTTGGACAAAATGCGGTATTCTCGCCAGCAGCCGTAAAAGCGCTGCGGACGATCAAATTATGCGCGATCACCATCATTGGGTTTGTGGTGGGAGCAGAACTCTACATCATGTTTGGCATCTCAGATGATCGAGCCGGTGGGGTTTTTATCGGCATCGTCCTCACCTTCGGCTCGATCGTGATTGCCACTGCGGCGGCGCTCTTTGAACGGATTTTGCAGAACGCCGTGGATCTAAAATCCGAGAACGACCTCACAGTGTAACGAGACCTCTATGGCAATTATCATTAACATCGACGTCATGTTGGCGAAGCGCAAAATGAGCGTGACCGAACTCGCCGACAAAGTTGGCATCACAATGGCGAATCTTTCCATCCTAAAAAACGAAAAAGCCAAAGCCATTCGGCTATCCACCTTGGATGCGCTTTGTAGCGCGTTAGACTGTCAACCAGGCGACATTTTGGAATATAGAAAATAACATCCGTCCCGGCAATGACCAACTAGAATGCACGAACGGCTGTGCCAACAATGCCCGCCCTGAGGAGTGCCAGTACTTCTGCACTTGCATTTACAACGATGGCGATCCGTTGGATCAGTGCTTGGAGAAATACAGAGAAGGGGAAAAATGACCCGTACAGCCGAACCCTCTGCGTCAGCAGTGGCTTTCTAATAACGGTAGACTAGCAACCGTTCCATCCTGCGTAGCGTGGGGTTGAGCTCCTGGATGCGGAAAAGGGTTCGCCACTATGCCGGGAAGCGAGAAAACGCAACCAGTTCGCTGGGTTTGTATTCCTTCATCAGTTCCAGCTTGGGCTCAAGCTGCTGAATATCCTGAGGATCATCAAGACCCCACCGGTAGGTTGCTCCAGTTCCCCCGACGTTCGATCCGGCTCTTTTCACGATGAACGAATTGCAGATATCGAAGATCACCTGACCGCTGGGGAAGTGAGCGACTACCGCCTTGAGCAGCGCTTTCACTTCGGTTTGCTATCATGCGCTGATTTTGTTTACCCCTTGACCGCTCCTTGGAGCAGCGCAGTGATGATCTGGCGTTGGAACAGAATAAAGACGACCAGCGTAGGGGCCAGGATCAGGATCGTGCCGGCGCAGAGCAAGGGAACATCGGTGGCATAGTGCCCCTGAAACGCGCCCAGCGCACCGGCCATCGTGCGTTCGGTGGGGTCCTCGACCAGCACGAGCGCCAGGAGAAACTGGTTCCAGGTCCAGACCGCCATGAGAATGCCGAGCGAGGCAATGGGTGCCCGTGCCAACGGCAGATGGATGCGCCAAAAGAGATCCCAAAGGGTTGCGCCATCGACTCTCGCCGCCTCTGAGATTTCGGGCAACATATTGACAAAGTGCGCCCGCATCCAGAAGACGGCAAAGGGCATATACAGCGCAATCAGGGGTAGCACGATTGCCAGCCGCGTGTTGTAGATGCCCATCGCCCGCTCTAGATAATAGAGAGGCACGATGATCCCACCGAACGGCAACGTCAACCCAAAGACAAAAAGTGACAGAAGCAGACCTGAGCCTGGAATGCGCAACAAGCCAATCGCAAAGGCGGCCATCGTGGCAATGATCAGTGAAATCGGTACCACCGCCAGCACAATGTAAGTGCTTGAGGCCAGCAGCGCACCCATGTTTGCCACCTTGAACGCTTCAACAAAGTTGCCCCACTGCGGTTGCGCCGGCCATTCAAGACCGCCCGGCACACTCCCCGATGGATGCAAGGCCGTCATAAAGATACTGATAAAGGGCAGGATCGTGAGCGCCATCAACCCCAGGATGAGGGCATGCCCGACAAAAAACTCGCTGCGGCCAACTTTCATCGATTTGTCTCCCGGCTCAAGCGTTGGATCGGCAGGATGACGACCAAAACCAGCAACATTAACAGTACTGCCAGCGCTGATGCTAGACCAATGCGCTGTTCGGTGAAGGCTAGAATGTAGATCTCGATACCAGGGACAGCCGTTGAGTTGCCAGGTCCACCTGCGGTAGTCACATAGACGATGTCAAAGGCTGCCAGCGCGGCAATGACTGTCACGGTCAGGCAGACACCGATCTCGTTGCGCAGCAGTGGTACTGTGATCTTAACAAACTCAGTCAACCAACTGGCACCATCCATGCGTGCCGACTCGTAGAGAGCAGGATCGATCTTCGTGATCGCTGTCAGCAAGAGAATGACGCAGAAACCCAACAGCACCCATACCCCGATCAGCCCGACCGCCGGGAGCGCCCAATCGAAGTCGCCGAGCCAAGCACGGGTGAGCGCACCAAGGCCGATCATTTTGAGAAGCTGATTGAGTAAACCTGGCAAGGCCAGCAGCCAGCCCCAGATGATCCCGGCGGCTACCAGCGGGATGACTTGTGGCAAGAAGAGGACGGTGCGGGCGATGGCCCCAAAGCGCCCCGTTGCCACGCGGTAGATGATACTGGCAACCACCAGTCCCAGGGCTACCGGGATAAAACTGAAATAGACGACCAGCCGAAAGGCATTGAAGATGGTCTCTAGCAGATCGGGAACTTCCAGCACCGTCTGGTAATTCTTCAGTCCTACCCAGGTCATTGCCCCAATCCCGTTCCAGCGAAAGAACGAGTAAACGATGCTCATGAGCAGGGGCAGAAGCACAAACGTCGCATACATCAGCAGTGCAGGCAGCGCAAACAGCCAGCCAATGACAACCTCGCGCCGCACCTCCTTGCGGAAGTCACGACGCGAGGTTGTTACTGGCTGGCTGTTATCTGTGGTCATTGTAGATTTGTCCATCGATCCGACAGGCTTGGACATCTATCTGTGACCCTTTCCTATTCAGCCAATTGGCGTTGATACTCTTCCTGCACGGCCTTGAGTAGCCCAGCCGCATCTTGTTCGCCGCCAACCATCTTCTGTAGCTCGGGTGTCCAACCTTGGGCAAAGATCGAGCTAGTGGCATTGGCAATAAAATCCATCGACGTGCCAGCTTTGCCGACGACAGGGCCAGCCGCCAGCGTATCGTTGGTGACTGAGCCTTCGGCCACAGCAGGCATCGTCGCATCTGCTGGACCGCCGGGGTTCGATCCGCCGACGCTTACATCGATCTTGCGCGCTTCGTCGTTAGAGGCAACCCAGTTGAGGAAGAAGGCGGCGCAATCGGCATTTTTGGCGTTGGCGGCAATGCCGAAGGTCAACGGTGCCGACATGGCAGCCGGTGCGCCATCGGCCTCGGCGGGCGGCATCAGGAAGAAGCCGACGTTGCCTGCCAGGTCGGTATCGTACCCGGCGTTCTGCCAGTCGCCGTTGAAGGTAAAGACCCCTTCGCCCTTGCCAAAGCGGGCGGCGGCGTCCGTGTACTCAATGGCGTTGACATCGGACGGGAAATAGCCATTCTTGATCCACTGCTCAAGGTGCTGGGCCGCAATCAGATTCTCTGGGGTGTCGATGGTGGCACCCTTCTTTTGGAAGATCCAGTCGTTAATCGGTTGGGTCGGGCCGACGGAAGCCATCAAGGCCTGAAGCGGGAAGGCGAGACCCATGCCGCTCTTGGCGCTACCCCAGATCATAATCGGTTGGAGTCCAGCTTCTTTGGCCTTGGCGAGTAGCGCTTCAAAATCGGCCAATGTCTTGGGTGGCTCACTCATGCCAATCTGGGTTGCCAGCGTCTTGTTGTAGAAGATGCCCGTCAAGCTGTAGTTAAGCCCCATCGCATAGAGCGAACCGGAGCCGCGTGTGCCATCCTCGGCAACGCGGTTCTGCGCAAGCTGGGGCACGGGCCATTTGTCCCAGCCGAACGCGGTTGCATAGCCGTCCAGGTTCTTGAGTAGCCCTTGTTTGGCAAACGAAACCATCGTTGGCAAGCGGATCAGGTCTGGCGGATTGTCACCGGAGAGCAGGCGTGGGGTTTCGTTGATCAGGTTGGTGAACTGATCTTGCTTGATGTCCCAAGTTACATTGGGAAACTGCTTGGTGAACTCTTCGGAAAGCTTCAGGGGTAGATCAAAGCCAGTCTCGAAGTAGGCGTTGAGCACAACTGGCTCTGTCCCACAGGTCGCATCGGTGACCGCCGGTGCTTCGACTGCGGCGGGGGCCGATGTTGGTGCTACTGCTTGACAAGCAGAAAGCAGCAAGGTAGTGAGGATCAGTAGACTGATCAACACACGGAATGCAGACGTTTGCTTCATTGAAAACTCTCCTTTGGATTGGCACTAGATTTGACTGACAGCAAATACGTGCCGATTCTGCCTAAATAGGCAAAATTGCTCTGATCGCTGACGCTTGACAAGAATAATAACTTGCAGGCTTTTGTCATTTTAGTGATTGAATGATGGGTAGTGGTTAAGTGGGAACTGATGTGGATCGAGCGACCTCCGGGAGGTGGGCAGAAACTTTCTGGGTAATGCGCTTCGTTTGCCCACCTCTCGGAGGTCCTACCAGTCACGACTTAACCACTACCGAATGATGTTTTAATCTTGGTGGTGTAAAACGGCTGTTCTTGCCGGATAAGGCAAATTACCTTGTGTCAGTATATGGATTTTCGAGAGGCTTGT
>JAXLWB010000029.1:0-125811 GCA_046328715.1 Caldilineaceae bacterium | reverse complement strand
CTCGTCCTTGTCGAGCAGAAGTGTCCCAGAATGTTCCACCCATGGGCCAAACGAAAAACGCTAAAATTAGCAGGAGGATGCCTACTATCAAAACCAAACGTCGATTCATATTGATCTCCTATCATTGATCTTCACTTCATGCTTCACTCCTTCAGTATAGAGTTAGACTCTATACCTCCTTCTAGAAAAGGATACAGCCTCTAGATATGGATGCAGACACATTTGAGCGGTGATACATCAAATTTTTCAAGCAAAAAAACAAAATCGGTACTTGACAAAATCCATTTGAATGGATACAATCATTTTAAATATTTTGAATGATTTCTAGTTTTCAAACAGTTGACCATTTTCAAATTAGTGAACTATGGACGAATTCAAACAACTCGAACAACCAGAAAAAAATGAAACGCCCGCTCTACAACCCCAAGAGGAAATGGTAATCAGTGATCTCGAAGTCCTAAAAGCGATTACCGATCCGTTGCGCATACGCATTGTCGAGCTGCTCATGGAACCGCATACAGTTAAAGAGCTTGCGCCGCAGCTCAATATCGGTAAGACCAAGCTCTACTATCACATCAATTTGCTTGAGAAACATGGCATTATTCGCGTGGTCCGGACACGGCTGGTTTCTGGCATTCTCGAAAAGAGCTACCAGATTACGGCGATGCGCTTTCGACCAGCTGCGGAGCTATTGAAAGCAGGTGATGAAGGCAGGGAGCAGGGGTTGGCAATCTTTGACTCAATTTTCGATGTAACCAGGGCAGATTTTCTGCATACTCTCAAACATGGGCAGACAGATACCACAGCAGAACGAAAAGAAAAAAAGCTTTTCCTTGGCCGGACCATCGTTTGTTTAACTGAAGAGCAAGCAAGCACCTTCAGTGCACGGTTTGACGCACTGCTAGAGGAGTTGAAAGCCTACGAAGCCTCAACCCCTGATTCAAAGCAATACACGCTGACCATAGCTTTTTTTCCAAGAGCAGATGGTTAGCAACCAGTTGACCGGTAAAGTCGTTCTATTTTGTTCGGTAGGGGAGGAGAGTATGTCCAGCAGCTTGGCAGGAAGCGCCCAAGAGGGCGTGATCAGCAGTCACGAACAGGTCACAGTTGAACAAATAACAAGTAGATCTGAGCAAAAGCAAGAAGCAAAATTTGGAACCGCAGAACTTCTGAGCAATCGTAATTTCCTTTGGCTCTGGCTGGGGCGGATGATTTCAGCCTTTGGGGATAATGTCACCAATCTCACGTTGCTGATCTTGGTGAACGCGCTCACAGGCTCAACTGCAGCCATTGCGACGATGACGGTCATCTTGGCCGTTCCACAGGTCACCATTGGCCTGCTAGGTGGCGTCTATGCCGATCGCTGGAATCGCAAACGAATCTTATTGTTCTCCGATTTTGTGCGCGGCGTGTTGGTGCTAGGCTTTATCTTTGTCAACTCTGCCGAACGAATTTGGTTGCTCTACATATTGGCCTTTGTCCAGGCCTGTGTCGGCACGCTGGACAGTCCTGCACGCGGTGCGATTCTGCCCCAAATCGTGCCATCGCAAGGGTTGCTGGCCGCCAATTCGCTGAATCAGACTGGAAACTTGCTGGCGATGGTCCTGGGCAGTATGGCGGCGGGGATATTGGTCGGACTCACAGGCAGCTACTGGCTGGCCTTCACGATCGACGCATTGACCTTTTTTGTCTCCTTTGCCCTTGTTTTACTCCTCAAGGTCAAACCACAAGAGCAGAGACAAAATGTAGAAGATCAGGGTTTCAGTGCCAATGTTGCCTCTGTGCTCGGCGATCTAGGCAGCGGTCTGGCATTGATCGGAAAAACGCCGGTCTTGTGGGGCAGCTTGATCGTCACTGGAGTCATGATGCTTGGGCTAGGCTCAGTCAATGTGCTCTTTGTGCCGTTTATGGCCAACGACCTGCATGTGCCGATTTCGTGGTTTGGCTTCGTAGAATTTGCCCAAGTGCTGGGAATGATCCTGAGTGGCAGCCTGGCGGCAACCGTACTCAAATTTAAGCTGGGTCATGTGATCAGTACCGGGGCGCTGGCATTGGGTACTGCCATTGCACTCATTGCGCTTTCGACCGCCACTTGGCACATCGTCGTGGTGCTTTTTGTTGTCGGTTGTTTTGTCACACCCTTGCAAGCAGCGGTCGCGACCCTCACCCAAACTTCAGTTTCCAACGACGTTCTTGGCCGCATCGGCTCTGCCATGAACACCATCATTGGCGCTGCAAATTTACTTTCTATGGCATCAGCGGGTTTGTTAGGTGCTCTGCTTGGCATTCGCAATGTCTTTTTCATCGCTGGCCTGATATGCGTCTTGGCAGGGTTGCTGGCGTTGCGGCTCTTTCGAACAGAAGCAAAGTAACAAGATGACAGGATGACAAGATGAAGGGATGACAAGATGACAGTTGACCGATTAAAATCAGCTGCTAACATCGAGAAGTCGCCTCAGCGACTGGGTAATTCATTCAGTGCCCTCAGGCACTTCTCGATGTTAGTAGGGGAATTTATTCCCAATTTTGATTCGCCAGCAGCGTCATCTTGTCACCATTTCAAATCTACCCCGACTGTCCCTTACAACTCCAAACCGACCCCGTTGTATAGGTGTTACGCTCTGAAGAGAGGAACTCCACCACTTCGGCTACTTCCTCAGCGTCGGAGTAGCGGCCAATGGGATTGCCGGGATTGGCGAGGAATTCTGGGGTGAAGCGCGGAACGACCATATCGGTCAGCGCACGGCCTGGTTCGACGCCGTTGACGAAGATGTTTTCCTTAGGATAGGCATTGCCCAATGCTGCCACCAGGGACCAGACAGCTCCTTTCGACACGCCATAGGGTACTTGATTGGTTGCACCCAGCCGCGCTCCCGATGTGATAGTCACACAACGTCCCCAGCCACCCTTGAGCATGTGCGGGAGCGCCGCCTGGTGAGCATAGTAGACCCCGTAGACGTTGATCTTCATCACCTTTTCGAACTGAGCAGCCGTCTGCTCTAGAAAAGGTTTCTCCCAACCCAGGATACCCGCACAACAGACGAGAATATCCAAGCGTCCAAAGTGTTCGGCGGCCTGATTCACCATGCTGTGAACTGCCGCTTCGTCGGTTACGTCGGTGCGAATGTAGAGCGCCTTCTGGCCGAGGGCTTCGATTTCTTTCACTGTCTGTTGGCCCTGTTCATCCAATAGGTCGGCGATTACGACGTCGCGACCTTCCTCCGCAATCCGCAAAGCCGAGGCACGACCGAGGCCACGAGCGCCACCCGTAACAACAGCTACACGCCGTTCTTTAGGCGCGGCAAAACGAAGATTAGGCATAATGACTCCTTGAAAGGTTTAGGTTCTTGAAAATTTGGCTAATCATTGTCAAATTGAGAATTTCCGCTGCAAAAAGTTTAGATTGACAACTAAATTTTATTACTGTAGAATGTGGACACAGGTATGGTATACCATATTGCCCATTACTTGTAATAATTTGTTCAACAGTTCCGCCTAATTTTCCCGATCTTTGCAAATAGCCTGCGTCTCAAAACGCGTTGGCATCAAAAAATCACTAGATTGCAGCACCTACTGAGCCCCTAACTCAGCGAATGCGGTTGTCTGGTTATTTTCTGTACGAGTTCAACGAAGGAGTGGTTTATCGATCAACGTGACCAGCACTTTACGATCAACAAGCTTGATAAGATTCATAGCCTGCTCGCTGATCAGAAAAAGTGCCAGTTACGTTATTCAATCAACAGTTAATCCTGTGAATGAAGTATGGAGGAACACATGCAATCGAAGTTGTATACCTTTTTTACGGTTTTGGTCGTCGCAGGGCTGTTACTTGTGGCATGCCAACCAGCAGCTGCTCCCGCTGCGCCTGCAGCCGCCGAAACAGCCGCACCCGCAGCCGAGGCACCCCAAGCTGCTTCCGCAGATATCAAAGACGTTCCCCGCGAGAAGACCTATGTGGTGACCTTGTGGTCCGACACGGGTGGTACAATGCCAGGGTTTGATAACTGGAATCCGCTTATGAATGCTGGCGGTGCGCTGCGTGGCAATGGCGGCAACGCCGGGTTATCCGAAGGTCTCTTCTACCGCAATCTCAATAACGGTGAAGAAACTCCTTGGCTGGCAGAGAGCTATGCCCATAACGACGATTTCACCCAATGGACGATGAAGTTGCGCCAAGGCGTGGAATGGTCGGATGGCGTGGCCTTCACTTGTACAGATGTGAAGTTCACACTCGATCTGATTGTTGCCAATGCGCCAGACATGCAGCAATCCTCCTACTTTGCTGAATGGATTAAAGATGTCAATTGTATCGACGAACTGAATGTCGAGATCAATCTGAAAAAATCCTACTCGCGCTTTATGTACCCGCTGGTAATCGGCTGGGAGTACCATTTCGCAGTTGTCCCAGAGCACATTTGGAAGGATGTCAAAGATGCAAAGACATTCACCAATTTTGATCTCGCCAACGGTGGACCCGTATTTACAGGGCCCTACAAAGTAGTCAGCGCCACCGGTACGCAGGTAATCCTGGATCGCCGCGATGATTGGTGGGCCGCCAAGACTGGTTTCCACGAACTACCTGCGCCAGAGCGCATCATCGTGATCCCCTTTGGCAGCGACGAAGCCATGGCTCAGAAGTATATCACCAACCAAATTGACTACGGTGGTCCGCTTTTGATTGGCACCTATCTGGCCGCAGCGCAACAGAATCCGAAGCTCGTCCCTTGGTTTAAAGAGGGTGATGTGCGTGGCGCGCCCGATGGTTGTCTCTATGATCTTCAGCTCAATAACACCAACCCGCTCTTCGCCGATAAGAATGTCCGTTTGGCGCTCAACTACGCCACCGACCGCCAGCAGTTGGTGGAACTGGCCTATTTGAACTCTACACATACAGCGGTTGTCCCCTTCTCTAGCTACATATCCAACTGGGTGGATGGTGATCTGAAAAAGGCGATTGATTCATATGATCGCGGCACACCCAGCGCTGACAAAGTGTCTGAGTATATGACTGCTGCTGGTTATGCCAAGAATGCCAGCGGCATCTGGGAAAAGGATGGAGTGACTGCCAAGTTTACGATCCGCACACCCAACTGGTTGGCACCTATCGGGCCTGTATTGACCGAGCAGTACACGCAAGCTGGCTTCGATGTGACCGAAAGCCCTGATCGTACCAACGCATTTAGCACTGAGTTGACCGCAGGGACATTTGACGCTATGGTCTTCGTCTTCTGTGGTAGTACCTTTGAACCGTATGACACGCTCTACCGATTCCACAGTAGACTCTATGCCCCGGCTGGTGAAAACGCCCCCGACGGCATGGCAGGATGGCGCTATAAGAATCCTGAGATGGATAAACCCCTCGACATCATGCAATCAATGATCCCCAATCACGACGATCCAGCCTATATGGAGCAGGTAATCAACGCAACCAAGATCTACCTCGAGGATATGCCGACCATTATCCTGGCTGAAGAGTTGCACGTGATTCCGGGCAACTACACCTACTGGACGGGCTTCCCGAACTCGGATGATCCCTATGTGGCACCGTTCCCCTGCTGGCGTGATATCTTCCTGATGACGTTAAGACTTAAACCCGCAAGTAGCTAATTGTATGGCGAGGGCAGCATGGGTATGCTGCCCTCGCCATCATTCCTTTTCCTGCTACCTATCTGAAGGAAATGTCCGATGCTAAGATATATCGGCCGGCGATTTCTCCAGTTTCTCCTGATCATCTTTATCGCCAACTCCCTGACCTTCTTGTTGCCGCGTATCATTCCCGGCGATCCGATCCAGGAAGCGTTGACAGCCAAAGCCGCCGCTGCGGGTCGAGCCAATGTGGACATTCAGGCATGGGCCGCAACTTATAATGCCAAGTTTGGGCTAGATCAGCCTCTTTGGAAGCAGTACCTCAACTATTGGTACGATATGCTGCACCTGGATTTTGGCTTTTCACTCAATGATTATCCTGCCACCGTCATGTCGAAGATTCGGGCTGCCATTCCGTGGACACTCGGTTTTATGTCGGTGGCCATTTTTCTGGCATTTATCGTCGGTTCTGCTTTGGGTGCGCTCTTAGCTTGGCCAAACTCGCCGGGCTGGATCCAAGGGATGGTACCGATTTTGATGATCATCTCCGCTATTCCATTTTATCTCTTTGGGCTGGCGTTGATTTGGGTATTTGGGGTGAAATTGCGTTTGCTGCCCACAGGGGGTGCTTACGATCCAATCCTGATCTTGCGTTGGGATTGGAAAACTGCTTCTAACATCATCCAACATGCGATCTTGCCAGCAACGGCATTGGTGCTCTTTGGCGTTGGTTCGTGGGCGTTGAGCATGCGTGCGACCATGATTACCATCTTGGGGGAGGATTACATCACCTTTGCCCAATCCAAAGGCTTGCCAGATCGCGAAATTTTTCTCCGCTACGGCATACGCAATGCACTCTTGCCCCAGGCAACAGGGTTGGCCATCTCCTTTGGACTGATCTTGGGAAGTGGGGTATTGATCGAATCGATCTTCAGCTATCCAGGTATTGGTAGTTTGATCTACAGTGCCATCAATACCAAAGATTATTTTGTCATCAACGGAACCGTGGCGATTATGGTGTTGTGTGCCGCTTCCGCACTATTGATCGTGGATATTCTCTATCCACTCATCGACCCACGTATCCGCTACAATAAATAAAGTTGAAAAGGTGCAAAGTGGCAAAGCGGCAGAGTGAATATGATTCCTCTGTAACTCTGCAACTTTGCTACTCTGCCACTTTTTCACTTGGAGAACAGAATGGCAGTTGCGAACAATCGCTGGTTTAAAGATACTCGAATCACACCCAGCCTGATCTTTGGTATTAGCTTGCTCACTGTGATCGTCCTGATTGGGGTGCTTGGGCCGATGTTGATCGACGTCAAGATGGCGCGTGTCGGAGCAGTCAAGCCAAATCTGGCCCCTTCGGAACAGAATTACTTCGGTACCGATTCGCAAGGACGGGATGTCTTCACAACAGTGATTATGGCGATTCCGCCTACATTGCGGGTTGGCGTCATCTCCGGGTTGGTCAGTGTGGTGTTAGGGTTGGCGCTGGGATTGTTGGCCGGTTTCTTTGGAGGCTGGCCCGATGCCATCATTCGCACTTTTTCTGATGTGCTGATGGCGGTGCCATCTCTGGCCTTTACAATCCTGATCGTCTCGCGCATGGATCGCCCTAACATCGTCATTGTTGCGGTGATTGTCGGCTTATTGACCTGGTCAGGCACGGCACGCGGCATTCGTTCCCAAGTGCTGACCATTCGGGAACGATCCTATACTGCAGTGGCGCGCGCCAATGGCGAATCCGAAGTAGAGGTGCTCTTCCGTGAGGTGATGCCCAACCTACTGCCGTTGATGATGGCAAGCTTTATTGGCGCTGTCACCGCTGGCATTGGCGTGGTGATGGCGTTGGAAGTCATTGGGCTGGGCAATAATGTCATCCCCACCTTGGGTATGATGATCTTTTGGTCGCAACGCTTCAGTTCGGTGCTCCGTGGCATGTGGTGGTGGTGGAGCCCACCGATTGTCGCCATCGCCGCCATTTTCATTGGTCTCTTCTTTCTCTCCTGGGGCCTGGATCGTTTTATTAACCCCAACCTGCCTGTCAACCTGGGGCGGCGGCAACGATTGCTCAAAGCCGAACAGATGAAAGCCGCACTATCAGGACAGTCACAAACTACGTCTCAGCAAGGGCTTGATCAGGCTGCGGTGCTGCAAGTCAAGAATCTCCGGGTAGTCTATGAAACTACCGCCGGGATGGTCAAAGCGGTGGATGATGTTTCCTTCACACTGCAACCTGGCGAGCGTATGGGGCTGATCGGCGAGTCTGGCTCTGGCAAAACGACGATGGTCACCGCGCTGATGCGGCTCACCCGTCCGCCGGCCTATATTGCTGGTGGGCAGGTGTTGTTGGAAGGCAAGGATTTGCTGGCAATGGGCGATGAAGAGCTACGCAAGCTGCGGCTTAAGGAGATTGCGCTCATGCCCCAGGCCGCCATGAATTCGCTCAATCCAGTCATTCGCATTGGGCCACAGATCAAAGACGGCTTCAGAGTGCATGGAGTCAAACTTTCAGATCAAGAGATGGACGAACAGGTCAGTGATGTGCTACGCAAAGTAGGCCTGCGTCCAGAAGTTGCAAACCGCTTTCCTCACCAGCTCAGCGGCGGGATGAAGCAGCGGGTTGCTATGGCGATTGCCATCTCCATGCGCCCTAAGGTGATCATCGCCGATGAACCAACCAGCGCCCTCGATGTGGTCGTGCAAAAGCAGGTAATGTTGACGCTCAGTCGCCTGCAACAGGAATTGAACGCAGCGGTGCTACTGATCGGCCACGATATGGGGCTGATCACCCAATTTGCCGACACGATTGGCGTCTTGTACGCTGGCAAACTGGTGGAACGAGGTAGAGTGGCAGATGTCGTGGAAAACCCGCTCCATCCCTATACCCGTCTGTTGATTGACAGCCTGCCCGATATGGAAGGGAAGAAGGAGCTTTTCGGCATCCCGGGTCTGCCCCCTGCACTGTTGCATCTACCGGCTGGCTGCGCCTTCCATCCGCGTTGCCCATTTGCCATGGACCGCTGCCGCAAGGAGATTCCGGTGATCCAATCGCCGAGTACGGGACGTCAGGTGGCCTGTCATCTCTATCCGCAAAACAACCGTCTACCCCACATCGAGAATGCAGAGAAATTAGCATAAGGAACGCTGCAATGGCGAAGTTGCTTCAAGTACAGAATGTATCCAAAATCTTTGGTGGTGAGGGGCT
The DNA here is from genome assembly GCA_046328715.1 of Caldilineaceae bacterium. Lineage (GTDB taxonomy): Bacteria > Chloroflexota > Anaerolineae > Caldilineales > Caldilineaceae > JAXLWB01. The sequence continues at coordinate 117,017 of JAXLWB010000029.1, read as the reverse complement.
GCGCAAAAAAGATGTCACCGTGGCAGTCGATGATGTGACCTTTTCGATCGCAGATGATCGCCCCACCATTACAGCGATTGCCGGGGAAAGTGGCAGTGGTAAATCTACCTTGGCCTTGTTGATGATGGGTCAGATTGCGCCGAACTCTGGCCAAGTCATGTATCGCGGAAAAGATCTGGCACGCATGACGCGTGATGAGAAGAGCACACTGACACGTGAGTTGCAACCGATCTACCAGGATCCCTATGCGGCCTACAACCCCTTCTACCGGGTTGATCATGTTTTGCAGATGCCGATCAAGCGCTTTGGCCTCGCCAGCTCAAAAGAAGAATCTAGGCAGTTGATAGAACAAGCCATGGAAAAGGTAGGATTGCGCCCAGCCGAAACATTGGGGCGTTTCCCCCATCAACTGAGCGGCGGTCAGAAGCAGCGCTTGATGGTGGCACGCGCCTTACTTTGCCAACCCAAGGTAGTGATGGCGGATGAGCCAGTCTCAATGGTGGATGCCTCGTTACGCGCTACCATTCTCTCCAGCCTGCGCAAGTTGAAGCAGGATTTCGGCATCTCCATCCTCTATATCACTCACGACCTGACCACGGCTTACCAGATCAGCGAGAATATTCTCATCATGTATGCCGGCTCGGTGGTTGAAGCTGGTTCGGTCGAACAGGTGATCCGCAAACCCAAACACCCTTACACCCAACTTCTGGTCTCTTCCATCCCGCTGCCAGACAAGAATAAACGCTGGGGTGGCGTCGAGATCGAAGAAGTCCAAACCCGCAAATCGACAGGCTGTAAGTTCGCTCCCCGCTGCCCGATGGCGATGGAAGAGTGTTGGAGCCAACGTCCAGCCTTCTACACGCCGGATCAGGAACGTACTGTGGCCTGCTTCTTATACAAAGAGCATCCTACGTTACCATCGCCTGATGTATCACAAGTTTTCCCGAGTTCAATCAATTAATGAGTCGTTTGGCAAGATATATCCATAACGTTTTACACGCGAATCGGCTCGCGCGCGGCTGCCCATTCTCCAGCCATCGCTGACTCGCACGCAGCGATGCCATAGGTGTCGTGACGGGTGCGAAAGCTAGCCAAGCTGGCATCTAATAATCGCTCCACTGCGGGCATCTCGCCATTTAGTGCGGCGACATGTGCCAAATTCCACAGCGACCAAGCAATGGCACGGTCAATCGCAAAATGTTGATAAACTTCGAGCGTGGCTTGATATAACTCTTGTGCACGCGCAATGGCACCTTGCCGAAAAAGACAATTTGCCTGTCCACTTTGACAATAAGCCACCGCCAATGTTTCACCTCGTTCGTGCCAAAGGCGACCACTTTCGCTAAAATGCTCGGCGGCACGGGTACTGTTGCCGGAATCGAGCAAAATCTGCCCCATCCGATATTGCTGCCAAGCGATCTGTTTACCATTGGGCAACTGCGCCGACAGTGTAAGACATTCCTCTAGCAGTATCTGTGCGCGTGCAAAATCACCATCCTTGTGAGCTAGCAATCCGAGCGCCGACATTGCCTCGCAAACTGCAGGGGCATCTTCCCACGCCTGCGCCAGTCTCAATGCTTTATGGGCATACGATTTGCCGCGGCTAATCTCATCCGCGTAATAACAACTCATCGCAGCATCAAGCAAAGTAAGAATATAGTTACGTAAATCTCCGACCGCCAAGAGACCCGCTGCGGCGACATCACCTAGCATTAATGATTGTTCAAAATTATTGTCAGCCGAATAATAGACCCAAGCCAGTTCGCGCTGAGCAAGTGCAATTGTCCACTGATCGCCAATCGTTTCTGCTAATACCAAACATTCTGATGCCAACGAGCGCGAACGTTCGAGATCGCCTTCTTCGCCTGCGATATGACTCAGCATGTGCAAGATGCGTACCTTATCAGAAGAAGGCTGTTTGCTAATTGGCGTCGCCATTACTGTGTCTAGCCAAGTGCGGGCTTCATTGCGGCGTCCGTGCAATTCCCAAAACCAGCCGAGCGCGGCAGTCAGGCGGGTGAGCGTGGCAACATCATGGCTTTCCTTTGCCCACACCAACGCTGCACGCAGATTGTCATAGTCGCGCTCAAAACGCATCAGCCAGCTTCTTCGTTCCAAACCGTGTAGCTTGAGCTTATTGGTTTCCACAAATTCCAGAAAATAATGAGCATGGGCAGTGCGGGTTACCGCCAACTCATCTCTTTGCGTCAACTGCTCCAGGGCATAATCACGCGTTGTCTCTAACATGGTGAAACGCGGTGTGCGATCCTCATCCTGTTCGCGGCGCACCAGACTGTGATCCACAAGCAACGTCAAAAGTTCAACCACGTCGTGACGCAAATCTCCTGTTGCATTGCAGACTGCCTGCGCTGCCGCCAACGATGCTCCGTGCAAAAAGACTCCCAAACGAGCGTAAACTCGCTGGGCAGAAGTCGGCAATAAATCAAAACTCCAGCCGATGGCACTGTGCAAAGTGTGGTGACGAGTTGGGCGATCGACCGCACTGCTGGCGAGAAAGTCGAGACGATCGCTCAGGCGCGCTAGCAAAGCCTGCGGCGCAAAGATACGAATACGGGCAGCTGCCAATTCAATGGCAAGTGGTAACCCATCCAATCGCGTACAAATGTCACTCACCGCAGAAACGTTGTCAGCAGTCAGCACAAAAGTTGGTTCTACATCGCGCGCACGTGTGACAAAAAGCTGGACTGCTGGCTGTTGAATCATGACCTCCACTGGCAGGCGACGATTCGTATGAGTCAGACTCAATGGAGGCACGGGCCACAATCGTTCGCAGGTTAGGTTGAGCGGGGTACGGCTGGTAACGAGTACAGTCAAATGCACTGCATGTTCTAATAATTCGGAGAGATGGCGAGCGGCTGGCAACACTTGCTCGAAATTATCGAGCACCAGTAAAAGATGTTTGCTGCGTAGAATGACGCGCAGAAAATCAAGCGGATTGTTAAATGACGAATCTGCAAAGCCGAAAAGTTGAGCAATTGTATCAATAACAAGTGCTGGGTCGCGCACAGAGGCTAAAGGAACATAGGTAACGCCCTGTAAAAAGGCATGTTGTAGTTCACCCGCCACATGCAGGCATAACCGCGTCTTACCAATGCCTGGCGGACCGATCAGCGTCAGCAACCTCGTTTCGGGGTTCAGCACCAACTCACAAATCTGGGCAAGCTCACGAGCGCGACCGATAAAAGAGGTGGTAGGAACGGGTGGGCGGGTGGATTGGGACAGCGTTGGCCAGGCAGGAAGCTCGGTTTGGGGTGTGTGCAGGTAAGGCAAGTGATGAATGTTGAGTTCACCACGGGCAACTTTGACAAAATTTGCCTGCAAGTTCGCGGGCAAGCGCAATTGCGCCGCTAATCGTTCTGCAATTTCGTTGGAAGGGCGGCGCTCGTCACTTTCGATCTTGCGGATCATAATCGCCGAGCAATAGACTTGGCGCGCTAATTCATCTTGGGTTAGATGCAAGGCTGTGCGCTGGTACCGCACCCATTGACCAAAGGATGTCGTGGCTTCCATTCACTTCCTCCTGCCTACCTTCACTGTATCGCTGATTGTATCGCATAAGCGATACCAAAGCAACGGTATTTTTTGGTAGGATTTTGCCACCCTTTTCCACAGCTTGGGTAAATTTCACTCCAAAGTGAGATCTGTATGCAAAAGGTAGTTTTGGAACCGCTAAAATTACCTTTTTCAAAGCAACCGCAATTTAGTTTATCAAGTAGAAGGAGAGCTATGTTTACGCACAAAACAAAAATTCTAGCGAGTGCATTGGCGATTGTAGCCGCTTTGTTGGCTGGCTGTCAAGCAATTCAGCCGAGTGGGATCAACCCTCGTTCGGAAGCCTGGATCGAGCAGATGAAGGCGGAAGCGATCCAACACGAGCTTGGTACCTTTGACCTGTATATCAATCAGGATTGGGAAACATTGGATAAGGAAACCGGTGCGGATTACTTTGGTGTTGCGATTGATGGTTCATATACCGAGCGCGATGTCATGATGATGGGTCTTCAGGATGAAAAGCTTCGTGTTCTTCCCCCTGATCTGGGTGAAATTCGTGTTCAGATGATCACTCCGTATGCTTATCTGGTCGTCTATCCCCTCAACTTTAATGGGACTTATGGTGGTAATGCTTTCTCTAACGCACGGACAGTTTCGTCTTTATGGGTTAAGCGTGAGGGTAAATGGCAAAATATATTTTTATCTGAAGCAGAACGCACAGTACCACTCTATGACACAGCCAATATGTCTCCAACGGTGATGTTGCCCAATGGTTTCGAGCCAGAAGGAATCACCATCGGTAGAGATGCCACTGCTTATATTAGCTCCGTCGGCTCTGGTTCAATCTACAAAATCAGCCTTTACACAGGCGAAGGTAGTATCTTTGCTCCGCCCCAGGAAACACAGCGAACAGCGGGCATGGTTTACGATCAGCGAACTGACCTGCTTTATGTAGCTGGTCACGAGACAGGCAACGGGCTTATCTATAATGGGCTAACTGGCGAATTGGTAAACAATATTCAGTTTACCAATGATCCCAAGGCGTTGGTCAACGATGTTGCTTTGGCCACTAATGGTGTCTATTTTACAGATTCCAACTTGCCACTCGTTTATCAGTTGTCACTTGCATCAGAAAGTCATTTGCCTGAGCCATCGACAAGCCACGCCATCTCGTTGACTGGTAATTTCGAGTACCTAGCCGGCGGTATCAACGGCAATGGTATCGTCGCCTCCCAGGATGGCGCGAAACTGATTATTGACCATACCGACTTAGGCAAACTCTATACGGTCGATACAGCCACTGGTCAGGCTTCTGAGTTGACATTGGATAGTAACGTAGAGATTTATCATGATGGCTTAATCTTGGATGGTACTACACTCTATATCGTTAACTACAACGACAAAGTCTATGCTGTTGAACTCGATCCGACCTGGACCTCAGGCAAGCTCATCCGCACTCTCACCGATCCTAAGTTGGAAGCTCCATCTACAGCTGCGCTCTACGGCGATGTGCTCTATGTAGTCAACGCCCGTTGGGATGCTGAACGGACGCCAGCGACAGAGTACTGGCTCACGCAGGTCAAACGGTAGTTGAGAGGATTGAGACTAGGTTACAGTGGTCAACTTTTCACACTTATCGAGGTCATATCGACACTGAGAGTGCGATGGATTGGCAGATGCCAGTACGCGTTTTCGCAAAGAGAGAAAATAGAATGAAGCAACACCTACGAATCATCGTTGGCATTTTGGCAGTGGCGGGACTATTTGCTGGTTGTCAACCGCTGCAAGCCCCGCCCGCCACACCAACATCAAGCGAACCGGTTACTATCAAACTACGCTCCTATGTAGTCAACAACCAAACTTTTGGTTTGGGCGAGAAGGTTTTAATCGAACAATTCCAAAAGTCGCATCCTGGTATTACAGTAGACCGCCAGCAAATTACGACTATTTCATCGTTCCCCCATCTACGTGGCGATGCACCTGCTGAATTGGTCACCGAAGCACCCGACAGTTACATGCTAAAATCTGTCGAACGCAATGAACTAGTCGATTTGACTGAACTTTGGCAAAAGACGGGTTTGCTTGAAGGTCTGCCAAAGCCAATGCAGACCTTCGGTGCAGTCAATGGCAAACAATACTACATTCCCTATGCCTACACTTGGCTGGCAATTTATTACAACAAGGCAGTCTTTGCCCAGTACCAGTTGACCCCACCTTCCACCTGGGATGAGTTTCTGGCAATTTGTGAAACGCTCAAGCAAAAGGGTGAAATACCGTTAGTCATTCCAGGTAATAATTGGTTCCCTGACAGCGGTTGGATTGACTATTTGAGTTTGCGGATGTATGGCGCGGAATTTCATCGAAAGCTACTGAATGGCGAAATCGCCTATAGCGATGAACGTGTGCACACTGTTTTTGAGAAATGGCAAGGCCTTCTGCTAAACGGTTATGTCCATCCACAATCGGCGCGGATGAGTGTACTAACAAGCTTGGGAACATTAGTTCGGGAAGATGAGGGGCTATTGGAGCGACAAAAAGCCGTGATGATGCTCGCAGATTCAGCGCAGGTGATGGAATTTCCCAAGAAATTCCAGGCTGAATTAGATTTCTTTGTCTTCCCCACTATCGATCCGTCGATTCCTCGTGCCGAAGTTGCTAATGTTTTCAACTATCTTCTCCCCAGCAATGCTGCTCATCGAGAAGAGGCGATACGCTTTGCGGAGTCTATCGTTTCGTTAGAATCGCAACAAGCAATGGTGGAGGCTGGGTTCACTGTGGTCCCAGTTCATGCAGGAATTGACAGCAGTCAATTGGCTCCCGAAGTACAAAAGGGTAAAGCAATCCTTGATCAGGCAAAAGAGTTGACTGTTTTCTATTTTCTCCACCCAGAAGCGATGTATAACAAAGCGACGTTCGCTACAACCAGCTTCTTAAACAATCCCAATGAGTTGGACAAATACATTAATCGACTCGAGGAAGCGCGCCAACTGTCGTTAAAAAATGGCGACTTTGTAAATCAATAAAATGACGGATATAAAGGGAAATGAATTCCCGGTTGCACCAAGAAATTCATTTCCCTTTGAGTAGTAGACTACCCGTTATCCAACACTGTGATCCCCAGTTCCTTGGCCGTTTTGTGGAAGAATTCACTGACGAAGGGCAGTTCTTCCGTTGAATTTCCCTCTGCAATCACGGGGTACTCGGGGCTCAGCGCCTCCATCCGGCGAAAGAGCGTCTTGAAATCCATCAAGCCTTTGCCTGGACAACCATCCTGCAAGTGCAAGGCCAGTTTGTTCTCGATCCAGATGTCCTTGGCATGAGTGCTACAAATATGCTTACCCAACAGGTCAAAGTGGTGGTTGAGCGCAGAGCCCGTGTCGTAAATCGTATCGAGCGTGATCCAGTTGGCAGAGTCGTAGTCGCAACGTACCCAATGCGAATCGACTGTATCGAGCACCTCTTTGGTGATTTCAGCATTTTTGAGCGTAACCAATTGATGGCTCTCCAAGCTGAGAAAGACACCAGCATCCTCGGCGGCACCCTTGCATTCTTGCAGAGTTTTGATCAACTGCTGTTTGGCCTGCTCGGTGTAGTTATAAGGATGAGGAAACCAGGGTCCATCGGGATTCATCGATCCAGGACCGGTGTCAATGCCGCGCGCCCCCATCCAACCCGCCAGTCGTAGCGCCGCCTGGATCGTACGCACCGCCTCTTTTCGCTGCGTTTCGTCGGGGGTCACCATGTTTTGCCAAAAACCAGTGGCCTGGTACAGACGAACGCCTTCGCCATCCAACAGATCGCGCAAGCGCTGCGCCTCTGCCTTGGTAGTTGTGCGTGGGTCATTTTTGCGAAAGCGCGTGAAAATTCCACTAAAGCCTAGCGAACGCACCCGACGACAATCCTCAACTGTAAGATTGTTCAAATCATCGGGCAAAAAACAGCCGCTCATTCCAAAACGCATCGTTGCCTCCTGGGTGGGTGAATGTATTGGTGTGAAAAAGGAAGATAAAACTGACAAGGTGACAGGGTGACAAGGTGAATTTGCTTCCCTGTCACCTTGTCACCCTGTCAAAGACAACGGCTATGCTTCATAGCGCCGAAAGATCAAACAAGCATTATGTCCGCCGAAACCGAAGCTGTTGCTCAGGACCGTGCGTACCTCGGCGTTGCGGGCGACCAGGGGAGTGTAGTTGAGATCGCACTCAGGGTCGGGAGTGTGCAGGTTGATGGTCGGCGGGATGATGCCGTGCCCGATCACTTTGGCAGAGATAATCGCCTCGACCGCACCGGCAGCACCAAGTAGATGGCCCATCATACTTTTGGTACTGCTGATCGGAATTGTATATGCCTGTTCGCCAAAGACTTGTTTGATGGCATAGGTTTCGCGCAGATCGTTGAGATGGGTGCTTGTGCCGTGGGCATTGATATAATCCAGCCCAGTGGCGGCCATGCCGTTGCTCTCGGCTTTGCGCAAGGCCATGCGCATGGCAGAAATCGCTCCCCGGCTTTGTTCATGTGGTGCAGTCATATGGAAAGCGTCACCGCTGCTGCCATAGCCGATCACCTCAGCGTAGATGTGAGCGCCGCGTGCTTTGGCGTGTGCTTCGCTCTCCATGATCAACGTGCCAGCCCCCTCGGCGATTACAAATCCATCGCGGTTGAGGTCGAAGGGGCGTGAGGCTCCCTCCGGATCGCTGTTATGTTGGCTAAGCGCGCCGACAATGTCAAAACCAGCCACGGAGAGTGCTGTCAGTGGCGCTTCCGAGCCGCCAGCAATAATCACGTCAGCGTCGCCACGCCGGATAATCTCATAGGCTTCACCACAGGCTGCCGTCCCCGTTGCACAGGCACTGACCACGGCGTGATTCATGCCTTGGGCGTTGTACTCAATCGAAATGCGTCCCGAAGCGCTATCGACAAGCATGTTGGGGATGAAAAAGGCGCTCACCTTGCGTAGGCCACGCTCGCTCGCAGCAATTTGGTTGTCGCCCGTCGCTTGAATGCCACCCATGGCACTGCTGTACATCACGCCCACTCGTTCCGGGTCTTCAGTCTCCATATTGATCTTAGAATCCGCCATGGCTTCCTTAGTGGCGGCCAGGGCATATTGAATATAAAGATCAAGCCGTTTCGCTTCTTTGCGCTCCATATAATTGTGCGGGTCAAAGTTGCGCACCTCACCGGCAATGGTCGAACGGAGCTCACTGGCATCAAAGCGCGTGATCGCGCCCAGACCGGAGCGACCCACCACCAGCGCTTGCCACATTTCGTCTACAGTGAGCCCCAAAGGTGTCACTGCTCCCATACCGGTAATGACGACACGTTGCGGCTGGCTGAATGAAGATTGGGAAGAATGGGTTTGAGTTGTCATGTAATGATTATAACATAAGAGGGGGAAGGAAAAACAGGAGGACGGGAAGATAGGAAGACAAAGTTACTAATCATCTTGTCTTCCTGTCATCTTGTCTTCTTGTCAGAACTACGCGCCGCGCAGCGTAGCCAGATGATCCTTCACCACGCGCGTGCCATAGCCGAGAGGGCTGCCGACATTGAGGAAGCGGTAGCCCCAATCGCGCTTTTCTTGCAATTCGGTAATGCTTTCCAGGGTTGTGCCAGTGACGATGCCCGTCCCCTTCAAGCGCTGCGGAATCTCTTTCATGATCGACTGCACTTTGGGTGAACTCATCTGTGTGATAATGCCGAGTGAAGCCGAGAGATCCATCGGGCCAACCAAAAGTACGTCAATGCCTGGCACCTTGGCGATCTCATCCAGATTTTCATAGGCTTGAACGCTTTCAATCTGCAGAATCAACACCGTCTCATCGTTGGCGGTCTTGATGACGTTGACCCAATCTTCGCCCGCCACGATCGGCCAACTGGGCGAAACGCCGCGTTCGCCCAAGGGTGGATAGCGAGCATAACGGACGGCGCGTGCTGCCTCTTCGGCGGTATTGACTTGCGGCACCATCACGGCCACGGCACCCACATCATACGCCTTCTTGATCAAGGCTGGGTCATTCCAAGCCACACGAATCATCGGTGCCACGCCCTGCGAGCGCACCAAGGTGGGAATGGCATCCAGGGCTTCAGCCCCATAGGGCGAATGTTCGGTATCGATCCACATAAAATCGATACCCGTGCGGCAAGTTGCCACGGCTACTTGTGCGGTAGGTGCATTGAGTGCCGTACCGAGCACGAGTTCGCCGTTGCGCAATTTTTGTTTGAGTGGGTTTGGATACATGAGTTGACCTTTCAGAATTTGTTTTTTGGAACAGCAGAGAAAACGCAACCCCTCCCTAGCCCTCCCCTGGTAGTAGGAGGGAACGGTCAAGGGGAGGGTCTGGTTCTATGAACAGCAGAAAAAACATAATCAACCCCGTCACGGTTCCTCCCCTTAGCAGGGGGAGGTTAGGTGGGGGTTCGGCAATGATTCAACCCCTCCCTAGCCCTCCCCTGGTAGTGGGAGGGGAGTGTCACGGGTAGGATTTGGTTACAGGGACAGCAACGGAAACATAATCAACCCCGTCACGGTTCCTCCCCTTAGCAGGGGGAGGTTAGGTGGGGGTTGTTTCATCCAGTGCACTAAATGCCGCTTCGGCAATCGCTTCAGCGTCTAGGTTAAAATGGCGATAGAGATCGTCGCGCGAGCCAGATTGGCCAAAGTCATCGACGCCTAAGGGATAGACCCGGGTACCGAAGACGCTGCCCAGCCAGGCCAAGGCATGCGAGGCACCATCCTGCACCGTGACAATTGGAGCATTTCGTTCGCCCGGGAGGATGAGCCAATCAAAAAGATTCGGCGAGGCACCGAAGGTGATGGTTGTGCGCCAACTTTCAAACAGCGTGCGTGGGCTGGTGAGGTTGAGGACATTGGCCGCAACCCCTTCGCTCCACAGATACTCAGCAGCAGCACAGGCTTCGGGAATCAAGGCACCAGAGGCAGCAATTTGCACCACGTAGCGTTGATCCAGTGCTTGGTTGGCACTGCGCCAATCGCGTAAACGGTAACCGCCCGCCAACATCTGTTGCCGCAGCGCGTTTTCGCCCAATTGTTGTAGGGTCGGCTCTAACAGCCGTTGATCAATGGTGCGTGTGGAGAGGCGCAGATAGGTAGCGTAGCCATGTTCTCGATCAAAACAGGCACGAATGCTCTCTAATAGTGCCCACTCGACCTCACGGGCAAAACAGGGTTCAAACATGCGCAGTTTGGGCAATTCAGTCCCAATCGAAGGCGTGATGGTCGATTGGTGGGCACCCCCTTCCGGCGATAAGGTAATGCCTGACGGGGTTCCAGCAAAGATAAACTTCGCCCCCGAATAGAGGGCGTAAATGAGTGCATCCAAACCACGACAGACAAATGGGTCGTAAAGAGTACCTATCGGCACCAGCAGTTGTCCGCTCAACTCTGCCGAAAGACCAAACATGCCGAGCAACAAAAAGAGATTCATCTCGGAGATGCCCAATTCCACATGTTGGCCTCTGGGACCCCGCTTCCATTTGAGCGCCTGCTGCGGTTCTGAATCGTACTCAGGCTCTTCGTGCAGTTTGAAGGCACCGCGTTTGTTCACCCAGCCCGCCAGATTGGTGGAGACCGAGACATCGGGTGAACTGGTTACCAGACGCGCCGCAATCTCTGGCATGTCGGCCAGACGATAGAGCAGACGACCCAAGGTTTCCTGCGTATTGGCTTGTTCGTTGTAGGGAAGGTTTAGGGTGGCAGGTAGGCGGGTGGCGAGTGATGAGTCTTCTTTAGATACAGACGAAGAGTTCGTAGCTGGATAAAGCCGCTGGGCAACGGCAGCACAGTGGCGTCCTGCTGCCGAGTCCGGGGCAAAACGTTCCCACTCCTCACCTGGACAAATGCCCAACTTCTGGCGCACTTCCTCCATTTGGGCGTTTGTGAGCAGCATGGAATGGTTAAGTGGATGACCTGCGATGGGCAATCCCCAGCCCTTGATCGTATAGGCAAAGAGGATGGTCGGCTGATTGTGCGGCTGTTCGGCCTCTTTCAACACTCGCAACAGTTCTCCAAGATCATGCCCCCCTAAATTGGCCAATACAGAAGGTAACTCGGCATCGGAAACCGCAGCTAGAACACTCTCCAAGGCTGGATGTTGCTCAATCAGCGCCGAGCGTGAGTGTTCGCCAGGTAGGCGGATCAGCGCCTGGTATTGCTGATTGTTCATATCGTCAATCGCCTGACGCAGTAGTTCGCCATTGGGCAGAGCAAAGAGCGCTTGCAGATGACGGCCATATTTGGCTTCCAAGACCCGCCAGCCATTCCCCGCAAAGATGCGCTTCAGGCGTGCCGCACGAATTCCTGGCACGACGCGATCTAGACTTTGACGATTAAGATCTACGACCCAGAGCAGATTATCCAGCCCCTCTAACGCCTCATCCAGAATGGCTTCCCAGACGTTTCCTTCATCCATCTCAGCATCGCCAGCCAGGGCGATAAAACGGTTTGAAGAAACTGTGCCGAAGTGAGCTTGGGCATATTTTTGTGCCAGGGCAGCAAAGGCCGGTGCGACCACGCCTAAACCAACCGAACCAGTCGAAAAGTCAACCAGATCGGGATCTTTGCTGCGGCTGGGATAGGCTTGCAACCCTTTGTAAGAGCGCAAGGTGGTGAGATATTCACGCGGCAGTTGCCCCAACAGATACTGAATAGCATGAAAGACCGGCGAGGCATGCGGTTTGATGGCGATGCGATCTCCCTGCTGCAAAAAATGAAAATAAAGTGCCGTCATAATTGTCACAACTGAGGCAGAGGAGGCTTGATGGCCTCCCACCTTGGCACCGTCGAGATTGGGCCGTACATGATTGGCGTGGTGAATCATCGAGGTGGCTAACCAGAGGACACGTCTTTGGATCTCTTCTAGAGTTTGTAAAAGTTCAGTTGTCATAGCTACAGAGCTGTTGTACACTTATGCCATTGCGCTGCACCAGGTAACATTTTGATAGCGCCCCCACGAGGTATGCAAAATGTTGCTGAGCGGCAACCGCCGGTTTATGAAACTTCCCATGAATTTGCATTCTAACCTATTCTTGGTTGCCTATCAACAGAAATGAATGGCTTCGTTCGTAGCCCAGCTTCTCAAAAGAGAAACACTCAGTAGTTGGTAGTCTCTTTAATTGTTGGTCAGTTAGATCAGTATATTGTATACCAAAATTTGACAGTGTGTCAACCTTCCATACAAAATACGCATGAGCCAATCAGTAAGAGGTACAAAGGGGCAAAATAGTTACAGGATGGTATGATGGCGGCCGAAGTCGCTCTGTACTTTGCAACTTTGCGACTCTGCCCCTTTGTTTGACTCATTTCGCTGGATCGTAAAATTTCACACAAGTTCAGAAGGAGACGATTGTTATGTCCACGCAAAAAACTCAACTGATGAGTCGCCGCGATTTCCTCAAGACCGCGGCAGTGGCAGGCGCGGGTGCAGCATTGGCGGCTTGTGCACCAGCCGGAACTGCACCATCTGCCGCACCTGGTGCTCCCGCAGTCAACACAGGCGCAAAACAGACGGTTCGTTACCTCTCCTGGTGGTTCCAGGAAGGCAATCGTGGCAAAACCTGGTTGGCCCTGGTTGATGAATTCAATAAGTCACAGAAGGATATCGAAGTCACCACCGAGAATATTCCCTTTGATGACTATACAACCAAGATTATCGTACAGACGCAATCAGGCAAGTTGGACGGCGACATCCTAATGGCCACACCCGAGTTGGCACCCCGTATGGTGCGCTCAGGCCTGTTGGCACCTCTGGATGATGTGTTGACACGCAACGACATCAAAGATCTGAGTTCAGCCCACGACTTCCTGCGCAAAGATGGTCACCTCTATGGTCTCGACATGGTAACGGTGGCCTTTGGTTTGCTCTACAATATGCAGCGCTATGAAGAAGCCAAGGTCACTCCGGCCAAGACGCCGGAAGAGTGGATCGAACTGAGCAAGACGCTCACCGATCGCGACAATCAGAAGTATGGCTTCTTTATGAACCACCTAGTCAAGGAGCCTTCTGATTTCTGGTTCCAACTCGAAGAGTGGTGTATGCCCTATGATGGCGTTTGGGCCAAGGAGAAGACACCGCTGTTGACCTCCGAACCAATCATCAAGGGTATGAAACTCTTCAAGGATATGTACGATGCTGCGATGCCACAGGGCGCTGATGGCCCCACCGGACGCCGTCTCTTTGGTACCGGTGCAGTGGCACAGGGTATGTTCGTCTCGGCTGCGGTGGGTAGCTTCAAGCCCGAATATCCGGATCTCTACCCGCAGTTGCGCAGCGCGCCGATCCCGTGGGCCAGCAACAAGTCGATCGCCCGCATCCACCCAATGATGATCAACGGCGGTTCAGCGGTGAAGGATGCAGCATTAGAGTTCGTCACCTATGTCTACAAACCAGATAACTATCGCCGTATGGTCGAAGGCTGCGAAGATGTAATCTTTGCCCAGCCGTCTGCCGCACGCAAAGAATATCTGGATCAACTGCAATGGTTGAAGCCAGGCTATGATGGCGTCTCCTACGTCACGCCGTTCGACGTAGTCGGCGACTTCATCTACAACTTCCAGGAGTTGGGACAGATCGTGATCACCCACATGGGCGATGTGCTCACCGGCAGCACCTCAGTTGAGGATGCCATGGCCGCTGCCCAGACCGAAGCCGAGGCATTGGCCGAACGGATTAAGTAAAAAATATACCCCACCCTAACTCTCCCCAAAACAGGGAGGGAACAATCACGAACGAACGACAAAGTTTGTTTGCCCCGTGACAGTTCCCTCCCTTAGCAGGGGAGGGTCAGGGTGGGGTAGCGAGTGGCAAGTCGGGACTCCTTGCTAACGCGCAGGATTCTGATTCGCCACTCGCCATACGCTACCCGCGCCACCTATGTTCTCTCAATTCAAGATTGTTCGCCTGACTGCACCGATCTTCCACCCCAGCCAAGCAGAACTCGCCGCCTTTGCAGCACATGGGCTACCAGTCACCATTGTCGATGCCGAAGATCCCGCTGAAATGATTCCTCTGCTGCATGATGCTGACATTGTCACGCTGGTTGGCACCCGTTTGCCGACGAGTGTTGTCGAGGCCATGAGCCAATGTCGTGCGATCTCGCGCATGGGCACGGGGACCGACAAGATCGATGTCGCTCGGGCAACCCAGTTGGGCATTGTGGTCACCAACACCCCTTACTTCTGTGTGGAAGAGCAGGCAGACCACGCCATGGCGATGTTGCTAAGTTTGGCCCGCAAGCTCACCGTTGCACAAAATGCGATGGCCGAAGGCAACGTGATGCGGGCGCGACGTGAGGTGAGTCGCAACCAACGAATGAGCCATACGACACTGGGATTGGTAGGTTTTGGACGTAGCGCAGTACAAACAGCGCGTCGGGCACGTGGCTTTGGTATGCGCGTCTTGGCGACGCGCAACAACAAAAATGCCCCACGCGACGAAGCCGATGCCTTGGGTGTACAGATGACAGACCTGGACACCATTTTGCGTGAGTCGGACTTTGTCTCGCTGCATGTGCCTTTGACGCCAGCCACCTACCACATGATCGATGAGGCGGCACTGCGCAAGATGAAACCCACAGCGTTTCTGATCAATACCTCGCGTGGAGCACTAGTTGACGAGCCGGCACTGATCGATGCGTTACAACAAGGACGACTGGCTGGAGCGGGCATTGATACCTACGAGATGATCGACATCTTTGCCGAACAGTTGCCACCGCGCCTGCACCCACTTACCGATATGGAGAATGTGATTCTGACCCCCCATGTTGCAGCTGGCTCGGTTCAAGCCAGCGAAGAGATTTACATGACGGGGATCCATAACATCATCGACATTCTCAGTGGGCGTTGGCCGTTACAGGAAAATATCGTCAACCCAACCGTTGTACCAAGGTTTCCGCTGCGGGAAAATAGTAAGACAGTAGGACAGTGAGACAGTGGGTCAGTGGGTCAGTGGGTCAGTCGAACGAATTCACTGTCCTACTGTCTCACTGGCGCACTGAAGATCGGGGGAAGGATTATGAGCAATGTGAAGGCCGCCACAGGCAATCGTCAGCGTCTGCGGATTTTACCGTATATGTTAGCGCTGCCAATTGTGCTGTACGAGGCAGTGCTGATTATTTACCCCATTGCCCAGGGCATCTATGGCAGTTTCCAACAGATCGAGTTGGCAGCCAACGAGCCGCCAACCTGGGTCGGGTTGAAGAACTACACACGTATGTTCAACGACCCTGGCTTTTGGCAGGTGATGAAGACGACCCTGATCTTTACTGCGTTGGTAATAGCCGTGGCGATTGGCGCGGGTCTAGTGACGGCGTTGCTCTTCAATCGACCTTTCCGCTTTCGTCCAGCGGCACGAGCGATGTTAATGTTGCCCTGGGCCTTTCCGGATGTACCGGTGGCTATGATCTTTCTTTGGATCCTCAGCCCGCAATTTGGCGTCATCAACCTGTTGGCGCGCATGTTGCCCGGTGTCACCGAGAATCCGCAATGGCTACAGATCAAGTGGCTAGCGATGGCCTGGATCGTACTGATCACTTCGTGGAAGGCTTTTCCATTTTATAGCCTAGTAATCCTGGCAGCTTTGCAAGCCGTGCCACAAGAGATCTATGAAGCCGCCAAAGTGGACGGAGCCAATGGCCTGCAATTATTCCGGCACATTACCATTCCCAGCATCTGGACGACATTAGAGCTGCTGGTCGTATTGGCCTCCATCTTCTCCTTTAAACAATTTACCTTCATCTTTTTGATGACCGGCGGTGGGCCGTCAGGTGCAACTGAGACGATCGTAATGCGCATTTACAACACAGCCTTTCGTTTTTACGACTACTCCTATGCAACGGCGTTTGGGGTGGCAGGCTTTGTGGTCTCGCTAGTGATTGCATTTTTCTTTATTATTTTGCAGAGCCGCCGTATGCAGGAGAATGGCTAAGATGACGAAACTGGCAGTCGAGGCGCAACCCAGCAAAAAAGGTGTCAAGCCAGGGCAGGTGCTGGGCAAGATTGTACTTTATATCACGGTGATTGCGGTGGCAGCGCTGACCATCTTCCCGATTTACTGGATGTTGGTCTGTACGTTGCAGCCCAATCAATACACCATGCACTATCCGCCGCCGCTCTTTCCGCAGGAGATCAACTTCAAGCCCTTTACCTCACTCTTTGCCGAACATCCGATGGGCTTGTGGATCAAGAACTCGTTTTTGATTGCGCTAATGGCAATGTTGATCTGTCTGGCGCTGGCGGTTCCGGGAGCCTACACCCTTTCCAATTTGCGCTGGAAGGGACGTTCACTCTTTGGGCTGTTTCTGCTCGTCACCCAGATGTTGCCAGAGATTCTGATCATCATTCCACTCTACATCATCTACCGGCGCATCGGCATGTTGGATCAATTGCCGCCGCTTTCGTTAGTAGATGCAGCGTTTGCCTTGCCGATCTGCGTCTGGATCTTGAAAAATGTCTTTGATACGGTGCCGCCCGAGTGTTTGGACGCGGCCGTGGTCGATGGGGCAAATGAACTCAGCGTACTATGGCAGATCGTGTTGCCCTTGTCCACGCCGGGGCTGGTGGCGGTAGCGGTCGTCTCCTTCTTTTCCGCCTGGAATGAATATCTTTTCGCAGTGATCTTGCTTTCCAGTGGCAGTTTACAGCCCGCCTCGGTTGGCTTGACCACCTTGCGCTCGATTGCCGACACGCCGATTGAACAATATATGGCGGCAGGGACGGTTTTCTCGATTCTGCCCGTAATCTTCTATCTTTCCATGCAACGCTATATCATTTCTGGTCTGACTGCCGGAGCCGTGAAGGGGTAACCATGACAAACCAAGAATTAGCACGAGCGCGTGCTGAACTGCAACAGTTGGGTGCCAACTGGGCATTATTGACCTCCCCCGAAAATGTAACCTATGTCAGCCACTACGAAGTGCCGGTCGAATTTGGACCGTTGGCCCATCTCAACTTTGGTCCGCCCTTGGCGCTTTTTGGCGTAACCGAGGAGTCAACTACGCTGGTGGCCAATCAACATTATGCCACGGGTGCGCGCCAACAAAGCGACTTTGCCAATGTCCTTGGTTTCGGTGTTCTTGAAGTCTTTGAGCCTTTTGCCAAACAGATGTCACGCGACAACTTTGTGTCCACCGTACGCCAAGCCATTCGACAGAGCGGGATCGGCACAAGTGAGGCCAAGTTGGCGGTAGAGGAAAAAACTCTACCCTTGGCTGTGCACCGTGTGATTCAAGAAGAACTTCCCAATGTTGAATTGGTTGAAGCCGGTCCAGCATTGGCACGGGCGCGCATGGTCAAAACCGAACGGGAGGTTGCACTGCTCAAACAATCCGCGGAGGTTGTTAACATTGCCCACAAGGAGCTGATGCGGCTGACCCGTCAGGCTGGGCTGAGTGAATTTGAGTTGTGGGCAGGTATCACCAAAGCCATGCATGAACATGTGGGCGGCAAGTTCTATATTGCGGGTGAATTGGTCTGCGGGCCACGCAATAAAACCGTCTCTCCGGGCGGACCGCTTGCCAATATCACCCAACCAGGCGATATTGCCGAGTTGGACATCAGCCCGCGCATCAACGGCTATTGGGCCGACATGGCCAACACGATGGTGATCGGACGTGAACCAAGCGCAATCCAAAAGCAATATGCCCGTGCCGCCCGTGAATCGTTCTATGCGGGCGTCAGCAAAGCGCGACCGGGCGTGCGTGCCTGCGACCTTTTTGAAGCGGCACGTGCCGCCTATGACAAGTATGGCCTCAAGTTGGGTCACTATGTGGGCCACGGCATCGGTACAACGGTCAATGAAGCGCCCTGGTTTGTCCCTACCGACGAGACAATTCTGCAAGCTGGGATGGTGATCTGTATCGAAACGGGTTGTTACAGTGAAGAGGCGACCGGCAAATGTGAAAAGATGATGGTGATCCAGCCGAGCGGAGATCCAGATATTTTCCCCGATTTTCCGTGGGGCACGCCGTTGGAGTGAGTCAATAGACAGTAGGTCAGTGGGTCAGTAGGCAGTATCCTGATTACTGTCTTACTGTCCCACTGACCTACTGCTTTACTGAAGATTGCAGTAGGTTAGGATGCGTTCCTTGGCACCTAAGACGTGATCCACGATCGCTTCCTGAGCTTTGATCACGTCTCGGCTCTTGAAGATCTCGATCAGATCATCGTGGCCATTGATATGACTGTCCAGCGAATGGATCTGCGATTCGTAGAAGGAACTATTCGCCTCATAGAGAAAACGACTGATGCGTGAGCGCAAGCTTGAAATCACTTCAAGCAACAAACTATGTTCGGCAATCTCCCACAGTGTGAAGTGGAATCGATAATCAGCCTCATACACCTCTTGTAGCGCGTGACGTTCACCCGCTTTGCGCATTTCATTGACAATTTGGCGCAGCACTTGCTCATGTTCGGGTTGCCAACGTTCGATCACACGTTCCACCACAAAACGCTCCAATACCACGCGCAACGAACTGATTTCCTCAATTTCACGTCGTGTCGGGATGTAGACATAGGTGCTACGATGTGGTTCTTTACGTACAATTCCCTCTTCAATCAACCTTTGAATCGCTTCGCGAATGGGGATGCGGCTCATGCCTAATCGGTCAGCCAGATCGCGTTCAACGAGCTTTGCGCCGGGAGCCAATGTCCCACTACGAATGGCAAGGCGCAACTTATCGGCGGCCTCATCACTCAGCGTGCGTTGTTCAACAGGGGTAAGGTCAATAGAAGTAACCATAAAAAAAAAGATCTCCGAATTAGATTTCAGCGTAAATTAAGCGGTCGATGAATTTTGCCCTATGATTGCGGTGAAAGTGGCCTGTAAAAATACAAAGCCCGCGCCTATAAACACGAGCATATACAATCTGGGAAGAGGACACTTTTGCAGTCGTTAGGATTACAATTAAGTAAAGCCACAGTGTTACATAAAATGCGCATGAATTCAAAAATATCACTTTACGAAACAAGAATTTTCGCCAAAATTTCGGTATATTGTATACCTTTTTCCAGAAAAGTCAATAGGAGGATCAAAATCGTCAAAATCAAAGGGTGCTGTGACAGAAAGTGGAAAGCAACAACGGTTAGAGGAAAAACAAAACCGTAAAACGCCACTCGGAAATAAGAGCCACGTTTTACGGTTTGCAGTTTGGTGCTATATGTAGGTCACCTGAATAGCACAAGAAATTATCTTGTGCTACAAAAGCCATGCTGGCCAGAGCAAAAGCTATTATTTGACTTTGTGTACAAACGAAAGCGAGACGTTTGTATCTTCCAATTTCTGCTCAAGCGTTTCGGTATCGCCAAAGAAGGCACGATCGTACTTCTGCCCGTCGAAGTCGCCGCTGAAGAGCCAACGTTTGGTATAGCGCATATAAACCAGCATGCCCGTACGTAGATCGTGGCAGGTGGTGCCATCGTAAACGCTCGTCCAACCACCGCCCTCGCTGATCTCGACCTTTTGCGGATCGGAGCAGTGAACCAGCACTCCGCTATCGTCTTTCATGGGAAAAACTCCACTGGCATCGCCAGGGGCAGCACCGAGCCAATAGCTGTAAAGGAAATTATTCTCATATTCGCCCGTGCGCTCTTTGCCAGTCAGGCGATCCACGTCAAAAACCCAATTATCGGTTGAAAAACAGGTTTTATCCCAGGTTACGTTATGCTCGATTGGGAGCCATTGGGTGGCATTCGGCCGTTTTACAGCGGCATCGACTGTACCACTGCATTGTTTGACCGTGCAGCGTTCAGATCCACATTGCCAGTTGACACTCCATTTTACGGTCAGATCGCTATTGAGTAGCGTTGCTGTCGTGCTCTGGGTATCGCTGCTTTTCACTGCTGTGTTGACAGGCCCTGTAGGATTATCGGTAATGCGCACAACCGAAGCAGCAACCCATCCGCTCTTATCGGTGCCCGCAACACAACAAACCTGATACCATTCCCCATCGCTCGTATTACCAAGTACTTCAAAGGCATCCCCTGGATTACCTTTGCCAATAATGGTTCCACCGGTAGAGGCATTGTCACGAATGTTAGCACGTGCATTGCTCGTGATAATCACGGCGTACTGCTTTTGTTTACCCGCTTCGGGCGTAGGGGTCGGCAACGATTCAGTGGCTGGGGGCGTCGGAGAAGGAAAGGCTACTTCGTAATTCAACACACTTTCAATCGGCAAATTGCCCTGGGGCGCAACCAAGGAGGCAAGATTGGAGTTTGTACCCGATTGTGAGGTGCATGCAGCAAAAACAAACAGCACCAGCACCAGTAAAAGCGCAAGACGACCTACAGTACGATTGTGAACAAACGATTCAAGCATGATTAGACTCGATTTCAAGAACGAACAGACATCAATACATAGATCCTTATAGCGCAGAAATGCGCTGTAGTGGCAACCATCGGTATCACTAAACCAGCGAGTGTGAAAATCACGAGTTATGTGGCAAGTATAGCACGGTGAATTTTAACAGAGCAAAGTACAAACAATTCAGCTTATCATAGTTTGGATAGCCATCCTATGCCAGCAAGTGGCGTTCAATCAGCACCCGTCACATTTGTTTTACAATCAGATCGGTCAATAAGCGAGCAACGAACTCGCAAACGACTAATTCTGTTGAAAATTTGAGTATGTTATACAAAGCGTAATGACAAACGTAATATTGATTTGTTGAAATAAAAAGGACACTAAACAAACCCAGCTTCCCATAAAACTTTGCTACGGTTGACTACGAAGAAACTAACCGCAGCAACTGACTCTGGAAGAGCAGCTTGTCATTCTGAGTGAGCGTGTTTTCGAGCGAAGAATGACAGACTATCTCGCAGATTTCTTGCCGAACCCGAAACTCGTAAGTCGGGCCAGGCTAGGAGATTTGTTATGCTATAATATAGTTCCGTTAAGGTTTGTTATGTCAATCTAACCCCTTCATTTCTGTTTGTTTGAGGAGAAGCACTATGTTCAGAGAGTTTCGAGAATTTATCGCAAAAGGGAATGTGATTGATCTGGCAGTTGCGGTCATCATGGGTGCTGCTTTTGGAGCAATCGTGACTTCGTTGATTGAAGATCTCATCACGCCCTTGTTGCTCAATCCTGTGATGCAAGCAGCGCATGTACAAGATTTGGCGCAATTGACATTCAACGGCATCAAATATGGCAACTTTCTGGCTGCCGTATTGAACTTCCTGGTCATCGCCTTCATCATGTTCTTGTTGGTGCGCTCCATCAACCGCATGACAACAAAGCCAGCACCCAAGGGACCGCCTCCCCCACCGCCGGCTGACATCCAATTGCTCACTGAAATCCGCGACCTGTTAAAGCGACAGGCAAGGTAATCACAAGACAAGAAGACAAGGATCCAGGAAGACAAAATGAAAATGTTGATTTCGCCTCGCCTCCTATCTTCTTGTCTTCCTGTCTTAGCTTACCCTTCAAAACGATAGCCTGTACCACGCACAGTCACGATCCTGGTTGGATTAGCGGGGTCGGTTTCAATTTTCTCGCGCAGCCAGCGGACATGGACATCGACCGTGCGGCTGCCTCCGTCGTATTCCCAACCCCAGACGCGCTCCAGGGTGAGATCACGGCTCAGCACCATTCCTCGGTTACGGGCCAGAAATAGCAGCAACTCATATTCTTTGGGCTTGAGGTGTACGACATTGTGATCCAACGTCACTTCATGGCGCACAGTATCGATGACCAGGTTACCAAAGAGCATGCGCCCTTCCATTTCCTCACCCGAACTGGTTGCCCCGAGTTGATGAGTCACTTCCTCGCGCACAAGTCGCACACGCCGCAATTGGGCCTTCACGCGAGCGATTAACTCGCGCATGCTGAAAGGCTTGGTTAGATAATCATCGGCTCCTACTTCCAAACCGACAATCTTATCGACTTCATCGGTACGGGCTGTGAGCATGAGGATGGGTGTATTCATCTCCTGCCGCAAAATACGACAGACTTCAAAGCCATCGAGTTTGGGCAACATCACATCCAGGACGATCAAGTCTGGCTTATGTTTGCGGGCCAGATCCAGGGCTAGCTGACCATCGGTGGCCACGACTACCTGGTAGCCCTGACGGCTGAGGCTATATTGGAGGGTTTCGACCAGCGCGGGTTCATCTTCAACAAGTAGTATTGTAATTGGATTTTCCATAAAAAAAGAGCTGCTATAGCTTTAACTCGATGCCGTATGAATTGGAGTCTGCGCTTGTTGTCTGCTACTCCAAATCACACGAAAGGTCACAGCAGAAACGACAATCGCTCCCCCCAAGATTGCAAGTTGGCTGGGTACTTCACCGTAAAAAAAGAGTACCCACAACGGATTTAAGATCGGTTCCAAGGTTTGAATCAGTGTGGCTTCCACTGCCTCCAAATACTTGATCAGGATGCCGTAGATCAGAAAAGGAATGCCAAGTTGAAAGATTCCCATATAGCTGATAATTGCCCAGTCGGCTGGCGTAGGCGACGAGCGTAGCAAGGATGGCAGCCCCGTGACCGAAATGATCAAACTACCCATCAGAATGGTCTCCAGCGGTGAACCATCCTTCTGTTTGCGCAGAAACAATATCATCCACGCCAGCGCGATGCCTGATAGGATAGCGTAAGTATTACCGAGGATGCCGTTTCTGTCGAGTTTTTCAGCGAAAAAGAGCACCATCCCCAGAGGAGTCAGCGCCATGGTCACCCAGTCGATGGCCTTTGGGCGCTCGTTGAGATACCAAATGGCAAAAATGGCGACAAAAAAGGGGGCTGAATATTGTAGAAGAATGGCGTTTGCAGCCGATGTCAGTTGGGTGCCACGTACGAACAGATATTGCGCAATGACCGAAGCAAGGGCCCCTCCCACCTGCGGCAGTGAAAAAGTAAAATGGGGTCGACGCAGATAAATCCAAACGATAAGAGCGGTAAGAAGATTGCGCCCCGCATTCAATGCCAATGCATCGAGCGAGGAGAGTTTGATCATTAACCCACTTGTACTCCAGAGAACTACACAAAAAACCAACCACAACCTCGCTTGCAATGTTGTCATAACTCATTCTCATTTCGCAATTTGTTTGTTTTACGTAATTCAACTTATAATATTGTAAGTAAATCGCAATCATCCCTCTCATTGACAAAACCCAAATTCCAGTAAAAAATATAACGATCCGGATATGATCGTTTAACTTGGTGGACAGTTACATTGTGCTATGCAGGCTTTACAAAGTGATGAATCTCACTTCGTAATTTTAATAAAATAACACTCATCTACAGAAAGTGTGATAATGAGATTTGGCAGCTCTTTGCACACTTTTCTATCATGAGCCAAAAACAATTGGTTTGCCGAAGTAGATAAACCTGTATAATAATAGCTGCTATATCAGATTGAGTCCCAAAGCTCAAAGCGACTGCATAACATACTGAGACTGCCACTGTTCAACCCAACGTAACTTTACCGTCCACCTTCTACGTGGAGTTGGATGAGTAGACATTTGTTTGCTGTCGGTATAAAGGGATACGGCTGGAACGCTTATGAGAGTAAATCACACGCATGCGTCGAGTCTTGCAGAGAGTGAATGGCTTGCCAATACACAAAATCACGACGATGCACGCCCATCAGTTGACAGGCTAAACGTCTTTGCGGAGTTAAGTGAGGATGCATTTTATACCTGTTGGATAGCAAAGGATGGAACTCCTGTTATCGATTGGGTATCCCCGACCTTTGAGCAACTTATAGGGACACCGTTTCAACCCTTCAATCGTCTCGATCAGGTGTTGGAGTTTGTCGCACCTTCGGGTCGTCAAGGACTACAGCAGCAAATCACCCTGGCACTGACCGGGCAAGAAAGTCGCAATTCCTTTCACATTCACAGCCAGTCGCAACCATCCCTGCTGGTCGAACATCGATTACGTCCAGAGCGTAGTCAATCAGATGGGCCTGTAGTGAGGCTCTATGGCTTGTTACGACCAGCTCAGAAACTTGAGCTGAATGTCGTTCCCCACCTCAATGGCCATGCCCCTACTTCCGTGGCAGGATCTTCGCACAACAATGAGGAGCGCTTGCAGGCACTGTTAAAAACCTTGCCCGATGCCATTGCGATTCTGAACGAAGAGGGAATCTGCACGCAATATTATCCCGGCCAGCCGAGCTCCGACTACATGCCACCAGAAAAGGTACTTGGTGTTCCCCTCTGCTGCGACATGCCAATAAATGGACTCATCAACGTCCATGAGTCGGGAAATCTCCAACAAATCGAGTTTGCCTCAATCCTTCAGGGACAACCTCATTGGTTTGAAGCGCGCATCATTCCTTTGGGCGAAAGCGGGAAATTAGCGTTGGTGCGAAATGTCACCGAGCAAAAACGCGCCGTTGAAGCCTTGCGGCTGAGTGAAGAGCGCAACCGTGCCTTGTTGCAAGCGATTCCCGATATGATGTTCCTTGTAGATCGAAATGGATATTATGTGGATGTCCATACCAACAATCTTGACGAGTTGATGACACCTGCGCTCAAAAAGAATCTTGAAGACTCCTACGACGTAACGCTCCAGACCGCATCACAGCTAAAGACATCTGCCTATGCCATGCATATCGGCAAACATACACGAGACGTGGTACCTGCCCCCTTGGCAGATAGATTTTTAGCGGCCAACGAACGCGCATTGACCACTAACATGATGGAGATTGTTGAATATTCGTTTCCCTTTGAGGATGGCGAACGCTTCTTCGAGGCACGCATTGTTCCTTGTGGCAATGATAAGGTGCTCTCGATTGTGCGTAACATCACAGCACGAAAGAACGACGAAGCTGCACTACGTACCAGCGAAGAACAGAATCGAGCGTTATTGAGAGCGTCGCCTGATCTTTTGATAGTCTTACACCGGAGTGGTAAATATCTCGCACTGCACAGCTTTTCGGATGCCGACCTCTTTAGACCGCGCGAAGAGATGTTAGGGAAAAACGTCCGTGATTTTGTCTCACCCTCAGAGTATGCAGCGTCCCAATATTACATTCACCAAGTTTTGGCGACGGGTGAGATGGCCATCTATGAATCTTCACACCAATTTGACGAAGGCGTCCGTTATTTCGAGTCGCGCATGGTGCCCTACGGCAAAGATACCGTGATCTCCATGGTGCGTAACATCACTCGCCACAAACAGATCGAGGAGCAGTTGCGTTTACAAAATGCGCTTCTGAAGGCCCAATTGGATGCCACTCCCGAAGGCATCCTGGCCGTGGATACCAACCGCAACTGGATCGGCGTCAATCAACAATTTATCGATCTGTGGAGTATGCCAGAAGAGATTATCAATAAACGTTCTAGTTTGGCTTCCTTGGAACATGTGGTTGCGATGGTGGAAAACCCAGACGAATTTCGCGAATCAGTAGAGAGAGTGTACCCGGACAAGTTGGGCGAGTTGTTTGATGAGGTCAAACTCAAGGACGGACGTGTCTTTGAACGACGTAGTCGCCCTATCCTAACCCCGGATCACCAGGTGTTGGGGCGAGTTTGGCTCTACTACGATGTCACCCACAGCAAACAAGCTGCGGAATCGATCCATAAATTAAATGAACAGCTACAAAGCGCCTCTCGCCTCAAAGATGAGTTTCTGAAAAACATCAGCCATGAGTTTCGCACACCACTTACAGTGATCCTGACACTCAGTGAAACGCTAAGCAGCGGACGTTTTGGTCTTGTTTCCGAGCAACAGAACAACACCCTGCACCGAATTCAAAAGCAGAGTCGCAATTTATTAGAGATGGTCAACAATCTGCTCGATATGGCGACCTTGTTATCGGGCACAGTGGAATTGCACCTTGGCCCTGTTTCTTTGAACGACCTATGCAAACATGCGCTCTACCTGGCGCAACCGGCGGCCCAAAGCAAAAAACTCTCGCTCTCCTGTGAGATTGCGCCAGATGTTAAGTCGCTGGAAGCCGATGAACGACGTTTAGGCCAAGTTATTCAAACGCTTTTGCACAACGCCATCAAATTTACGCCCGAAGGCGGCCAGATCGGAATCGAAGTACGAAGCGAGCCCACCACATCGAATGTAGAAATTATTATCTGGGATACTGGAATCGGAGTTTTGCCGGAAGATGCCAAACGAATGTTCCAACCCTTTGTTCAACTCGATACTACACTTTCTCGACGTCATGAAGGTGCCGGGCTTGGATTGGCATTGGCAGCACACTTGACAGAAATGCATAATGGTACAATCATGGTAGAAAGTCTACCTGGACAAGGTGCTCGATTTATCATCTCATTGCCAAGGAATTCAACAAAGAAGCAACTCTAGGAAGCCGTCTGAACTATCCACCGAATCGAATATACAGAGTAACCAGCAGTGCACACTCAGCTTTTCTTACGTTATCGCCAAACCTACCAGGTAACTACACTGTAGTAGACGCAGTTCCACAGGATATTCAGACCGCTCTTGGTACAAGGGGGCCTTATGATTTCCACTGAAGATATCCGCACCGTAGTTGAATTTGAAAGTCACGATTTCCCAGTATTGAGTGTCTATCTCAATGTTGACCCGCAGATGCGTACGCCCGAACAATACAAACAGGCATTGCGCCTTCTGCTCGACAAGGCAGACAAGGCGGATGCCGCCGATCGCAAACGGGTGCAGAGCTTTGTCGAGCTTGGTTTTAATCGTCGTGGGCGCGGTTTGGTCATGTTCAGTTGCACTGGCACCGACTATTGGTGGGCTCAAACTGTTTCTGCTCCGGTGACCGATGCCTCATTTGTCACGTTTAGACCGTATGTACGCCAACTGGCGGCGCTGATTGGAGCCTACAGCCACTATGGCGTGATCCATGTCGATCAAAATGGGGCTCGCCTTTATGGCTTTAACATGGGCGAACTAGAGGCTGTGGAAGGTTACCTGGGCGAGGAAATCCGCTTTGGGCGGGGTGGCGGCTGGGCAGCACAACGTTACCAACGCCGCGAGAGCGAGCAGGTTCGCCAGAATCTGCAGGAAGCAGCCGAGATGGCTGAAGATTTCTACCGCCGCAGCTTTACCCGCCATTTGATTTTGGCCGGAACCGAGAAAAATGTGGCAGCCTTCAAGACACTGCTCAGTAGCCGCCTGCGCGACCTGGTGTTGGAACGCATCAGCATCAGCGCTAACGCCAGCAGCAGCGAGATTCAGGAAAAGGCGCTTGACGTGGTGCGTAACGCTACGCTCAAGGATGCCATCGAAAGTGCCGATCTGCTCCTGAGCCGGGTGCAGAGCAATGAACGTGCCGTGGTCGGGCTGGTCGATACACTGACCGCAGTCCAGAATGGTCGTGCCGAGCATGTGGTTGTACTCTCCAATTATGCGCGCAGTGCCTATCGTTTTGTCGATAGCGGCACCATCTTGCTCGAACTCAGTGAGGATGCGCCGTTAGCTAGCGGTCGCATCCAGGAATTGCCCGATGCGGTGGACAGCGTCATTCGTCGCTCTCTGCTGCAAAACATCGACGTCACTTTCCTGGACGAGCACAAAGGTTTGCAAAACGCAGGGAGTATTGGTGCGTTTACGCGCTACTGATTCATACCATTTATGTCACCAAGGAGTTTGGCCGCGTCTGCTTTGTTTGAACACCTGAATTACTAAAGAGGATTCCTTGTTCCCTGATTTCCGTGTTTATGAAAAAGGCTTTGTAAACACGTAAATCAAGGAACAAGGAGTATAGGGGAAATTTGCTTTACGAATTTCAGATTTCCTGTGATTAGGTCACTTCAATTCCCTGCATGCCAGCCACCACTTCACCGATTTCCCAACAATTCTGGCTGCGCTCGGCACAGGCTGTGCGAAAGATTGCTGCGTTCTGCTGCGGCACCACCAGCAAGAGCCCACCGCTGGTCTCAGCCTCCCAAAGGAGCGTTCGTTGCGCGCTGGTTACCGCATTGGCAAAACGAACTCGATCGCCAAAATAATCGGGATTGCGAGTGCTTCCTCGTGTCAGATAGCCTGCGCCAATATACTCCCACACCCCAGGCAAGACGGGCACATCGGCGGCGCGGATGCGCAATCCGCAATTGAGATTGTTCAAAGCTGCTGCCATCTCGCTGCTATGTCCCAACAGCCCAAAGCCAGTGATATCGGTCCCGCTCTTGACCTCCGCCACCTGACCGGCTTGCGCCGCAGCCCGATTGAGTAACAACATCGAGTCAATCGCCGCCTGGAGATGGGCGGGAGCGCAATCGAGTTTGCCTTGGGCTTTGCGGGCTAGGCGATGAGCACGGCCTTCGCCGGCCCCAGTCAACTTGGCTGCAGTGGTGATGATGCCAGTGCCCAATGGTTTGGTGAGAAAGAGCCGATCGCCGGCTTGAATTGAAACAGACTTAGCCGCCCCTTTGCGCACCACCCGATCCGGATGAATCATCCCTGTCACGCTTAAGCCATAAAAAGGCTCAGGATTGGTAATCGTGTGACCACCAGCAATAGCGGCCCCAGCTTCCTTCACTTTGGCAGCGCCGCCAGCCAAAATTTGCGCCATCACTTCATAGCTCAGATCTTCTGGAAACCCAGCGATGTTGAGACAGAAGATCACCTCGCCCCCCATCGCATAAACATCGCTCATAGAATTGGCGGCTGCGATTGCGCCATAGGTGTAAGGGTCATCGACGACGGGCGTGAAGAAGTCAGTGGTCTTGATTAGAGCGCGCGTCTCATCGAGCTGGTAGACAGCGGCATCATCTGGCTCGCCCAGGCCAACCAACAAGTTCGGGTATTCAGTTGCTGGAAATAATCCAGCCATCTGTCGCACGACCTGCGACAATGTCCCCGGCGGGAGCTTAGACGCTCAACCTGCGCAGGCGACCAGTGAGGTCAATGGAATTTGGTTGTTCATTGTATTTAATCAAGGTTAACTGACGAATTAATTGATACCATACTGCACATAGCGCCAAAAACCAAAAATCGAGCCTTGATCTTCAGCAAATCTACCCCTATACTCTGAGAAGCTCATCGGCAAAGAATGAGTATATCCTTTTGATGGATGAAAGTCCGAAAACCTCCCCGGCACGGCGCAAATGATTTTCGTACTATCGACAACTTTCTGCGCCGTGCTGGGGAGGTTGCTCACATTTTACGTAGATAGTGAAGCCATGCATCTTCCTTGCCGTAAAAGAGAGTTGCAGGAAAATTTACAGAGATGAAAAGGGAAGGACACAAATTACCATGTTGGCAACTTCGTTGATTGCATTCCGTGAAGGGCTTGAGGCGGCACTGATCATTAGCATCGTACTGGGCTATTTGAGAAAGACAGGACGGTTGAGCCAAAGCCGTTTCGCCTGGTTTGGCGTGGCCGCAGCCGTTATTATGAGCATTCTCGTCGCTCTGATCATTCAGTGGGTTGGTGCGGAATTGGAAGGTCCAGCAGAGCAGATTTTTGAAGGAACAACCATGTTAGTAGCAGTGGGTCTGCTGACCTGGATGATCTTCTGGATGCGTGCGCAGGCGCGTTCGCTCAAATCTTCGCTGGAACATGAAGTCGATGCGGCCCTCAGTACAGGACAACGCTGGGGATTGTTCACCGTTACCTTTACTTCGGTCTTCCGAGAAGGAGTGGAGACGGCGCTCTTTCTTTCGGCCGCTGCCTTTGCTACCGACGGCCCCACCACGGTCATCGGTACTGTCATTGGTTTGGTGATAGCCGCCATTGTTGGCTATCTGCTCTATGCCTCTACGGTACGCCTCAATCTACGCCAGTTCTTTAACGTGACCAGTTTGTTGCTGCTGATCTTTGCTGCGGGACTGTTTGCACGCGGCATACACGAATTTCAAGAGGCTGGGCTGATCTTCACCTCAATCGAACACGTTTGGGATACAAGCAACCTCATCAGCGAGGAGTCAAGCACCGGTCAGGTACTCAAAACCTTGATCGGCTACACCAGCAGTCCTTCGCTGGAGAGCGTGATCGCCTATGTTGCCTACTGGCTCGTTGTTCTGCTCGGCATGCCACTGCTGATCGGGCGCAGGACATCCACGCCCGACATTAAACCGACTGGGGTGGCTTCTGCCCGATAAGAATGGCTTCCTTGAGCACAAAGTGGATATCGTCGCCGACAACTTGAGGGCCGAGGAATTCGACAACGGCGGGCGGCGCAGCGAGGAAAAGCTGGCGGAGTTGACTTTCAACCTCGTTGCTGATCTTCATACGCCGTGCCCAATCGATAAATTCCAATG
Organism: Caldilineaceae bacterium; assembly: GCA_046328715.1. Lineage (GTDB taxonomy): Bacteria > Chloroflexota > Anaerolineae > Caldilineales > Caldilineaceae > JAXLWB01. The sequence goes on along the minus strand of JAXLWB010000029.1, from coordinate 86,334 downwards.
CCTTGTCGGCGACTTCTTCGTGCAACAAGGTAACGCCAGCCTGCGTAAACCCTGTACGCCACTCGGCCAGGCTGAGACAATGAACATGGCTTGGATCGCGCAAGCGCTCGATAGCGTCGATGTAGTCCGCAGCCTGGTGATCTTCGGGTGTGATGTTATCCACAACCGCCAGCGTGCCGCCCGCCTTGAGCACACGAGCCGATTCGGCAAGGAAGCGATCAATGTGCGGGAAATGATGCGGCGCAATACGGCAGGTCACCAGATCAAATGTGGCGTCAGTAAAGGGTAGCTCCTCGGCATCAGCCAGTTGCGTGGTGGCGTTGGTGATGCCCTTTTTTGCTGCCTGCTCCTCGGCAACCGTCAACATTTCGGGCGTGATATCACTCGCGATCACATGGGCGACATGTGGGGCAAAGATGAAAGCTGTGTGCCCTGCCGCAGTGGCAATGTCTAACATTTGCCAATCGGCCTGCGGCTGGACGAGTTCCACCAATCGGGCCAGACTTGCCCCCTGTGCATGGACTTTGCTCGTGGCATAGGAGGCGGCGGTAGCTCCAAATTGTTGTTGGACAAGTTTTTTTGTGTCCATCATCTGCTCCCTTGTCGTGTACGAATGATCTTGCGCTACTTGACAAACTTCGACCAGCGCTGATCCAACCGCTGCGCTTTGGGATTGAGGGCCATCTCGATACAGAAGTCGGCCATCGCATTCACCACCCAGTCAAAATAGTGCGGTGTCAGGCTGTTGATGTCCATATCGGGGGCAGGGTTCATAAAATCGATAGCATAGGGGACACCGTCTTTGATGGCAAATTCGATGCTGTTCATGTCATAGCCGCAAACGGTGCAGATCTGCTTGGCGTAATCGACCACTTGTGCGCCCAGTTCCGGCGAGAGATGCGCATGGTCAACATGGTAGCGCCGCTGCTTGGGATCGTACCTGATCGGCATGATGTTGGTTTGGCCGACACAGACGCAGCGCACGAACTGCTCAAATTCAATAAACTCCTGCAAGATCATGCAGAGTGTGCCGGTTTCATTGTAGGCATCCCACAGTTCCTGCATGGAGCGCACCACGTAGACATTCTTCCAGCCGCCGCCCCAGGCATCCTTGAGAATAGCAGGAAAGCCGCCTACCTTGGCCACCAATGCTTCCCAATCCAGCGGGAAAACCAGATTGCGTAAACTTTCGGTCACGATACCGGGAATGTACTCACGTGAGGGCAGTGCCACTGTGCGTGGCGAAGGGATTCCCATTTTGGTAATCAAGCTGGCCCCAAAAAACTTATCGTCGGCGCTCCACTGAAAAGGGTTATTAACACAGTAGGTGCCTTGCAACATGGCGTTCTTGAGATAAGTGCGATAGTAAGGGATCTCGTGGCTGATGCGATCGATTAAGACCGCATACTCACACGCTTCATTCATCATCGTGCCGCCAAGCTTTACATATTCGGCGACAACGCCTACGTTACGCTTGTTTACCTCTTCGATAAATGCAGGTGGCCAACTCCACTCACGGCCCACCAAAAGCCCGATCTTCTTAATCTCTGCCATAGGGTCCTCCTTTACGATTGTGGATTGCAGATTGCGGAGAGTAGCGTTGATCACATGTTGATCACATATTGACAATCCGCAATTTAATCATGTCCTCCGATATACTGCCGTGTCATCTTCATCCAATATGGCCAGTCGTGACTCCAACCGTCCCACTCACGAAAGGCATGCCAGATATTTTTGCTCCACAAGGCAGTGCTAAACTGGCGATTGTTCTCGATGTTTGGGTCTTCTTTGCCAACCGCCAGAATGATATCGATGCGCCGGATTGCCTCTAGTTGTTCGTGGTTGTTGAGATGCGGAACAAAGTGGTTGGGTGTGTTGCGAAAAATCGCATCGTCGTAATAGCCACCAAAGAAGCTGCTCATGTCATACTTACCACTAAAGGCCAACACCCGACCAAAGTGCCAGGGGTGGCGCAGAGCCAGATTGACCGCATGATAGGCACCAAAGCTACAGCCGTGGGCAATCATAAAAGGGTTGTTGTTCTTGGACCGTGACAGCGGCAAAACCTCTTCCAGGATGTACGATTCATATTGCAGATGGCGCTGGATACGCACAGCAGGATGAGCGTGCCAATTGTAAAAGCTTTCAGCATCCACACTATCGACACAATAGACCTGCAACGAGCCATTTTCGAGCTGGTCGGCCAGGTTGTTGATCATCCCGCGATCTTCGTACTCGTAATAGCGTCCCTGGCTGGTCGGGAAGACCAACATGCGTGCCCCAGCATGACCAAAGACGAGCAGTTCCATCTCTCGCCCCAAGCGCTGACTATACCACTTATGATATTCTCGATTCATGAAGGATCTTTCCTACAAGGTGCAAGGTGTAAATTTGTAACAATTCAGGGACACAGAGTGAACGAAGGAGACGCTGAGCACACAGAGAGGAATGCTGAGTTTACAATCCTCTTTTTCTCTGTGCTCTCCCTGCCTCCTCAGCGTTCTCTATGTTGCGCTTGAAAGGTTATCTCTCTGATACTACCCAAGCACACTGTGTTGCATTGCAAAGCCACTTTCCATGCGTAACGAATTTTCCGGGTCGGGCATCCAACTACCCTCAGGATGTCGATGGTCCTCGATCCAAAAGCGATAGGGCATTGTGCTCTGTGCTGGCAATGAGACAACAGTATGCCACCAGCCTTGCGTTGTTTGCAACAAGGGTGTTCGTCCTGGCATCCAGCCGTTCATTGGTGAGAGCAAACTGACTGATCGTGCCGTCGGCGCCAGAAGCCCCACATAAAATGGACGGGATGCAGCAGATGGTTCCTCTACTTTACCGAGATTTTGCCACTTTTGCAACTCGCTTGTTTTGAGTTCACTGGCACTGCGTAAGAAGGTATGTAGCGGACCGTTTTGTGTGCGTAGTGCTAAGGCTACCGCAGCGGCAGGCTGCAAAATACCATGACCGCTATGGCCACTAATGGTCGCTGGCAAGGGCAGGGCGCTCTGGGTGAGAATCTGGCGAATTTGCAACGGCGTTAACGCTGGGTTTGCTTGCAACATTTGGGCAGCCACGGCAGAAACCTGAGCTACCGAAACACTGGTCCCATCCACATGTTGATAGTGACGATGGATCCACTTATGCGCATTCATCGTTCGGCGTAGCGCCCGCTCGACATGCTCCAATTCCGAATGAGGCAGACGTGGACGACGCTGCTCCATGTCGTCAAGCCCCAACACCGATCGCAACTCAGCAATCATCTCCATCTCGTGCCAGACTGGGCTCACTGGCAAAATCGGCCCCGGCACGTAGCGTCCTAACGCCAAAAGTTCCGGCTTGGCGATCCACTCGTTCCTGAGCTTGGTATTGGCCCAATTGTGATGATAGAGCGCCAGACGACGGACATCTTCATCTACAGCAGGGCTCCACCCATGATTGTGGTCATCGTAGCCGCCAACCGTGAGCACAGATGGAGCTTGAGCGGGTGCCAGCAATACGTTGCGCCCCGAATTGCCTGCCGCAGCTGCAACAAAGACACCCCGTGCGCTTAATGCTTCAGCCGCCAAACAGACTGGATTCTGCTCCCAAGGTTGGACAAAATCACCGCCCACGCTGATATTGACCACGCGCACGTTGTAGCGCGCCCAGTGCTCATCGCGCAGTAGCCAGTTCAGCCCCGCAAGAATATCTTCTTCGGGGATTCGCCCGCCGCCACGACCAATTTTGATCGGCAGAATCGAGGCGGCAGGGGCAAAGCCACGGTAGCGTCCATTGCTGAGTTTGCCATCACCACAGGCAATCACACTGGTCATCTGCCCGTGCCAACTGTCCCCGGCACCATCCCACAAACTCAATTGATTCAAGCCTCTGCGCTCGCCGCCATCGGTCAGATCGATATAGTCGACCAAACGTCCGGCCTCTCCTGGCTCGTTTCCTCCCAAATCAGGATGCGGAAAATAGCCGCTGTCCAAGAAGGCTACCGTAACCCCTTGCGCCGGTAAGGTGAAATAATCAGCCAAGCGTTCGGATTGGCCGAGCACAGTCTCTTCAGCCGGGTGATAGTAGGGAAAGGTTGTGTGCGGATCAGTTGTCGTATGCAATGAATGGCTGTGCCGCTGTGAAGCAAAGCGTTGTTGCAACTGCAAAGCACAGTCAGGGCAAAGTCCATCTTCGGGCCGCCAGCTTGGCAACGATTGGCGTAGGAGATCGAGCAATTTAGGCTGCAAGGAGGCACCATACGCCAGGATTTGGGAATGGTGCGAATGTTGACACAGGGGGCAAATTTCCATCATAACTTCTGCTGCTTGCGGCGTATTTCGTCCCAGTCTACGCCAAAACCGAATCCCTCATCCCCAGCGTCGGGATTGCGAAATTCGAGGATGAGGTCAAACTCCTTGTGCTCAAGAAGTTGCATCTGATCGCCAATGCCTTCACTTAGTTCGGCAACCACTCGATAGGTGAGGCCGGGGTGAGGATTGCGAACGTGGAGTGTCGTTTCGATGCGCGTATCAGTTTGCGCCATCATGAAGAGACTGCTGTTCTCTGAACCATCTGGGTTGAGAAGTCGGATTTCAAGATTGGGCTGTTTGTCTTGCACAGCATTCAACCAGATACGCGTCCAAATTCGTTTGAGGTCAGGATAAGGGTAAAGCACAAGACGCTCAAAGTGCAACGGCTCATCGTTCTGAAATAGCGGAATTTCCATAAGTTAGTTTATTTAGCGGGAAGAGATGGGAGTCGAACCCACCGCAGCCGACCGTTAGCCACCTGCCACTGATTTTGAAGACCAGGGCGCCCACCGGGACACATCCCTCCCCAAATCTCGTCCAATACATCGAACATCTCCCTATTCTACAGAATTAGTGAAGGCAAAGCAAAATGAGTGTAAACTAAGGCAAATGTAGCGTACTTAAAATGCTTACTTTCTCGTATACTTACTTGAAGATGAGCTACTTATGTCACTCTGTTCTTGCCATAGCTTTGCTGTTTCGACTAAGATTAAATAATACCTAGTTTCAGGCTGCATTCGGTAGAAAAATCAGCTTGCTCTTCAAAATCAAAGGTGATTTCGAGGGAAAAGACGTCCAGGGAAGTGCTACTGGTAAAGGATGTTGGTTTGTCTCGATTCCGATTTGTCATGGCCATCGCCGTCCAATAATTCCCGTTTCTTCCCATTCCCGATAGTCAACCGTTAGCATTTACGCCGATCAGCAAGTGAGATTGGCTAGCCGATCTCACTTGAGCAGGCCGATACATGAATACGTGAGTATTGCGATAGTGCAGTTGACTTGAAAACGGTAGATTTTCGCTATTTTCCTCTGAACATCGCTACTGTTTTCAAACAGAGCTTACTTTAGTGGTGAAGTATGTAGATTGTCCGAGGTTAACGAATGAATTTTCTGCAAAAAATGCGTACCTATAAAGCGTGGATGCAACAAACGACCCGTGGAGTAATCGTTTTGTTGGCACTGACCATGTTCACAGCTTGTCAATTTGCGGCGGTTCAGCAACCGACGCCCGCCCCGGCACTGCCTCAAGCCAACATCGAAGTCGAAGCGATCACGCCGCTAGCCTTGGAACAAGCAACGCCACCTGTCTTGTTCCAAATTCCAGAACTGGATATTGAGTTTCGCGTGGTCCCGATGGGCTGGACCATTGTCGATAAGGGAAATAGCCGGACAACCCAGTGGGTCGTCCCTGCAGATGCTGCTGGCTGGCATGTCAACAGTGCCGGTGCAGGAGCGGCAGGCAACGTCATTCTTTCCGGCCATCAAGCGGTGGGCGATGCAGTCTTTGCGCCACTTGCCCTGGGCGAAATTCAAGTTGGACAGCAGATCCTGCTCAGCGCAGAAGACGGCAACGTTTATGCCTATAAAGTGACTAAGGTTTCGCAGCCAATTCCCATTGTGGGGGCAACCGACAGCGACAAAGAACAGGCAGCAGCCTACATTGCGCCGACCGACCAAGCCAAGTTGACCTTAATCACTGGCTGGCCAGATTATTCAACCACCCATCGGATTTTTGCAGTTGCTGAGTTGTCAGGGCGAGTAAAGACAAAATGATGGGTCTGCGCTTTTCTGTCATTGTGCCAGTCTATAATGGTGCTGCCACTATCGAACGTTGCCTTAATGCGCTTGCGCAGCAGCGTGTAGAGCACCACGACTTTGAGATCATCGTTGTCGATGACGGCTCGACCGATTCAACGGCAGCGATCATCCACGACTGGATGGCCCAACATCCAGAGTTCAACGCAAGCTTGATTCAACAGGCCAACGGTGGACCAGCGGCAGCACGCAACACAGGGGCAAAGGCAGCGCAAGCCCCCCTGTTGCTCTTTACTGATGCCGATTGTGCGCCCATTGCAGAGTGGATTGAAAAGATTTCTGCACCCTTTGCCGACAGCGAAGTCACCGGTGTCAAAGGGAGTTACCGAACCGAGCAGCGTGGTCTAACGCCGCGCTTTGTCCAGGCTGAGTATGAAGATCGCTACGATCGGATGATCGGGCAGGAACGAATTGACTTTATTGACACCTACTCAGCGGCATACCGGCGCGACATTCTGCTCGAAAACGGCGGCTTTGATGCAGCGCTCTTTATCTGCGAGGATCAAGAGTTCAGCTTTCGCCTGGCCCAAAAGGGCTACAAGTTGGTCTTCGCTCCCGAAGCCGCGGTCACTCATATCCATGATGAAAACCTGCTCGAATATATTCGACGCAAATATTCGATTGGCTACTGGAAGGCGCTCTTGACACGCTGGCATCCAGAACGGATGGTACAAGATAGCCATACGCCGCAGGTGCTCAAATTGCAGATCGTCTTGATCGGTGCGTTGCTGGGGATGTTTGCGTTGGCATTGGTAGGTCTACTATTGCCACTCTTCAATTGGGCCTGGCTTGGCGTTGGTCTACTCCTCCTGACCTTTCTGATGACCACGTTGCCCTTTGCCAACAAACTGGCTCGCCGATCTCCTGCATTGGCTATCGTTGGTGTCGGTTTACTGTTTGCTCGTGCACTCGCCCTTGGTAGCGGTTATGTCGTGGGTACAATTCAATTTGCTGGCACAACGCCCGGCAAACGCCAACCGGTTATCCCCGGCTGGAAACAGTTCGTCAAGCGCGGGATGGATATCGTTGGTGCGCTGGTCGGGTTACTGATTTCCATCCCACTGGTAGCGCTTGCGGCACTGGCAATTAAGCTCGATTCACCGGGTCCGATCTTTTACCAACAAGTGCGGATTGGCGAGCATGGCAAGCCATTTCGAATTCTCAAGTTGCGCAGTATGGTTGTCGATGCCGAGCAGCAACTGGAAAAATTGATTGACCTGAACCAACTGTCAGAGCCGGTCTATAAGATCAAAAACGATCCACGTATCACTCGTGTCGGCAAAGTTTTGCGCCGCACCAGTTTGGACGAGGCACCGCAATTTGTCAATGTGTTGCTGGGCGACATGAGTTTGGTCGGTCCTCGACCAGAGGAAGCACGCATTGTAGCGCTCTATCAAGACCATCATCGCAAGCGCCTGGCGGTGAAACCGGGGATGACAGGTCCCATGCAAGTCAGTGGCCGTGGCAATCTGCCACTTTCGGAGCGGCTACTGCTAGAAATTGACTACATCGAGCATTACAGTTTGCGCCGGGACGTTGCAATCCTGCTTCACACCCTTCCTGCCATCTGGCATGGGAACGGCGCACATTAGGTTTACTAGGCTGCTGTTGAAATGAGGGCTGAATTCTTCCTGCTTACTTTCAGGAAATGAAACTCCGCTCTCCTTCAGAGCTCGTTTGATTGCCCCTGCAAAGGATGTTACTGCTTATGAATTTACACTTGACCACTGGTTGGCTACTCAAAAATCGTAGGAGTTGGATTGCGCTCTTTGGATTGCTGCTCCTTGCCTTGCCCTTATTGCGTGGAGGGCAACTTTGGGCCGCCAATATTCGTGAGATTAATCAGACCGTTCCCCCTCCCACGGCGACACGCATGCCAACGCCAGTGCCTCCAGCTACCGCTACACCCAAACCGCCCGACCAGCCTACCGCAGCGCCCACTTCGTCTGGCAATAACCAATCTTCATCGGACAAGCCGACCCAAACACCAACGGCAGCCCCCACTGCCACCGACCGCATTACTGGAACTGTCAAGACCAAGAACTTGAATGTGCGCAGCGGGCCAGGAACAGGTTACTCTGTAATCGGCGCCCTGCCGCAGAACACTGAGATTGAGCTTATGGAGCAAAATGAAGCAGGTGATTGGTGGTTCATCTGCTGTGTGCCAAGAAGCGATATCCATGGTTGGGTCAAGGCGGCCTTTGTTATCCCCAATAAAGACCTAGCTGAGATCAAGAAGGCACTTCCTGTTACCAAGGAGGCAGTAGCTGCACCATCAGCAACGCCTTCCACTGCGGTGACTGCCACAACGACTACGACGAATGCTGTTACTGTTTCCACGGCAAGCAATTCAATTCAGGTGACGATTGCCCAATCGCCTACCTTCCCCTTACAAGGTGATTTGGTCTCTTTGCAGATCTCGATTACCAATCCAACTGCGAAGGATGCGAACAACGTTGAGTTGCGCGATGAACTGCCAACCGGAATGAAGATTGTGAGCATTGAAGTGACAGACAAGGGCACGGTTAGCCAAGATCTCACGGAAAACCTGCGCGAAGTTTACAGCGCAAGTTGGCCGACGCTCAAGGCAGGCGCGACCGTCTCCGTGATGGTCACCGTGCAGATCGACGCCGAGTTGCCTGATGGTGCTGTACTGGACAATCTAGCCTTTGCGGGCAGCGCAGATGTCACAGGCAGTACTGCTGGTCTGAGCATCGGTATGCCACCGACCGATCTGCCTGATTTCCAATGATCTATTGGTGTATCAGTGGGACAGCAGGACATTACTGACTTACTGTCCGCTATCCCACTGACACACCGTCTACTGAAAACTACCTGATTCCCTGGAAGTAAGAAAATGATGTTATCGCGAGCAAGTAAGTGGATTCCTTGGGGCGTGGCGTTACTTGCTCTTGCGATCTATGTTGCAACTTCGGCCCCTGGCCTAACTTGGGCCAATCAAGGGGCAGATGGCGGTGATCTGCTAGCTGCGGCGGTCAGCAACGGGGTACCACATCCGCCAGGATATCCACTCTACACCTTGCTCTTACAAGGGTGGCTGGCTGTCATTGGGCTGATCTATCCTGCCAGCGAGCTAGCGTGGCGTGGTAACCTATTTAGCGCATGCTGTGCAGCACTTAGCGTCGGCGTCACAATCCAGGCAATCACTGACCTGTTGCGTCAGGTGGGCAAGGCCACGTGGGCTTCCTGGGTCGCAGGGTTAGCGTGGGCAATATCTCCGTTACTCTGGAGCCAGGCGACAATCACAGAGGTCTATGCACTCCATGTGCTTTTCTTTTCGCTTCTAGGTTGGTGGGCGATCTCTGGCAAAAGTTTGCGCTGGCTGATCGTGTTGACAATGGTCGGGACGGCCCATCATCTGACTTTGGTCTTCTTGTTACCCGCCGTGCTCTATCTACAATGGAGCCAACACCCTGGTAGTCGCTGGTCGGTGGCGATCCAATTGATCGCTGTGGTAGTCGCTGGAGGCTGTTTAGGATTGGTTTGGCATCTGCGCACCTGGTGGGCAGCAGGGACCGTTGCTCCAGTCAACTGGGGCTTTGCCGACCGTTGGAATGACCTGTGGTGGCTGATCAGCGGTCAGGCCTATCGCAGCTATTTCCTGAGCGCCTCGGCCTCGATTACGTTTGATCGAATTGCGGCTTGGGCGTATACGATTACAACCCAATACACCCCGGTAGGATTGGGCCTCGGGCTGGTAGGTCTGGCGTATCTAGATCAGGAACGGCCCACGCTACGCAACTTCAGCCTGCTTTGGTTGGCACCGATCAGCATTTACTCGATTCTGTACTACACGCGCGATAGTGAAATTTATCTGTTGCCCGTGGGTTGGCTAGTGGCGGTCTGGCTGGCCCTAGGCATTACTTTGGTCGCCGAAGGGCTGGCCAAGTGGTTGCATAGGCCTTTACATCTGATATCACAAGGAGCCCTGTTGGTTTTTACCGTGGCCATCCTCGCCCTCCTTCCGTGGCGCTGGTCCACACTTTCATTACGCCAAGATCGGGCTGCACGCGACTTTTTGGCGCAGAGTGCGTCTTCCCTTGAACCGGGAAGCATTGTGATCAGCCGCAGCGATGAACGTACCTTTGCACTTTGGTATGGTGAATGGGCGAGCGGCGAGTTGCCGAAGGATCTCATCCTGGTCAATGATGCACTCTATCAGTTTGGTTGGTATCGGCGGCTGCTCAAAGCGCGCTATCCGACCGTCAAAGGCATCGATCAGACAGCCGAGGAGTTACTGCGACAAAATCGCGCTGAGCGCCCGATTTTCCTGGCGGATGAAATCGGCATTGTGCCAGAAGACCAACTCATTGCAGTCGGCCCTCTTTGGAAGGTGAAATAATCCATGTCAACAACTACCTCATCGACGATCAAGTCGCAGAAAGGCGATTTGCCCATTCAGGTGGAATCATCGACTCGCGCCGAAGTAAATAGCCGACGTATGAAACCCTTTCCCAAGTGGCTACAGTGGTTGCTGATCCTGCTTCTACTTGTGGTTGTCTACAAGGTTGCAATGCTCAGCTATGATGGCTGGCGACTTTATCAATCGCTACAAACGTTGCGCACACTTGCTGCCAATCCGGCTGGCTTGGAACAGGTCGATACTTTGCAATCCGCAGTCCAACAGCTAAACCAGGGGATGGCTGGGCTCGAAAGGGAGCTGGGCTTTGCGGCACCTTTGCTACACTCATTGCGTGGGCTTCCCAAAGTTGGACCCGCTCTGGCCGATGCGCCTGAGTTGTTGGCCGCTGGCAAGGAGTTGACCGCCATCCTGCAAGAAAGCACCGCCGTGGTAGCCCCTGCTCTGGCCGCCAAAAAGCCACTGCTCGGCGAGGATAGTGTGGCTTCGAGTTTGAGTGGTGCTCAGGCACAATTTGCCGTAATGGAAGAACACGCCATTAAGGCAAGCAACATTTTGAACAAGGTCGATCTGGCGGCGCTCCACCCTACTTTGGCGCTCAATATCGATACAATTCGAACCGTGCTGCGGGCGCTACCCGCCTTTTTCCGTCTGGCACCCACGTTCCCAACTTTGATCGGCTCAGACGCACCACAAACCTATCTTGTATTGGTGCAAAACAACCATGAATTGCGAGCCACGGGTGGCTTTATCACCGCAGTTGGACGGGTGAAACTAGACATGGGTGATATTGCCGATATGAACTTCGAGGATAGTTATAAGGTTTACAACAAGGCCAATTCCTATCCCAAAGCCCCGGCTGCCCAACAAAAGTACATGGCGATTCCGCTGTTACTCTTCCGCGATGGCAATTGGTCACCCGATCTACCGACTTCAGCCCAGACGCTAAAGGCGCTCTATTTGCAGGACACAGGTGTTACCGTCAATGGGATCGTCACCGTTGACATTAATGCCGTAAAGACCCTTGTCGATGCCATTGGTCCGCTGAAAATTCCGGAAAGTGATGATGAGATCACCGGAGCAAACATTGTTGATTTTCTCAAAAAGCTCTGGGAACGCCCAACCGATAGCAACGGCACAGTAGAAGATTTCATGAAATCCGACTGGTGGGCAAAGCGCAAGGACTTCGTCCCCAAGCTGGCGCAAGCAATGCTCGCCCGCGTTCGTTCGGGGAGTTTTAGCAAGCTGAGCGTGATCAGTGCAGTGTTCAAGTCCTTGGACGATCGATTCGTACAGGTTTGGTTGAACAATCCGGTGGCAGCAAAAGCACTCGCCGAGCAAGGCTGGGATGGCAGTCTGATGCCCGTCCCAAATGCCGATTACCTGGCCCTAATCGACACCAACGTGGGTTACAATAAAGTCGATTCGGTCCTCAGCCGCCAGCTTGAATATCAACTCAAATGGCCGAATGGCAAAGATGGTGCAGCCCAGGCTACGGTGACGATTACGTACACTCATCCCACCTCTGTTCCCGAAGAGGATCAATGCGATCCCACTTCGCGCTACGGTAACTCGTATGATGCCATGGCGGCGCGCTGCTACTTTGACTATGTGCGGCTCTACGTTCCTGGAGGCAGCAAGCTAGTCCAAGCCGAAGGGTTTAAAGAGGGCACGGTGGAAACACTGCGCGGTGAAAAGGGCACATCCATTTTTGCTGGCTACTTTGTCATGAAAACGGGCTCTCAACATGCGGTCCGTTTTACCTATGACTTGCCAGCAACGATCCAAGCTTCAACGTATCAACTTGTATTACAAAAACAATCTGGATTGGCAGCCCTGCCAGTAAAGATCAACGTCGGTGGGAAACCATTTGAGACAAACTTGCAAGAGGGTCTGCTACAGTGGAGCAGATAGAAGTGACAGGGTGAAGGGGTTCGAAAAAGCTCCTTGTTAACCCTATCACTTCTATTAATTTGCTATCACATATAGGTTACTTTACGCCATCACCGGTTCCATCTCGGGTTCGGCTTCTGGTTTCATGCGCTCTTCTACCGCTTTCAGAATACTAGGGCGCTTGCGGGTAGCGAATTCAAAATCGTGAACCTTTTGCAGCTCCTCACGATTGAGTGTATCGACCTTGGCGACGATCTGATTCCAAACCATCTTGTCATAGTCTTCAAAAGGCAGGTCAAGTTTGTCGATGGCATCTACCACATCCTGAGCGGTGGCTTCGACTTGCTTGGCCCCTTGTTTGATGGCCTTCTTGGCCGTGGTTGCGGCTTTCTCGCTGCTCTTCTTGGCCTCGGCGCGCAGTTCTTCAACAGCTTGGGTAGCCTTTACCTCAATCTGTTGCACCGCTTCTGTCGCCGGATTGGTGCGCAGGAACTTTTGCAGCCCAGCCTGTAGTTTCTCAACCACATCAGTGATCTCATCAGTCACTTCATTCACCTGCTTGGGCATTTGCTTTTGGAGTTGCTCCTGCCAGGTCGAGACGTTGTCTAACATCTCTTTTTCCATGCGCTCTCCGCGTGCTTCAGCCTTGGCAAACCAGCCCCCACTGTCTTTTACTGTGAAGTCATAGGCCATACCCATCAGACCCACATAAGCCAAAACACTCTTGCGTCCGACGCGTCGCATCATTTTAATGCTGTCCTCGACGTTCTCTTGCATATGACCCAGGTTAAAGTTCATGTTGTTGATCATTTTAGATTCTCCTTCAGAATCAACCATGTGCTAACGAATCAGAGTCCCGCTCTTTAGTAGGCATCATTTCGTTCTCGCTCCAGGCGAATGGTTTGCCAGCACATAGTTTATGCGGTACGATTCACAAAATGAATGTACCTATCCTGTATATTTTACACTACTCATGACGCATTGCAATATAACTAGATTATAACGCAGTGCGTCATAACTGTCAAGTCCCCAAACCAAATAGAATTCGTCCCAAGAAATCAGCAAGCTTCTCAAAGCAATTTCAACAATAAGACAACTATGGCACATCAGCCTGACTCAGTCTCCGACGAATTTGTCAATCACTATCTTCCCGAACGGACGATCGCTCAATTGCAGGCCGATCTACAAAACGGTACTGTCACCTCCCGGCAGCTTGTACTTGGCTATATCGAACGAATCGAACAGATCGATCGCTCCGGGCCAACGCTTCGTTCTGTGATCGAACTCAACCCGGACGCACTCGCCATGGCAGAGCAGCTTGATGAGGAACGCAGCCGTTCTGGACCACGCGGCATTTTGCACGGCATTCCCGTTCTGATCAAAGACAACATCGATACCGATGACCGCATGTTGAGTACCGCCGGATCTCTGGCGTTGACCACATCGCAACCGGCCCAAGAGGCAACCGTCGCCCGCCAACTGCGCGAAGCAGGCGTAATCTTTCTCGGCAAGACCAATCTGAGCGAATGGGCGAACTTCCGCTCCAGCAACTCGATCTCCGGTTGGAGCGGACGGGGTGGTCAAACGCGTAACGCCAACAAACTTGATTGCAATCCTTCCGGTTCGAGCTCGGGTTCTGGTGCAGCTGCGGCAGCATCGTTGGCCGCCGCAACCCTGGGAACAGAAACTGACGGTTCCATCGTCTCGCCCTCGAATGTCAATGGGATTGTTGGCCTTAAACCAACCGTTGGCTTGAGTAGCCGCGCAGGCGTTGTGCCGATCTCCCACAGCCAAGATACAGTAGGGCCAATGGTGCGCTGCGTCGCTGATGCGGCAGCCCTGCTCGGTACGCTCACCGGGGTCGATCCGCGCGACCCGGCGACGGCTGCCAGTGCTGGGAAAACACTGCATCACTATACTCAATTCCTCGATCCAAAAGGATTGGTGGGTGCCCGCATTGGTGTGGCCCGCCAGGTCTACACAGGCTACCATGCAGAGACTGACGCCCTCTTTGAGCAGGCATTGCAGACATTACGCCATGCTGGCGCTGAAATCATCGATCCGGCTGATTTGGCAACGGCGCAAGAGATGAAGTCGCGCGACGGTGAGCTAAAGGTAATGCTCTACGAATTTAAGCGCGACCTGGCGGCCTACCTTGCCACCCGAGTTGCCAGCCCAGCCCACCCGGATGCGATCATTCCTCGCACGCTGGCCGAATTGATTACGTTTAACAACGAACATCGTGACCAGGAGATGCCACTCTTTGGTCAAGAACTTTTCGAGCGCTCCGAAGCACTCGACCTGAGCGAGGCGGACTATTTGCAGATCCTGGCAGATAATTGCCGCCTGGCTGGTCAAGAAGGCATTGATGCCACGCTGGAGCGCTATCAACTTGATGCTATTGTGGCTCCGACCGGTGCGCCTGCCTGGCAGATCGGCCCCAAGCCATTGGACAAGTATCTGGGTGGTTGTGCTTCGCCGGCAGCAATGGCAGGCTATCCGCTGATTACCGTGCCGATGGGCTATGTGGATGTACGGCCTGTAGGCCTCACCTTTATGGCCAGCGCCTGGAGCGAACCGACGTTGATTCGTTTGGCCTTTGCCTATGAACAGGCCAGCAAATTGCGTCGTCCGCCGAGCTATTTGCCTTAATTGCTACACTACAAATTAAACCGTTCGGTAGCGAAGTATACTATCATTTTGAGCGAAGGCTTTATTGAGCGAGAAATCTTGCTTTGCCACGATGCAGATTTCTCCTCGCAAACTGCCGATCGTTGAAATAACAAAGTCCCAAAAGTTTTGTTTATACTGTGCCAACATCCCGTCACATCCCCAGAAAAGAGAGGTGCCTGCTTATGGAGTTGATGATCGAGACCCACAATTTACGCAAGTCCTTTCAGCGCGCCGATGGAACACCCGTGGATGCGGTCAAAGGCGTCAACCTGGAAGTTCGTCAAGGTGAAATCTTCAGCCTGCTTGGGCCAAACGGCGCAGGCAAGACAACCACTATCTCCATGATCAGCGGGCTGATTGAGCCAAGTGAAGGCGGTGCGATCATTGGCGGCTTCTCGATTCGCAAACAGCCGATGGAGGCGAAACGGCTCATGGGCTTTATCCCGCAGGAGATCGCCCTCTATCCTGAATTGAGCGCTCGTCAAAACTTGAGCTTCTTTGGCAAGATGTATGGCATGGGCGGCAAGGCATTGCAAACCCGTGTGGACGAGGTGCTCAATTTCATCGATTTGACCGATCGCCAACACGACCGTATCGACACCTTTTCTGGCGGCATGAAGCGGCGGGTCAATATCGGCGTTGGCCTGCTTCATCGTCCGAAGTTGATCTACATGGACGAACCGACCGTTGGTATCGATCCACAGAGCCGTCGTCGTATCCTTGATACCGTGAAACAACTACGCGACGAACAGGGCATGACGGTGCTCTACACCACTCACTTAATGGAAGAAGCGCAGGAGTTGAGTGATCGGGTCGCCATCATTGATCATGGTCAGATCATCGCTTCAGGCACCCAAGGGGAATTGACCCAACAGGTGGGAGAAGCGGATCGCATTGAATTCAAGATCGGCAACCATGAGATCGCCGAGTCGCTCGTTGCCCGCTTGCAGAGCGAGGTAGACGGGGTGAGCAAGGCGTTCTTCAGCCCAGCCGAACAGATCAACGAGGGCAGCAGTCGAGCCACTTCTGGACGGATCACCGTCTTTGTCAAACGAGGACGCACCGCCCTGCCAACCTTGGTGCGTCTACTGGACGATTCCGGGATTCCGATCCAGTCGATCGAAGTGCGCGAGCCGGATCTAGAAGCGGTCTTTTTGGCATTGACTGGGCGAGCGTTAAGGGATTAAAAGTTGCAAAGGGGCACAGTTGCAGAGTTGAAAAGTTGAAAAGTGATAGAAACTCTGTCACTTTGCCGCTTTGCAACTCTGCACCTCACAAGGCTTATTATGGCGAAAATTTGGGCAATTGCCTGGAAAGAACTCTACACCACGCTGCGTGACCGCAACCTCATCCTAATCATGTTTGCGACGCCGCTGCTGCTCTCAACCATTATCGGGCTGGCCTTTGGTGGGTTTGGATCAGATGGGAATAATCTGCCGATCCGCGACATTCCGATTGCGGTCGTCAACCAGGATCAAGGCTTTGATCTGCAACAAAGCAATCTCGTCAGCAATACACAGTCACTCGATCTGAACACAATCACTTTTACCGTGGGTGGACAAACCTTAAATCTGGGCAATCAGCTTGGGCAGAATCCCGCCCTCAGCAACACAGTCGCCCAGAGTCTTACCACACAAAACCAAACGGGTGGCTTTGCCTTCAACTATGGCGACCTCTTGACCAGCATCTTACTGTCGCAGACGATCTCGGCAACCTCGGTTATCAGCGGTGGTAACAATGGCAATGGATTGAGCTTTGGCACGCTCACCTGTCCATTGCTCGCCTCGACGCCAACCACCACGACCTTTTCTGGCACCTTAGGCGATTTATTGGCCTCCCAGGCGCTGAGCGATACGACCAGTGCACGCGCCGGGGTCGATACGGGCAAGTATGCGGCTGCGATCCTCATCCCGCCCGACTTTAGCAAGCAGTTGATGCCAGGGGTTGCCAGTACGCTGACCGTCAGCGATGCGAAATATATCAGTAGCACGGTTGAGGTCTACGCCAACAGCGGTCGCCCGATTGAAGTTACGATTGTGCGCAGCGTAGTCGAGGGGATTGTCAACCAACTGCTGCGCACCAAGGTGGCACTGTCGTCAATTATAAAGGAAGCAGGCGACACACTCCTCCCAGGCGTCGATTTTGGCCAGGTCGATGCAGCGGAGGTGAGTGGGTTATTGCAAAGTGCCAACCTGTCACAAACCATAGCGCCGATCACCTGTCTTTTCAGCCCGAATGCTGGCAATCTCACCCTCAAACAACAGCCACTTGACCGCATCCAGGAAGGCAACGTTTTTGCAATCATCATCAGCCAGATCGGCGCTTCGCAGGCGGTCTTTTTTTCGCTCTTTACCGGTGTCTTTGGTTTGTTGGCCATCTATGAAGAGCGCAAACAGGGAACGCTACAACGGCTGCTGGTTTCGCCGACGCCACGCCACCAAATCTTGTTGGGTCTACTGCTGGGCAACTTGATCGTGATCGTGGCGCAACTCTTGCTTTTGTTGACTGCACTGACGTTGATCGCCTCGCTGGTAGGAGGGACACCCACCTTCATATGGGGGACGAACCTGGCAGCGATTTTGGTGGTAGTGCTTGGACTGGCGCTCTGCGTTTCGGGAGTTGGCGTACTGTTAGTCGGTTTGGCTCGTTCGCCAGAGCAGGTGCGCCTGATTGCGCCGATGTTGAACATCGGCATGGGTGTATTGGGAGGTGCCTTTGGCCTCAATCTGCCTGCGAGTGCGGCCCGTTTTTCGCTGATCTACTGGGGGGTAGACGCCTTTGGTAAACTCGCTCGAGGCCAAAGCGATATCCAGCCCAACCTACTTTTTCTATTTGGCCTTGGCATGGTGCTCTTCCTGGTGGGGAGTTGGCTTTTCAAACGGCGCGTGGGGTTATAGAGATGATACGAACCATTTTGACCATCACCCTGAACGACCTGCGGGTCTTCTTTGCATCTCGCGGCAACCTAATTGGCTTGATCCTTCTGCCCGTGACTCTGAGTTTTATCTTAGGCTGGGCCTTTAGCGATAACAGTGACCCAGAACGGCAGCGAATCGATCTACTCGATCTGGATCAGAGCGAACTTTCGAATGCCCTCGTCGACGAATTGCATCAGGCAAACGAAACACTGCTGCTTTGCCCGGTCGATAACACGCCCGACGACGCCTGTGGTTTGGAAGGCGCAACATTAACCAAAGCCGAAGGGCAAGATCGCGTGCGGCACAGCAACTCCCAGGCGCTGATTGTAATTCCACAGGGCTATGCGAAAGCATTGGCCGCCATGCAGCCGGTCCAGATCGACTTCTACTCGACCGCCAATCCCAGCTTTCCCAGTCCGGTGCAACGGACGCTGGAAGCTGTACTTCAACGCGCCAACAGTGCGGCGCTGGCCGCAGGCGTGGCCGATGCCATGTTGGAAGCAGCAGCACCAAGGGAGAAGGCACACTTTTTTTCCCCCCAGACCCGTGATCAGTTTAGTCAGGCAGTCTTTAGCAACACAACCTCCACTCTGTCCGAAGAGCCGCCTGTCATCCGCTACATCCCAACCAAAGCTGAGACGGATCAACGGCAAGCGAATGGCTTCAACCAATCGGTGCCTGGGATGGGTGCCATGTATACAATGTTTACCGTGTTGGGAGGCATGATCACCCTGTTCCGCGAGCGACGACAATGGACCTTGCAACGGCTCGTGGTCTTGCCGATCTCCAAGGCACAGCTTTTGGCGGGCAAAATTTGCACCTACTTTGTGCTAGGTATGATTCAATATTTGCTAGTCTTCGGAGTTGGCTATTTTATGGGCGTAGATTTTGGGCAGAACCCGCTGGCGCTTTTGAGCCTGTTGGCGGCCTTTGTGCTGTGCGTAACAGCGCTGGCTTTCGCCATTGCGCCGCATATCAGCAGTGAAGGACAGGCGAATGGCTTGACAAACCTATTAGGGCTATCACTCGCACCGTTGGGCGGTGCCTGGTGGCCGCTTGAGATTGTGCCCTCCTTCATGCGCACCCTCGGTCACCTTTCACCCGTAGCCTGGGTGATGGATGGACTGCATCAGTTGATCTTCAACAACGCTGGCTTTTCCACGGTGCTGCCTGAGATTAGCGTCTTGGTTGGTGCGGCGGTGGTGCTGTTTGCAATTGCGGTCCGTACATTTAAGTATGAATAAAATGGGCGACGGTCATTGGTAATTACCCAATTACCAATGACTCACTTTCGAAGATGCTACTCGGTTGTAACTCTCTTCACTTATACTATGATGCTTGTGAAATTTAAAACAAACCTTTGTATATAGAAGAGAGTATTCGTATGTTTGATTATGAGTTATTTCTAGTGAATCGTGAAGAGTATGAGCGACGTGCCCGTGGGCCGTATCGTGGTTATATTTATACTCCAGAAATGCCGTCGTTTGCCGAAGTTGTAGGTGCAGGTAGTGAGCAGATTCGCCGTTTGTTGGCGTGGGCAGCTAATACCATTGTCTCTTATCAGGGACAACGCGCTCCAATCGGTCGTCGTCTTGCTGCAAAACGAAACTGAACCCGTTTACAATTGAACAGCAAAACAAAGAGAAAGGGCACTGTGTCTAGGATACAGTGCCCTTTCTCTTTGAATCATTCACGAAGCAATCCTCAAACTAAACGATAGAAATTCCATATTCCTTGATTTCCGTGTTTAGGAAAAGGCATTGTAAACACGGAAATCAAGGAACACGGAATGCTAGAGGAACCTGCTTTGTTAAACAGATCTTCTTGGTTTCAGACTATCGGGCAAGCGATCTGCAATTGGCTAAGACGCAGCGGCTTGCTCGATGATTTGAACAACTTCCAACGCACAACCCCACGATAACGTATGTCCATAGGCGGCATGGCCATAGTTGTGAACGACCAACGTGCCATCCGGCAACTGTTCCGCTTCAAGGCGTACTTCGTGGCGTCCGGGACGCAGCCCAACCCTGTGCTCCAGAATATCCTCACGGCGAAGTTCGGGGTAAAAGGCTGCGCAGCGCTCAAAGATCCCCTCGGCAATCTCGGCATCGACTTCGCGCTTGTCGTCGTAATATTGAAAGGTGCCGCCCATCAGCACATCATTGCGCCGTGGAATCATATAGGCAACGCCCGCAGCATTATGGGCGCTGATGATCGCCGGGCGCAGCGAAGGAAATTTGCGCACCCGCATCACCTGACCACGAATCGGAAACATGGCATCCGCGCAAAGTGGAGCCGCCCCTAATCCCGTACAATTGACAATGCTATCAAATGAACCGGTCAACTCTTGCAAGCTCTTCACGGTGGCAACTTTCACCACGCCACCCAGTTGCTGTACACGTTGAAAGAGCCAAGGCATGTAGGTCGGCACATCAATGCGTGGCACATGAATGCACAAGCCCTGCCACGGTGCCGGGAAAATACCCGCCCCGATAGGGCTAACCTCAATCCCATAGTCGTAGTTCAAATCGGGCGCTTCTTCGCTTAACTCATAGATGTCGAGCAGATCAATGCCGGTGGCAGGATCTTCACGCAGTTTCAGGAATTGAGCGTGGCTGGTTTTGGTCCACTGGCGGCGGCGATCACTATCATACTCATGGGGTGCCCAATAGGCAGCCGCTACATCAGATGTGGTATTGGGTGTTGCCTCGCGGGCCAAAACGGTTACACGATGGCCAGCCTCAAGTAACTTCGTCGCACTCGTCAACCCAATCGCACCCGCACCGATGACGGCGATAGAATTTGTTTTCATCTTGTTTTCTGGTCTTCTTATCTTCTTGTCTTCCCCTCATTCCTTCATTTCGATCGATGTGCTTCCCGTCCGCGGTAGCGAGCATTCGGTGCTTCCAGAATGGCACGCTGGGTTTCGGTTAATTCCTCATAGTCGTCTGCATTATAATAGCGTGCCGACCAGGAGACTGGGAAGGGGCTGTATTTAAAGAAGAGCGTACGCCGCTCGCCCGCTCCATGCCAGGGAAGGGTGCCGTGGGTCAAGGCTTCGGTAAAGATGATGGCAGTACCTGCCGATCCGGTAACTGCACGCATGAAAGGTTGAAAATTTTCCAACTCTTTCCACTCATCGGGAAAAGGATAATTGCTTTTGTGACTACCTGGCACACAGCCAAAGCCGCCGTCACCCGGGTGCACGTCACACAAATTGTAGGCGACTACGGTTAAGCCGTTGTAGAAGCGCCCGTCTTGGAAGCGATAAAATTGTGACGGATCGAACGGGGTACTACCACCGTGCAGACGAGTGCCAATCGGCCCCTTGCCCGTGCGGATCAGATCAGCGTAGTCGTGATCAAGCCGGAAATTCTTCCCCAAAATCTCACCAAGATAAGGTGTGATACGAGGATTATCGATCAAGTTGCGATAGGCCTGCCCCCAGGTCAATAGGTTGCCCCAGCGTTGGGTGGTGGTCTCAGAGGTTGTATCAGCAGCGATGTGTTTGTCCCAAATTCGGTTCAATTCATAAAGCTGCTCTGCATTGAGTGCATCAGGAACCGTGATAAAGCCTTGCAGATCAAAGAGATAACGTTCGTGGGTGTTCATAGGGAGTAAAGATTAGAGATTAGGAGATTGGGAGATATACCTGGTTATTGGTAATTACGTAATTACCAATAACCAGGTATATCTCATATTTATAAAGATCGAACCTGGATCAGCGTTTCCTGCTTGCTCTTCTGACCCAATGGATTACGCAATGGTCGCCCAAATAGTGGCGACTCGATCTCGAAGATGTCGCCGAGTTCGGGTTTGATGCCGGCAGCCGTGCTCAAGGCAGATGCACCAAAATAGTGGGCATGAATGTCGCCAGGGCGGCGGAAGAGTTCATACTTGAAGTGATGGTGCTCAATATTGGAGAGCCAATGGGTCATGTTCTCTTCGCCGGTGTGGATGTCGCCGGACCAGAGCGTTGCGCCATTGCGTACGATGCGCACCTGTCCGTCGATTTTGCCTGGAGCGTCGCCGAGCAGAATTTCTGGGCCGAAGGAGCATTGGCGCAGCTTGGAATGGGCGAGGTAGAGGTAGTTCTGCCGCTCCAGAATGTGATCGGCATACTCATTGCCCAGCGCATAACCAATGCGCAACACTTCGCCGTCATCGCCGATCAGGTAGAGCCCGACCAATTCGGCTTCTTCGCCGCCATCTAGGGCAAAGGGAGGCAAATCGAGCGGAGCTTCGGGCGGCACGACAATGCTGCCGTCTCCTTTGTAAAACCATTCCGGGGCGCTGCCGATTTTGCCAGCTTCCGGTTTGCCGCCTTCTAAGCCCAAGCGAAACATCTTCATTGAGTCGGTCTCGCTGTTGCTGGCCGAGGTGTGCATGGCGTTGCGTGCCATTGCGCTGCCCAGGTGATCCAGTCCCGTGCCACTGATGATAAAGTGGGCTGGGTCGGGATGGTCGAGTGGGGCAAGCAGACGCTTTTCGTTCAGCAGCGGGGCATACTCCACCGACTCTTCGCCCAGTTGATCAGCAACCAGCGCTTCCAATCGTACTCCCTGACGATAGGCACGTTGTGCCAAATCGTAAACCGAAGCAACGCTCCGCACCGTTTGTAAGCGCGTCCCATCCTCGCTGACGACACCCACTCGCCGTTCGCCAGCCGGATCGATCCATTGAACCAGTCGCATTTGGTAGCTCTTTCTTTGTTGAGGAAATACAAGCAAAAAGACAAGAAGATAGGAAGACAAGAAGACAAGAAGAAACGCTAAATCTTCTTGTCTTCTTGTCAGCTTTTAACCCCCACTCATCGCCGGGACAAAATGAATTTCGCTGGGTGCTTCCAATTTTTGACGCAGCCCTTTGCGCGTGACCACACCGTCAATGGCTACGGCAATGCTGGGGCGGATGCCGTTTTCGTCACACAGGCGGGCACGCAAGCCAGGAAATTGGGCGTCCAGTGCGTTGAGCACCTCGTTGACCGAGGTTCCTTCGACTTTGATACGGTCAATCCCATTCGTAATGTCGCGGTGGAGTGCAGGAATCCAGATTTCATGTTGCATGCAGGAGATTATAGCGTAGATAGCGCGATAAAGGCAATCATCCTTTACGAATATCTCGTAAAGGCATTGATAGAAAATCGTCTCTTGTGCTATCATGCTTATACCGAACCTCTACAAAAATCCAATTCGTTTCATTGAATCAACGAGGTATCTTTACCTTTTCAGAACTTTATATCAAGGGAGATTGAGTATGCAAGGGCTAATGATGGATTATCCGCTGACCCTAGATCGCATCGTGGAACATGCCAACAAAATGCATTCCAACAAGCGAATCACGACAAAATTGCCGGATGGCAGCTTTCATCAATACACTTTTGCTGACTTTTACAAACGGGTCAAACGCCTGGGCAATGTGTTGGAAACATTGGGAGTTGACGTCGGTGATCGGGTCGGCACCTTTGCCTTCAACAACTATCAGCACATGGAACTATATTTTGGCATTCCTGGTGCTGGTGCAATCTGTCACACGCTCAATATCCGGCTTTCACCCGACCAACTGGCCTATATTATTAATCATGCGGAGGACAAAGTCATCTTTATTGACGGTCCACTGCTGCCGCTCTTTGAAAAGGTGGCAGGGCAAATCAAAGGCGTGCAGCATTTGGTCGTCTTTAATACACCAGCCACGCTCACCACAACCCTACCCAATCTCCTGCGCTACGAAGAACTGATGGCAGCCGCCACCGAAGAGTACACTTGGCGCAGCACAGATGAACAGTTGGCTGCCGCCATGTGTTACACCAGCGGCACGACCGGCGACCCCAAAGGGGCACTCTATAGCCATCGTTCGATCTTTTTGCACACTCTGGGCGTCTGTAATGCCAACTCATTAGGTCTGCGCGAAACTGATGTTGTGTTGCCTGTCGTCCCCCAGTTTCATGCAATGGCGTGGGGGATTCCCTTTGGTGCCCTTGCCAACGGATCGGATCTCGTGATGCCAGGTCCCCATCTACAAGGCAAGCCGCTGGCAGAGCTGATCGAACAATACCGAGTCACGGTTGCCGCTGGGGTACCGACCATCTGGACAGCGCTCTATCATGAACTCAAGGCCAACCCTCGCAATATCTCGTCTATCCGCGCCTTGATCGTGGGTGGATCGGCAATGCCACGCGGGTTGATTGAGAGTTACGAAAAGGAACTGGGCGTCAATGTACTCCACGCCTGGGGTATGACCGAATTGTCACCACTCGGAACCGTCTCCAAGTTACAGTCTCAACACGACGACCTGACCGACGCCGAAAAATGGGATATCAAAGCCATGCAGGGCTATACACCCATCTGTGTCGAGATGCGGATTGTCAATGAGGCAGGTGAGGTGATCAAATGGGATGGGGTGACGATGGGCGAGTTGCAGGTGCGTGGTCCCTGGGTGATCAAGAGTTACTTCAAGCGTGAGCCCAGTGCCGAGAGTTTTACAGCCGATGGTTGGTTCCGCACCGGCGATGTAGCCACAATTCGCAGCGATGGCTACATGAATATCACCGACCGCACGAAGGATTTGATCAAGAGTGGCGGCGAGTGGATTTCCAGCGTCGCCCTGGAGAATGCGCTGATGGCTCATCCCAAGGTGATGGAAGCAGCCGTCATTGCCGTGCCCGATCCCCGTTGGGCCGAGCGTCCACTGGCCGCGGTTGTGCTTGCCCCAGGCACCGAAACCGTCAGCGAAGAAGAGTTATTGGCGTTCCTCGCTCCCCAGTTCGCCAAGTATCAACTGCCAGATCGAGTGATCGTGATGAAGGCGCTACCCAAGACCAGCGTTGGCAAATTTGACAAACGAGCAATGCGCCATTTGTACGCGCAGCATATGTTAGAGTGAACCACTCCCTCATCATCTTCATGCAACTGAGCCGATGTGGTGGCCACTGCTTTCTCAGTTACATGAAATTGTTTGATATGCCAAAATAACAGTATGTTATCTATGCAAGATCAACAAACTGCAAAAGTTTTCCTCCAACGATTACAAGCCACTATGCCAGTTGTCGATCTATTGGTGTATGGTTCACGCGCTCGCGGCGATGCAACCGATGAATCAGACTTGGACCTATTTATCATTGTCGAAACAATCACGCCACAATTACGTCGTAAAATCAGCGAAATTGCATGGGAAGTTGGATTTGAAAGGGATCGAATCATTTCGACGTTTGTTGCCACGACCGCACAAATGCAAAAAAGCTCCTTTCAATCTAGCCCTATTCTTCTGAATATTGAACATGATGGAATCCGTCCATGAGTTCAACACAGATGAGCGACTTGATACGGTACCGCATCGAACAAGCAAAAGAGAGTTATCAAGATGCTCAACTATTTGTTTCGACGATTGAACAGTATCTACGCAATAACGGATACCTCAATTGAACAAAACAAAACTGGGTAACAAGTTGAACTTGTTACCCAGTCACTGATTTACTGACTTACTGTCCCACTGTCCACTACCCTACTGCTGTTTCCAAACCGCTTCCATCACATTCGGTGGCGACATGGGTAAGGTTTCCATGCGGATGCCGAGTGCGTTGTGGATGGCGTTGGCCACAGCTGCGGCTGGTGGCACGATCGGCACTTCGCCGACGCCACGCACGCCATAGGGATGGGCCGGGAAGGGCACATCGACCATCACGGTATCGATCATTGGCAGATCCAGCGCAGTGGGCATACGATAGTCGAGCAAGCTGGCATTGAGCAAGCGTCCTTCTTTGCTGTAGACATATTCCTCATTGAGCGCCCAACCGACACCTTGGGCCACGCCGCCATGCAGTTGGCCTTCAACATAGCTGGGATGGATAGCACGACCGACATCCTGCACAGCAGTGTAACGTAGAATCTGCGTCTTGCCGGTTTCGGTGTCCACTTCAACATCGACAATATGGACACCAAAGGCATTGCCGAATTCCTCGGCGTGGGTCGAAGCTGCCGCAGTCACGGGCAGATCCTCGGTCTTGGCCGCCAGTTCCTTGAAGGTCATGCTGTGGCCATTATGCGAGAAGACGCCATTTTCCACCTTCACTTCATCCGGCTTCACTTCCCAGATTTCAGCCGCACGTCCCGCCATTTCGGCCAGGAGCTTTTGACCAAGAACATGTACAGCCAAACCAGTGCCAGCCGTAGTGCGACTGCCACCGGTCACGTCGTTATAGCCGACCGTGTCGGTGCCGACGACCTGCGGCTTCACCTGTTCGTAGTTCACCCCTAGCGTCTCGGCCAACATCATGGCAATCGAGGCACGTGAGCCGCCGATATCCGTGGAGCCTTCAAGTAAACTGACCGTGCCATCAGTATTGACACTGGCGCTGGCGCTGGAGCGACCACCCCAGTTGAACCAGAAGCCACCGGCCACGCCACGTCCTACCTTGGAGTGGGCATTGCTTGGCTTGGGCAGCGGAGCCGAATAGTGTGGATGCTTGCGCGCCGCTTCCAGACATTCCAGATAACCGATACTCTTGTAGACGGGACCATCGGCACGGCGGTCACCTTCTTTGACGCCGTTGATCACACGGAATTCGACGGGATCGATGCCCAGCTTTTCGGCCAGTTCATCCACCACCGTCTCGGAAGCAAAGGCGGCATTCGTACCACCCGGCGCGCGATAAGCGGCGGCCTTGCACTTGTTGACGATCACGTCGTAGCCGTCGATGAGCAGGTTGTCGAGTTTGTAAGGAGCAAGAATCACACCCGAAGCGGCACCCACAGGTGAACCGGGGAAGGCACCTGCTTCAAAGGCAAGGTAGGCTTGGGCAGCGGTGATCTTGCCATTCTTCTTGGCACCGATCTTGACTTTGATGTAAGAAGCCGAAGTTGGGCCAGTTGCCTGCAACACTTCAGCACGGGTCATCGTCATCTTAACCGGGCGATGGCCAGCCTTTTTGGAGAGAATGGCAGCTACAGGTTCGAGATAGACCAAGGTTTTGCCGCCAAAGCCACCGCCGATTTCAGTTGGTGTGACAACCACCGACGAAATCGGCACATGCAAAATCTCAGCTACTTCGCTGCGGACAGCAAATGCACCTTGCGTGCTGCACCAGACCTTGATCGTACCGTCCTGGCTCCACAAGGCAGTGCCATTTTGTGGCTCGATGTAGCCTTGGTGTACCGTGCCCGTGTTAAACTCGCGTTCAACGATGACATCGGCTTCGGCAAAGCCTTTCTCTACGTCACCTCGTTCGTGGCGCAGGTGGCTGGCAATGTTGGTTTGGCCTTCCAGTTTATTGCCCATCTCGCTGGTGCGTAGATCTTCGAGCACAATCGGTGCGCCTGGCTTCATTGCTTCCATTTCGTCGAGCACGGGCGGCAATAGCTCATATTCAACCTTGATCAGCTTGACCGCTTCCTCAGCGACATGCGGATTTTCAGCAGCAACGGCCGCAATAGCATGACCATGATAGAGCACCTTGTCGCGCGCCAAGATGTTGCTGCTCATATAGCGCATGTTGGAGATGCTTTCGCCAAGATGGGCAATATGATCTTCGATGTTGGGCAGGTCGGCAGAGGTCGCCACCGCTTTGACGCCTGGATATTTCTCCGCCGCGCTGGTATCGATCGATTTGATGCGGGCATGGGCGTGCGGGCTGCGCAACATTTTGCCGTGCAATAAGGCCGGGAATTGCACATCCGCGCCATAAACCGCTCGCCCGGTCACTTTGTCAGCACCATCAGGGCGGATAGGGCGGGTTCCGACTACTTTGAAGTTGGACATAGTTGAGTCTCCAGTTCATTACGAGTTACGGGTTACGAAATACGAATTACGAAGAATCTCGTAAATCGTATTTTGTCTTTCGTAATTCCTATGCTTCCACCGCATCCGCCGCATCGAGTACGGCGCGTACAATTTTGTCATAGCCGGTGCAGCGACAGAGGTTGCCTGCCAGCCAGAAGCGAACATCATGCTCGGTTGGATCGGGGTTCTTGTCGAGCAACATTTTGGCCGAAAGCAGAAAGCCTGGGGTGCAGATGCCACATTGCAGGGCGGCGTGCTCCAGGAATTTCTTCTGCAATACGTTCAGTTCGCCACCTTGGGAATCGGCCAACCCTTCGATGGTGGTAATCTCGGCACCGTCGGCCTCCACCCCCAAGACCAAGCAGGAGTTGACCAGAGTGCCATTCATAATGACATTGCAGGCACCACAGTTGCCATTGTTGCAACCTTCCTTGGTGCCTGTCAGATGCAGATTGTCGCGCAACACTTCTAATAAACTCTGGCGGGGCTCACAGAGAAATTCTTTGCTTTCACCATTGACGGTTGCTTCTACTACTGTCTTCTTTGCCATGTTTGTTCCCTTAGAAATGGGAGGTAGGGAGGTGGGGAGATGAGGAGATGGGGTTAATCAAGCCCTATCTCCCTATCTCCCCTTCCCCTCATCCCCTTATTTGCTTTTCGCTCGTTCAATTGCCTTTTCCAGCGTGCGCCGGGTCATGACTGCGGAGAGATGTTTGCGATATTGGGCAGTGCCACGCATATCGCTAATCGGTTTGGCCGCGTCTTGCGCGATCTTGGCTGCTTTTTCGATGCTCTCGGCGCTGACCGGTTGACCAGCCAATGCCTCACCTGCTTCGACAACAAAGAGTGGGGTAGGAGCCACTGCGCCCAGAGAGATGCGCGCCGAAACAAATTTGCTGCGGCTCTCATCGAGTACCACAGAGGCACCCACACCGACCACGGCAATGTCCATTTCGTTGCGTGGAATGAAGCGCAAATAGGCCGCTCCACCACCAGCAACAGGTGCAGGTATGGTCAATGCGACCAGGAATTCACCTGGGGCCAAACAATTTTTACCTGGAGCCACACAGAACTGCTCGACAGGCAAGGTACGTGTTCCATTGGGTCCGGCAATGTGACAGATAGCACCATGGGCAATCAAGGAAGGAATCGAGTCTGCAGCGGGGGAGGCATTGCAGAGATTACCACCCAGACTGGCCCGTCCTTGAATCTGTGTGCCACCGATCAAGGTAGCCGAATCCATTAATCCCGGATAGGCAGCGGCTACGGTCTTGTCGTTGTACATGCGATAGCAGGGAACTGCAGCGCCCAATTTCAACCCGTTCTTGGTGCTATAGCTCATCTCGTTGAGTTCGGGCAGCTTTTTCACATCGACCACTAAGTCTGCACTGGCGCGACCTTCACGCAGTGCAACCAGTAGATCGGTGCCACCTGCCATCACTCGGGCTTTTCCATTGTGCTGGGACATAAGCGAAACCACTTCGCTGACAGAGCCAGCTTTTACATAATCAAACGCTTGCAAGGTTTCCTCCTTCAGATTGGGGAGATGAGCATACAACAAGACAAGAGGACAGGAAGACAAGATGAAGATAACTCTCTTGTCTTCCTGTCTCCCTTCTTCTTGTCTACTCTCTACCCTACTATGAAATTACTCCAAACTGCTTGACAATTGGCGGGCAATTGCCCAGAAGTCATCTTCGATAAAAAACTTACGCCCATCGTCTAACCAGAGGCAGATACGCTCAGGGTGGCGATGGAGCAGAGTTACTTCCTTCCATTCTCCACAGCCTCCAGCGCGCTGCTGCTGCCGACATTTCGAGCAACGCCAAACTTCAGGTGCTGCTTTCAAACGTTCCTTATCGACGTAGCGGGAGTGACCACAGCGATAGAGTTCCTTTACTTCCTGCGCCAATGCCTGCTCGATGCGTACAACGTTGTCGAAAAAATGGCTCCCGCCATCGACGGTCACGGTCAGTGTCATCGTGAATTCTTTGGCGAGTTCCTTATACTGGCGCACCAACAACACCTTAGTCATCGCCATGCGGAGGTTCTGCTCCTGCATCGCCGATAACGTGCGCTGCCTAGATCGCTCCGCCAGGATCTCCCGTTTTTCCTTCACCGGCAAGTAAC
The DNA here is from genome assembly GCA_046328715.1 of Caldilineaceae bacterium. GTDB lineage: Bacteria > Chloroflexota > Anaerolineae > Caldilineales > Caldilineaceae > JAXLWB01. Next base: position 56,461 of record JAXLWB010000029.1, on the reverse strand, counting down.
GCATCGCCAGGGCAATTTCTTCCACTGTCGGCTCCCGGTTGAGTTGATACTCAAGCTCGTTTTCGACATGCAGTTGATAGTCGGCCAGGGTGCGCAGCGAGGGGACAAAGACACTGTTATCCTGGAACGATTCTTCCAAAAGCTGTTGAATCCAGACTGTGACATACTCTTGGAAACGGCAACCTGGAAGATGATGATAGGTGATCAGTGCGCGATGTAATGCAGTGTATCCTATCTCTAGCAACTCTTCAAAGTGATGAGCACTCGTGATGTAATCAGCGAGCGAAGGCAAAACATGAATCCACCCATGTTCCGTGAACTGGCGAACAGCCTCTTCACCAGAACGAACAATGTCAGAAAGCTGTTGTTTTTCTGCGGCATTGGCATACTGCTTGGCAAACAACTGTTTCCCGGCGAAACGTCCAATGCTGATCTGTAAAATTAAATCATTGAATTCTTCTGAACTAAGCGCAGGTCGGCGTTGTATTTCATTCAAACGATTGGCCAAGTCATCTGAATACTGATCGTGATGTTTTAGCTCAGCGATAAGTTTGTCAAACCATGACATATAGATTTCCAAACGATAGTTGCTGTTTGCAGAAAAGGTACGCCATACAATCCTAAAAAAAGCGAGTATGCTTCGCAACCGAACTCGCTGGCGAATCGTTCAGTCCGTGACCTATCTGCAATTTGCTAAGGAAAAAATCGTACACGTGGCAAAACACCTAATTGTGGTTCCGCGGCCACGAGCAGACTTCGAAGCAATCACCGGGGACCCTGGCCGTACCTATACCGACGCTCTACACTAAGTCATATTTTACGCTGCGAAGATATGACTTACTTGCAACCGCTAGCATTTAGCGAACGTACACTGCTGTACGCTTAGCGCTTTCCGATACAAATGACACATAAACATTATACAATCTCCAAAGATTTCTCTAGAGTAAATTGTGCAATGTCTAGAAAGCGTGTCGATCAGTATACAACAAATGTCCTAGAAAATCGAGACTCTCTATGGACAAATGATGGAATGTTTGTTCTGTTTTTATCGGCGACTGATGGGGTTTGGTGACAAGCAACTCGTGGCAGTTTAACAGCGTTTCCACTCGGACCAGCGCCACTCTCTACTCTGATCCTACCGTTCAAATAACGAAATTGTCAAGTCAAACAAACGGGTTTCGAAGAAAGCAGCAATTTCTGGAGTAATCTTATGTATGGTTTGCAGCACTGGGCTGGCTAAGTGTGCAAAGGGCTGAACAAAGACGCGGAGTCCGCCCGCTTTCTTCTCGTATCCCCATGTTGCCACTGCCCGTCCATAAACCAAGACAATGCCTTCGATATGTCCTGCAGGTCGCCAGATTGCCTTATAGTGCGCAGCATCGGCGACCCAATCTTTCTCTTTGTGGGCGAGCAAGTAAGGCTCAAAGCGAAAGAGCATCTTGATCGGCCATGCTTCGGGCGCAGGCGGCGTAGCGATCAGCTCATCCAAATCACAATCCAACACCCACATCGGCTGCCCTGCAACGTTTACCTCGACCAGTTCCGGCTGGATGGTTTCAAACCAGCGGCGTTGATGACCGCTCGACGGGTAGCGCCAATAGGTAAAGTCAGCCAGGGTAGCAGGACCGTAAGCCTGAAAATAGCGGCGCATAATCTGAACATTGGCAACATCCGCATCCGGTGGGTTCCACGCTAACTTTGGCAGCCAGTTGTGGCGATGAGCAAAGTGACCTTCACCCTTGATCCGCCCCGCATGACAGGCGTAGCCCATGCGCACCAAATCGGCAAAGATTCCGCCCCAGGGCGAATAGAAATCTTCTGCCAATTCAATATTGTGTTGCTCAAGCAACTGACGTAAAGCAGTCCGTCCCATCGTTTCCCGCTCAAGAAGAAGCGTCGCAATGCGCTCGACCAGGGCCGCATGATCGTTCGATACAAGCTGTCCTGCCGCAATCTGCCGCTCCCACCAGGTCTTGTTGATCGAACGCATGGCATGGATCAAGGGCCAATCGCTGCTGGCATAGAGATGCAGTGTCCCCCGCTGTCCCCACAGTTTGACCAATGTCTTATCTTTGTAAAGCAAGTCTGTAAACTTGCTCATCGTCAAGCCGCTAGTACGATTCCACAATGCTAAGCCAGCCGCCGGTTCAATCTGCGCCTGAACGCCAATCAGCGCACTTGCTGCCGTCTCGGGCGTGGGAAAGGGATCAACTAAGCCAGAACGCTTCATGCGAAACCAACGGACTTGGTCGGTGGATACAGAAAAGAAATCCATCAATCAGTAATCTCTAGCATCTGTTTAGGTCCATCTAACATGACGCGCAGCATGTTTAAAACATTGCGTCCGACAATGACTTCATTTCCAATTGTATCTGCCACAATTTCAACAATCGGCAGACGCAGACCTGCAATTCCTATATCCATCATGAATATGTCTACAATGTGACGATCTCCCCAGGGGCTACGAAGGTATTTTCTATCATCAACTTGAAGACGAAGAGGGCGAAGCATTGCATATGGTACAACTGTCGCATCAGAACCGGTGTCAATCAATGCTTGCAAAGGACCTAATCGAAATGCACTGTCTGGTGGACCGAGCCATATTTCAACTTGAGGCGCTGGGGGAAAATATCGAGTGGCGTAAGAGGACTTCATGGTACAACTCTACCTGTATTGGGAGTTCTAGCAAACAACTCTTCTATCGGCTGTTCTCTTACTTGTCGAATCAAAATCGGGTTACGCCCGTATCGGGCACGAATGCGGCGATAGAGGGCTACACGGTCTCTATCATGATCAATGAGCTTTTGATTATGGATGGCTACCCATTCACCCAACAGATCCCTTTTTAGTTGGGTATGCATTGTTTGATATGCCACGATTTCCTGATCAATTTTTGCTTGCTGCCGCGCATGCAAATAGTTCTCTACCGCATCATTTATAATGTCATTGACGCTTTTATCTTCTTCGATTGCCTCTTGTTCAAGCGACAATGTGAGATCAGGACTTAACAAGATAGATAGCATAACAGACTCCGTAACGACCCTCAGTTCTCTTGAACTAAAGCTGACAAGTACCGTTTTGAACAAGAGTCATATTATACTACAACCCTAACAAACTTGGGACTTGCGTACTTTCCAATTTAAGCTGGTGGGCTTGATCTCTTTGGTGACGTACACAAATCCCGAAACAATGAACAGAGTATCTGCTCACAACCCAGAAAGGCAAAACATGACAACTTTTTCCGGTGCTTGGCCTGCATTGGTCACGCCCTTTACTGACACCTATGAAGTCAACGTCCCTGTCCTGCGTAGAGTGGTAGATTACTTGGTCGGCAAACAAATCGGTGGCTTTTATGTCTGTGGATCAACGGGCGAGGGCGTCTACATGCCCGTGGCGCAACGCAAGCAGGTGCTCGAACTCGCCATAGAGCAAACCAATGGGCGTGTGCCTGTGATCGCCCATGTCGGTACACCCGTGGCTGCCGATGCCGCCGAGTTGGCACACCACGCCCAGGAGGCTGGTGCCGATGGCGTCGCCAGTATCATTCCGCCTCTCTACAACACAACGGCTAGCGTTGTGCAATACTTTGCCGGGATTGGCGCGGCGGCTCCCAATCTGCCACTCTTCAGCTACATCTTTGGCGGTCCCACCGACGCCGTGGCACTGATGCGCGAACTCTCGACGATTCCGACCTTGGCGGGTGCCAAATACACCGGACCTAACATGTTTGAACTGCGGCGCATCATCGATCTAGGGCAAGGCCAATGGACGATCTTCTCGGGTATGGATGAGCAATGTCTCTTCGCCGCCATGTTTGGTGCCAACGGCTGTATCGGCTCCTCGCTCAACTATCACGCCGCTGCCTACCGTGAGATGCAACAGGCGGTCAAGGATGGCGACCATGCCCGTGGCACCGCCCTGCAACTGCGCGCCAACCAAACCACGGCGACCATGTTTGAATTTGGCTTCTTCGCCTCGCTCAAAGCAGTGATGCAATGGATCGGCTTTGACTGCGGCAAGCCACGCCTGCCCAATCTGGCACTACCCGAAGAAAAGCGCCAGAGTTTGTATGATCGGTTGAGCGCGGTAGGGTTTATGGAGTTGGTGGAGTTGTAAACTGTCTTGGCCGACCGCCTTTTTTGCCATTGATGCGTGAAGAAGCTGTCTTGGCAGACGATGTTGCTTTGCCTCCTCGTCTGCCAAGTTCGCTCATCCAAACCCGCGTGCCAAAAATTCCTGCCAAAAGACCGGTTACACTAAAGTCGAGATCAAGTGATTCCCAGTGAAGCGATGCCCCGCGGGGACCAACGGTCACCGTGCTAATCGCTTCATTCGAGGCAGTGGCTAATCCCTGCACAAGGCGCTTGGGCAATTGAAAAACAACGCCATTTTTTAGCTCCAACACAAGTTTTTCACCAACGGCGTCGTAGCTCGCTTGCTCAACCTGCGGCTCGATCTCCAGCCACTCCTGGCCACGAGCAGTCGCCAGATCAAATTGCCGATCCAATTCCTGTTCATCAATTTTCCACTTCCCCAGCTTTAGATTAGCCATGAATTCTTCTCCACTCTGCCAACAATGATTCCTGAAACTCGCCACAAATGACCAAAGCCATTCTTGCATCTCGCCGATTCATTCCGATATTTTCACGAATACTGGGCGGATGTGATTCATCACCCAGATAAACAATCATCTCTGCTTCAGCTCGGAATACATGGACATGAGCTGGACGATGATCATTGGTGTACACAAGGAAAGCGAACCCATCTTTGCGGAGGATTGTTGGCATATGGATAGTAGTTTAACCTAAACGGTTGGGTTTATCAAGAGTTATCTTGCATTCAACGCCCTCTGCCCCGCCTCAATCAACTCCACAATCCGATCCACATCGTACACGCACCCTCCCCACGTCCCGCCACTAGCATTTTGTAGCGCAGCCCAGAGACGAGTGTCATCGGGCAGGCGGCTGTCGGGAGCGAGGTCGGGGTGGACGGGACGGCTGGAAAGGACAGCGGCTCCTTCTTCGGGGCCGTAGCCCAGATTGGCGTGGCCGACCAGATTGATCTTGCCGGTGAGGTTGATGGTGTCGATCTCGATCTGGATCAGGTCACCGTCGCGCACCTTGCCAAGGGGACCACCTGCCAGCGCTTCGGGACCGACATGGCCGATACAGGGACCGCTGGAGAAGCCGCTAAAACGGGCGTCGGTGATCAGCGCCACTTGGCTACCCCACGAGAGATACTTGAGCGCCGAGGTGATCTGCGACGTCTCTTCCATGCCACAGCCCATCGGCCCGCGACCAATCAGTACGATGACGTCGCCCGCTTTGATGGCCGGTTCGCTGAGTCCCTTGAGGGCGGCGATGGCGGCACGTTCGGTGGTGAAAACACGGGCGGGACCGGTTTTGCGATAGACGCCGTCAGGGTCGATCATCTTGCGGTCGATGGCGGTGCTCTTGACCACCGAACCTTCGGGAGCCAGATTGCCGATGGGGAAGGTGACGGTGCTGGTCAGTCCGCGGCTGCGTGCCTTGTCAGCGTCCATGATTACCAGATCGGGGTCGATGCCATCCTGTTCCTGGAGCAACTTGCGCAGCGCTTGGCGGCGTTGCGAGCCTTCCCACTCGTCGAGCAGATCGCCCACGGTTCGTCCTTGCACGGTGAGGGCATGAGTCTTGAGCAGCCCCATGCGCCGCAGATGTAACATCACTTCGGGCACACCGCCCGCCAACCAAACCTGAACGGTGACGTAGTGGGTTGGCCCATTCGGCAATACATCAACCAGGCGTGGCACCGACTTGTTGACCTCTTGCCAATCCTGCACGGTGGGGCGGCGCAGACCGGCAGCGTGGGCGATGGCGGGGATATGTAGCAAGAGGTTGGTGCTGCCACCAAAGGCAGCGTGAACGACCATCGCATTGTGTAGGGCATCGTCGTTGAGGATGTCTTTACTCTTAACTTTATTGTTTTCCAAGTTGAGTAGAGCACGTGCCGATTGGCGCGCCATCTCCAACCAGATCGGTTGACCGGAGGGAGCCAGCGCCGAATGGACCAGCGACATGCCTAACCCTTCAGCCACAACCTGACTGGTCGCCGCTGTACCCAGGAATTGGCAGCCACCACCCGGTGAAGCACAGGCCCGACAGCCCAACTCCGCCGCCTCTTCCAGCGAGATCTCACCGTGGGCGTAGCGGGCACCGATCGTCTGGATACGCCCGGCATCCTCACCATGTTCTGGAGGCAGAGTAACTCCGCCAGGGACGATGATTGTCGGTAGGTCATGTTGAGCGGCCAAGGCCAACATCATAGCAGGCAAACCTTTGTCACAGGTGGCGACGCCCATGACACCCTTGCGCGTGGGCAGTGAGCGAATCAGACGGCGCAGCACCAGGGCGGCGTCGTTGCGATAGGGCAGGCTGTCCATCATGCCCAAGGTGCCCTGCGAGCGACCATCACAAGGATCGGTGACGTAACCGGCAAAGGGAATGGCGCTTTCGCGGGCAAACTCTTCGGCGGCAGCTTTCATCAGCAAACCCACCTCCCAGTGGCCGGTGTGATAGCCGAGCGCAATTGGCTTACCATCTTCGTTGCGGATGCCGCCCTGGGTGGAGAGGATCAGAAATTCTTTGTTGCGCAGCAGACTGGGATTCCAGCCCATGCCCGCATTCTGGCTCAGCCCAAAGAGATCGCCGCTGGGGGCGTTGAGTAGCAGTTCGTGGTCCAGCGGCAATGAACCTTCCGCACCGGGTGAGTGGGTGTCGATGGCATAGAGGGAAGCGTCTTGGCTGTCAATGGCGACAGCGACAGTTGGTGGATTCATTAGATTATTCCTTGGGTGAAGTATTAAGAGCTTGTCAACGACGGCATCTTCACCGCCGTATTCCTTCGCTCGTGCATGTTCTCTTCCATTGAGCGGGGATAGCGAGCGGGTAGAGCAGAGACTTTGTTCAGACGTTCGATGGCTTCGTTTGGCAATTTCCAACCGCCAGCCAACATGTTGTCGAGTGCCTGTTCGACCGTACGAGCGCCGATGATGGCACTGGTGATGGCGAGCTGTTCGAGCACCCAACGGGTGGCAACCTGGGCAGGCGTCTTGCCCAAGTCAGCGGAAACTTGCAGCAGTTCAGCCAGCGTTTCATCGGCATTGGCGGCAAAGTAGCGTTGTGGGTATGCCCAGCCTTCCGCCGAACGAGTACCAGCCACGGTGCGTTCGCCAGGTTGGTACTTGCCAGTCAAAAAGCCACCACCCAGCGGGCTCCACACCACCACGCCCAAGCCCTTCAACTGGCAGACTGGGATGATCTCCTCTTCGATGTCGCGCACGACCAGACTATACTGCGGTTGGTAACATTCAAAACGGGCCAGGTTTTTGCTATCGCTGATCCAGATGGCCTCCATCATGCGCCAAGCTTCGTAGTTGCTACAGGCGATGTAACGCACCTTGCCCTGGCGCACCAAGTCGTCAAAGGCGCGCAACATCTCTTCCAGCGGGGTCTGGGTATCGACATGGTGAATATAGTAGATGTCGAGATAGTCGGTTTGCAGACGGGTCAGGCTGGCCTCGATCGCACGCATAATGTGAGCGCGCGACATGCCCGAATCGTTGGGTCCCGGACCGGTAGGGTTGAACACTTTGCTGGCGACAATCGCATCGTGGCGACGCCCTTTGAGTACATTGCCCAGGATCGTCTCCGAGCGGCTGTTGGCATAGGTATTGGCCGTATCGAAAAAGTTGACACCTGCCGCAAAGGCCAGATCGACAATCCGCCTTGCCTCCGCCTCGTCGGTGGTGTGACCAAAGGTCATCGTTCCCAGGCAGATCTCCGAGACCTTCAGCCCGGTGCGTCCCATGCGTCGATATTCCATGATTCTCCTTTCGCTTTATTCGGGGACACAGAGTACGCTGAGGAGACACAGAGGAGAGCGCAGAGCGATTTTACAGTGTACTCCTCTGTGCTCTCCGTGTCTTCTCTCGTGAACTCTGTGTCCTTACCTCCACACGGTCGCGTCCTGCAATTGGCGTAATTTGTAGATGAACGAATCTGTGGGCAGTTCGACCATGTCGTAGGTGATGGCTTGACCTTGAGCGACCTCGCACTTGAGTTTGGCCCCACTGGCCAGGCCAAGGGGCAACAGCCGTTCATTGCGTGCAATGTCGGCCCGTTCGCAGATGCCATTGACCGTGTAACCACCACCGCCATCCAGAACTTCCCCTTCTTCTAGATTGTTCTTGGCAACGGTGATCACTTCCGCCGTTGGAGTAGGCAGTGGCGAACCAGTGGCACGTCCCATACAGGCTGCCATGGCAATCGAGATTGGGGCTTCAACCGCCACCAGGTGATAGGGGCGCCAGAGTAGGAAATTTTTACCGTTGCCACCCACCGGCATCTTGTGATAGATCGTAAGATCTTCCTGTATAAAGGGATGTTCACTACGCATGACGACAAAGACGCCCATTTTGAGCGGGTTGGACAACATGGTTTTGCCGTCGGCGGCCACGCTATTGGCGAGTTCGACCACGCCCGAACGATTCAAGAGCCCACCTTCTTCGCGCAGACTAAAGAGCCGAGGAATCTCTTCGATGTTGACCGAAGGTTCATGCATACCCCGTACATCGGGCGGCAGTCCGCACATGTTGGAGAGTGCGGCCATCTCGACCTGCGCCTTGGTGCCATCGCGGAAGGAGTTATACATCTTGAGATTGATCGGGCGCTTGGCCAGCATCTCCGGGTCGAGTCCAAAGCGCTGTGGCACACTGTCGGGCGTGCCGTTGCGGTCATCGCCATAGAAAACCGTACCGCGTCCGGCAGCCACAATCTCAAAGCCCAAGCTTTTGGCCCAGTCGATCATGTTCATGATGCAGCCAGGTTGATCGCCATCGACCAGGGTATAGACCACCCCTGCCGCATCGGCCAATCGGCGCAGAATGGCCCCGACTGCCACATCCGCCTCGACATTGACCATGACCACATGTTTGCGATTGGTAATGGCTTCATAGGCGATGCGCGCACCGATTTCGGGGATGCCTGTCACTTCAGCAACCACATCGATCCCATCGGCTTGGGTGACTAGTAGCGCATCCTCGACCACGGCGAACTTGCCTTGACCAATCGCGTCGTTGAGTTCATTGAGGTTCTGAGCAACCTGCTGTTGTTCAACAGGCACGCCACAGGCAGCAAAAACCTGCTGCGCCCGGGCCACGTTAATGTCAGCAATGACAGCGGTGACCATGCCGCGCATTTGCGCAATCTGTGCCACAAGACCGCTGCCAAATTTACCTGCGCCGACGATGCCCACACGAACGGGGCGATTTTCGGCAGCACGTTGAGCAAGAATTTCGGTGTACATAGGCTCTTCCTTCCAGAGTAAAGGGGTCGGGCTTGGGTGAGGTGTACGTTATTGTAATCGAGGATCGGCCTGGATAAAAACAGTGACAATTTCTAAAAGTGGCTGTTGGACAAAGCGCTACACTGACAAAATGATTCGTTAACGCAATTTAATCGCATTATTAATTGGGAATAGATATATTCAATTTTGCAGTCTTGTCGCTATCTGAAATTTATGTCATGATGTGGGCGAAGTTGCTTTTCCCCACCGCGGAGTCGCTACACACTTTACATTGACGTTTTACCCAACCACAAAGAGGAGAGCAAATGCAACCACTTCCATCTACCTTCCTACTTCGACACTCTTCAAAAGTTACGCTGGTGGTTTTGCTGCTGGCGATTGTGTTGCCCGTATCAGCTTTGGCGCAGTCCAGCCCAGAAGTAGGAAACAAACAAGTGTTTCTACCCGTGGTTGCTGCCGGGCAATCGGCCGAGCAGTCGGTGCAAGCGGCAGCAGCAACTGATCTCTTTTTCTCTGAATATATTGAGGGTAGTAGTAACAATAAGGCGTTGGAAATCTACAATGGCACGGGGGCAACTGTTGATCTGGCAGGAAATTCCTACAACATCCAGATGTACTTCAATGGAGCAGCAACCGCCAGTTTGACCATCAACCTGACGGGAACAGTCGCAAGTAGCGATGTCTATGTGCTTGCGCAGAGCAGTGCCAACGCAACCATCCTTGCCCAGGCGGATCAGACCAATGGATCTGGTTGGTTTAACGGAGATGATGCGGTTGTGCTGCGCAAAGGGACCAATGTTCTTGATGTAATTGGTCAAATTGGCCTCGATCCTGGTACAGAATGGGGCGCAGGGCTAACCAGCACAGCCGACAATACAATACGACGTAAAGCCACCATTTGTACAGGAGATACCAATGGTAGCGACGCGTTTGAGCCTGCTGTCGAATGGGACGGATTTGCAACTGACGCCTTTGATGGCTTGGGAACACATAGCGCATCTTGTGGTAGTGTTACGGACAGTGCCCCTACCGTCTCCTCAACCTCACCAGCAAACAATGCGACCGATGTGGCTGCTACCAGTGATATCACCCTCGTCTTTAGTGAGGCGGTGAATGTGAGCGGCGACTGGTACACAATTAGCTGCACCAGCGGTCCTCACACCGCCACAGTCAGCGGCGGACCGACTACCTTTACCCTGAACCCAGACACAGACTTCGCAGCCGGGGACAGTTGTACAGTGACCATCAATGCTGCCAATGTCACGGATCAGGACGGAAACGACCCACCCGACGCAATGGCAGAGAATTATAGCTTTAACTTCTCGGTAGTAGCAGTCGATCCTTGTACCCTGACCTTCACCCCAATTTATGCAATTCAGGGCAGTGGCTTGGCCGCAGCCATTACGGGTACTGTGACAACCAAAGGCGTTGTCGTTGGCGACTATGAAGGTCCATCCCCTACCCTGCGCGGTTTCTATCTTCAAGACGCAGCAGGAGATAACGACCCGGCGACTTCGGATGGTATCTTTGTCTTCAACGGCAACAACAACAGCGTTAGCCTGGGCGATATCGTCCGTGTCACTGGTTCCGCAACAGAGTTTCAGGATCAGACGCAGATCAATGCCTCGACGCTGGTGAAGTGTGGCACAGGCTCGGTCGATCCAGTCGATGTCACGCTGCCTTTCCCCTCAGCTACCTATCCTGAGCGCTATGAAGGCATGTTGGTGCGCCTTCCGCAAACGCTCTATGTCTCCGAACACTTCCAACTTGGACGCTTCGGGCAAGTGTTGCTCTCCTCTGGTGGACGGCTACAACAGCCGACCAACGTGGTTGCGCCCGGAGCTGCGGCATTGGCCCTCCAAGCCCAGAATGACCTCAACCAGATTATTCTGGACGACGCGCTGCAAAACCAGAATCCTGATCCGATCCTCTTTGGGCGCAACGGCAACCCGCTTTCTGCGAGCAACACCTTGCGTGGTGGCGATAATGTAACCAACATCGTCGGTCTGATGACTTACACCTGGGCAGGCAATTCGGCTAGTGGTAACGCCTATCGGGTACGACCGATCAATGCGCTGGGTGCCACATTGCCCGACTTCCAACCCGCCAATCCTCGCCCGATGTCGCCGCCAGCCGTGGGTGGTTCACTTAAAGTAACGGGCATGAACCTGCTCAATTTCTTCAATACCTTTGGCACGGGTGCCTGCACGAATGGCGTAGGTGGTGCCGCAACCGATTGTCGGGGTGCCGATGATGCAGGCGAATTCGCACGCCAGTGGCCCAAGACGGTTGCAGCGATTGTCGCTATGAACCCGGATGTCCTCGGCGTGAATGAGTTGGAAAACGATGGCTACGGGCCAACCAGCGCCCTCCAATTTCTGGTCGATCAGCTCAATGCGGCGACAGCTCCTGGCACCTATGCCTTTATCGATGTGGACGCCGCAACCGGCCAGGTAAATGACATGGGAATGGATGCGATCAAAGTTGCCTTGCTCTACAAACCGGCTGTGGTGACTCCCGTGGGACAGACTGCGGCATTAAACACAGAGGCATTCGTCAACGGTGGTGATAGCGCGCCACGCAACCGTGCCTCGGTCGCCCAAGCTTTCCGTCAAAATGCCACGGGAGCGATCTTTATCATCAACATCAATCACTTGAAGAGCAAAGGCTCAGCCTGTGACGCACCCGATGCAGGCGATGGGCAGGGCAACTGTAATGGTGTTCGCGTCAACGCAGTCAACGAGTTGCTGAATTGGTTCGCAACCGATCCGACTGGTACGGGCGATCCAGACATCTTGATGATCGGCGACTACAATTCCTACGCTATGGAAGATCCGATTACAACGTTACTCGGTGGCGGCTTTACCAATCTGGTTTCTACCTTCATCGGTCCAGATGCCTACTCCTATGTGTTCGATGGGCAGTGGGGCTATCTAGACCAGGCACTTGGCTCACCTTCGATCGTGGCCCAGGTAGCAGGTGTGGGTGACAATCACATCAACGCCGACGAACCTTCGGTGCTCGACTACAATGACGACTTCAAAAGCGCAGGCCAACTCGTGAGCTTATATGCTCCCGATCAATTCCGCGTCTCGGATCACGATCCTGTACTGGTGGGGCTGGATCTTGACGGTGCGGCACCCGTCGCCGCTCCAACTCAATCACCTGCAGCCAACGGCGCTGGCTGGAACAACAGCGATGTAACTGTCACCTGGAATTGGAGCGACAACGGCGCCGGCATTGATACCCCCAACTGTACGACCAGTAGCACATCAAGCGGTGAAGGCGAATTGACATTGACTGCCACCTGTCGCGATAAGGCTGGCAACACAGGCAGTGCTAGCTACAGCGTGAAGGTGGATAAGGTGGCACCTACGGTCACCGTCACCGGGGTGAGTAACGGAGCAAGCTACACCTACGGCAGCGTACCAAGCGCAAGTTGCAATACCCAAGATGCGACGTCAGGCGTCGCCAGCGCCGCCACCATCAGTGTGACTGGCGGCAACATCGATGGTATTGGTAATTTCACAGCCACATGTAGCAGCGCCACAGACAAGGCAGGCAATAGTTCAACACCGGTCAGTGTAAGCTATACAGTTTTACCCCCAGGAACAGTGCTAGAGAGCTGTGGTGGTTACACCATCTACCGCAACGGTAGCAGCTATGTTGTCCCACGGTGGAGTGGTGCTATCTTGGTTGGAACCAGCGGCAACAACACATTGAACGGCGGCAATGGCCCAGATCTGATTCTGGGTTTGGGCGGCAATGATCTGATCAATGGCAATGGCGGTAACGATGTGATCTGTGGTGATAATGGCGTTGATCTGCTCTTCGGCCTAGACGGGAATGATTTCCTCGACGGCGGTGCTGGGAATGATGTACTCAACGGTGGCAACGGCGATTACGACCACTTAGTGGCAGGTGCAGACAACGACACCTTGCTCGATGGAGATGGTGTACTCACGGCGCAAGGTGGCACTGGGAACGATCTCTTCACAATTGTGTTGCGCAATGGCTGGCGCAACAGCAGCGGACAAACGAACTTTGCAGGGCTTGCCGCAGGTTATGGGAACGATACGGTTGGCTTGATCATTCTCGACCCAGCGCAGTTCTTGATTGACATCACTGGTGATGAACTTGATACTCCGCCCAGTAGCCAGGAAGGCAAAAGCGATCGCCTTGTCCTGACAGGCAATATTGCGCCAGCTTCAACAATCATTAAATTCGAACAGCGACTGATCCTGTTGACGGCTGAAACTCATCAGTTGCCCCGGGAGCTTGATGGGGCTGAGTATTTGAGTGAGCCTGTCGGTGAAGACGGCGCAGAAGCAAGCTTACAACTTCGCATGTTCTTGCCGTTACTGACCAGATAATTGAGTTCCCCTTACAGTTTATTACAGGGTAGCAGAGCGAATGATTGTTCTGCTACCCTGTAACTTTTTCCTCGTATCGCAGTATCGCCTCGCAAATGCCAACGATTCAGGGCATAATTTGTAATTCATATAAAATTAAGCTAGCATAAGATAATCAATTCATTTTATAGTCTAACAGCCTTCTAAAACATCCTGTATAAGCTCTTTAGGATCGGCTCTTCGTTGTATAGTAGTGGAAAATCTGCTATAATAGAACGATGGTTAGCGCATGTAAAACTATTCGAAGGAGAACTTTGCCATGTATCAAATGCTTACTATTGTTGGTCGCTTGGGTGCTGACCCCGAAATGCGTTACACCTCCAGTGGAACCCCCGTCTGTTCCTTCAGTGTTGCAACTGATCGTGTGTGGAACAACGAACAGGGGGTAAGGCAAGAAGAAACCACCTGGCATCGAGTCACGACCTGGCGCAAGCAAGCCGAAACTTGTGCTCAATACTTGACCAAGGGAAGCATGGTGATGGTCACTGGCACAGTCAAAGCACGTGGCTATAGCAATCGTGATGGTCAAATCTCAGCCTCGCTCGAAGTCAATGCAGACGTGGTGCGTTTCCTCTCTGGCAACCGGACAATGAGCGAAGCAGCCAATAGCAGCGAAAGCTCGGATCCTGGTGCGGGAAGTGGTGGAGATATTCCATTCTAGACTAATAGTCCACCTACTTAATTTTTAGAAATAGATTGTGACTATTCTCGAAGAAGCAGGCTGATTCTGTTTCTAAAAATTAAACGGACATTCCACTAAGTAACACAATCGGTGCTGGATGATAAGCCATCCAGCACCGAAGTTCCTCACGTCTAGCCCAAAAACTCAGTCAACATTCTCCTCAAGCTTTCCTTCCCCTCTTTCCTATCGAAGCTTCCTCGCAAAAGCAACCAGCACCTCCAGTCTATACAATCTAGTGCAAAATAGATTACAATGGCAGTTCTTACCTACGCCTTTGGAAAGGATAAGGCGGAATTGTTTTGGCTTACTTTTGTCGGCTGAGTGCATCACACCTATGCAACAACCACGGACCGCCCCCGATGACCTCATCAATTACCTCCCGATGGATCGCCGTTTCGCGTTGGCTGGCGGCTACACCTTGGCAGATCGCACCCAGGGTGCCGCACTCTTCGTCGATATTTCTGGCTTTACTGCCCTAACCGAAGCGCTGGTACGTGAGCTAGGTGCGCAGCGTGGCGCAGAAGAGTTGACCCGCTACTTGAACCTAGTCTACGACGCCATTATCGATGAACTGCATCGTTACCGAGGCAGCGTCATTTCATTTGCTGGGGACGCCATCACCTGTTGGATCGATGGCGATGACGGGCTCCGTGCCACAGCTTGCGCCCTGGCCATGCAAAATGCTATGCAACGATTTGCCGCCGTCAGCACGCCAGCTGGCAGTGTGGTCAGCATAGCTATGAAAGCTGCGATAGCAACAGGCACCGTGCGCCGCTTCCTGGTGGGCGATCCAGCCAAGCGGGTGATTGACGTGCTGGCTGGGGACACGCTAGTACGCCTCTCGAATGCCGAACACCAGGCAAAGCGCGGAGAAGTGGTGCTTGACCCACTGACCTTGGAAACTTTGACCGACAGCGTGCAACTGCCGGAATTGCGCCATGATCCGGAGGGAGAATCAAGTGTTGGTGTCGTACAAGGGCTGCGCGTGGCAGTGACTGCCATGCCCTGGCCGCCGCTCGATACCCGGCAGTTGCATGATGGGCAGGTGCGTGTTTGGCTGCTGCCCCAAGTGTATGAACGGCTGCGCCAGGGCTTAGGCAACTTTCTAGCTGAATTGCGCCCAACGGTCGCCCTTTTTGTACGCTTTACAGGCATCGACTACGACCAGGATACCGAGGCAGGTAACAAACTAGATGCTTATATTCGTTGGGTGCAGGGCATTGCCGATCATTATGAAGGCACGCTGATTGACCTCAACCTAGGCGACAAGGGCAGCTATCTTTACATCAATTTTGGTGCCCCGCTCGCCCACGAAAACAACGCCGACCATGCGGCTGCCGCAGCATTGGCACTCGTTGCTCTGCCCCAGGATCTGAACTTCATCACGAGTGTGCAAATCGGCATCAGCCAGGGGCGAATGCGTGCAGGAGCCTATGGTGGTGCTCATCACCGCACTTACGGCGTATTAGGTGACGAAGTCAACTTGGCCGCCCGCCTAATGATGGCTGCCAGCCCCAGTCAAATTCTGCTCAGCGAAACAGCTCAACAGTCCTTGAGTGACACCTTTATCGTCGAAGAGCTTCCGTCCATTCGTGTTAAAGGCAAGAGCGAACCCGTTGCCATCTTTGCATTACAGGGAACGCAGCAAGTACGCAGCGGGCAACTAAGCGTCCCCCTCTATGCCTTGCCCATGATCGGGCGTCAGGATGAATTGGAAACGGCAATTGAAAAGATGATGTTGGCACTCCAAGGTCAGGGTCAACTGCTTGGCCTTGTGGGCGAGGCTGGTATCGGAAAATCGCGCCTAGTTGCGGAAATTTTGCGGCTGGCAACCGTACAGAACTTTGCGCTCTATGGCGGCGAGTGCGAATCCTATGGGATCAATAGCAGCTATTTAGCTTGGCAACCTATTTGGCGGGCGATCTTTGGCATCGATAGTGGATGGTCGCTAGCGCGACAAACTCGTACATTGCACACCCAGCTAGCAGAGATCAATCCGATCTTTGTCGCCCGTGCTCCGATTCTAGGAGCCGTGCTCAATCTGGCGATCCCAGATAATGAACTTACCCAATCTCTGGATCCCAAGTTACGCAAGACATTGCTAGAAGAGTTGCTCCTAGATTGTTTACGCTCCAAGGCGCGCCAGAGGCCATTGCTCATTTTGCTTGAAGCCTGTCAATGGCTGGACCCGCTCTCCTACGAATTGCTCGAAACCATCGTGCCAGCCATCGTTGATCTGCCTGTGCTGCTGGTCTGCGTGTCGCGTTTGCAGGAGGGTGAAACACGCCTCCGCTCGCAACGTGCCCACACCCAATCCCACTATACCGAGATTCCGATTTCGGCGCTGACCCAGACGGAATCGGCACAGTTTATCGACTTGAAGGTAGCCCAACTGCTCGGCAAAGAGACAGCGCTGCCGGCAACCGTGATTGATCGCTTGATTACCCAGACCGAAGGCAACCCCTTTTATCTGGAAGAATTGCTGACGTATCTACACTACCAAGGTGTGGATTTTCAGAATAGCACTGCGCTGGAACAAGTTGAGTTGCCCGACAGTTTGCAACGATTGATGTTGAGCTTGCTCGATCAGTTCAGTGAAAGCCAGAAGATCACAGTGAAGGTAGCCAGCGTGATTGGTCGGCTCTTTCAAGAGGCGTGGCTTGCTGGGGTCTATCCTGAGTTGGGTGATTCGACGCGCATTCACACTGATCTGGACCGCTTGTACCAGCAAGAGTTGTTTCTGCGCGAGCCCACTGAGCCAGAGTTGATCTATCGCTTTCGTCAGGTGATTACGCAAAGCGTCACCTACGAGAGTCTACCTCATGCGCTCAAGCTGAGCTTACACGAACAGATTGGCCGATTTATCGAACAACGGTACCCGGAGACGCTTGACCATTTTCTCGATCTGCTTGCCTATCACTATGCACGCAGTGCCAATCAGGGCAAACAGCGTATCTATCTGCGCCGCGCCGGGGAAGCGGCCCAGGCAGCCTTTGCCAACGGTGCTGCGTTGGACTATTTTACTCAGTTACTGCCTATCCTGCCGCTTGAAGATCAGGATACAGTGCTCTTCAAACTAGGCCAGATTTTCGATACGATCGGCCAATATGGCGAGGCCGAAAATCGTTTTCAGGCCGCTTTGGCTCTGGCGGAACAGACTAACGATCCATCATTACAGGCCCAATGTCAGATTGCTCTTGGTGAACTGCGCCGCAAACAGAGTCGCTATGCTGAAGCGGCCACCTACTTTACCCAGGCACAAGCCATCGCCGAGCAGGTAGGCGATCAAACCAATTTGGCCAAGGCGCTCGTCTGCTCCGGTTCACTAGCTTTGTATCAAGGTGACTATGCTACCGCACATGTCCGTTACATGGAAGGACTCGCCCTGCGCCGTCAATTGCAGGAGCAGTCACAAGTTGCCAACACGTTGAGCGATTTAGCGATTACCGCCGCCAATCAAGGAGATCTTACCCAGTCAAACGAGCTCTTTTTGGAAAGTTTGGCCATCCGGCGTAGTTTGGGCGATCAGTGGGGCGTAGCCAACTCGCTCAACAACCTGGGTGAACTAGCTCTCATGCAAGCACAATATAGTGAGGCATTGCTCCATTTGGAAGAGGCAGTGGCCATATATCGCAATATTGGCGATAAGTGGTCGCTCGGCAATACGCTTTTGACATTGGGCAACGTGTTGCGCGCCCAAGGGGACTATTCAACTGCCTATCCACTTTATCAGGAAAGTTTACAAATTTATCGCAGCTTGAGTGACCGCCGAGCACTCGCCTATATTCTGGAGAGCCTTGGCGGCCTGTTGTCGCTGCGCGGCGAGGCAGAGCGGGCCATTCGTTTGGCAGGGGCAGCGACGGCTCTACGGGAGACACTCCTTACCCCACTCTCCTCGACCGAACAGAGCCAACTGGATCAAGCCTTGGAACCTGCGCGGCAAGCTTTGGGATTCGAAGCAGCTACAATTGTTTGGGAAGTAGGGCGTAGGCTGAGCGTGGAAGAGGCAATTGAGGAAGCCCTGGTTACGGTTGAGTCACTTGCAACTGCGCCTGCAAACGATTGACGTCATTGGTGCGCGCCCGCAGCCGTTGCAGCAACACATGAATGATGCCACGTACAATCTCCAAGCGATCTTCCATCAACTCGTAAAATGGTTCTTGATCGAGCCGTAGCAGGTGAGTTGCCTGTGTGGTGCGGATCGTAGCAGTGCGTGGCTCGCCATCTAATAATGCCATTTCGCCAAAGACCTCACGCTCGCCCATATGAGTAAAGACATGGTCACCATTGCGTGCCTCGACCTCCCCTTCGACGATGATATACATGCTGTCCCCTTGATCGCCCTGAGCAAAGATTGTCGTACCAGGTGGTGCGTCAATCTCTTTGAGCAGAGCGGCAACTTCGACCAGTACTTCGTCCGGTGTTCCTGCAAAGATATCAACGGTTCGCAAAATGATCACCTTTTCAATCGTCAGCAGCATGGTGGTCTCTCCACAGTGGGTTAGGTTGGTATTCTCTTCTGGGTCTGTCTTATTCTCTGTATCGGGTTGGCAAGGCAATCGCTTCAGGAGCCAGGACGCAGTGCTCGAAAGCAACTCCTCTGGCGAGGCAGTGAGTGATTGTGCCTCTTGCTCTACAGCAGCTAACTCTTCTGGCAGACCTACGGTGGGGACCGTGTACAGGGCAACGGCACGCAACCAAGCGCTAATCCAAGGAGCATTCTCGCAAACAATCACAGCCAGGCGCTGTTGAGGGGAGAGTGTCGGTTGTGGGAAGATGGTTGCCAACCGTGACAATTGTTGAGTTGGCGTCAATTCGTCCAATAAGGGCAGAAGGTGTTTGGAAAAATTCTTAGCCAGCAAAAGGTCGATTGCTTCGAATAGATAAGCTCGCTGTTCTGCTGCGGGTTGTCGACGCGATCCCTGCACCAACCCAAATGCATCGCGTACTTTCGACAAGCTCGTACCCTGATAGAGCAGCGTGAACCACCAGTAGAAGCGCATTCGCTGCTGCCGCAGGCTTTCCGACAAGGCATTACGCAAAAGTTCTGCTGCGGGTATGCCATCAAGATCGACCAGCCCCGCCACTGCCCAAGCGGCGAAGGCAAACTCGCCTTGAATCTGCGCCTCAAGCGTGGGGCGGATCGTGGCGTCTGCCTGGTAGCCAGCGTACGAGAGAGCTTGCAACGCGCGTGTGCGCACATGCAGATCGGGGAATTCCAGATTGGTCAGCAGGAGTGTAATCGACTTGGCACGATAAAGTGGGCTGCCGAGATGAGCGCCAACGATGCGCCCACAAATTCGCACCAGTTCACTACGCACCTGGTCATTGAATCTTGGCTGTGTTGCTTCACTTGATGCCGGATGGGCAAGCAGCACGTGTAAGGTAGGCAGGATCGTTTCCCCTGCCGCCATCAAGGCGGTACGTGCGGCCGCACGCGTCTGTGGCTGAGCCAGGGCAGCGATGAGCGAAGGCCAGAGTTTGGGATGATGCACTTTTCGTGCCGATTGCAAGGCAGCCCGTTGCACCTGTGGTTGCGCATCAGCCACCATGGCGAGCAGAGGTCGGTAAAAGCCAGCTACGCCACTTTCACCCAAGATTTGCGCAGCCAAGATTCTCTCGGCAGGGATCGGTGAACTTATTAGACGGGTGAGTTGCTCGCCCGCTGCCAGGATTGCCTCCAACTCCCCGCTACGTAAGAAGCCGATCATCACGCTACGGCGTACCTGGCTGTCAGCGGCGTTCAAGAAATCATAGAGTTGGTCAATCGTATCCGCTCCACCCAACGTAGCAAGCGATTGGAGAGCGGCATTCCGCACCACAGGTTCGGGATCATGCTGCCAACAGTGGTAGATCGCCGGCAGCGTAGCATTCTCACCTAGCCGTTCCATGCGTGTCAACGCCTCTAAACGCACATCAGTGCTTGCATGATTCAACAAACGCGGCAGGGCCTGTGCCAATTCATCGCGATTGTTCGCACCTAGCATATCGAGCGCATACAGGACAGCACCTGGATGAGGGTTAGCCAGCGCCTGGTGGACAATTTCCAGTCCCGAGCGATCCAGTTGAATCTCCTGCTTGCCCTGAATGGTGCGTTGCCGTAGTGCCTGTTGTACTCGAACCCCGTAACTGCGCCCCAGCAGCCGACCTGCCGCAGCCCAAAGCAGCAAAATGGGCAACAAAACATAGCTTAGTTGCAAAGCGTCAAAGTGCAGCAAGCTGGTCAGAACCAGCAGAACGACACCCGTTATACCGACCGCGCCCGGCGACACAATGCCATCAACAATCGTTTGGGTACGGGTGCGTAGGGTAGTTGGCAACGGTTGATAGAGCAGATTGGCCGCCGTATTATCGGTGTCATTCATCACTTGTAGCAGCAGATTCATGTTGACTGCCAACCAAAAATGCAGCGGGATCAAGCCCCAAAGGCCGCCAAGCAAAGCGAAGAGTAAAGTAGAGATCAACAAAAGCAGCGGCGTGAGAATAACCACAGCTCGTACCCCAAACTGGTTGAGCAAGCGATTGGCGACAAAGAATTGGCTCAATAAACTCAACCCACCGATCAGTCCATTAAACAGGCCGAGAAAGCTGGCCATCTGATCTTCATTGGGGTAGTAATCTTCCAGTCGATTGTAGAAGATGTTATCGACAAAGTAGCTACCCAAAGTAAAGAGAAAAACCATGCCAAAGATCAATTGGATGTAAGAATCACGTAAAATGGATTGATTCGGGGTTGCAGTTTCGCCATTTGCCACCGGCTCGTCGTGCTCCACAATGTGCAAATTGGCAGCCTTGCGTGTAAGTAGCGTCAAAAACAAAAGTGCGCCCCCGCTCGCACAGGCAGCAACCAACAACAGATTGATGGCACCCAACCACAATACGAGCGAAGGAATCAGAATGCCCACGCCCAGGCATGCGATCTGTTGCCCTGCGCCAAAGAGACCAAAGAGGCGTTTGCCCTGCTGTAGGTTAAAGAGGCGTCCAACCAAGTTCCAAAAGGCCATGTAGAGGAGAACATTGATCACCCCATGGACAATTGGCAGGCAGAAGATGAGCCAGCGTGCTGTGCTTACGCTTAACAAAGCTCGGTAGCTGACCAGGATCAATACGAGTAAGAGATGTTTGCCAAACAGCAACTGAGCCAGTGAGTAGCGTTGACTCAGTTGCAGATAAAACGATGAAATCAGGACCGAGCCAAGACTGACTCCAACATAAATATAGGGCAAGCGTTGGGCATCGAAGGTATCAAGAAAAAGCGCATAGGCCGTCGTGCTGATCAGAATGTCCGTCGTTGTTGCGCAGAGTGCGTAGAGCAACACCAATCCGACCAACGGCACTTCCTGCGCACGAACATCAATCATCGAACGCAAGTTTGTCAATGTCAACAATTTCGGCATAGACACGCTCATCTTGTCACGACAGGCAAATAGACTTTTGAGGTTTGTGTTTCCTCTACGGGTAGGAACTCTGCGCCATCCTCGTCACCGATAGTTGGGATCTCGTCATCGGCATGGGTAACGAGCCGTTGCTCAAATTTAATAATTTGCGAGGTGGACATGATCCGCCCAGCCAGTGCCAGTTGATCCTGTTTGCCTTCCAGTGGCGAGGGTGGAACGTCTCGCTCATCGCCCGTTATATCGACATAGAACTGCACAGTATCGAGGATAGCGATGCCAACTGTGTCATTACCATAACCAGCCGCAACACCGGTGAGGCGGGCTTGGCCATTTTGATCACGCCAGCCTTTACGCTGCACCAAGGTAAAGAGATCGTTGCCTGCTCCACCCCGGGCGACACTCACTCCATCCCCATCGAGTAGGGTGTCATTGCCATCGCCGCCCAACAATTGGTCAAAGTCGCCAGCCCCGCCGTTGAGCACATCTGCGCCTACACCACCATCCAAAGTATCATTGCCCGCATAGCCCTGAAGCAGATCGTTACCTTCGCCGCCGCACAGGAGATCATCTCCTCCCTGTCCCGACAATGTGTCATTGCCACCCAAGCCAAGCATCAAGTCCGGACCGCTGCTACCGTTCATTGTATCTTTGCCGCTGCCACCGACTTTGATCGCCCCGCTCCAGCCCGGTGCAACCAATTGATTCTGCAGGGTACGATAGACATTGTAACTACCACAACTGCCGATTAATACGCCAGGAAGGGTCTGGACCGTCCAAGTGTAGCTGGCAGGCGTTGGATCAACCTGATTGAGTACATCGATAGCGCGCACGGTAAAGGTATGGTTGCCGTTAGCAAGATTGGTGTAACTTTTTGGGCTGCTACAAGCAGCAGTGGCACTGCCATCAAGCTGACATTCAAAGTGCAACAGGCCGCTGCCGCCGCTGCCGGTAAAGGTGAAGATTGCACTGGCACTGGTGCTGGGATTGCTTGGTTGGCCTGTAATCTGAGTGTCGGGTGAAGGCGGCGCATTGACCATGATCGTGCCAGTGGCAGTTGAGGCTTGGTAATAATCATCATTTAAGGTGAGCCCAACCACAGGCGATGCTCCGCCAAAGTAGGCAGTCAATGTGTAATTTCCAGGAAGCAATTGAGCCGCGCCGAGATCCATTCTCGCACGCCCCTGAAAGTCACTAACGATCGCCTTGCTATAGACAGTGGTATTGGCGTTGCGAATCACAAAAAGAACAGTACGTTCGCGCAAGCCACGGTTGGCAGTATCGCTCAAGGTGGCAGTGATTACGGTGATTGCACCCTGGTAAAATGTCAGCGAGGCTGGATTTAGCACTAGATTGGTTTCTTGTTTATTAATGACAAAGGGTGCACTAGTTGTGGCTGCCTCATATTCGGCAGAGCCAGCAAAGGAAGCCTGTGCAGTATAACTACCCGGTCGATCGCTGAGCAGCAAGGTAACGGTCGCCTGTCCGTCTCCATTAGTGGTCACCTGCAAATTTTGCGAACCCAAGCCAAAGCTCACAATCTGCCCGACCAAAGGGGCGCCGTCGCTGGTGAGTCGTGCGCTGAAAGTCGTCTGATTGGCAAAAACCCCCGAAGCAGGCGCTAACAAAAGGCTGAGGCTACTACTCCGTGCAGGAGGCTGTCCTCCGATCGGTGCTGGAGTCGGCGCGCCTGGATCGATACCCACTGAGTAATATTCGCCTTGATTGGTATCGAGCGTGACCAATCCAGTGCCACTGGCCGCTTGCACTATAAAGCGCAGGCCAGTCGCTGTACCATTGCTTAGCGTACCTTCCCAAAGTATCGGGTTGGTCGCATTGCGAACGAGATCGAGCGACTGCCAGGTTGTACTGTTGCCTGTAATATAGGTAACCCACACTTCCTGTACATCGGCAAGTTCGCTGCTCCGGTTGACCTCCACGGCAAACTGGATGTTGTTACCATTGCTTGTGCTTGCAACATGGGCAATCGTGGGCGGTGCCGCCAGCGCAGCGGCGCTCTTATCCTGACTGTAGAAGAGCCGGAAGTTCATCGAGCTAAAACGACGCAACATGCCTGTCGCAGAGCCAACCGCATTCGACTTATACTGCGTCGGCGTCAACATCAGGCGGATGGTACCATTGGTTGGATCGCCCAGATAGTCGTAATAGTTAAGTTGCCAAGGCACTTCGGGAAAGAAGTTGACCGAGTAGAAGAGCGGATGACTCCCGGCCAATTCGGTCGCAGGAACGCTGGTATGCGGTTGGATATCGTTCTCATCCACAAACGTCCCAGCACGAAAGCCAACACCGCGCACAATACCAGCACTGTTATTGGTCACGTTGGCAATTTCCAACGGCTGAATCGGGAAGCCGGGACGTGCCACTTGCCCGTCGCTGCCTCGATAGTAGATGGTCTGCACTGGCTGATTGGTGACCCCATCGGTCAAAACGTTGGTTACTTTCAAGAGTTGAGGTATCAGGCTCACATCGGCAGTACGCAAACCAAGCGCGCTACCTGGCCCATCTCCAACCACAGCAGGCGTACCTGGCACCACGGGCGGCAGGCTGGGTGCAGCCATCCGATTAGGCAGATCGACGCTCAACATGGGCAAACCAAAAAGCGCCGAAACCAGGATTGTCTTTTCAAAGATGCCATCGATCTCAACACCTGTGTCGGCCATGTAATCACGCTTAGCTGCCACCAATGCCTTACCTACCGACACCGGCCCGCTCCCGATGCGCAACTGTTGCGTAAAGGATAGATAGAGCCGTTCTGAGTACTCCTGGTAATCAGCATCGCCATATTGATAGCCAGTGCCCGCAATCAGCAGCGCGCCTTTACGCGCAAAAGCCTGCGCCCAATCTGGCGGAGCATCGGTGACGCCTGGCACGGCGTGGTCATTGACCAAGTTATAACCAGCGTGACAACCACTGCTGTAGATCACGGCGTTGGTTAGGTTGGCACTGGAAGCCGCCACTTCGGCAGCGCTCAAGGTCGAACTGTAATCAGCAGCAAGTAAGCGGCTCGGATTGAAGTGACCAGCCAAGAAGATTAAGTCATGCCGCTGGGTGAGCAAGAGGGGACGAAGTTGATCTGCGGTCCATGAATTTGGATCGGTCGGGGGACGATAGAAGGGGTCGATCAAGGAATGGACCGTGGCATTGCTAGGCAATCCTAACTGCAATTCCTGCAGTACCGCGCGCGATCCATCTTCCAGAAAGCCATAACTGGTGACGAGCGCCGAGGTAGGTGCAGGGGCAACGCCACCAGTCGTACGCAAATAGGCATCCACCACCGTTCTGGCTTCGGCTGCGGTTTCCACTAATCGTCCAACTGCCAATTCGGGAATAGGCAATGTATGACTTTGCAGCGAAATCTCGACCCGTGAGCCGTAGGCATCCTGGCTGAGTAGATATTTTAGGCGCAAGTTGGCTTCCGAGATGGTGTCGTCCAGCACAGGCGGTTCGAAGTCAGATTCAGGCGAAACCGGTGCTGGATCGGGATAGCGGAAGAAAGGAATGATCCCATCATTGCCGACCAACACCACATAGGCCAGATTCGGATTGAGGGTCCAGTAGCGTTGAATGAGTTCTCGCACCTCGTAGGCCCACAGATTGGTCGCATAGGGACAACCAGAGTTTGCCACGGCCTGATTGCGGGCGGTCGTAATACGATTATCCAGGTTCAGGTCGACTAACACACCCTGCACTTCACTCCGTCCTGTCAGAGTTTGCAGGCGAGTCAAGAGATCGGCTCGTTCCTGGGCAGTGCCTTCCATGTGGCTTACATCGTGCAGGACAATCGTACGGTAATTGCCAGAGCTTGCCGTGGTGCCAGGTGGAGGCAATGTGGCAGGTACGAATGAACCACACGCCCCGCCAAGCAACGTCACATTGAGTTGAAAGGCAGTCTGGCTAGCGAAGGCACCATTACGACCACTGACACGAATATAATAATCGCCAGTGTTGGTCCAGGTATTGATTGCCACATTCTCAGTGGCAGTTCCTTCTTGAGCAGAGAAGGCAATCAAGGTTTGCAATTGAGCAGAAGAGTAGGCGTCCGGGTTGCTAACGGCAAAGGGATTAGAGACGGCAAAGGGATTGCTCACCGCAAACGGGTTACTGACTGCAAAGGGGTTACTCACGGCAAACGGGTTGCTGACGGCGAAAGGATTGGAGACGGCAAATGGGTTACTCACCGCAAAGGGATTGGAAACGGCAAACGGATTTGAGACTGCAAACGGGTTGCTCACTGCGAAGGGATTGCTGACTGCAAACGGGTTTGAGAAAGCCGACGGTGCCAACTCAGCATTGAGGCGGGCCAGGTCTTGATTGCTGGTCAGGCTGCTGTAGGCGCTACCGATATCCTTGAAGAGAGCTACATCGTAATCCGCAGGTAGATTGGATAGATCGACCAGCACAGTGCTATTGGGTTGCACAGGGACCTTATACCAACGCACTTCGCCCCGACGGGTAAGAAACTGACTTGCATTGGCGATCCTCGCTTCAGGCGGGCCACTCAGGATGAGCGACAAGGCATTCGGCCAGATGGTATTGTCTGGCTGCACAGGCATACAATAGGCAAATTCGGAACTGTTGCCTGCTGGATCGGTTGCCGTGGCGGTGAGAAAACGGCCTGCCGGCGTTGCCACGGGGAAGGTCGTATTGAGAATCGCTACCCCGTTAGCATCGGTTGTCATAATCGCACTGCCAAGAAACGTTTGTCCTTCGCCAAAGCCATTGGTTTCGCAGCTCGTGCTGGTGAAAAACTCTACCGTATAGGCAGTCGATGGTAGGCCACCCATTCCAGCCTGAACCACGGTGCCGCTTCCGCTAATCCCATTGAAGAGTACAGGGTAATTTTGTCCATTGTTCGGGCCGCCGTCTGGATCACCAATGTCGTTGGCATCGATCCCATTGTTTCCCAGGTCGATCCCCAAACCATAATTGGCGAAGATGGAGTTGCCCAACACGGCATTACCTGTCCCGCCGTCGATCTGAACGCCGTTACCGCCGTTATAGGCGATTGCATTGCCTGTATTAGTGCCGCCTATTGTGGAGTTGCTCGCATTGATGATGTGTATGCCCTGTTGGCTGTTACCCAACGGTGAAATACCATCGGACTGAACGCCGATCCGGTTGCCAAGAATCTGGGTGTTCGAGGAATTATTGCTCAACTGCACCCCCGCCTGAAAGTTGCCAGAGATGAGGTTATCCTCAATCG
The DNA here is from genome assembly GCA_046328715.1 of Caldilineaceae bacterium. Taxonomy (GTDB): domain Bacteria; phylum Chloroflexota; class Anaerolineae; order Caldilineales; family Caldilineaceae; genus JAXLWB01. The sequence goes on along the minus strand of JAXLWB010000029.1, from coordinate 29,404 downwards.
TCGTATTGACAGCATTCTCAACCCAGATACCCAGAAAATTGCCACGGCTGGCAGTTCCTGTACCATCGGTCCCGATATAGTTACCTTGAATCGTATTGCCACTGCCGACGGCAACCAGAATACCTGTACTTGCCCCTGCGATAATGTTGCGCTCTGCTGGGGTTGTACCACCCAGAGTATTATTGCTGCCTGTCAATAAAATTCCACTTGCGCTAAAGCCTAGTGATGTGTCGCCATTGACATCCAAGCCAATGATGTTGCCCTGCACAATGCTGTTGCTTGTACTGGCCAAGCGCAGCGGTTCGGTAGGATGGCTCGAAATGAGGTTTCCCTGACCTGGAAGTGAGCCGCCGATCGTGTTATTGGAAGTGCCATTGTCAAATATACCGCTTTGTCCGTTGCTGCGGTTGAGGGTGCCTGTGACGTCAGTACCAATGAAGTTGCATTGAATGGTATTGTTGCCACCAAACAAAAAGATACCATCGTTACCAAATTGGTTGATGACTAGACCACGCACGGTATTGCCAGTCCCAAACAGCACTAGACCTGTTGTCACTGCTCCTGCATTGGCACCGTTCATTTCAATCTGCAAGGTAGGCGGCCAAGTAGAACAGTTGCTGCCCGGTTGCGTCGAGCCATCAATAACCACAGCATTATTGATCAGCGGCAGAGCTGAAGTGGGTTGAATCGTGTGTGGACCTGCACCAGTAATGGCAAAGTGAATTTCACTCGTGCTGCTGGGTGGCTCGTTGTTCACGGCAAGGATCGCTTCGCGCAAAGAGCAATGTACCGCACCACAGATGCCGTCGTTGACATCGTCGGTTGTTTTCACAGTAAAGATCGGGGCACTCTGGCTTTGATCGAACTCATAGGGGCCAATATCGACGGTGCCATTGATGATACGCGGGGATGAACGTTGATCGGTTGTGGCACCGCCAACATCCCCGTTGTTACCCGTATCAATGGCATTGCTGCCAGTCAATAGTGCATACATCGGCGTCGAGTTGCCTTGGCTCACCAAATTCGTGTCGAGATTGGTAACTGGATTGGCGACTGGACCACAGGAGGCATCGTCGATCAGGTTGACACCGCTGGCCACAAAGGTGCCATTGGAGCACTCTATACCTAGATTGCTTAGGATGGAGTTGTAGACGTTGACGCTATTGTTGGGCGGCGCGCCGATGATATAGATGCCAGTACCACTGGAGCCATTGTTGTTCACCAATGCGCTGTTGTAGATGTTCAAGGTCGCAGTTGAACCATTCAGCGTAGTCATGATCGCGCCGCCACCGCCAGTCGCGCTGTTGCCAGCAAGGGTACTGTTCTCGATGGTTGCCACTGCCGGAGCCGCATTGCCATCATTATGCAAACCGCCGCCATCACCACCGCTCGTATTTTGCGAAAGTGTGCTGCGCGAGAGTAGGAGCGTTCCCGAATAATTGTAGATTCCCGAACCACTGCCAAAGGAGTTATTGAGCGTGACGTGACTGTTACGGAGGGTTAAGCTACCACGATTATTGAAGATGCCCGCCCCGGTTTCATTCGGCCATCCCGAAGCAACCGTTTGACCACCCTGGATCGTCACGCCATCCAAGGTTAAGTTACCGGTCGCAGAAAGATGCAGAATGCGAAAGGCCGGTGCACCGCCTGAACGTCCAATAATCGCCCCATTGCCAATAATAGTGAGTTCACTGCTGATGTTGGGTAACCCATTGCTGCCATCTATACTATTATTAACTGCGCTTAACGTATAGGTGCAGTTGGCCTCCAGCGTGATGATGTCCGCTTGTCCATTACTGTTGGCACTGTTGATCGCACTGATAAGACCAGCCACATCGTTGCAGGCCACAGCAAAATTGGCAGCGTAGGCATGTTGGCTCCAATAGAGAGCGACGAAAGCCATCCATAGTATGCTTACAATCAGCCTTCTTAGATAGAGGGGCTTGGTTGGCTGACAAGTTAAATAGCTCATACTTTTTCCTCGGCAAACATAATAGCTACCAGTTGCATCTCGACAATTGATAATTATCTTCGGGTATCTTAGCCGCTGCTTTTAGCTGCGGATTGTCGGTCTATGCAACCATTGTGCGGCTAAAAGCACGCACCTACGCTTTACCATTTTGTTGTTCAAATTTTATAAGCGCTCTTCTGCGTCATGCATTTTGCATCTTGGGCTCATCAAACTCAATTACAGGTTCCTGATCATAGCACACAAATGATTCTGACTGGACACGTTTGGCCGAACGTGAATCGGCATGGATGAAACTTCTCGGTTATAGACACGTCAAGGAGAACGCTATTACGAAAGTCCGAGCCAGACAGAACAGAGTGCAGCTCCGGCTACCACGGTAACGTGCATCACCTGGTCCAGAGCAACTTCAACAATGGGGAAATGGACATCTGCAGGCATCTGTTTAATTACCTTCATCCACCAGAGCAACGGCTTTCGAGTATCAATCAGCAGATGGGTAAACCCAATCAGGACAGCAAGCGGCCAGATAAAGATAAAGCAAAACCCGACCGTATGAATCCCACTGTGCACCCAGGCGGCTGGATGGCGCAGGTTCATCTTAAAGGTGGCCATCCACTCGGTTTGCAACAGCCAATCGGCAACTAGATGAACGATGATCCCCCAAACCAACAGATCGGTCGCTTGGTGCATAAACAGGATCCTAGCTTTACAATTTTATCCATGGTCAAACTGGGTCGATCTATTGTATAAATCATAGATATGATCGGCGCAATAGTAAAGAGACAAAAGGCTTACCAGCGCTACCCACAACACTTCTCATCGGGAAAGTTACTGCTTTACGGCATTAGCTTTACGTTTGGTTATCTTCCGCATCTGTGCCTTGCAGTTGATTGCGCAATTTACCGGCCTTGTTGCGCAACTGTTGAAAATAATCGGTGCCGGTAATCTTGTCGACTTGCTGCGCTTGGCGGGCTTTGTCCACCTTGATGCGCAACTCTTGTACCTGCTGCTGTAACCGCTGCTCACGCGTGTAGACCTCACGGATCATCCTTTGAAAGACACGCGCCAGTTGGCCCAAAGCGTCACTACGCTGTGTTACATTCTCAATCGCCTCGGGTTGATAGATGCCAGCCTCCACCTCGCTGGCTGCCGCCGTCAACTGCGCTACCTGCTGCAAATACTGGTAATCCTCCACCATTGCACCGGTACGGGCGCGCAATGTTTGGCAAAGAATATGGATTACACCCGTGGTAATCTCTGGCCGACTGGTGATCAGCTTTGTAAAGGGGACACGCTCCAATCGCAGCAGCCGTAGATTCTCCAATGCCGTAACCGAAGCGCTGCGTGGTTCCGGATCGAGAGCGGCCATCTCGCCAAAAACGCTACCCTGTTCCAGCACGGTCAGCGTGCGCCCGCCGCTGTGGACGCGCACTCGCCCCTCCAGGATGATGTACATGGCATCGCCAAAGTCGCCTTGCTCAAAGAGTGTGGTTCCGGCTGGGCAGACCACCTCTTCTAACAAGCGCGCCACCTCTTCTAGGATGTCATCCGGCGTTTCGGCAAAGAGATTGACACCTCGCAAACGCTGCTTCTTTTCCAGGGTGGATAACATGGTTTCTCACTTTCTCACCGTAAACATCTTCCAGGAAGGGTAGAAAGTTTCGCTTACGCCAGAACCTTTCCGAAAGAGGAGCGCAGAATCGTTACCTTAGTACAATCTCAACCTGGCAGGGCATGTTGGGTAAGTTGAGAGCCAGTTGTCCGCTCTCTTTGCTTGTGCTACTTGTGCTCGGCGACGCTTGCATTGCGCCAATCAACTTCACCTGTGCTGGCACACCTAATGAACCACCTTCCGCAGGCAAGTGGTGTACCCACAGTTTGAGTTTGGATGATTCAAGCTGTGGCAATTGAATATGGATGCGCCGGAGTGCAGCAAAATCGGCGATGGCGGCACAGTTGGTCTGCTGCTCTTCCCGACGGTTGCCGTAGTCGAGCAGCACACCGCTTGTTAGCGCTTGCCCGTTTGTAACAATCTGCACCTGACTTTGACCTTTGAGCCGTTCGTCGTGGCGCACTTCGATCACGGTTTGGCTGCTGGTGAGCCCGCGTCGCCACGTCTGCCAACTGACGAGCAAGATGATCAAACCGCCTGCCAAGGCCAAGATACGTAACGGCCAGGATTGCCAGATATAGAGGCCGTGGATCAGCACGCTGCCAATGAAGAAGAGATAAAGCAGCCCCACCAACAGTGGATTGCCCAGCCAGCCTAACTGGTAGCCAGGCACAAAATCACCTTTGCGCCGAGTGGCGACCAATAACAAGATCGGCAAAATGCCAATCAGCAGCGGCAGAAGCAACGCACCCAGAATACCCAAGAGGCTAGCAAAGGAACCGGTGCCGCTTACCGCCAACCATTCTGACAGGAGCAAAATCAATACCATCGGGCTGATCGCCAGCCAGAAGCGCTGTGATTCACTCAATTTGCCCACCCAAGAGGCGGAACCACGCCGTGGCAGCCGTTCCTCCACCGAGTAATATTGTGCCAGCGCCACCTGGATCGTAGTGAGTCCCAGGCTGAGCGTGACCAGCAGCACGCCCAAAATGCTGACCAACGACCCCACCCGTTCGGCCAGCGGCGTGACAACCGTTCCCGTGGCGTTGCGCAACACATCCGGCGAAAGCACACCGGTTAGCACCAACTGCCAGGCACAGGCAATCACCGTCAGCACCGCAATCGCCGCCATGCTGCCCCGAATCCAGCCACGACCACTTGGCTGGCGTGGCAGTACCACCGGCCCGTAGGTAGCCACCAAAAAGTGCGATAAGTAGGTAGACGAGAGGATACCAATCATTAGCCCCAGTGCATCTGGGGTAAAGCTCATCGTGTTCTGACTGGCAGTCAGATTGTTGAGATCAAAATAAGGCAGCGCCAGGAGTGGGATTGCGATCAGAATCAGCAAGTTAATGAAGACGATCAGCAGATTGGTGGTGACTGTGGCATTCAGCGAACGACGAGAGAGGAAATAGAGACAGACCACAAAGGGCAACAACATCCAGAGCGTGATTGGCAGCCCGGTCGCTCCTGCCAATGTCCCGGAAACGCCCAAAAAGAAGATGATCAGCACCACAAAGTTGTTGAGCGCCATCGCAATCGTCAACAAAATCGACATCTCTTGGCCCAGATATTCCTGCGCCAACTGACCCAGAAAACCCAGCCCAAAACGTGCTGTACCGCTGCGCACCACCGTTTCGGCCAGAGCGGCCACGGTGATCATATTGAGGATGCCAAAGAGCAAAATAAAGGCGACACCCCACAACGGCGGCACGCTGGAAAGTGCCATCGGCAACGCCATCAGACCCGAAACACCAGGCACTGTCAAAAAGAAGGTCAGCCAAAAAGGCGGCAAATTTTCCAAACGGCTGGCAAAGGCCGACCAGCGCCAACGCAGCGCTTCCCAACCACTCACCTCCGGTGCATAGATCGCACTCACCGGCTGTTGATAGAGGCGTTGATAGGTTTGCTGCACCGCTTCATCCGCCAACCCCAAGGCGGCACTGAGCGCTGGCGTGGTCTGGGCTGTGAAGCGATATTTCTGCCCCAACAGGTGGGCTAAGGTGGCGCGGATGGTTGGGTTCTCGGGAACCAGCGTCGCCCAGTGCGCAGCGTAACGCTCTATGTCTCGAATCTCAGGATTGGGGCGCTGCTCACGCACCTGGGCGATGGCTTCAAGATACGTTCGCCGTGTATTTTGTGCCGCAGCCACCGCCAATGCTGGATTCCCTGCCTGTTGCGCTTGAGCTACCAGCAGCGACGTGCGATTTTCGATCAACGTCAGCACAGTATTGGCTTGTTTGTTGGCACGCCCTCCCAAACCAGCCAATGCTTCCTCGCGTGAGATTGGTTTTTTGGTCGTCATCTGCTTTTACCCTTTACAGAATCGCAATCGATTGTTCTCTTTTAATAGACAAAACGAATCAAAGATGCACCATTGTAGGGGCATCCGCTTGCCGGTGCCCTGTTGGCATCATGAGAGGGCAACCGCAAGGGTGTGCCCCTACGCGTCCTGATCATACAATGTCTATCTGCTTTGTCTATAAGTTGTGCGGCGCACGGAAATGTTACCCACTAGATCCACAATAGGGGATAGTTCAAAAAATCGATTTACAAATTCGCAGAAAAAGCATTCTCTAATGCAACCGCATCCGGCGTTAGAGAACGCCGCTTCCGCCAGAGATATGTAAACCCAACCCAAACAGACTTTTGAAATAGCCATCTTGTGTCATATGAATTACTCAGATAAACAGGACTATGTACGTACGTTACGTTTGATTACATGCAGCGACCAGCAGTTCCACCAATTGTGCGGCTTGATCGGCCGGCAAGCGCAGGCGCAGGGCACATTCATTGCCTTCGGGAGTCACCGTCCAATCAGTGGGGAAGAGGATGCGAATCGGAATTGCGTCCTCTTCCCGCCAATGGCTGATTGCCAGCAGTTCGATCATTTCTTTCTCGGTCGAATTGATGCCAGGGGATTGCCATGTGGCAATCGCATAAGGCGTGTTGAAGCAGATCCCACGCACCAGCTTTCGGCCCTGCTCTTCAATTGCCGCCTCCAAGCCCCAGAAGATGGTATGGGGAGCGTTGACAGCGGCGAGATCAAAGCGCAAAACTTTTCCCATCACCGTTACCGCTTGTGGCAGCGTGGCGTAGTGACAGTGAAAAGTGGCAGCGGCGTCGGCAAACCAGACCCGGTTGTCGAGCGTAATCTGCTCCAAGATGGGAGTCGCTAACGCCGCCCATTCTTCTTCGCTCAGCGCTTTGTGAGTAGCACTTGTCAATCCATCATAGACCAGTTTGAGCACACCCTGGCTGATCGTCTGCTCCTCGATGGTTGCACTGACGGTTGATTGGATAGGGTCACGTGTGCAAAGGGCGGCAACTCGTCCCCAAAAGAGATCGGTCTCATCTACATCGTCGCCCCAGAAGTAAGCCCAGTCACCGCCAAAGGTCATCGAGAGAGCGTTAGCGAGCGTTTTACGCTGCAAGTCGGTCAGCCGGGTCCAGTTGGCTTCGTGGCGATTGAGAAAGCTGATTTTGCTGCCAGCCACCTGCCAGCGTGCCACTTGTTCTGCTAACGCAAGCGAGAGCGTAGGATCGGGACGGTCGCCAATCAGCACAAGGTGGCTAAATTCGTTTGGGTTACGCTCAGTAATCGCCTCGCCCCAGAGCCAACTGGCGGCATCCGGCGTGTCAGGATAGATCAACAGATCCACCGGATAGCCAGCCGCAAGCAACTGTTTGCGACTCAATGCGCTCATGATCAAGCTGTGCGGATCGAAAGGCGAGACGAGCAGCGTGCGTTGTGGCAATTGCCCATTGGGGCGGCTGGCTGGAGCCGAAACAGTGCCAGTCGGTCCACACTTGATCACCCGGATAGCATAGTCGAGCGGCGTGTCGGCGACATCTTTGCGCAGCGCACGGATGTGGTAACTCTTTTCAACATCAATCGTGGCATGGACGAAGACCTGCAACTGAACCTGCGGTGTACAACAGATGCGAATCCCCAAAATTTGGTCCAAGTCCTGGAGGAAGGGCATCTCCTGGGGATAGAAGATTTCCAGCACCCGTTTAAATTTCTCGCCATAGTCCACACGCCGATAGTCACTATCCAGCGCATCGGCCACCCGCAAAATCGAGGCGAGCAACCCAGTGCGGATCGTCTCGCCGTACAACTCATCGCTGTGGTTTGGATCGTATTCCTTACGGTGCCAGCGACAGAGCAACCCGATCAGTGCCGCCTCTCGGTTGCTATAGGGCAGATCGCCCCGTGCCGTAAGCGCTTCCACCGTCTCTTGGCTGATGATGTGGTGCCGACCTCGGTCAATTACGTTGCCGACATCGTGAAAGAAAGCGGCCGCACGCAGCAAACGATGTTCATGTTCGGTCAGGCCCATTGCGTAGCCCAATTGCGTAGCAAAAGATTTGACGCGCAAGACATGGCCCGGTCCATGATCGGTAAATTCACCCATACGGGCACGGGCAAATTGCAGAATCGGCACCACAGTGCGCAATGCAACAATCTCTTGCGTGGTATAGGGTCGGTTGGCACTTTGCAAGGCAGGCCACAGACGGGCAGGCAACCGACGAGGACGCGTGCGTCCGAGCTGTATCTGCAGATGGCCATCGTGCTCCTCAATCGCCCCTTGGGCTTTCAGTGCTGTCAGTGCCTTCTCTACCTCAGCGGCATCCAGTCTAAGTGCCTGTGGCAAGAGCGCGCCCTCCGTTGCTCCATTGCGCATCAAATAGAGCAACAGTTGACGTTGTGTCGGCGGCAGCGCCAACAGATTCAATTGCTTGCTTCGCGGTGGGTTCATTTCAGTCCAACAGGCGTGCAGCCACTTCCTGGTATTGTCGGGTCAAGTCATGCATTGGATAGTGCAAAGCAAAGATGCCATTGCTGGCCAAGGTCATCATCTCATCAACATGAGGCAGCACAGCCGCCACTTCACAGTGGAAAGCCTGCTCAACTCGGCTCCGCACTTCGTCCGGAGCGAAGGCGGCTGGCGTCTTATTGACCAACAGCAACAAACGCGGCACATCCAAAGATTGCGCCACTTCCACTGTAACGCCTGTACCCTCGTAATCCTGTTGGTCCGGGCGCATGATAATAAGCAGCGTGTGCGAGATTGCAATCGAAAAGAGCGTCTCTTCGTTGAGGCCGGGATGGGTATCGATCAGCAGCAGGTCGAGTTGCAAGTCGTTGATCAAGTTGCGAAATCCGGTGGTAAGTAAGCCCACGTCGTAGCCTTCGCGCAGGACATTGACGATGGCGTCGGTCTGGATACTCGATGGAATTAGAAAAAGTTTACCCGCGATCTCTACACCTAGGTTATTCGACACATCATGCGCCGTCTCGCCAATCGTACAGCGCCCCCATAGATAATCGTTGAGCGAGTGACCGATGGTGCCACCTTCCAAACCAAAGAGGACATGGATGCCAGGTGATTGAATATCTGTATCAATCACACCGACACGTTGCCCCTGTGCAGCAAGCAGGGCAGCCAAGTTCGCCGTAGTATTCGATTTACCCGTGCCGCCCCGAAATGAGTGGATCGAAATAATCTTTGACATCAATAATTTCCTCCTCTAAACGCTGCTCTGAATGAGAACCGGATATTTCCTATCAGACAACATCCGGTTTTCATTGCAACCGCAGTTTAACCATGTCCGACGTAGACAGTCTTGGTGCGAGTATAGAATTCGACCGCAGCCTGTCCCTGTTCTTTGAAGGTATTAGCGCTAGAGTTTTTAAAGCCGCCAAAGGGAGCCTGGAGTGCCAGTCCTGTGGTCGGCTCGTTGATCTTTACCACGCCCGCCTCAATGCGATTGGCAAATTGGAAGGCTTTTTGCAGATCGTTGGTCACAATGCTGGCCGCAAGTCCAAAACCAATGCCGTTCGCCTTCTCAATCGCATCATCCAGATCGTTGGCACGGATAATGCTGATGACCGGGCCAAAAATTTCCTCTTGGGCAATGCGCATCTGTGGCTCGACGCGGTCGAAGACAGTCGGTTGGACAAAGAAGCCACCGTTACCACCTGTCTGAGCACCACCCACCAGCAATTTGGCCCCTTCCTGCTGACCGACACCGATATATTCCAGATCGGTCTGGAGTTGGTCATCGCTGACAGCCGGACCCATTTGAATGCCACTTTCCAGTCCATTACCAATTTTGAGGTTGCGGGCCGCCTGCGTTAGGGCACTGGCAAAGGCATCAGCGGCAGCCTCCTCGACAATGACACGGCTGGTGGCGGTGCAAGCCTGGCCAGTGAGGCCAAATCCACCCGCCACCGCGATATTCACGGCCTTATTGATATCGGCGTCGCGCAGCACGATGGTTGGATTTTTGCCACCCATCTCCAGTTGGACGCGGGTGAGATTTTTCATGGCTTTTTCGTAAATGCCCATGCCCACACTCACTGAACCAGTAAAACTGATGCCAGCGATGCGTTTGCTGCCTACCAGCGTATCACCCACCGTACGCCCTGAACCAGTCACCAGATTCACCACACCCTTGGGCAATCCGGCTTGCACCAGCACTTCGACTAACAAGAGCGCAGTGTGTGGCACCAACGAGGCAGGTTTGAAGACGACCGTATTGCCGTAGGCTAAGGCTGGTGCCATCTTCCAGGCTGGGATGGCGATTGGGAAATTCCAGGGTGTGACCAAAGCGACGACACCCAGCGGCTCGCGGCGGGTGTAGAGCAGTTCGCCAGCAATGTTGCTTGGTAGGACCTGACCGCCATTGCGCCAGCCTTCGCCAGCGTAATATTTAAAAATGTCGCGAGCACGCAGGACTTCACCTTTGGCTTCGGCGAAGGTTTTCCCTTCCTCGCGAGTCAACGCCTTGGCAATCTCATCCTGGCGGGCGTCCAGAATTTGGGCTGCTTTATCGAGAATCGTACCTCGTGCAGGGGGTGGTAAGGTCGCCCAACCAGGAAGCGCCGTCTGCGCCGCCTCAATCGCGCGCTGCACATCCGCCTCCGTAGCCAGCGGGAAGGTACCGATCAGATCATTTGGATCTGCTGGATTGCGATTTTCAAAGCTGGCAGCGCTGGATGAATCGACCCATTCGCCGCCAATGTAATTTTTAAAGCTTTGCATAAACATTCCTTTTGTTTGATTTGGACGTACAGTAACGAGGACCCCACCCTAACCAAGGGAGGGCGAAGGTGGGGTTGCCTTGGTAGTTACAGCATACGCTATTTCTTCCTGATTGGGCCAAGCTAGCAGCAATGCGCTGGTAGAAATAGCCCCCTGCTTACTTACTAGAATAGCTTTGCCTCACGCGCTCGCACCAATGCCTGCGTGCGACTGCCTGCTTCTAATTTGCCAAAGATATTGTTCAGATGTTTCTTGACGGTGCCAACGGTGACAATCAGCTTCTCGGCAATTTCACTGTTGGAAAGCCCCTGATAGACCAGGCGTAAAATCTCCAATTCTCGATCACTCAGCGGCTCGATCAGAGATTGTTTGAGCGGCTGAGTCGCGCTAAGCTTCTCCTTTTTCCCTTCCGCTTGCAGTGAATCATGCTGCTGTTGCAACGCACATAGTAGCTCTTGGCGTAAATCTTCGGGCAATGTCACCTGTTTGAGCCACGCCTCGGCTCTAGCCGACACAGCAAATGCCTGCTCCAGGTTGCCGTGCGCCGCATACAATTTTGCTTGGGCTTGCCAACCATATAGTAGCACCTCCAATTGAAAACAGGCTTTGGTTAACTCTTCGCCGCGCTGCAAATAGTCCTCGGCCTGCTCGAATTGTTCTGGATCGACCAACAGCGCCCCCAAAGCAATATAAATCACGCCCAGCGCCGGAATCGGCTGTTGTCCATGTTGCGCAGCCACCTGTAACGCTTCATGGAGAATGACCTTGGCTCGCACCAGATTGCCCTGAAAACTGTGAAAGCGGCTCAAAATATGGTATGCGACCATGACATTGTAGAGGTTACCGCTCGCCCTACCGCAGCGAATTGCCTCCAGCAAGATCGGTTCTGCAGCGTGCCAATCATTGCTTTGCGCCAACCCAGATCCCAGAATCAACAAGCCAGTGGTGCGCAAACTGAGGAGATGCTCCGGCACAAATTGCAATGCCTGACGAGCGTAGAAAATGGCCTCGGGCAAGTTATAGCGAAAGACCGCAAGGCTGGCACGCAGGATCAGCAGTTGGCTCTGCATCTCTTCACCCAAGTCAGGCGCTTGCAGCGATGGTACCTCGTTCAAGAAATAGGCCAGTCGATCAAGCTGACGTGAGGACATATAGATCCAAGCCGCCACCAGTGCAAGCTGAGCATGCTCCTCGATCATCGATTGCGGCAACAGTTTCAGCCAATTGTTGACTAAGGCAACCTGGCTTTGCAGCAAAAGTGGAATGCCATGTTGCTCAACGATCGAGGCAATCCGTCCCAGATCACGTGCCGCTGTTGCATGGTGAATGGCCTCGCCAAGCAGTCCTTCAGATGCAAACCAGTCGCTGGCATGTGTGTGCAACACATGGATCAGTGCGGGTTGGCTCACATGCAGCCGATTGGTGAGCACCTCGGCGAAGAGGTGATGATAACGAAACCAATGGCGTTCGTCATCCAGTGCGACAAGAAAAAGGTTAAGGCGTTGGAGTTGAGTGAGCATCGCCTGCCCATCACTGCGCCCGGTCACGGCATCACAGAGTGACGCGCACAGTCGAGGCAGGATGGCTGTTTGTAACAGAAACGTTTGAATCGCTTCGGGCTGATGTTGCAGCACCTCTTCGGCCAGATAGTCGATGATGTAGGCATGGCTGCCGCTAAAATGCTCAATAAAAGCAGTATGATCCTGTCGTCCTTGGGCCAAGGACGAACTCTGCAGGGCAAGCGATGCTAGTTGTAACCCAGCGATCCAGCCTTCAGTACGCCTTTCTAAAGTAGCGATCTGGCTGGGAGTCAGTTGCAGTCCCATGACGTCATTGAAGAAAGCAGTCACTTCATCGGTTAGGAAACGCAGATCATCGGCACGAATTTCAGTCAATTGGTTGCGTACCCGCCAGCGCGCCAGCGGCAACGGCGGATCGACACGACTGGTCATGAGCAGGCGCAGCGTGGGCGGCAGGTGGTCGATCAGGAAGATCAGTGCCTCGTGGATCGGCTGGCTTGTGATGACGTGGACATCATCCAGCACCAAAACCAACGGTGTCACGATTTTTTCTACTTCATTGAGGAGTAGGGTAAGAATTGTTTTGGGCGGAGGAGGCTGGGGCGTCATGATCAACGCCATAGCCGTCTGGCCCAGTTGTGCCTGGCAAGTCTGCAAGGCGGCAATCAGATAAGCCAGGAAGCGTATGGGTTCGTTATCGTCTTCATCCAGCGAGAGCCAAGCCACAGCAGGCAGACATTGAGATGAGGAGAGCGACTGTTTTTGGGCGACCACCTGTCCGATCCATTCGCTTACCAGGGTTGTTTTGCCAAAGCCAGCCGGGGCCGCAATCAATGTGAGTGCGCGCAGATCCTCCATCTTAACCCTGCCCGTCAAATGAGGACGAGGGACTAGACTTGGGCGCGGGGGCGGAGCATACAGTTTTGTCTGGAGCAAGGGCATGGACATGGAAAGTGGCTCCGCAAGTTGCCTACAACTTGGCCGATCAGCGACGCAACAGGGACACAGGGTAGCGCAGGTGTCCCTGTTGCGTCGAATGCGAAGCAAAGTATACCAGATAGTTCGTTAGTTTTCCATGCCAGAAAAACAGATGGGCGCATATCAAGATGGCGAAGAGCGTCAGAACCCCGCACGTCAGTAAGGGAAAGCAGGCATCTTACTGACGTGCGGGGTTCTGGATGGCACGTCTATCAAAGAAGTTTACTGAGCCGCTTCTTGAGTGGCAGAGGGGCTTCATAACGGTTGCAGAGCGGTTGACTGATCAGCCAACTGCTAAAGAAGAAGAACAAGTAAAATCCGATAGACAGAAGCCCCTAAGGTTCAAGTTAGCTATTGATGAGTGCCAGCCGCCACGGACCCTTACTGACGTGTGGGGTTCGGATATTTCAGGTCAGCAATCCATCCGAAAGGCGTGGCCAAAATCTCCCCGTCCGCCGCATGTAGGCACGGTACTCATCGCCGAACGTTTCAATCAAGCGTTGCTCTTCAAACTGCGTACGCCACAGTAGAACTGCAAATAGGGGCAGCATGGTGATCCCGATCCACCACAGTCCGGTCACGAGGGTCAGCGCAACGATCAAGATCGAGCCGAAAGTGTAAAGCGGATGACGAATCCAGCGATACGGTCCGTGGGTCACGAGTTGATGATTCTGGCGTGTCTGCTGCGTAGGGGAAATATTGTTGCCGATGCTGCGGAAGAGCCAATAGATGGCAGGTAACATTACAAGAGCGACCCCAACCGCCATCCAACGGATCGTCTCCGGCAAACTAAAGCGTGCCCATGCCACCCAAGTGGGATTGATGAGATAGCCGAACAAAGGCAACAGTACCAACAATCCCAACAGACGCAGCACAATTACCAGCCGTTGACCTTCTCCGCTGCGCAGCTTTCCACCTTCTCTTTCGGCACGGTGACGAAAATATACACTGATCGATACAGCAGTCACCAAGACCAAGAACGTGATCAGCCGAAAGATCGTTTCACTGTCCAAGTGATATAACCCGATTACGACAGCCGCCAGGAGCAGGCTGACAACGGTGATGCCTGCTGTCCCCTTCAGAAAGCCCTGAAAGTGATACCAGTAGTTGCGTTCACCCATCAATGTTCCCAGGCGAGAGCCGGCCAAAAATCCTGGACGAATCCATTCCACAATCAGCCAATCGATCAGCAGCAGATCGACAACGTTGAATAACATGAACATAATGAAAAGGTGGGCAAAGAGCTTCAGAAAGGTCAATTGTGCACCCGCGAGCGCTACAAATTGGACGATTGAAAAGGCAACCAATCCAATCAGCGCAACAAATATTGAACTTGCCAACCAAATACGCTGGCGTTTTGCCCTTTCGCTCATGGGGCCATGTTTGGCTTGGACTTCTGCTGGCGCATCATGCAACCACATCTCGGGATTGATATAGAGCGAAGCCAAAATGATCGTGCTCAGGACCACACTCAAAACCAGGCCAGAGAGCAGAGAGAATTGAAGAAGCGTAAACTCGGTCATAGATCGTTCCTTAGGATTTAACCATCACTAAAACTATAATTTAGTCATGACTAAATTATAGTTTTAAAACACAGAACTGTCAAGAGGCACGTTATAGATCGCTGTATAACGGGACAAGGCCAAAATTTCAGAGCCCCGCACGTGAGCAAGGGAAAGCAGTGTCCCTTGCTCACGTGCGGGGCTCTGAATGTCATAACCTGCCTCAAACTTGATAGTACCTGTTGCAGATTTTATCTCACTCAACACTCGCAGCCGCAACGACATCCAGAATAATCGCTGCGCTCTGGAGCCCGTGTTCCTGCTTATCAACCAGGCTGGCGTGTGTGGCACCCTCAATCACATAGGTCGTGCTACGGGTCGAAAGCGCTGCCTGTTCGGCAAAGAGTGGCTGCCAGACTGCTTCGCCGCCGTCGCCTTGACTGCCCAGGATAATGGCCAGCGGTTTGCTGCCTAGCCGTCCTGGCGTGTTGAGTTCACGGACCTGAGCGAGCAAGGTAGGAAAGAGATGGTATTGGCGCTTGATCGTCTGGGCAAAACGGGTGGAGGCATAGTAAGCGTCAGTTTCGGCACGCTGTTGCGACGGTAAGTCTGGATCGGATGTAACAGTGCGCATCAAGCGCAACAGTCCAAAACGACTGACCAACGGTGCAGCGTCGATCATGGCAGGATCTGGCGCATTGGGCATCACGTCAGGCTTGCCCAACGCCGCCAATCCATTGGGGTTCGTTCCTTCGATCAGGACCATGCCCGCTACCTTATCGGGATAAAGCTCAGCGTACATACGCACAAACAAACCACCAAAGGAATGGCCCACCAACACATAAGGCGGTGCAATCTCCGCTTTCTGGAGCAGTGTGTCCAGCGCTTGTGCATTCTGCCGTGTATCTTGCGGCTGCGGGCTGAGATCACTCCAACCGATGGCAGCACGATCATAGGCACAGACGCGCGTGGTTGAGCTGATTGCACCTTGAACCCATACCCAATTCGAGACTGTACCCAGGTTGGCCGAGTCGAGGATCACGGTCGGGCTACCCGTCGCAGCTTCGCCGACGCAATAGAGATGCAAACGATAGCCCCCTATGTCCACGAGTTGACCTGGAGCAGGAAAGGATCGTTGTTCACCCCAGCTTGCAGCCTGTTGATAGGTAAAACCAGCGATCAATAGCAGAGCCAGTAAACCTACCAGGCCAAGCAATGCACGCCCCACCCACATAAATGATGTGCCCATATCCCTCCCTCCTTATCGTTTGATTCTTTCAAAGTCTGGTATCTACAGTGTATCGATCAGCTACGAGACTGTCATTCATCGAAAGATGAAGTGAGGGGTTGATTTTGAAATCATCATGGGTCGAAGAGCAAAGGAAGGTGGCAGTGGACAGAAGTCAGCTTTCATATTATGTAAAATTACTGCTTCTGTACTCGGGTATATATCCTTTTGCTCTACCTGTGATACATACGCCTCTTCCTTTGTTTCCTCTACACTTTAAGTGCTCTAGTGGGAAGTGGGGTTTGCTTGCCTGCTCTCCGTACGCCATTCAATTGTGCTCCGTTCGATCACAAAATCACAGTGAATGGCCGATTGTTGTGTAAGGGTATTTGCAAAAGCTTCTTCTCATGACAACTGCTATTGCAGTAGCCAACATAAGTAAAATTGAGACTATAGGCCTGTCCGTAGGTATCTGCCTCAATGCTTGACTTTGTGTGCTACAAGGAGCAAAACCGGTAATACCCCATAGTTACAAGGAGATTTCACCGATGTTTATACGAAGAAAAGCTTTACTTTCGACTGTAGGAATTGTGGGTACTTCGCTTTCTTTGCTGTTTTTTGCCACAGGGCTTAAACCGATAAGTAGCGCTCAGGCGATGTCAATCTCGCATCGTGATATTAGCCAAAGCGATACGACGACCGATACCACCACCAGTGGCACCAGCAACTCGATGGACATGAGCAGCATGACCAGTGATGAGAGCAAAGATCTGATTGAGATGGTGATGCATGCTGGTATGGCAGTTGACAAGATTGTCCACATCAACGAGTCTACGCTGATGATGAACTCCAGCATGATGATGGGCACAGATACAACGGGTACAGGCACCATGGATAGCCAGGCAATGATGATGAATGCTGGCCACGTCATTGAGAGCATGGGCCATATGATCGAATCCATCGCCAAGATGCACGCTGTCATGAGCAGTGCTTCTTCGAGCATTACCAGCGATCAGACAGGCACCAGTGGCTCCAGCGAGGACATGACCGCCGATATGGATGATCTGACCTCGATCCTGGACACACTTGATCAGATGGTGAGCGTCACCGAACGCCAGATCTCTGGCATGCAGACCAGTGGCTCTACCTCCACCTCTGGCTCCAGCAGTGACACATCGAGCTCCAGCGCAGTCACTGATACCACAGGAACGGACAGCACCGGAACCGTGACCGATACCACAGGGTCAGATACTACAGGCACTGACACCTCTGGCAACGACATGATGATGGGGAGCTTGCCTTCAGGTATGATCGATCCAACCCCGATGTTAACCATCATGCTACAAAACGTGCGCAATACCATCAGTCAGGCACGCAGCATGTCAGGAAACATGAGCGGAACCAGCGATAGCTCGTCTACTGTCACCGACACGACCAGCAGCAGCGACAGTTCCATGATGATGGCCAGCAGCAGTGATCTGCCGGCAACGATTCAAATGGTTGGACAGGCAGTCGAGATGCTGGGTCAGGTTCATGCGCTTCATGCTAACTATGTGAACGCTACTGGTATGAGCAGCATGATCGGTTCCACCGATACCACCACTGACACCACGGGCAGTTCATCCAGCTCCAGCACAACCAGCGATGCGGACAGCACTGAACTGATGGGTCTGATTGGTACGCTAGGTCAAACCTTGAGCGACCATCTCTCCCGCGTCAGCAGCGGCATGGATATGAGCACAATGGGTTCAACAGACACTTCGACCGACACCAGCGGAACTGGCTCCAGCGATACCATGACCGACACGACCGGCACTGGTTCCAGTGACACAGTCACCGATACTACTGGCACCGACACCAGCCCTGATAGCTCTGGCGAAACCACAGGCAGCATGATGGGAAGCAACGGATCGATGCAAGCAGTGAGCGGTGTTGCCCAACTCCTGCAATCTGCCCTGCAACAGATTCAGGCAGCGATGGGACAGTAAAGTAATGGGGAATTGCGGATTGCGAATCGCGGATCGCGGAATCGTTTTTCGCTAGCCACTCGCAGCTCGTAATTTATAGGTGAAAAGAGGCAGGTTGCAGTATCAGAGTGATATTGCAACCTGCCTCTTTTCATTTCTTCTGTCATCATTACCGATTTATTGGGGATCCAAGTAGACAAACTTAAACCCGCTCATATGTTGAACCACCTGTGGACGAAAATCTAGGGCACGGTAGGGCGATTCACCAAAGGTCAGATGATCGAACTTGGGGTCAAAGTAACGGATATTGTTGGTATCGTTCTTGTCCATCGCCTTAGCGA
The DNA here is from genome assembly GCA_046328715.1 of Caldilineaceae bacterium. Lineage (GTDB taxonomy): Bacteria > Chloroflexota > Anaerolineae > Caldilineales > Caldilineaceae > JAXLWB01. The sequence goes on along the minus strand of JAXLWB010000029.1, from coordinate 11,232 downwards.
CGCCATTGTGGCTCAACCTCACTCCCAGCGGATTGACCACCTGCATCTCGATCCAGGGTTGGCGGTTGGCCTGCATTGCTTTTCCAAAACCCAACTGGCGCAGAAAAGCCCAATTGGCAGACCACGAGGGTTGCGCTGGCTTGTTTAAGTGACCAGTAAGGATCACCGAGCCGCTGGCGGCATCCCGAACATCAAATTGCAGCTTCTGTGCGTCCCGCTCGATCGTGCTCGTTGATAACTTGGCGTTCAAGCTCAACAGTTCCCGGTTATAGGCGACAACCACCGTTGTATTGTTCCACAGCCCGTGACACATCATCTGCATATCAGGTTGTGTAAGCATGGCCGAGAGCAATCCTACTGGATGGTTAGAGAGCGCAGGCGTCTTTTGACGAGTGACAAAGATCGAAAATTGCAACTCGTGGTGGGGTCCCAAACTGGCATCGACAAAATCACAGAGCCAGATGCCCATCAACGCCCGTCCATCAGTGGTATGCAGGGGCATTACCTGCTCATTTTGCAGAATGCGCTGGGTTGCCGCCAAATTGGCTGTGCCGGCAATGAATGCACCATAGCCATCATAAATATGATAGGGTTTGGGCACTTCGCCGGTGCTGATCGTGGCCTTACCATTGAGTGGGAATTTTTGAAAAAGTGAATATTGGCGTGGATTGGATGAATTCATAAAACAAAACCCTTTACGGTTGGATCAATGAAATATTATAGATTTGTAGTGCGCAAGACATGAGCTACAGCTTCAGCCTCCTGGGTCATCTGGCGCAGTTGTCGAGAGATGGCCTGGCGCAAAAAGAGTGAGATCAACCACAAAGCTGGACGAGCCATCGCCTGCTTGGGAAAGAGCGAGAGTGTACGTCGAACATGGGTGGCATTGCCTTGAGTTTCAAAGTTCCATTCCTCTAGAAAGTGTGTCGTCAATCCGTTCAAGGGCGGCGAAAAGTCGTGCAGTTTGGTCACGACCTTTCGCCCGTTCTCCCACACGGTAAACTCCTCCATATGGTGCGAGCCATCTGTATTCTTGACCCGAATGCGCGAGCCAACCATATTAGCGGTACGCTGTTTGTATTCAGCACTGGCAATACCAGGCAGAAAGCCATAACCCTGAAATTCACGCCAGCGCGACACATCGGCGATTTGGGTGCAGATGACCTCGGCTGTCGCAGGAATGATGGTTTGACATTCAAATTGAACAGGACGCATTGTTTTTCCAACTCCTTACTGCTCTAACTCATACTACGCAGGAAATGTTTTAACGCAAAGTCGCAAGGAGGCAAAGGCACAGAGCGGAAGAACACGCAATTAAGCTTGGTTCATATAAGCTTGGTTCATAAGCTTTCCTTACCTACTTGAGTTTCATCACTTCGACCAGGATAATGAATCAACCAGAGGGTTGTCATCCATCAAAAGATGAATCAAAGGCTGCTCTACCATGATACCAGCCTTGCCCTCGCTGATCCCGACAACAATCAACGCCGCGTAGAGATAATTTTCATCCATTACTCCTTGATAGAGTTGCGTTGTTGCAAGAATATTTTACGCTTTCTGAAAACAGCCTTTACCGATGCTTTCGCAATCTTGCCAGCTTATCAAAGACAGGGCATCATGATTCTATGCCTTACTCAGATGTTCGTCGACGTTCGCAGAAAGCATTGCTAGTTTGGAAGGTGAGCAATGAACGAATCGGATTTGTACTTACTGGGTTACCGACAGGCAGAGCAAGAACGCCTGGAGCGACAGGCACTCGAACTGGCACGCGAGTCAAGCTGGCTGTTTGATGAAATCGGCATTCAGCCAGGTTCTCGCGTTGTCGAAATTGGCTGTGGGCCACGGGGCTGTCTCGATCTACTCTCGGCCCGTGTTGGTGCCAATGGCAAGGTGATTGGTATAGAACGCAGTGCTGAGCAAGTGGAGCGTGCTCGAAAGTTCGTCGCTGATAACCACTTGATGAATACCGAAGTTCTCTGCGCAGATGGTCACGCAACAGGTTTTCCTGAGGCATCGTTCGATGTTGCAACCGCACGCTTAGTTCTGGTCAATGTCCCCAAACCCGAATCACTGGTCAAAGAAATGGTACGGCTGGTTCGACCGGGCGGCACAGTTGCCTTACACGAGGCAGATTCGACTACGCAGCGATATGATCCTCCACTTCCTGCCCAAACACGTCTGCTGCAGGTGCTCAATGCATATGCAGAGATGAACGACATCGACAGGAGCATCGGTCTTAAGCTACCGCGCATGTTGAGAAAAGCGGGATTGGTTGAGATACACGTGAATCCTTTCGTTCACATCTATCCTCCGGGTCACGGACGGCGTACGCTGCTGCTTGAATTCATCGAGAACGCGCGAAGTGGCATTCTGGGAAAGAACCTGATCGGAAAAATCGAACTCGACGAATTGACTGCCACCTTGAAAGACCACTTAGACGACCCAGAAACACTCGTCCTTTCATCCGTTTTCATTCAGTCGTGGGGGCGCGTTCCGAATCGATAGAGGGCACCACTGTGACGGGATGAAGTGGGGACTGTTGAAAATTTAAAGTAGGATGAGGTAGACACCCAATGACTCTTTCACAAGTCGAACAAGCCGCCCGCAACAATGCCATCTGGTGTGATACGCTCTGCCGTGTGCATGGCGCGGCTGGTGAGTTTCATGAGTCTATCTGGCTCAACCGTAACCGGGTTCCTCGTTTCTATCCGAATGTGGTAACGCTTGTCGAGCAGCACCACATCGCCGCGCAGCGTGCGCAGATCGAGAAGCTGGCGGCCACTTTCCCCGGCCATTGGGCAGTCAAAGATAGCTTCGCTGAACTGGCTCTCTCTGCACTTGCCTTTGAGCTTCTCTTTGAAGCTACTTGGATCTGGCACGCCCCGTCCGCACCTTTGCCCAAAGTGGATGATCAGGACGTCCAATGGGTTCGCCTAGAAGACGCCGCACAATTGACGCAGTGGGAGACTGCCTGGAGTGGCAACCCAATCGGCCAATCAGCCACACCACAACCGCCTCTCTTTCTGCCCGCGCTGCTGACCAATCCCAATGTTGCCTTCGTCGCCGCCTACCAAGGCAGCGCGATCATTGCTGGTGCCATCGCCAATCGCACTGATACAGTGGTCGGCTTATCCAATCTCTTTACACCTGCCGCCGAGGATAGTGTCGCCTTCTGGGCTGGCTGCGTGGCGACCGCACAGGCTACTTTCCCAGGGTTGCCGCTGGTGGGCTATGAAAGCGGCGCTGACTTAGCGTGCGCTGAGGCGGTAGGCTTTGAAAAACTGCAAAGCTTGCGGGTCTGGGCACGTTAGACCGCCCGCTACGCCGATTGGTGGAATGTCTCATCGATTGGCGTAGCCCCCTATCGTCGCCTGGTGGGAACCTTTGCGCAGGCAGGTGCAGAAGTGGGACGCAATCCAGCGACGGTGCGGCGATCTGATGTGGTGGCTGTGCCTGTGTGCCAGCCGAAACCCAAGCCAAACGGTTGGCTGGTGATCGCTTCAGCGCTGACAACGAAGATGACTTTGGCTTTGTCGGCACGCCACCGCAGATCGTGGAACAGATGCGCCCCTTTATCGTGCTGGGCGTCGATTACTTCATGATCGACTGCTCCAGTTTTCCTGATCCGACGACACTGGAACTGCTCGTCCAGGAGGTATTGCCGGTTTTGAACAATTGACCGATATGGCGGTTGCGTGGAGGGAGTAATCGTGCGAGCCTAATGCCCGAGGTGAAACAATTGCCGGCACTGCCAAGCGCATCACCATCAACCGGGGCGCGGTCATTTATCCAAAGGAGAAGAAAAGAGTTGATTTGCTTGCTCCTCTCGGCTGAACAGGCTAGAATAGATCCATACTCAGTGCACATGAAAGTACCTGGCTTTTCACAACAGCCGAAAGCGTAGGCTCATGATGACTTCTCTATCTCAAGCACCAACCCTCCTCCTTCGTCAACCGACGCTCAGTCAGCAGCAGATTGCCTTTCTCTACGCAGGCGATCTGTGGATTGTCAATCGCGATGGCAGCAATCCGCGCCGGTTAACTGTTCACGAAGGAGTGAAATTCGCCCCGGCCTTCTCGCCCGATGGTGAGAAGCTCGCCTACTCTTCTGGCTCCTTTGAGCGGGATTTTGCCGTCTATCTCATTTCTGTCAACGGCGGGTCACCGACGCAGTTAACCTTTCATCCCAGCTCGGATTGGGTGCAGGGTTGGACGCCGGATGGGGAATCGATTCTCTTTAGCTCGGCACGCGAGTCCATGACGCATCGGCACACCCGTTTTTTCACCATTTCAAAGGATGGCGGTTACCCCATGACGTTGCCGCTGCCGATTGCGTCACAGGGCAGCTATTCACCAAGCGGCAAACGGATTGCCTACACCGAGTTGTCCGAAGCATTCAGCACCTGGAAACGTTACCGAGGCGGTCGCACGACCAAGATCTGGATCTTTGATTTCGACAGCCAAGAGATTGAAGAGATTCCCAACGCTGGTGTCAATGACTTCTATCCGCGCTGGCTTGGGGACACACTCTATTTTCTCTCTGACCGCAATCACAGCATGAACCTCTTTGCCTATGAGCGCAGCAGTAGCGGGGAAAGGCAGGTGCACCAACTGACCCACCATACGGATTTCGATGTGCGGTCACTTGACGCAGGTGGCGACGCTTTGGTTTATGAACAGGGTGGGCGGATCCACCTCTTTGACCCGAAGACAAGCACTAGCCGGGCATTGGAGATTCAGATTCTCACCGACTTGCCGCAGACACGCCCCCATTATAAAAACGCCAAGAGCTTTATTCGCAGCGCTGGACTTTCGCCCAATGGTGCGAGGGCTGTCTTTGAAGCACGGGGAGAGATCGTAAGCGTGCCCGCCAAGAAGGGAGATGTGCGCAACCTCACCCGTACACCTGATGTCCATGAACGCTACCCCGCCTGGTCGCCCGATGGCAAACGCATCGCCTACTTCTCCGACGCCAGCGGCGAATATCAACTCTACCTGCGCGATCAAGCCGGTCTGCAAGAGCCGGAAGTGATCGACCTGGGTGCTGCTACCTTTTTCTATTACCCCGCCTGGTCGCCGGACGGCAACAAAATTCTCTACACCGACAAACGACTGAACCTCTTCTATATCAACGTACAACCAGCCGCAGACTCAGCAGCAGAGACAGGAACGGAAGAGAAAAAACCTGATAAGGTGCCCATCCTGGTCGATACCGACAACTACGACCACCCGCTGCGCAGCCTAGACCCAGTCTGGTCGCCCGACAGCCAATGGATTGCCTATACGAAGCGATTGGACAACCATCTGCGCGCCGTCTTTCTCTATGAATTGGCCACAGCCACCACCTATCAGGTCACCGATGGGCGTAGCGACGCCATTTCGGGCTGCTTTAGCCTGGATGGCAAATACCTCTTCTTTGCCGCCAGCACCAACTATGCCCTGAATACCGGCTGGCTCGACATGTCCTCCTACGAGCGCCCAGTGGACCGCAACCTCTATCTAGTTGTCCTCAACAAAGAGGATTCGTCGCCATTCTTCCCCGAGAGTGACGAAGAGCAAGAGAAAAGAGAGGAAGCGAAGAAGGAGGAAAAGAAGAGTGAAGCGCCAGCCCCCGATAACACTGCAACGAAAGAGAATGGCAAGCAGGAGAGTTTGGTCACGGTCAAGATTGATCTGACCAATATCGACCAGCGCATCCTCGCCCTGCCCCTACCGGCACGTGATTATCGCAGCCTCCAGGCAGGCGACAACAACAAACTCTTCTACTTGGAAACTCCGCTGCGGGCGAATGGCTCGACATTGAGTAGTTTTGACCTCAAAGAGCGCAAGAGTGAGCCATTTCTGGAGAATGTCGTCGCCTACTGGATGACCTACAATGGCAAAAAACTGCTCTATCGTAGCACAAACAACGGCTTTGCTATCGTGGACAGCAAAGAGAAACCCAAGCCCGACCACGAACGGCTCAAACTCGACAAGATGGATCTTTACGTCGATCCACGCGCTGAGTGGCGGCAGATGTTCCACGAGGTGCGGCGCATTGAGCGTGACTTCTTCTATGACGCTGCCATGCACGGAGCCGATTGGGATGCTATCTGCGCCAAGTATGAACCCTGGCTCGCCCATGTCGGCCATCGTCAGGATTTGAACTTCCTCTTTGCCGAGATGATGGGTGAGTTAGTGGTGGGTCACGCTTATGTGGGCGGCGGCGACATGGATGTGATCGACAACCCGCTGGTCGGTCTGCTCGGTGCCGACTACCGCATCATCGAAGGCTACTACCAGATTGCGCGCATCTACCGTGGGGAGAATTGGCGTCCTGAACTGCGTTCGCCTCTCACCGAACCGGGCGTCAATGTCAACGAAGGGGACTTTATCCTGGCGGTCAATGGCCGCCCTTTGCGCGCGCCGGCCAACATCTTCCAACACTTCGAGATGACTGCCGACCGTGTCACGACTTTGACCGTCAACCGTACGCCAAGTCTCGACGGCGCACGCAACGTCACGGTGCTCCCGATTGGCAACGAAACGGCATTGCGTCACCTGGCCTGGGTTGAGAGCAATCGCCGCAAAGTGGACAAATTGACGAACGGTCGGGTTGCCTATGTCTATATGCCTGACACGGGAAGCAGTGGTTACTCTTCCTTCAACCGCTATTACTTCTCGCAACTGGACAAAGAGGCAGTGATTATCGATGAGCGGTTCAATGGCGGCGGTTCGGTGGCCGACTATGTCATCGACATGTTGAGCCGACCGCGACTGAGCAATTGGGCTACGCGCGAGGGCAAGACTTTCTCCAGCCCCAACGCTGCTATCTTTGGTCCCAAAATTATGATCATCAACGAGTTTGCAGGCTCGGGCGGCGATGCCCTTCCGCACTTCTTCCGGCGGCGCAATTTGGGCAAACTGGTGGGTAAACGAACCTGGGGTGGATTGGTCGGTATTTACGACTATCCATCGCTGATGGATGGCGGCTTTGTCACCGCACCGCGGCTGGCAATCTTTAGCCCGGAAGGCGAGTGGGAGGTGGAAAACGAAGGGGTTGCCCCGGATGTAGAGGTAGAGATGACGCCCAAAGACGTAATCGCTGGACGTGATCCGCAACTGGAGAAGGCAATTGAGTTAATTCTGGCCGAACTTGACGCCAATCCCACTGTACGAACTCAGCGTCCAACCCCGGCCAATCGGGTAGGCAGGGCGCAGTTATGACGTTGAATTGATGCGCGATGCGTGATCCGTGAAAACACTTTGCCAACTTGACACAGTGTCAAGCCCTGAAATCCATCGACAACAAATTCACGGATCACGCATCACGAAGTCAGTCACTCAAGTGGCGCAGATATTGCTCGACGAAGTCAAAATCAACCAGATCGGAAAAGGCAGTGCTCAGGCGTCGAGTGATCTCTCCCGGCACCTGACCCGTACCCACCACTTTATTGTTGAAAGTGTGGACTGGACAGAGGCAGAGACTGGTGGAAGTGATGAAAGCCTCGTCGGCGTTGTAGGCATCGTAGGGCGTGAGGTCATCCTCGACCACTTTGAGCTGGAGTTGGGCAGCCAGTTCGATGACGGTGGCCCGGCTGATGCCTGCCAGTACATATTGGGACTTGGGCGTATACAATACCCGATCCTTGACCAGGAAGATGTTACTTCCCAACCCCTCTGACAGAAAACCACGAGTATCGAGCAGCACTGCCCAGGCATTTGGATTGTAGCTGTGCACCTCCAGGTCGGCGACGATCATGTTGAGATAGTTGTGGCTCTTGACATTCGGGCTGAGCGCTTCGGGCGGTGTGCGCCGCACCGAGGGGAAGATCACGCTGATGCCGTCGCGGTAGAGCGATGCACGCGCCTTGAGCGGCAGCGGTGTACACTCCACGATCACGGTCGGGCTGCAATCCTCGTGGCCATCGCTGCGTGCAGGGTCGAGCCCACGTGAGACACGTTGCGTCACCCAATAATCTTCACCCTCCGCCAACAATGGCAGGTTACGTTCGATCACTTCTTGCGTGATCGCCGTCATCTTGTCTGGAGTCAATCCAGGATCAATCGCCACATATTTCAGCGACTGATAGAGACGGGTGATATGCTCGCGCAACCTAAAGATCCGTCCGCCAAAGGTGCGTGCCGTGTCAAAGATGCCATCGCCGTAGATAAAACCACGGTCACGGAAAGGAATCAGCACCTGACTTTCCGGGAGAAATTGGCCGTTGAAATAGGCGACACGTTCGAGTTGCGGCATCGTTCCTTCTTTGGGTTGTTTCGGTAGAGTGTTGATTGTAGATGAAATGACATCTTATCATCGCCCAGCATAAACAAGGCAAATAGACGTTGCGTGTTCGTAGGTACGGTTTGCAACCGCACGATCTTCGCTCGATCCAGATTGTGCAGTTACAAACCGCACCTACATATCCATTTTGTCTATGAGATTTCTTGCACAGAAACCAGCCGTACTCCCAGATCACGGATTTTGATCAATACACCATATAAAGCCGCCTGATCGACAAGGGACCCCGTCAGCACTGTGCAACCATCTGGCTCATGGTGCAAGGTCAGCTCTTCAAACCACTCGGACCACGCCGGATCGAGATGGCCAACAACCTTGATCTGATAGATCGAAGCTTGCTCGGTTGGCGGCTGGTTCATACGATTTTCCTCAAGCCAGGCGTTTGGCTCCTTGGTCAAATCACCTAGTACACAGCAGCGGAAGTCAGACAGTCAAGCTTGTATACTAATTTACTGTCCTACTGTCTTACTTAACGGACTTGTCATTCTGCTGCCACCAGGCCACGGTTGACTTAATGGCGGTCGGCAACGTGGTAGGCTGAAAGCCAAAGGTTTTACTGAACTTGCTGCCATCCACCACAAAGGGCTCCTCAAATTGGTAGATCATCTCCAGCACCTCGCGTAGATCGCCATTGAAGAGGCCAAGCAAGCGCAGCAGAAATTTGGGTGCAGTTTGGACGCGTACCGGTTTGCCAATCGCCTCACCGACCATTTGCATGAATTGACGCGTCGTCACCGTGGTTGCACTGGGGATGTGCCAGACTTGACCGAGCGCCTTCTCCTCTTGGCCCAGGGTGACCAACGCTCTGCCGATGTCAGGCATGTAGCTGTAGGTGTGAGGGAGATCCGGGTTACCCAACACCTGAACCGATTTGCCGGCCAGCGCTGCCGGGAAAACTCGTTCGCCCATAGCCGAGGTCTTGACTCGTGGCCCAAAAAAGTCCGCCGCCCGAGCGATGACGGCCCGCACTTTACCCTGCTGATGAGCGTTCAGCAATGCTTCCGCCATCGCAGCCCGTACTTTACCCTTACGTGTCTCAGCGGCATAGGGTAATGATTCGACCAAGGGTTTGCCACCAGTTGAACCGTACATGTAGACATTTTCCATCGACACCAACTTGGCACCCGCCGCAGAGACACCTGCCATAACCCCTGCCTGCAAAGGCGGGAAGCGTTCGACCCATTCGGTATAGGGTGGATTAAGACATTGGTAGACCACGCTTGCGTCAGCACAGACCTGGCGGGTAAACGCTGAATCAGCGGCATCGCCAGCGACCACTTGCACCCCTGCAGGTGCTGCAGCTCGCCCGCTGCGATTGACCAAACGTATCTGTTTGCCGCGATTGAGCAGATCATCCATCACCGCCAGCCCGACAGGGCCAGTGCCAAAGATCACATGTACTTCTTGGTTGCTTCCTGATTGATTTGCCATCATACACCTTCTTGATTTTGTACTATCCTAACAACCACGGAAGGCACAACACACACGAAAACTTGTGTGGTTTTTCTTTCGTGTATTTCGTGCCTTTCGTGGTCATCGATTTCCTGTAACTACCAACCCCACCCTAGCCCTCCCCGACCGCAGGGAGGGAACAGTAACGGAACAGATGAAGTTTCTTCTTTTGTCCACCAAACAGAATCCTTTCCGTGACAGTTCCCGCCCCCAGAGTTGGGGCGGGTTAGGGTGGGGTTCGTGGTCACCGATTTTTTGTTCTCTACACAAAAATCTCACTTCAGAAAACAACAAACCTACCCGTCAAGTTGCGAATTGTTATCCTCAGCCGTGCAATTCGCAACTTGGACTCATTTAGTGAGTCGGCATTCCTGCAACGGCAACTGGGCGAGTCGATTGCAGTGCACTCTCGGGGCGGGAGCGGAGGAGGGAGACACCCATCACAATCATCCACAGCAGCCAGAGCAGACTACCAATCAGCCCGGCGGCAGGTACTTCGGGAAAGCTAGGGATAGCAGTCGCCAGCAGTTCGCTTTGCGCCAGCAAGTAGACCAAGGCTGCTCCGAAACCCAGCCAGCCTTGCCAGGCTTGAAAGACTGAGGAGCGTAACATCATGCTGCTGATCAGCACCATCCAGAGCACGGTCATGAACTGGCTAATGTGTTCACCGATCACTACGCCGCCGTACTGATGGACCGCCTGAAAGGTGACGATCGCTGCAGCACGCACTGCTTCGCTGCTGTTGGGGTCGGTATAGAGCTGCGCCAGCCCGGGTACAACGAAGACCCAGCGAGTGAGACCGACTACCGCCAAGACCAAACTGACGAGGCCAAGGGTTGTCGCTGTTTCGAGCAGGGGATGACCTTCCGGCTCTAACACTCGTTTTAGCATCAGCGTGCCAAAGATGAGCGGCAACCCAACCCAGGCAAAGGCCAGCCAGGTAAAGATCAGTGGCGCACCGCCTGCCTGAAACTGAGTCAGGATCGTGCTTGCCGGTTCGCGCAGAATGTCTGGATAGTTGAAGTTGGAAATCAAAAGAGCATAGGGAATGTTGACTAAGATAGCGCCAAGAATAAAGAGTAAACCGGTCACTTTGCGAAATTGTTGCGTGTTCATGTGGAATCTCCTGTAGTATGGTTTGAGATTGGTTGTTTGTTACTGCGACTCTCTGCCACCACTATAGCCTGCGCCGCCGCAGAAGTGATCCCACCCAGGTCATATTGTGAGGTCATATTCTTCGACAAAGAGGTCATATTAACTGGTTGATATGACCTCTTTTTGTCACAGCCAGCCCTCCCGGAATCTACCTGCGCAAGCAGATATTTCTACCTAGTATTGATTGCCCAACTCGTGCAAATTTCCTAACGCCATTGCGTGTTTATCTTGATCCAAATGCGAGACAGATCCGCTATCCTGGAAACAAGTCAAGCCCAATAAAGTCTGACCCTTTATCACAAATTGTTTCAAACAATCATTAGTAGCAAAGGAGCGAAAATC
>JAXLWB010000028.1:0-127952 GCA_046328715.1 Caldilineaceae bacterium | reverse complement strand
AGCGCGTTGATCAGGTTGCCGCTGGTCATCTGCGTGTGATAGACGTCGAATTGCAGCTTGACATTCGGCTGATTAGCACCATTGACAATGCGCATGCCATCGGCATTAGTGCGGATCAGATAACCCGGCATGTCGGTGGCGTTGAGCGGTTCGATTAGCAGGTTGACATGCGCCTGCGCTGCCTGCGGTGCTGCCCAGGCAAGATTCTCCAATGCACAGTCGATTTGCGCTTCATCATTGTAGTTTGGATTGCGGTTGCCAATCATCATGTGGATGCGCGGGACGCTTAGAGAGGTGGCATAGTGCAGCGCCTGCTCAAAACTCTGGCGAAAGAAACTACGCTGGTCGGGATCGCCCATGCTGCCGCGCTCACCCTTACTCATGTCGCCGGGGTTAATGTTGAAGAGCACCGCTTGTAAGCCAAAGGTATCGAGTCGGGAACGGATCTCCTGCGGAGAAAACTCATAGGGAAAGAGAAACTCCACCAGCCGAAAGCCAGCCTTGGCCGCCCGCTCAAAACGATCTAGAAACGGGACTTCGTAGTAAAGCATTGAGAGATTGGGTGCAAAATGTAATGGCATAGTTGTTGGGATTACGCTAATAGACACACTATTTAAACATCGCACAATCTGCCTCAGAATTTACACCTTGGAGATTGTGCAATGTTTAAGTGTCATCTCTATAAGTAAACACTGTATAAATCTAGTTTATCGATGTTTTTCATTCGGAGGAGCGGCTGTATGCGACGAAGAATCTTGGTCGGTTAACACCGTAAGATTCTTCGCTCGAAAAAGCCCGCGCTCATTACGCTGCCATTATTATCCGATATACAACCGAAACTATGCAACTGCAACGAATAATTTGCCACGCACACAAGCCATGATAAGAATTTTCCCACGCGCGTGGAAGAGAAATACACCTACACCGGATGATTCAAATGAAAGTGACGAAGTCCACGGCATCTTAAACCTGCAAAATCGCACGAATATCCAGTAAATTTTAAGCTGCTATTTAGTAAATTCTGATTTCTCCTGATAATTTCCTGATAGGTTACTGCTACAGTAATCCCACTTATGTCTATGGGCTAATTGCGCGTATTGCTCGCCTTTTGCCGCTCCCTACCTCTTGCGCTCCTTCCTTTGGCGTATCTGGCAAAGCCAGGCTGAGTTGCCTAGTCCTCAAAGGCATAACACAACCATTCTGTCGACGATTCGACAGAGTTCACCATCAATTAAAAGAAACAATTCCATATTTACAGCGTTCGATCGCAGATCTGCACATACGATACATGCGTTGAACACGACACCTTGGTGAGATTACTATTTTTACCAAAATCTTGGCGACCGCCGATGTGATGTAGGCATCAAGGTCTCATTTTCCTTGGTAAAAATTGATAATATTTATTTCTGTGTGGCTGCTGAGGGGGCGGATTGGCCATTCCGAACACTCTCATTTCAGCAGAAATGTTGGCAATTTTTCGTGTAAGGAGGCTTCTCTATGTTACGTTGGCTGGTCGATTTTAGCCTACGGCTCAGGTTCGTGATGTTGATCCTGGCCGTGGTGATTATCAGCGCCGGGGTAATACAGATGCGCAAGGCACCGGTAGATGTCCTGCCAGAATTTAACCCGCCGCTGGTCGAAATCCAGACCGAGGCCCTGGGACTCTCACAAGATGAAGTAGAGCAGATGATCACGGTGCCTATGGAACAAGATTTGCTCAATGGAGTTCCCTGGTTACGTGAAATCCGTTCAGAGTCAATTCCAGGCTTGTCCTCAATCACGCTGCTATTCGACGATGGGGTTGACTTAGTACGCGCACGTCAGATGGTAACCGAGCGTCTTGCGCAGGCCTTTGCTTTGCCCCATGTGTCAAAACCACCCACAATGCTGCAACCGATGTCAGCGACCAATCGCGTTATGATGATCGGGCTTTCGTCCAAGGATCTTTCATTAATCGAAATGTCCGTCCAAGCACGGTGGACCATAGCGCCACGCCTAATGGGTGTACCAGGGGTAGCCAACGTTTCCATTTGGGGACAACGAGATCGCCAATTACAGGTGCAGGTGGATCCGCAGAAGCTAAAGGATCAGAAAGTTACACTCTTACAGGTGTTGGAGACTGCGGGCAATGCCATGTGGGTCTCCTCGTTGAGCTTCCTGGAAGCTTCGACACCTGGTACCGGTGGTTTCGTTGATACCCAACAACAACGCTTGGGCATCCGCCATATTTTACCAATTGTATCGGCAGATGGGCTTTCGCAAGTGCCTGTCGAAGAGTCGAAATTGCGGCTCGGTGATGTCGCCACGGTGGTCGAAGATCATCAACCGCTGATCGGCGACGCAGTCAGCAGCGATGGTGGCGGCTTGTTGCTCGTTGTGGAAAAGCTACCAGGTGCCAACACCTTGGAAGTTACCAAGGGTCTAGAGGAAGCGCTAACTGCGTTGCGCCCTGGCCTACCAGGAGTTGATCTCGATTCCTCACTTTTCCATCCAGCGACCTTTATCGAGCAGGTGATTGCCAATCTCCGCTGGATCATTCTGCTGGGTGGCTTGCTGCTGTTGCTGGCCTTTGCCGCCCTTTACTTTGAATGGCGCTCCACGCTGGTTACACTTTTGTCGCTGCCTCTGCCGCTTGCTACTGCCGGTTTGATCCTGGCCATGCGCGGTGCAACCTTTAATATCATCCTCTTCACAGGTCTGGCTGTGGCGCTTGGGGTGGTGATCGATGATATTGTCATCGTGGTCGAAAATGTGCTACGCAGGGTGCGCCAACAGCAGTTGACGGGTAGTGACAAACCTGCACGTCTTGTGGTGTGGGATGCCGTGCTTGAGATGCATGGAACGATCCTCTTTAGCACGCTGATCATTCTGCTGCCGCTGCTGCCATTCTTCTTTATGGAATCGCGCACCGATGCCTTCCTCGATCCAATGTTGGTCTCTTATGCCTTAGCGATCATTGCTTCGCTGCTAGTAGGACTGAGCATTGTACCTGCGTTCTGTTTGATCCTACTCTCCAATCCACGCATGCAAGAAAGCCGCCTGGTTGGGAAGGTACCCGGATCGTCACCGATTCTTGCTGGCTTGCAGCGCATCTACGGCAGCATTCTCACACCAATCAGCAAAGCGCCAGTGAGTATGTTGGTAGTGGCGCTCGTCTTGCTGGTAGTTGGCGTTGGATTGGTTCTACCCTTGGGTCGTTCGATCATGCCCACCTTCCGCGAGCCAACGCTCCTCGTCAGTTTCGACAATGTTCCCGGCGCTTCGTTGAGCGAAATGGATCGCATCGTCAGCCGCGTGGTCAATGATCTGCGAGCAACCCCTGGCGTGAGCAACGTGGGTGCTCATGTCGGTCGTGCGGTTATGTCCGATCAGGTGGCCGCTATCCATTCGGGTGAACTGTGGGTCAATATTGATCCGTCTGCAGACTACGATGCCACTGTAGCCGCCGTTCGCCAGGTCATCAACAGCTATCCCGGCATCAAACATAGTGTACAAACGTACCTCAACACACAAAGCCGCGATGTTTTGAATGGTGTTGAGCAGACCTTTGGCGTACGTATCTTTGGCGAAAAAATTGACAAGTTGAATGAGACGGCAGATGAAGTTGTAAAAACTCTTCAGGGAATTGCCGGTATCACAAGCATGAAAGTGGAGCGACCCTCGATTGAGCCAAACTTGAACGTGGTCGTCGATATGGCTAAGGCCGAGAAATATGGTATCAAACCAGGTGATGTACGTCGCACAGCAACCACCTTGCTCTCGGGACTTCAGGTCGGCAGTCTGTTTGAAGACCAGAAAGTGTTTGACGTAGTCGTTATCGGCACGCCAGCGACCCGCCAAAGCCTCACAAAGATGAATGATCTGCTGATTGACACGCCGGATGGTGGTACTGTCCGCTTAGGCGATGTGGCAACTGTCAGCATTGCGCCGATCCCCACCTCCATTCGACACATTGCTGTCTCGCCCTATATTGACATCAATATCACAGTTGATGGTCGCAAACAGAGCGCAGTTGCCGCTGACATTCAGCAGCGCTTGCCCACAGTAACGTATCCTGCTGAGTTTCATGCCGAGATCTTTGGCAACTATGCCCAACAAGATAATCTCCAGAACCGCATGAATAGCCTGATCGCAGCAGCGCTGATTGGCATCTTCCTGCTGCTGCAAGCTGCCTTTGGCGGCTGGCGTTTGGCATTCTTCTATCTACTCAGTTTGCCAGTCGCACTGTTCGGTGGCGTGATTGGGGTCTGGCTGGATGGAGGCGTTCTTTCGCTGGGTTCGGCAGTCGGCTTTCTCCTGGTCTTTGGAGTAGCCGTGCGCAACGGTATGGTGCTAATCAATCACTACCACAACCTTCAGCTCCATGCAGGACAGGAATTCAACGCCGATCTGATTCGGCGCGGTGCCCAAGAACGTATGTCGGCGATTCTTATCACTGCCCTGGCAACAGCGCTTGCCTTCCTCCCAGCATTGATCGCAGGGGATATGCCAGGCAACGAGATCTTGCGGCCGATGGCAGTGGTTGTGTTGGGCGGCTTGGTCACTTCAACATTGCTCAATCTCTTGATCGTTCCGGCCATCTATCAGGTCTTTGGCTTCAAACCAGAAGCGGAAGAATCATATGAAGTGGCAGGCCATGAGCCAAGCTTCGGCATGGCAGCAGACTAAGGCGATTTCAACAACAAGATAACCTGCGAAATCGTTACAATACTTTAGGAGAAAGGTTTATGAAGTCTAATTTTCGATGGATCATTCCCTTCTTACTTCTTGCCAGCCTGCTATTGGCAGCCTGCGGTGCAGGTGGAGAGCAAGCCGCGGAAGAATCTTCACCAGCCACGGTTGAGCATTTGGAAACTGGTCCAGATGCAACCAAGATTACGCTGACCGAAGATGCAGCAAAACGAATCGACGTGCAAACCGTCGCAGTCAGCGATCTCAACGGCGGTAAGGAGAAGTCCATTCCCTATGCAGCGGTGCTCTACGACACTGAGGGCAAGACCTGGACCTACACCATGCCGGAAGCACTCACCTATCTTCGCTCGCCGATCACCGTCGACCGTATTGATGGTGATGTTGCCATCTTGTCCGAAGGCCCGCCCGCCGGTCAGTTGGTGGTAACCACTGGCGCAACCGAGCTGTACGGTGCGGAAGAAGAATTCGAGGAAGAATAAGCGGAGGCGTCCTATGATGCGATGGATCGTTGGATCGAGCTTAAAATTGCGCTTTCTCGTAGCCGCAGCGGCAGCAGCGCTGATGTTCTTCGGCACGTTGGAATTGCGCAATATGCCGATCGATGTCTTTCCCGAATTTGCCCCGCCCCGCGTGGAGATTCAGACCCCTTGTTTGGGTCTGTCTGCACAGGAGGTGGAGTCGCTGATCAGTGTGCCGATGGAGCAGGCGCTCAATGGCATCGTTGGGCTGCAAATCATGCGTTCCAAGTCGCTGCCCGACCTCTCTTCGATTGAATTGCTCTTTGAGCCAGGAACCGATGTGATCCGTGCCCGCCAATTGGTGCAAGAGCGTATCGCCACGGTGTTGCCCACGCTACCAACCTGGGCCGCACCGCCCGTGATGATGCCACCGGTTTCCACCACGGGTCGTTTCATGAAGATTGGCCTTTCCTCGAAAACCATGAACTTGATGGATATGTCGATGACGGCCTATTGGAAGATCCGTGCCCGTCTGCTCGGTGTGCCCGGTGTGGCCAACGTTGCGATCTGGGGCGAGCGGATCAAGAACCCACAGGTACGGGTCGATCCCGACCTGATGGCGAAAAATAACGTCTCGTTGGACCAGGTGATGGAGACGACGGCGGATGCGTTGGATTCTGGTATTCTCTACTTTTCCACGGGCGCCGTGATCGGTACCGGTGGAGCTTTGGAAACACCCAATCAACGGATTGGCATTCGCCACATTCAGCCCATCACCTCGGCTGAGCAGTTGGGCGAAGTACCGCTCAAAGAATCGCCAAAGAAAAGCGATGGCACACCCTTGCAGATCAAGGATGTTGCCGAAGTTGTCGATGATACCTGGCCGCTGATCGGCGATGCAGTGATCAATGATGGCCCCGGGTTGCTGTTGATTGTCGAAAAATATCCCTGGGCTAACACGCTGCAAGTCACCAAGGGTGTAGAAGATGCATTGGCAGCCATTGAGCCTGGCCTGCCCGAACTGACGATCGACTCCTCGATCTTCCGACCGGCAGACTTTATTCAGATGGCGATCAACAATCTAAGCAACGCTCTCTGGCTGGGCTGTCTCTTAGTCGTCATCGTGTTGATCGCCTTCCTCTTCGAGTGGCGCACTGCGTTGATCAGTATGATCGCCATTCCACTCTCGCTGATGGTGGGCACGCTGATCCTCTACCTGCGCGGTGCAACGATCAACACCATGATGCTTGCTGGCTTTGTGATTGCCGTGGGGGTGGTGGTAGACGACGCCATTATCGATGTCGAAAACATCGTGCGCCGGCTACGCACCTATCGCGAAGCAGGCAGCAACAAATCCACGGCTTCGATCATCCTGGAAGCATCCTTGGAGGTGCGGCAGGCGATCATTCACGCCACCCTAATCGACGTCATGACCCTGATCCCCGTCTTCTTTATCGGCGGCGTGTCAGGAGCCTTCTTCCAACCATTGGCTCTCTCCTATGGTTTGGCAGTGATGGCTTCGCTTTTTGTGGCACTGACCGTGACCCCCGCCCTCTGTTATATGTTCCTCTCACGCGCCAAGATCGAGCATCGTGTCTCGCCGCTGGTACGCTGGATGTTGCCAGCCTACGAACGGGTGCTGGCACCGATTATCACCCATCCTCGCCCGGTCTTCATCACCACCGGTGTGCTGATGGTGATTGGCTTTGCGCTCGTGCCCTTCTTTGGTGAGTCGCTCTTCCCCGAGTTCAAGGAACGCGACTTCCTGATGCACTGGATCACCAAGCCAGGCACCTCGGTGATTGAAGAGCGGCGTATGGTCACCAAGTTCAGCAAGGAAGTACGAGCGATTCCTGGTGTGCGCAACTTTGGTGCACACATTGGTCAAGCGTTGCTGGCCGACGAAACGGTGGGCGTCAACTTTGGCGAAGCGTGGGTCAGCGTCGATCCGTCAGCGGACTATGATGAAACGATCGCCAAGATCGAAGAAGTGGTCTATGCCTATCCTGGATTGTTCCACAACCGGGAAACCTACCTCAACGAACGCATTGAAGAAGTGCTCTCCGGTGCCAGTTATGCCTTTGTCGTACGTATCTTCGGGCCAGACTTAGAGGGAATTCATGCCAAAGCGGATGAAGTTGAACATCTGATGGCAGACATTCCAGGCATCACCGACTTGCAGGTCGAGTTGCAGAGTGAAGTACCGCAGATCCAAGTCAAAGTGGACATGGCAAAGGCGCAGCAATATGGCCTGAAGCCTGGCGATGTGCGCCGCGCCTCCGGCACCTTGATGGCTGGCGAAGAAGTGGGCGACCTCTTCCGCGATGGACGAGCCTATGACGTCAATGTCTGGAGCACCGCAGCCACGCGTAAAAACGTACAAAGTGTCTACAACCTGCCGATTGACACACCGAGCGGTGGGCATGTGCGCCTGGGCGATGTGGCCGAGGTCAAGATTGCTCCTGCCTCTAGCGTAATCTACCGTGAAAATGCCTCCCGCCGTATCGATGTGGGTGCTAACGTCGAAGGTCGTGACATCGGCTCGGTGGCAAGAGATGTCGAAGCAAAACTCAAACAAGTCGAGTTTCCACTCGGCTATCACGCGGAGATCCTGGGCGAATATGCCGAACGGCAGGCAGCCTCCAACCGCTTGCTGATCTTCTCGCTCATCGCTCTAGTCGGCGTGCTGTTGATCCTGCTCGAATCCTTTGGCAGTTGGCGTCTGGCGATTCTGGGCTTCTTGACATTGCCCTCGGCCTTGGTGGGTGGCTTGATTGCAGCCTACTTCACCGGTGGCATCATCTCGCTCGGTTCGCTGGTCGGCTTTCTCACTGTCTTCGGTATCGCCGCCCGCAACAAGATCATGTTGATCAACCACTATCAGCACTTGGAGCGCTACGAAGGCGAAGTCTTCGGAGCGAAATTGGCGCTGCGCGGTGCCAGTGAACGGCTTTCGCCGATCATGATGACTGCGTTGGCAACCGGTTTGGCTCTGGTTCCGCTGGCGTGGGCGGGTGATCTACCCGGCCATGAGATTGAACACCCGATGGCCATCGTCATTTTGGGTGGCTTGGTGACCTCAACCTTGCTCAATCTATTCGTCGTTCCGTCGCTCTACCTTCAGTTTGGCAAGGGCAGTTCCCATGTCGAAACTGTAGCAAAGGGTGACATCATGGCCCAGCCCGCCTTTACTGGTGATTAAGTGGTTGCATTCAAGTCCGCCTGATGCTCTTCATGCAGGCGGACTTGAATTACCATCTTTCTTGTTCTATAAAAGGACTCCGCATTCCCGTACCAATACGAATTACAATGTGCAATCATGCGTAAAAATTTATTCCGTTTCTTTTTACTATTTGCATTGCTTCCGCTCCTTGTTGCTTGTATCAAACCCTTGCCAGATTCTGCCGCTGCGGGCGTCACGCCAACGGCCAACGACACTGCCCAACCCGCAGAAGCTGCTCCTCATTTCACGAATCCCAGGCAGATCGACAACTCATTTCTACCTCTTTCTCACTATGCGCAAACCATTTCACTAGGTCAAGAAGAAGGTAAAGCAAACCGCATTGAAGCGACTTTGTTTGCTGCGAACAAAGAATTTGACCTGCATGGCGAGACCGTCGAGGCCAGTGTCCTGCAAGTGATCGATAGCACGGAACGAAGCCTCGTCGAAGTCACCTACGAGTACTATGCGCAGGCCGACGATGGTGGGGTCTATTTGCTGGGGGAAGAGATCAGCAACTATGAAGAGGGCAAACTGGTCGATCACGAGGGTTCGTGGCTGGCTGGGCAAGACGGAGCGATGCCGATTTTGATCATGCCAGCCAAGCCAGCAGTTGGTGTCTTTTACACGGCACAGCCAAGCACCAACTCACCATTCCAAAGCATAGAGATGGTGAGCGTAACCCAAAACACAACTACGCCGCTTGGTTCAACCGACCAGGGATTGTTAGTCAAAGTGAGCTTGACCGATGGCTCTACCGAAAACAATACTTACGTCGCCGATTTTGGACTCGTCGAAAGTCAAAATGACGAAGAGCAACTCCACCTCGTACTTGCCAATCGCAACGATGCGGCCGCTGGAGACATTCCACAGCCGCTCAACGTGATCGAAGCCCAGGCCGAAGACCTGATCGACATTCTGCCCAGCGGTAATTGGAAGAATATTGCAGGCAACGTTGAGGATATTGCCAATGCCTGGGAAACATATCAGGCGCAAATTGCCAACGATCGCGTACCCCAACCTTTTGTCGATGCCCTGAACAGCTCGCTGGAACAACTACAAAAGGGTACCGCCGCTCAAGATGAAACCAGCACTCATCAGGCAGCCAACGACGTGAGCGCTGCCTTGATGGATCTCTTTGCGCTTTATCAGCCCGCTACCCCGGTCGACCTGGGTCGGCTCGATGTGCTCGGGCGTCAGGTGATTCTGGATGTGGAGGCTGAGGATTTTGTGGCTGCGGCCAATACGCTTTCCATGAGCAATGCCATTTGGGCGCGGCTCAAACCAATCGTACTTGCCAACCAGGGCGAAAAGGTTGCAGGCGAGTTTGATCAAAGCTTGGCAACCCAGCAGAAGGCGCTTGAAGCCAAAGATGGCGAAGCCCTCAGCGATGAAGCGAACAATGGGCTGGAACTGGTCGACGCGCTTGAGCAATTATTCTGAGAAAGGAAGGTATTATGAAACAGTTTCGTCTACTTTCTCTGCTTGTAGGTTTATTACTGCTAACAATTTCAGCCTGCAACGCCATTCAACCGGCACCGGCAACCAGCAACCCGCCCAACGCCGATGACAACTTACCGCCCGCCCTCGAACCAAGCAATTTCAGCCACCCCACCCAAATTGATAATCCATGGTTGCCCATGCCGGTAGGCACTCATTTTGTCTACGAAGGCACCAACATCCAAGACGACGGCACAGCGGTTCCCCATCGCCTGGAAGTGACCGTGACGGATCTGACCAAAATGATTGGCGGCGTACCATCAGTCGTCACCTGGGACACCGATTACGAAGATGGCATCCTGGTCGAAGCCGAAGTAGCTTTCTATGCGCAAGATGATGCAGGCACAGTCTGGCGCATGGGTGAATACCCGGAAGAATTTGCAGATGGCAAGTTTTTACAAGCCACTTCCTGGATACATGGCATTGAAGGGGCATTGGCTGGGATTGAGATGCCTGCTGACCCGCAGTTAGGCACGCCCAGCTATGCCCAGGGTTGGGGACCCGCCGTGGATTGGAGCGACCGTGGTCAAGTCGATCAGATGGGACAGCAACTTTGTGTACCGAGCCAGTGCTACGACAATGTCCTCATCATTGCCGAAACGACCAAAGCTGAACCGGATGCGGTACAGCTAAAATCCTTTGCTCAGGGCGTGGGCAACATCTATGTCGGCTGGCGGGGAAGCGGCGAGATGACCAAGGAGGTACTGCAACTGACCAAGGTTGAGAAGCTAAGTGACGAGGCATTGGCCGAAGCTCGCACTCAAGCTTTGCTGCTTGAGCAACACGGCTACCAGGTCAGCAAAAACGTCTACGCCCTCACCATCCCGATCGAACTGCCGCCGGGTGTCAAGATGCCCGACCTAAGCGCGGCAGTCCCAGCACAAAGCACAGAGAACGAGCAACCAGCAATCTCAGGCGTACCGAGCGCAGAGATTGTGATCTATGCTGCAGATCTGCCAGAAAGTGCGATGTCCGAAATGGGCTTCACCGACGATCCAGCTTCGCCTGGCGGCAAACTGATTGATCTACCCAACCTGGGGGAAGAGTTGGATCCGCCACCCGAAGATGATCCGCACACCACCTTCACGGTGCAAGTGCTAGAGGGTATCCCCTACCATTGCTGGATTCACCTGAAGGTGGGGGAGGCCAAAGGTGTCTCCACTGCCAATATGGTCTATGTGCAAATGTCCGACGCAGAGGACGCTGCTGGCAATGTCATCCTTCTCGACAATACCGATAGTTACCTGATTGCCCAAGGTCCCGACAAAGCGGGTTGGGCCTGGGCACCCTGCGCCTTCAAAGATGCCGCGCCTGAAGCTTCATTGATTCGTTTTGGGACGACAGGCGAAGTGACCGTGCGTATTCAAGCCGGAATGGAAGGCGTGGGCTTTGACCAATTTGTACTCAGTTCGGAAAAGTATTTGAAGGATGCACCGACCGATGCGGTGGTGAGCAAATAGACGTATTTTTGGGAGAAGGAAATCTGTCATTCTGCTCACGAAGTGGTCGGCACGACAGAGCGGCTGTTTGCAGCGCCTGTTCTCTAAGGAAAGAATCTTGGTGGGTCAGACCACGCAAGATTCTTCGCTCGGGAAAGCCTTCGCTCAGAATGACAGGTCATCCTTTAAGGGACGGTCGCCACGGTTAGTTTGCATTCAACCTCTTCAGCGCTGTCAGCGTACGCGTACGCCCCTTACGCTGACAGCGCTGAGGTTACTTCTTCTGCAAGGGTAGCGTCACCACAAACGTAGTTCCATTTCCCTCTTCACTCTGTACCGTGATCGTTCCACCATGCAGCCGAACAATGTCGCTGGCGATCGCCAACCCCAGGCCGATCCCTTCGCTGCTGCGCGAACTGTCGACGCGGTAGAAGCGGTCAAAAATGTAAGGCAAGTGTGGGGCAGGGATACCAATCCCGGTATCGCTGACCAGGATCTGAAGTTGCGGTTCGTCTCCCGGCTTTGAGTCGATGTTCTGGGTGCCGTTCTGTTGCCCAGCGCTCATCTGCGGCGAAATCACTTGGGTCGATATTGTGATCGTTCCCACTTGGCTATATTTGATCGCATTGTCGACCAGGTTGACAAAGAGGCGAATCAACGCGTCTCGGCTTCCTTGCAGAGTCAATCCACGCGCAGGAACGTTATCGATAATTTGTAGGCCTTTATCTTCCGCCAAAGGACGCAGCGAATCCATCACATCCTTAAGCAATAGCGCAAGATCGACCTCTTCAAGTCGCGTCGACTGATAAGTAGCGTCATTGCGCGCCAGAATGAGCAACCCCTCGGTAAGCGAGCGCATCTGCTCCACTTCCTCGTTCAGATCGACCAGAGCCTGTTCATAGTCATCAGGAGAGCGTTTGCGTGTCAGGGTACTGCCGATGATCGTTTGCATGGCAGCTAGGGGTGTGCGCAACTCATGCGAAGCGTCGGCGGTGAATTGTCGTTCGCGCCGAAAGCCAGCATCCAAGCGCTCAAGCATCGAATCGAAGGTCGCCACCAAACGTCCAACCTCATCGTCGGTTGCGGGCAAGTGCAGCCGGGCAGAGAGGTCCTTGTCCGAAATCTGGAGCGCCGTTCGTGTCACTGTGTCGATTGGACTCAGTGCCTGCGCAGCCAAAAAGTAGCCACCCGTCCCAGCCAGGATGACAATGACCGGCACGCCAACCAGCAGTGCCGCCAGCAGCAGGTTCATCGTGTTCTGCACATCGCTCATAGAAAGCGCAACCTGCAAGGAACGGACATTTTCCCTGCGCACAAAGGTCGTTGTATAGATGCGAATGGGCGTTTGCGATTTCGGATCGACCAGGGTATCGAGTTGAGTGCGTTGCAGCAGCGCAGAGCTATCCGCCGGCAGATCGGGCCATGTTTGATAGGGGCCATAGGTTTGCAGAGTGATTCCCGCAGCGTCCAGCAGGCGGATGCTCAGTCCCTCTTCGTTCAACTGCAAATATTGAGGATCGCTCACCAGATCGTCGAGCACGATCAATCCGCTGCGCATTCCCTCGGCGATCATTTGCGTGGCCGCCGAATGCAGGGAATCGTCCACGGTGGAGCGCAAGCTGCGCAACATGTAGGCGTAGACAAAGAGGCCAAAGAGAATCAGCGCAGTCAGAAGCAACCCAGCCGTCCACAGGGCAAAGCGTGCCCGCAACGTTTTCAGGAACTTCATTCTTCGCCACCTTGCTCGGTCAGGCGATAGCCAGCACCACGCACGGTGTGGATCAATTTGAGTGGGTGAGGATCATCGATCTTGCGGCGCAAATTGCGAATGTAGACATCCACAATGTTCGACTGATTGTAGACATCAAAATTCCAGACCGACTCAGCGATCTCAGTGCGTGTTAGTACGCGACCCGGGTCGCGCATCAAACATTCCAACACCGAGTATTCTTTGCTGGTCAACTCGATCAGGCTATTCCCTCGCATGACCACATGGGTACGTGTATCCAACGTGAGGTCAGCAACTTTGAGGACGGAGGATTTCGTTGTGTGGCGGCGCGACAGAGCCCGCAGGCGCGCCAACAATTCGCGCAGTTCAAAGGGTTTGACCAAATAATCGTCAGCTCCCGCATCCAAACCGTTGACACGATCATCCACGGTATCGCGGGCGGTCAGCATCAAGATCGATGCATCATTGCCCTGGCTGCGCAGTCGCTGACAGACAGTGATCCCATCCAACTCGGGCAGCATGATGTCGAGGACGATGATCTCATAGTCGACGACAGATGCCCAGTCCAATGCCTCACGGCCGCTGCGCGCCAAATCTACGGCATAGCCCTGTTCTTCCAATGCTCGCTTCACATAATTCGATACATTTGTCTGGTCTTCAACGACTAGAACACGCATACAACTTGCTTTTATTTATCTTTCTTGCTTGGCTATTTCCGCTTCGCACCGGATGGCCTCAGTGTGGCTTTCTAAATAAGCAGTAAGTCGAGCTAGAGTCGTAAAGCCTTGACGTTCACCGGTGTGGGCATTCTCAAGCGAGGCGCGCCATTCCAGTTTGCTCTCCTCTTCGACAAGCCATATTCGGAGCAGATAGGCCTGATAGTGGTCGCGGTGTTCCATAAACTATACCTTAATCCGTTTAGAATGTGATATTCTGGCGGAGTTAATAAAGAGGATGACAAGTCGACATTGTTAACTATCCTCCGACAAAGTATAGTGAAACATGTTACGTGAATTTTCGCCAGTACTTCACGCATCATGCTTCATGTTTCACTCAAAGAACCTAGCGCAGTTTTAACAAAGTAGTTGGTCAAACTTCTTCCGGGAAGGGCCAGCGCACAAGCCTGTCTATTGCTAGAGCCTTCCCGGAAGTTTGCAAAATTACTCCGTTAAGCATGCACTAGATATCATCCATGGCAACAGCGGCATTTCTACACTCTTTTGAAGAGTACGAGACTGCCGTTACGCTAGTTACGAAACGCCTCTACTGGCTCTAACTGGGCTGCACGGATGGCTGGATAAGCCCCGGAAACCAGCCCGATTGTACCGCCAACAAGGGGTGCTAAGAAGGGAGCTAATGGATCCAGCACAGGGGTCCACACCTGGTAGGCCGAAATTCCAACCACAATCAACACACCCAAGCTAGCGCCCAACACACCTCCAATTACCCCCATCGAAGCGCTCTCCAACAAAAACTGCGCTGCAATATGCGAGCGCGTCGCACCAATGGCCCGGCGCAACCCGATTTCGCCAGTGCGTTCGATCACGGAGACCAGTGTAATGTTGCCGATCCCAATTGCCCCCACGATCAGCGACAGGCCGCCAAGTAAGAGAAAGAGACTATTCAGGTCGTTTTGCACGGCATCCCGCACACGTTGTGGCTCAGGTGGAAACTCAAGCTTCAACAATTTGGGATTATCAGGACGGAGGGCGAGGGCGGTCTGTTTGACGATCAAAGAAGTGGCACCGATCTTGGTTTCGATGACCACAGCGCCAGGACCAGCCAGTCCGAAATCATGACGGGCCGCCCCCTCCGGAATGATCACGGCCCCTAACAGATCCGGCTGACGCCCTACACCGTTAAGAACCCCAACCACTAGGTAGAGATAGTCACCAATACTGATGGCAGGCAGTTGGTCGAGATTGACAATGCCTAGGCGCAAGGCAGCACTCGGCCCTAACACGGCCACACGCTCCATCCGCTCCGAGTGCCCCGCATCGGGGAAACGGCCTTTGGACAAATCGGCGCGCACCGCAGCATAGAGGCCTGGCGAGGCCGCCTTGACCGCCAGTTTAAAGGCGGTTTGCCCTTGCGGATCCTTGACTGGCGATGAACTGACCAGAGCGTTGCCAATCGAGACATCGCTCAAGGTACCTGCGGCGACTACACCATTCAGCCGCAGCAAACGTTCTGGCGCATCCCAGGGGATCACTTTCGGATCAACGCCAGTAGGTCCAGGCTTAGCGGTCACCACAATGCCAGTGGCGGCCAGTTCATCAAATTGGCTGACGATGCGGTTGCTCGCTGTGCGTGAAAGCCCGAGGGTGGCCACCAAGGCAGTCAAACCAATCACAATGCCGAGGATGGTCAGCGCCATGCGACCGGGACGCGCAAACATCCCTGCCAGGGCTTCGTTGAAGAGATCGCGAAACGAGATACCCGAGCCTGCAACCTTTTTAGTGCGTCGATTAGGCGTTTCCTCCGGCAGCACTGTGGTGGTTGTTCTACCGTTGTCGGTCACTGCCGAGGAATCGGTCACCTCATTGAGTCGCCCATCGATAATGTGAACACGGCGATTGGCGCGCCTGGCCACATTTTCGTCGTGCGTGATAACAACGAGTGTCAAGCCTTGCTGGTTGAGCGTCTTGAAGAGATCGAGGATGCTGGCAGTCGATTTAGAATCCAGGTTGCCAGTGGGTTCGTCGCACAACAAAAGCCCCGGCGAACCGATCAAGGCGCGGGCGATGGCAACACGTTGGCGCTCGCCCCCGGAGAGTTTGGAAGGCAGATAATCGACACGATGGCTCAAGCCAACACGCGCAATCGCTGCCAGCGCCCGCTCATTTCGACCGACACTGGTCTCCTTGCGATAGACCTCGGCCAACATCACATTTTCCAACACCGAGCGATGGGGCAACAGGTGAAAGGATTGAAAGACAAACCCGATCCGGCGACTACGCAACCCTGCCCGCTCAGCATCACTCAAAGACGCCGTATCGACGCCCTCAAAATAGTACTTGCCACCAGTCGGTCGATCCAGACAGCCAATGATATTGAGCAAGGTTGATTTGCCAGCGCCCGAAGGTCCTGTGATCGCCAACCATTCGCCATGTTCAACCTGGAGATCGATGTCTTGCAGCGCAGTGATCGGTACATCACTGCCAAACTGGCGACTGATCTTGTTTAGCTCAAGCAGATATTTACTGGCATCTACACTCGAAGTGCTCATTGTGCATTCTCAAAACCAACCAAGACCAACTGCCCCGACTCCAATGTGCCGGATACCGGCTTTACCTCGACAAACCCATTGGCAGATAAGCCAGGCTCGACTACCACGGTTGTCAATGCGTCCTTATTGCTGACCTGAATGCGGGAGGTACCGTCTGCGGCAAGTGTAATTGCACTGATAGGAACAGTCAGCACCTCACCACCCGTCGATTTGACCGGGATGGTCAGGCGCAAGGATACGCCAGCCATCGAGTTTGTGGCATTATCGACGCTGGATTCAAAGTGAATATGATAGCCGTCGGCACCCGAAGTTCCGGGTGTATCAGCGATCAAGTTAACCACGCCAGTCGTTTTGATACCGAGGTCAGGCTCGTCGATCTCAACCTTCATTCCGGTCTGCACCAGCGGCGCTTCGGCCAAAGGCAACGCAGCGTCGATGACCAGTTGGTTATTGGTAACGGCAAGCACCGGACCACTGGACTGTCCACCTACTGTGGCATCAATCCGTTCAACACGCACAGGTAAGGAAGGAATAAAGA
This sequence comes from Caldilineaceae bacterium, assembly GCA_046328715.1. Classification (GTDB taxonomy): domain Bacteria; phylum Chloroflexota; class Anaerolineae; order Caldilineales; family Caldilineaceae; genus JAXLWB01. Next base: position 111,147 of record JAXLWB010000028.1, on the reverse strand, counting down.
CGATCTCATCCGAGGGTACTTGCACACCAACCTTGCTCTTCGCCTGAGCAAGATCGGCCTCGCTGCGGGTGACAATATCCGCAGTGAGTTTGGCCTGACGCTCAGCAGCTTTCAGCGCATCGACAGCCGTTTGCACCGAGGCTTCGCCCGTAGAATGGGTGGCAGCCTGCGTGGCCTTGGCTACCGCCAAGGCCGATTCGGCATTGGCACGATCTTCGGCAGAAAGGGTAGGATCGCCAGCGACACGATCACGAAAACGAGTTTTGGTCTCGACATCGGCAGTGGCAGCCAAGTCAGCGCTATCAGCACTTTCGCGTGCTGCATCCATCGTCAGATGTGCCGAGGCAACTGCGTCATCGGCGGCCAGTTTATTGTTTTGCGCCACCGCCAAATCCTGTTCTAGGGTGCGGATCGCGGTAAGCTGCGTGGCAGTCGGGCCAAAGGGTTCCCAGCCTGCATCCTTATACCACTGCCCCACCGCATCACTCGTCTTCTCATCAAAAGTCCCATCCACCTCTCCTGTGCCATACCCCAAACGATGTAGCGCTTCTTCAAACTGGCGCACATCATCACCGGAAATGCCAGGGGTTAAATCCCGGTAGGCAGGTACATTACCCTGCAAGACCAAAACCGGCCGTCCCGAGGCTGTGAGCAATTTATCGCCCTCATTGATCTGGGCATTGCGAAGGGGCAGGGTCGTGATGATTTCTACGTTGCTCTTCAAAGCCGAAGGAACAATCGAGATGGATTGGGGCAGCCCATAGCGCGATGTGCCACGCGTCACAATGTCGGAGGTCAACATACGCTTTTCGACTGGCACTAGAATCGGGGAAGGGGTCGGTGGTGCGGTACGAGCCGCAGCTTCGGCGGGCGAGACAATGCGTGAACCAGCGATCCAGCTCCCGACCGAAATCAGGACCATCAAGGCAAGCAGTAGAAAAAGGTTAATGATACGTTTTCTGCTCATACGGACCTTTCATGAGCGATACAAGATGCAGGAAGCAAGTTGTAGGAGCAAATTATAATTACCAACCTTACCCTAACCCTCCCCGGCTTCAGGGAGGGAACTGTCAAGAGAAGGATTTAGGTTTGCGGCAGAAGTTCAAATGGGAGCTGTCCCGTCACGGTTATCCCCTTAACAGAGGAAAGTTAGGGTCACTGCCAGTAAGATAAGCACATTTGGGTGTACCGTAGAGGCGGTTTGCAACCGCCTCCCTATGATTCACCAGAAGACTGGCGGTTACGAACCGCCTCTACGCAAAATCTTACCTTCATGGCAGTGAGGGTTAGGGTAGGGTTGGCATACTCCTCACTTTGCCAACTCACGCTCAATTTGGGTATGGACTGGTTCAATAATTTCCTCAGCACATTTCGTGGCCGCCACAGCCACTGCCTTTTCCTCACCTTGAAGTTCGGTCAGCGCCGCCTTCGCATCCGGCGACAAAGTATCGACCGGCGCACCATTGGTGATGGCATCAAGTCGCTTCTTGATCTCGCTCTCGATCTCGTCCGGGTGGTTGTAATTGAAACCATCCTTGCGCAGGCAGTCGGCAAACTGGGCCACGGCAGCGAGCATGCGTGGATCTTGTTCAATGCGCGCATCGAGCGGATTCAGATAAGTAGCCTTCAGTTGATCCTCGGTAAAGACCTGCTCTACGGCCTTGCGTGTGCAACCACCCGTGCGCGAGAAATCCTCGAGTTCCAGCGTCACTGCAAAGGTTGCATCGGTGTTCTGCCCGAGTAGGGTGCGGGTATAAGCAACTTTGTCTGCGTCGGAAAGCTTATTGTAGATATCGACATTCTGCTGTCCAAGCCCGATTTTTGCAGGCGTGTTGTCATCTGCGGCCTGGGGAGGGAGCCCGGTGTAGAGTGTCGAAATGCCATAGCCGTATTGGGCAATGTATTGTTCATCGCTGACCCCAGGCATCGATTTGTCCGAAGTCATGCCTTTGCGCGCTGTGTCGTAATCAACCGCGACGTACTCAAAGCCAGCATCGTGCATACATTGAGCAATCTTTGCTTCGACCGCTTCGATATTCTCCACCAGTTGTTGTTTGGTCATGCCAAACTCTTCAGTACCAAGGGCAGCGTCCTGCGGGGTGCCACTCTGTTGGTCCACAGCGCCTGTGCTGCCTTGGGCGGCATCGGTGCTATTGCTTTCTGAAGTGGGGGCAGCGTTACCACAAGCGGTCAAAATCAGGGTAGCAACGACGATTGAGGCCATGAGCGCTGTAGGTTGGCCAAGCCGAGCTGTGGGAACGAGTTGCTTTCCAGCGATCGATAAAAGCACTTTCCAATTCATAATCTTTCATCCTCTCCAATCTGCAATGGGATCGGCACTTTCTGCCCGACAAAAGAAATGACGGGAAAAGGCGCTGGTCCCATTTTTGCAAAAGTAAATATAGTAGCGGTCGTCATTAAGTAGCACTTTTTGCGGTTTAAAAAGTATTACTGAATGCAAAGCATCGCTATAACCAGTATAGGAATATCATAGCATTTGCAGATGAAGCCCCAATGAAGTCATTATGAAGTTTTTTTTCATCAATAGCGGTAGATCTCATAGATAAAGTCGAACTCGGTCCCCTCTGCGTTGCGTGCTTTGAGTTGCATTTCGCCGCGGGCGTTCTTATAGGCACCGGTGCCGCCGGTAATGGCCAAAGCAGAGTCAGCGGCATCAAAAAATGGCCCCTCAACGGTAATCTGTCCTTCCTCCAGCGTGATGGTCCAATTACACTCCCAAGTGGAGGCGACCACCGTACGGAAACAGTAGCCATTGTCGGTGCCGATGGAGTTCTCGTTGGTAGCATCATAGAGCTGATTGGCAAAGGTGAGGATGTCACCCACCGAATCACCGGTTGCACCAGTGTCGGTGACAACGTCGCTCGTGGCGCGCTCCACCACATGAATTGTCTGTGGCACACTGGTACAGGCTGAGATCAGCAGCACTGCGAGCAATACAATTGTTGCTGTTTTCATTGTCTTTTCTCCGATTATCTTGTCTGATGTGGATCTATGATAAAATTAGGACTTGCGTGCGAGCCAGTCCAACCGATCAAAACTGACCATTTTGAATCGATGCGGAAGGTAGCAACCGTTAGTATAAATTGATTGTGCAAGTGAAGTGAAACGTTTAAACAGCTCCGAAACCATGTCACTAAGTGCCCTCAAAAATTGGAACCTTTTGCCTGTTGCGCCCCGTGCTTTTCTCAATGCGGTGCCCGAAAACGAATTACTGACGCAAGTGCTCTACAACCGTGGCCTGCGCAGTGTGGAAGCCATTCAGGAATTTCTAACTCATGCTGATGCCATCAAGGAAAATCCATACCGGATGCGCGATATGGCACAGGCCGTACAACGCATCGTGCGGGCAATTGAAAAGGGTGAAACGATTTGTGTCTATGGCGACTTTGATGCCGATGGCGTAGCCTCGACGGCGTTGTTAGTCACCGCGCTACAGATGGCTGGTGGGCGTGTCGGTCCGTATATTCCAGACCGCTTTGATGAAGGCTATGGGCTCAACGTCGAGGCGATCTCACGGATTGCTGGCAAGGCCAAACTGCTGGTCACCGTGGACTGTGGGATCCGCAGCATCGCAGAGGTTCGTCATGCGCTTACTTGTGGCCTGGATGTCATTATCACAGACCATCACACCGTTGGCCCGGAGTTACCGCCTGCGCTTGCGGTGATTAACCCCCGTCGCGCCGATTGCCCCAGCAAATTTGATCGGCTGGCAGGCGTGGGCGTCGCTTATCGTCTGGCACAGGCAGTTCTGCGTGCAGTAGCACAACAAAAGTGGAGCCGGATCAAAGGCGAAGAGGCGGAACTGATCGAGACCCAGTTGCTCGATTTGGTGGCATTGGGTACGGTTGCCGATATGATGCCCTTATTGGGCGAAAATCGTTCGCTCGTCCATCGCGGCCTACAGCAGATCAATCAACCGCTGCCGCGTTTGGGATTGCGTGCCCTGATGCAACAGGCTGATCTGCGCCATGGGTCGGTTGACACGGCTGCCATCTCGTTTCGTTTGGCACCGCGTATCAATGCCGCCGGTCGACTCGATAAAGCAACCACAGCCTATGAGCTTCTGCGCGCAAGAGACGAAGCCAATGCCTATCTTTTGGCAACTACGCTTGAATCACTCAACCAGCGACGGCAAAACTTGACCACCGAGGCCCAAGCCGAAGCCGAGGCCCAAGTTGCGGCACAGATGGGTGACGATCCAGCGATCTATATCGTTCATAGCCAGAATTTCGAGCCAGGAATCGTAGGGCTAGTAGCAGGAAAGTTAACCGAACGCTTTTACCGCCCCACTATCGTCATTGAACAAGGCGATGTTGAATCCCATGGCAGCGCGCGCAGCATTCACGAGTTTGATATCAGCGCCGCTCTCGACCAGGTGAGCTCGCTGCTTGTTCGTCATGGTGGCCATACACGAGCGGCAGGCTTCACAATCAAGAGTGAATTGATTCCTGTGTTTGCCCATGAAATACGACAGGTGGCGGCACAGCAGTTAGGATCGATGAGCGAGCTGCGCCCAACGCTGGATATTGATGCCGAGATAAAGTTCGATCAGTTGAATTGGGGATTACTCGAACAATTTAGCCGCCTGGAACCAACTGGTCAGGAGAATCCGCAACCGGTGCTGCTGGCGCGGCGCGTGCGAGTCGTTGAGTCACGCATGATCGGACAGGGGAAACATGTCAGACTGGGGCTAGAGAGCGTTCCGACAGAGAAACAGGCCCCCCCGGGCAAGGTACTGGATGCTGTAGCCTTCCAACAAGGAAGTCGCGCCAAATGGCTCGCCAAGGGTAGCCTGCTGGATATCGTCTTTACACTTGAGTCAAATGAGTGGAATGGCAACCGCAGTTTACAGCTCAATCTTCAGGACATGCGAGTCGCCGAATAGAAATGAAGCGTGATGCGTAAATTTTCGATAGCAATTCACGCATCACGCTTGATATATTATCAATCTGCACTGACACCATTCGAGTGGAGAAACACCTTCGAAAGATCGGCGACACCATTGGCTGGCAGCTCAGCCGGTAGACGTTCTGAATTCTTTTGACCGTTCCTGTGCTCGCTGCCATTTCCATTACGTTTGATGGTGGTGGGGATGATAGCAGTCGTGGCCGCCTCAAGTGCTTCACGGGCAAAGCTTTCCAACAGATTCTCTGGTTCCTCACTGGGCGGTTCTGGTGCAGGAACAACCTGATCGTTTGCCTGCCAAGGAATCTTGACTGTAAATCGGCTGCCTTTGCCCATCTCGCTTTCTACGGAAATGCTACCATTGTGCATGCGTGCCAATTGATCGGCCAATGCCAAACCCAAGCCGGTTCCTTCATATTTCTTTGTCAACCGAGAATCAAGCTGGACAAAGGGTTGGAAGAGGCGACCCTGGTCTTCTGGCTTGATGCCAATCCCCGTATCCCAAATTGTGAAATAGAGGAAGTTGGACTCGTTGTCACCAATCACGTCCAATCCTACGTCACCATTCTCCGGTGTAAACTTAATCGCATTGCTGAGCAGATTAATGAGAATTTGGGCTAGTCGGCGCTCATCAGCAGTGATAAAGCAGACATTCTCACTGATCTGTTGATGAAGTTTGATCTTCTTGGCATTCGCCGCCTCTTGCACCATCTGAACGCTGTTTTGACAAACATTCGACACCGAAACCGTCGTGAAAGTTGGTGTAAAGTTACTCGACTCAATCTTTGAAAGGTCGAGGATATCGTTGATCAATGCTAGCAAGTGCCGTCCATTGCGTCGCACCCGCTCTAGGATGTCCAACTGCTTGGGTTGCAGCGGCCCATAGATGCCTTCACGCAACGATTCGCTGAGCATGAGTACAGCAGTCAGTGGCGTGCGTAACTCGTGGCTGACATTTGCCAGGAAGTCGTCACGCACTTGCAGAGCCTTACGTAGCTCGCCATTTGCGGTACGAAGTTCCAAAGTACGTTGTTCAACTTTCTCTGCAAGTGACTCACGCTCAATCTGTAATTCTTCCTGAGCACGCTTTCGTTCGGTGATCTCTGTCTGTGCCTGGCTATACAGATTTGCATTCTGGATCGCCACTGCGGCCTGAGCAGCAAAGGCTGTCGTGACCGATAGATGGCGTGGGTTGTAATACCCAGGCGACGAGATGCTCAAGTTGAGCATACCAATGGTGCGGTTTTCGACCACCAAAGGGACACCTAACCAGCAGCGAATGTTCTCACTACCCGATCGTTTCATCCAACGCTCGTCATTTTGTGTATCGGCAATGACCAGTGCTGTCCGTAATTCAACCACCTGGCGGATGTGCGGCAGAGAATCAAAGCGCATGGAGAAAGGCGCGCTCTCCGGCATGTGAATCGAGCGACGGGCAACCGAGTGTAGAAGTTCACCATCCAGCAACATGATCGATGCGTTGTCATAATTTACAACACGCGACAGTTGCTCCAGAATCAAGTCGAGCACCCGTTGTTGATCGAGGCTGCTGTTGATGCTGCCTGCTACACGAAGCAGGGTTTCTGTGAGTTCGTACTCAGTGTGCAAATGGCTGCGGGTCAACGAAGCCGAGTTAACGATGAATGATTCACCTTCTCGTTCAATGATCTTCAGAAATGCATCCACGACCATCGGATCGAATTGCGTTCCGGATTTTTGGTGCAGTTCATGAATAATGTCTTGAGCTGACCGTGCCTTCTGATAGGGTCGATCCGATGCCATCGCTTCGATGGCATCAGCCGCGTTGATGATGCGTGCTTCCAGTGGGATCTGATCGGCGGCAAGGCCGTCCGGGTATCCCTTCCCATCAATACGCTCATGATGATGGCGAATAAAGGGAGCCAAATGCTGAAGCGACTCAATGCCTTCTACAAGCGCCGCCCCCAAGGTCACATGCTGCTTGATGATCGCAAACTCTTCTTCAGTCAGTCGTGTCGGCTTGAAGAGAATGGTCTCGGGAATGCCAATTTTGCCGATGTCATGCAACAGGCCAGCCTGACGGATAATATTGACCTTTGACTCAGGAAGGCGAAGTTCATTGGCAATCATAACCGCATACCGTGCGACATGTTGCGAATGGCCATGGACATGTGGATCGCGCAGATCACTCGCTTGAGCTAATGCCTGAATCAAACCATCATTCATGGCCGCAATTTCCTGAGTCCGTTTGGTCAACTCATCGTTGGCCGAACGAAGCTGTGAGACGATCCCTTCGGTGCGGCGCACATATTGATTTTGGCTCAGACGGATCATAAGCAGCGGGATCAGAATCACTACCACACCCACAATGCCGCTATTCAAATAGCCAATCGCCAGCGCATAGGCGATTGCACCCAATGCACCATAATAAGGCCACAGCCAACCAAAACGTTCCGTCCAGACTTGGCGGAAAGATTGGCCCGAATCCAGGATCAATGCCACGCTCAGCAGAACCGTTGTGGCCAAGTAATTGATCAACGTTGCGGCAAGCAACACAAGGATTGAACCGATACCAGGATTGGGACCAAAGTTCATCCCGGTCAAAATGACAAAGTTAGCGGCCAACAAACCAGCCAACAGATGATTGCTTGTATTAAAGACAAAACGATTTAACGGGCTGTGATATTTCATTAAGGGAGCCACAGCCAAAGCCAAACTTAGCACCAGCGCGCCCTGTACACCAAAAATACAGGCCGCAGCAATCAGTGGCGCAACCGATGTGGAAACGGCCACATTGTCAGCATAAATTTCAATTCCCAACCACTCAGCAACAAAGGCAAGCGCAGCAAAAGCAAAAATGCCCTTCCAGTCGATTATACCGGCCGGATTTCCCGAGAATGCTAACACTAAACAAGCAGCCAATGCCACGGTAATAATATATGTACTTAGCCACCAGGCTGGCGGGGCCTTGGCCAATCCACTTTTCGCACTGACCCCTGCCGGCTTCTGTCTAGGCACATATTTTGTTAAGGGTGCAGGCTCGTTGCTAGCAGTCTGTTTGGCCGCTGCCTTTGTTTGCGTATTTGGCACTGCTACCATCGGCAATTGCGAGGGTGCACTCATGCGAACCGAGTTCAATGCTGCTGGCGGCGTCTTCGCCGACAAAATCCGTTCGAGCACTGGCTCCGTCGGTTGCTTGGCAACTTTTGATTCGATGATCGGTGTCTGATCCGTTTGCATCATACCCAAGGCAGCTTGCTCAGTGAGCGGTTCAATCACCGGTTGTGAAGTCTTGTCCGAAGCGTTCGACGAGCTTGTATATGAGTTCACATTGCCATAGGTATAGTAACAGACACGATTACGGCTTGTCGCCTTGGCTTCATACATGGCCAGGTCGGCACAATGTAATAGTTCATCGGCGGTCTGGTCTTGGTGCTCGCGTTCTGCCACGCCGAAGCTCATGGTCACGCTGATCGGGGCAACGCTAGTAGGTACATCGACCTTCATCTTTTCAATTTTGGCGCGAATCTTTTCGATACGTGGCAAAGCCTGCTGCAAATTGGTTTCAGGCAACAAGATTGCAAATTCTTCACCGCCAAAACGACCGACAATGTCGAACTCTTTGACATGGCATTGCAGTTGCTCAGAGAGCATTCTCAAGACAATATCACCGGCCAGGTGGCCATAGGTGTTGTTAATTGTGCGTAAGTGATCGACATCTGCCATGACAATGGTCAACGGGCGACGGAAACGGTTAGCACGTCCCAATTCTGAAGCAAGGGCTTCACCGAAATAGCGTGCATTGTAAAGACCAGTCTTCGGGTCAGTACGCGTTTGATGTTCAAGCGCTGGCACGCGCAGCGTGGTATAGATCAAATATAGTGGTGACAGAATTAAGATGACTGCATAAGGATTGACAATCCATATATAAGCAGCCGTAGCACCCATGCTAAAGGTGATAAAGTCAATCATCAAGGTCAATAAATTAAAGACACCTGACTGACTGAAGCGTTCACCGCGAGCCAAATAGAGTGCCATCCCCACCATAAAGTGGTTGAGCAACGTAAAACAGATGCCCGCAGCCATAAAGCCAACAACACTGTTGACTTGTGTAGCAGAACCAGCACCACTGCTTACACCATCCAAGATCATCTTGGCTATGCTTACCACGACCACATACGAAGCCACATTAAATGATTGAATGTACCATTGATACTGATGCCAAAGCCAGTCTGCCAAATGAGCGACCAATATGACGAGGATGGTTTCAGGCGCGCCGAGCAGCACAAAGGAAAAGCCATAGACGCTCCAGCTAATTTGATAACTGGAGCGATTTGTCGTTCCCTCAACTTTGAGAATTTGTGCCATGGCGGCAAGTGCGCACAGGATCAATAATAGCCAAAGATTGCTAGGGTGCAATTTTGCCAAACTAAGTAGCAGCATGCTCCCACCCAGTGCAAGTGTCGCAATGATATAAAGTTGGGCTTTGAAAGCTAATTTCTGCATAGTGTCTGTTACGCTAACCAGCGCGAAGCTGATTCATGTCAACTTCGCGCCGAGAAAACAACCTCTAAAACTTCGATTGAACTTAACTGCTCCCCCACCGGGCATCGATAGGCGAAGAAGCCAATATTGGGAACGGCATCAAGTGCTGCGCAAGCTCGCACGGAGTTAGTTATTTCAGTACTTAAAGAAAAACTCTTTTTCATTCGTTACCTTGTCGATATGCCAATTGTGACCAGTTGCTTTCCTTCAATGTTAAAGGTGCGATTCCCAACTCATCGGCTGGAATTGCACGCGGGGCAAATACAACCGATGATTGCCTGTTTGCAATGGCAATATGCATACTGAGTGTAACTCCACCCTGGGTTTCAGCTTTGTATCCGGACCCTGTGCTATACAACTGACCAGAGCCAGTGAGATTAGAACCGACTGACGCGCCCTGTACCTGTTCTGCGGCAAAGGGCACGAAAACAAGGATCGCTACGAGCATTAACAGCAACAATCCAATCCTGCCTGCCCAAATGACGGAGCTATTGAACTCAGATGGTTTGACATGGCGTAAATGATTTTCAAGCATCATAGTTATGTAACCTTCAACAGTAAGACTTACATGTTTGATTCGGAAATCTCGGGTTTATTCCCAAGACACGCTTGTCCAGTTTAGGGAGTTCCAGTTAACGCTATTCCAGTTAACGCTATTCCAGTTAACGCTATTCCAGTTAACGCTATTCCAGTTGACACTTCCCCATACTGCCGGGGTAGAACCGGTCCAGAGCAGATTGCTGGCGACAATGTTGGTATTGGCAGATTGAGAGGTAGTCCCGTTGATAGCCGCCAGAATATCCAAATATCCAGCCCCTGCCTGTGCGCTCGTGTAATGGCTCCAATCCTTATTGGCAGTAGCCATCAGGCGATATTTAATCTGATCGGGCGTCAAATCGGGCCGATCTTGTACGAGTAGGGCAGCGGCTCCAGCCACCACAGCCGAGGACATTGATGTCCCAGAAATGCGCAAGTAATGAAAGCCATTTGCACTTTGAACAATATTACCCGGATGATTGAGGCTGATATTGCAATCATCGCTGGCCAAGAGGCTGACAATGTTGCGCCCCGGAGCGACAATGTCTGGTTTGCTAAAACCTTGCGCTGTTACACCAAAAGCAGAGAATCCAGCAATTTCATCATCTGCCAGTGTCAAGGTACCTTTGTCATCGGTGGCACCAACGGTAATCACAAACGGATCGTTGGCGGGTGGAAAAAGTACGCCACTCTGTGTGCCACCATTGTTACCCGCTGACACCACGACCACGATGCGATTGAACCATAAAACTTCTAATGCGGCATCTAGTGGGCTGGTGAGGTAGGATTCTGCCACTGAGCTATTGAGTGATAGATTGACGACACGAATGTTGTATTTGGCTCTGTTCTCATAAATCCACTGCAATCCTGCAACAACATTCGATGTACTGCCTTGTCCGGTATCATCTGTCACCCGCACGTCGATTAAATTAGCCTTAGGTGCAACGCCTGTGTAGGCACCTCCAGAACTTGCGCCGTTGCCTGCAATCGTGCCCGCAACGTGTGTGCCATGTCCATAAGCATCGTCAATTGAACCGCTGTTGCCCACCAAATTCACGCTTGCAACCACACGATTCGACTGCAATAAACCATTCATATCGGGATTTCGGGCAATGCCACTATCGACTACGGCCACACCGATGGACTGGCCTTGCAAACGTTTTGTGGTGTTCCAAAGTTGATCGGCCTTGATAATCTTCACTGCACTGGTTGCTAGTGTTCCTGTATTAATACAATCTACACAACTGGTGTAGCCGCCAAACTCCATATCAAAGCTCAAGTCAGTCGTAGTGGTTACGGCTTGATGAACTTCTACGGCCAAAATATTTTCCCCATTAACCAAGGCGGTAGCCGGCACGTCCACATGGGTCCACCTGGTCTCGTCGGCACCCTCAATCGCAACTAAGGCGGCCGTCGAGGCGGTGATGGTTCCAGAGGGCATATTGCCACGATAAATTTCGCTATTATTAAGATATATTACAATACCATCATCTTTCAAAATAGACAACGTAAGCCCACTAAAAGTTGTTGCATCAGAAGCGATAAATCTTCGTCGGAAATAAGCTGTGGTCGTGTCGTTGCCGCTGTTTGAAGCTTTGATGGTAGTTGTCTCATCCCCGTCGCCGTAGCCTAATTCGGCCTGACCCAGTTTCCACTTTGAGTCATCAAAATGAATGTCTTTCCAAGTGGAATCGACCTTGGAACTTTCGGTTGAATAGAGCCATTGACTTGCATCGGGAACTAGTGCCACCCAGCCTGAGCCCGAACTGACTTTGTCATAATCGATCCGGACATCATCCACGTAAAAGAACTCACTACTGTTACTGAAATTGCTGACAAGGCGGAAGCGGACATAAAGCTCACAAGGCAAATAGCTGGAAAGGTCATAGAGACGAGACTGAGGTGTCGCAACGTTGCCGATAAATGTTTCCAGAACAGAGTAGGTGACTCCACCATCGGTCGAAACTTCCACAACCGCTACATCGTCTGTTCCAACTTTGGACGATGTCCAGTAATTAAAACTGAGTTGCGCAGAGGCAATATTCGTCTTCAAGTTGACTTTGCGTGCTGCACTCGGCTCTCCACCTGTGTCAGGGCTATCATCCATACGCAAAGCACCACCGGTGATGCGCACAGCACCCGAGCCGGCACCGCCAACCATGGTTTCAGGATCCACTTCAACCCAGGAAGTCGCCCAAGATTCAAGCCCACTGTTGCCAGACCAGTTTAGACTGCTGAATTCGTCTAGGACATAAAAGAGCGTATCAGTTTCTGCAGGTTTGACGAGGTCAGCGTCAGAAGCCTCAGTCGGTTGGCCGCCATTTGCACCCGTCAGCAGCGGTAGAAAGGTGTGAAAAGCAGCCTCTTCTTCATCAATCTCGGCTTGGGGCGTCCACGCCAATTGAGCATAGTTCAGGTAAAAGCGAGCGGCGGAATCTATGACCGCTGAGGTCACAAACTTCAATTCAACCTCGTAACCGATAAAATTGTTCAAGTCAACGGTTGCGTTTTGTAGATCTGCATCTGTTGTTGGCCCGCACAGTGCTTGGAGTTCGTTCCACGCTCCGGCACCCTTGATTGAAACAAAAACCGATACACAATCTGCCTGGCTGGAGAAATTCTTACGGCGGTAGCCAAAGCTGAATGACGCATCCAGGGCACGGCGCAAGTCCAGGCTTGTGCCCAGACCTTTTTGGCTGCCTTGTAATCGCACGCCGTCGTACATCCCACCCAAAAACTGTACCGTGGCAATATCGCCCAGATTCGGACCATCGCTCTCTCCCACTTCTATCCACTTCTGGCCCGTGACTTTACCGTTGCGCAGCCAGTCGGAACTTTCTGCTCCAACTTTGCGTCCAAAGTCACTACGGACGACAACCGCATCTTGTGCTGCGCTCTTCGAAACGGGCGTATCGAGAGAAATCCAAGCAACCGAAGATAAGGCAGCAAGTGCCGGAAGTTGACCCGCTGATATCTTGACAGCAACAGCGTGAATGATTCTAAGATCGTTTGTAATGGTACCGCCCAGGGAAACGACATCCTCAGCAATGTTCTTACCACTCTGGCTTTGTTGAACGATTACTGAAACCGGTAGATCAGGTTCTTCCTTAGCAAGTTGCAGAAGTTGGGGTTGAATATTAGCGCGCGCAGATGCGACAGAAATTGGCGCTTGAGGAAACAGCGTCGCAAACAAGAGGAGCCATGTGATCAACATCGATCTATGTCGCCTGGTCAATCTATCAATACCATTTCTAAAGTTCATTGCTTACCTCGTATGGCCGCACGCTCAAGAGTGTGTATATCTAACTTTTAAAATTTCATGCGACGTTGGCCAGGTTCCGTAATGTGTGCTGCCGCCGATATGGCCTACGCATCTCTTCGAGAATTGAGTTAAAGCATACCTTCGCTGAACTGGTGCACACCTAACCCGTGGTACATTGGAACATCTGCGAAGCGAAATACGCTATACCTAAGAATAAACAAAAAATAGCACAATAGTGAATTACAATATGCTAACATTTTTTAGAACTAACTTTTTTGGATGACATTTTTTTCAAATTGAGTATGCAGTACTGTAATTAAACCAAATTTATAGAAGAGATTTCTCACTATTGCGCTAAGTATTGGCCTAGAAGCGCCAACTTTCTGGAAAAATCATATAAACAATCGACGTATTCGTCTTACGGACATTGTTGGGAAAGTTTGGCTGGAACCGGTGCCTTAGGTCAAACCGTTGTTGTTGTGAGGTAGTTGAGCGCCTGCGATGATTGTGATTTACTATGGGTGAATGGTATAGTTGGCGATGGTGACAGAGCAGTACTGCCTGAAAGGAAGGTCTTGTGCCGGAACGAGATGAATATGAATTATATACGCCCGAAAACGAAGCAACGCCAAGCAGATCGCGCTACTTCATGGCGATCGCAGCCATTCTGGTGATCGCTTTTGTTGCTTTTGCTGGCGGTATGGCGTATTTCACGCTCAATCAACGTTTAGCGCCACCCACACCTACGAGTTCACGTACGCCAGTGGTAGCGATTGGCATTCCTGTAAGTACAGTGGTTACCACAGAAACTCCAACTGTACAACAAGCAACGCCTACTCTTACCGTTGCAGCACAGGCTACAGCCACGCCCCCGCCAGCAGCGACGGCAACAGCGCTTCCTGCCACAGCCACACAGCAGCCGACGCTTCCCACCTGCAAACCTGCAGAGGGAGCATTTGCCTTGTTAAATGATACGGCTTCGTTGGGCTGCCCGCAGGGAAACAGTGCAATGGTGTGGTCCGCAATCGAAATTTTTGAGCGTGGCGTGATGTATTGGCGGAGCGATACCAACAGCGCCTATGTCATTTTTGGCACGGGAGTGTCAGGCGCCTGGGAAGTCGCTCCACAACGTTGGGATGGTCAGGAGCTACCCTCGCGTGGTACGCCGCCGCAGGGCTTAATCACACCTGTGCGTGGCTTTGGTTATGTTTGGGCCACCAATGACACGGTTTTTAACCAACTTGGTTGGGCACGTCAAGAGGAGTTGGGCTTTTGTGCCCTTCTGCAAAGTTATGAACGCGGCTTCATCTTTTTGAGCACTCAGGCGCCTTCCTGTACCCCCGATAATCTCTACAATCGAGCCAATGACCAAGGCTGGCAAAACTTTGTTCTCGTGATGCAAAATGATGGCACATGGCGCACGCTCAACTATCCAGGTGGGCCACAGCCAACGGCAGTCCCTAATCAACCAACGGCAACCGTTGCCCAAGTTGCAACCGTGACACAGGTAGCTACGGCAACCCAAGCGCCGACTGCAACTGTAACCCCGATTCCAACCCAGTCTACAACGCAACGCCCAGTCGATCATGGTATCTTCCTGGCGCGCCGTACCCAGCCGCCGATTCTAGATGCACATTTCGAAGATTGGCCCGATCAATGGACCCAGATCTCAACGATCGTGGCAGGTGCCGAAAACATCGGTGGCTTAGGCGATTTAGGGCCACGCTACCAGATTGCTTGGACCATGGACGGCATTTACCTAGCACTGCACGTTCAGGACGATCAATATCGAGCCGGGCCAGATGGAACCGATATGTGGAAGGGCGATAGTATTGAAATTCAGTTAGATCGCGACCTACCCGGTGACTACAACGACACGAAAGCCAACGGCGATGACTATCAAATCGGCGTCAGCTTTGGACCAGATCTAGCCGTGGTGAACATTTATCGCTGGTTACCGCTCAACGAAGAGTCTGCCTTTGCCGGGCAAGGCGCAGTGACACGCACTGATCAGGGGTACGATCTGGAAATGTTGCTTCCTTGGTCGCTGTTTGACATCAATGGCACCACCCTTCAACCTGGGCAAATGCTTGGTTTCAATCTGAGTGTGAATGACAACGATAGCGATACTCCCGCCCAAGAAACAGTGATGTCGGCCTCTCCTGCCCGCACCACTCATGACAATCCAACCGAATGGGGTACATTGGTTCTCCAATAATCTATGACTGAAGAACGATTGCAAAAGGTATTAGCAGCTGCCGGCGTAGCCAGCCGACGAGCATGTGAAGAGATCATCACGGCAGGTCGGGTCAAGGTGAATGGCCAGCTTGTGACTGAGTTGGGCACGAAGGTTGACCCAGAACGGGCACAGATTACAGTAGATGGGAAAGCAATCACCTTGCCCAAGCGCCACGTTTATGTAAAGTTACATAAACCACGCGGCGTCCTCAGTGACGACGGCGGCGATGAAGAAGTGATGGGCGGACGAGAGTCGGTTCTTGATCTGCTGCCCGATGACATGCGCCGCGTCTTTCCCGTGGGACGGCTTGACCTACACAGCGAAGGCTTGATCCTACTGACCGATGATGGTGACCTTGCTCACAAATTGACCCATCCTCGTTTTCATCACTCAAAAACCTATTTCGTATTGGTTGCAGAAAAGCCAAACGAAGAAGTGTTACGCACCTTGCGTAACGGAGTCGATCTGCCTGAAGGTCGGAGTGCGCCGGCATTGGTGCGCATTCTCGACAAATTGCCCAGTGAGCTAAGGCTAAGTGCCGGTCCAAGCGAAGGCATCTGGCTGGAGATCACCCTCTATGAAGGGAAAAAACGCCAAATCCGCCACATGACAGCGGCTGTCGGTCATCCGACCTTGCGCCTGGTTCGTTGGGCGATTGGACCGCTGACCTTAGACAGTCTCAAAGTACGTGAATACACACCGTTGACTGCGCGCGAAGTGACAGCTCTGCGCAACCTGGTGGCAGGTGAAGGTGTTATTACAAGCGAACGCAAACCGTCTCGGCCGCAGGATAGGGCCAGAGCGCCGCGCCCCAAAGCCAAACCGCCCGGATGGGCACAACCAAAACAAGCTAGAGACAGAAAGAGAAAACCAACGTCGTGAATGTTGTGGTAAGATCCTTGCAACCCGCTGTTGTAACTATCGACGGCCCTGCTGGCTCTGGCAAGAGTACAGTTGGCAATCTGCTGGCCCAGAAAATCAACTTCCTTTTTTTCGACACAGGCATTCTCTACCGCGCTGTAACCTTGGCCGCAATCGAAAATACGATTGAACTGGGCGATCAGGTCGGGTTGAGTCGCCTAGCCGAAGGGGTCAAGATTGATCTCTATCCGCCAGCGGCCCATGAGAGTGATGGGCGTATCCTCACCGTTATGCTGGATGGCATCGATGTGACCTGGCAGATTCGCACACCAGAGGTAGAGCACAATGTCTCACCCGTGTCGGCGGTGGTGGGAGTGCGTAAGGCACTCACCGAACAACAGCGGCGGATCGGGCACTATTACGGCACGGGGCGCGCCGAAAAGCCAGGCATCGTCATGGTTGGGCGGGATATCGGCACGATCGTGATGCCCGAAGCCCCCGTCAAGATCTACCTAGAAGCGCTGCCAACCGAACGTGCGCGCCGCCGTTGTGATGAACTGCGTGCCCGTGGCAAAGAGACAGACTACGCCTTGGTGCTGGCCGATATTCAGCGCCGTGATCAAATTGACAGCAGTCGGACAGTCGCTCCACTTCGCCCGGCTGAAGACGCATTGACCATTGATACAACCGAACTCTCACCCAATGAGGTTGTTGATAGGATTCTTCAAGCAATTGTAGCGTAACAACTTGCCCCACCCTAACCCTCCCCCAAAGGGAGGGAATTGTCACGGGGATGACAATGATCGGTGGACAGACGAGATTTCGTTGTCCTTCCTTTCACTGTCCCCTCCCTATTGGGGAGGGTTAGGGTGGGGCCAACCATCAACGTTGAACAGGAATGAGCACCGTTTCACTCACCCAAACGCAAAAACTCGAGCTTTATTATTGGATGTGCCTGGCGCGCACCTTTGATGAGATGATGGTTGCCTATTGGAAACAGGGCAAAGGCTTGGGCGGCACCTTCAGCCAGCGCGGCCATGAAGCGATCAGTGTTGGTGCGGGCTATGCCCTGGCCCCCGAAGATATCGTTGCTCCGCTTCACCGCGACCTAGGCTGCTATATGTTGCGAGGAATGACACCTCGTCGCATTTTTAGCAATCTACTCGGCAAGGAGACGGGTGTCAGCCGCGGTCGAGACGCCAATCTGCACGGCATGGGCGATCTGAGTATCAATATCCTGGGTTACATCAGCCATCTTCCGCAGTCGCTGCCTGTGGCCGTGGGCGTTGCCATGAATTTTACCTACCGCAAAGAAGCGCGCGTCTCGATGATCTTTGTCGGCGATGGCAGTAGCAACGCTGGCGTCTTTCACGAATCGCTCAATCTGGCGGCGATTTACCAAGCACCGTTGGTCATTATCATTGAAAACAACCAGTACGCTTACTCGACGCCTGTAGCTGAGCACACCAAAGTGATCGACATTGCCAGCAAAGCACAGAACTACGGTATACCCGGTGAAATTGTCGATGGCAATGACGTGGAAGCGGTCTATGCCTCCGTCAAGGCGGCGGTGGATCGGGCTCGCTCTGGTGGTGGACCTTCACTGGTTGAGGCCAAAACTATGCGCATGATGGGCCACGCCATTCATGACGGTGCCGAGTATGTGCCGCGAGAACTGCTGGCTGAATGGGAAAAGAAGGATCCATTGCGCCGTTACCAAGAGAAGTTGATTGCAGCCAACTTGGCCGATCAAACTGAACTGGATGAGATCAAACAACGCTGCGTGGTCGAAGTCACCGACGCCATTGAGTTTGCAGAGCAGAGCCCACTACCCGATCCGAGCACGGTGGGCGAGCGGGTGTATGCGGCATGATCGTCCCAGCTAGCACTGTAGCCCCAGACTGTGATGTATCTCCCCAGCCTGATGGGTTGGGTTATCGTAGAGCGCCGCGTTGCGGCTGAAGTGGAATGTATGAGCAACGAACATTTAACCTTCGGCTTTGCTGACACACAACATAATGCCGATCCCAATCGCCAGCTAACCTATATTGCGGCGATCAGCGAAGGGCTACGCGAGGAGATGCAGCGCGACCCCAACGTCTTTGTGATGGGTGAAGACATTGCAGGCAGCTTTGGTGGTGCCTTCAAAGTAACCAAAGGCTTTGAGGAGGAATTTGGCAAAAGTCGCGTCATCAACACGCCGATGGCGGAGTTGGGCTTTGTCGGTGCGGCGACGGGCATGGCCTTGATGGGCTTGCGTCCTGTAATCGAGATGCAATTTGCCGATTTTATCTCAACTGCCTTTGATAGCATTGTCCAGTTTGCCGCCACCACTCACTATCGTTGGGGGGCGGCAGTGCCGTGGGTGGTTCGTGCCCCTTGTGATGGTGGCATTCGTTCAGGTCCTTTTCATAGCCAGAACCCAGAGGCATGGTTTGTTCATTCGCCTGGGCTCAAGGTCGTTGCGCCCGCTACACCCGCCGATGCCAAAGGGTTGCTCATTTCCGCCATCCGTGACAACAATCCAGTCATCTACTTTGAAAGCAAAACGCTCTATCGCTCGATCAAAGGCTATGTACCGACAGGGGAGATCGTTGTCCCGCTCGGTAAAGCTGCCATTGCGCAACCGGGCAGCGACCTCTCGATTATCGCCTATGGTACCCAAGTCCACGAGGCACTGAAGGCAGCGGAACGATTGGCCAAAGAAGATGTATCGGTCGAAGTGCTCGATCTGCGCACGCTCAAGCCGCTGGATACGGAAGCTATTCTGACCACTGCCCGCAAAACCGGGAAGGTGCTGATTGTCCATTCGGCTACGCAGATCGCTGGCGTCGGTGCCGAAGTGGCCGCCTTGATCAGCGAACATGCCTTTGAGTACCTCGATGCCCCTGTGCGCCGCCTCGGTGGGCTCGACGTTCCCATTCCCTTCAGCCCGCCTCTCGAAGACGCCTACCGACCCGATGCGGAGAAGATCTATCGCATTGCCAAGGAACTTGCACAATTTTGAGATAGGGGGATGAGGAGATGGGGATTGCGTTACGCTCCTCATCTCCCTATCGCCCCACCACCTCATTTCCCACCTCCAACCTCATGCTCAAACTCGGAACGCTCATCTACATCCGCCACAACCAGCAAACCCTGATGCTCCACCGCATCAAGAAGCAGAATGATATGCACGCTGGCAAGTGGAATGGACTGGGTGGCAAGTTAGAGTTGGGAGAAACGCCCGAGGCATGTGCTATTCGTGAAGCATACGAAGAAAGTGGGCTGCACATGATCGATCCGGTGCTGCGCGGCATGATTACCTTTCCTGGCTTCAAGGGCGAGGATGACTGGTACACCTTTCTTTTCACCTGTGACCGGTTCACCGGCGAGTTAATCGATTCCAATGAAGGGGTGCTGGCCTGGATCGACAATGACAAATTATTCGATCTCAACCTGTGGGAAGGCGACAAGATCTTTCTGCGCTGGCTCAATCAGCCAGCCTTCTTCTCCGGTTGGTTGAAGTATGTGGATGGCAAGTTGGTCGACCATAGAGTGATCTTTTATCAGGATGGAAAAGTTGCAGAGTTGCAAAGCGGCAAAGCAGCAGATGAAGAACTCGAAATTCCCACTCCTTCGCCGGAACCCAAGACAGGTTCGCAATTCGCAATTTATACGCCCGCCGATGATACCTATTGCTGGATGTGCAATGGCCCAGTGGTGAAGCGCCATTGTAAGATTATCTGTGAAGCTTGCGGCTTTACCCGCGATTGTAGTGATCCGTAAAAGTGGCAGAGTGGCAAAGTCACACAACCAGAATTTACTTTGCCCCTCTGCCACTTTGCAACTTTTCCACTTTTCAGGAGCAATTCCCATGTACGCCCTCATTGTCAACATCGATGTAAAGCCGGAGTTTGTCGACCAATTCCTTGCGGTTACGCTTGAAAATGCCCAGGGCACACGCCAGGAGCCCGGCAATCTGCGCTTTGATGTGCTGCGTGGAACTGAAGATCGCAATCACTTCGAACTGTACGAGGTCTACCGTGATAAGGATGCGCTAGCTGCCCACCGTGAGACAGCCCACTACAAGAAGTTCGCCGCAAGCGTCGAGCCCTGGCTGGTGAAGCCGCGCTCGCGCATCTTCTTGGAGCCAGTTTTTTATGGCGAGACGATTGTAGAGTAGCTGGGAATTAGGCGATTGGGTAATTGAGTAATTACGAATTACCACCTACTCAATTACTTAACGCCTGGCACAACACCCACTTCTTGCAATACCCGCATCGGGCCAGCAGCGCGGAGGAAGTCCATGTCGGCCTGGTTTCGCACGAAGAGCGACCCAGCAAAGCCCAGCGCGTTCACCGAGATCGTTTCATAGTGTTCTTGTGAACGGGGAACGAGCATCATCCAATTGCGAGTTGCTAGGAGGTTGTAGGGCACAGGTTGGTGTAGGGAGGTTGTGCGCAGCCTCAAACTTTCGAATAAACTCAGATAGGTTGCGTGAAGTTGTTCAGCAATCGTAGATAGTGGTTCAACAAAAGTTGTTGACAAGGGGGCAACTACACAAAGAAAAGGTAGCGCAACCTTCGTCGCTTTCCCTGGTTCCAATGCCTCTTGAATCAGTGGCGCGGTTGGAATAGCAGGTCCTTCAGAGGACAAGGGCAATGGCACATATTGCAGATGTTTGTGGCGCTGGCTGGCGCCCGCAATGCTACCGCCGTTGTAAAACGCCAACCCTTCAAACTCGACCATACAGCGCGCCAATGCCGCAAAATCCTCAAGGTTGAGTAATGCTTCCTGCTCCTCAAATGCACGGGTCACGATCAACAAATGATGGTCAAAGACGTTGAACTTGTTGAGTAGGCAGACATGCTTCTCCCCCAAATCGGTGACGTAGAGATCCTCTTCGTAGGGCAGAAATGGGTCAAAATCCAC
Source organism: Caldilineaceae bacterium (assembly GCA_046328715.1). Taxonomy (GTDB): domain Bacteria; phylum Chloroflexota; class Anaerolineae; order Caldilineales; family Caldilineaceae; genus JAXLWB01. The sequence goes on along the minus strand of JAXLWB010000028.1, from coordinate 89,884 downwards.
GCCCTGAAGCGTTTTCTTTTCCGCTTGCTGGCGGCGTGCTTCAGCCTTACGTTCTAAAACCGCCAATCGCCGCACCACAAAACGAACGCCCTTCTGCTCAACGAATTCATAGGTGGTGGGCAAGGAGTGTAGCGCACCGCTAGCAAGCGCTTGTCGTGAAATATGGGTAATCCGCTCTCGAAGCGTACCTGGTACGAAATTGGTTGACATGCCCTCTGCTCTTCGCTCTTGACTTTTGAAATTCAGGAAACACTACAGAACTGGAAAGAGTTTCTTGTATTCTTCCTTGCTTTCCGTGTCTTCTCTGTGACCTCTGCGTCTCGATTGAATCACTGCAATATTACCTGATCTGATTTGCGTAGTCTAAGATACTGTATACAATGGCATTTCGGCGAATAATGATCGATGGTGAGGCACCTACAGAAGGTGCCTTTACGATAACCACGACCCAACCATTACGGAGCAATTGATGAGCACTCATACCTATATTCCCAAACGAGCGATGTTTATTGTGGCCCACCCCGATGATATTGAATTTGGCAGTGCAGGCACCGCAGCGCGCTGGATCAAGGAAGGTTGTATCGTTAGTTATGTTCTCTGCACCAGCGGCGATGTCGGCATTGCCAAGGAGGGCATGACCAAGGCCGAAGCAGCTCGCATTCGTGAGGCAGAGCAAGATGAAGCTGCCCGCATTGTCGGCGTTCATGAAGTGGTCTACCTGCGTCACCCGGATGGCATGTTGGAAAATACGATGGCGCTGCGCAAACAACTGGTGCGCGAGCTTCATCGTTTCCGCCCCGAAGCCGTGGTGGTGATGGATCCAACCCTGGTCTGGGCGGGTGATGGCTACATCAACCATCCTGACCATCGTGCGGCAGGGTTAGCAGCAATCGACGCCATCTTCCCAGCCTCAGGTCAACCCAATCTCTTTGAAGAGCTAGCCGAGGAAGGGCTAAAGGCACATAAAGTGCGTAAGGTCTTTTCGCAGAATTGGGGGGAAGATGCCAAAACCAATATTTATGTCAACATCACAGATGTGATCGATCTCAAGATTGCTGCCTTGAGAGCCCACAAGAGCCAAATGGGCGAATGGGACCCGGAGCCGATGGTTCGTCAGTGGTCAGCGGAAGCAGCCAAGGGCAAAGAAATGATGTACGCCGAACGCTTCCGCGTGGTGACTCTGGAAAGCGACGAGGATTGGGAAAAGCGTATGCAGGGAGAAGCAGAAAAGGTAGAGCAAGAAAGTCCGAAACTTGGGGAAGTACCTGCATGACGCAAATCCACCCTGCTTCTAGCCTCGACCTAATTCAGCCCTCCAAAATTCGTGAAGTTGCCAATGTGGCCTTCACGATGGAGGGTGTTTTTCGTCTGCACTTTGGCGAAGCAAACATCCCGACACCCTCCTACATCAAGGAAGCAGCCGCCGAGGCGATCAATGCGGGCTATACCTTCTATTCCGAGAATGCAGGCTTGCCCAGTTTGCGTCGCGCCCTGGCGACCAAAACCGCCGAACTTCACAACGTCGAGATCGACCCGATAGGCGAAATGGTGGTCTGCTCATCGGGGGTGCAGGCACTCAACTTGATGATCCGCGGCACCATCAATCCTGGTGATGAGGCAATTGTGTTGACACCCAATTGGCCGAATGGAACCGAAATCATCAAACTTTATGGTGCCACGCCCGTCGAGGTGCCTTTTCAGTCTGATGGGCAACGATTTCGCATCAACTTCGCAGCCTTAAAGACGCTATCACATCTAAGACCAAACTGTTGCTCTATACTTCACCGTCGAACCCACTGGGCTGGGTGGCGACCGCAGAAGAGCAGGATGGGCTGCTTGCCTTCTGTCGCGAGCACGGTCTGTGGCTGATGGCGGACGAAGTCTACGAACGCATCTACTTTCATGGCCCGGTCTCACCTTCGATCCTTCGTCGTTGCAGCCGTGATGATGCAGTGATCGTGGTACAGTCTTTCTCCAAGGCCTACTGCATGACTGGTTGGCGATTAGGTTGGGCGATTGCGCGCCGCGATTTGATGAGCAAAGCACAGCCGATCAACGAATTCATCGTCTCTCACGCACCTACCTTCCTCCAGAAAGCTGGCGAGGTGGCGCTAGCCAAGGGCGAAGATGATCTACTCGCCCGCGCCGAACTCTTTCAGGAACGGGTCGATACCTGCTATCGGATGCTCTCCTCGGTCAAAGGCATCTCCGTCCCAAAACCTGACGGTTCGTTTTACCTCTTTCCACGTATCACTGGCCTGACCGACTCGTTTACCTTTGCGCTAGAATTGTTGCGCGAGACCAAGGTTTCGGTTGCACCCGGCGTCGCCTTTGGCAATGGCGGTGAAGGAGCGATGCGCATCTGCGCGGCATCCGATCTGTCTGTGCTGGAGCCAGCCATGGAACGTTTTTGTCAATTTGTAGAGGCGAGGATGTAAGGTAGTACAAGACCCAACGCACCCTTTCATCGGCACCTTTCGCCGCTCTTTTGAATCTTTGACACAAGCGTTAGCCTCTTATACAATCGGAACAAGTTCCGTAACAATCAACCCCACCCTACCCCTCCCCGCCCAAGGGGCACCCGAAGGGAGGGAACAGTGAAGGGGCGGATTATGTTTTCTCTTTTGTACACCAAACAAAATCCGCCTCATGACAGTTCCCTCCCCAGTTTGGGGAGGGTTAGGGTGGGGTTCTTCGTTACGATTTATCGTCCTAATCCTATTCACACAGGAGAAACTGCCATGAATCGACGTGAGTTTTTGCAGACGGTTGCAACCCGCACGGCAGCGGCGACAGCATTTGGTCTGGCGGCTGGTTGCGCAGCGCAAGAAGCTGGTGTAGCTCCCCAAGCTCCGCAAGCGAGTGCGCAGGATTCTTCATTACCCGAGTTGAACTGGGACATGCCTACCAGTTGGCCCACCTCCCTAGACACCATCTTTGGTGGTGCTCAGGTATTTGCCGATGCGGTGAGTGCCATGACGGGTGGCAAGTTTAAGATCACACCGCGTGCAGCGGGCGAAGTAGCACCAGGTCTGGAAGTGCTAAACGTCGTGCAAGAAGGTGCCTTTCCGATTGGTCACACTGCTTCGTATTATTACATTGGTAAGAGTCCAGTTACCGCCTTCGGTACAACCTTACCTTTTGGACTCAATGCGCAACAGCAGAATGCTTGGCTCTATGAGGGCGGCGGCCTAAAACTTATGCAAGACGCCTATGCGAAGCTCTTTAATGCTATTCAGTTCCCGGCTGGCAATACTGGCGTGCAAATGGGTGGTTGGTTCCGTAAAGAGATCAATACAGTTGCCGACCTGCAAGGCTTAAAGATGCGCATTCCAGGGTTGGGTGGCCAAGTAATGTCAAAGTTGGGTGTAACCGTGCAGACCATTGCCGCCGGTGAAATCTTCCAGGCCCTCCAGACCGGTGCCATCGACGCTGCAGAATGGGTCGGCCCGTATGATGATGAGAAGTTGGGGTTGCACAAGGCGGCGCAGTTCTACTACTATCCCGGTTGGTGGGAACCAGGTCCTTCGCTTGAGGTGCAGATTAACCTGGACGAATGGAAGAAACTCCCTGCTGTCTATCAAGAGATTGTCAAGTCCGCTTCTTATGTGGCAAACGCCACCATGTTAGCGCGCTACGATGCTCGCAACAATGTTGCCTTGCAGAGCTTGCTGAGCCAGGGGGTACAGCTACGCCCCTACAGCCAGGAGATTCTGACCGCGGCAGAAAAAGCCTCGTTTGAGCTTTATGATGAACTGGCGGGCAAGGATGCCGATTTCAAGACGGTCTATGAGGAGTGGAAGAAGTTCCGCACCGGGATCTTCGCCTGGCACAACATCAATGAAGGTGGCGTCAACCGCTACAACTACTCGCAAGCGGGATCATAAAACGGTAAATAGTAGATAGTGAGCCAGTAAAACTAATTCACTGTCTACTGACTCACTGTGATGCCGATTGACTACCTTACGAAGTGGGATTAAAATCTCTCTCTTTGAAAGACAGTCAATCGGTATCCTACTGTCCCACTAAACTCCTCAAGCCACACGCGGGGCCTGAGGGCGCCGCATAATTCTCCCCACGATCACCAATCCCAACCCAGCTAATAATGTATACAACCAAATGGTCATAACGCTGAGGCCACCGCCGTCGGCTGAGGCATTCTGGCGCATGCTATTGGATAGATTGACCAGCCACGTCACTGTTTGCGGGAAGAAGATAACCAGTAACAGCACCAGCAATTGAATGCCAACAAAAGGAATGGCGCTACGATGGATGTCGGCTGTGGAGACCTCTTTGGGCGCTGTGCTCTGTAAATAGAAGAGCGAGAAGCCAACAGGGGGCGAAATAAAGGCAGTTTGTAGGTTGATCGCCATTACGATTGAGAACCAAAGTTTGTCGATGCCAATCTGTTCCATCGCTGGCACAAAGAGCGGCATAACGATGAAGCAGATCTCTGTAAATTCAAGTGGAATGCCTAAAATAAAGACAGCCACATTGGCAATCACAATAAAGCCCCAGTAGCCACCGGGCGCATTGACCAACATTTCGGTGATCAACTTCTTGCCACCCAGCGCATCAAACACCAAACTGAACATCGAAGCACAGAAAAGAATCATTACGACCAGGGCCGTCGTGCGCATGGTTGAATAGGATGCATCTTTGATCAGCTTCCAGTTAAGCCGGCCATCCATAGCCGCCAAGATCAAAGCTCCAACAGCACCAACCGTACCTGCCTCTGTCGGCGTTGCAATACCACCAAAGATACTGCCCAAAACTGCCAAAATTAATAGAACCGGCGGCAACACCGAATTGAGAGTCTGTAGAGCAAGTGGCCATCCCTTCACAGTGCGTGCTTCTGGAGGCAGCGCTGGTGCAGAGTGCGGACGAAAGTACGCTACAGCCAGCGCATAAATCGCATAGGCTCCAGCCAACATTAGGCCGGGGATGACTGCGCCCAAAAAGAGATCGCCAACATCGACGCCCACTTGATCACTGAGCAAGACCAGTACCAAGCTCGGCGGAATCATCTGGGCCAGCGTTCCCGAGGCCACGATCACACCAGCGGTCAATTGCTTGTCGTAGCCATAGCGAAGCATGGTTGGCATGGTCAACATGCCCATTACGATAATCGTGGCGGCCACTACACCTGTTGTTGCCGCCAACATAGTACCCACAATAATCACTGTCAACGCCAGACCGCCGCGCATCGGTCCCAAGAGGATGCCAATCGTGTTGAGCAAATCTTCGGCTAGACCGGACTTTTCAAGCACCGCTCCGAGAAAGATAAAATAAGGAATGGCCAACAAGGTAAAGTTTGACATCGTACCGAACCAGATGAAAAGCAGCGCTTTCAAACGGTTTGGATCGAGCACACCCACCGCATAACCGATAATGCCAAAGATGATCGCTGTACCCGCAAAAGAAAAGGCAACCGGATAGCCAGCCAGCAAAATCACGATAAAGCCTAAAAACATCGCAACGGCAAGCAGTTCGACTCCCATATTTCCTCTCCCCTCGTTACAGTGAGACAGTAGGACAGTAAGTCAGTGGACAGTGGGTTAGTAAAGAATGTCTTACTGTCTTACTGTCTTACTGACCAACTGCTTATGATTGCTGACTGATTTCGTCTGACAAGATCTCGTTCATGATCTCGGAGTGACCACGCAGAATTGCATAATATTTTACGGCTTGGGCAATGGCTTGCAGGAGCAGGAAGGTAAAGGCAATCACGATCAATGATTTGACCGGCGCACGCGGCAATCCGTTCGCATCCGAGGACATCTCCCAGGTGACCCAGGAACGCCACACGGGAGTGACGGTAACCGTTAAGCCAATCAGACAAAAAGGGATCAGAAAAAGCACCGTGCCCCAAAAATCGATCATCGCTCGCCCACGCTCACTCAATTTGACGTAGAAGAAGTCCACACGCACATTGACATGGTGTTTGAGGATGTAAGCAAAACCTAGGAAAAAAATGGCAGAAAAGAGATACCATTGAAGTTCGATGTAGATGTTCGACGAGAGCTGTATACCAATATAGCGGCCCAAATAGCGAGTTGCCACATTATAGAAGCCAACCGCTACCACCACGACCACCAGGGCAGCCGAAGCGGCCCCTTGCCATTCCGTAATTCGGTCCATAAACCTGGCAAATTTGAGCAATGGTTGAAGCATGGGAACTCCTTACCGTTGGTGATGCTCCGTAGCATGTGCAGCCGCTTCCCCCGTTTCGTCAGGCGGCCAAAGGAGCGAAGCGACCACGGAAACAGCTAACACAACGATGATGACACCTAGCGAGACCAGGATCGGAATCGCAAAGATGTCTTCGATCAACATCTTGACACCGACAAAAGAAAGAATGATCGCCAGCCCCAATTGCAAATAGTGGAACGAGCGCATCATATTGGCCAGTAAGAAGTAGAGTGAACGCAAGCCGAGAATGGCAAAAATATTCGAAGTGAAGGCAATGTAGGGATCGGTAGTAATGGCGAAGATAGCAGGGATCGAGTCCAGTGCAAAAACCAGGTCAGTGCTTTCCACCACCAGCAAGACCAACAAGAGCGGCGTTGCCATACGTAGACCGTTTTGTACGGTGAAGAAATGGTCATCCACGTAATCTTCAGTGATCGGGAAAATGCGGCGCGCCAACCGAAGCAAAATGTTCTTCTCCGGATCGACCTGTTCCTCACCCCCGGAGCGCGCCAGTTGGATACCAGTATAGAGCAAAAACGCACCAAAGAGGTAGAGAATCCAATGAAACTGCTCAATCAGCGCAGCGCCTACCGTGATCATCAAACCGCGCATTACCAACGCGCCGAGGATACCCCAGAAGAGCACTCGATGTTGGTAAGCGGCCGGCACCGCAAAAAACGAGAAGAGCAGAACAAAGACAAAGATGTTGTCAACGCTCAGCGAGTATTCGATCAAATAGGCGGCCAGGAAAGAAAGAGAGGCTTGATGATTGTTCAGTTCGCTATTCGGTGCAATTTGTCCCCAATACAGATACAGCCCCAGATCAAAAAGTAGCGCCAAACCGATCCAGACAATAGTCCAAATGGCGGCTTCACGCAGTTTGACTTCATGCGAACCTTTACTAAAAACACCGAGATCGATGACCAACATGACCCCGATAAATCCCAAAAAACCAATCCAAAGCCAAATACTTTCTGGCATAACGAAGTTTGCTCCAATCGTGTGCGGGTAAGGCGATTGCAATCTATAGATAACACCAATTGTGCTCTGAAACGCTACGAATTCCAGCCATGTTTACGAGGATAATTTATGGCGTTTGCAACCGCAATCGGTATAAGTTAGCAGCAATGGTTGCGAGAATAGCGCGTCTAAACCGATTCGTCAACTATCTGTTGAACCCAACAACACTTTACGAAAGCGAGGAATCACGATTCAGGTACTAAAAACTTGACCCGCACTTTTCAGAGCAGGCCAGGATACAGGCGCTATCATCTATGATTTGAACCACGAAGTGCCGTGTCGGCGAGCTCACGTCGAGCCGGCCAAGTTACAGCAGCCTGAACAGTTATGCAAGCAAACCTTGAAAAGGCTGAGCCAGGAATCACAAAACGGGGCCATCGAGACAGAGCAATTTTCCTTGATGCTCGCAAGAACCACAGATGCCAATCCCACAACGCATGTAGGCTTCCCAACTCAGTTGGCAGGGTAGATGATACCGTTGGCATAACTGTTCCAACGCAGTCAACATGCCGTGCGGGCCGCAGGCATAGATCGCATCAATTTCGCCTCGCTCAAGCAGGGGCCCCAGGGCATCCGTCACCCTTCCTTGCAACCCTTGGCTACCATCTTCGGTAGTCGTGCAGAGCGTGAGTTGGGCATGAGTTGTGGGCTGTTCCTGAATGGCACTGAAACGCCCAGCATAGAGCAGGTCATCTGCGCTACGTGCACCGAGAATGGTGATGATCGATGTCGCAAGCGCTGCCTGCTGTTGCGCCAACCAGAGCAACGGCGCAACCCCATAGCCGCCCCCAACCAGTGCCAAACGCTGATGGCTCGGGTCAACCCGAAAGCCATTGCCAAAGGGACCACGAATCCATAGACAATCCCCCACCTGTTTCTCATGCACCAGCCTGGTAAATGGACCCACTGCGCTGATCATCAAGGTCAGCGGATCGGCATTGACCAACGAAAAGGGTTTCTCATCAAAGCGCGGCAGCCAACTCATGACAAATTGGCCAGGGATTGCTTGGAGTGAGGCATCCAAAACGAAGGTTTTGGTGCGGTAATTCTCCTCATGAATTTCCAGAATAGGAACTAGTTGAGGTAAATGAAAGGAAGACCATGTCATCATATTCAAATCTTAACTCTTCTTGGCGACAACAATCATCGTCTGCGGGATGTGGCGCATTTCAGCGAGTGGACCATCAAGCGGCCACAATTCATCTGCTAAGTCAGCCGGAGGCGGTGGTTCGAGCAGGCGCTGAAGCTGAAAGCCCGCATCAGCCAACAGTTCGACCCATTGCGCAAGTGTATGATGATACGATACCATCCAAGCCCCGCTTTCGGGAAACTGCCAGCGCATTGGCTCATCGTTAAAGTAGCTACGGATCGGGTAGATAGCGAGTTCGTCGGCTTCTTCGTCCACAAAACAGCTGCGCAAGGGGTGATCGGTTGTAAAGATCAGCCGCCCTTCCTCACCAAGTACACGTTCACATTCATGCAGGGCACGTGCGACATCGCCGACATATTGCAGCGTGTTGACGCTCACGACCAGATCGATCGTTGCGCTTGCGACCTCCGCTAGATGTTCAGCATCATGATGGACAAAACGAAGCTGCTGAGCCAACGCCGGTGCAAGTTGTTGCGCAACAAGCAGTTCGGCGTAACGCAATTGTGTTTCGCTGAAGTCAACGCCAGTCACAGTTGCGCCTTGTCTGACCATCGCAATACAGTTTTGTCCGCCGCCACAGCCTAGATCCAACACATGTTTGCCACGAAGATCGCCTAATAGATGAAGTTCCTCTTCACTCGGCGACCACGGGCCATAGTGAACCTGCTTGGTCGAGAGTTGCTGTTTGCGTTGGTAGATCGTGCTGGCACGATTCCACGCCGACTGTCCGAAAACACTCATAGCTATATGATAACAAAAAGCGGATGGCGTAGACCAGTTGGCACATGGCTAACTGGCATACGTCATCCGCCGGAAAAGAGTGCGGGAGGAAGGGTGCAAGATGCAGGATATAGGTTGCATTTGCTTCCTGCTTCTTCGTCACTTCCGTCTGCGTGCAATCAACTTGATAAAGACCTCACGCGTCATAATCTTTTCGGCTCGTCCTGGGAACATCTGCCCGCCGACCGCCATGGCCCAGTTCTTGAAGCCAGGAATCAGGAAACGGCTGCGTCGCTTGATCGCTTTATAGATCAACGAGGCCAATAATTCGGGCTCCATTCGCTCTTCTTCTTTGCTGTTATCTGGGCTGTAGCGACGAGCATGTTCGGTTTTGGTTGGGCCAGGGTAGATGGTTAATACGTTCATGCCCTGCTTGGCCAGTCCCACACTGAGCGCGCTGGCATAGGCACTCAACCCATCCTTCGAACCAGCGTAGATGGCCGCCCCTGGATAGCTGACAAAGTGAGATAACGACGACATAAAGGCAATCGTTGCCCCTTCCGCAAACGAACCATTGCGTAGCAATGCGGCCGTTAACACCAGCGGGGCGCGTAAGTTGACATCCAGAACCTGGGTTTGCTTGCGAATATTCGACATGACGAACGGCCCGACGTTGCTGATGCCAGCGTTATGAATCAACACATCAATCGGCGGACGAGTTGCTAAGGATTCTACAAAGCGCAAGAGATCATCCTCATTCGCCAAATCGCCAGGGGCGAGCCGGACCTTGGCATCGTATTCATTGATCAGCTCGGCCTGCGTATACATGGCCGCTTTGGTGTCCACATCAATCCCTGTGATGATGTAGCCATTTTTGGCAAACTCAGCAGCCATTGCCTTGCCAATCCCCTGTGCCACCCCTGTGATCACGACATGTTTGGGTTCAGAACGACTCTTGCGTCCGCCTCCCTTTTTCATTACGCCCTCGACTGGGCTGGGGAAATAGCGATAAAGACTATCCATCCAGCGATTACTGGCACCCAGGGTTACCGTGCGCCGGTTGCTTTTGATGCTCTGGGCAATCTGTTTGGCGACTAACTCGGCAGAAGCGAAACTTTTGGTCGCGCTCGAAGCCATACCCGCTTTGGCGTGCAGGCCAGTGTGAGTGGCTCCGGGATGGATCATCTGGGCATCGATGGCGACGTTGGCGGTTTTGAGCTCAATTTGCAGATTGCGCACAAAGCCGGCCAACGCCATTTTGCTTGCCGCGTAGGCCGCATATTGGGGGCTTGGCAACTGAGCGCGCGCCGAACCGATAAAAACCACCTTGCCCTTGGCATTCAGAAGGCGCGGCAAAAGCGCGTGCGTTAAGGCAATCGGCGCATAGAGATTGACATTGAGTAAATACTGAATATGTTCTGGGCTTTGTGCGCCAGTTTCACCCACGTAGGCAGTCCCCGCATTTTGGATGACCAGATTCAGATCATAAATGGCGAGTGCATCAAGCCACTGCGATACAGTCAAGGCAGCGGTCGAAGCAGAGAGATCTGCCTGGCAATAGGTATCGTCCCGAAAGATCGGATCGTTTAGTTCGTGCAGCGAGCGACGCCCGACGAGCACAAGCCGCGCTCCTTGTTGTTGATAGTAGCGGGCCAGCGCCAAACCAATGCCATCGGTTGCGCCAGTAATCAAAATAGTCTGTTGCTTTGCCATAAACAGTCTGTCTGAATTGCCTCAGTAATGAAATGTCGGGCTACATGGCCACCTCAAATAGCCATATATCCTTTCATCTTGGATTGTCTGCCTTATTTGTCTATTTTGCCATTGGTTTGGCAATTTTGAAAGATTCGTAAGCAAACTGCAACACGCGAATCAGGCTATTGACGAATTTTAATTATGTTTAGCCAAAGACAGCAAATTATGCCAGCGATCAACCGTTGAAAGTGAGAGTGGCTGATGTGAGAAAGATGTGCAAAGACCCAGCAGGTTTTACAGACGTCATACCTTCGTGCCGACTCGTCTCGATAGTGTAATGGGTATTCCTTACTTATCTCAAGCTGTTATATAATCTCAGAAAGCTGCACGAAGAAGGTGTTGGGCAGGCTTTATCAAACAAACAACATTTGCACCCGATTTGGAACCTTCTATGCCTACCCACTATCAAGGCTCCTGCGAAGAAGAATTAGCACTCGATACCCTGATCAAACTATCCCGCGCCACCAATTCTATTATGGCAAGAATCTTTGCGATGAATACGATTGAGGATCTGACGCCCAGTCAATTCGCCGTGATGGAAGCCATTTATCATCTTGGCCCCCTTTCCCAAACCGATATCTCGAACAAAGTGTTGCGGAGCGGAGGAAATATCACCTTGGTAATTGATAATCTGGAGAAGCGTGGGCTGGCACAACGCACACGTGGAATCGAGGATCGGAGGGTAATTATGGTTTCGCTGACTGACGCAGGCAGGGAAAAGATCACAAGGATTTTCCCGAACCATGCCGCAGCCATTACCCGGGAGATGCAAGCACTGACGCCAGAAGAGCAAACGCTGTTAGGTCAGCTTTGTCGCAAGTTGGGCAAAGGATGTGGTGAGTAGCAGTTCGCTCGACGTGTTGACCCTGCTACTCACCGGGAGAACCTATTGCTGAACCATCTCTAGTTCAATTTCGATCGTTACATCATCGCTCACTGCCACGCCGCCTGTTTCCAGCACCGCGTTCCAGACCAGATTCCACTCACTGCGCTTGATCTTGGTCTTGGCACTAAAGCCAGCAATGGTTTGGCCCCAAGGGTTCTTCGACTTTCCAGCGTACTCAACATCCAAAACAACCGGCTTCGTTACCCCTCGAATGGTTAGCTCGCCGTACAGTTTGGCAGAATCTCCATCGACGGCAACCTTGGTGCTCTTGAATTGTAGAGTGGGGTACGTTGCTGCGTCTAGAAAGTCAGGCGAACGCAGGTGGCCATCACGATCAGGCACGCCTGTATCGATGCTGGCGGCGTCAATGCTGACATCCACGGTCGTCGCTGCCGGGTTTGCCTCGTCAAGCACAATGGTGCCACTGAATTTGCCAAATTTGCCACGCGCTTTTGAAATCATCATGTGGCGCACGCTGAATTCAATGCTGGAATGCACGGTGTCGATCTGCCAAGCCATAGTGTTCCTCTTCTGAATAAAATGTTAGGTTAATTTTAACTGGAATCGTTTGATATTGAAGTATCAATCCAGGTCACTATAGAATTTATAGTGCTTACAATATGTTAGAAAAATTACAAAGTCGCAGAGTTGCAGGGTGGAGAAGGAACCTTGTTTCTCTGACACTCTGCCACTTTGCCACTTTGCAACATCTATTTCTATAACAGAAAACAAAATGTCCGTCGTTGACGACGGACAAGGCCTTCCATTTTCAGTTGTTGAAAAACGTATGTGAACAAAGACCCAGGTTTTCTCGGACAAGCTTCGAGAAGCAAGCTTAGGCAGTACAGAAGTACAGATTCGGTTTGGTGCTTACCAACCATGCCATCGGGTTTGGCGCACACCAAGGCCGTTTACTGCGCCATCTGAAGCAGAGGAGTCAATCGTTTGCCGACCTGAGAGTTAAGATGCCGCTTCCACAGTTTGTAGACGATTTGCATTTCGACGTGTTCACCCAAATTCGACGTGTAACAGTCAAATTGCTCACAGACTTCGCTCAAGTAACTGCGCGCCGATTGTTCATGACATCGTAGCGCTTTGGCAATCTGCCCAACAGTAACTGTCTTCGCCATTCGTATACTCCTTTGTTTCTTTTCTTCGATTCAAGACTTGCAACTTGTTGTACCAAGGGTGTGAAGCATAGCCAAACCCTTTTCCTATGAGTCTTTAAGCTAGTTGGTTATACTTTGCATGAAACGTGAAGCATAAAACGTGAAATGCTAGCAGAAATTCACGGTTCACGCTTCAAGCTTTTCCTCAAAACGTATGATCAATCAAGCCAGATCTCACTAACAGATTGAAGTCCCTATTTTTAGATTACGAAAAAGCTAACCAGGTTGTTCGAGCGTCATTAATTTGGGGTTACTCATGCAGTGCGAATAACGGTTCTACTCTCACTTTTGCAGAATACTGTTCGCTTGTCAGAACATAGTCGGCAAAACTGTGGCGCTTAGGTTGCGCATTCCTCTCTATTCGTGCACCTTATTAAGTATACCATAAAACAATGTAGATCGATGAATCAATGACGTAGGCCTCTGTAACACGGGATGCATCACAGATATTTATTTAACGCTGGATGAGGATAACGAGTTCCAGCTACATGAAGTATAATAAATGGTGTGGTTGCCCTTATGTAAGAGTGTCAACCAAACAATAAGCATATGCTTTCATCTAGTATTATTGATTAGAATTCGTTCCCAACGCTGCCCCAAACCAGCCTTGTTCGATCTACACGGGTCTATGGCCTTTTCAGAGGGTCTCTATGACTTCAAGTTGAGAATTTACCTATGTCGCAACAAATTATTGTTTCTCAAAGCAATCGAATCTTACAGATTCAGATCAATCGCCCCGAAAAAAGGAACGCATTAACCCAAGAAATGTACAGCGCCATGAATGACGCAATTGCCAAAGCTGAGTCTGATTCGGATACTCGGGTGATCCTGTTCAGAGGTCACGAAAGTGCTTTCACTGCTGGCAACGACATTCTTGACTTTGTGCAATCTCCGCCTGCCGGTGAGGATTCACCTGTCTTCCGTTTCTTGCGGGCGATTTCCACTGCCAAGAAACCGCTGGTGGCCGCTGTCAACGGGGTCGCCGTCGGTATTGGCACAACCCTGCTGCTCCACTGCGATCTGGTCTATGCTGGGCAAAGTGCCCGTTTTCAACTGCCCTTTGTTAACCTCGGCCTGGTGCCCGAAGCCGGCTCCAGTTGGATCTTGCCACAAATGGTTGGTCAACGACGGGCTGCCGAGTTATTGCTCTTGGGTGACGCCTTTGATGCCACTACGGCACACAGCTTGGGCATTGTCAACAAAGTGATTGCCGATGGCGATGTGTTGTCCTGCGCCCTTTCCGCTGCTGAACAACTGGCCGCCAAGCCGCCCAGTGCGCTACGACTGAGTAAACAGTTGATGAAACAACATTCCGACGCTACGCTACAGGCGATCATCGGTGAGGAGGGCAGACTTTTTGCGGAACAGCTTCTCTCGGAGGAAGCGGCAGAGGCACTCCAAGCCTTCCTAGAAAAACGAAAGCCTGACTTTTCGCGGTTCAGCTAAAGTAAATCCTTATGGAGATCCGCATCACCCGCAGTGATAATCGAGCTAAGACAGTCACCGCTCGCGAGCGCAATGGCGTTTTGGAAATTCTTGCCCCAGCCTCCATGAGCGAGGCCGAACTTGCGCCGCTGATTGATCGTCTGCAAAAACGTCTTGCCCGCCGCAAAACCCAGCGCGAACTCGATGATCATGAGTTAGAGAACCGTGCACAAGAGCTGAATCGGCAATATTTCGATGGCAAACTTCGTTGGCAGTCGGTTCGTTGGGTCACCAACCAAACCACTTGCCACGGCAGTTGCACTCCAAGCCAAGGCACAATCCGCATTTCACATCGCCTGGCAACGATGCCGCGCTTTGTACTAGATTACGTGATCGTCCATGAACTTGCCCATCTGCTGGAAGCAAATCATGGACCGAAATTTTGGAAATTGGTTAACCGATTTCCTCGAACCGAGCGCGCCCGTGGCTATTTGATGGCAACCGGGCTTGAACCCACCGAAGAGGACGCGAATCATGAGTCATGATTTAATGATCTGTGCTGGAAGTTCCAACATGTCCCTGGCGACTGAAATCTGTGCCAATTTAAAACTTCCATTAAGCCAGATCAAGGTTTCACGCTTTACAAACGACAATTTGCACGTTCAGATTATGGAAAGCGTGCGCGAACGCGATGTCTTTGTCGTTCAATCCTTCACTCAACCTGTCAGCGCCAACATCATCGAACTTTTCCTCATCCTGGATGCGCTGCGCAGCGCTTCGGCGCGACGGATTACGGCGGTCATCCCTTACTTTTCCTATGCCCGCTCCGACAAAAAGGATAAGCCACGTGTCTCCATTGCCGGCAGGCTGATGGCTGATCTGCTGGCTACCTCAGGAGCCAATCGGGTCTTGACGATGGACCTGCACGCAGACCAAGTACATGGCTTTTTCAGTGTGCCGGTGGATCATCTCACAGCGCTCTCAGTGCTTTCTGCTCACTTTCGGCAGATACTCGATATCTCTCAAGTAACAGCCGTCGCCGCTGATGTCGGAGCGGTTAAGCGTGTTGGCACCTTTGCTCGAAGATTAGGCGTACCGATGGCCTTTGTCGACAAACGACGTCTAGGCGACACAAAAGTCGAACATGGCGATGTGGTCGGCGAAGTCGCCGGACGCGATGCGATCATCTTCGACGATGAAATATCGACTGGCACGACGTTGGCCAACACTGTACGAACACTACAACGTGCCGGCGTCCGCCGCGTCTTTGCCGGTGCAACGCATGGGGTTCTCTGCGGCAATGCGATCAAAAATGTGGCAGAGAGCGACCTTGAGATGCTGGTCGTTGCCAATACGGTCTTTGTGCCCGAAGAGAAACGCATCGATAAACTAACGGTACTCTCGGTCGCTCCACTCTTTGCTGAAGCCATTCGCCGCATCAATCAAGGGGAGAGCGTGGGCGAATTATTCCGTTATGATTGAGAGCCTGTATGAAACCACCGCCACGAATTGAAACTGAAAGACTATTGCTCCGTCCACCACAAATGCAGGATGCGGAATCTATCTATACCACCTATGCCCAAGATCCGGAGGTAGTCCGCTATCTTCCCTGGCTACCCCATACCACGATCGAGACAACGCGCAACTTTGTCCAATGGTCGATGGACGCCTGGTCGGGCGAACATCGCTTTCCGTGGGTCATTACGCTAAAGGCAAAGGAAGTAGTGGTTGGCATGGTGGAGTTGCGCCCACACGAGTTTCACGCTTCTCTCGGCTACGTGCTAGCTCGTTCCTATTGGAACCAAGGCATAATGAGCGAGGCAGTGCAGCCGCTTGTCGATTGGGCGCTAGCACAACCGTTGCTCTACCGTGTTTGGGCTATTTGCGACAAGGAAAACATTGGCTCAGCCCGGGTGATGGAAAAGGTGGGGATGCAACGCGAAGGACTGATGCGGCGCGGCGTCATCCATCCCAATGTCAGCCTGGAACCGCGCGACTGTTGGCTCTATGCAAAGGTGAAATAAAAGATGAAGAAAATTCAAACCCAAGGCGTCCATCACATCACGATGATCGGGGCCAACCGTCAGACCAGCATTGACTTCTGGGAAGGGGTGATGGGCATGCCATTGATCTTCGAGCAGCCCAACCTCGATGTCCCTGCCGAAAGCCATCTCTATTTCGATCCAGGCGATGGCCGCCTGATCACAGTCTTTACCAACGAAGAGCGCAAGCCGGATCCCACGCGCAACCCGGAAGGCATTGGCAACCTGCATCACCTGGCCTTTATCGTCTCGCGTGCCACCTACAAACAAATCGCCAAACGCCTCGACGAGCGAGGGGTTAAACACACCGGCGAAGTGGACCGTGGCTTTATGGATTCGATCTACTTTCGCGATCCGCTCGGTCAATTGCTGGAATGTGCCTGCTACAAATTCGAGCCACCCGTCGGTGCTACCCATGCCCAAGTACTCTACGAAGCACACAAACTGCGTGTCGAACGTGGCGATCATCACATCAGCGAAGAACACCTGTCCGATGCCATCGAGTTGCTGGTGACACGTTACCAAGCATCGCTCTCCGCCGACCGTTCGTCCAAAGATCCCTACATCTCGAAGCCACCCGTTTGGGGCTAAACGACTGTCTAAACAGTAGAACCACGAAAAGCACGAATCACACGAAAAAACGGCAAATGCAGTTCTTATTCTCTTTTCGTGTATTTTGTGGTCAAAGAAGGCAATCTTCTTCCGGGAAGGCTATAGCGGAAACCGAGCTATGGCAATGAATCCTTCCCGGAAGATAGAACAAATAGCACCACACCTGCATTTCCGCTTTACCGGCTCAGCAGTGGTAAGAAGAGATTCTGAACTGGCTCCATCAGCGTAAAACTCCAGGTCCAACTCACCGTCTCACCGCCGAGCTTTTGGGCATTGACGGTAGCACTGTACGATCCTGCTGGCAGCGACGATTCCAGATGGAAATCTGCGCCGTAAAGCTCGAAGAGGTTGACATTCGTCTCCACAGAGATTCCAGAGACCACGCCGTTGATCGTCTGTCCGTCGGCGTTGACTAACGTAATGGTGGCACTCTGGATTGGCTGGTTAAAGGCGGCGCTGATTTGCATCAAGTCCGAATTTGGTACCTCAGCCAACGGGGTGACTGACTCTAAGCGGAAGGTCGGCAGCGTGAGATGATCTGAAGCAGCATTTCCCACATTGCCGCTGCTATCATACGCTTGCACGGCAAATGTTTGGTTGCTGCCCGGTTCAAGCCCAGCCACCGTATAGCTGTCTCGTACTCCATCGATATCGATCGTAGGTCCATTCACCACACTGATACGGTAGCCCTTGACATCAAGGTCATCGCTTTCATTCCAACTGAGCTTAACGCTTCCATCGAGTTGCGGCTGCACAGTCAAATTGGCAAGCACCGCAGGTGGCTGATTGTCTACAACTTGTACCGCAACCGTATTCGTCACCGCCATCGAATTGCCAAAGTCGTCAGCAATCATCGTCAACGTGTAGGTACCAGCGGGCAGGTTGATGCTCCAACCCTGCTGGATCGACCAGGTCGCCTGCGTTTGATCGCTTAGGTCGAGAATCGGCGTGCGCACGCCACTGCCGTCTTCAGCAAAGAATTGCACCTGCATCCCCGGCTCTGGCTTTTTCACTTCCAAATCGAGTTGCAGCGTATCGCCATTGTGCAGTTCAACGACTGGCGAACCGACGACCGGTATCAGGTCATTGTTAGGGGTGCGCACTTCGAAACGGCTGATCTGCACGCCCGGTCGCTGCCCCCACATCTTCACCGCATTTCCCGCCGCCGAGGTGACATGCCAGGTGCCGACCGCATCCGGTGGAGTGGCATAGTTGATCGAATAGAGACGCGAGGTTTGGTCATCGGCCACGTAGAAGGGTTGCAAAATGAAGTTTTCGCCCTTGGGAGAAGTGACCAGGAGTGGTTGGGCGGGCAAACCCATATTGGTAACAGTAATGGCCTCGGCAAAGACCAACAGTTCTGCCTGACGAGTGATCTCGAAGGTATGAAAGCCATTAGCATCGACATAATAGGGAGCATTCGGAGCGTAGATTTCAGCCGCAGTCAAGCCAGGGGCAACCGCTCGATAATCATCCAGATCGGTGCCGACAATGATGTCTTGCGGGCTAGGAGCGAGACGGAGGAAGGCATAGGCCCGGTTGCCAAAGACGGTGAATTGTGCCCGCCCGCCCCAAACCGTCTTGACTGTGCTGGTGCGGCGATCCTGGAATTTGCCTGCATCATAGGTCACAGAGGCAACGGTGAAATCATAGGGCGGCACATCGACACAGGGCACAAAGGGCACGCACCAGTGAATCAAGGAACCCTTCTTCAGCCCCAGTTCACTGCGCATCGAACCGTACATAGTGAACTCACCGTTGCTGTCCTCGCCAAAGGAGAGGTCCACGATCTGACGGGCAATCTGATATTCCAGCGTACCGTCGAGCGTGGCGGCGGTCGGCGTGATGTGCAGATCGGCAGTCGAGACGTTGATGCCCACAACCTGGACGCCAGCGCTGGCCCGCAGATCAAAGCGGGGCAACACTTGCAACCGGATCGTGCCATCCATCGAAACCAGCGGGATGATCACCTTGGTCTGGCTTTCGATACGCACGCCCATTTCGACGATGGCAGTGTTGCGGGTCAGGTTGAATTGCCCACGGATGCGCGTCAACTCGAAACCAGTCTGCCCCAGCGGGATACCGGGCGTGGAGCGAAAATCAAGCACGACCGGATCGAGTTCGATAAAATTGCTGGTCTTGCGGATGGTGAATTCGCCCGCTACGCTGAATTGGGTAAATTGCACCGTGGCCCCACCCGTGACGATATAGTTATTGCCGCTCTGTTCAAACTTCAGGTGCGGGTTGCGGATGCCAATGCCGGCGATCACAAAGTCGGTCATCTGGATCGTCGGTTGGCGAAATTTGAAGCCAGCCGTGCCGCCGATCTCAATGCCATTGGCCGAGGCAGTTACCGTGCCACCACCCGTTGGAATGCTAACCGAGGCTTGATCGGCGATGATGCGATTGTCGAGGAAGCGTGGATTGGTCAGCCGGAACTCGGCACCGGAAAGGGTAAAGCCAAACTGGTCAATCGCACCCGTAACCCGCCCGTTGCGGATATGCAACAGGCCACGCACCAGGACGCCCGTGCCGCCACCTGATCCGGGCAGGGAGGTTGCGCCGCCTTCGACGCGGATGGTGCTGGTGACATCAATTGTGTATTGAAGACCAGCGATGGCAAAAGCACCCGAATTCTCTGTCAGTTTCAATGCATTGAAGGGAATGTCGGGCAGGGCAAAGGTGCCATTGTCAAGCCGCAAGCCATTCTGGTCGATGCGGATGTTGTTGACCGTGATATTGCCAAAGTTTTGTGGCAAGCTGAGGCTGGCGCTTGTCGCAGTAAAAGCATTGGCTTTGAAATCCAGATTCGTGATCGCCAACTGTGCACCGGCTACATCCAGTGTCACACCAATGATGCGCCCTTTATACTTGCCCAAATCCGACCCTGTGCCGTTGGCGGACAGATTGGCAGTCACCGACGTGGCCACGCCGTCACCCAGCTTGATACCCAAGGTGCCGGTGATGCTGGTGCTCCAGGCATTGCTGGTAAAGTTATAATCTACCCGACCGGTGATGGCGCTTAACTTGACGCTGTTGGTGGAGTTGGCATTGCCGCCCAGATAATAATCCTTGCCAATCGCCAACGTGATCCCAGCACCTTGAAGCGTGACATAAGGGGCAGTTGGTTGCAGATAGACATTGCGCAACCGCACCGTCGGGGTAATCTCATCGATTGGTCGAAATTCCTTGGGCAATTCGTACTCGGCAGTATCGACCAATAGCACACGTTTGGCGGCGTTGATCGATTGTCCATCCGCAGACTGCACCGCCACCAGCGGATAGACGAAGCTCACTCCTGACAAATTGAAGTTGTTGCCACTGACCTTGATTTTGAAGCCCTCTACACTGCCCACCAGTGACCCGTCGGCAAATTTGAGGCTGGTACCCTTGGCCGTCACCGAACCATTCTCGGGCAACTTGTCGAGCTTAACGTTGCCAGTGAGTCCAATTTCGTAGCCAGTGATCTGGCCGTTCGCCTGTTTCAATCCCAACTTGCCACGCACATTGGCCAATTTGAAAAAGTCGCTGTCGACGGCAAAATCATCGATCGGGAAGTCAAGCTCCGTGCCAAACTTGATTTTGAGGTCGCCTTCACCGTTGATCAGCAGGTCGCGCAATGTCACCTTGACATCGCCGATCACATAGTCCGATTTGAGGGCCGACAAGCCGCTCTGAGTGATAGTCACCGTACTGGTCAGCGTTCCACCCGCCAATTTCAAATGGATCGGTACCACGGCGGTGCCAGTAATCTTCCCCGCCTGGCCGAGAATGAATTGAATGTTAGGACGTAGATTGCCTTCGGGCAGAGTCAGGCTGACTTGAGCGTTGGCAGTAATCTGCGGATTAGCAATGTTGATCTTGAAGGTAGGCGTGATGGCGATCTGCGAATCACCTAGTTTGCGGTAAAGATTGAGTGCATCGGTCGGGATGGTCAGATCGCCGGTCACTCCGCTCACAGGGAAGACGCCAGAGATGATCTGATTGCTACCCGCAATCGCCAGTTGACCGGTCAACGTCATCTTCTTGGTGGCGCTAATCCAGACTGCCTCCTGGCTGATGCTGTACCATTGGTTGTCACTAGCAACCGGCCCCAACTTGATATTGCCCGTCGCCGTAATTGTGCCGCTGATCTCGATAAAGTTATCCGCATAGATCCGCACCGCACCCACATCGCGGCTCTCCTGCGTGTTGTCGACTGCGAATAGACGGGGAACGTCATTGTGATTGAGTGCTAAGAAAAGAAGGGTAAAGAGTGAAGCCGCAATGAAGGGAAGAAGGGTAACTTTGTATCCTCTGCGCATACGTGGCCTTTCTGAATTGCGTAACAACCGTTTGTGTAAAATTGTGATAGCCAGAATTGTACACAATTCCCCGTTTGAAAGGTGTTTACGAAGCGTTTAGTACGACGTTCCTCGTCCCGTAGGGACGGTTGAATTTAGAATTTCAATCCCATCTCCTTCATTTGCAACAATGCTTCTGCATTGCCAATCGCATCGTCGACCGGATGATGTGTATGCCTCGTCTTACGCAGATGTTTGAAATTTTGATACACATCTTTCACCAGTCCCTTGTAAAGCGAGCCGAGATTGGTTGAGCTGTGACCAAAGGGATTGGCTCCGAGAAAGTGGTGAAAATACCAGTTGATGAATTGCCAGTCGAAACCATTATTGTCGGAGATGAAGAGCGGCCTACTGGAGCAGTTGTCGGCAATCCAACCGCTGAAGCGTTGCATCACTACCTGTGGATCGTCAAATAGCAGCGTCTGTTCACGAGTAAAACCACTGACCGCCAGCGCCTCCGGGTTAAACTTCTCCGAGACAGGCTTGAGTTGTCCATAAAAGGTTCGTTGCAATCCTGGTTCGACGATGACTGCACCAAAGCAGATCATCGAATAGTCACCCGGAATCGGGCCATCGGATTCAACATCGACCATGATGTAAGACACAGATCACCTCCACAACGCTTTCAACAACGGCCCGCTAATCAACGAAGTGACAAGCGCCATGATCACCAACGCCACAAAGATCCGTTGGTCGATCACACCATGCTCCAGCGCCACTGTGGCAAGGATAATCTCCATCGCGCCTCGTGCATTCAAGCCAGAGCCGATCGCCAGGGCACGACGCGGGTTTAATCCACCAAGCCAGGCACCCAGGCCAGCCCCACCAATTTTGCCCAGGCAGGCAATCGCAATCACCAGCAAGACGAGGCCGAGATGAAAGTTGGTGGCAAAGTTGGCTTTGAGCCCCACCGAAACGAAGTAGAGCGGTGCAAAAAAGCTGAGCGCAAATTGATAGATGATATATGGAAATGTTTAATACAAGGACACAGAGCACACCAGAGGATACACGGAGCGCACAGAGAGAATTCGCTTCGTATTCAGTATGCTCTGTGCCTGCTCCTGTGCGCTCTGTGTAGCGCTTGAACGTTTTGAGCTTTTTTGATAAGTTTGTTACGCTACCAGAGATTCAAGCAAACGACAAACTCATCTGCGGACCACCTATGAAAATCACGGCCATCAAAACCTTTATCGTCGACGGCGGCTTTCGCCCTTGGACCTTTGTCAAGGTGGAAACCGATCAGCCTGGGCTGGTTGGCTGGGGCGATTGTACCGATTGGGGATCGCCCGGCCCGGTCGCAGCCACTGTGGAACGCTACAGCGAATGGGTGATCGGACGCGACCCCATGCAGGCCGAGGCGATCTGGTGGGATCTGGCCACCGCTTCGGTACGTCACACCGGCGGCATTGCCTACAAGGCGATGTCGGGCATTGATTCGGCGCTGTGGGATATTCGGGGCAAGGAGTTGGGGGCACCGGTCTGGCAGTTATTGGGCGGCAAGCTGCGGGATCGCCTGCGCCTCTACTGGTCTCATTGTGGCACATTGCGCGCTGCCCATGCTGAAACCTTGGGCATCCCCAAAGTCGAAACAACCGATGATCTGCGCCGACTGGCCGAGGAAGTGTTGAAGCGAGGTTATACCGCAATCAAGACCAACCTCTTTCCGCTCAAGGATCAACCCGACGCCCAACCCATCCTCAACCGCTTCTGGAATCGAGCCGGAGACTGTCCGCCGGCCACCATCCGCAGCGCCGAGGCGATTGTCGGCACCTTCCGCCAGGCGTTGGGGCCGGATGTAGGCATTGCGCTGGATGTCGCCTTTACCTTCAAGCTAGGTGGAACGATCAAGTTAGCCCAAGCGCTGGAACCCTACAACTTGATGTGGTTGGAGACAGAGACCTTCGACCCGGAGGCGCTGCGCACGATCCGTGAATCGACACGTACAACCATCTGTCACGGCGAAAGTCTCTTTGGCACACACGGCTACAAGCCCTATCTGCAACTGCACGCTCAGGATGTGATCATGCCCGACTTTGCCTGGAACGGTATCACGCTCGGCAAAAAGATCTGCGACCTGGCCCATGCCTACGATGTACTCGTCTCGCCGCACAATTGTCACAGCCCAATCAACACGCTCGTCTCCGCCAATGTCTGCGCTACGATTCCCAACTTCTTTATTCATGAATTGGATGTCGATGATGCTCCCTGGCGCGATGAGCTGATGACCCATCCCTTCACCATCGAGGATGGTCATCTGCTGCTGCCGGATCGACCAGGATTGGGTTCGGATTTGATCGAGGAAGAATTGCTCAAACATCCGGCTGGACACTATCCGCACGCAAGATAACTTCACTACAAAAAATGTAGTACAATGTGAAATATACTACTGACATCCATCTGTAGAAGCATGAAACTTCTACCTATCGCAGAACGAACGAAAGGCACTTTATGACAACATCCACGCCACCTGACACTCTCAACGAAATTGGTGTACTTAAACGCCGAGAGATCGAGGCGCGCATTATTAAGTCGTTTGTCGATGCGCTTTCAAACGAGTTTGACCGGGATCGGGTGATCACCATTCTCAGTGACACCATCATCAACGTGGCGCGCCAACAAGGCGCAGATCGCGCCGCACAGATGGGTGACGACTCCATTATTGCTTTTGCCGAATCTGCTGCGGATTGGCGTAAGGGCAACGCGCTGGAGATAGATGTGTTGGAACAGAATGAGGAGCGTTACCATTTCAACGTCACCCGCTGTCGCTATGCCGAAATGTATCAGGCGCTAGGCTTGGCGGACTTAGGCGCTGTCCTCTCCTGCAACCGTGATTACTCACTGATCGAGGGTTTCAACCCGGAGATCGAGTTGGTGCGCGATCAGACAATCATGCAAGGTGCCCCCTGCTGTACCTTTAGATATTCTAAGAAAGAGACCAAGAAGTAGTTGAATCATGACAGAATCAGAGCGTTCCTCCTACATTACCGAAATTGAGGCCTGGCGCACCAAACGTGAACAAGATCTGCGTGCGCCAGACAGTTGGCTTTCATTGGCAGGACTATTCCATCTCTACGATGGACACTTCACCATCGGCAGCGATGCCGACAATGAGATCCTGTTACCAGCCAGTGCCCCTGCCCAGCTTGGTATGCTTGACTTCCAGGCGGGTCAGGCCACCTTGACCATCACCTGCATGGAGCCGGTTCTGGTCGATGGCAAAGCCATGCGCCAAGCGACATTGATCGACAACGGCAACCGCAAATCACCCACCTTGGTTACCACTGGCAGCGTGACCTTCTTTGTCCATAGCTTTGGCGAACAATTTGGCATTCGCATCAAGGACAGCGCCAATTTCGCCATTACAGCGTTTGGCGGCTGCCGATGGTACGAGGTCAAGCCAGAATATCGCCTGCTGGGGCGTTACGTTGCGCACGAAGCACCCAATGCGATCCCGATCCTAACGACGGTGCAGGTGGCCGATGTTTACAATAGCGTAGGTGCAGTAGAATTTGAACTGGCAGGCGAGACACTGCGCTTGCTTGTACAAGATTACGGCGTGCCCAATCAACGGGCAATCGTTATGCGCGACGCGACATCAGGTAAATCGACCTATCCGCCCGCACGTTTTCTCAATGTCCAGCTCAACCCAGATGGAACAGCCTGGATCGATTTCAATAAAGCCTACAGTCCACCCTGCGCCTTTACCCCCTACGCTACCTGCCCGTTACCCCCACGCGAGAATATCCTCCCAGTGGCAATCGAGGCAGGCGAGCTTTATCCGCCAGGTGGAAAGCACTAAACGCGCTACTTTTCTATATTGAACTTCTACTAACCCCACCCTAACCCTCCCCAGAACAAGGAGGGTTAGGGTGGGGTGAACTGTATCGATAGAAAGGGCATGCAGCCTTGACCACTACGCATCGATTCATCGATTTCCACAGTCATTTCTACGCCGATTCGTGGGCGGCCGCACCTTCAGCGCCGGGTCTACGTGGCTTAGCCAGAGTCTGGCCGATGATTACCAACATCGAGGCGCAATTACATGCCCTGGCCGAGGCAGGTGTTGATTGCAAAGTGTTGAGTGCGCCTCCGGCACCGCTGGTTGGTCACGGTGAACAGTTGCCGAGTGACTCAATCCGCCGCATCAACGATCACTTTGCGGCATTGGTCAGTTCATACCCTGGCCGATTGTTAGCACTGGCGACGGTCGATCCCTTTCAAGGTGAAGGTGCAGCGCGTGAAGCCGAGCGAGCGGTGCAAATGCTTGGCCTTCACGGCATCTGTGTCGATTGCGCCGTGGGGGATCAGTTTCTAGATGCGGCCGTGGCTCGCCCAACCCTGGAAGCTGCGGCGGCACTCGATGTCCCAATCTTTGTCCATCCAGTTGGTCCGCTGGGCTACACCGAACGGTTGGGGCGATTAGGGCATCCTGGTGTCCTTTTGGCCCGTGGCACTGAAGACGCCGCTAGTGTGCTGGCCCTGTTGCGTTGCGGGATCTTAGATGAACTGCCCAATCTCAAAATCGTAATGCCCATGATTGGCGTAGCAGCATTGATCTTTGCAGGCTTGATCGATGACGAACGACTGCAGCAAGACGGTTGGCATGGCACACCGCCCAGCGAACTACGCAAGCGACTCTACATCGACACCATGGGCTTTGACAGCGCCAGCGTTCGCTTCGCCGTCGAACTATTGGGAGCAGACCATGTGTTGCTGGGCAGCGATTGGCCGATCATGCCGATTGCAGCACGTCAACGGGTGGAAACACTGCTTGACTCGCTCAATCTAAACGAAGCTGACCAGGGGGCCATTCTGAGCGGCAACGCCAATCGATTATTGAAGCTCACCCACCCTAACCCTCCCCTACTGTGGGGAGGAAATTGTGAAGGCAAGGATTGAGTTTTTTCTCTTGTCCACCAATCAATGTCATTCCCGTGACAGTTCCCTACCTTTGGGTGACCTTTGGGCGGGGAGGGTTAGGGAGGGGTCGCTTGTAGTTATCAGCAAAAGGAGTGAAGCATGGGAAACTTACGTTATGTCGCCGAACGGGAGCAATTGATCGCCGCGGCGAACCGACTTTTCGAATCGGGAGTGATGTCACACAGCGGGCATGGCAATTTGAGTGTACGTCTGCCAGAAGCGAACCAGCTTTTGTTGACCTCAGGCGGACAGATCGACAAACTCACACCCGAACAGTTTGTCATTGTGACCTTTGACGGTGAGCTGGTAGAGGGCGAGATTCAATCCGTGGCACGCGAGATTGTCGGGATGCATTCCAGTGTCTATCGGGAGCGCCCGAAGGTCAATGCAGTCATCCACACCCATTCGCCGCGTGCTACCAGTTTTGCGATTGCCAACAAACCCTTGCCGGTTGTGTATGAAGCGTTCTTACGCTTTGGCATTGTCGAGGATATTCCAGTTGCCACCTGGGCACCGCGCGGTTCGGCAGAAGCCGTTGCCTACATTGTTGAGCAACTCCGCCAACATCCATTGACACCGGCACTCTTATTGGGCAATCATGGACTGTTGTCGTTTGCCGCCAATCCAGCCGCAGCGGCCCACCTGATCATCATCATGGAAGAAGCGGCTGAACTCTTGTTGGATGCCCAGGCGCTGGGTGGTGCGCGCCCCTTCCCCGCCGACGCGCTGGAAAAAGAACGAGCGCACATGCATAGTTTTGGCTCGCACTAGAACTACAGTACTATCTTCATTAACTATCAGAGAGGAAATTTCGATGGCTATTACGCAGGAACGTTTTGAACAAGGTTTGACCTATCAAGCTTATAAAGAGCAGATGACGCGCAACCGTGAGCGTTTGGAGCACAACGAACAGACTGTTGAACTTACAGGGGAAGACGTCGCCTTTTTCTCAAATTTAGCAGCGCCCGTCAATGTCGTAGCGATTGCCGAGGATTGGTGTGGTGATGTGATCAACAACCTGCCCGTCCTGGCCCATCTGGCCGAGATTAGCAAAAAGCTCAATGTGCGCGTCTTTTTGCGTGACCAAAACCTTGATTTGATGGATCAGTACCTCAAAGAGGGAAAATATCGCTCGATTCCGGTCTTCGCACTGTTTGATCACAATTTTACTGAGTTGGGCCACTTTATTGAGCGTCCAGCCATTATGAGCGAACTAATGGGGCAGATGCGAAAGGACCTCTTCACCAACGATCCGCTGATGTCGCAATACTCGCCTGACACGCCCTTTGGCGATCTCCCGGAAGAAGCCCGCGGTCGCCTGGGCCAAGCTTTCGGCGCATTCCGTGAAGAGCATCGCCGCCTTTCCGACCAGGAAGTGATTCGCGAACTGCGTTCCCTCGTCGAACATGGCACCATCCAGCACGGTAAGCCAACGGTTGCGCCCATATCCTTACAAGCACCCGCCAGTAATGGGGTTGCGCCGACTAAGAGTCAACGCCCCAAGGTCACCATCACCTATTGCGCCGAGTGTGGCTACGAACCGCAGACCTTGGAATTGACGCGTGCCCTGATGCATGCCTTTGTCACGGAACTCTCCTCGATTGAACTGTTGCCCTGGCACGACGGCGCTTTCGATGTCCACATCAACGGCGACCTCGTCCATTCGATGTACCGGGATGGTGGTTTCCCAGAGAATGAGACGGTGATTCAGGCGGTGCGGGAGCGGTTGGCGTAAGAAGAGAGAGATTAGGAAATTTTGTGCGTTCAATCTCCTGATCTCTCAATCTCTCAATCTCAGTTCAAACCATAGCGGAACAACCTCTATGAAACTATCCCACTTCCCCGTCAAAGGCATCTCCAACTATTTACTTGACAGTGACCTCAACGGCGAACCACTGCACCTACACGTCACTGAAGTGGCAGCGGGGCAACGCGCTCATCCACCTCATCAACACGGCGGCTACGAAGCCTTCTACATGCTCGAAGGCGAAGGAACGTTGGAGATCGGTGATGAACGTCATATCCTCAAAACGGGCGAAGCCTCAGTCTTTGATCCACGCAAGCTGCATGGGCTGGTTAATCATAGCAGTGCGCCGATGCGTTATGTGGTGGTGTTGAGTAAGTAGGATTCTTCGGCTACAACTGCCAGAAGAGCGGAACCGCCACCATCAGGGCAATGAAGCAGACCACCGTGAGGGCCCAGCCACTGCGTACAAAGTCGCTAAAGGAGTAGTTGGCTGGTGCGATCATCAGAATATTGACCGGGTGCGACAGCGGCGTGATAAACGAAACGGAACCAGAGATAGCCGTTACTACTGCGATTGCCTGCGGGTTGACGCCGAGATGGATAGCGGCGCTAATCGCAATCGGGCCAACGACCAACGGTGAAATCTGCCCGCCCATTACTTGGGTCAACGTGGCACTGAGCAGATAGGTGCCGGCAACCAGACCTAATGGGCCGTAGGGCGCTACAAAATCGACGACCAGTTGACCCACTTGTTGCGCCAGTTGTGTCTGCACCATCGCCAAACTGACGGCAATCGTACCGGCGATCAGGAAGATGGCGCGCCACTTGACGGCTGCATAGGCCTCTTCTGGCTTGAGCAGGCCGGTCAACAGCAGGAGCATAGCAGCGGTCACCATCGCCAGTTCGACGGGCAGTCCAGCAAACATCGCCCCCAATGCACCCACTGCAATCCCCAATGTAAGCAACACTTTCGGCTGATCGACCCCATTATTGCCGGTGGCTGTACTGATGACAACGAAGTCATTCTGCTGTTTTAGTCCGGCCACGCGATCCTGAGGGCCGGCGAGCAGTAGTGTATCTCCCGGCTTGAGTGGATAATCGCCCAAATCGGTGCGGAAGCTCTGCCGGTCGCGCCACAGCGCCACCGCGGTGAAGCCATACTTGGCACGGAACGCCAATTCACGCAATGTTTTCCCTTCCAAATCCGAACGCGGCGGCACGATAATTTCGGCCAGCACCGTGTCAGATTCATCCATCACGCGCATAGGCTGGGTGGCATGAACCAATAGCCCTTCCCCTTGAAGTTGGCTTGCCTGTGCCTCATTGCCAACAACCACCAACACATCATGTGGCTGAATTTGGCATTCGGCGCTGTAAATCGGGATAACCCGCCGGCCGCGGCGAATGCCCAAAATGGCCAGCCCCAACGCCGCTCCGATCTGCGTCTCCTTGAGCGATTTGTAGGTCATGCTTGAGCCATTTCGTACCTCCACTTCCCAGAGGTGTTCCGGCAGTTGATACGTCTTGGTGAGTTCCGCCGTGCTTTGGGTCACCTTCACTGCTGGCGGTTCGCGATTGGGGAGAAGATAAGTACCAAAGAGAATCAAAAAGGCCAAACCAGCCAAAGCCACCACACCACCAGTCGGCGTAAAATCTAGGATACCCAGCGGTGCTTGCGGCGGCACGGCGAGTGGGAGCAAGCTGCTGATTACGATATTGGCGGTGGTCAAGTAGGTTGCTGCGCCACCCAGCATGGTGCCATAGGCAATCGGAATCAACAGTTTGCTGGGCTTGATCCCAGTGCGGCGGCTGGCATCAAGCGCACTGGGCAACAACAGGGCACCGGCTGCCAAGGTATTCATGAAGAGCGACAGAATCGCCGAGGTTAGGGCAAAGAGTGCAATCAACCGTCGTTCGGAATGGCCGCCGATTTGGAGCAAGCGACTGGCAATACTGCGTGTTACCCCATATTTATCCAAACAGTAGGTGACAATAAAGAGGGCCAACAGTGTCATCACTTCGGGCGTACCAAAACCGGCGAGTGCCTGCGAGGCCGCCCCGGGAGTATGAGCTGGCCCAAGCACTCCGAGACCCAGAAATTGGGCAATCCCCAACAAGGCCGCCATCAACAGGGCGGCGACATCCTCACGCAAACGACCGATAAAAACAAAGGTTAGCGGAATAATGAGAACGGCGAGTACAAAAAGCTGTGCAAAAGTCATCGTTACATCTCTCTGATTATGGTTACAAGCTGGCGATTGATGGCAAACGAACAGTTGTGGGAGGGGACAGGCAGATACACTCTGCATTCAGTTGTGGGTTGCCAGTATGACCCAATACCGTAGCATAGAGGCAGCGGGCGGATATGGCCTCAAGCGCGACTATGCACTATCTAAAGTTTCCCTAAAGTTTTCGCAAAGATAGTTATACTCGTCTACCTTAATAGTGCCAGAGCAAATAACTCAAGAGCAGCCCAAAGCTGAGCGCACTGAAGAACAGCCCGAACCAGAGCAACAGGTCATCCCACAGCGGAAGCACCCCAAAGCCTTTTCGTATTTGGGTTCGGGGCAAGCTACGCAGGCCGATCACCAGCAGCAACCCCAAAAGTAGCAGCAAAAACGTTGTCATGTATCCCTAACATCCAAACTTTGTGCTGATTGAGAAACAAAGCCTGAGAAATAGACCAATCCTCCACTTCTTTTTCAACCATAGCAAAGCAACAAGTGACACCCAGGCCACGGGTAAGATCCCATCTTGCTACGCTACAGCAGATAGCGGCTTCTCGCTTCAAGTTTTGTATAGGCGCAACTAAAGTTTAGTTCAAGGAGTGAAATCAGTGGGTTTCGCTGGAAAGCGGAAGGGTAAAGGTAAAACAAGCCCCTTGACCAAGCGGATTGGAGACGGTAATCTCCCCGCCATGCGCTGTAATGATCTCGCGGCAGAGGGTCAAACCCAGCCCCATCCCTTGTTTTTCGGGCGGGCGTGAGGCAGCGCCACGGTAGAATTGTTGAAAGAGGAAGGGGAGTTCTTCGGGCGCAATGCCGACACCCGTATCACACACCTGCACCCAAACCGAGTGCTCGCTGGCCCCAGCAGTTACCGTGATCTGCCCACCACGGGGCGTAAATTTCAAGGCATTATCAAGCAAGTTGGTCAAGACTTGAATCAGGCGATCCTCGTCGGCGATGAGTGACGGCAGGGTGGCGGGCAATTGCATGGTCAAAGTTACGTCCAACTGTGCAGCTCGTGCCTCAAAATGGGCGACACTGCCCTGAATCAGGCGTGCCAAGGAGACAGGCCCACACTGGAGTTGGAGTGGTTGAAGTTGCCGCTTGTCCAGGCTATGCAGGGTGCCAACCAGTCGTTCCAGGCGCGCCAACTCCTCACCAATACCGCTGAGAAGCAACGGTCGGATCGTAGCGTCCTCATCGGCACCATCGAGTAAGGTCTCTACGGCAGCGCGCATTCCGGTCAGCGGACGGGCCAGTTCATGGGCGATGGCGGCGAGTTGGCGTTGGCGTGTCACGGCGCTCTCTTCAAGCTGCGCGGCCATTTGGTTAAAGTGTTGGGCCACCATGCCGATCTCGTCCTGACGTTGCAGCGTGAGTCGGGTCTGATAGTGGCCAGCCGCAATCGCTTGAATGCGCTGCATCATCTGGTGGAGAGGAGCGGTAATCGTAATCGCCAATCCCAACCCCAAGCCCAGCCCGGCCAGTGCCATGCCACCAACCCCGCCAAGCACCAGC
The DNA here is from genome assembly GCA_046328715.1 of Caldilineaceae bacterium. GTDB lineage: Bacteria > Chloroflexota > Anaerolineae > Caldilineales > Caldilineaceae > JAXLWB01. The sequence continues at coordinate 58,157 of JAXLWB010000028.1, read as the reverse complement.
CAGCGCAGTTGGCGAAAGAGGGCACGCACATCATCCACTTCATAGGAAAGGCGCAAAACGCCGCGCAAGCTGCCAGCCTCTTGCACCGGCAACATCACGTAGGCGACTTCACTGATAATGCCGGGGCCAGTACCCTGAACAGGAGTTCCTTGCAGCACGGTCGTCAGACCGCTGCCATTGTAACGATCACCAATCCGTTCTGTGTATTCTGCACGCGTTGAACCGAGGATGCGCCCCTGTTGATCCAGCAACAACACATGGGCGTCGGTATTTTGCGCCAGTTCGTGCAAGAAGCGCTGGGCCGTTGGCGCATCTTGCAGCACCGCCGGCTGCCCCATAAGTTGGGAGAGAATGAGGTGCGCCTGTTGCGTGAGCCGTTGTTCAAGCTTTTGGGTAAAGAGACCTTCTAAGGAGTAGAGCAAATAGAGACTCAGCAGCGGTGCCAAAAGGAGAATGGGCAAGACATTGGCAATCGCCAACTTGGTGCGCAAACGGTGAAACCTCATGCAGCCTCGCTCACCAGTTTGTAGCCGACACCGCGTACCGTTTGAATGTAGCGCGGGGCATGTGGATTGCGCTCGATCTGTTTGCGCAGCCAGCCCATATGGACATAAAGCACCTGCACGGCCCCGGCAAATTCAGCACCCCAGACCGCATCCAACAGATAATTGGTCGTCAACACCGTGTCGACATTGGCCATCAACAGCCGGAGCAATTCAAATTCCTTGCGCGGCAGGTCGATGCGTTCGCTCCCCAGCCGCACTTCGTGGGCGCTAGGGTTCAGCAGCAAATCGCCAACCACGAGCACTTCCTGGGCTGGCGGCAACGGTTCCACCTGCATCCGGCGCAGCACGACCCGAATCCGTGCGATCAACTCGCGCATCCCAAAAGGTTTGGTAATATAATCTTCGGCCCCCAGTTCCAATCCGACAACAATGTCGGTTTCGTGGGCACGTGCCGTCAGAAAGATCAGCGGAGCCTGGAACTCGCGTTGAAAAATGCGGGCAAGATCGAGACCGTTTTGATCGGGCAGACCAATGTCCAACAAAATCAGATTAGGCGCATCGGCGCGCGCCGCTGCCAATGCCGCCTCCCCATCCGCCGCTGTGATGACCTGATAGCCTTCCTGCGCCAACCGATAGGTTAGGCTGCGGCGCAGCAACAGATCGTCATCCACTAATAAGATTTTGGCCATAACTCGTTACAAAAACGCACAACTTGACAGTCGCATCGATCAGCACAACGTTGCAAGACATTGCCCCATCGTGACACGGTTGACTGGGTCTGTCAAGTGGGCATTTTTCCAAGGCCACTTACACGTATTCCTTTGCAATGGGATGTGGTCGATGACTACCAGTGTTTCATGCACATACAGTGTCCGATGCACCCGTTCTGTACCTTTGCCCACGCCCAATAGTACAGAACGGCTCCGTTTTGCCCTTCTGTTCATGCGAAGGGGGTGTCGAAGACATCCGTTCTGTACTTCTCCACACGGGCAGAAGTACAGAACGCGCCAGTTTTGTACTTCTGTTCATGCACAGGGAGTGTCGAAGGCATCGGTTCTGTACTGCTGTTCACGCGCAAGAGTGCAGAACGCGTCCGTTTTGCACTTCTGATCATGAGTAGGAAGTGTCGAACGCGTCCGTTCTGCACTTCTGCTCGCGCACAAGAGTGCAGAACGCGTCCGTTTTATACTCCTGAGTAGGTACAGGGAGTGTTCAAGGCATCAATTTTGTACTTCTATTCACGTGCAAGAATACAGAACGCATCCGTTTTGTACTTCTGTTCACGCTCATGAGTGCAGAACGCGTCCGTTTTATACTCCTGAGCAGGTACAGGGAGTGTCCAAGGCCGCCGTTCTGTATTGCTGCTCACGCACAAAAGTACAGAACGCGTCGAATTTGTATTTCTTATCATGCGCAGAAAGTCTTAGAGCGAGAGCAGACCAGCGGTTGCAAATCGCTGGTCGTTGATTCTTTAGACTTTTTAGAGCATTGATCATCGCCAATTCGTATGGTATGATGCGCTTTTAGCAGAAACATGGGGTTCAGGATGGTTTGCAGAAGCTTCCCGGTGTCCGATGTCTATCTCTGACAAGAACCAACAACCAGATCTGGCCAATGTCGTCTTGGAGTCTCATTCACACTCGTCCCCAACGGTTAATACCCAGCCTCAGTTGACCGAAGGTATACCGAGTCATAGGCGAGCCGCTAAACAGTCTAATCATAAGCTCACCTTGCCGCGCAGCCCGTGATCGGGCGAGTGCATGAACTTGCCGCAATCGAGCAAATTTTGCTCCAAGAACATATTGGCTTACTCACTTTGACTGGACCCGGCGGTATTGGCAAAACAAGACTGGCGATGCAAGTGGCGGCCAACTTGCTTGATCATTTTGTGGATGGCGTCTATTTTGTCCCGCTGGCACCAGTACGTAGCCTGGAATTAGTCAATTCGGCAATTGCGCAGACATTAGAGATGCGGAAGTCGTAGGACGTCCATTAAAAGAAAGCTTACAAGATCATCTGCACGACAAACAACTGCTTCTTATCCTCGACAACTTTGAGCAAATCTTAGCTGCGGCATCGTTGGTGAGTGATCTATTGAGCGTTTGCCTTCGCCTCAAGGTGCTGGTGACCAGCCGCGCCCCACTCCATCTGTACGGCGAGCAAGGAGTTTCCCGTCGCACCCTGGGGTTACCTGATGCCAAGCGCCTCAGTGCGTTAAGCAAAGAGCCGACCAACGACCTGATTGCATACGCTGCCATCGACCTCTTTTGCCAGCGGGCGAGGGCGGTCAAACCGAATTTTGCCCTCACACCGGATAATGCCACGACGGTGGCGCAGATTTGTATTGGGCTGGATGGACTACCGTTGGCGCTGGAACTCGCCGCAGCTAGAATCAAATTGTTCTCCCCAGCCGCCTTATTGGCACGCTTAAACCAGCGCCTTACCCTGCTCACCGGCGGATCCCACAATTTGCCCACCCGACAACGCACCCTACGCGATGAGATTGCCTGGAGCTATGCTCTGCTGACCGCAGACGAAAAGAAACTCTTTCGCCGGCTGGCGGTCTTTGTCGGCGGCTTTACCCTGGAAGCGGCGCAGAGCGTCGGCAATGCGGATGGGGATCTAGCCTTGGATGTGATGGACGGCGTCGCCACCCTGGTGGATCACAACCTGGTCAAAGCCCTGGATGCCCACAACGATGAAGCCCGCTTTGGTATATTGGAAACGATTCGTGAATTTGGGCTTGAGCAGTTGGATGCCAGTGACGAGGCGGAGGCAGTCCGCCAACGCCATGCCAACTTCTTTCTAGCTTGGGCTGAAGCGACCGCTGTCTTATTTGAAGGAGCCAACCAGGCAGTAGTGATTGCACGGTTAACGCTGGAGTATGCCAATTTGCGGATGGCCCTGACTTGGAATCAGCAAGATCCCAATCGAATAGAGATGGCACTGCGCCTGGCCAATGCCTTGCACGATTTTTGGATGGCGACGGGGGCTTGGGTGGAAGCACGCCACTGGTTTGAGAACACTTTAGCCCACATGACAAAGACCGATCACACCCTAGCCAGGGCGCAAGCACTCCTGAAGGCTAGCTCTTTTGCTGTCATGCTGGATGATGGTGCCACGGCCTCTCTCCGGCTAGAGGAAGGGCTGACGATTGCGACAGAGCTAGATGCCAAACGGCTTATGATTAGCGCTCTTACCGATCTTGCCTTTATTGCGCATGGGGAGGGCGATGATGCCCTGGGGGTTGTGCGGCTTACCCAAGCATTGGTTATCGCCCGTGAATCTGGGGATAAGCTTCATATTGCTGAATCCCTCATCTACCTGGGGAATTTTGCGCGCCACCACGATGACTACGCCCGCGCCCATTCACTCTATGAAAAAGGCTTGACGCTCTTTCAGGAGCTAGATCATCGATTCAATATCGCCGATACGCAGAGCTTTTTAGGTAAGTTGGCGCAACAAGAGGGCGATTATCGGCAAGCAGACATGTTTTTTCGCGACAGTCTGAGAGGCTGGCGCGCTTTAGGCAACGTGCAGTGGAAAGGGGTCACCGATTGTCTGGAAGGCTTAGCAAGGGTGTGTGCCTTCCACCAGCAATTTACCGAGGCGGTGCGCTTGTTGGGCACGACGGAAGCGTTACGGCAAGTGATATCTCCCTCCTACCGGAGTGCAATTGGTGCAGAGATCTCAGCCTTGCACACGCAATTGGGCGACGCTGTCTTTGCCGCAGTGTGGGCGGAAGGACGTGCGCTTTCTGCCGAACAGGCGATTGACTATGCATTAGCCTTGCCCACAACGCCAGCCCTTCCTTTCTTACCTGGCGTACATGAACCCGCTCCACTCATTTCCTCTACCTACCCCGCCGGTTTGACCGCCCGCGAAGTCGAAGTGTTGCGCCTGTTGACACAAGGTCTGACCTATGCCCAAATTGCCGACCAGTTGATCGTGAGTCGGCGCACAGTCAATGCCCATGCCACCTCGATCTACAGCAAATTGGGTGTCACGTCGCGGGCGATGGCTACCCGTCTGGCGATAGAGCAGAACCTGGTCTAGTTGACGCAAAACAGGCAGTATCTAAACCAATAAACAGTAGCAGATGCATTTCTGCTGCTGTATTATATTCTCCTCCTAGGCGATGGTCGAAGACGGGAGCGAAAGACGAGTAGGTACAAGTACCTACTCGTCCATTACAGGTCAACCTCCCACAAATCAGTATCAAGATTGGTACAAGTACTGATGCCTTGTCAGCAACAGTACGCTATGCTCATGTCATTGAAAGCAACAAAAATATTTCTACAAGAGGAGAAAACCGATGGCTATTGTTACCGAGCGAGCGTATCGACCTATCGTAGACGAAGGGGATCCCGATGATTATCGGCCCAACTCAAGTATAGCCATGGTGCTTGACCCGCCACGACCTGATGGCAACTATGTGAATGAGTTAATGGTTCTGTTTGAACGCATGGCACCGGGCGATCGCATCCCGCTACATGTTCATACCATCGAAGAATTGATCATCATTGATGAGGGGAACGCAGAAGTGACAGTGGGTCAAGAACAGCGCACGGTTGGTGCTGGCACCGTTGTCTTTATCCCTGCCGGTGTACCACATGGAACACGCAATCTGGGCGCTGAAGTGTTGCGCCTGCACGCGGTGTTCCCCTCGCACGAGCTCCCCATCCACTATCTGGAGCGCAACCCAGCGCCCGGTACCGAAGGCAATGCACCACAACCGCCGATCACCTATGATATGCGTGCGTGGGTAGAAGGTGCCTTCGCAGAAATGATCCATACAGTCTGAGTTTTTAGCCATGCATAGGTTGGGTCATGATCTCTCACCAATTATTCAGCACACAATAGATTTGGGTGGCACTATCACAACTGAAGTTGGCCCCCATCAGTTTTTTGGCACGGGAGACGCAAGCGAATTCTGAGCGACGTTGGCCGGCAATTAAGCTGGGTGCGGTGCCAACTCAACCAACAAAGTCACAATCGTTGACGCTAGATCACGAGCTTGCCCACGCCCATGCGCAGCCCTCACGCTTTCATTTGGCAGCGTTTCGGCGATAGCGATAAGCTCATGCCCGGCGACATCTTCGCACCAACGACAGTTGGCAACCAATGGATAAGATTGGGCAAGGGCATGAATCTCGACCGCCAAAGCCACTTTCCCTTGCGCAAACAAGAGCAACGCGCCCAACAACAAGCCATGCGCGATGCCACGCATCGCATGGAGCGTTTGCCCCTCCTTGAGGGCTTCCACCAGTTGCTGCTCAGCTTGCGTAAAATCACCTGCTCGATAGTTCGCCAAACCACAATTGACAAGTTGCAGGATCGTACCTGAGCGCTTGAATTGCCCTACGGCAAGCAAACGCAATTCTTCCTGAAAGTAGTGCTGTACATCCGCATAGCGGTGTTGGACCAGGGCTACGCTGCTGAGTACACAACGAGCGCGCCGCATACAATAAATATCGCCAACTGCTTGCGCCAAGCGGAGCGCCTCTTGCGCCTGTAGGCGCGCTTGTTCATATAGTCCTACAAATTCGTAAGAAGTCGCCAAAGCAATAAGGGTGCTAATAAACGAACTATTCATCGTACCCAAAGCTTGGTGAATGGTGCGACACTCAATCAGCGCCGCCTGCGCCGCCTGAGCTTGGCCCAAGTAGAGCATGGCGGTGCCCAACTCATCAAGGGCAGTTGCCAGATACACCTGATCACCTAAGGTGCGAAAAGCTGCTGCCTCCGATGCAACCACCACCTTGCGCGTCGGCAGCTACATGTTTGCCAACGATTTTCGTCACCCAGTCTTTCTGGCTCAAGAAGCGACCACCCTTGACCTGCTCTCCAGTGGTCGCTTTGAACTAGGTTTGGGCAGCGGCTGGCTGCTAGCTGATTATGAAAAGTCGGGGATTCCTTTTGATCCACCGGGCGTACGCATTGCCAGAATGAAGGAAGCGGTTCAAATCATCAAGCGCTACTGGGCAGAGCAGCCGTTTAGCTATTCCGGCAGCTATTATCAAGTAAAAGAGTTAAACGGTCTCCCAAAGCCGGTGCAAAAACCGCGACCGCCAATAATGATTGGGGGTGGTTCGCAACGCGTCCTCTCGATTGCGGCACGCGAGGCAGACATTGTCGGGATCAACTTCAAGGCGACGCCGGCAGGCTGGGCCGACTTTTCGAGTATCAAACCCACAGCGATTGACCAGCGCATCCAATGGGTGCGCCAGGCCGCTGGTGATCGGTTTGCCGAGTTGGAATTGAATAACTTTGCCTTTATTGCAGCTGTGACCGACCAGCGCCGTCAGGCAGTCCAACAGGGCTTGCAACGCTTCGGCGAGGTGGTCGATGAGGCGGACATTGATGATTGGCTCGCCTCACCGATGGTCTTGGTTGGCACGGTGGAGCAGATCATCCAGGACTTGCAGATGCGCCGCGAGCGCTTCGGCATCTCCTATATTGTCTTGCGTGAGAACATGGCGGATGCTTTCGCGCCTGTGGTCGAACAGCTTACAGGCACATAAAAGCCCTAGTATGATGGAGGGAACACACAATGCAGGTAATTGACATTTTTCTAGAATTTCACAAGGGCAAAGGTCTGCCCAATCAAGCGATTGATCGCCTCTTTGACCGCCTGAGCGAAGAGCAACTGCGCTGCCGTCCGCACCCAGCACTCAACTCGTTCGCCTGGATAGTTTGGCATATTGCCCGTGCAGAAGATGTCGGTGTGAACCGTTTTGTAACGGATGGCAGGCAAGTGTTAGACGAAGGCAACTGGAATGAAAAGCTGCGCATCGCGCGTCGTGACCACGGTGGCGGTATGACCGATGCAGCAGTTACGGAACTCAGCCAACAGATCGACTTGCCGGCCTTGCGTGCTTACTATCATGCCGTCAGGGACAGGACGGTAGAGGTAGTCAAGACGTTGAGGCCTGAGCAATTAGATGAAGTACCCTCGACTGCTGACCGGCTGCGTATCATGATCGAGGAGGGTATTCTCTCGCCGCCGCCCGCCTGGGATCGCCGTCCCTACGCAGACTATAGCCGTGGTGCCTTGTTGATTCACCTGGCAATGACCCACAGCTATGGGCATTACTACGAAGTGTGTACTATCTGTAGTTTGATGGGTGTCGAGTTTTGGGGGTAAACAATCATTGCCGTGCGAGGCGCAGTGGCATAAAAGGCGCTGGTGGAATGAAACCCTTTATGCTATCCTGGCACATGAGTGGCAGACTCAAAAGAACGCAACATCTACACAATAGGAGGGGCTCATGGCGCAGGATAACAAAATCTTTCACTTCACCCTTGGTCGCTTCAATTGCCTGGCCATCAACGATGACGATCGTATAAACTGCAATTGTTTACTGATCGATACCGGTCTGCACAAGGTTTTGCTTGAGACTGGCAGTGGAGACGGCATGACACCCCCTGGTCGGCTTTGCGAACGACTACAAACTGCAGGCGTTGCGCCTGCAGCGATTGATATTGTGATTGTCTCACACGCCGATTTTGACCATATTGGCGGGGCGGTGGATGCCCACGGCAACCTTGCCTTTCCGCAGGCGCGCCATGTCCTGTCGGCCACAGAATGGGCTTTCTGGTCGTCGGCGGCCCAACGGTTGCAACCCAACGCACTCTTTGATGAAGCGACATTGCAATGGGCAAATCATCTACCCAAAGAGCGATTGCCCTTTTTGCGCGAGAAAGTGACCTTGGTGACAGCCGATGTTGAGGTGGTGCCAGGCATTCGCACGTTCGCTATTCCCGGTCATACGCCTGGCATGATCGCCACGGTGATCACATCGAACAATGAGCAACTACACTTCATCGGTGATGTGGTCTATGATCTTGATCTGAGCGAGGATGGCCAGACCGTCGGTAATGCAGAATTTCATGCCGCAGTTGACTTTGATCCGAAACAAGCACGTCTAACCCGTGATCAGCTTTTTGCGCAAGCAGCCCGCGATCAGACGCTGCTGATGGCTTATCATACACCGTTTCCAGGCTTGGGCTATATCGAGCAAGCGGCGGACGGCTGGCGTTGGGTAGCATGGGGCACCGCTCCATAAGGTAGCGCAGCGACCAGCCGTGCCATTTCCGTTTGAGTGCTGGTATGAACAGTAAGAGGTTATCCAATAGCAGAATTCATCACCTTTAAGCGTTGGTCTCTGCAGGCACCCGGCACAGAGGCAGCCCTTGTAGCGCTAGTGAGCGAGGCCATTATCCCCCACTACCAGAAATTACCTGGCTGCCGCAAACTGGGTTACACCTACCTGGCTACCCAGCATTGGGTCAGCAAGGCCATGCGGGAAGAGGTGCTGGCTTCCCCAGCGTATGCTCGCTGGAGCAAGGAATATGAACCAATCCTCGAACAGTGGTTTGCGCTGATGGAGTTTGAGGCAGAATGGGAAGTCGAGAATCTCTTGGAGGATGACGATCAACCTTCATCGTGAACGCAACGAAGGAGAAATCATGACATCGCAACCCAAACAGTTCAGCCATGAACATTCCAGCATCTTCCAGGATGCCAGTGTGGTAGCGGCCTACCCTTACAGGCCACCCTATCCAGTAGAACTATTCACGATGTTGGCAGAGTTGCTCGACAAAACCAATTCACCCTGCTGCATTCTAGATGCCGGTTGCGGCACGGGGCAGATGACGCAGGGATTGCTTCCTTATGTCGATAGCGTGGATGCGGTTGATATTTCAGCGGCGATGATCGAAGCAGGCAAGCGTATGCCCTATGGGAGTGATCCAAAGATTCATTGGGTTGCTGGAGCGATCGAATCAGTGCCCTTGCAACCACCCTATGCGCTAATTGTTGCCGCCGCCAGCCTGCACTGGATGCCTTGGGGACTCACCTTACCTCGTTTTGCACATGGGTTAAGTAGCAACGGCTATCTGGCATTGGTCGAAGAAGTGCATCCTGCCAACCTGTGGGATGCAGCCTTGACACCGCTGATTATAAAATATTCCACGAACCGTGACTTTCAGTCTTACAACATGCTCACCGTTGCCGCTGAGTTGGAGCAACGGGGGGTGTTTCAACAGGTAGGCGTGAAGGAAACTGCACTTGTGCCTTTTGGTCAACCCCTTGCCCATTGGATCGAAGCGATTCACGCTCGCAATGGCTTCTCACGTGAGCGGATGGGTACGGAGCGGGCACGAGAATTTGATCAACAAGTGCAAGCGGTCATGCGCCGCTTCTTTCCAGATGGCGAGGTGGTACAACAGATTGGCGCACGGATCGTCTATGGCAAGCCGCTTGCGCCACAGGAAATCGGCTAATAGACAAAGCAGATAGACATTGCATGATCACAATGAGTAGGGGCACCCCTTGCGGTTGCCCATTCGCTGATCCAACCAGGGCACCGGCAAGCGGATGCCCCTACAATGATCCATCTTTGATTTACTTTGTCTATAAGTTACAGCACCTAAGTAACCAGGATGTAGACTGCCCTAACATCCTGGTCATTACTCTATGCCCGCAAAACTTACGCAGATACGGCCCAATCTATCAGCCCGTCACGCATCACGCCTCACGTTTCAAACCTCACGTTTCATTTCCCCACCAACGGCATCACTTCCTCGATAAACATCTGCAACCCATCATTTTGCGGGAAATCGATCAGCCGCACAGCAAATTGATCGACGCCGAGTTTAACGAAAAAGTTTAACTGTTCGGCAACCTGCTCGGGCGTGCCGTAGATCGGTGCATTCTGATAGGGTGAAGATTCGCTTTGGCGTTTGGCTTCGGCCTCAGTTCGGGCCACGGCGATGGCTTCACAGTTATAGCTCTTACGGATGTCATCGTAGTTGCGACCGACGTCGTCACAGTGTTTGCGCAGCACGTCGAGTTTGTGTCCGTAATTGTCCAGCGAGCCGCCAGGGATATTCCACCAGTCGGCGTATCGGGCGACGGCACGCAGGGTCAATTGCTCACCGCCACCGCCAATCATGATCGGTGGAATGGGGTCGGGCTTGGGGTTGCAATAGGCATTGGTGATGCTGTAGTACTTGCCCTGGAAGCTGGCAGGCGTTTCGGTCCAGAGCAGTTTGATAATCTGGATCGCCTCTTCCATTTGGGCGATGCGCACCGCTGGTTTAGGGAAGTCGTAACCGAAGGCTTTGTATTCGCGTTCCATCCAACCGGCACCAAAGCCAAAGACAAGCCGTCCGCCCGTCAACCATTGCAGATTGGCGACCGTCTTGGCCAGCACACCCGGACTGCGATAGGATTGACAGAACATTGAGCTGACAAACTTCTGCTTAGGACAAAGCGCTGCATAGTAAGCCATCGTCGAAACAATCTCGATGTAAGGTGTGTCCGGATCTTGCCAGATAGCCCATGGCCAAAAGTGATCGTCCAGCCAGATTGAACTCATCGTGTCTTTGATCAGTTCCATCGTCCGCTCAAGTTGTATTTGAAAGGCTTTCGCATCGCTGCCATCTACCGGAAAAGAGGGCAGGTGCCAGCCGAATTCTATGTTGCTCATGTCTCTTTACTCCTTTTACTTTACTGGGAATTGGAGATTGAGTAATCAGGTAATTACCGTAATTACTTAATTACTCAATCCCTACTCATACACAACCGTCGCCGTCTTATTCCGATTCACCCACTCCCAGTTGATCGCCACACCAAGTCCTGGACCTTGAGGCACAGGAACGCAGCCGTTGCTATCCACGGCGTCCCATTCGTCACGGTAATCGATCAGTAGGTTGGGGTCGTGGCTGGCGGGGGCTTTGGGATGAAGGAGGCCCATCTCATAATAGTTGGTGTTGCGGATTGAGGCCATACACTGGCGCTGAGCCGGTCCGGGGCCGTGGAATTCGAGGTCGAGCCCTAATGCCTCACAGGCGTGGGCGAGCTTCATGACACCAGTGATGCCATCGTAGCCGACGTCGCCGCGCACGTAGTCGGTCGCCTCGGCAATCACAAAGTCAATGTGGGGTTCGAGCGAACGCACATGCTCGGTTTGCAGCAACGGCGTCCTGATCAACTGGCGCAATTTGCGATGGGCAAACTGGGAAATGCCACCATCACGGAAGGGATCCTCGTACCAGAAGAAGCGCTCTTCGTCGCAGGCCCAACCGACCTTGACCGCATCGCCAAAGGTCTGATATTCGCAGGCGGGGTCGAGCATCAGATCCATCTTACCGCCGACCCGTTTGCCCACGGCATGGACGTTGGCAATTTCCTGGCTGATTGGAGCCCGTCCCCAGCCGTGAATCTTGAAGGCAGGATAGCCGAGTTCAAGCGATGCTTCGGCATAGTCGGCGAAGGCTTCGGGCGTGGAAAGGCCATCGGGTTGGTGGTCGCCGTGGTAGGTGCTGGCGTAACAGGGCAGCGCCGTCTTGTGGCCGCCGAGCAGTTTGTGGATGGGCTGGTTATAGAGCTTACCGGCAATGTCCCATAGGGCAATATCGATGGGGGCGATACCGATGCGTGCCACCTGGCGCAAGGCACGTTTGACCTCGCTGTTGATGTTTTCCCGCTCCAGCGCGCTGCGCCCCTTCAGAAAGTGCCAGAAACCGGGCAAAGTCGAATACTCCGCGCGACCGCCGCCAGCAAACTCGCCGACAATCCCGGCATCGGTGAACATCTGCATCACATAGCCAGTCATCTGCGCCTTGGCCCCCGGCTCGTAGATCAGGTTGAAACCATTGTAGTCGCGCCCCAGGTTGGGCAAGGTCCACTGGTACTCGTGAATTTCGATGCGCGTGATCTTGGGATCGGACATGGCGATTCCTCCTTTGGAAGTAGAGAGTAGAGATTGGAGATTAGGAGCTAGGGAAATTTGACTCACAGTTGCGATTTGACAACCTGAATCGACGTAATTTTAGCAGCATTTATCTGCAAAACGACAATAAACGATGGTTCTTTGACTATTCAAAAAGCTCAACTGCCTGCGCATCCTGTCGCAGCCAAAACAGCTCGGGATCCTTTTTTGCCCAGGGCTTCAGTTGAGGTTGCTCTTTCAATCCTGTCATCAAATACTCCTTTGCCAAGGCAAGATTGCCAGCTACACTTTCAAGACAGGCAAGATCATAGGCACTATGCGTGGGCAGCCATTTGCGGGTTTGTTCTAAGGCTTGAGCATAGAGTTCATTGTCTTTAAGATGGCGAGCCGTGTCGGCAAGCCCAATCCAGCCTTGCCAACATTGGGGGCTGAGTTCAACGATCATCTGGTGCAGGGCGAGTGATTCTGTCCAAAAGTGACCTATACGCAAGTAGCGACCAATCTCGGCGCTTGCTACTGCGTTTTTCTTGCCGCCACGCAGGGCAGCCTCGCAATCTGCAATGGTCCCCGTTGCATCACCGCTTTTGGCTTTACACTTTGCCCGCTTCAGATAGGAATCCCGGTCGGCTGATTTTGCAGCAATGACCCTATCCCAATCGACGATGGCCGGCTCGTACTTGCCCAATTCCATGAGAGCCTGAGCGCGGGTCGCCAGAATATCCTTTCGATTGGGGCTTGCTTCTACGGCTTGATCTAACAACTCCAGTGCACTAGGAGCTCCCTGATTAAACAGCAGGATAGCATGATGAAGCATGACAGAGGGATCATCAGGCTTGATTTCCAGCGCTTTCTCTAGGTAATGTGTGGCCTTTTCATTGTCACCCTTTTTTGCATATATTTTGGAGAGATTGAGCCAGGACTCGACGACGGATGGCGCAAGTTCTGCACTGTGCGATAAGTCCGCAATCGATCGATCAAACTCATCCAGGTCACCGTAGGCAATGCCTCGAAGTTGATACAAATAAGCGTTAGTCGGATCCAATTCGATACCGACATCATAATCTGAAAGGGCTTTCGCCACATTTCCTATCAAGTAATGACAATAGCCACGGTTGAGGTAGATATTCGCATTCTTGGGGCTAATCGCAACCCCGGCATCATAGTCGTGTATCGCAGCAGCATAATCCGCCAGTTGCTGGTGGCAATATCCTCGCAAGAAGTAAAAGTCAGCGTTTTTGGAGTCGATTTCAATTGCCCGTGTCAAATCACGAATTGCGCCGTTGTAATCCTGTTGATCAGACTTACAGTAGCTACGATGATAAAGCGCGTACAAATTCTTAGAATCAATGTTTAGTGCATTGGTGAAGGCAGCAATCGCATCAATCGCTTCATCCTTCGCTTTGTGGATCAGTCCTAGATAGACAAAGGCATCGGCGTGAGTCGGTTGAAGATGAGTCACCTTCGTAAAGTCCTGGGCAGCAGCATCGAAAGCCTGTTTATTATAAAGAAATACCCCTCGCTGATAGCGAGCATCTATTTGGTTGGGCCAAAGCCGAATCAACAGATCTTGATAAGTCTCTGTCGTTGAGAGCCGTGCCAGTAGTTGATACAAATTGGTTAAAGCCAAACAAAACAAAACCCTTCCCCACCAACTGTGAAGCACATCGGAAAACAATACACCTAGTCCTTGTTGAGGAACAAGAAAATCAAAGTGGACAAAACCGTACGCAATAAACGCTGTCAGTACAAAAATGGGGAGATAAATCGTAAGAGATGCTTTAGAATAAAGTCGACTCATTCATTCATTATAGTTAGACAAGACATTACGCCAACCTTTCTTTGAATTGACAATGCCCTATTGGCCTAACTACAGATATCTTCTATTTCACTCCTGCAAAATCCGCTCTTTGTAAAGTTCGAGCAATCGAGCGCTATCCACATCCACACATACATTCACTGAACGATGATTCGACCAGGCGTTAGGAGAATGCCAGTCGCCACGGCGATCCCAGAGCGTTTGTCCTTTGGCGATGCCGTCGCAGAGGACACGGATTGGACCGCGTTGGGTGGTAAAGAGGGTGGGATCGATCATGTAGGCGATGGCAGAAGGATCGTGGGTGTGGCAGCCGACGATGCGATCTACTTTGTAGTGAAAATCAAGATAGAAGCGGCTAATGTCGTAGATCAATTGCCCGGTGCGGCTGGCGCGCATACTTTGGAAAAACTCCTCACTCATCATTGTCTTTTGCGTCACATCCAGGCCGACCATCGTCACCTGCCAGCCAGCGGTAAAGACACGGTCGGCAGCGTGCGGATCATTCCAGATGTTGGCTTCGGCGGCAGGAGTCACATTGCCATTAACCGTGGCTGCGCCGCCCATCAGCACCACTTCCGCCACATTTTCCACGATGCGCGGTTCCAGCATCACAGCCAGTGCGATATTGGTCAAGGGACCGACAGGCACGAGGGTGATCTCTCCCGGATGCGCCATCACGGTGTCTACAATGAATTGCGCAGCGCGCCGGGGATCGGCTTGGTGACTAGGCTCGGGCAGATGAACTTCGCCCAGTCCGTTGGCACCATGGACAAAGTGCGCCGGTTCGGCAAAGTGGACATGCAGCGGTTGTTCTGCGCCGTGGGCGACGGGAATGTGGCTCTTGCCTGCAAATTCAAGCAGGCGCAAGGCGTTGCTCGTGGCTTGTTCGGTCCAGACATTGCCAAAGATTGTGGTTAAACCCACGAATTCAATCTCCGGTGACTGAAGCCCGAAGAGGATGGCCATGGCGTCATCGATGCCAGGATCGGTGTCAAAAATGATTTTTTTGGTCATAGTGGTTGGTTTTCTAATAGATGCGTTAGTGCACAGTAAATTATATCTTCTGATAGACGATTTACTTGGCATTCTGAGGAGCGGCTGTTTGCGGAGCTAGTCCTCATCCAGGAAGGAGCTCGGTTGGTCAACAGCGCAAGATTCTTCGCTGGAAACAGCCCTCGCTTAGAATGACAGTTTAACTCTAAAGGGAAGAACAATATCGCAAACTCTTGCACTCAGACGTCAAGCGCCCAAACCTCGCCGCCCAAGGTAACGACGGCGAGTTGTGAATCCTCTTCTAGTGGCAGAATCGACACAACAGGTGATGCGCTTGGCAATGTACTGAACTCGTGCCAGGTGATTCCTTGGTCAAGCGAGTGATAAATCGCCGCTGTGGTTGCCAAGTAGAGTGTGCCATTCTCGCCTGCCCTGGACAACGCTGTGATCCGTGTATCCTCAGCAAAGTAATGCTGTTCCACGTCGAGTTCATGCCGTTCAGCATCAGTAAAAAGTTTGATCAAGCGGTGCTGCGTGGCCATGAAAAGGGCGCCATCGGCTGCTAAAGTCAATACGGCTGGCGACTCACTTTCAAAGCTAGCCAGATTCGTCCATTCTTCGTCATAAGACCAGAGTTCAATGTCATAGTTCTGCTGAACATTTTCAACTGCGGTCAGTGTGTACAAAAGCTCATTGGGCGCAAAAAAGAGTGACACAATTGGGCTACTCTGATTAGGATGTGCCACGGGTTGCCACTGACGCTGCGCATCGTCCAGCCAGAAAATCGATCCTTCGGCACTACTAATCGCTATGCGCAAACGATCTTCCTCAGTTGAAACTGCCATTTGCACAATCGTATCTTCTCCCGTCAAAGGAGGATCGAACAACACATGCCAGTCCGTTTGCGCAAGGGGCATACAATAGAGATGTGCCAAGGATGCGACGTAGACACATTCTTCGTCCGCCACAGCGGCGCAGGCAATCGCAACGATCGGCGCATCTGGATCGGGCGGCGATAGTGTTTGCCACGTTTTCCCTTCACGATGCAAGAGCGCCAATACGCCATCGCTATCCAACGCGAACAAGATACCTTGACGGCTAGATACGACCTGCGGCGGCGCATGTGCGATAATCCCATCGCTAACAGCCCATTCGCCCGTCATCGATTGGCGAGCATAGACACCTTGTTGATAGAGTGCAGCCAAACCTGCACCGCTCTCTGAAAGCACCAGTCCGAGAATGGGTACCTCAGCGAGTTCAACACGCCACGTATCACCGCCATCCGCAGAAGCGTAGATCCCGGCTACAGTACCGGCCAACAACCGATAGCCGACTGGTGAATCAGCGTCCTTTCCTGTTGCCAATCCATTAACGCCCAACTCGGCAAGTGCTTCACCAGCCAACTGCCAGGAGCGCCCGCTGTCTTCGGAACGGTAAACACCGCCCTCCTCCATCCCTGCAAAAAGCGTTTGATCTTGGGTGAAGTTGGGCGAAAGCACAATACTCTGAACTGCGCAGTCGGGCAGGCCATCACCCGACTCGCGCCAGGCGCGGCCTGCGTTGCGTGTACGGAAAAGTCCACCGTGTGCTGTCCCGGCCCACAGCGTTTGGCTATGCGCAAAATCAGGAGCAATTGCCAAACAAAGCACGTCGAGATCGAGCAAACCAAAGGATGCCTCTTGCCAGGATTCGCCAGCATCGAGTGTACGATAAATGCCGTTGGGCGTGGCGGCAAACACTGTTTTGTCGCTGGCGTAGGCTGGCGAAAGGACAATCGCAGTCACCACACCCAGCCCTGCCCAACTTTCAATTTCGGTCCAGTTTTGTCCCAAATCCAGGGAGCGGTAGAGACGACCTTGTTCGGAAGAGGCAAAAAAAACTGGGCCCAGGTCGGTTTGTTCAGCAGCCAGTGCCACTACGGAGGGATCGGCAAAGCCGCCCATACTCAACAACCAGTGAGTGCCTGCGCTATTGCTACGGTATAGGCCAGCGCTGGTGGCAGCCAAAGCCACCTTATTCTGCGCAAATTGGGGCGAAAGGACAAGCGAGGAAACGGTTCCACCGTGCCAAGCGCCCAAAGAAGACCAAGTTTTTGTCATAAGGGTTACGGCTCGAAATCTACTTCTTTGTCGCGATTGAGGCGCGGTTTGTGGATCAATACATCGGTGGTCAACCCCATCAAAGCGGTGCTAACAGCGGCTTGAAGCGCCGTTTCGACTACCGGCAGCGGATCGACCACATGCGCAGCGCGCAGATCAGTGAGGCATTCTTGCACCACATCATAGCCGCAATCTGTCTTGGCTGATTGTACCTGGACGATGATTGGGGCTGGTTCACCGCCGGCGTTGCGGATAATGGCAGCCATCGGTGCACAGAGTGCATGGCGCAGAATGGTGATGGCGGGTGCTTGCTCTTCAGGCAGAGAGAGTTTTTCTAAGGCAGGGATGCACTTCAGATAGGCCACGCCCCCGCCAGTGACAATGCCACCAGCCAGCCCCAAACGCACCGACTGTATCGCCGCCTGTGCCCGAGCTTTGGCTGCCTCTTGCTCACTCTCGGTGGCAGCACCGACTTTGAGCAGTGCGACACCGCCCAACAGCTTGCCAGCCCGTTCTTGCAGGCGCTCGCGATCGCGACCATAAGGAGCCTTGTTAGCCTGCTGGCGCAAGTCATTGACCCGTTGGCGAATGGCAGCGGGTCGTCCTTTGCCGCCGATCAGGGTGAAGCCAGAGCGGATCGCCTGTACCTCATCGGCCTGGCCAAGTTGTTCGAGTTTAGCATTTTCGACCAGCGCGCCTGTGCTCTTCAGAATTGCTTCACCACCACAAAGCAGCGCCAAATCTTGCAGGATCTCACTTTTTTCGGTGCCCAAGCCAGGTGCCTTGATCGCCAGGGTTGCCATCGCCCCACGCGTCTTGTTCGTGACGAGCAGGTTAAGCGCATCGCCTGTGACCTCAGTCGCAATCACCACAAGGCTGCGGCGACCCGCTTGTTGGATCTGCTCCATGATTGGCAGCAATTCATCGGAACGCTGTAGATGATGGTCTGTGAGAAGCAGGTACGGTTTCTCTACCGTTGCCTTACCGCCCGCACTGGCGAAATAGGAAGAAACCCAGCCCTGATTCCAAAAGGCTCCCCGGATAAACTCTCGATCATGGGTCAGGGCGTAGCTATGACGTACATCGATGGCACCCTGCGGTCCAACAACGTCGAAGACTTCCTCGATCAGCTTGCCTAAACCGGAATCACCCGTAATGGACGTAGCCAGGGCGATAATTTGCTCTGGCGTGTCAAGTGGCTGGGATTGAGAACGCAAGGCATACAGTAAAATCGGCAGTGCGGCTTCGATCCCGCGTCCTAGTTGCATGGGGTTATAGCCTGCCACCACCAGCCGATCCGCCTCAACCATGATCTGACGGGCAAGCAGCACAGCCGTGGTTGCGCCGTCACCCACCCGCTCTTCCATCTGCCAGGCAAGATGGCGTGCCAGCAGTGCACCCATCGCCTCAAAACGGTCGGGCAGACCAAACATGCGCCGCGCAATGATCGCACCCTTGCTCAGCAACTCCGGCGCACGACGTGAACTTTCGCGACTCACCGCCACCATGCGCCCGCGCGGACCCAAGGTCACGGTCAGCAGATCGGCAAGTTGGGTAAAGCCCGAGAGCAATTTGCGGCGGGCCGTGCGGTCAAAGGCGAGTTTGGGTGAAGGCATGGGTAGGACAAGAAGACAAGAAGACAAGAAGACAAGAAAACTTCATCCTGTCTTCTTGTCTTCTTGTCTTGAATTAAAAGGGTAATTTCCAATAAGCGTCCGGCGCATCCTTCCAGGCGGGCATACTCAGTCCGCTGGGGTCGAAGACAATTTCGCCAGCGCGCAGGGTCATACGGCATTCGAGCT
This sequence comes from Caldilineaceae bacterium, assembly GCA_046328715.1. Taxonomy (GTDB): domain Bacteria; phylum Chloroflexota; class Anaerolineae; order Caldilineales; family Caldilineaceae; genus JAXLWB01. Next base: position 39,200 of record JAXLWB010000028.1, on the reverse strand, counting down.
TTTTGTCACCTTTTAGGGTGGCTTTGCCGCAGTCAACAAAGCTGAAGTCACCACTGTGCAGTTGGAAGACGGCAACGTCCGCTTCGGCACCCACGGAGAGATGGCCCAGTTCGGGATGGCCGATCTCGCGGGCAGGAGTAACGGTCGAGCGGTAAATAACCTCTTGCAAGGGCATACCGATGTTGAGTATCTTGTTCATCGTTGTCTGCATGTCTACTACCACGCCGTGGACATTGCGGGTGTGGAGATCGGTACTGATCGAGTCAGGGCCGAAGCCTTGGCGGATGGCAGGCACGGCATTGCGGAACCAGAAGCTACCCGCCCCATGCCCTACGTCGAAGATGATACCGCGTTGGCGTGCTTCAAAAAGGAAGTCATTTGGTTTGCCCCGTCCGTCGTTGTCCAAGATCGGGAACTGCTGGGCGTAGACATGGGTGTGGATATCACCTGGCTGCATCTTGCTCAGAATCAGTTCCTGATAGCTGCGCACTGGCGGTCGCGGCCAAAAGTCAACCATCAGCGGTTTGCCACAGAGTTTGCTGGCGGCAACCCCTCGATCCACCGCCGCCCAAGGTGGATGCTCGGCGTCAAAGGGTTCTTGCGTCCAGTAGTGGGCAGTCTTGATGCCGACACAGACATCGGGGTAGGCCAATACAATCGATGCTGCCAGTTCAGGGTCCATGGTGCGGATATCCTGCTCAAAGTCGCCGATCATGCCCTGGTCGACAATATTGATAAAGGCAAAGATGCGCGTTTGGGAGAGGTCGATCACAGTGCGTTTGAAGTGCAGAAAGTGACGGGCACCGGCCGTTCCGGTATCGACCAGGGTCGTGACGCCGGAGCGGAAGGAGTGCGAATCAGCCATCACACTCAGCCCTTCGGGCTCGCGCGTGTGGTAGACATGGACATGAATGTCGATGATGCCTGGGGTGATGAGCAATCCCGCAAGATCGACCACGTTCTTTGCCAGAGCTGGGTTGATGTCCGGCGCAACCGCAGCGATCTTGCCATCGCTGATCGCCACATCCATCTTGCCGTCGATATTGTTGAGCGGGTCGATCAGGTGGCCATGTTTGAGCAGTAAGTTGTATTGGGTCATAGTGATTTGAGCTTTCGCTTTTGCAGAGGTTTTGACTACTACTATACACTTGCTGGTATACCACAACAAAAAGCCCATTTGCATTGTGGACAATTATAGGTATAATTCCCCTACTTGCAATCTGCTCATAACCAGATTTGCTAAACGCTTAAATTCACTCCGTGATTCAGTAGAAGCAATTTGTACAATCACTCGCTCCAGCCATGTCCTTTGTGGGAAAGAGTGAGTCATGGGACAGACACGTTCTTCCCTTCAATCCACCAACCATCATACTCTTTGTGAAAACCCCTTTCTCAGTTGAGATGATATGGGTTTTTCATAGTTAGCTTGACAGCTTCAACGGAGGTTCGCATGGCCGTAGCTTCAGAGTCCTATAGCCACACCTCAAGCACAAGTCAGCCTTCGCTCCTAAGGCGCATTCTGGGGACTCGTAGCCAGTTTCAGACACACCGTGCATTGTGGGGCTACCTACTTGCTCTCCCCTGGATCCTTGGGTTGATCATCTTTTGGGGCGGGCCGATTCTGACCTCGTTTTACTACAGTTTCACCTCGTACGAGATCATCGGCAAGCCGGATTGGGTGGGACTGACCAACTACATTACTGCCTTTACCACCGATGATCTCTTTTGGCCCTCGCTGGGGCGCACCTTTCTTTTCACCGGGATGTATGTACCTGCGACGATCATCGGGGCGCTGCTCCTGGCGATCTTGCTCAATCAGAAGCTCTACGGCACGACATTCTATCGCACCATCTTCTTTGTGCCGCACCTGTTGCCAGCCGTGGCGATTGCCGTGGTCTGGATCTATCTGCTGGCCCCGCGCCTCGGCCCGATCAATGGGTTCCTGCGCGATATAGGGATTCATGACCCACCGAAATGGCTTACCTCGCGTGACAGTGCGCTTTACTCGATTGCGATGATCAACATCTGGGCCTCGATGGGTGGCAACACGATGTTGATCTTTTTGGCAGGTCTTCAAGGCATTTCGCAGGAATTGTTTGAGGCGGCAGCCATCGATGGGGCCAATCGCTGGGACAAGTTCCGCCATATTACGCTGCCATTGCTAACCCCTACCATCTTCTTCAACCTAGTCTTGGCGATCATTGGGGCCTTGAAGGTCTTTACAACGGCCTGGGTGGCAACCCAAGGTGGCCCTTCGTATGGCACCTATTTTTACGCCCTGCACATCTTCAACACTGCCTTTCAATATTACCGGCTTGGCTATGGCAGCGCCCTAGCCTGGGTCTTGGTGGTGATTCTGTTGGCCTTTACCTACTTCCAAGTCTACTACTCGCGGCGCTGGGTGCACTACGAGAGTGAATAAGGATCAACCATGTCAGGCTCAACTCTACTCTCGGCAACGCCGAACGCACATCGAGCTTCGTCCAACCGATTGACGATTGACAGAGCCGTGCTCTATCTGTTGGTCGTGATACTCTGTGTCCTCTTCGGTTTTCCGCTCTTCTGGACGTTGATGTCCTCCTTGAAGACGGCGGCGGATATGTCCAGTTATCCGCCAGTGATTATTCCGGCGGTGCCGCAATGGGGCAATTACTTGCGCGTGCTGATTGTACAACGCTTGCCGGTTGCCACCTGGTTTGGCAATTCGCTATGGGTAACTACGCTTTCCACCGCAGGGGTGGTGATTACTTCCTCTCTGGTCGCCTATTCCTTTGCTCGCTTTGAGTTCCGCGGGCGAAACCTGCTCTTCACAATCACACTGGCCACGCTGATGCTACCGACCGAAGTGACTTTGATTCCCCAATTTGTGCTCTTCTACAAGTTGGGCTGGATCAACACCCTGCTGCCCTTGTGGGTTCCGGCCTGGTTTGGCGGTGGCGGCTTTGCCATCTTTTTGATGCGCCAGTTCTTTCTTTCCTTGCCCAAGGATCTGGACGAAGCGGCGCTGATCGATGGTGCCAGTTACCTTCGCATCTTCTGGTCGATCTTGCTTCCGTTGTGCAAGCCAGCGTTGGCGACGTTGGCGATTATCACGGTGATCGCCACCTGGGGCGACTTTCTCGGTCCGGTGATCTATTTGAACTCACCTGAGAAGTTTACGATCTCGGTTGGTCTGCAATTTTTCAAAAACTCACCGGATGTAGGCGGCGAGCCATTGCAACATATTCTGATGGCAGCTTGTGTTCTTTCGATGATTCCCATTATCATCGTTTTCTTTTTAGGACAACGCTACTTTGTGCAAGGCATTGTCATGTCGGGCATCAAGGGATAGTGATCGTCAACAGAGAGTATATGAATTCGTTTTATTAACTTGATAAGGTGACAGGGTGACAAGGTGAACCAAATCTCACCTTGTCACCCTGTCACGTCCGATGTATACATCGGCGTCACCTTGTCACTTTCAACGGAGGAACCATGAAGCATACCCAAATTACACGCAGACGGTTTTTAAAAGGAGCGGCGGTTGCTGGTTTGGCAACGGTCGGTGCGCAGATAATGGCAGCCTGTGCGCCGGTAGCCACAACCGGCGGCGGAGAAGCTGGCAGTGCCACTGGCAGCAGCAGCGCACCGGCAGCCACGCAGGTGACCATCCGCGTGCAGGTACCACCCGACAGTCAAAATGTGATGCCCAAGAAATTCGCTGAAAAGTATCAGGCCGATAGTGGCGTGCAGGTGGTGGTTGAAGAGACCGTTTATGCTGAAATTGCCACCAAGACCCAAACCGGTTTCATCTCTGGCACCTTGCAAGATGTCGTCTACGGGCACAATCGCTGGCTCTTCTTGAACTATCTCAAGGGCATCTACATGGAGATCGATGACCTGCTTGCCACCAATCCACCCAGCGACTTTGCCGACATCTACCCCAGCGTGATGGCAGCCAACTCGCTCAATGGCAAGAACTTCAGCATCCCCGGTGTCGTGCATCCAGGTGGCAACATTGCCGTCAACTTCAACAAGACGATGTTGGAGGCCAAGGGTTTACCGCTGCCCCAAGAAGGCTGGACCTTTGCCCAGTGGACCGAATTGGCCAAGGCCGCTGCCGAACCGGACAATGGCATCTTTGGTCTGAGCTTCGATTCCATGAACGCGTTACACTACTATAACAATGTTTCGCGCTCCTTTGGCGATCCCGGTTCCAAAGACATGTGGATTCTCAACGAGGATGGCACCAAGATTCAATACAACACGCCAGTCCACGAAGAGATCGCCAACTGGTATCTTGACCTGCTCAACAGTAAAGTTTCGCCCCGTACTGCTGACTACATCGATAATTCAGCGGCCAATCTCTTCCCGGCTGGCCTCACTGCCACCCATGCCAGTATCGTTGGCCAAACGACTGCCTTTATTGCCCAGATCGCCGGCAAGTTCGAGATGGATGCCGTGCCGCTGCCTGTAGGCCCCAAAGGTCGCCAAGGCACCAACTATTCGGGCAACCAACACATGATCAATTCGAAAACTGCCCATCCCGAAGAGTCGTGGGAACTACTCAAGCTCTACTCCTCGGGCGAGGCAGGCGTTTCGATGGTGCTCGATGGCAAGTTGCAACCGAATGGCCACAAGTCTGCCTGGACCAACGAAGAGGTCAACAAGATCAATCGTATGTTTGGCATCACCAATACACTGCTCGAAAAGGGCATCGAACCCTTCCCCATGCCCAAGAACGCCCGCTTTGTCGAGGCCAATCCCGCCTTCCAGGCCGAAATCGACCTAATCTGGGAAGGCCAAGCCGAGTGGAAGGAACACGCGGCGGTCGTCGATGAGAAGGTACAGGCGATTTTGGATATGCCATTGCCTGAGTAGAGAAACATTATGCTAGTTAACAAAACGATGGCTAACGACATTTAAGATTAACAATCGAGGGGTGAGGGGTGAGGTTTGAGGAATTCACCCTTCACCCCTCACCCCTCCCCAAATGAACATTCTTGAACAATTTCGACTGGACGGCAAAACGGCACTGGTCACCGGTGCCAAGCGTGGGATTGGACGGGCGGCGGTGCAGGCACTGGCGGATGCTGGGGCCGACATTGTGGCGGTCAGCGCTTCGCTCGAAACGTCGGGCAGCGATGTGGAGCGCGACGTGTTGGAGCGTGGACGCAACTTTAAGGGCTATGCCTGCGATTTTGCCGATCGGAGTGCGCTCTATGCCTTTATTGCCCAGGTGCAGCAGGAAGTCGCTCAGGTCGATATTCTGATCAACAATGCGGGGATTATCCTGCGCAGGCCAGCGGCAGAACATCCCGATGACTATTGGGATAAAGTGCTCGAGGTCAACCTCAATGCCCAGTTCATTCTATCGCGTGAGTTTGGCAAAGGGATGATTGAGCGCGGTATGGGCAAGATCATCTTTGTGGCTTCAGTGCTCAGCTTTCAGGGAGGCATCAATGTCCCGGGCTACGCCGCCAGCAAAGGGGGCATTGGTACCTTGACGATGGCGCTGGCCAACGAATGGGCAGGCAAAGGAGTGCAGGTTAATGCGATTGCGCCCGGTTATGTCGCCACCGACAATACCGCCGCCTTGCAGGCCGATTCGGCGCGCACCACGCAAATTCTCAGTCGCGTCCCCGCTGGGCGCTGGGGCGAGCCGGAGGACATGAAAGGGGCCATCCTCTTCCTGAGCTCACCGGCTAGCAACTTCGTTAATGGGACGATTCTGAGCGTGGATGGGGGGTGGATGGGGAGGTAGATTATCATTCGAAGTCGAAACCCCTCACTTCCATCGTTGGCCAACCCAACTCTCCCCTTTCTGTCCAGCGCTTCTTGAGTTGCCACGCCATCAGATCGATCTCGATACCGATCTCCTGCCCATTGCGTTGATAGGCAGCGCGATAAATTCGTTCGCCAACCCCGCTCCAGGTGTAGGGCTCGTCCATCTGCTGCTCAATGTTGCCAGCGTTGATAGCGGCGGCAAAGCTGGCGACATCGGCATAGTCGCTGCGTTCTACTACTTCGAGGTAGAAGGCCACAATCGGCTTGCCCTTATAAAAAGCACCCGGCCAGCCCATCTCCCAGAAGCGCTTATCGGGCCCACGATAGTTGAACATCTCTAACGCCAGATCGCCGTTGCGTTCCACCAGTTGGATGGGTGCTGCACGTCCCAGCGGTGTGACTGTCAGCGGGCGCACAGCGATCAACACATCGCCGCTAGCGACAATCAGCAGTTGTCCAGGCGTCATGGCGAAAGGATACTCTTGAACCAACTTGCCATCGACCCAGACTTGGTCAATCTGTTCGATCTGCGTCCAAATCAGCACGGCCTTGGCACTGCGTCCCTGGCGAAAATTCTGCGGACCATAGATGCCGATCATACGGTTCTCGTCTTGCACACTGTAAAAGTCACCTTCGTCGGGCAGGTTGCGCGTTTTGGTGCGGTCGGTGGCGTGATAGGCGTCGCCAAACCATTTGTCGTCGAGCAGATAGCGGGTATAAAGCACACCGGGGCGTTCGGCAGCCGGGCGGCGATAATGAAGCATGCAGAGATTGGCCTGGGGGTTGAGAGCCCGGGTAGCTGTGCCCAAGGCAAACGACGCTGAATGATAGGTGGTAATTGCCAAGCTGCGATCCCGTTCGGCAGTTTCGACCACTTGAAAACGATCCGGGCGATCATCAAGCCACTTGGTTAGGGCGGCTGGGATGGTACCATTGGCGATCCAATCCCGTACCATCTCGATCTCGGGCGGCGTTTCGCAGACCACCGACGGTTGGTAGGCGCGACCATGCGGCCCAGCCCAGCGCCCGGTGCCACGATGGATGTGGAGCAGAACACTCAAGGCTAACTTGCTCATCATCTCGTTGGCCAGCCGCCGCACTTCCTCATCGCTGGCAGTATCCACCAACTGTTTGAGCGCCCGCAGCGTGACTGAGGTATAGGTTGGGCTGTTGTACTCCAGCGGATGACCATGAACATTGGTATAAGCGATCCAGGCCGCCAGTTTGCCGCGGCCCCGCTCAAGCAACGGTTGATCAGCTAAGAGTTCAGCGCCAAGGCAGGTGTTGAGGATGTCGAGCGTCGTGATGTTGGTGTAGAGGATCAGCACGTCGAGGCACCGAATCTCGTCAAGTCCCAGCCGAATGCTGTCGAGGACACGCTGGCGCAACTCGGCGGGCAGGAGGACGCCGTGGTGCAGCATCATTGGAATCAGCGACTCCAGGTTAAACTCGACGGCGTTGAGATCCTCGACATAGCTGTCCTCACGCATCCAGTAGAAGTTGCCGAAGTGCGGATCGCTGGGATCCCGTTCCTGGCAGACAAGCAGGGCATTGAGCACCTTCTCGGCCAGGGAGAGATCCTCAGGTGTGCCATTCGCCAGCAGATTCATCGCCAAACGCGCTGCTTGGCGGGTTTCGTGAAAGAGACCGTATTCGGTGGTCTTCGAGAGCATGTAAGTGGCTGGGTTGTAGTTTTCGGGTAGAGGGAGTGGGGTTGGCATAAAAGATCCTTTACTTAAAACCAATTCGCCTTATCCACCACATTAATCAATGGCTCATCCGCAGCCAACCGCCGTGCGTTCTCAAGAAAAACGCCAAATTGGCGTTCGTCGATGTTGGGCGCTTCATGGACGGCGATGTGCGGGGTGAGGATGACATTCGGGATGGCCCACAATGGATGATCGGCGGGAAGTGGCTCGCTTTCAAAGACATCAAGCGCGCAGCCTGCAATCTCTCCGGCTTGGAGGGCGGCGGTGAGATCGGCCAGTTTGGTGGTGGCCCCGCGCCCGATGTTGATAAAGTAGGCGCTCGGCTTCATTAACTGGAAGCGTTGGCGATGCCACATGCCTGCGGTCTGCGGCGTGTGCGGTACGGTGATGATCACAAAGTCGGCCTGCGGCAAGAGACCATCCAGTGCTTCGGGCGGATAGGTTTCGGTATTAGGGACAGCATATTCCCAACGGGCGTCGGTGCCGATCACCTTCATGCCAAAGGCGTTGCAGAGGCGTGCCGTCTCATGACCAATGCCACCCAGCCCGACGATCAGCGCGGTGGAGCCGATGAGATCCACATAGCGGCTCTTGCGGGCATCGACATCCCAGCGCCGTTCGCGTTGGGCGTCCAGGTACCAGGGTAGACCCCGTGCCAGCGCCAACGTCACCATGAGAATGTGCTGGGCGATATGATCGTTGTAGATGCCGCGCGGGTTGCAGACCTGCACCGGATGTTCGATCAATTCCTGATAATAAAAGCCGGCGGGCGGACCAGCGGCGGGACTTTGGATCCAGCGCAGATGTTTCGCCGCAGCCAATGCCGCTGGTGGTACCTCGCCAAAGGCAGCATCCGCCTCGGCGATGGCAGAAATCGCTTCTTCGTCGGTTTCGGGCAAGCTGACCTGATAGTCGGGCAGTGCCTGCAATAGTTGATTGGCCCAACGCAGCGTCTTTTCACTTTGCGGCGGCATCATTACGAGTTTGGGCATTAACTGTTCCTCTTTATTTCATTGACACGATTGATTGACGCCAGTATAACTTCTACCATACCAGATAATCAATCTTGAAGAAGATGCTTATGTGCTATAATCGAGCTATGCCAGCACGAGATGCCTTACACAATGTTGTCAAAGAAGGACTGATCAAACAGGGATGGAGAATCACACAAGATCCATTTCTTATTACCTTTGGCTCCCGTAAGGTCTTTGCTGATATGGGAGCAGAACGCTTGTTAGCCGCCGAGCGAGATTCAGAAAAGATTGTTGTTGAGGTCAAAAGTTTTTTGGGTCTCTCAAAGATCTCCGATTTGGAACGAGCTTTGGGACAATATTTGATCTATCGAAGTTGGCTTAGCCGTTCGCAACCAGGTTGGACGATTTACATAGCCATCGACACTGCTGTCCATCATGAACTATTTCTGGATGTTTCTGGACAGGTTTTGATCGCAGATTATGATCTACGATTAATTGTTGTGAATATAGCACTACAGGAGATTGTAGAATGGACAAGCTAGAGCAATATCGTCAGATTATTAAGAATCTTCTCACTGAAGATGCATCCATTCAACCGGGAAATGGGAATATAGAACCGCAACTGATCTTTGACGATGAGCGTTTAAACTACCAATTGATGTATATCGGTTGGACGAACGACTGGCGAATGCATGGAGCAGTCATTCATGTTCGTTTACGCAATGGCAAAATTTATATCGAAGAAGATGGAACCGAAGAGGGCTTTGCCACAGCCCTCCTCGAAGCGGGCGTCCCCAAAGAAGACATTGTACTTGCCTTTCACGCTCCCTGGAAACGCCCCTACACCGAGTTCGCTGTCGCCTGATTCCATTTCGTATCATATACGGGCACAAGTTGAGTCTCTATGAATCGGTATAGGACTCAACTTGATGCCGTCTCCTCTGCGCCTCCATAGTAATCTCTGTGTCGTGCCTGAGCAGTTACGATTAATTGATATCTACTCTATCTCCAACGCTACCACAGACATCTTCGGCATCACAACCTCAATTCCATCGGGGGTGAGTTTTGCACCATTGAAGGCTTTAGGCGCAACCCGCTCTGGCTGCTCGAAGGTATTGTGGGCGTTCATAGCATCGCCTTGCAGCACTCGACCGCTCACGTTGCTGCCCTTGAGGCCGCGAATGAAGAGGTTGACGGCGATGTCCTTGTTCGGATTGGCGTTGCTCAGAGTAACGTGCAATTTGCCATTGCTGTCTACCGATGCTGAGGCGGAGATGGCAGGCACATCGTAATTGCCAAAGGCATACTGTTCGCTCTGAATATCCACCGGAACCAACGTGGCATCCTGATGGGCGCTGTACATCTCGAAGACATGATAGCTCGGCGTGAGGATCATCTTCTCCTTGTCGGTCAGGATCATCGCCTGGAGCACGTTGATGGTCTGGGCGATGTTGGCCATACGCACGCGGTCGGCATATTTATTGAAGATGTCGAGCGAAGTGGCGGCGACAATTGCATCGCGCATCGAGTTTTGTTGATAGAGGAAGCGGGGATGAGTGCCCGGTTCAACTGCATACCAGGTGCCCCACTCATCGACGATTAGCGCGACCTTTTTGCTGGGGTCATATTTGTCCATAAGCGTAGAATGGCGGCGCACCAGGGTCTCCATGTACAACCCCTTGGCGACGATCTCGATCCATTGTGCCTCATCAAAGTCGGTGGCTGAGCCGCGGCGGTTGCCGTCCGGGTAGCGTTCGAGATTGGTGTAGTAATGGAGCGCCAAACCGTCCATGTAGGGGGCGTTCAGTAGCTTCTCATTGCCCGCCTTGTCCATCAGCACTTCGGTCCAGTGATAGTCCTCGTTACGTGGGCCACAGGCGATGCGGTAAAGTTTGTTGTCACCATAATTGCGGCAATAGACCGCATATTGGCGATATTGGTCGGCGTAATATTCGGCGGTCATGCGTCCGCCACAACCCCAGTTTTCATTGCCCACGCCGAAGTATTTGATCTTCCAAGGCTCGCTGCGCCCATTCGCTTGACGCCAGTTTGCCATCGGGCTTTTGCCATCAAAGGTGAGATATTCGACCCATTGCGACATCTCCTGCACCGTACCGCTACCAACGTTACCGCAGATGTAAGGTTCGCAGCCCAGTTGATCGCAGAAGTCCATAAACTCATGAGTACCGAAGTGGTTGTTTTCGACCACACCGCCCCAATGCGTGTTGACCATCGCCGGACGCTGCTCATAGGGGCCAACGCCATCCTTCCAGTGGTATTCATCGGCAAAGCAGCCGCCCGGCCAACGCAAGACAGGAATCTTGATCTTGCGCAGTGCGGCCACCACATCTTGGCGGATGCCACGTACATTGGGAATCGGTGAATCGAAGCCGACCCAGACCCCTTCGTAGATGCAGCGCCCCAGATGTTCGGCAAAGTGACCGTAGATGTTGCGATCAATCTTGGTTTTGGCAGTTTTGATGTCGAGTGTGATTTCGTTCATGATGATCCTATTCGTGTCAGAGATAAAGAACCACGAAATATACAAAATACACGAAAGTTTATTACTATGACTCTTTCGTGTATTTTGTGTATTTCGTGGTCAAAGGGATTTGCTTACTTGCTAACGCCATCTGCGTAAAGATAGCACTTAACGGTGCGCCCTTCGGCTTCGATGTCAGGAGGATCGGCCTGGCGGCAGATTTCCATGACATGCGGACAGCGCCCGGCAAACTTGCAGCCGACCCGTCCGTACTCTTTGATTTCCGTGGTGCCGAGTTCAATGTGTGTGGCCCAGGCTTCTCGGGCATCGGGTTTGGGTTTGGGGACTGAGTCACGCAACAGTTGCGTGTAGGGGTGCAACGGGCGATCGAGGACAGCTTCTACCGGACCTGTCTCGACGACATAACCGCGCAACATGATGGCGATACGATCGCTGATGTAGTAGGCCGTGGCCAGATCATGGGTGATATAGAGAATACTGACCTTCTGCTCGTCGCGCAGCTTGCGAAAAAGGTTGACAATCGCCATACGCAACGAAGCATCGACCATCGAGACCGGCTCGTCGGCCAGAATTAAACGCGGTTCGGGAATAAGCGCCCGCGCAACCGAGACGCGCTGAATCTGCCCGCCTGAAAGTTCATGGGGATAGCGTCGGTTTATCTCTTCGAGGGAGAGTCCAACCTGGTGCAACGCAGCATCAACAATCGGCGCAGCAGCGCGTCGATTCTTAGCTCGACCAAAATTGATGGCTGTGTCAAAGAGATATTCTTCTACACGGCGCAGCGGGCTAAAGGTTTCAAAGGGATTTTGAAAGACCGGCTGCACCTTCTTCATAAAGGCCATCACATCGGCTCTTGATTTGAGCGTGGCGAGATCACGCCCTTCGAAGATCACTTTGCCCTGCGTGGGGTCCAGGTCGTGGAGCAACATACGTGCCAGCGTAGTCTTGCCGCTGCCGCTCTCGCCAGCCAGGGTATAGATTTCGGGACGATCGCTCTCCAAGGCGAAGGAGATATTGTTCACTGCAATCAGCCGACTGCCGTCGAAGAGGCCGCCTACCTGAAATTCTGCTGTTACTTGCTGAACGTCCAGTAACTTTCGATTGGCACTCATGCCGCAGCCTCCTCGACCAAATGGCAGGCAACCCGATGACGGTCGGGAAGTGTTAACATCTTCGGCGTTTCATGGCGACAGCGATCCATCGCAAAGGGACAGCGGGGATGAAAACGGCAGCCGCTGGGTGGATTGGCCAAATTGGGTGGCGCACCACTCAGACTCGCTTTGGTTGAGCGGTCGCCAATCATCGGCAGCGAATGAATCAGATGTTGGGTGTAGGGATGGCTGGGATTGTTGAAAATGGTCTGCGTCGGTGCCTCTTCGACGATGCGGCCAGCATACATCACCGCCACTCGATCGGCCACATTGGCATGGACAGCGAGATCATGGGTCACTAATAAGACAGTGTTTTTGCTCTCGCTCTGAATATCCTTCAACATCTGCAAAACCCCGCGCTGCACAACCACATCCAACGCAGTTGTTGGCTCGTCGGCGATGATCAAGCTGGGATGAAAGACCGTCGCCAGCGCAATCGCCACTCGTTGCCGCATTCCGCCCGAAAGTTGGTGCGGAAAGAGATTCAACACATCAGGCGGCAGGCCAAGCGTGCGCACATGCTCGCGAGTCTTCTCTAGAAATGCTCGTTTGTCAGGGATGCCCTGGTGGGTATCGACAATGTCTTCAAAGGTACGCATGATGCGCCGCACCGGGTTGAGCACACTCATCGAACCTTGCATGACATACGAGATCTCTTTCCAACGTACATTGACCCGCAGATCAGCCTGGCTGGCATGGAGCATATCCACTTTGTCACTGCCAAAGTCGTAGATCACCGAGCCGGTTTCCACTTTGAGTGGCGGCTTGATCGTACCTGAAAGTACTTTGATCAGCGTGGTTTTGCCACAGCTCGACTCCCCGGCAACACCGTAAATCTCGTCCGACAGTAACTCTAGAGAAACATCATCGACGGCACGCACAGTGCGCGAGATACCGTAAACTTCGGTCTGATAGTAGGCTCGTAGATCCTTTACCTCAAGTAGCGCCATCGTTCAACCTCCGATCTGCCGTAGGCGGGTGCGCGGGTCTATGTACTCGTTGACGCTAGAGAAGAGCAAGTACAAGCCGAGGAAGAGAATAATGGCAACCAGCACCGGTGCGCCCAACCACCACCAGATGCCTGCCACCAATGCCTGATGTTGATTGGCCCAGAAGATCGTGGTTCCGATGGTGGGCAATGTCACATCGGAGAGACCGAGCACACTGAGTGTGACCTCCATGCCGATCGACCAGAGCAAGTTGTTGATCGTTGTTGCAAAGACGACGGGCAGCACAAAGGGCAAATGCTCATTCAGCGTGATCTGAAAGGAAGGTGTGCCCGAATAGACGGCGGTGCGCGTGAAGGGGCGCTCCTTCAGACTGAGCACCTGAGCCCGAATCAATCTGGCATCCCAGGGCCAGCCAAAGAGTCCCATAATGAAGGCCAGCGACATCAGGCTCATCTTGCCGCGCAACAGAAAGCTAAGCAGGATCAGAATTGGCAGCACCGGCATCACGACAAAGCTGTCGTTGATCGACATCAGAATGCGATCGATCCAGCCGCCTCGGTAGCCCGCCGTCAACCCAACCAAGATGGCGATGATGCGTGAAATCACAGCCGTGAGGATACCGAGCAAGAGTGAGTTGCGCACAGCAAACGCCATCCACCAGAAAATATCCTGGCCACGCGAACTGGTGCCAAAGAGATATTCCGCCGAAGGAGGCATGTCGGGCGGCACCATAAAGGTCTTGGACGGCTCATACGGGGAGACAAAGGAGAGCAGCGACAGAACCAATGTCGCCAACAGAAAAACAAAGGCCACGCGAAAGCGACCGTCATGTTTGAGCAAATCGCGGAGAATCGTCAGCATGATCCGCCTTTTAGAGTAGAGATTACGGCACTACACAGAGAGCGCAGAGTGGCACAGAGATCACAGAGAACTCAGAATAAATCTCTCCGCTTCTCTCTGTGTTCTCTGTGCTTCCTCCGTGTACTCTGTGTAGTGCAATCTATGCAGTGCATTACTGATGCCTCACCCGCGGGTCGAAGAGCGGGTAGAGTAAGTCGAGAATAAGGACAGAGGTAGCAACGCCAATGATCGAGAAGATGGCGATCCCCATGATCAGCGTGTAGTCGTTGGCCATCACTGCCTGCAACGTCAACATGCCCATCCCTGGATAGCCAAAGACGACTTCCATGATCAAGGCACCGTTGAAGATCAGCCCCAATTGTAGGGCCAAACCGGTAATCTGCGGTAGCATGGCGTTGCGCATCACATACTCGAAGAGGATCGTCCGCTCCCGCAACCCAGCATTTTCGGCATAGGCAACGTAATCCTCGGAAATAATGTTGGATGTGAGTGACTTCATACCGATAAACCAGCCGCCGATACCCACGGCAATCAAGCTCAGTGCGGGCAAGATCGAATGTTTGACCACGGTGAGGGCAAAGTTGAGACTGAATTCGACGTGCGTGCCCGGCGGATAGGCACCGCTAAAGGGAAAAATGGGAATGACGTAGGCAAACAATGCCAACAAAACCAGCGACATGATGTAATAGGGGATGGGTCGCACCGCTTGGCTGAGTACATCGATCACACGGATCAGCGGATTTTTAGGATAGTAACTGGCCAGTCCACCCAGCAAGTTACCCAGCACCCAGGAGATCACAATCGACGTGAGCAACAGACCCAGCGTCCAGGGCAGCGCCGTCGCAATCAGCCGTGTGACCGGCGTCGGAAAGCTCGAGAGTGACGGGCCCAGGTCCCCGCGCAACAATCGTCCCCAAAAGGCAAAGTACTGCTGCAGCGGACTGCCTGACAGTCCATACATCTCTGTCAAGGCCGATCGCAAGTGCTCAATCGCTTCGGGGCTGACCTGTGAGCCGCTCATCATGATTTGACTCACCTGGCGCTCGACTGGATCGTTGGGTGAAAAGCGCGGAATGATAAAGGTCAACGTCACTCCCAGAAAGACGACCATCACATATTGGCCAAGCCGCGGGAGTAGGTAACGGAGAAAGAACTTACGCACGTTTTATCCCCAGTTTCGCTGACAAGAAGACAAGAAGACCGGATGACAAGAAGACAAGTCTTTACCACTTCCTGTCATCTTGTCTTCTTGTGATACTGCTGGCAAATTCAAAAAGGGAATCAATTCCCCTGCTGACAACGAGAAGTGCCCTCAGGCACTAAGGTATTTCTTAGTCGCCTCAGCGACTTCTCGTTGTCAGCAGCCGATTTTAATCGGGCAGCGATTTAGCCACCAGTATCATCTTGTCTTCCTGTCACCTTATCATAATCAAGCGCCGGTTGATTTGATCTTCACATACATATACTTAGTGTTCGCCCAGTTGGCAACGGGATCGGTGTAGGGATCCTCAGCAGAGGGGAAGCCCGTCCAGTAGGTCTCGTCACAGACTGAGAAGACGTTATACGACATGATCGGCGTGATCGGCATCTCGCGCGCAGCCAGCTTGATAAACTCGATGCCCAATTCAATACCTTTGGGATCATCGAAGTCTAGCTTCTGAATGCTTTCGATGATGGGGTCAAGCTCCGGGTTTTTCCAGCGCATCCGGTTGCGGCCTACCGCGTTCTCGCCCGACGGTTTGTAGAGGCTAGAGTGCCACGATTCGAGGAAGAAGAAGAGATCGGGATGGCCACCCCAAGTCTCAATCGTCCAGCCAAATTCGGCATCAAAGTCACCGGTCAAAGCCAACTTGGAGCGCGAGGCATTGTCACGCACATCGAGTGTGGCATCAACGCCAAACTCGACCCAGTTTTCCACAATCATCGCCGCACCACGGTTCATGACCGGGCGAGTATCTCCTTCCGCCAAGAGGGCAATCTTGAGCGGATCACCGCTGGGCAGCAACCACTTGCTCGCTGAGTCACGGGTGCAGCCGGCCTGGAGCATCAACTTTTCGGCGACCTCCAGATCGCGCTTCCACCAGCCATAACCAATCGCCTTGCGGATCTCAGCCGGGTCGGTGGGCACGAGGTCACCGAGCGCCTTGCGCGCTTCGTCGGCAATGCGTGACCCTGCGTCCGGGTCATAGGGTTTGTAAGCCTGACCATCGACTTCGATACTGAATTCTTTCAGCCAATCTTGCAGCGGATCGAAATAGTATTTTGGATAGAGGCCGGTCGGCGGCACATGGATGGCAGAGATCGTCGCCGCACCACGATAGGAGGCCATCGCCACACGCACGATATCAATGGCCAGGGTCAAGGCCCAACGCACATCGCGGTTGTCCAAACCTGGCTTCTCGTTGTTGTAGATCACCGCGGGCAGGGTTGGATCGGGGTGGGCCCAAGGGAAGGATTTGAACCAACCCTTCGAGGTCGGATTGGTCTTGGCTAACGTGATCATGCCTTCAGGGGCGATATCATGGATCACATCCAGGTCTTTGGCCGTCTGCGCCATCACCTTCTTATCGCTGGGGCCAGGGGCAATATACATGGCAAACTTGGGAGCGGGCTCACCAAAGCGGGCGAGCGTTGTGCGTTGCCAATCTTCGCGGCGCTGCCACAGATACCAGTTGCCATTCGGGTCGAAATCTTTGAGCGTATAGGCGCTTAGGCTGACCGGCGGGTTGAAGGTGTAAGCCACCACATCGGCCTGCTTCTCAAAAATGTGCTTGGGCATCATGAAACAGGCACTCCAACGCACAGTAAAGAGACCGTGGAAGCGCGAGTTGGGCTGCGTGAGTTTGAAGATGACGGTGTAGTTATCAGGCTTCTCAATGCTCGCCACATACTTTGAGAACTGACCCGTATAGGCCAAGCCTGGGGTGTTCTTCTGAGTGTCTACCGTGTAGATCAGGTCGTCGGCAGTAAATTCGACGCCATCACTCCAGAAAATTCCCTGGCGCAATTTCACTGTCATCTCAGTGAAGTCCTCATTGTAGATCGGCTTTTCGGCAGCCAGTGAGTTGTCCCACACACCATCAATGCCAGCGTCGGGGTCGATATACCAAAGTGCATCAAGCCCCAACTGTTGAAGACCAGTCGAAGCACTTTGGATGCCGGGTCGCCAACGGTTGAAGTCGTCGGCTGGCACCACTTTGCCAGTCGGATTTTCCAGAATCAAGGTCTCATTGCGGGGAACACCGGGTGCAACTTCCTTGCCGGCAGCAGGCTGAGCCGCTGCCGCTTCTCCAGGTGCGCCAGCAGATGGGGCCGGTGTCCCAGTTGGCGCACAAGATGCCAGTGCAGCCCCAGCCGTGACAAGTCCCAATTGCTGTAAGAATGCACGTCGCGAAAGGTAGAAACTATTCATTTGTGACTCCTTCTTTGAGTTTTGACGTAGCATCAAGTGATGCTACGAACAAGAAACATCGAATCCAGCATCGTAACAATAGGAACATTTGAAAACTTAGGGAACGAGAGGGAGCAACTTCTCGTGAACTATGTCTGAAAATGGTCGTTTTAACGGTCTTGAAATGACCATTTTCAAAGCAAATCCACTTAGACTGTCAACAACAAATTCATCTTACGCAGATGGAGCCATGACACTGCTCCGTATCATGAGCTCAACAGGAACCAAGATATCTTGACGAAAAGGTGTTGTATGTTCAACAGCGTTCACCGCCAACTGAGCGATTAATTGACCAAGTCCCTGACTCGGTTGGCGGACGCTGGTCAGTGGCGGATCTAAATATTGGCAAATTGGCAAATCATCATAGCCGATCACGCTGACATCCTCGGGGATACGCCGGTTCGCCTCGCGCAACGCTCGATATGCACCCACAGCCATCCAATCCATATGACAAAAAAGAGCTGTGATCTGCGGATTGCTCCTCAACAAATGGTGCGCAGCCTGATAGCCTGCTTCAAATGACCATTCTCGACACTCTACCATGTCATCAGGGGATTGTTTCAACTGATATTCAGCCAGCGCTCGCCGTGATCCTTCAATCCGATCAGAGGCTGGGGTCCAGTCATGAGGGCCAACAATTTGTCCGATGGTCCGATGGCCAAGTGACAAGAGATGGCGCATTGCCTGATAGGCACCATCGATGTTATCCACATCGACATTGATTGCATTTGAGTTGTCCAACTTATGAGCAACCGAGACAATCGGCGTATCACTCAGTAATTGCGGGTTCGGAAATTGTTTCGGAACAAGAACGATAACTCCATCAACCTGGCGCGCCAACATATCTGCAAACAGCTCTTGAAGGTCGCTAGCATTGTCATTGGTAAAACTCATCTGACAGGCATAGCCCATCGCCCTCGCTTGCTTTTCCAAACCGGTTATGATCTGTGCGCGGAAATAGTCGTTCAATGGCAAGGTAATAATGCCCAGGATATGACTGCGCCGTGAAGCTAAGCCTCGCGCCAATGCATTCGGCTTGTAGCCCAAGCGCTGAATCGTCTCCCAGATTTGGGCGCGCGTCTCCTCCGAGACATCAGCGCGATGGTTAATGACCCGCGAAACAGTCTGCAACGAAACGCCACTTGCCATCGCTACGTCATGCAGTGTAACTTTGGCCATAGAAAGTCGGTCTATTTACACTATCGCTAAACTAACCTCTGAAAGAGAACCGGAGTTTTAAGGCTGGAAAACAGGTGGCAAAAATTCCAGTTCTCCTTACAATCGCAGTTTAGCGCCAAATAAATAAGGTCGGTTTTGGAATTGATATAGATTGAATTAGGAGCTACGTTCAAACGGCTTGACAGCTAGGGAGAATGCGTCAACCCTGTTGGTAGTACAGGTTCCGTTAACGCTAACGAGAATTATACAACATAAGTTTACTGCTGTCAACCACTATTTTTACATTCATTATCTCCTGAAATTATCCTTTGTAACATATGAATTTCAGCCCGATTCACGGGGAAATTCCTGGTGTTTGCAATTACAATTGGCACTAGAATCAAATTGTGGATCGCTTTTGTCGTGAGGTGACTAGCCAAGCACAGGGGGTAGAACTAGCCAGAAGTCTAGCTTTTCTGTAAGTTTGTGGAAAAGGAGAAGTGGGGCAACGGTGAGGTCCTAAAGGTCTGCAAAACCTTTAGGACCTTTTTGAGTAACTACACTACTACAGCCGCAATCGCAGCCGATTTGACGAGATCATTAAACGCCGCCAAGTCATCGCCCAACACGCCATCGAGCAGCCCGAGTTGCTGGTCTACCTGTGCGCTGAGATGGTCGAAGACGTTGTAGGCTTGCTGCGGCGGGCGAAAGTCGGCACAGGAGACGACGGGGATCAGACCGAGCAGTTTGGTGTTGAGTTTGCTGGGCAGGCGCAGCCGATCCGAGGCGGTCTTGGCATCGACTTGGACCAGCGCCTTTTCGATGGTGCTCAACTTATCGTTGAGCGCCTTGGCCGCATCGCTGATGGCGTTGTTGTCCGTAGCCCGCTTCTGCCACTCGTTGACCTGCTCACGGATATGGCGGATCTTGCTCACCGTACTGTGGATCGTTGAAATCTTGTCCACAATCGCTTGCCACAGTTCAAATTGTGCCTGCAAATCCTCCTGAGAAGCCGTGATGCGTGGATCAGCTACCAGTTCAAAAGCTTCCGTCCAGCTTTGTTCGCCCACGGTTAGTTTGACAGTATAAGTACCCGGTGCAGCAATCGCCCCGGTATTCGCCTTTTCCGTGAAAGGTTCGCCCGGCAAGCGTACGATCTCCGGGTAGCGCATGTCCCAGACAAAACGATTGAGACCCGGAGCAACGGGCAAGAAGCGATCCGTAGGATCTTGATTTTTCTTGTCGGATTCGTCGGCGGGCTTGGGTCTGATGGTTTTGATGGTTTTGCCTGAGGCGTCGAGAAGCTCTAGGGAGATAGAAGGTTGGGAGGATGAGGCAATCGATGCCGGTAACGTATAGTAGACGATCACGCCAGCGGGTGGGTTTTCGCCGCCGTCGAGGATTTTGCGGATTGGTTCGTTGTTGGGGCCTTTTTCTTCGGTGAAAGTGAAGTTGGCACCCAGACCCATCATGTAGTTCTTGTCTTTGCCACGGGCACCCACGGTGCCCCAGCCCAGGGTATAACGAATCGTAGTTCGTGGTGGGAAAAGACCCTCACCCTGGGCAGAAGCAACGAGTTTGCGCAACGGGGTGATGTCATCCAGAATCCAGAAGGAGCGACCGTGCGTGGCGACGACGAGATCATCGCCCTTGATCTTGAGGTCGTAGACGGGCACAACGGGCAGATTCGACTGCAACTTCTGCCAGCTTGCCCCATCATCCAACGAGACAAAGATGCCCCCTTCGCTGCCGACAAAGAGCAACCCTGGTGCCTGGGCATCGGCACGAATCACGCGCGTGACTTGGTCTTGCGGGAAGGCGGCGTCGATGCGTTGCCAACTTGCGCCATAGTCAGTCGTCTTGTAGAGCCAGGGACGGTAGTCATCCAGTTTGTAACGGGTGGCGGAGACGTAGGCGGTACCCGCTGCGTGCGCCGAAAGTTCGATGCAGTGGATGTAACTCCAGGCAGGCAGACCCTGTCCTGAGCCTGTCGAAGGATCTGTTGGGGTGATATTCTGCCAGGTTGCACCGTTGTCCTGTGAGATGTGCAGCAACCCATCGTCGCTGCCCGCCCAGAAGAGACCAGGCTGGTGGGGTGATTCGACAAAGCAGGAGAGCGTGCAGTAATGTTCGGCCCCGCTGGTATCGAGCGTGAGCCCGCCCGAGGCCCGCAGCTTTTCCGGGTCGTTGCGGGTCAGATCTGGACTGATCACCTGCCAACTGGTGCCTTCGTCGCTGGTACGGAAGACGCAGTTGCCGGTAGAGTAAAGCACATTCGAATCGTGTGGCGAAAAGGTGATCGGGAAGGTCCAGGGGAAACGGTAGGTAAAGGCACCCACCCCTTCGCCAAAGTACGCTTCGGGCCAGACCGTGACCAGGCGAATCTGTTTGGTGCGATGATCGTAACGTTGCAGCGCGCCGCCGCCGCCCGGGGAACTGCCCACTGCACCGACGTAAACAATGTTGGGATCGTCGGGTTTGACAGCGATAAAGCCACTTTCGCCTGTACCAGCGGCGTAACAGTCGCCCCAGGGAATGGCCCCTTGCTCGGTGGCACTGGGCACGGCGATGCTGGAGTTGTCCTGCTGGGTGCCGTAGACATGGTAGGGGAAGCGATTGTCGACATCGAGACGGTAGAATTGAGCGGTGAGTTGGTTGTAGATGGTGGACCAACTACTCCCACCGTTGAAGGTGACGCAGGCACCGCCGTCGTTGCCGTTGATCATGCGTTTGGGGTTGCGTGGGTCGATCCAAAGATCGTGGTTATCGCCATGCGGGGTGGTAATCTCCGTGTAGTTCTTGCCACCATCGGTCGATTTCCACATCTTGAGGTTGTTGATATAGACCGTATCGGCGTCCTGTGGGTCGGCGAAGATATGACAGTAGTACCAGGGGCGTTGGATCAATTCACGGTTGCTGCTGCTCTGCTCCCAGGTGGTGCCGCCATTGTCCGAACGATAGACGCCTGCCTTCTCGTTCTCTGCCTCAATAATCGCCCAGACCCGATTAGGATTGGCAGGCGAGACGGTGATGCCAATCTTGCCGAGCGTGCCGCTGGGCAAGCCTTTATTCTTTGTAATTTCGGTCCAGGTGTCGCCGCCGTCGCTCGACCGCCACAGTCCGGAGTCGGGGCCGCCGCTGTTCAGTTCCCAGAAGTTGCGATAGACCTGGTAGATGCTGGCGTAAAGGATACGAGGATTGCTGACATCCAGTGCCAGATCGGCGGCACCGGCCTTATCGCTCTTGAAGAGTACTCGCTGCCACGTCTTGCCGCCGTCCAGCGTGCGGAAGATGCCCCGCTCCTCGTTAGGCCCAAAGGCATGACCGAGCGCCGCCACATAGACAATGTCGGGATTGCGTGGATGAATCTGAATCTTGCTGATGTGGCGGGTGTCACGCAGACCGACGTTGCTCCACGTCTTGCCGCCATCGGTCGATTTGTAGACACCATCGCCCCACGAGACATCCAGGCGCAGGGTTGCCTCGCCGGTGCCGACGTAGATCACATTCGGGTCGCTCTCGGCAATCGCCATCGCTCCAATCGCCGCGCTGCCAAAGTAGCCATCCGAGATATTTTCCCAGTAGGTGCCTGCGTCGGTCGTCTTCCAGACCCCGCCCGCACAGGCCCCAAAGTAAAAGGTCGCCGGCTCGGTCGGATGGCCAACCGCCGCTAACACCCGTCCGCCGCGCGGCGGGCCGATGCAACGAAAGGTGAGCGCTTGCAGGTAAGAGGAATCTAGGGTCATAGGGTTTGCCTTTCGGGTGAAATATGAGAGGGTTTGTTGAAGCGAACGTAGATGGCTCTATTGTCGCACGAATGCGCTAAATGGGAAAGTGGATAAGTAAGTTGGGGTGTATCTCAAGTTAGAGTAAGTTTCAGCGCCCCGCACGTTAGTAAGGGAAATCCGTCCCCTTACTAACGTGCGGGGCGCTGAAAGACATAAAAACTAATACGCTTCTTACAATATTGTAATTAACAACAACCAACAATTGCGGTAGAATGTTCTAATACTGCTCACTTTGCACAATAAGTACTGCGACAAGCCCCCGTTTATGAATAGTTTGGCTACATTACTCCATGCGGAAATTAACGATCAAATTAGGACGGAAAAAAGCGATAGTTGCCATTACTGGAGTCTCTATGATCCTTTCGGTTGTGGCAACTTTGGCAAATCTATATGTTTTTGGCTTTCTAGATTCCAGCTATGTCACCCTTGCCTCAATTTTCATCGCCATGTTTGTGCCGCTGATCGTAGCCTTCCCCGTAGCTTGGTTCACCGTCAATATGGTGTTCGAAATTCACAAACTGGAAGAGGAAGCACGAATCTTGGTAACCTACGATGCGCTGACAGGTCTATTGAGCAGGCGCGCCTTTCTTGAACAGGCAAACTATCTCTGCCACCTGGTTGCGCGCCAAGGGGCAGGGTTTACAATCCTGATTCTAGATTTGGATCATTTTAAAAAGATCAATGACGACTTTGGACATGCGGCTGGCGACCGCGTTCTGGAAGCCTTTGGCAAAATCGTCCACCAAATCTCACGCAGCAGTGATCTGGCAGGGCGTATCGGCGGCGAAGAGTTTGCCTTCGTGCTGCCCTATACCACCGCCGAACAAGCCTTGAATTTCACAGAGCGCCTCCATCAAACGATTCGAGAAACGGTCGTTGAAGATCATGGGACGTCGATTCGCTTTTCAGTCAGCATTGGCCTGGCCTTTTGCACGCAATTGGTCTCCGTTGAAAAGGCAATGATCCTGGCCGACAAGGCACTCTATCACGCCAAAAAGAGTGGTCGAAATCAGTCGGTGATCTACAACGAGGCCATCGCCCTCCCCTTTACGAGTGAGTCAAACAGTCGTTCAGCGAA
Organism: Caldilineaceae bacterium; assembly: GCA_046328715.1. Taxonomy (GTDB): domain Bacteria; phylum Chloroflexota; class Anaerolineae; order Caldilineales; family Caldilineaceae; genus JAXLWB01. The sequence continues at coordinate 15,811 of JAXLWB010000028.1, read as the reverse complement.
GCTGTTTGCTCAGTCGATCTCCATGGGGTAAGGTTTCGCTTGGTCATAACTTATCGTGTAGAAGATTGCCTGCTCGGTCGGATGGAGAGCATTACTAACACGCACCTATCACATGGCGGACCAACGCAACGATAGGTGAGCGCTTGCCGAAAAGACGGATGAATGGAGAGTTTGTCTAAGCTAGCGTAAGTGATTGTATTGTTGCGCGAAAGTGTCAAATGGGAAAGTAGAATAGGCAAGTTGGACTAAGTTACATAAGGCTCGCCATCGTTTAAAAGTAAAAGTATGGTCAAAATTCCAATTGACAAGGAAATTAAAAACCAGTATATTGACAAAAAGTAACTCACCTTAACCAGACAAGAACACTGGCTCTAAGATACAAAGAACATCACAATCAAGTCTAATCACAAAATGACAGATCGCTTACAAGTTTACATTTTTGTCAAGCATCGGCATTAAGCAAAATTTTGTTACATACGCGGCAGAGGTGCATGACATAAGAAATAAGCGGCGGCTCGACGGTTGAGGCTACTTCTGAGTTTGCTCATTTGTACCCGCTTGACAAGCGTTCCTTGATGACGCTATACTGCGAATATTGTAAGCTATCGGCAATTAATAGACATCATGTCAAGTTCAACAAAATATATTAGAATGCTTCGCAGGCTTATAGATCAGCACTTCGTAATTGATGAAGTGCGGTTGCTTTGCTCCGATCTCGGAATTGATTTTGACAATCTACCCGGCACCACAAAAGTAGTAAAAATTGACTCTCTGCTAAGGCAAGTTGCCCTGCAAGGAAGAGTGGTAGAGTTAGCCGAACTTGTGCAGGAGCAATTCCCCAATGCGCTCTCTCTAGGGGACATAGAGGCTCTTCCCTCGCCCAAGCAACAAAAAGAAGATTACGTTGAGCTTGTTATCGAATCTGAGTCACAAAAGAGCATTTTAGAGACCTATATCAGGAATATCACCGCGCTGCTGAATTCTGTTGGGTCTGGAGACCGAAAGGCTATCAAAGCTGCGGCTCAAACCTATACAACGACGACATTTCCTAAATTTGACAAAAAACACCTGGCCTTGGCAGTTCGCTTTTAGGCGACAGTGGATGTTTCGGTGAAGACAGCCTCGTAAGTTTAGCGGACATGGATTTTCTGGTTTAGATTTGTCAAAGGCTAATTTGAGCAACGCCAATTTGAGACGGACAAAGTTTGTCAACTGCAACCTAGAACTCACCAATTTACGCGAACAGATTTAATAGGTGTCGGCCTACAAATGCAAACCTCACTAGTGTAAATCTTACAGGTGTGTGTCTGTCTGATGTTATATTCACCAATGCCAATCTTTCAAAAGCCGATTTCACAAAAGTTGAATACCTCTCACTAATCGACTTGACAGGATCAAATGCTAATTTGTCTGGTATCAAATTGCACAACATTGAGGTAGATCGTTTTAGCACAACAACAAACGAGGATCGTGAACAAAAAGGGTACTCTTATCACGTAAGTCGTAATCTTGATTTGTCTGGGTTGGACTTTACAGGCTCGCAATTCACAGACGTAAACCTGTGGGAACTTAATCTAACAAGTGCTAATCTAACACGCTGCTTCTTTGGGCAAGATTTTGGACCGCTAACAGTTATTTTTAACGCAGCAGATCTCAGTTATGCAGAATTTCACGGCTGCCCCTCTCCTAATCGGTACGGTCATATATTAGCAAAATTTGAAAACTCAAAATTATATAACACCCGATTTGTAAGAAGCAATAAGGCATCAAGAAAGTATACTAGTAACGAAGTACAGTCGTATTGCGGTATTCAATTCTCACAGCTTAAAGGTGCAGACCTTCGGAATGCAGATCTCTCCGGAATTGACAAAGAGATTAGATTTGATCCTCGCGATGTTACAATCAATTATTCAACAAAATTAAAGCCAAGTTGGCAACTTTCACATCAGTTGATACATCAGGGTTTGAGGGATCAAAATCTTCGTAGTGTTGATCTTAGTTACACGACCATGATCGAAATTGATTTCTCAGGAAGAGACCTTTCGCGCTCGAATTTTACTGGGACGTGGTTATTTCGGTCGAAATTTGTCGGTGCGCGACTTGTCAATGCTATATTCGTCAGTGCAGATTTAGCGGATGCGGATTTCACAGATGCGGATCTCAGAGATGCAAATTTTAAGAGTGTGAGTTTTGATTTTTGTATAACAAAGGCAAGGCTAGACGGAGCCAATTTACGCGGAGCCTCCTTATGGAATGCAGACCTTACTACTGTTACTCTAAATGGTGCTATCTATGATCAATATACTTCGTGGCCCGATGGCTTTGACCCTGCCGGTGCCGGGGCTCATTTTATTGAGACCAAAGACGAATAAACTGTCTCTTGTTTAGACGGTATTCAGTAATGTTACTATGGTTTTGCAAAGGTGTCTAGGCTATGTTCAGTAATTCATCACCGAAATTCCTGGCTGATTTACGTAAAGGTATCGTTCGCTGTTTCAACATTAATGACTTAAAGGTGATGTGTGCAGATTTAGGTATTGATTACGAAAATTTGGGTGGCGAGGGCAAAGAAGCTAGGATATTAGAGTTAATATCGTTTATGAACCGCCACGGTCAGATCACAACGCTTTTACAATATTGTATCTCTATACGCCCTGATTACATATGGCCTCAAGAAGATAATTACCGTTCATCAACCTTAATTCGTGACAGCCTTGTCGTAAATGCAAAAACCGTGATTCTATTTCTTACATCTGATCCTACGGATGCGGCGCGCCTAAGGCTCGGTCAAGAAATGCGAGAAATTCAAGAAAGGCTCCAACTCGCAAAATTACATGATCGATTCGACCTAAAACAGCGGATGTCTGTTCGACCAGCCGATATTAGCCAAGCCTTATTGGATACTCAGCCACAGATGGTTCATTTCTCAGGACATGGCACAGCTACTGGTGAGCTTTGTTTTGAAAATATAGCTGGAGAAACTAATCCTGTTCCTCTGATGCGCTAGCAGCGCTCTTTGAACAGTTTGCGGATCAGGTAAATTGTGTAGTGTTGAATGCATGTTTTTCTGAAACTCAGGCAAACGCAATTGCCCAGCATATTAATTTTGTGGTTGGCATGAATCAAAAACTTGGCGATCAGGCAGCTATCGCATTTGCTATCGGCTTTTATCAAGCATTAGGAGCCGGTCGTACCATTGATGAAGCGTATAAACTTGGTGTTGTGCAAATTAGACTACAAGGTAGTCCCGAGCACCTAACACCAGTACTCCTAAAAAAGAATAATCTACAATAATTTTTTCATATGGAGTGTGAAGTCGTTGGAACAGCGGATCGAACATTAGTTACACTGGACGCTGCTGCGATCACGGTCTTGCTATTGGTTCCCCGCTTTGTATCTGCTTGGTCAGCCAGCGGATCAGCAGCGCATTCGCAACGCCGGTGAACAGGGTGTTCGGCTGAAAGGTACGATCCATACAGTTCTCGATACACAAAGTACCACAGGATTTACATTGCCACACGCTGACATCCCTTAGGAAGATAATTACATTGGCATTTGGGTAGGAAAACCAGAACAAGAATTGCATATTCGCAAGCTCAAAGCACAACACCATCTTGCCACCTTGTTGGTCGATGGACATCCAGTCAAGCGTCCATAGAGCAAGGAGCAACCGACTATCGATAGGGCTGGGAACAAGGCAGACGCCAACTTGCCTAGCCAAACAATACCTTGTACCCAACAAGCCGAGTGGCGATCAGTCGGCTTTTTTTTTGGTTGGGTGGCGTAGTTGTCACGTGTAACAAAATCTGAAAACAATTGACATTCATACGGCTATGCCGTATAATTCTCTGCATGGTCTTTATCGAAACCTCCCTGTTTACAAAACTCGTATATGACTACTTGAGTGATGAGGAATTCGCTGGATTGCAAAACCATCTGCGAAATTACCCCAATGCAGGTGATATCATTCCAGGAAGTGGCGGTGTTAGAAAATTGCGTTGGTCAATCGAAGGGAGGGGCAAACGAGGCGGCAGTCGAATCATTACTTTTGGAAAGTATCGGAGGAAGAAATCTGGCTGATTACGATGTACACAAAGAATGAAGCCAGTACCATCTCTCCACAGATTTTGAAGAAAATTGCCGAGGAAATCAAACATGGCTAAACGAGATATCGGACAAGAGATTCTAGAAGGTTTACAGGAGATCAAAGCATACAAAGCAGGCAAGGTCGATTTGCGCAAGCGCACCTTTCAGCCACCTGCCCCTCCGGCTGAAATTCGAGCCCAATTGCAACTCTCGCAGACTGCGTTTGCTGGATTGATGGGTGTCAGCTTGCGCACATTACAGGATTGGGAGCAAGGCAGACGCCAACCTGTCGGCTCAGCACGAATGCTCCTTCGCATCGCCCAGCAACACCCCGAAGTCTTTCTGGAACTTTCGTAGCCAACCAACCCCTGTAACCGATAAGTCGAGTGACGATCACTCGGCTTTGTTTTTGTTGGGATGGTTTGTTGACCTTTAGGGTAAAAGGGTAAAATTCCGATTGACATGGCCATTCAAAGCCACTATACTGGCAAAAAGTAATTCACTTTAACGACGATCCTTATCGGCTCTGTCTATTTCAAGTACGATTACACAAAACCCGGTCTGCTGACAACAAGTGAAGCGCATCCATGAATAGCGCATCGGTCTGTTCAATGAAGTTTGTGCTTAAGGTTGATTTGGATACGTTGAATCGCAATTCTGCAAGACCGCACTTCAAAGGAGAGATGGATGGCAATCACGGATGTGAAGGCAACGCTTCTTGGCACAGAAGTTCGCACGCTTACGGCACACACGATTCCGCAAGCCTTTCGTATTTCTGTCGCACTTCCTCGCTCGTATGCATCCCACCCAGAAAAATACTATCCAACGATTTACCTGACTGATGCGACCATTTTCTTCGGGATGATTGCCGACATCACACGCACCATGACCCTTTGCGGACAGTTTCCCGAGACAATTGTCGTCGGCATCGGCTATCCAGTAGAGGAGCCGCTCGATGAAGCCTTGCAGCAATGGGAACGCTTACGTACAAGAGACCTCACTCCGGTTGCCGAGGTGCCGACCGAATCGAGTCAGAGCCGCCAGACCGGTGGCGCAGCAGAGTTTCTATCATTTATTCAAACCGATCTGATCCCAACGATTGAACGAGATTATCGTGCTGATCCGGCAAGCAGAGTGCTTGCCGGATACTCATTTGGGGGGCTATTTGTCCTGTATGCGTTGTTTCATCAGCCACAACTCTTCAAAAGCTATATCGCAGGTAGTCCATCTCTTTGGTATGGAGATAGAGTGACGTTTACCTATGAGGCAGCATATGCGGCCTCTCAGTCGGTTTTACCAGTACATCTGTATTTGGGGGTTGGGGCGGAAGAAGAACATGTCGAGGCGGCAATGGTCTCAAATTTCTATCAATTTGCCGCACGCCTGGAGAGCAGAAAATACGAAGGGCTGTCACTGACAAGGCACGTCGTCGAGAACTGCACGCATTGTGCATCGCCAGCGCATCTGTTTCAAGCCGGAATACAAGCGGTCCTTTCCGAACGATAACAGCGAAGCATAGACACGCTCGTATGTCCTGCGGTCCAGAATGTCTGATTAGAATGAGTAACTTGCCTTCATACCAGTCGCAAGATAGGAAAGCCGTTATTACGATCTTGAGCAACAGCAGATTTTCGGGATTTGAAGATATTATTACCTCATTTGAGCAAGTTCGGAGCGTGATCGGTGAGCCGCCTCCGCCAGTGCATGCGAAGTAGCCAAACCCTGTACCCGACAAGTCGAGTGACGATCACTCGGCTTTGTTTTTTGTTGAGGGTAGCATGTAGGGTAAAAAATCCGATTGACACCTCTACTCAAAACCACTATACTGGCAAAAAGCAATTCACTTTATTTGTTCCGTTCTAGGCCGCAAAGAATAGCCAAACCCAACAAGGAAACAATATCTCATGAGCTGGCAACATCTCCGCCTGATGGTGACAACGCTGGGGGCAGGATTACTCGTGTTGTTATCCAGTCTGTTGGTTCCCTTCACCCAGGCGCAGGCGCAGCAAACGGATCGGCCAGCCAACAGTGTGCGCACGTTGCCCCATCCACTGCTGCGTGCACAAGCCAGTAGCCAGAACGCGACGGTATTTCCAGCGACGATGGTGCAAGATTTCGAGGGCGACTGGCCGGCAGCGGGCTGGGAGATCGCAGATTTCGGCACCAGCGGCGGCGAGTATCTCCTCGGCAAGAGCGACTGTAATCCAGAGAGTGGAAGTTATGCCGGCTGGACGGTCGGCGGCGGTGCGGACGGAACAGACTTGCCCTGTGACGCCGACTACCCCGACAATGTTGATAACGTGGCTGTCTATGGCCCCTTTGATCTCACCAACGCTGTGAGTTCGAAAGTGACCTTCTCCTTGACGGGTGCCAGCGAGCTAGACGTCGATGGTCTCTTCATCGGCGCATCGCTCGATGATTACAACTACTGCGGCTTCACCTATTCGGGCGATTACACGGATGGCTATTTCCACGATACGTTCGACCTCAGCGATCTGAGTTGTGAGGGTCAACCGCCATCGCTGCTCGGGTTTACGAATGTCACCCTTGCTATCTTCTTCTTCAGCGATGAGTCGATCACGGATATCGGCTTCACCATCGATAATTTGGCGCTGACAACCCTAGAAAACATGCCAGCCACGGCGACCGAGACGCCGACCAATATCCCCAGAGCGACAGCGACCGAAACACCAACCGATGTACCCATTGGACCAACCCATACGCCGACTGACACCCCCAGTGGACCCACCTTTACATCAACAAGTACCCCCACGGAGACACCTACCGATACCCCAACCAGCACGCCGACGAGCACGCCGACCGCTGTGCCAACGACGGCACTGAATCTGACCGTAGACGGGATCGATCCCAGCCAGGCGGTGCAGACCGCCAATGGCAGCGTACCACTCGTCGCCGGACGTCCAGCGATTGTACGTGTTACCATCCATGTACAGAATAGCAGCGAGCCGGTGCTGGGTGTCACAGCCAAATTACATGGGATGCGCAACGGCGTCGAACTGGCGGACTCGCCGATCAGCCCATTCAACGACGGCGGCAGCATCGCCGCCCCACGCACACCCAATCGCGAGAACTTCGGCGATACCCTGAACTTCCAGATGCCAGCGACTGGAGCAGCGACGGCTCGTTGCTGATTTGGGCCGAGTGAATCCGAACCGGACGGTGAGGAAAACAACTATAACGACAATCGCGGTGCGGAACGCACCCTCAACTTCGTCAATGTGCCGACATTGCAGATTATGCTCATTCCGGTTGCGTATCAACCGAATGGACAGGGAGCGATCATGCGCCCTGATCTCGCCCAAAATAACCAAGGGCTGACCAACTTGCAGAACCTCTACCCTGTCGCCAACGTGCAGACGACGCTGCACAGCGAGTATCTCTTCACCGGCGTGCTCAGCGGCAACGGCTGGAGCCAGCTACTCAATCAACTGACGGCAATACGCAATCGTGAACTGGGTGGCGCGGCCTCTACCTCCAAAGTCGTCTATTATGGCATCGTACCCCAGGCGGCGGTCGCTGGGCTGACTTCATTCACGGCTGGCATCGGCTGGGTGGGCGGCAATATCCTGACCAGTGCCGGGCTAGAGCAATCGGTCGGCGTCGCCGCCCATGAGGTCGGTCACAATCTAGGACTGAATCATGCCCCTTGCGGTGTGAGTGGAGACCCGGACTATCCCTTTGCCGATGCGCGCATCGGTGACGTGGGCGTCGATGTCTATCTGCGCCAGTTCCATTCGTCGGCGGATAAAGATTTTATGAGCTACTGCCAACCGATCTGGGTCTCTGCCTACCACTACAACAAGATGTTGCAGGTGCTGGCGCAACCAGCCCTAGTAGCTAGGCCATCGTCAGCCTTGGCATCAGGTCTGTTGATCGCCGGCAGCATCCTGAGCAATACAGTCAGCGGCCAGTTGAGCGCCAGTGTGCCGATTTCGACCACACAGACGGAGGCGGCTGGTGGAGCCGGCGCGTATCGGGTTGAGCTGCGCGACGCAAATGGCGTGGTACAATATAGTCACGCCTTTACACCGGCGGCGGTTGACACGCACACCGCCGTGCCTGACTACGGCTTCAGCTTCGTTGCGCCGCTGATTGCAAATCTTGGGCGCATCCAGTTGTGGAAAGGGAACACGCTGCTGACCGAACAAATCGCCGCACTTGTCCCGCCGGAGCTGACAGCATCGCTGAGCGAGGCGACCAACTCTATCACCGTCAACTGGCAAACCAGCAGTCCAGATGGAACGCCGGTCACAGTCGCGCTACGCTACAGCGCCGACAATGGGCTGTCGTGGCGAGTGTTAGCACTCAATCTGACTGGCACGAGCTTTACCATCGACAAGCGCAACTTACCGGCGGGCAGCAGTGGTCAGTTGGAGGTGATCGCTGGCAATACTACCAAGACGCGCACGAAGGCGCTACCCATCGGGGCCATCGCCAACAAAGCACCGGTGGTGAGTATTGCTGGGCCGGGTGCGATCCAGCAATATAAACGGCAGCCGTTGCTGCTACAAGCGGTGGCGCTGGATATTGAAGATGGTTATTTGCAGGGCAATCGCCTGGTTTGGACGGACGAGCATGGGCAGGTATTAGGCGTGGGCGAGACCTTGTCGCTGCCCACCGGTCTGACGCTTGGCGCACATACGCTGACTCTGACAGCGACAGATAGCGCCGGTGCGCATTCGGTTGACACGGTACAGGTGACGGTGACCTTACCGCAGCCGGGCTCGCTCGGCAAAAGCCATAGTGTGTACCTGCCACTCATCCAGCACTGATCGAAGAAGAAGGGAATAAGGAGATTCGGAGCATGAAATGTGTAGCATGTGGTAGTGACGCTCTTGTTGAAGGCACTCTGATGGAGACTTCGGGCGGAGGCACGATCGTCTTTAAGCCTGAAGAGGTCTCGATCTGGAGAAGTATGTTCGGATTTGGCACTCGTAATGTCCACGCCTACGGTTGCATTCACTGCAAGCATCTCCAACTTGCTGTCGATTTTAGTGAGGAGGACTTGCAGCATTACCAACAGCTCAAAAGCGAGCAGCCAGGTGTGCCGTAGCAAATCAACTCAGTGCCGTTCAAGAGAGTCGCTCTTTTGAGAGCAATGGCCAGCGCTCGCGGCGGCTGAACGGCAGGCATTCGGCTTCTCAAAATGTCAGCCCTATTGATGCTCTGTGCATCGTCCACTATTATCCAGGAACTGCGCTGGAACTTGCGTAGTCAAACAACTCCAGTAACCGACAAGTCGAGTGGCGATCACTCGACTTTGTTTTGCAATAACAACTATATTACCAACTCAAGGAAAAATCATGTCCAATCTTCAAACCGACAGTCAAGAAATTCCTGTAGCATCTGAAAACTCACAAGGGCAATATGGCTCTAACACACTACATCTGGATGAGCACTATCTACTCGCAAAGCAGGAATACGATCAGAGTTTGCGTGATGTTGGATTTAAGGATGGGTGGAAAGTATTAGATGCTGGTTGCGGAACTGGTGTTTTTACTTGGCAACTGTCTGTATTTGTAGGCAACACTGGCGAAGTGACAGCCTATGATCATGCACCTGAGACAATTGAGACAATAGAAATGCAAAAGGGATATGATCCATCTTTTGTAAATGTGAAAGCTCAGCTCGGCTCTATAACCAGCTTACCGTTCCCAGATAATAGCTTCGATGCGATTTGGTGCGCCAATGTCACTCAATATTTGACGGATCAAGAGATGGATCAAATGATGGCAGAGTTCAAGAGAGTGGTTCGCGAAGATGGATTAGTTGCGATCAAGGAATATGACACAGCTTTGACACAAATTCATCCAGTAGACATGGTGTTAATGTGGCGTCTTGGCGAAGCTCTGATTGAGAGTGGGCATGTTAACACAGTCGGCGTTTTGCGAAGTCCTATTATGTCTCGCTGGTTACGAAAGCAGGATATGGAAATCTTACAGCGCCGAACGTATATTGTGGAAAGAACAGCACCGATGGAACCTTTTGCGCTTGATTATGCGATTGGAACGCTCCAGGCACTTGGAGGTTTGGCACAAGTCTTGAATCTGAGCGACGAAGACAAAAGGGCATGGCAAACGATTGCAGATAGTGCTGCTGAAATCATGAGCGATCCAGATGCAAACTACAGAGAGATGTTCACATTGACCGTGGGTAAAGTTCACAAGTGATAGCATTTTCGGCAAAGCATCTCTCACGATTTGCAATTTCAAGGCAAATTCTACCCACAGGATCTTGTACCTATACCCGAGACTATGCAACTACTTCGAATTGAACAAAGTGATGAAGCAGCAAAGGTGCTGGCAAATGCTTTTGCTGACGATCCATTATGGCTCTATTTGCTCCCTGATGTCGCTGAGCGGCATAAAGCATTGTTCTGCTCTTTTCGTGCCACGATGCCCTATTATGCCTATAACGATCAGGTTTATGGGATTGACAATCCGTTGGAGGGCGTTGCAATCTGGCAACCACCGAATGCTCGCACGCGTGGCTGGTGGACATTCATCAATCAGTACATGCTAAAGTTGCTGTTTAGTCCCTTCATGCGTGCATTTCCTCGTGTTATTCCAATCTTTGCGCAGTTTGATAGAATGCACAAACAGTATGCTTCTGCTCCGCACTATTATCTCAGCACGATTGGCGTTATCCCTGCTGCACAAGGTAAAGGCCTTGCATCACAACTTATCAAGCCTATCCTTGCCAAGGCAGATGCGGAACGGTACAGTGTGTATACAGAAACTATGACTCCTTCCAATGTCCCGCTTTACGAACATTATGGTTTTGCCTGTCAGGAGAAATTTGAGGTGCCCGAGACTCGACTTAGCATCTGGTCATTGTACCGAGCAGCGCGCAAGTGAGTTCTACAACGCAAATCGGAAGCCCAAATGCTAAATGAGCAGCAGATTGCGCACATTGTAGATTGCCAACAAGGCAGAAACCAGCTCATCGGTTCCAAGCCAATGCTTCTACGCATTGCTCGCAACATCCAGAAGTTCTTCTGAAACTGGCAACGCCAAGCCTATTCTGTAATCAACAAGCCGAGTGGCGATCACTCGGCTTTGTTTTTTGTTGGGAATAGCATGGTGGCAGTTAGGGTAAATTCTGATTGACAAGGATATGCAAAGCCGCTATAATGCAGCACGAACATTCGTTCTAAGTCATACCATGACAGCTTGTCCCCATTTGGTCAAGCTTCGGCAATCAGCAGAGTTATCGTTAGGCCGCCACGAACATCCTCATAACCTACCACTCAACGGGGAAATTCATGATCAAACAAGTAACCACCCACCTCTCGGTCGCTGTTCTCTCGAAGTCGATGGCCTTCTTCTAGGCACTTGGCACCTAACCCATAGGGATCGAATGAGACCATTCCCTGCCTTTCAACGCCCCGATAACCGACACGCCGAGTAGACTCACCCGGCTTTGTTTTTATTTGGGGTGGCGCTTATGATAAACGCTCATATCGCACATACGGAGTCAGGAGGAGAAAGAGTTATGACAAACGAACTGCTTCTGCGCAATGTTGTAAAGGATGACCTGCCTATCTTTTTTGCGCATCAACTGGATCAAGAAGCAAATATCATGGCAGCTTTCACCGCAAAAGACCCGACCAACCAAGCCGCATTTATGGAACATTGGCACAGAATTCTGGCAGATAAAACCAATATGATCCAGACCATCCTCTTTGATGGGCAGGTTGCAGGAAGTGTTTCGAGTTATGAAGAGGAAGGCAAACCAGAAGTTACTTATTGGCTTGGGAAAGAGTATTGGGGTAAGGGCCTTGCGACATGGGCACTTAAAGAGTTTTTAGCGTGCATAAATCAAACTCGCCCGATTTATGCACGAGTCGCCAAAGACAATCTCAAATCGCGTCGAGTTTTAGAGAAATGTGGTTTTGAAATTATTGGCGAGTCTAAAGGGTTTGCGAACGCTCGTGGCCAAGAAATTGAAGAACTGCTTTTGGAATTAACCGAGTAGTTTCAACAGGCAAGTTGTAATCAACGAAATCATCAAGGAGAGGAATGATGAAATACCTGCTCACGTCTGGGGGCGTCACGAACCCCAGCATCCGCGCTGCACTGGTCGACCTGCTGGGTAAGCCGATCACCGAGTCCAACGCGCTCTGTATCCCGACGGCGCAATGGGGCCACCCGATGTGTGGGCCAGCCTCGGCGCGCGGCTTCGTCGTTGGCGGGCCTCCCTGGCACCACATGGTCGGCCTAGGTTGGAAGTCGGTGGGACTCCTTGAACTCACTGCACTGCCCACCATCGGCGAGGAACGCTGGGTACCCTGGGTCCGAGAGGCTGATGTTTTGCTCGTGGACGGCGGCGACGCCACCTACCTGTGCCACTGGATGCGGGAATCCGGGCTGGCCGACCTCCTGCCATCTCTGTCCGAGACCGTTTGGGTGGGTGTGAGCGCCGGCAGCATGGTGATGACTCCCCGCATCGGTCGCTACTTCGTGGAGTGGCGATCCGCACCGGACGACCGCACTTTGGGAATAGTAGACTTCTCTATCTTCCCGCACCTGAACGCTTTTCCAACCAACACCCTGGCTGACGCAGAGCGCTGGGCCGCTGACATCGGCGTCCCGTCCTACGCCATCGACGAACAGACCGCCATCAAAGTAGTGGACGGCAATGTCGAAGTTGTCTCCGAGGGCTACTGGAAACAGTTAACGCCCTAATCGAGTTGAAAGAGCAACTGCCGACATTATTTGACTGGAGGAAGCCGTGACTGACCGAATCGAGACCATATCGTCCGCCACACCTTTGCTGCGGATCAAAATTGGGCAAAGATGATCGGTGTGCTCACCCCCGACGGTGCCATGCTGACCGATGAGGGGCTGCAAGCGCATCGCGCTGCCTATTGCCAGGCAATCCGGGAATACCACGCCCAGGACAAGTTGGCTGGCAAGATGGCGAAATGGCCACTTCGTTTCCTGATCCGACACACCGCCTTTCACACCCTAGACCATGCATGGGAAATGGAAGATAAGGACATAACCGGCAAAGAGATGTGAGGTCAAGTGCTTTATTATTACAGTTCTCCCCCATATCGAGTCATAATACAGAGGAACAAAAACGATGAACGATACGAATAACAAAAGAATCTATAAAATGGCCTTTGGTGGTGTCTATCCACTCTATGTACAAAAGGTCGAGAAAAAAGGACGCACAGCAGCCGAAGTGGATGAAATCATCTCTTGGTTGACAGGCTACAACAAGCAAGAAATGCAGCAGCATATTGATGCCAAAAGTGATTTTGAGACCTTTTTTGATCAAGCACCACAGTTGAATCCTGATGCATCGAAGATCACTGGCGTTATTTGCGGTTGTCGGGTGGAAGAAATTGAGGATAAACTAGTCCAAAAGGTTCGCTATCTCGACAAATTGGTTGATGAATTGGCAAAAGGCAGAACAATGGAGAAAATCCTGAGAAAGTAACGCGCTGCGCAGAGAGGATAGTATGAAGGCAGAGAATATTATCGGGCCCGCCTCGATTGTTGATAAACCCGAAAGACCCTATCTCGGCATACGGTTTGAGACGCCTTTCGATGGAATGTTTGCCGTAGCAACAAAGGCTTTGAAGGAATTGCGGAAGTGGAGCAAGGAGAACGGGTTGTCAGAGGAAGGCCCGTACTTTCTACGCTATTACCATTGTGACATGAAAAGTATGATGGATGTTGAAGCTGGGTTGATGACCAATTCCCGTCTTGCTGGTCAAGGACGCATTCAACCGGGTTCGCTTCCGAAGGGGAAGTATGCCACGTTGGTCTACCGAGGAAACGGACTTCGAGGGAATCAGGCGCTCATGAAATGGGCGAAGGAGCAGGGGGTCACCTTCGATCCACGGGTTGCCGGCGAAGCGGAATCGTACACAAGTAGGTACGAAGCGTACCTGACCGATTATCGGATTGAACCGAGAAAGCTGCTTTGGGACGTTGAGCTTTCGATCAAGCTTGCTGGTAATTGAGCCGAACAGGGTAACGAGTTAGCACGCTTAGGAAAATCGACGTGAATCGTAGAACCGTATTTGTTACAGGGTTTATTGTCATTGTAGCAGCAATTTTCATCTTTTTTCTGTTTCAATCCAGAAAGTATCAGGCAAGTCCGCTTGAGTCTTGCGGAGATCCTCGAAAGGTGAGTACCGCCTACACTATGATGTCTGGCAGCGCGGTTGAGGTGATCAATGGCGACACATTTATTCTGGCAGATGAATTTGGAGCAAAAAAGAGAGTTCATCTAACTGGAATCAACGCTCCCGCCTTGAGCGAGCCTGTAGGTATACAATCAAAACAGCATTTGTCAGACACTCTACTGAATCTACGTGTGACAATAAGCTCGGTGAATGCGGATGATTTACAGAAGGAGAGCGTGATTGCCTTGGTCTCTACCCATAATGAAGATTTATCCAGTGTCAACCTCGAACAACTCAAAAGTGGATTTGCAGCATATGTAGAGGCTGGCATGGACCTAGATTCTTATCAATCTTGTACATATAAAAACGCGGAACAGGAAGCAAAAATCAATAAACTTGGCATATGGTTACCGCGCTAACATGAACAATTTAAGGGGTAACCATGATCCTCCCGAAAGACCGCGATCCGCGCTTGATCTCCATCCGTCGTGGGGGAACGCTCACAGACTCGGATCATCAGCTTCTCGCCCTGTGGGCGGCTGCGTGCGCAGAGCACGTTCTGCACTTCTTCGAGTCGGTGCGGCCAGATGATCCACGCCCACGTCAGGCGATCGAAGCAGTTCGAGCATGGACACGTGGGGAACGCAAAATGATGGAAACACGCGCGTTAGGCGGTCACGCAATGGGCGCTGCGAGGAATCTAAAGGGGGCAACGCGTTTTGCTGCGTATGCTGCCGGCCAGGCGGCGGTTGTCGCCCATGTCGCCGCGCACGACCTCGGAGCGGCGGCCTATGCGATCAAGGCAGTACGGGCAGCTGCGCCCAAGCGAGAGAGCGAGTCCGCCGGTCGTCGGGAATGCCACTGGCAGCGTGCACAGTTGCCAGATGCGATCCGCGAGCTCGTCCTAGATGATCAACGTCTGCGCAATGCGATCTGCTGGTCGGTGTTCGACTGTTAAGGGCTGTCTGAAATGATACAGAGCGACTAGCGCACAGCAAACACCCCCTACAACCAACAAGAGGATTGAACTGCCTATGAATATCTATGTAGTGATTTTCATTTTGGTGTTGGTCGCTGTTATTGTTGGCGTAGATATACTGTTCTTTCGGAATCTGTTTTGGGCAAGACTCATGGTAAATATCGGCATTGTGCTGGTTTTTGCAGCTTTCTATTTAAGATTCTTCAAGAACCCGTGAGCTAGGTATTCCTTGCTCGTCAATGCTTGGCACCAGATTGTACGTAACACGTGCAGAGCCAAATGCCATCAGGTTTTACGTAATCGCAGGGAATTTTACGAGGATACAATCGGTACAAGCGGGTTCCATAGTTTATACTCACGAAGCAAAGGAGATGAGTCTTGCGGAAAATCATTGTCTACAATGTCATCTCACTGGATGGGTAATTCATAAACACAGGCTGTACCGCCTGCCACGATGAGCCAGCGATTGGTGGAGGCATGTTCGCCATGCTGGGTGCGAGCGAACCTTATGTAACCAAAAATGATGCTGACAAACATGCCTTCAAGGTTCCAAATTTGCGCAACATTGCTATAACTGGTCCGTA
>JAXLWB010000027.1:0-132229 GCA_046328715.1 Caldilineaceae bacterium | reverse complement strand
CAGTTCCAGGATCACTGGACGTACATCGGTCGGCATGTCGAGCACGGTGGGGACAAGGTAGGTGCTAAGATAGGGCGTCATGATCTTGCCGTTACGCACCTGGAAGTTTTCGAGCAGGGCATAACCGACGGCTTGCGCCAGCGCCCCTTCGATCTGAGCTTCTACCTGTTGTTTGTTGATCGCCTTGCCCACATCATGCACGCTGATAATCTTAAGCACCTCAACCTGCCCCGTTAATTGGTCAACCGTAACTTCGACCGCCTGTGCGGCATAACCATAAGCATAATTCGGGATTCCGGCTCCGGTGGTCGGGTCGAGCTTGGTAGTGGCGGGTGGGCGGTATTGGACAGTGGCCTTCGCCGGTCGATCTTCGTCACGCCAGCGAGCCAGGGCCGATCGGGCGGCATCTTGCACAGCGCGGCCAGCCATCAAGGTCAGCCGCGAGGCTGAAGCGCTGCCAGCATTGGGGGCTTCACTGCTATCATCCGTAATCATCGTCACTTGCGCTAGGGGTAGCCCCAACTCGTAGGCTGCGATCTGGCGCATCGCCAAGTGCGTTCCCTGCCCAACTTCGGCCACGCCTACCCGCACCGTCGCTGATTCTACATCGGTCGCCCCAAACAATTCTACTGTTGCCGTCGCCTGTTCTGGAAAGCCAAAAGAGTAACCAAGATTCTTGAGGCCAAAGGCAATGCCGATGCCATGACGTTTGTGCGAATTGCGGATGGTTGAATTGCGAATTGCGAATGGCGAATTCTCCTTGTCTTCTTGTCTCCTTTTCTTCTTATCCCCCCATCTCCCCATCTCCTCCACCAGTCGTTCCAACACCGGCAGCGCAGACACCCCCTTGGGCAGCACGTTACGTGTCGGTTCGCGGTCACCCTCCTGGTAGAGATTGCGGCGGCGAATTTCGGCTGGATCGAGTTTGAGGGCAACCGCCAGTTTGTTGACCATCACCTCGGCGGCGAATTGGGCTTGCGGTGCGCCAAAGCCCCGGAAGGCACCGGATGGAACGTGGTTGGTGTAGACCACATAGCCATCGCTTTTGACATTCGGGATGCGATAGCTACCACTGGCAAAAAGCGTGGCAGCTTTTAACACTTCGACACTGGTCGAGGCATAGGCACCACCATCAGCAACCAGACGGGTTTCGGCGGCGATGATCGTGCCATCCTGCATTGCGCCCCACTTGGTGTGGATGCGGTAAGGGTGGCGTTTGTGATGGCCGAGGATTGACTCGTGCCGTTCCCAAATGAGCGCAATCGGACGCGCTTCGCCACGTTGATGCAGGATCCAGGCAGCTAACGCCAAAATGTGTTGGACCGACATATCCTCGCGACCACCAAAGGCACCACCAATCGTGGCGTAGCGGATCACCACCCGCTCTTCGGGCAGTTGAAGCATCTCAGCAATCTGGCGACGGTCTTCGTGCAGCCATTGACCAGCCGTCTCGATCACAAGGCGACCTTGTTCATCGACATAGCTGATGCCTGCTTCCGGTTGTAGATAAGCATGTTCCTGCCAAACGGTGCTGAAACTTTCTTCGATCACGACGTCGGCGCTAGCAAAGGCGGCAGCGACATCACCCTTGTGGATCGGTACATGCAGAAGCAAGTTAGGGCGATCGGCGTGGACACGGGCTGGTGTATCATTCAATGCCGCTTCGGGGTCGAATACAGCAGGCAGATCCTCGTAGGTAACCTTGATCAATTTGACCGCCGCTTCTGCCGTTTCGGCATCATTGGCGATCACAACTGCCACCTTGTCCCCTTCAAAACGCACGACATCACTGCACAACACAGGCTGATCGGCTTCAATTAAGCCAAAAGCGTTGTAAGGGACGTCGGCAGCAGTGAAAACGGCCTCCACACCAGGCAACGCCAGGGCCGCAGAAGCATCAATTGACAGGATACGAGCATGCGGTCGCCCTGCAAAGAGGACTTTCATCTGCAACATCCCCGGCTTGATCAAATCACCAGGGTAGCGTGCCGAGCCAGTCACTTTGCCCCAAGCATCGGGACGAGGGAGGGATGCTCCTAGAATTACGGATTGCGGATTCTCATTGTGCGTTTCTGCTTCCGGTCTTCTTGTCATCGTGTCATCTTGTCTTCTTGTCACTTTGTCACCCCCTCACCTTGTCAGTACCACTAGCGGCGATGACTGCATCCAAAATCTTGCGGTAGCCAGTGCAGCGGCAGATGTTGCCGCTGAGTGCGGTCTGGATCTGTTCCATCGTAGGTTTTGCGGTTTCATCCAACAACTTGGCACCCGCCATGATCATGCCCGGGATGCAGTAGCCACATTGGACAGAAGCATTGTCGATGAAGGCTTGTTGGAGCGGATGCAGTTGTTGTTCATCTGCCAGCCCTTCAATCGTCACCACTTCGCTGCCGTGAGCCTGGGCGGCGGGAACCAGACAGGACATCACCGCCTGCCCATTGAGCCAGACCGTGCAAGCCCCACACTCCCCCTCACCGCAGCCCTCCTTGGTCCCCGTCAACCCCACTTCCTCACGCAATGCGTCAAGCAGCGATTTCGTGTGGGACTGGGTGAGCGTGTGAGGAACGCCGTTAACTTTCAACTCAATACGAGTGGCGAGTGGCGAGTGGCGGGTGGCGGGTAATTCCGCATTCTCCTTGTCTCCTTGTCTCCTTGTCTCCTTGTCTGTACTCAACAACACCGGCTCCAACGGCCACCCCTCCCACTGCCGACTGGCTCCGATCCGTTCCAGACCGTGGGCGATCAAGCTTTCCAGTGTCAGCAAGCGGTATTCGGCAGAACCGCGCACGTCGTCGATCGGTTTGACATCCTGCGTGGCGAGACGACCCGCTTCGGCACAGACATCAGGGTAGAGAAATTTGTCACGCAGGTAGGCTTCGGCAGTCGGGGCACGGACCACGGTGGGGGCTAGACAGCCAAGGGCGATCCTTGCATCTTCGACCGTGTCGCCGCTGAAGACATTCTCATTGATCGTCAACACCATCGCCAGGTCGATCACGGAGATGGCCTGGGCACGACGTAGGCCAAGCTTGAGGAAGATGCCACGCTGATGCGGCTTGAGCGCCGGAATGCGAATCTCGCGGATCATCTCATCCGCTTGCAACACGGTACGGCGGAAGCCGGGATAGAACTGTTCCAAGTTTACAACTCGCTCCCCGTCAGCATTGACAATTACCACCTCGGCGTTGAGTGCCATCAGCGCCGTGATCGTGTCGTTGGCGGGCGAGGCGGTGACTAGATTGCCGACCACGGTCGCCCGGTTGCGGATCTGCGGGGCACCCACTTCCCAGCAGGCTTGCGCCAGCGGTAGGGCATAACGCACGCAGTCGGCAGAGGCGACCACATCGTTGTGCGTCGTTAGCGCGCCCAGTTTGATTATGCCATCTTCGTGGCGTATAACCTTTAGTTCATGCAGCGCTGAAAGGTCGATCAAGGTTTCGGTCGGTTTAACCCCGCGCTGCAACTCGACCAATACATCGGTACCACCTGCGACGAGGCGGGCTTGGCTACTCTGTTGACGCAATAGGTCGAGTGCTTGCACCAGAGTAGTTGGTTGATAAAATTGTTTCCACATAGAATTGCCTTGCACTACATTTTTGACAGCAATTATACCTCAGCGCTATGATATTGGACAGACTGGTCATACCAGTTTCTCAATGATTCACAATTTCTTAAATTTACCAGTTTGTGCTGTTAAGCGCAATCATCCCAAATTGTAATCTAACAGTAAATTTTTAGAAACCACAAAGCGATACCAACCTTTCTTCTCATTTTCCAGGACTTACGCAGGTCGACGAGGAAATGTGTCAAGTCTAAAGAATTTGGACCAGCCCGTGCGTACGTCCTATTCTGGCGAGTAAACCTATGGCAAAAGCCACTTTTGGTCCCACCTTTGAAGAAATGCTCCACCCGCAGACTATCGATCCACAGATTCGTCAACGGGCAGTTAAGGCGCTCCACGAGTCGCCACTCGATCCAGTCAATCTCTATAACATCACCTGGCGCGGGGCCGACAATCGTATCAAATACGAAGTGTTGCCCAAACAACTCACTGGGGTCGATGCCCCGATTGTCGTCCTCTATGGACGGGATTTTCCAACTGGTGCGCACAAGGTTGGAGCAGCCTACTCCGTCTTGGCCGAGGCGCTGCTCTTCGACCAGGTCGATATTGAAAAACACACTGTCGTTTGGCCTAGCACCGGCAACTACGGCATTGGCGGGGCTTGGGTCGGCGGACGAGTCGGGGCCAACTCCATCGTCGTATTACCCGAAGGCATGAGCCGCGAGCGCTTCGAGAAGATCGAAAGCTACGGGGCCCATGTGATCAAAACTGTCGGTGTCGAGTCCAATGTCAAGGAGATCTACGACAAAACTTGGGAGCTGCGCCGCGATCCCAATATTCGCATCCTCAATCAATTTGAGGTGATGGGCAACTATCGTTTCCACTATCATGTCACGGGCAACACGATTGTCGAGCTAGCGGCAGAATTGCAGGAGCAAGGCATCGGCAAGGGCTCAGTAGCAGCCTTCTGTTCGGCCATGGGCAGCGCCGGCACGATTGCGGCTGGCGACCGGGTCAAACAGCTCTTTCACGATTGCAAAATCGTCGGGCTGGAGCCGATCCAGTGCCCCACGCTCTACAACAACGGCTACGGCGGCCACGACATTCAGGGCATTGGCGACAAACATGTCACTTGGATTCACAACGTACTTAACATGGACGCCATCATGTGCATCGACGACATTGAGAGCAAGAAGGGTTTGATGGTGATCAGCGAGGAAGCTGGGCAGGAGACGCTGGTCAAGCGCTATGGTGTGCCCGCTGAACGAGCCGCCGCCCTTTCCACGATCTTCGGCATCTCTGGCGTCTGCAATGTGTTGGGGGCCATCAAAACGGCCAAGCACTATCAACTGGGCAAGAACGATGTCATCGTCACCATCTGCACCGACGCCATCGACCGCTACCACTCGGTGATGGAGAGCATGGCCGAGTGCTATGGTGCGCTCGACGAGACGCGTGCCACCGCCTATGTCGAAGCAATTTTCCACGGGCAAAAGACGGATTGGATCAAGGATGGGACGCCTGACATGCGTCGCCAGTGGCACAATTTAAAATACTACATGTGGGTGGAACAACAAGGGAAGACAGTCGAAGAACTGGATGCGCAAAAAGATCCTGAGTGGTGGCTTGCCCATCAAGGGTTGGTGGACGATATGGATCGCAGGATCAAGGCGGCGCGTGTCTAGTTTTGGGGTTCAACATGACTCCAGAGGGTATGAGTCGATCCGACCTCCGGGAGGTGGCAGCGGTGTAGTTGCAATGAGCTAACCCCGTTGCGCCACCTCCCGGAGGTCTTGTCTCCCCTCTGAGCCATGTTGGGAAATAACTCCACCTGCTTCAAATCATTTGTTTCCCTAGTCGCCTGGGGAGTGTCTATTGATACAAAAGCGACTATTCTTGTCCTGAGCCAAAAAAAGTAACTATCGTCACGGGTATGCAACCTCAATCCATACATCGTGATCAGCGAAGGAGACAAACGTGACAAAAGAACTCAGCACCGAGCAAGTCAAAAATATTCAACAACGGGTTGCTGACCAGCGCGAGACCATCATCCGCTTTCTGCGTGAGATTTGTGCCATTCCATCGATGGATTCGCAGATTGGCCCTGTAGGTGAGCGCGTGGCTGCCGAAATGCGCAAGTTGGGCTACGATGAAGTGCGCTTTGATAAGATGGGTAACATCCTTGGACGCATCGGCAACGGCCCCAAGGTGATCGTCTACGATTCACACATCGACACCGTCGGCATCGGCGACCGCTCGGCTTGGCAATGGGACCCATTCGAAGGCAAGGTCGAAGATGGCGTGCTCTACGCCCGTGGTGCCTGCGATGAAAAGGGCAGCACGCCGGGTATGGTCTATGGACTGGCGATTGCCCGCGATCTCGGTCTACTTGAAGGCTACACCGCCTGGTATTTCGGTAACATGGAAGAGTGGTGCGACGGCATCGCTCCTAACACCTTTGTCGAAGTTGATCCCAAGGTGCGCCCCGACTATGTCGTGATTGGCGAGCCAACGCGTATGATGGTCTATCGCGGACACAAAGGGCGGGTCGAGATCAAGGTCGTTGCCAAGGGCAAAAGTGCCCATGCCGCCAGCAACCATCTCGGCGACAATGCCATCTACAAGCTGCTCCCCGTGATCGCCGGCGTCCGTGATTTAGAACCCAAACTGGGTGACCATGAGTTTCTCGGCCACGGCAAGATCACTGTGAGTGACATGCATGTCAAAACACCGAGCATCAACGCTGTGCCCGACGAAGCCACGGTCTTTATCGACCGCCGCCTCACCTTTGGCGAGGACAAAAACGCCGCCATTGAACAGGTGCGTTCGTTGATCCTGCCAGAACACCGCGATTCAGTTACCGTCGAAGAGATGTTCTACGACGATCCTTCCTATACTGGTTTTGTCTTCCCTGTGGACAAATATTTCCCAGCCTGGGCCTACGAAGAGAGTCACCCTCTGGTCGAAGCAGGCCAGAAGGCACGCGATCTGATCGGGCTGCCGCACACGGCTGCTGGCAAATGGAATTTCAGCACCAATGGCATCTACTGGGCGGGTAAGGCCAAGATTGCCTCGATCGGCTTTGGTCCGGGTGACGAAGTGACAGCGCACACGGTCAACGACTCGGTTTCACTGGATGAAGTGGTGAAGGCGACAGAATTTTATGCGGTGCTGCCAGGATTGTTGGGAGATTAAGAGATTAAGAGATTAAGAGATTGAAAGTCCCGTGACCAATAATCTCCTAATCTTCCACTCTCTAATCTCTTCTTTGCTCATTACCAACGTTATTTGATTTCAGTCAGAGGAGACTGATCATGCAAACCAATTTTCGCGGTCGTGATTTTATCAGCGACCTTGATTTTTCTAAGGAAGAGACAGAGACTGTCCTAGAGGTAGCCTGGGATCTCAAACGCAAGCGCGCCTTAAATGAATCTCATGCCCTGCTGCGTGATAAGACGCTGGCCATGCTCTTCTTCTTCACCAGCACCCGCACTCGCGGTTCGTTTGAGGCAGGGATGGCCCAGTTGGGTGGCCATGCCGCCTTTATCGATTCACAAACCACGCAGATTTCACACGGCGACACCGCCAAAGAGATCGGCCAGATTTTTGGGCGCTATTTCGATGGCATCGCCATCCGCCAATGCGATTGGCAGTTCGGCAACCAGTATATCAACGATGTCGCCGCCGCCAGCCGCGCGCCGGTGCTCAACATGCAGTGCGATGTCTATCATCCCTTCCAGATCCTGGCCGATCTGATGACCATCATCGAGAAGAAGGGGCGCGATCTAAAGCGCAAGAAAATGGTGGTCTCGTGGGCCTATGCCGCCTCCTATAGCAAGCCGATCTCGGTTCCGCAGTCGCTGATTTTGCAGATGACACGCTTTGGCTGCGATGTGGTGTTGGCCCATCCGCCCGAGTTCAAGCTGATGCCCGACATTATGGATCAGGCTCGCGCCAACGCCCGCAAATTTGGCGTCGGCTTCGATGTAACTGACAACATGGACGAGGCGTTTAAGGATGCCGATATCGTCTACCCCAAGTCCTGGGGTCCGATGATGACGACCACCGATCCCAAGGAAGGCAAGGCGCTGATCGAGAAATATAAATCGTGGATCACCGATCAACGGCGCATGAACCTCACCAAGGAAGACAGCATCTACATGCACTGTCTGCCTGCTGACCGCGGTCTCGAAGTGGCGGATGAAGTGATCGATGGCCCCCATTCTGTAGTCTACGACGAAGCCGAAAATCGCCTCCACGCCCAAAAGGCAGTGATGGCATTGACGATGAGTTAACAGCACTACACAGAGAGCATGGAGGAGACACGGAAGGCACAGAGGAATACTAGAGGATCTCTGAGTTCTCTCCGTGTTCTCCGTGCCTCCTCTGCGCTCTCTGTATCCTAAAACGTCTGTGTCGAAAATAGAAGGAACAACTATGGACGGCAAAGTCGCCGTGATTGCGGTGGGCGGGAACGCGCTGATCAAAGACGATCAACATTACACGGCGTACGATCAATATCAAGCCGCCTGTGAGACGATGCATCACATCACGAACCTGCTCGAAGCGGGCTGGAAGATCGTGATCTCGCACGGCAATGGCCCACAGGTAGGACTGATCGTGCGCAG
Source organism: Caldilineaceae bacterium (assembly GCA_046328715.1). Lineage (GTDB taxonomy): Bacteria > Chloroflexota > Anaerolineae > Caldilineales > Caldilineaceae > JAXLWB01. Next base: position 124,039 of record JAXLWB010000027.1, on the reverse strand, counting down.
TGTCGAGTTTTCCCACAAGGGGCTGGAACTTCCCATCCTGCCGCTGGACAGCTGTGATGCTGAAACCCAGGGTGCCATTGGTTACCTGTTTCAGAAAGCCCTGCGCAATGAATTTCGGCGGCGTGGGCTACAGAAAGAAGCGGTAACCATCGTGACTCAGGTCTTGGTCGATACCGACGATCCTGCCTTTCAGCACCCTACCAAGCCAATTGGCTCCTTCTTCCACGACATGGAGACGATCCAACGAATGCAACGTGAAGGCTGGGTGATGGCTGAGGATGCTGGCCGTGGCTGGCGGCGAGTGGTCCCTTCACCCAAGCCCAAAGCCATCATCGAACAGGCGATCATTGCTCAGTTGGTGCAGGCTGGCGTGGTTGTGATCGCAGTAGGCGGTGGTGGCATCCCGGTGATCGAGAACGCCACAGGCGATTTGGAGGGGATCGAAGCCGTCATCGATAAGGATTATGCCTCGGCCCTGTTAGCGACCAATCTCAGGGCCGATGTTTTTGTCATTCCGACGGCGGTCGAAAAAGTGGCGATCAACTTCAACAAGCCCGATCAACGCTGGTTGGATCGCATCACCCTCGCCGAAGCGAAAACATATCTGGCGGAAGGTCATTTTCTCAAGGGCAGCATGGGACCTAAGATCGATGCCTGCATCCAATTTTTGGAGCATGGGGGACGAACGGCTGTCATCACTTCGCCCGAACAGATCGAAGATGCGCTCGCAGGACGCGCAGGAACGTGGATTATACGGGAAGAGTAGCAAGGGGCAGGTTGCAGGTTGCAAGTAGGTATAACCGCTTCACCCTGCCACCTGCGACCTGCAACTTGCCACCTGCAACCTTCTTTCATACCTTATGACGCTATTGACCGTCAATCAACAACGTTTAATCGACGACATTAACACCCTAGCCTTATCGACCGAGGGCAACGCACCTGGTTGGACACGGCGCTTTCCCTCGGGTGCGTATCGCAGGGGGCGCGAGTGGTTGCGCACGCATATGGAGGCCGAAGGGCTAAAGACACAATTAGACGCCGCGGGCAATCTCTTTGCCCTCCGTGCAGGCAGCCAGGATCTTCCGCCGATTGTCACAGGTTCGCATACGGACACGGTGTTGGGCGGTGGCCGATATGATGGTGTGCTGGGGGTACTTGGCGGATTGGAGGCGACGCGGGCAATTCGAGAAGCAGGCATTGTCCTACGCCATCCGCTGATGGTGGCGGATTATATGTCCGAAGAAGCCACCGATTACGGGATTGCCTGTATGGGCAGTCTAGCAATGTGCACCGATCACTTTCAGCAGAGTTGGCTAGATCGCACTGTTAACGGCCTCACTCTACGTGATGCAATTCGCGAGGTGGGGGGCATGCCAGAGAAGCTCGGTCAACCGCTGGCCAAACCAGGCGACATTGCGGCTTCGATTGAGCTGCACATTGAGCAGGGACCGTTGCTCGAAGCGCATAAGGTCAAGTTAGCAGCGGTCAGTGGCATTGTCGGCATTCGGCGGGCGATCTTTGAATTACATGGCAAAGCCAACCACGCCGGGGCCACACCCATGTACCTGCGCCGTGACGCAATGGCAGCCGCGGCCAAGATCATCAGCGCAGTCGAAGAGATTGTCCACGCCCATCCTGGCACAGTTGGCACGGTCGGTCGTGTACTGGTTGAACCGAATCAGGGCAACGTGATCGCCGAAAAGGTGACGATCATGCCTGAGATGCGCAGTTTGAACATGCATGAGGTGGACAGTATGTGGGCCGCCATGTTGGAGATTGCGCAAAAAGCCTGTGCCGAACGCAAGGTGACGCTCCAGGTCTTCAACGAAACGCGTATGGATTCCGTGATTCCGCCACAATGGCTACACGAGATCGTGTTCGACGTCTGCCGCCGCTACGAGCCTCATGCACTGATCACCCCCAGCGGTGCAGGTCACGATACCAATTACCTGGCACAGATTGCCCCCGCCGCCATGATCTTTGTTCCTTCCGTCGATGGTCGCAGCCATGCTCCCGAAGAGTATACTGCGCCCGAGGACTTGGCGCTTGGCGTTCAGGTGTTAGCAGAGACGATTGTGGAGGTGGATCGGTTTCTAGATTAGTGGAGATTGAGAGGTAAGGAATTGAGAGATTCCACATTTGGTATAGGCGACACTGATACGGGCAAACTATGAGCACAATGCCAAATTTTACGCAGGATGAGATTCGCAGCCACGCTGGTTCAACGATCTATGCCCGCGGGTATGACTATTATGAAGGTGGTGCCGTAGAAGAACTTGTGCAACGCGGGGATACACTCTATGCTGAAGTTGCTGGGAGTGAGGCTGATCCCTACACTGTGACGATTCACTTCACGCCAGGTGGAATTGGTAGCGTCGATTGTAGTTGCCCCTATGGCGGCTGGTGTAAACATGTGGTCGCAACCTTGCTGACAGCATTAGAGCAGAAAAGTACGATTGAGAACCGCCCAACCGTTGCCGAATTGATAAAAGATCTCTCCAAAGAGCAACTAAGTGCGCTCGTGATTCACCTGGCAGGAACGACGCGCACGCTTAGTGAGGATATAGAAGCTTGGGCTGCGCAACAGCAATTGACTGCCAAAATTCCAACTGCACACCCTGTAACTGCCCCATCTGTACCTATCAAACCTGCGCCGTCTGCTACACTGTTGGATGCCAAAGCTACTAAAACACAGATTCGCAAAGCGCTGAAAGGGTTTAGCAAATTCGATACAGCCAATCAAATGCTAGATCAAGTGTCGAAGATGATGACGGATAGTAACTACGACAATGCCTATCTCATGCTGGATATTTTGACCGATGAATTTGTATCCGCATTGCCCGGTAGCTATGAAGGATATTACGACTCCTACGACGAAGAAGGAGACGACGGCAGCTTTGACCTATTGCCACAATTCGACTCGATTTGGGCAGAACTGATTTTGAGCAGCAAATTTAGTCAATCTCAGCTCGATGCTATCGAGGAGAAACTCAACGATTGGAACGAAACAGTTGAGGATCACAACGGGGATACAGCGTTTGACACTGCGCTCTTAGCGGTAGAATATGGCTGGGATTATGCGCCCTTGCAGCGGGCATTGGCAGGTGAGATCACAGAAAAAGGGGCATGGGAAGATGAAGCTCCAGCGATGGCGGATGAATTGGCATTGGTGCGGTTGCGCATCCTGGAACGGCAAGGGCGAACGCAAGAATATCTGAACTTAGCCCAAGCCGAAGGGCAATTCAATCTCTACCTGTTGAAACTTGTGCAGATGGGACGATTTGCCGAGGCAACTGTGGAAGCAATCGAATTTGTACAGGATGTCAATGTGCTATTTGAAGTTGTAATGGCACTCCATCAACAAGGCGCAATTGCCGAATCGGTGCGCGTTGCCAAACACGGCTTAGTCCAACAGGAAGGACTCAAATATCCACTGGCGAAGTGGTTGTACGATCACTATTCGGCGCTCGGTGATCAATCGAATGCGTTACCGATGCTGGTCACCATGCTGGCCGAGCAACCCACACTGACAGAGTATCAACGACTGCATACGATGGCTAGCGATGAATGGCCCAGCATACGAACGCAGGTGCTTGATGTGTTGCGCAACAAAAGCCATTGGGAACATGCTCGTGCAAAAGCCGAGATATTCTTGAGCGAACAGTTATGGGATGATGCAATTGCTCTGGTGAACGACGGTTTTGATTACACCACATTAGAATTTGTCATGGATCAGGTCTATTCACACCGACCCGATTGGGTGATTCAACAAGCCAGGCGACAAGCAGAATCGATCATGGATGCGGGAAAAGCCGACCGATATGAATATGCTGTCCAATGGCTACAACGTGTCAAAAAAGCCTATCAGGCCGTAGATCGAAGTGCAGAATGGAATAGTTATTTTCAATCTATTCGTAACCAACACCAACGCAAGTATAAACTGATGGCACTATTAGGGAGGTTGTAGGCTCTATGGCTGACAAACTTCAACTCTGGTGGGTCTTTGCGTTACTATCTGCTTTTTTTGCGGCATTAACAACCATCTTCGCCAAGATCGGGATTAAGGATGTCAACTCTGACCTAGCGACAGCAATCCGCACAATTGTGATTCTGATCATCGCCTGGGGGATTGTGTTTTGGCGTGGACAATTGGGTGGCTTAACAACCTTGTCGCGCACGACCCTCATTTTTCTCATTCTTTCGGGAATCGCCACTGGGCTTTCCTGGCTCTTTTACTTTCGGGCGCTGCAAATGGGCGAGGCATCCTTAGTCGCACCCATCGACAAGTCAAGTTTGGCGCTGATTCTGGTCATGTCGGTGATTTTCTTGGGAGAACCGTTAACCTGGAAGTCAGCACTGGCGGCCATTCTGGTGACGGCAGGAACGTTAGTCTCAATCTGGAAATAACCACGGATTTAGCGTTGCGCTGATCCATGTTTGGCAGACAACAAGCATAGCGTCAAGTTGGAAGTGAATTTAAGCGATGTCGTACAACGAGCCTGTAGCACCACAACCACTTCTCCCCGTCCCATCCCCTCGCCAGTTGGCTTGGCATCAGATGGAGGTGTACGGCTTTGTTCACTTTACTGTCAACACCTTTTCCGATAAAGAGTGGGGTTATGGGGACGAGTCGCCTGCGTTGTTTGCTCCGACCGATTTCGACGCAAACCAGATCGTAGGGGCTGCGGAGGCTGGGGGTATGGCTGGGCTGATCCTCACCTGCAAACACCATGATGGCTTTTGCCTGTGGCCTTCGCAATTTACCGAACATTCGGTCAAAAACAGCCCGTGGCGCAATGGCCAAGGCGATGTCGTGCGCGAGCTGGCCGGTGCGTGTCGAAGCCACGGTCTGAAATTTGGCGTCTATCTTTCCCCCTGGGATCGCAATCATCCCGACTATGGCAGTGCGGCCTATCTCGACTATTACCGTGCCCAGTTGATTGAACTTTGCAGCAATTATGGCCCGCTGTTTGAAGTCTGGTTCGATGGGGCCAACGGCGGCGACGGTTTTTATGGCGGACACCGGGAGATGCGCAAGATCGATAACCATACCTATTACGACTGGCCCAACACCTGGAAAATTGTGCGTGCACTTCAACCCAATGCCTGTATCTTTAGCGACGCCGGGCCGGATGTGCGTTGGGTAGGCAACGAGAAGGGAATCGCCGGAGATCCTTGTTGGCATACGATGGATGGCAACCAATTTTCACCTGGGAATGCTGATAACCACGTATTAAATCAGGGTGACCGTTCGGGCAGCGACTGGATTCCCGCCGAATGTGACGTCTCGATTCGTCCGGGCTGGTTTTATCATCCGGCGGAAGATGACAAAGTCCGTTCGCCTGAAAATCTGCTCGATCTCTACTTTCAGTCGGTCGGGCGTGGGGCATCTTTGTTGCTCAACCTACCACCGGATCGGCGTGGGCAAATCCCAGCGCAGGATGTAGCAGCACTGAGCGCGTTTCGCAAACGCCTGAATGCAATCTTCGAGGCCAATTTGGCAAGCGATGCGCAAGTCAGTGCAACTCATTGGCGTGGCCAGGATGAGCAGTTCGCCCCTGACCATTTGCTGGATGGCGACACAACTACCTACTGGACAACCGATGATGCGATCACCTCAGCCCAGGTTGAGTTGCGATTTCCGCAGCCAATCACCTTTAACATTATCCGACTGCGTGAGTTCATTGCCTTGGGGCAACGGGTCGATGAGTTTTTGATCGAAGTCGATCAAGCTGGACAATGGCAGGAATATGATCGTGGTCAGGCCATCGGTAATCGTCGTTTGGTGCGCGGAGCGACCTGTACGACTGACAAAATTCGCCTGACCATCGCTGCCGCAGGCGCTTGCCCTGCCATTAGTGAACTGAGTATCTTTTTCGATAGCGGCCAAACCAGCAACAAATCGGCGTAACCCCAAATCCGTGGTTCTGCACCATGCAACGATTGGAGATTGACAAACGTCCTGGCACTTACGCCCTGATTTTGCGAGCAGCCACAACACAAACTGTTCGTATCGGACGCTTGGGCGATCTGGTTTTGCAACCTGGCTATTACATCTACGTCGGCAGCGCCTTCGGACCCGGTGGGCTGGCAGCACGAGTGGGACGCCATCTGCGCAAGGAGAAACGGCTGCGCTGGCATATCGACTATCTACGAGCCGCCTGTGAAGTGGAAGAAGTCTGGTGGACATGCGATTCCGTGCGGCGGGAATGTGAATGGGCGAACAAGTTGCGAGAATTGCCTGGGACAGTAGTGCCAATGGTGGGGTTCGGGTCGTCGGATTGTGGATGCGAGACGCATTTGGTGTGGGTAGAGACAACAGCGAAGTTGGAAAGAAACGAATGGGATGTCAAATCAATGCTGGAAATTAGCGTACAAGAATATGCTTAGCGAGCAGCAACTAAAAGCCATACTTATTGAAACACACAAAGCAATTGAAGAAGCTGCTCTGGAAGTTGACGGAGATTTGTCAAGGAAACTGGGATTGGCTGATTTTGAAAATGAGCCATCATCCGTTCATAACTGATAAAGGTCAGACCAATCGCACGAGGTGGCAAGCCAGTTGTTTTGCCTGTGTCTAGACGGAGCAACACATTGTCAGTCAACTCAATACCTGTCACATGGTCGCTACGTCCGAAAGACACGTACAGAACATCTGCTTCTTCATCGTAATTGATTTAGATTTCGTTCATAAGAATCTGCTACGTCTCTAAGGAGTGATTTGATGCTCTTCCAAGCCTATTCATGGAGTATTGATATACCTGAAACTTGGTTGGGAAAAGTTGACGAAAGTTGTTGGACATTCAGCGCTCAAGATCCCATTGGGGCGCTTCAAATCAGTTTGTATGAAAAAGGTGAAGTTGTTACCGATCAAGATCTGCTGGAGTTCTTGGAAGAGCATATTGCAGATTTGAATCTTGCCCATGACGTTGAAGGAAGTCCAAAAGTTAGAAAAGTTGACGCAGGTCAATTCCTCGGTTACTCAATTCAGTACGGCATTGTAGAAGATGGTAATGAGGAAGAGCAACGTTGGCAAGTGTGGTGGTTGCGTTCTAGCGAGATCATGTTATTCGTAACCTATATTTGTGCCTCATCTGAGATTGGCATTGAAGACCCTATCGTTGACAGTATCCTTCAATCGCTTGAACGAACGATGAACTAACGAGACATACGGAGGAAGCAGTAACTTTCAGCTACAAGTTGCCACGCCGGGAAAAGTTGGATAATTACGCTTGTAACGCTGATATTCCGGATCAATCATAATGCTAGATTACGAGCAAACCTACCTGCAAGCAGCCAATACTGTGAATTATTCTCGAAAACTGGTTTTCTTCGCAAATCTACCTGAAAAGTTTGATACAGAAGACCATGCATATTGAATGGCACTAAAGAAGTAGCGTAAATTTAGGAGAGGATAAACAATGACCGACAAACAAACCTTCACCCTGACCGTAAACGGCACACCGCATCCGGTGAGTGCCGCCCCCAACAGCAACTTAATGGATGTCATCCGTGACCAGTTGCGGCTAACCGGCACCAAGGATGGCTGCGGCACTGGTCACTGTGGTAGCTGCATGGTGATTCGTGACGGTAAGGCGGAGCGTTCCTGTTTGGTGCAGATGAAAAAGTGTGATGGGGCTGAGGTTACAACCATCGAAGGGATAGCCGCTCCTGATGGCACGCTGCACCCGATCCAGCAGGCGTATATCGACCAGGGCGCAACGCAATGCGGTTTCTGCACGCCCGGTTTTATCATATCGACCAAGGTGCTGCTCGACAAACATCCCAATCCCACACTCGACGAAATTTACGACGGGCATCAATTCAATATCTGCCGCTGCACCGGTCACAACGCCATCGTCCGTGCGATCCAGCAGGCTGCCGGGCAAGAGGTGCCCAACCTGCCGCTAGTCAAACAGGCGATGCATGCCATCAGCCAACCGCTGCCCCGCCCTGATGCGGTGGCCAAGGTGACGGGCAAAGGCATCTACGCCGATGATCTCTACGTCGAAGGAATGCTCTATGCCCGGGCGCTGCGTTCCAAGCACCCCCATGCCAACCTGCTCAGAGTCGATACGAGCAAAGCCAAGGCACTGCCAGGGGTTGTCGTCGTACTGACTGCCGACGACATTCCCGGGCGCAAAGATTGCGGCGTCCACGAGGTTGATTGGCCGGTGCTCTGTTACGACAAGGTGCGCTACATGGGCGATGCGATTGCGCTGGTCGCCGCCGAAAGCGAGGAGATCGCCGAAGAAGCGCTCAAGCTGATCGAAGTTGACTATGAACCGCTGCCTGTGCTCAGCGATCCCAAACAGGCAGCGCAACCAGGTGCTGTCCTGCTCCATCCGCACCACGAAGGCGGCAACTTCAAAGCGATCTACAACCTGGAAAACGGCGATATCGCCGCTGGCTTTGCCGCTTCGGATGTGGTCATCGAGCGCGAATATCGCACGCAGTTTGTCGAACATGGCTTCATCGAGCCGGAAGCCGGATTGGCCGTGCCCGGACCGGATGGGCGTATCACGGTTTATTGTGGCGGGCAGATCCCCTTTGGTGACCGGGCGCAGATCGCTGCGACGCTGGATGTTCCCGAGTCGCAGATTCGGGTGGTCAACTGTCTGATTGGCGGTGCCTTTGGCGGCAAGGAGGATGTCAGCGTGCAGATCCATGTGGCGCTGCTCGCCCAAAAGAGCAAACGCCCGGTCAAGATGGTCTTCAGCCGCAAGGAGTCGCTCACCTTCCATCCCAAACGCCATGCCACGCAGATCAAGATGAAGACGGGTGCAACCAAAGATGGCAAGCTGATGGCGCACGAAGTCGAGATCTATGGCGACGGCGGTGCCTATGCCAGCCTGAGCAATCACGTTATGTTGCGCGCCACTACCCACGCCGCCGGTCCCAACTCGGTGCCCAACGCCAAGGTGACGACCTATGCCATGTATACCAACAACGTGCCCTGCGGTGCCTTTCGTGGCTTTGGCGTGACCCAGAGCGGCTTTGCCATGGAAAGCCAGATGGACGAATTGGCCAAAGAACTGGGCATGGACCCAATTGAATTCCGCCGCAAGAATATCCTCTCTGTGGGTAAAAAGACACTGGCGGGCCACGAACTGACCGAAAGCTGCGGTCTGCCCATTGCCTTGGAAAAAGTGGCAGAGGAGATGAAGAAACATTCCTTTGTGGCGGTGGAAGGGGACAAACGGCGGGCCTGGGGTGTCGCCTGTGCCTACAAAAACACAGGTTTTGGCTCAGGTGCCTACGACGCCGCGGGGGCCGAGGTCGAACTCTTTGCTAACGGGCGAGCTTCCGTGCGAGCCGGTGCCGCCGAGATCGGGCAGGGGTTGGTCGGCGTCTTGGCGCAGATTGTCAGTGAAGAACTAGGCGTGCCCTATCCGCAGGTCGATGTGTTGGTTGCCGACACCGATTTGACGCTCGATTGTGCGGCCACCACAGCCTCACGCCAGACCTATGTCACGGGTAATGCCGCCCGCTACGCTGCCATTGAAGTGCGCAAGCTGCTCAGCCAGACCGCCGCCGAAATGTTGGATGCCGCACCGGAGACATTGCGCTTCGAGGGTGGGTATGTCCACAATCATGCCAACAAAGTGCCGTTGACGGATGTCGTCAAACAGGCACGCCGTGAGGGACGAGTGCCCAAGATGAGCTATCAATATGTGGCACCGATGGCGCCCAAGTATCACCATTTTGCCTTTGGCTTCGGTGCCCAGGCAGCATTGGTGGAAGTGGACATTAAAACTGGAGAGACCAAGGTGATTAAGGTGATCGCCGCCAATGATGTCGGTCGTGTGATGAATCCGCTGGCGCTGCAAGGGCAGGTGGAAGGCTCGATCTCAATGGGCATGGGCATGGCGCTCCAGGAAAACTTTGTGCTCAAGGAGGGTGTCGTCGTCACCGATACGCTCAAGAAAGTCAACCTGCCAACCATCGAGCAAACGCCCGAAGTCATCTCCTTCTTTGTCGAAGAGCAGACCAAGGATGGCCCCTACGGTGCCAAAGGCGTGGGCGAACTGGCCTCGATCCCGACCACACCGGCCATCATCAACGCCATCTACAACGCCACCGGCGTGCGCTGCTACAGCCTGCCCTGCGATAAAAAGTGGCTCAAGGCACAACTGGCAGAGAAGCTGAAGGGGTGACAAGGGGACAAGGCATTTAGCCGCAACGCGGCGACCTATGATAACCCACGCCCATAGGGCTGGGAGCATAGGCATCACGCTGCGGCGACCTACGCTAACACCTGCCCATCAGGCTGGGAACAAGCCTGTGCGATACTACAGGTTAATCTAAGCTCTTCTAGCCGTGTTAGATACAATTTAACAACTGATGTCGACGCAGGGCAGTCGGGCTGGGGATATGGTGAAGCAACAATCTACGCCACGATTGCCCAATCATTAACCAAAATCTTTGTAAAAGATCACCATTGTTGAACGATAAAAATCAAAGATAATAAGGTAAACCATCCTGTAGAGACGAGTTTCTGACTTATCTCTACAAAGCAACCACAAGAATGCAAAAAACTCGTTCCACGCTTTTCTCGCTTGACCGCTGGTTTGGCCTGCTCATGCCGATCCTCGCTGTAATCGCTGGGCTGGCCGTGGGTGCCGTTATTCTGGCGGCGCTGGGAACCAACCCCGTTGAAGCCTACCGTGCAATGTTCGTTGGTGCCTTTGGTAACAAAAATGGATTGGCCGATGTGCTGGTGGTGGCGACACCACTATTGCTCGTCGCCCTCGGTGTGATCATCGCCTTTCGGGCTAATGTGATCAACATCGGCGGCGAGGGGCAGTTGATCATGGCGGCGCTGGCGACCAGTTGGTTGGCCATTCAACTGGGCGAAAAAGTACCCGGCTGGCTGGTGATCCTGCTCTGCTTGCCTGCCGGTGCGTTGGCAGGTGGCATTTGGGGGGCGATTGCGGGTTGGCTCAAGGCCCGGCTCAATGTCAACGAGATCCTGAGCACCATCATGCTCAACCAGATTGCAGTTCAGATCGGTTACTTTCTGCTGCGTGGGGTCATGATGGACCCGGCGGAACGAGCGGCTGGCACCAATATTCCTCATTCAGCCCGTTTGTCTCGCAGTACTGACCTTGCCCGCTTTGCGGATATCGGCAAGGCGCTCGGGTTGCAACCCTCCAAAGAAGCGGGTATCGGTGGCTATTGGGGCGATCTCTATGGGCTGCTGGCCGATCCCACTCGCCTTCATACTGGCTTACTGATCGGCATACTGATGGCAGTGATTGTCTACATCTTCCTCTGGCGCACCACGATTGGCTATCGTATCCGCGCCGTCGGCCTCAATCCATTTGCCTCGCGCTATGCGGGTATCAATGTGCAGCGTTACATGGCATTTTCGATGGGGCTGAGCGGTGCGCTGATCGGGCTGGCGGGTGCAGTCGAGATCCTGGGTTTACATCATCGGATGTTCGAGCCGACATCAGTTTCAGCCGGGTATGGCTTTTCGGGCATCGTCGTTGCGCTCTTTGGCAAGCTGCATCCGCTGGCAGCCATTCCTTCTGCCATTCTCTTTGGCGGTCTGCTCGTCGGCGGTGACAAAATGCAGCGAGCGGTGCAGATTCCACAAGTATTGGTCACTGCGATTCTGGGAGTGATCGTATTGTTTGTGGTCAGTAGTGATATCTGGGTACGCAGAAAAGCGAGTAGGAGAGTGAGCTAAGGATAGCGACCAAGTTGGATTAGGTATGTACGGCGCTGAAGCATACGATCACGATTCATTTGTAATAAACGAACGGTGGTCCGACCAACATCTGTCAGAGGAATGATAATTGCTCCATCGAGAAAAAAGTGTTCTGACCAAACTTGATTGCGAGGATTGAATAACGGTGTCACTCGAAGAGTCAGCGGATCAATCGATGCGATATCTGTTCCTTTATAGCGATTGCAATAGAAACAAGCATATGCCAAATTAGCAAGTTCAGTTTTACCAAGATGCTTTTCTGCAATAATGTGATCAACTTCATGAGCGTAGATCGGTTCATCATCACGATGCAAAAGACAATACTCACAACGGGAATTAGCACGTTGGATCACTTGGAGGCGCAGTGGATCTGAAATATACGTTGTCATTGTTTACAGCAATCCACGCTTATGAAGTTTTAGTTGCGTTTTGGCACGAAGAATTCCGAGAAAATCGCCGAGTTCGACATACGCATCTAGTTCATCTTCTTCAGCGGCAGTTAAACTTTGCTGACGTTGTTTCTGAAGTAAGAATGATGCTCTTTGCCGTGCCTTATCGGACAATTGGAAATCAATAATCTCTAAAGGGGACGGGGCCGTACTTAAAAAATCAAGTACTTCATCATAGGCTGAATATTCAGTATGCAACGCAAGGGTTGGCATGGGTAAATTCAGCGCAAATGCAGTCAGAAGTTCATCTTCAATTGTGCGATGCGTTTTCTTGCTGCGCTCGCTAAATTTCTCATAGACCGGATCGGGAAGATCAAGTATGACTAAACGACTCATGGCTCTGCCTTTCATTAAGAATCACCAATAGACTCGTATTATAGCATAAACGATTATGAATGAAACCCTAACTCTCACTGCCATCCTTACGGGCATCGCCCATTCCGGCATCCGTTTGGCGACACCCTATCTCTACGCAGCATTAGGTGAGATGTTCGCCCAACGTTCGGGAGTGCTCAATCTGGGTGTAGAAGGCATCATGTTGATGGGAGCGTTTAGCGGCTTTTATGTGCTTTCGTTGACTGGTAGCCCCTGGCTTGGGTTGCTGGCTGCGCTAATTGTGGGTGGCCTTTTAGGATTGGCGATGGCCTTTGTCAGTATCACGTTGCAGGCCGAACAGGGCATCAGCGGTATCGGTTTGTACATGGTTGGGTTGGGCTTGTCGAGTTTGCTCTTCAAGACGCTGTTGGGTTCGGTGGAAGGCAAGTCGGGCTTTCAGGAATTACACTTCTGTGTCAGTTCATCCTTCTGCCTTAGCGATGTTCCCGTGCTTGGCCCAATCTTTTTGAGCCACAGTTTGCTAGTCTATGGCGCATTCTTGCTGGTGCCAGTGGCATGGTGGGTACTGAACAAGACGACTTGGGGGCTTAATACCCGTGCCGTGGGTCAAAATCCATCTGCCGCAGATTCGCTGGGAGTCAATGTAAGCCAAGTGCGTTATGCCACAGTGACCCTGGGCGGCATGTTGGCCGGGGTGGCAGGCGCTTCGCTTTCGATTGCACTGCTCAACATCTTCCAGGAAGGGATGACCAACGGTCAAGGCTTTATCGCGGTGGCATTGGTCTACTTTGGCAGTTGGACCCCCTTTGGCGTGATGGCAGGTGCACTATTTTTCAGCCTGGTCAACGCACTGCAACTCTGGGTTCAAGTGCTGGGCTTGAATCTGCCCGCCGATGTAGCCGTGATGTTGCCTTACGTTCTTACCATCGTCGCCCTGGCTTTGCCCTTCCGTCGAGCCATGCAACCAGCGGCGTTAACTAAGGCGTTCGAGCGAGGAAGTCATTAGAATGGTCAATGGGGAATGGTTAATGGTTAATTGTCAACAAGTAGAGCAGGATTCATTATTATGTTGCTTTATCAAAACCATTTTTTAAATAAGGAGAACAAAGTATGAAACGAATCTTTGCGTTAGTGAGTGTCGTGGTCGCCGTGTTGGTTTTGGCGGCCTGCCCGGCAGCGGTGCCGAGTGCTCCGGCCTCAGCACCGGCTGCGGCAACCGACACGCCTGCTGCAGCACCAGCCGTAGCGACTGACACCCCTGCGGCGGCGGCAGCACCTGCGTCTGGGGATGTAATCAAAATTGCAGTGGTTATGCCCAGTACGATTAACGACATTGCCTGGAGTCAATCGATCTATGTCAGCTTGAAGGAATTACAGGATGAAATGGGTGCCGACAAGCTGGAGATCGCTTACACCGAGAATATGTTCAAGGTTCCCGATGCCGCAGCCGCCATCCGTGACTATGCCTCCAATGGCTACAATCTGGTCATTGCCCACGGCGCGCAATATGGCGATTCGCTGATGGAGATCGCACCTGACTTCCCCGATGTCAGCTTTGCCTGGGGTACCACGACCAAGACCGGCAAGGAAGATGGCATCAACAACATCTTTGCCTACGAGCCGCGTGGCGACGAAGCAGGCTATGTCACCGGCGTGCTTGCTGCCAAGTTGACCAAGTCGAAGATCATTGGCCTAGTCGGTCCAGTCGATGCAGGCGATGCCAAGTTGCACGTCGATGGCTTCCTGGCTGGCGTCAAGGCTACTGATCCCGATGTCAAGGTCAATGTTTCCTTCACTGGCTCCTTTGGTGACACAGCACTGGCTGCCGAAGCAGCCAACACCCACCTGGCTGCCGGTGCTGATGTGCTGACCGGTTCATCGCAACAGGTTGTCGGCGCGATTGGTGTTGCCAAGGAAAAGGGCGTACCGTGGATTGGCGTCCAGGCCGACCAGAGTAGCGCCGCTCCAGACACCGTGATGGCCAGTGCCATCTATGATTGGAAGCAACTGCTCAAAGACATCCTTGCCAAACGTGCTGCTGGTACGCTGGGTGGCGAAGTGCTACAGTTGACCTATGCCAACGGTGGCATCCGCACCATCTACAGCGACAAACTGCCCGCCGAAGCCGTCGACGCTGCCAAAGCCGCCGAAAAGGGCCTAGCCGATGGCTCGATCAAGATCGTGGTGGAGCCGAGATAAGAGGATATACGAAATACGACGTACGAAATACGAGTTTTCAGAATATACCCCATATCTCGTATTTCGTACATCGTATTTCGTAATTAATCTATGAATACCAAGCATCTATTCCACCTCCGCACAGCCATTGCCGTCGCCCGCCGGGCACGCGAGCATGGCAATCATCCCTTTGGGGCCTTGTTGGTTGACGAGCAGGGGAATGTATTGCTGGAGGCGGAGAATACCGTCAACACAGAACATGATTGTACGGGCCATGCTGAGACTAATTTGGTACGTATGGCCTCCAAACGTTTTGAGCGGGCCGTGCTCGAACGTTGCACCCTTTATACCAGCACCGAACCGTGCGCCATGTGTTCGGGTGCAATTCACTGGAGTGGCATCGGTCGTGTCGTCTTTGCCTTGAGCGAGGACGGTCTCTATGCCATGACCGGCGACGGCACCAATCTCGACAATGAGACCATGTCGCTCCCCTGCCGCGAAGTCTTCGCCCGCTGCGTCCGCCCCGTTGAGGTGGTTGGACCGCTGATCGAGGAGGAAGCGAGGGTTGTGCACGAGGGGTTTTGGAAGTAAGAATTAGAGAGATTGGGAGATAGAGAGATTGTCTAAGTGAATCTCCCGATCTTCGACTTGAAACTAATATCGCCTATCACGAACTTTCGATACCACCCACAATATAACATGTCATTCTGAGCGAAGGCTTTTTTGAGCGAAGAATCCTGCGTGGTCCAACCGAGATTCTTCGTCGCAAACAGCCGCTCCTCAGAATGACAGACCTTCTAGCAGGCGCAATCGGATTGCTATTTTCAGCGCTGGTTGTGCATGTTTACATGAACGTAGAGTCTCTAATTTCGTTGAGACAATGCCCAATGTCAGACACAAATTCAGGGAAGTATTCTCAACCTAAAATTTCCTCGCTCGAATTGCTCAACATCACCAAGCGTTTTCCTGGGGTGTTGGCGAATGATCGGGTGAGTTTTGATGTGAAGGCGGGCGAGATTCATGCCTTGCTGGGGGAGAATGGCGCGGGCAAAAGCACCTTGATGCGCCAACTTTACGGGCTCTACCGCCCCGATGAGGGTGAGATCCGCATCAATGGCCAGGCGCAAAATTTCCGTTCGCCCGCCGATGCCATCAGCGCTGGGATTGGCATGATCCATCAGCACTTTATGCTGGTGCCCACACTCACCGTCACCGAGAATGTGGCGTTGGGGCTGAAATCAGCGCGTGCGCCACGGCTCGATCTCGATTCGGTGGCCGCTCGGATTGAGGAACTTGCCAAGCGTTACGGGCTGAAAGTGGATCCGAGTGCCTACGTCTGGCAACTGGCGGTGGGCGAACAGCAGCGTGTCGAGATTATCAAGGCGCTCTATCGGGGAGCTTCGTTGCTGATTTTGGATGAACCGACTGCGGTGTTGACCCCGCAAGAAGTGGATGAATTTTTCGTTATTCTGCGTCAAATGGCCGCCGACAAGCACAGTTTGATTTTCATTTCCCACAAACTACACGAAGTGCTTGACCTGAGCCATCGTGTCACCGTGATGCGTGATGGACGAGTGGTGGCCACGCACCCCACAGCAGGCATGACCCGTTCACAACTGGCTAGCGAGATGGTGGGACGTGAGGTCATTTTGCAATACGAACGACCAATTGCCATTCCTGGAGAAGCTCTTCTACAGATCAACAACCTCTGGTGCAAAGGCGATCGCACCACGGATGCACTGCGCGGTGTCTCGCTTGAACTGCACGGGGGCGAAATTGTCGGACTTGCAGGAGTTTCGGGCAACGGTCAGCGTGAATTGGCCGAGGTGCTGACCGGGTTGCGCGCTCCCACCCAGGGCAGTGTACGCCTTAACAGCCAGGATGTAACCCACGCCAATCCGTTGCAGCGGCTTAACGGGGGACAGGCCAGCATTCCCGAAGAGCGCATGCGTGAAGGCGTGATCAAGGACTTTTCGGTGGCTGAGAATCTGATTTTGCGTGACCATAATGGCCCGCCCTATTCCCAACGCCGCCTGCTCAACTTTGCCACCATTGGCAGCAAGTGCAAATCGCTGGTCGAGAGTTTTAATGTTAAGACGCCATCGTTACAGACACCCGCCAAAAATCTGTCCGGCGGCAATATTCAAAAGCTGATCCTGGCGCGTGAATTGGACCGCAAGCCGAGTGTTCTCATCGCTGCCCAGCCCACCCGTGGCGTGGACATTGGAGCCAGCGAGTACATTCATCAACGTCTGCTCGAACAGCGCGCCAATGGCACCGCCATTTTGCTCATTTCCGAAGATCTCGACGAAATCCGTGCCCTCTCCGACCGCATTGCCGTCATGTTTGAAGGAAAGATCGTGGGAATTGTTGATGGAAGAACTTCCACGCCGGAGCAATTGGGGTTGATGATGGCTGGGGTGAAGAATGGTTAACGGTTAATGGTGTAATGGTTAGTGCTCCCTTCCACAATTTTATACGAGGACTTGTTTCATGTTAATCACCAACGCCACCCTAGTGACCTGGGGTGAGAACAATCGTATTCTGCCCAATCACGCCCTGCGTATTGAGGGAGATCGGGTTGCCGAAATCGGCACAGCGGCAGAACTGCGCGCCAAGTACCCCGCCGAAGCTGTGCTGGATGCCAGGAACCAACTGGTAATGCCAGGCAACATCTGCGCCCATACTCACTTTTATGGTGCCTTTGCCCGTGGCATGGCCATTCCCGGCGATCCGGCCAAGGATTTTCCGGAGATTCTCGAACGTTTGTGGTGGAAGCTCGATAAATCACTCACGCTCGACGATGTCAAATATTCGGCGCTGGTCTGTCTGATCGACGCCGTGAAACATGGCACAACCACGCTGATCGACCACCATGCCTCGCCCAACGCCATCGATGGTTCGCTGGATGCGATCGCCGAAGCTGTCGATCAGGCAGGATTGCGTGCCTGCCTCTGCTACGAAGTCAGTGACCGCGACGGTCTCGACAAAGCCAAAGCAGGAATTACTGAGAATGTACGTTTTGCGAAGAAGGTTGCAGGTAGCAAGGGGCAGGTGGCAGGGACGTTTGGCATGCACGCAGCCTTTACCCTCTCCGATGAGACTCTTGAGGAATGCAAGTCGGCTTGGGATGGTGGTTTTCACATCCATGTTGCCGAGCATGAAGCCGATGAATATCACAACATCAACCGTCACGGGCTGCGGGCAATCGATCGCCTGCATAAGTTTGGCATCCTGGGTCCCCAATCGATTACGGCGCACTGTGTTCATATCGACGGGCACGAGGCGGAGTTGGTCAAAGAGACCGGTACCTGGGTCACCCATCAGCCACGCTCCAACATGAACAATGCCGTTGGCGCTGCTGGGATCGAGTCGTTGCTGCGCATGGGCATCAAGGTCTGCCTGGGCAACGATGGCTTCTCCAACGCCATGTGGGAAGAGTGGAAGACCGCCTACCTCTATCACAAAGCGGCCCATCGTGATCCACGACGGGCGGGCGGCTACACGATCAGCGAAATGGCGGTGCAGAACAATGCAGCGTTGACCGGCGTCTTCTTCCCACAAGCCAAGGTCGGTGTGCTGGAAGAAGGAGCTTTTGCCGATATCATCTTTGTCGATTACCATCCGATTACGCCGCTCAGTGCCGGCAACCTGCCCTGGCACATCCTCTTTGGCTTCGAGCCGTCCATGGTGACGACAACGATCTGCGGCGGCAAAGTGCTGATGAAGGATCGAGAGTTGCTGTTTTTGGACGAGGCGGAGATCACGGCGAAGAGTCGGGAGTTGGCGGCGAAAGTGTGGGAGAGATATTGGAAATAGTGAATAGCTAAGGGTGCATTTCAGGGTTTTCGGTTAGAAGTCCTATGGCAGTGGCAGCAAGTAGAAGATCATTGTCAGAGCAGACAAATATAAGAGATGGATCATCCTTAGCAATCTCCAATGCGGTTGCCAGTTGAAGCGAATCGCAGCCACGCAGCCGTTGGGAACGTGCTAGTATGACTGCATTATCAATGATGATATCCGTAATAGTCACTGGTACACATGAAACAATCAGATCTTGATCAAAGATTTTTAGTACAAGTGGTGCATCGGTACTGTTCAAGCGCCGAGTTAGTGCCGCCGAGACTTCAGTTTCCGTCAATCGGGAGATATAGATTTGGCGCTCTGGTTGAGAAATGATTTGATTTACCCAACTTGAACCTGTTTCGACAAGATATCGTTTTACCAAAGCACTTGTATCAAAAAAATATTGACTCATCGTCGCTCGCGGATAATCATTTTTGAAACAGGCTCCCCATCAACTTTGATGGGGTTGAAGGGAGATAGTTTACTTTTATCAATTCGCTTGATCTCACGAATCAACCCTTTTGCCAGTAATTTCTGTTGAAATTCAAGGTGCTGCTTTTCAACTTCCGTTAAATCGTCGTGTCTGTAAACTGGTCTTACAATAGCTTCGCCCTCAATGATCGCTTCAAGCATCTGTCGAACGCTGCCTTCGCCCTTTTGCGGACCACGAGTCTGTACAAATCCGCAGCGAGCAGCAATCTCTTTGAGCTTTTCGAGGTTACTGATTTGAGTTGAAAAGTTGTGTGATAGTGTCATTGTTCACCCCTTGGAATAGGATAACACCAATTTTACAATAGGTTTATCCCTTTGTCAATCATTTTGCAAATTGTAACAGTAGGAGGACTTATCCATTGACTACCATTTCTATTCTCGGCGGCACCGGACATGAAGGATCGGGGCTTGGCTTGCGCTGGGCACGAGCAGGTCATTCGATCATCATCGGTTCACGCACTGCGGAGAAGGCACAGACCGCCGCCGCTGAACTAAACGAAAAACTAGGTATCGACAGTGTACGCGGCATGGACAATCTCTCCGCCGCACAGGCTGCCGAGATTATTGTGCTAACTGTGCCCTACTCGGCCCACGCCGCCACCATCGAAAGTGTAAAAAGTGCCGTGCAGGGCAAAATCTTTGTCGATGTCACCGTGCCGTTGGTGCCACCCAAGGTCTCAAGAGTGCAACTTCCCGCCGGTGGATCGGCCAGTCAGGAGGCACAGGCGCTGTTAGGTGAAGGCGTCAAAGTGGTCACCGCCTTCCAGAACATCTCTGCCGAGCATCTCAAAGACCCAGACCACCCCATCGACTGCGATGTGCTGGTCTGCGGCGATGACAAAGAATCCAAAGCAACCGTGATCCAACTGGCAAGCGACGCCGGCATGAAAGCCTGGGACGCCGGTCCACTCGCCAATGCAGTCGTGCCTGAGGGGTTGACCTCGCTGCTGATCGGGTTGAACATTCGCTACAAAGTGAAGTCGTCAGGGATCAAAATTACAGGAATTGAATGAAATATGAAACACGAGATACGAAATACGAGTCAATTCGTATTTCGTATCTCGTGTTTCGTACCGAAAAGGAGATTATCATGTCCAACCAACGTGTCGCCCTCTATCTACAAGACGCCCACTCCTTGCAGGATGGGATGAAGATTGCCCAGTATGCTGAGAGTAAGGGGTTTGAAGCAGTTTGGCAGGCGGAGAGTCGCCTGGTGCGCGACGCCATTGTGCCAATGGCGGCCTTTGCGGCAACCACCAAGACACTCAAAGTCGGCTCCGGCGTGATCAACAACTGGACGCGCAACATTGGTTTGCTCGCCGCCACCTTCCTCACGCTCGACGACCTGGCCCCCAACCGCGTCATTTGCGGCATCGGTGCCTGGTGGGATCCGCTGGCCAAGAATGTCGGCATCGAACGGCGCAAACCGCTGCTTGCCATGCGCGAGACAGTTGAAGTGATGCGCCGCCTGCTCAACATGGAAAATGTCACCTTCCACGGCGAGTTTCATCATGTCACTGGCATCGAATTGGATGTCGTCCACGGTCGCCGCGAGCCGCGCAACATTCCGATCATGATCGGCGCTACCGGCGACCAAATGATGGAGTTAACCGGCGAGATCTCCGATGGCTGCGTGCTCAACTACTGTGTGCCGCCCGAATACAATGATCGGGCGCTGGAGTTGCTCGACAAAGGGGCGAAGAAGGCAGGCCGCCGGGTCGAAGATCTGGATCGTCCGCAGTTGGTGGTCTGCTCGGTCAACCATGATCGCAAAAAGGCGATTGAGGATGCCAAGGTGCTGCTCACCCAATACCTGGCCCAGCAACCGCATATTGCTAAGGCATCAGGTGTGAGTCAGGATGTGGTGACCAAGGTGCAATCGATTCTCGGCTGGCCAGCCACCAAAGAGCAGATCCACGAGGCGATGCAGTTTGTGCCCGACGACTTTGTGCTCAAGATTTCCGCCACCGGCACACCCGATGAAGCACGCGCCAAAGTGCAGGAATATCTGAAGCGCGGTGCCACCTGCCCGATCCTCTATCCGATGAGCGACCCGTATTTGATGATTGATGCGTTTGCACAAGAATAGAATGGATGGGGAGATAGGGAAGTGGGGAGGTAGGGAGAAAACACCTTATCACCTCATCTCCTCATCTCCCCATCTCCCCATCTCACTATGATTCCCTTTCTCGCTTACAAATGTACCCTCTGTGGGGCGGAATATGCGCCCGACGAAGTGACCTATGTCTGCCCCAAGCATGGCGACAGCGGCAATTTAGAAGTGTTGCTTGACTATGCGGCGATTGGACGGCAGAGTTCAGTTCAATCGATCACAAACTCGAAAGATCGTTCGCTGTGGCGCTATCTGCCACTCTTGCCAGTTGAGGATCCAGGGTTTGCTGGCACACCGTTGCGCAATGCGGGTGGCACGCCGCTTTATCAGGCTGACCGATTGGCTAAACCGCTTGGATTGCAGCCTGGTCGCCTCTTTATCAAAGACGATGGTCGCAATCCGACGGCATCATTCAAGGATCGGGCGTCGTCGGTGGTGGTGGCCCGTTCGCTGATGGTCGGTGGAGCGGAGCAGATCATCACGACTGCCTCGTCGGGTAATGCAGCGGCAGCGTTGGCAGGAATGGCAGCTAGTGTGCCGATTCCGACCGTGATCTTTGTGCCGCATACAGCGCCGCAGGCCAAGGTGGCGCAGTTGTTGATGTACGGAGCCAGGGTCTTCCTGGTGCAAGGCAGCTACGACGATGCAGTCGATCTCTCCTTACAGGCCGCGCACGAATTTGGCTGGTATTGCCGGAGCACAGGATATAATCCATTTACGGTCGAAGGGAAAAAGACGGCGGCCTTCGAGATCGCCGAACAATTTACACAGTCTCAAGCAGCCCGGCCTGATAATCATTGGCTGGTTCCAGATTGCGTCTTTGTCTCGGTCGGTGATGGCAATATTATCAGTGGCATCCACAAGGGTTTCAAGGATCTGCTGGCGCTTGGCTGGATCGAGAAAATGCCACGGGTTTATGGTGTTCAGGCCGAGGGTTCGCCTGCCGTCTACGAAGCGTGGAAACGTGGTAACGAAGAGATCATTCAATGTCCTGCCGAGACGATTGCTGACAGCATTTCGGTTGGGTTGCCGCGATGGGGTGCGTGGTGTACGGGCTGCGACTCAAACCAAGGGCGCTTACCTCACTGTCACGGATGAGGAAATCCTGGAGGCGATGCGCAACTTAGCTCGCAGTGCAGCCGTCTTTGCCGAACCTGCTGGGGCGACCGGCTATGCTGGCCTAGTCAAAGCGGTAGGGCAAGGAATGATCGGCGAGGCTGAGTCTGTGGTCGTGGTAGTGACGGGGAACGGGCTGAAGGATGTCAAGTCGGCGATGCGGGCGACAGGAGAGGCGACGTTGGTAGAGCCAAGTTTGCAGGCGTTGAAGCGATTGGTATAGGCTGAGATTGCGCTGAGAACGGGACGCTAGAGCGTCTGGACTGCATTCCCACGCTGAGCGTGGGAACGAGTGATGATATGAAAACATTGATAAAACACGGTACATTGGTTACAGCATCGGATACCTTCCAGGCAGATTTGCTGATTGACGGCGAGAAGATCGCTCAGATTGGCAACGATCTCGTCTGTGAAGATGCGCAGACGGTCGATGCCAGCAATCGCTTCGTTCTGCCCGGCGGCATCGATGTCCACACCCATCTCGAACTGCCAATGATGGGCACTTGCTCGTCCGATGATTTTTACACAGGTCACAAAGCGGCAGCCTTTGGTGGCACGACTTGTCACATCGATTTTACCGGGCAGAGCAAGGGCGGATCACTGCGCCAGAGTGTGGAAACCTGGTGGAACAAGGCAAACGACAAGGCAGTGATCGACTATGGACTGCACGTCACCCTGAGCGATCCAACTCCGGCAGTGATCGATGAGATCCCGCAGATGGCCGCCGAGGGGGTGACCACAATTAAGCTGTTGCTGGCCTACAAGGGGCGGCTGCAAGTAGATGACACGACGCTCTTGCAAGTACTGCAACGCACGGCTGAACATGGCATGTTGACGATGGTGCACGCCGAGAATGGCGATGCAATTGACATTCTGATCAATGATGCACTGCGCAAGGGCCATTTGAGCAACGAATGGCACGCGCTCACCCGTCCACACTGGTTGGAGGCAGAGGCGACGATGCGGGCAATTGCCCTGGCCGCCACGGCGGGTGCGCCACTCTACGTTGTCCACATGACCTGCCAATCTTCGGTGGAGCAGTTGATGTATGGTCGGGCACGTGGCTTTCCAGTGATGGGTGAAACTTGCCCGCAGTATCTCTTCTTCTCGCTGGACCATCTGCGCCGGAGCGATGGGGCCAAGTGGATCTGTTCGCCGCCGATGCGCAGCGCCAGCGACAACGAATTTTTGTGGGGAGCACTGAGCAAAGGCAATCTGCAAGTGGTGGGGACGGACCATTGCCCCTTCTTGTTTGATGGTACTCAGCCAATTGAATACGAAGGCAAGCCATTTTCGCAACCAGGCAAAGAGTTGGGCCGTGATAATTTCACTTTGATTCCAAACGGCGTACCAGGGATTGGCGACCGGATGCCGATTTTATGGAGTTATGGCGTAAAGACAGGGAGGGTTTCGCTCAATCGGCTGGTCGAGTTGTGTTGCACCAATCCAGCCAAGATCTTTGGCCTCTATCCACGCAAAGGAACACTGGCAGTTGGAGCCGATGCTGACATTGTGATCTGGGATGCGAATGTGGACAAGACAATGGGCGTTGCCCTTTCTCGCCAGCGCACCGACTACAATCTCTACGAAGGCATGCCCATAAGCGCCTGGCCCGAACGAGTCTACCGCCGCGGTGAATTGCTCGTAGAGGGCGATCAATGGTTTGGGAAAGCGGGCAGCGGAACGTATCTGCGCCGATCAACACACGCACCGGTATTGTAAATTTTCTGGATATTGAGAGAGAGAGATTGGCGCTATAATCTCCTCATCTCTCAATATCTAATCTCCATTCTCTCACATGCTGACTCCTTCCGCCCGCAACA
Organism: Caldilineaceae bacterium; assembly: GCA_046328715.1. Taxonomy (GTDB): domain Bacteria; phylum Chloroflexota; class Anaerolineae; order Caldilineales; family Caldilineaceae; genus JAXLWB01. The sequence continues at coordinate 99,970 of JAXLWB010000027.1, read as the reverse complement.
CCATCTCCGACGACGCCGTTGCATCAATCATCCAGATGGTCCGAGATAAAAAGTATGCGCCTGGGGACCGACTGCCGGGCGAACGACAACTGGCGGAGCAACTCAAGGTGAGCCGAACCTCGATTCGTGCTGCGTTGGGGCGGCTGGTCACATTGGGATTACTGGAGGCACGGGCAGGCAGCGGAACCTATGTCAAGGAGCCAAGCAGCGAGCCGTTGTTGGCGGCCCTGGCACCACACGTGGTAAGCGATCACAACACCTTGCGCAATCTCTTCGAGCTGCGTGAGATGATCGAGGTCGAGGCGGCGGGGCGAGCGGCAGAGCGGGCTACGCTGGAGCAGATCGACAAGATGCGCTATTGGGCCGACCAAGTTGCGATCAGTGCGCAGCAGAAAGACCGACCTGGCTTAGTGCGGGCTGACGTCGAATTTCACCGCCAGATCGTGATCGCCACTGGCAATCCCATCCTGGTCGATCTGATCGATAGCGTGGCCGATCTGCTGCGCGAGATGCGCTATGTCAGCACCAATGATCCACAGCTTTTGCCAGGACAACGGAGCGTACTAGTAGCAATTGAAGCACGTGACAGCCAACAAGCACGTCAGGCGATGATCAACCATTTGCAAACGGTGCGGGCAAAGGCGGAGTTGTTTTTGAAACGTGAAACATGATGCGTGAGTTGCAGATTATCTCCATCCCGCTCTTGTTTATAAACGAAGCGATAGGATCATTACTTCACGCATCACGAGTCACGTTTCATTCCTCACTTCTCTTCCATCCTCCACGGCGAAACCATCATTCCACAACTATCAAATGCCAGCGGCACTTCGCCAACGATCTTCAGACGAGGATGCGCCTGAACTTCGGCGCGCAGATTGGGGCTGACAAAGAAGTGTTCGAGCATGAGCGTGTTCTGAATAAAGGTCATCCGCACCTTTTCGTCGGGCATGGCACAGCCGCGCACCGATACTTTGAGTGCTCGTTTATCATCCGGCAGCACTAACGGCATGTGGCCACGGGTCATGCCCCAAATGCCGGAGGTCATGACATTCATGTAGGTGGCACGCCAGTCGATCTGATTCAAGACTCTGCCAGTGGTTACATTGGCCAACCCCATACCGGTGGCATTACCATGCGTTTCTTTGGTCAGGTCAAGCACAGTGATCACAGCCACATCGACGTTGCCAAAATTCTCCGGCTGGCGTGGGATGTTGAGGCGGGAAATAATGTTTGTGTCCATCCCTGTGCCGCTGATATTTTTGCCGATCTCTTTGAGCACCAGCAGGTCAATCTCGGGGAAGGGCAGGCTCGCCATCAGTGACTTGGCCTTTTCGAGCAGTTTGGCTTCTTTCTCCAGGCCGATTTCACTACTCAGCAGGCCTACGATCTCCGCTGTTTCGTCATAGGCGTTCTCAACAATGCCCAGTGCACCTACCAAGTTAGTATTGGTCTCATAAATGCGGGCGGCAGGTGCCAGATAACGTTGAAAGTTGGGGCTGCCTCCGGAGTGCATGATCTCTGCGCCCTTTTGTTTGCCCAACCCGATTACCGACATCTTGGCTGGGCCACTTTCCAGATGAGAGCGGAAGTCGGTATGCGGCTTGATGCGGCTGACCAGCAGCACATGATCGGCACCGATTGAGTCTTCACCTTGATAGAGGGCAGGGCCATCAGGGATTTGCCCGATCTGGCGGACGGCCATGGTTGCGCGGATTTCTGCGCCGACACTCTGCTGTGTCACACCCAGTTGGGCCAGCATGTCGGTTTGTCCTTCGGCAGTGGCACCGCCGTGGCTACCCATCACAGGAACGACATAGGGTTTCATGCCAGCAGCACGCAAGGTGTCGATGGCAGCTTTCACGATGATCGGCAGGTTGGCAATACCGCGACTGCCTGCACCGACCGCCACCGTCGCTCCAGCTTTCATACGGGCAAGGATACCGCTCGATTCCAGCGCGTGTTTGACTGCGGTTGGAATATGTTCAACTTTAGGTGCATCGAACCGCTGATCTACTTGCAGCAAGGTTGCAGGCAGTTGACCAGGAAAATCGAGTGATTGAACCTGTTCTAAGAGTTGCATAGTTGTGTCTCCGTGGAGATGAGGGGATGAAAAAAATCAGAGCGGGTGGAGATAATTCCACCCGCCCGCATTGTATAACAAAAGTGTTGATCCGAAAACAACCGTGCCGATGATTCTCTAGCGGCGAACACTCGCAGCCAAAGCCAGCAGTTCACGCTTTCCTAGAGAGGGCAGAACAGGAATCAATAACTCAGTGCCGACGGTCAAACTGGTCGGCTCATCGCCAATCACCTCGCGGTTATTTTCATAGATCAAGGGCCAGAACCGTCCATCCCCATAGTAACGCTCGGATAAACTCCACAAGCTATCGCCCGGTGCGATCACATGTTTGCGCGGCTCCTTGGGCGCAGTTGCCTTCGCAGCCGGTGTGGGAGTTGGCATCACAACTGGTGTCGACTCGGGCTCCACCGGTAGATTGTCAACGACAGGCAAGTGATTCAAGACGAAATCGCTGATGATCACCACTTCCGAGCCGACCCAAGCTTCTTGTCCATCCTTGAGCAACACCTTGACCCAATACCCCTGCTCGTTACGCCCCAGTGTCGGTAGCATCGTACCAGAATCAAGCACCTCTAACACATCGGCCAGAATGTTGCCGCTAGCCCGAGCATTGACCTTAATCCCATCCGGGACAATGATATAGCCCAGAGCGGGTGTATTGGTCGGGGTCGGCGTGTTCGTAGCGGTTGGTGTAATGGTTGGCGTCGGTGTATTGGTTGGTGTCAACGTGTTCGTCGGCGTCGACGTATGGGTCGGCGTATGGGTGGGGGTCGGCGTAAAGGTATTAGTTGCTGTCGGCGTAGCGGTTGCTGTCGCAGTCGCAGTTGCCGTGGCAGTATCGGTTGCCGTTGCAGTCGCTGTTGCAGTCGGCGTGGCGGTATCCGTTGGCGTGTCCGTGGCAGTTGCAGTTGCGGTGGGCACAGGGGTAGCAGTGTCCGTCGCAGTCGCAGTCGCCGTGGCAGTATCGGTCGGTGTAGCGGTCGCTGTTGCGGTGGCCGTTGCTGTTGGCACAGGGGTAGCTGTATCGGTTGCAGTGGCTGTCTTAGTGGCTGTCGCTGTCTCCGTCGGCGCAGGTGTATTGGTCGCAGTACGCGTTTCCGTCGCTGTCGGAGGCACCGTTGCGGTATCGGTTGGTTCTACCGTGACCGTGGCCGTATTGGTTGGCACCGGAGTGTCGGTCGCAGTAGACGTCGCTGTCGATTTTGGTGTAGCCGTCTTAGTTGCAGTCGCAGTAGCTGTATTGGTTGCCGTGGCGGTTACAGTTGGCTTCGGTGTAGCCGTATCAGTTGCAGTGGCAGTCGCTGTTGCTGTCGCTGTATCCGTTGCGGTAGACGTGGCAGTTGGTTTCGGCGTAGGCGTTTTGGTCGCGGTCGCAGTGTCCGTGGCCGTCGGTTTGGGTGTTGCTGTATCCGTTGCGGTGGACGTGGCAGTTGGTTTCGGTGTAGCTGTCTTAGTCGCAGTCGCAGTATCGGTAGCAGTCGCCGTTTCCGTAGGCGTATCTGTAATCGTAGGTGTATCGGTTGCTGTTGCCGTGTTCGTCGGGGTAATCGTGTTAGTGGCGGTGGCCGTTGGTTCTTTGGTTGGGGTTGGCAAAAGGCTTGGCAACTCTAAGGCGGTACTGGAGCTTGGCCAAATCTCCAAAGGATAGGTTATCGAATTCTTGCCAAACCATTTTTTGAAGATGGCATCATAGGTACCGTCTACCTTCATCTCTTGCAGGGTCACATTGACCGCATCGCGCAACTGCGAATCGGAAAGGGGTACGCCAATGGCCAAAGGAGTAGACGCAAGGCGATCCCCAACTACCCTCAAATCAGGGTTCTGGTCAGCAAATTGCGAAAGGACATATTCCTCATCTGCCAATGCAGCCACCTGTCCGGCTTTGAGTGCAGCCAACGCAGTTGGGTACTCCTGGAAGGGCAAAATATCAATCTGTACACCAAGTTTAGCGGCTTGTTTGGTCAGAATGTCGGCTGTCCCCGAACCGCTAATTACGGCTATAGTTTGACTGTCGAGATCCAGTAACGAAGTAATGGCACGGCTGGCAGAAACCAATAGACGTTGACCGTCTACCAGATAGGTCTGGCTAAAGTCAATTGATTCTTCTTGTTCCCAGGTACGAGGTAACGCTGCAGCAACTAAATCTACTTCGCCACCAGCAACCAATTGAACACGATTTTGTGAGGTGACCCGCACGAATTCGACCGCTTCGGTATCCCCTAGCCAACGGCGAGCAAACTCTCGTGCGATATCAACATCAAAGCCAACATTTTCCCCCTGTTTGTCTAGAGCACCGAAGGGTGGCTGATCAAGCTTGACGCCAGCGATCAACTTTCCTCGGCGGCGAATCGTGTCGTAGCCTGCCGTGGATGGCGTTGTCATCGTCACCGGAGAAGTTGCAAATGTATAAGGCCATTGTCCTGGTGTGATCTCGACCGGATAGGGGATATCGCTTCCAAACCATTTCTCGTAGATACGGTCATATTCGCCGTTGAGCTTGAGTTGTTGCAAAGTCGCATCAACGAGTTTGCGGAAGTAGGGATCGTTGGTGGGTACACCTAAGCCATATGGTTCACTGGTGAAACGCCCGCCGACTACGGCAAAGGAAGGATTGTCCTTGGCGGCTTGTGTCAGAAAAACACTATCGCTGGTTAGCGCATCGACTTGACCTGCGGCAAGCGCAGCCAATGCAGGTAGATGCTCCTGGAAAGGAAGCACCTCGATCTTCACGCCATTGGCTTCTGCGTAGGCCTGAATCTGAGCAATTGCTGTGGAACCTTGAATTGCGGCTACGACACGGCCGTCTAGGTCAAAAATATTCGTGATACCGGCATAACGCCGCACCAAAATACTTTGACCGTCCAAAAAGTAGGTCTGGCTAAAGTCAATCTGTTCTTCGCGCTCCTGTTTATGGGCCATGCTGGCAGCCGCAATATCGACAATTCCCGAGGCGAGCGCCTGTATAGCGTTCGAGGAAGTGACTTGCACAAACTGAACGTCGATATCCCAGCGGTCAGCCATTGCACGAATTAAGTCAATGTCAAAACCAGAGACGCGCCCTTGATCATTGATAAAACCAAACGGGCGATAGTCAAATTTCACCCCCGCAACCAAGGTATTGTTACGGCGGCGAATGCGTTCAATGACGGACTGTGAAGAGGAATCGGTCGTTGTGCTGGCTACGACTGTGGGAGTGGGCGCACTGGTTGGCGTGGCATTTTGGGGACGAACTGCGGCTCGAGCGCTTGGCGTAACAATGCTCACGCTTGTGAGGACAAGTGCCAACAAAACACTCATCCAAGCTGTTCCGCGACGAAATCTTAAGTGATTCATTATTATACCTATCATTGCTTGAAATGCAGATTACGATTGAAACTGCAAATTCGGGCGCAGAGTAATTCTGCGCCCGTAATAAAGAACAATTCAGGATTTACAACGTTGTCGCTTCATTACACCACTGTTACCAGACTCAACGGCGAAATAAGTGGCTTATATTCTCCAAGCTCTACAGAGACTGGCTGAAAAGTCTCTGACCCATCTATATATGGTGAGCGTGCTTTCAGATAGGTTCTTACTATGGAACCCAGGTGACAAATGGATCATTTGTCTCGGCAACAAGCTGAGCTCGAGTATCGGCGGACACGGTCCACAAATAGAGGGTGGACATGCCTGAGGTAGCAAGTTTTCCGGTCACATAGGCTAGCCGATTCGAATTGGGTGACCAGGCAAAATTAACAATCGCACCGCTAGCCCACTTTTCTGACTTACGTCCGGAAATATCGCTGACCAACAACTCGACGTTGTTGTTGCCGCCTGCGACCAACTGCAAAAAGGCAAATTGTGTGCCATCTGCTTTCCAACGAGGCAAACGGGCCGCAGTCGTGCTCACCTGCCGGATTTGCTTTCCATCCTTATCAAGCGCAAGCAACCCTTTGCTGGAAGCCGCTAAAATGACTGTGCCGTCGGGAGACCAAGCTGGGTCGTAGGCATCCACGCTGGAAAATTGTCGAAGACCGGAGCCATCAGCATTGACTTGATAAATGCGATGTTTGCCTTCTGTTTCCACATCAAAAAGTACCGATCGGCTATCCGGTGCCCAGCTAAATGAACCAACTGAGCCGGAGCGTGGGTTCGACAAGGCACGTGGGCTACGACCACCTGGTGCGGTAAGATATAGAACTTGGTTCCCATCTTCGACTTGGATGTATGCCAACTGGCTACCATCCGGGGCCCATACGAGATCGCTTTTGGAGTTCGGGGTATTGGTCAATTGATCGCCGACCCGATCCGCTGATTGAGCCACCAGAATTTGTTGGGCACCATCCTTGAGAAAGAGATAGGCGACTCTTGCACCATCATTGCTCCAGGCAATGTTCTGACCGGCAAACTTGAAACGTTGTTGCTCCGTTCCATCAGACTTGGAGGTATAAAGCACCAATTCGTTATTATCAAAAATCGGATAAACCAGATTGTCACTATCTCCCGAAAAAGCAGCAGCGACATTGTCGTTTGTCTTTTCAGGAACAACGAGAGAAGGAAGAAGCTGACTACGACCACGCGCTGGCGGCTGTTGTGCAGATACTGTAGGGGCAACCAACACATTCCGTTGATCTAGGCTATTTGCGCTCGCTGCGGCAGTAGGCGTACCTGCATTGACCGGTTTGGTGGCCAAATAGCGAGGACCTAAATAGGCGGCACCTGCGGCAACAGCAAGCAATGCAGCACCGAAGCCGACATTGCGCATGGTAGTGCCAAAGGTCGAAACTTCTGTCTTCTCGCGCACGACCTTCATCGAGAGGTTGACACGAGTAACGTTACTCTTCATTCTTACGTCAATCCAACCCTTGTAGACACGACCGGGTGACATCGTATCCGTCATGGCGACAACTTCGAATTGAAGAGGAGATTTACTATTGTCGGTAAGTAAACGATTTTCGTTGATCGTGAACCAGTTTGTCTCACTGAAATCGAACTGTAAATCTTCCACATCGCCGCGGGCATTGCTGACCGTGAGCGGCACGGTCTTCTTTTCGCCAATCAGCAATGTACCGAAGTCAATATAGGCTGGAATCACAACCGGCACAGGCTGGCCACCATTACTGCCAGAGGAAGTCTCAACTGATGTTTTCACCAATGCATTGTATGCATCGTTGATTTCTTTAATCTTTTGTTCGGCGTAGATCTTATCTTCAGGTTTGGTAAAACGGTCTGGGTGATAAACACGAACCAATAGCTTATATTGTGCCTTGACCTGTTCCTCACTGGCATCCTTAGGAAGATCTAGAACTCGATAATGATCTTTCATGGTGACTAATCCTTGAGTCGGCTTAGTTTTTTAACAGTTTACAACCGACAACGTATTTTTCAGCTTTGCAACAAACGACGATATTGAGTGATTCTATCGAATGATACCTGGCAGAATCAAACACAATTCTAATACATTTATAGCACTCTTTATCTTTACAGAGTGCTTTCACTTTCCCGCTCATCACCGATTTTTGTATAAGTAATCGTTATTAGGCGTACGACGCTTTGTGTATAGATAACTCAAGTGAGAGACAGTCACCTAAACGATTGGTGGATTCTAGTAATTAACCCGTTAAAATTCCTTACCAAGCTGAATCAATAGTTGGCTCTTGATTATTCAAACAGAACAGCAGCAAAACGGTAAAATCTAAAATTGATCAATTGCTCTTTGGATTTATTACGGAAAATTACCCACATGATGATAGCACACGATCAAAATCTATCAAATGTTGCAATTATTGCAAAAGTGCTATTCTATTTTATAGATTCCATGTCCATCTTTCATCGGCCAATCGACAGAATAAATTCAACCTTATTGGCAATTTAGCTTACAAAAACGAAAATAAACTCCAAAACGTTATCTACTAGAAAGCTGGCAGAGGTGCCTTATTAAATCGTCCGTCTACAAACCTACACCGTGAACACCTCTACCAGCCCTTGCCTAATCTTACTACTATTTCCGAGTAATCCAGCTCCCTTTAATACTCTTATTGCCCCGGCGGGAACTCGCTGCTTGCACAGCGAAAGCCCAGATTGGAATCGTAACTCTCCTCCAGGAAGTTTTTGCGCAGACTTAAGCGCAATTGTTCAGCCGTATCATTCCAACCAGCGCCACGCAGAACACGGGTGACTCCATTGCGGGGACCCGTTGGGTTCGTGGCTGGAGCTGATTGGTAGTAATTCCATTGATACCAATCGACCACCCACTCACGAACGTTGCCGTTCATATCATAGATGCCGAAGGGACTAACATCCTGTGTATACTTGCCGACCGAGGCCACATCTTTTTCCAGATAGCCAAAGTTCGCTTGGGTGGTGGGAGTAATGTCGCCCCAAGAGTAGATAGCCCCATCTACACCGCGAGCTGCCTTTTCCCATTCAGCCTCGGTTGGTAGACGCTTGCCTACGAAGGCACAGTAATCAGATGCATCTTGCCATGTCACCCAAATGACAGGATAGTTACCAAAGCTTGACTCTCCATAGTACGATGCAAAGTTAACCGACCGCGGGATACTAGGCGTCTTGCACTTGCCAGCAGTAACGCACTGTGAATATTGATGATTCGTCACTTCATATTGATCAATGTAGTACGAATCCAGCGTCACCTTTCGGGCCGGACCTTCATCCGGGAATCCACCGTCGTAGCCCATCGTGAATTCACCTGCCGGGATATGGCCCATTGGAATCAGGTTAACGCCACGCAAATAGCTGTTGCTTTCCCAGACTTCGATATTAGCGGGAGCAACTGCGGTGCCAAACCATTTGGCAAAGATGCGGCCATAAGAGCCATCGTCCTTCATTTCTTGCAGAGTGAAATCGACCAGGTCTCGGAATCGCTTGTCATAATTGGCGACTCCAATTGAAAGCGGCTGAATCGAGATTGCTTCACCCGTTACGGCAAGTTCAGCGTTGTCTTTGACATAGCTGGCCAAGGCAAGTTCGCCCGCTGTCACCGCATCGACCTGCTTAGCATTCAGCGCAGCTACTGCTGCTCCAAGCTCTTGGAAGGGAACGATTTCAAAGGAGACATTGTTCGCCTGAGCATAGTCATTCAAATTCTTTTCAGCTTCTGAGCCACTGATCACAGCGACAACCCGACCTTTTAAGTCAGCCACAGTCGAGATGCCGTCGCTTGCACGTACCAGCAGCCGTTGGGAATCGATGACATAAGACTGGCTGAAATCAACTTGAATTTCTTTATCCCAGGAATGGACCTGTGAACCAAAGAGAATGTCCAATGCGTCGCTGGCGAGTAATTCCACGCCACCCTGAGCGCTGACACGGACAGGCTGAATGCTTGAAGCATCGCCCAGCCAGCGCGCAGCAAATTCATGGGCTAGATCAACATCAAAGCCTACCAGTTCACCTTTGTCATTCAGAAAACCAAAGGGGGCAGCATCGTATTGGACGCCAAGCACGATCTTCTTATTGAGCAAGATCTGCTCAACCTTTGAGCGGAACGGCGAATCGATCACGCTAGGCGAGTCAGCAAAAGTGAAAGGCCATTCGCCCGGATAGACGTCCAACGCATAGGGTGTAGAGGTGCGACCAAACCATTTCCGGTAGAGATCGTCATATTTGCCATTTTTCTTGAGTTTCTGCAACGATGCATCGACCAAGTTTTTAAAATTGGAGTCTCCTGGCGGTAGGACAAGACCATTCCATTCTTGGGTATACGCGCGACCTGCAATATTAAGATCAGGATTGTCCAAAACCGCTTGACGCAATGAAGAGATGGAAGCTGTCGCCGCATCAACCTGACCTGACTTGACAGCTTGTACCATTGCGTTGAAGTCGTTAAATGGAACGGTAGAAAGATTGACCTTTTGTGTAGCCGCATAGGCCTGGACAACCAAATCATCCCCGGTGTCTTGCTCAACAGCAACCGTCTTACCTTCGAGATCTTGGATACCCGTGATACCAGCGTAGCGCTTGACTAGGAAGCTATCACCATCGCTGTAATAGCTTTGACTATAATCAATTTCTGCTAAATCTGACTTATTAATTGGGGCTCCGGAAGCAGCCAGATCGACTTGCCCATCAATCACCAACTTATCTGCAGTAGCCTCACTGGCCTGTACAAAGCTGATGGTTACACCCCAATCTTCGGCAATTGCCTTGAGAAGCTCCACATCAAAGCCATTGACTTGACCGTCGCTATCAACAAAGCCAAATGGTTTTGCATCATTGCGCACGCCAGCGATCAACTGATTGCCTCGCTTGCGGATTCTAGCGATAGCCGATTCATTGAAGATAGTATTTTGGGCTTCAGCATCTGCATGTGCTGTCTTATACTCCGCTGAAACATAGGCAGTATCCACAGAACCCGGCATCACTTCCACATTGTAGCGCACACTTCCCGGGCCAAACCATTGATCATAAAGTGCGTTATAGCCTCGCTCGATTTCCAGATCTTGGATTACATAGTTGACCTGATTGCGAAAGTCTGGGTCATCGAGCGGCAAGAGAAGTGCATAGTATTTACCAACGACAGGTGGCCCCATATAGGCTTGCGAAAAATCAACCCGACCCACCAATTCACGTTGCGGATTAACACCACCGACAATCAGGTCGATGTCCCCAGCAATGAGTTTGCCGATCAATTCATCTTCAGCGCCTGTGACAACATCGACTGCATCTTTCGAGCCAAGCCAGCGATCCGCAAACTGCTGTAAAAAGCTAATATCAAATCCTTCGAGTTGACCGTCCTGTAGGGTCTGTACAAAGGGCGCTTTGCCAGGGGCAACGCCTGCAACCAGCTTTTTGCGCTCTAGAATCAGATCCAGGCGTGATTTGTCTAAGGTTGAAATCTCCGCAGGCAAATCACTCAAGGAATTATACGGAGACTGACCGGTAGCGGCTTCAAACTGAGGAAGTTGTTCTTCGGCCATCCAGGCGCTATAGCTGGCAGCCAATGTTCCATCCTGTGCCATATCTTGCAGAGTGAAATTGATAAGTTGTCGAAATGCCGATTCACCCTTGCGCAACACAACCGCATTCAACTCAGCCGATTCGTTCAACTGAACCAGGCGAAGGTCTTGTTGCACAGAAGCATTGGCCGCCACATATTGCTCATACTGCAAGTGATTCATTAAGATGCCATCGACCGAGCTACCATTAAGTGCACTGATGGCACCATCCGCATTATCAAAAGGAGCCACCGTAATCGAAAGGCCGCGTGTTGCAATCAATTGCGTCAGTTGCTCAATATCCGATCCGTCTTGGATCACGGCAACTTGTTTGTCTTGCAGACCGTTGAGGCTGTTGACAATCGTGTCATTACGCAAAACGAGAACATTGTGCGAAAGATGGTAGGTCTGGCTAAAATCGACTAATTGAGAGCGATCACGTGTGGCACCAGCCGAGCCAAGCACGATGTCAACGTCACCTTTGACCAAGGTTGGAATCTGATTGGCGGCATTGACTGATACAAATTCCACCTTGGCAGGATCGCCAAGCCAACGTTTGGCGAATTCATGTGCGATGTCAATATCAAGCCCTTGACGTTCGCCATTGCTGTCTGTTGTAGAAAACATGCCTACATTGTCTCGGACACCGACCAGCAGTTTATCGCGAGCCAGGATCTTTGCGGCTGTTGAAGCATTTGCACCGACAGGTGCCGCGCTTGGTTGACTCGCCTGAGTCGTTGTAGAGGTGCTAATGTCCGTAGTCGCTGTGATTTCACTACTAGATTGGGCGGTGGTGGTAAGTGGTTGAGATGCGGCAGGAGTAGGGTTGGCAACAGCCGCTTGATTTGGCTTGGTGGTTGTTGATTGCGAAGGAGCATTGGATGCGCCCGGAGAGTTACCAAAGGAGAGGATACCAGCCTGATTAAGTCCCCATAGACCAGCTACAAGCACCAGAGCCGCGACAACTACGTAGATAATGGCTGAATTGGATCGGGACATATTGGATTCACCTATTGCAGTTATACCGCATATTTGCTAACTTTTTTGATAAGTAATTTCCGTACACAACAGAACGGACACTTACTTGTGACCATGCAGATGAACAAAAATAGCACTCTTATGGAATACAAACCTGTACTTCACGTTGTGTGAGTTGCAGAAATTCTTGCTCGTGGGCTTCGCTAAATTGCTGCACAGGAAACCAACCCACCAAGAGGGTACCGATTTCTTGGAAGGTTGGTTGTAGTACGTTTTTCAACTCTTTCCAGTCCATCACCGCTTCATGCACCATGACCACGCGCAGACTGAGCCTTAGCGCAGAAAACAATGGATCTGTTCTTTGTAGCTGGAGAGAATGTTAAATTCGACTTATGCAAACTATTAAACATTGTACGGTCTGCTTCAGAACGTAAATCTGGAGCTTGTACAATGAATAAGTGTCATTTCTATAAGTAAAGTTACACTCTTACTATATTATCATTAAGAATTTGATTTTATGCAATCTGTCCTTACAACTATATAGAATACAACTTACGACGTATCTTCTTGTCGATTGCTTGACTATAACACAAGAGTTTACAATCCGGATCATCTCAAAATTACAATTAAATTACAAGTGAGGAAAATCGACTTTCAGGATAACATTTACGCCTGTTCTGGGTAAAATTCAGACTAACCCATGTAGAAAAGTGCAGAATCACTGACCATTACAGTGGAGGTTTTGGCCACATAAAAGCGAGATGCGCTCCTTTGAAGGAGCGCATCTCGTAATAACTATAGAACTATTGAATAGAGAGTGCCCGACTACCTATACTTCTCCAAAAACGCTTTGACAGCCGCACAGAAGGCATCCGCTGTTGCACCGTCAAGCACGCGGTGGTCATAGCTAAAGCCCAGGGTGGTCATCGGGCGGAAAGTAAGATAATCTCCTGTGTTGGGATCCAAGGGATGCCCCACGCTCACGACGATCGGACGTTTTTCAATCGCACCGACGCCGAGGATTCTACCTGAGGTTGAACGATAATTGGCGTTCTAGGAGCGGCTACCGGATGTGCACGTAGTTACTCAAGGTAAAGGTACCATCGGCCAGATCATTGGCTGTGAGTTGATTTTGCGAGCGCGTTCGGACAGTTCATGCTGACGGCGCGCGCCAATCCCATCAAGTTCAAATCGCCAGCATTTTTATAACGGGACGATCAATCCGCCCATCCCATAGAGTCGATCGGTAGCGCCACAGCCATACCGACGTTATAATAGCGCTTGATGACAACGCCCTCTTCAGTCCATGTTGCGTTAGCAGCAGGAACTGCTTTCAAGCCAGCCAGAATTGCCTCAATCAGGTAGGGCGTGACGGTCAGATTGATGCCCGCTTTGGCGAACTCAGCCTTATGCGCAGCTCGATGCGCCAGCACAGCACTCATTTCGACATCCCACATCGTGGTAACGTGGGGTGCAGTAAAGGCACTAGCAGCAGTGTTCTTGGCCACGGCCATGCGCATCCGGCTATGTTTGACCAGCTCTTCGCCGGCTTTGATTGCGACGCTAGCTTCTGCTTTTGGCTGAGCAGTCGGTGTCGCAGCACTTTGCGCCGGTGAAGCGTCGATGGTCTCATCTTTGGCAGCAGAAGCCGACGATTGCAAAGTGGATGGGGTTCCCTCGGTAGCAGGCGGAGCGAAATCAGGTGCAACCGTCTTGCCTTCAATCACGCTCATGACATCATAACGATTGAGCGTGCTGAGTGGACGCCCCTTGGCAACTTTGCGCAAGTCAACATTGTATTGTGCCGCCAATCGACTCACTTCGAGCGAGGGCAAATCGGCCAGTTCAGCGGGCAGGTTACTTTGCACCGCTGGTGTATTGTTTTGCTGAGTGCTGGCCAGCACATCCCCTTTGGTAATGCGACCGCCAGGACCAGTTCCTGTCACACCGCCGAGGTCCACACCCTTATCAGCGGCAATCCGTTGCGCCACGGGAGAAGCTTTGACCTCCATCTCCGCTTCTGCTCTGTTGCCGTTGACATTCGGTGCTAGCTCCTGGTTAGTTGGAGTCTCAGACTGAGCGTCTGGTTTGACGCCGGCAGTTTTTGCAACCGCGGCTTCGTTGCGAGTGCCCGGTGCAGCTACAGTTTCGCCTGCTTCGCCAATCAAGCCAAGCACAGCGTCAACCGGAGCCATCTCGCCTTCTTTAAAGTTGATTTTGACCAAGACGCCGTCGGCGGTAGCAGGCACCTCGGTATCGACCTTGTCGGTTGCCACCTCCAAGATGACGTCACCGGAATTAACCTTTGCGCCCTCTTTGACACGCCAGCGACTGATGGTTACATCGCTAACACCTTCGCCCAGATCGGGCAGTTTTAGTTCGGTTGCCATAGTGGTTTCCTTACTTAACAGTAGGTCAGTAGGACAGTAGAACAGTGAGCCGGTAAAACTGTCTTACTGTCCCACTGTCTTACTAAAACATACCTAACACAGTCGCCTTGATCTTATTTTTCCAGGGAAGCACTTCTTCCTCTAGCGGTTTTGAGACTGGAATCGAAACGGGTGCCATTCCCAACCGACGTGCCGGAGCCTTGAGCAAGTGCGGTGCTTCTTCATAGATACGAGCTACGATCTCGGCACCGATGCCACAGTTCGCCTGTGACTCGTGAACAGCCAAGAGCCGCCCAGTTTTGGCCACAGATTGATAAACCGTCTCCATGTCAAGCGGCACAATGCTGCGCAGATCGACGACTTCGACGTCGATGTCATGCTCTTTCTTGAGTTCTTCTGCCGCTTGCAATGCTTCAAGCAGTTGGTAACTGAAGGCTGTCAACGTCAGATCTTTGCCTTGACGTTTGACATCGGCCTTGCCAATTGGAACGACGTACTCTTCTTCCACGGGGGGCAGATCGCCCTTGGTGAAGTAAAGCATTTTGTGTTCAAGAAAAAGCACCGGATTGTTGTCACGAATGGCCGACTTGAGCAGCCCTTTGGCGTCGTAGGGTGTGGCTGGCGCAACCACCTTGATGCCTGGGAATTGGGCAAAGGCGCTTTCTACAGCCTGGCTATGCTGCGAACCATAGCGCTTGCCGCCGCCATGTTGACCGCGAATGACCATGGGCACATTGAGCAGGCCGCCGGTCATGTAATGCATCTTGGCCGCCTGATTGAAGATCTGATCAGCACAGACCATAAAGAAGTCCATGTACATCAACTCGACGATTGGGCGCATGCCCACGGTCGCTGCACCAATCGCCATGCCCATAAAACCTTGTTCGCTGATCGGTGTATCGATCACGCGGTTTTCGCCAAAGGTACTGAAGAGGTTGCGCGTGACGCGGAAGAGTCCACCGTAACGGGCGATATCTTCGCCGATGAGGAAGACATTCGGATCGCGCTGCATTTCTTCGCTCATGGCTTCATTGATAGCTTGGATATATTGTGATTTTCGCATAAGGTTTAGAGACTTGAGATGAGAGATTCAGTCGGCGTACACATCCGTATAAGCTTCGGCAGGGTCAGGCCAGGGACTATTCTGGGCAAACTCGACCGCTTCGGCTACCACCTTTTCTACTTCATCGCGGATTTTCTCTAGCTCGGCAGCCTTGACTTTGCGCTTGAACAACTTATCTTCGAGTCGCGCCAACGGCTCAACTTTGCGCTGCATCTCTAATTCTTCTTTGGTGCGATAGGTTTCCAGGTCACCTGCCATATGGCCAGACAAGCGATAGGTCAAGGCTTCGATAAAGGTTGGACCTTCCCCTTTACGGGCACGCTCGGCGGCGGCTTTGATGGCTTGATAGGTTTCCTCCACATCATTGCCATCGATCTGGACACTGTTCATACCATAGGCATGGACAAATTTGTAGATCTCTTGAGCGGACGAGGTTCGACTGATCGGGGTCATTTCGGAGTAGCGGTTGTTTTCACAGTAAAAGATAATCGGCAACAACCATTTTTGCGCCATGTTGAAGGTTTCGTGCATGAGCCCTTGATAGAGTGCACCATCACCAAAGAAGGTAATGGCTACCTTATCCTCGCCACGCAGTTTGCTCGCCAAGGCCATACCCGCGGCGTGCGGTACTTGCGCACCGACAATCCCGTTCGAGCCCATCAAACCAAGTGAGGGTTCGACAAAGTGCATCGAGCCCCCTTTGCCTTTGGCAAAACCATCAGCACGCCCTAACACCTCAGCAATCGCCCGTTTGGGATCCATGCCTCGCGCCAAGGCATGATGGTGACCTCGATAGGTACAGGTAAGTAGATCATCCGGGCGGAGGGCAGTTGCCATTCCCACTGCATTCGCTTCATGGCCAATGGCAGTGTGCATAGCGCCACCGATCTTGCCCGACTCGGCAAGGGCGAGGAGCGACTCTTCCACTCGGCGGATGAGAAACATGGTGCGGTACATCTGACGTAATTGCTCAGTGGAAAGCACATTACTTTTGAAAGTTGTGACTGCGGCTGTCGAGGTGATGTTGGCGTTTAGGGACGCGCCATTTGTCTTGACACTGGCCAAGACTGGAGTTACTTCTGCTGTCTTCATTTATTTCTGCCCCTTTAACTTACTGTTCCAGGTGAAGAACCAAGAACTGTATTCTCCCACCCAGGCAGGGTTCGAACCTGCGTTGGCAAATCCATCATTTCAAGCTACAACAGCTTGAAGTTTTCCTACTTTGAGAATATCTACGAACTTCACAGAGTTCTTTGTGAGATTCTTTCCTTTTTTATCAAATTCTGTATAATAATGATCCTCAGTACGAATTCGATCAGTCTTCGATGGCAAGAACGAAAGCGCCACAACTTTGGTATGACTCATGTGTTATTGCTATGTTTGGCAAACTTTCAACACATGAGCAAGTGAAATGTAGAAGTTTGCTCAATGATGCGCATAATCTTACATGGCGATGTAAGTCAGATCATCGAGCATGGCAATCGAACGACTAATTATTTTATGCTTTAGCGACTTAGAAAGTCAGTAATTCATGTTACGCATGTTATCGACAAGTGTGTAGCGTGAGCTGGCAATCTAAGCTGCGGTTGAGTTAACTATTTCTTGGAGGTGTAGATCATGGCTAATTCTGGCAGTGAGCCAAAACAATTCCGCTATCCTGGCATTCCTACAACAGATGATGGAAGTGGAACTGTAGCTTGGGTGGAAACCAATATTACGCAGGGTGCCTGTGCCTATCCAATCACTTCATCCACCGTTATGGGTCAACATTATGCGATGGCTGTGGCGAATGGAAAGACCAATTTGTGGGGCGAAAAAATCATCTTTATGGAGCCCGAAAGCGAACATTCTTCAGCCTCAGCAGCCGAAGGGTTTGCTGTAGCAGGAGGACGTGTGACGAACTTTACCTCTGGTCAGGGCCTGATCCTGATGAAGGAAGTATTGTACGTCATCTCTGGCAAACGCTTACCCATTGTGTTTCACATCGGAGCGCGTGCGCTCACCAGTCAAGGCTTGAATGTACACGCTGGCCATGATGACATTATGGGTGTGGCCGATACCGGCTGGGGCATGGTCATTGCCAAGAATGCCCAGGGTGCAGGCGATATGGCATTGATCGCTCGCCGTGCTGCCGAAGAGAGCCAAACGCCCTTCCTCAGTGCGCAAGATGGCTTCCTCACCACCCACACCGTAGAAAATGTGCTCTTGCCTGAATTGGAGCTGATGAAGGAATACATGGGCAGCCCCAGTGAAAAGCTGCACAATTTGATGAACCCCAGCCGACCGATGATGTCGGGTGTGGTGCAAAATCAAGACAGCTACATGAAGGGTAAAATTGCCCAGCGCTACTTCTACGACAACGTTAAGCCGATTCTCAAGAAGTGCATGGACGAATTCTACGATCTGACTGGGCGTCGTTACGATCTGATTGAGCCTTATCGCATGGAAGACGCAGAATATGCGATTGTCTGCATGGGCGGTATGGCCGAGACTGCTGAAGTGACCTGCGACTATCTGCGTGAACACAAAGGCTGGAAGGTCGGCGTCGTCCATGTCACCAGTTTCCGCCCCTTCCCTGGCCCCGAATTGGTCGAGGCGCTGCGCAATACCAAGGCCTTTGCTGTGCTTGAACGCATGGACAATCCGATGGGTCAGAGCAATCCACTGACCGCTGAAATCAAGGCGGCCTTTGCCGACGCCATGATCGGCAGCGAAGGATATCCTTCGATCAGTCGAGTGCCAATGATTTACAGTGGTTCGGCAGGGTTGGGCAGCCGCGATGTACGCCCCGGCGACTTTATCGCCACCGTCGAAAACATGATCAACGAAGGGCGCCGCTACTTTGTGTTGGGCATCAAGCACGAACTGGCCATTCACAGCAGCTTCGATCCCGATGTGCGCCCAACTGGTGCCTTCTCGATGCGCGGTCACTCGGTCGGTGGCTACGGTTCGGTCACCACCAACAAAGTCATCGCTACCATCGTCGGCGATCTCTTTGATCTTTATGTGCAAGCCTATCCCAAATATGGCTCGGAAAAGAAGGGTCTACCAACTACCTACTATCTCACGATCGCCGACCAGCCGATTCGCACCCACTGCGAAATGAACTTTGTCGAGTTCGTGCCGATGAACGATGTCAACGCCTTTAGCACGGGCAACCCGTTAAGCGGTTTGCAGCCAGGCGGCACCGTCTTCGTCCAGTCGATCCATGCCGATCCTAAGCTGGTATGGCACAACATTCCCGAATATGCGCGGCGCATCATCCGCAGCCGCAACCTTCGGGTGCTCTATCTTGATGCTGCTGCCATTGCGCGTACCGTAGCCTCCGTACCCGATCTGCAAGTGCGTATGCAAGGTATCGTCCTGCTCGGCGTCTTCCTCAAGTCAACTCCCTTCCTACGCCAACGCAACCTGAGTGAGAGCGAATTGATGAAGGGCGTCGAGAAAAGTTTGCGCAAGTACTTCGGCAAACGCGGCGATCAAATCGTGCAGGATAACCTGACCTGTGTGCGCCGTGGCTTTAGCGAAGTACTCGAAATTCCGCAGGAAGTGATCCAGAGCGCAGAAGGCGCTGCGACCAATGGCCATGTCAATGGTCACAGCAACGGCCACAATGGCAAACTCGTGCAAGATGTCATGAGCAGCCCGGTCATCGCCTGTCGCCCCACCACCTCAGTCGCTAAGATTGCGCAGACCATGGAAAGCAAGGGCATCAAGACCATCGTCGTCGTTGATAACGACGGCAACCTAGCCGGTTGGGTCAACAGCAGCGATCTCGAAAAGAACGGCAATGGCAGCAATGGACACGTTGCCGAGGAAATTATGAGCCGCAACGTCGCCACGGTTCAGCCCGATGAAAATCTGGATTCAGTACTACAACGTCTGAGCGAGCAAAAATCGGGTAGCCTGATTGTCGTACAACAGGAAAATGGACACAGTAAACCTGTGGGCCTGCTTTCGAACCGCGAAGTGGAAAAAGTGGAAGCGTAATACAACCCCACCCTAACCCTCCCCTGCTAAGGGAGGGAACAGTGACGGAACGGATAAAGTAGGTTCTTCTGTACACCCAATATTATCCTTCCCGTGAAAGTTCCCTCCCTTTGGGGGGAGGGTTAGGGTGGGGCAGCTTGGCAGTAACAAGAGAGATTTTATAAGGAGACAACATGGGTAGTCCCATTTTTCTGATTGACGATGAACCGGTCGTAGAAACGAATGGCCATAGCAACGGTCACAGCAAGGGTGCGAATCTTTCCCTTGACCTTGATACCTATATTGCCGATTTTAATGCGCGCATTGTCGCCGCCTATGAAGATGGCAATGATGATATTCTCGATGCGGATGTCAGTGTAGCCCGCTCGCTCATCCCGGCAGGAACAGGTGCCTTTCGCGACTTTTCCTATATCGCGCCTGAAATTCCCGAATTTAACCACAATAACTGTGTCGGTTGTATGACTTGTGTCACCGAATGTCCCGACACCGCCATCTTGGGTAAAGTGGTCGAAGGTCCGATTTTGAAGGCGGCCCTGGCACAGACACCCGAAGAGCAACGAGCTTGGTTGGAAGAGCAATGGGCTGTCACCAACAAATTCTACAATGTACCCGAAAAGAAGGACGCCGGCAGCGGTGGCAAATTTGGTATCTTTATCGATCCCACCAAGTGCAAGGGCTGCGCCGAATGTGTCCAGGTTTGCGCCGATTTGGGCTACAACGCGCTAAAGATGATCCAAAAGCAGGAAGAGACCGTACCACAATATCGAGACGCCTTCCAATTCTTCCGTGACCTACCGCCCACCCCAGATCGTTTTATCAGCGACCGCGTCTTGGTCGATATGATGTTGGCCGACAAGAGTTTGCTCTATGTCGGCGGCGCTGGTTCCTGTGCTGGCTGTGGTGAAGCGACTGCGCTACGCATGTGGATGGCGGCGACTGCCTTTCAGTTTGGCCGAGAGAACATCGGCATTGTCAATTCCACTGGCTGCACCACCGTCTATGGCAGCACCTACCCCTACAACCCCTGGGGTGTCACCTGGACCAACTCGCTCTTCGAGAATGGCCCCACCGATGCGATGGGCATCCGCGCTCGCTGGGATCAGCAGGGCTGGGAAAAGAAGCGCCTCTGGGTGATCGGCGGCGATGGTGCCATGCTTGACATCGGCTTTGGTGCCCTCAGCCGCATGATGGCCTCGGGTATGGACATCAAGGTGCTGCTGCTCGACACGCAGGTCTATTCGAACACAGGCGGTCAAGCCTCAACCGGTACCTTCACCGGGCAAAACACTAAGATGACACCTGCCGGTCGTGAAGAATTGGGCAAGACTGAGGCACGTAAAGAGGTCGCCCAGATCGCCATGATGCACCCGAATGTCTACGTGGCGCAGACAACGGCAGCACACATGAATCACTTCTACCGTGTGGTCATGGAAGCCAACGAGTATCCCGGTCCTGCAATCATCAGCGTCTACACCACTTGCCAACCTGAACACGGCGTAGGCGATCAGGAAGCAGCCCAGCGGGCCAAGGCCGCCGTCGAAAGCCGTGCTTTCCCGCTGATCGTCTACGATCCACGCAAGGGCAAGACCTTGAGCGAACGCATCGACCTCAAGGGCAATCCCAATCTCAACGACGATTGGTCAGTCGATTTGAAGACCAAGAAGGAATTTACCTTTATCGACTTTGCCCGTGGCGAAGGGCGCTTTGAGAAACACTTTGACAAGGATGGCAACCCCAGCCCTCAACTGCTCGGTGCGATGCAGGATCGTTTGAACAATTGGCATCTCTGGCAAGATCTAGCGGGGATCAAGCGAAATAGTAGCGGCACAGCCACGCAAGCTGCCGAACGAATTGCAGCCGCCAAGGAGCGTGTCGAAAAGAATGGTGACGTTCCCGCTCCGGCGGCTCCTGCCAATCTCAGCTCTGCGGCTGCAGACCGAATTGCAGCGGCAAAGGCACGTGCCGCTGCCGCCAAAGGTGGAAGCGCCGCCGTTGCGGAGAGCGCACCTGCTCCAGTTACAGAAGCGCCAGCACCTGCAGCAAGCGCAGCCGCAGGAACAACCTTGAGCAGCAGCGCCCAGGAACGAATTGCTGCGGCCAAAGCTCGTGCAGCAGCAAAGGCACGAGGCGAAGCGTAGATTTCTCGCTCAGAGACAACTTTTTGCTACTAATTTAGGGACTATCTAGACATAAGGTAAAATCTCCATAAGCAAATTCTTATAGATATGACACTTAAACATTGCACAATCTCCAAGGGTTGGGTTCTACGGCAGATTGTGCAATGTTTAAATAGTGTGTCTATTAGAACCTGCTTATGGAGATTTTCTTTATAGCCATTCGGGAAGAATCATTCAATGTCCAATCAACCACGACCCTCTACTCAATCCGTCCATGCTGGTGAAAAGCGTTTTCGTTCCCATCATAGCCTGCTGGTTCCCATCGTCCAGACCTCGGTCTATACCTTTGAGACAACCGAAGCCTTGGTCAACTTCACCGAAGAACACATGTTTTGGGACGAGCCAGAGCGCGAGGAGTATGGCCGCTATGGTAATCCTACAGTACGGGCAGCGGAGGCCAAGTTGGCGGCATTGGAGGGTGGGCAAGATGCAATTCTCGTGAGCAGCGGCATGGGTGCGGTGACTGGGGCGTTGCTGCTCCTGCTCAAAGCGGGCGATCACTTGATTCTGACCGATGAGTGTTACCACAGCACGTTGAACTTTTGTGAGAAGTTTTTGCCGCGCTACGGCGTAGAGAGTTCACTGGTGCCGCACGGGGACTATGCAGCAATCGAAGCCGCCATCCGCCCCAACACGCGCTTAATTCTCTCCGAGTCGCCAACCAACCCGTTCAACCATTGTTTGGATCTCAAGCGTGTGGTAGAGATGGCACACAGCCGCGGTGTCAAGGTCATGATCGATTCGACCTTTGCTACGCCGCTCAACCTGCGCCCGCTCGACTACGGTGTCGACTTGGTCGTTCATAGCGTAACCAAATATCTGGCCGGACACAACGATCTGATGGCTGGGGTTGTAATTGGCAACTTTCAGGAGCTGACAGCGCTACGTCAAATGCAGGCGCTCTTTGGACAAATCGTAGCGCCGAACACTGCATACTTAATCTTACGCGGCATCAAAACCCTAGCGTTGCGGGTCGATCGGCATAATGCAAACGGATTGGCAGTTGCACGCTTCTTAGCCAATCACCCGAAGGTACGCAAAGTCTGGTACCCAGGGTTGGACTGTCATCGCGACCATGAGCTGGCGAAGGCCACCATGAAGGGTTTCGGCGGCGTGGTTAGCTTTGAGATCGAAGGCAGTGACCCCGACGACAGCCGCGAGAAAGCCCATCGCTTTATCGATGCCCTCCAGGTCGCAACTATCGGCCCCAGCCTGGGCGGTGCGGAGACGATGGTTAGCCCACTGGCAGTGATGGGCTATGCCCATGTCGACCCTGAAGAGCGACTCAAATTGGGTATCCGTGACGAGTTAGTGCGTCTTTGCTGCGGGATTGAGGATACAGATGATCTGGTGGAGGATCTGAGGCAAGCGTTGGAGAAGATTTAAAGTAGCCTTTTCGCCTTGTTCAACGGCTCAGCCTTGACTGAGCCAACCGACAATATTCCTCCGATATCTCGTACCCGACGTAATGTCTCCCTGCCTGTTTTGCAGCGACGCAGGTGGTGCCGGACCCAGCAAACGGATCGAGTACGACATCGCCAACGTAGGAGTAGAGTTTGATCACTCGTTCAGCCAATGCCACAGGAAACGGGGCAGGGTGACCTACACGTTTGGCCGATTCAGGCAAAATCTCCCAAATAGAGAGGGTGGACTGCATAAACTCCTCACGCCTGATGTCCGATTCACCTTTGTCGGGGCGCACAAACTTGTCTTTGGCAAAAACCAGCAGATATTCGTGGATATCACGCAGGCGTGGAGCTTTGGCGCTCATCCAACTTCCCCAGGCGCAGTTGCCGCTGGCACCTTTTCCTTTCTGCCAGATAATTTCACCCATCGGTAAGAAGCCGATCCGTTGATGAACCTCGTAGAAGAGAGCATGGAGCGGGATGTAGGGTTTGCGCCCCAGGTTGGCGATGTTGATCACATAGCGTCCGCCCGGCAACAGCACCCGATGTACCTCCCTGCCCACCTGTTCGATCAAAGCTAAGTAAGCCTTGAGATCCAGATCGGGGTCGTAGTCTTTGCCCACGTTGTAGGGAGGTGAGGTAAATGCCAAACCGACTGTGCCATCTGGGATATGGCTCATTGCTTCGGAAGTGTGACAATAGATTTGATTGCGCCATTCACCACTGCCTTGGCCTGCGTCGGATGTCACAGAAGTAGTAACCGAGGGCGACGGCTCTTTGCCATTTTCGGCATAGAGGTTTCGTTTGTAAAAATCACTGGCGTCGTGGCCTTCGCGCTTCGACGTTCCAAACTTTTTAGTTTTGGTTGGCATGGGGAGAGATTATACTGACAAGGTGACAAGGTGACAAGGTGACAAGGTAACAGGGTGAAGGGATGACAAGATGACAGCATGGTCAGGTGAAAAATTTCTCCTGTCATCTTACCTTCCTGTCATCTTGTCAGAATTCCATCCTTGTTCTTGCAAAAATTTGAGATCGGTAGCACTTAATTCAGCTTGTTCCAATAAATCGGGGCGCAGGTCTAAGGTGCGCAGGAGTGATTGTTGCCGTTTCCACTTTTCGATGTTGGCATGATGGCCACTGGTGAGCATTTCGGGCACGCTTTCGCCGCGAAAAGAATGGGGGCGAGTGTATTGTGGACCTTCGAGAAGACCGCCCAGCCCTGGCGAATGGCTATCTAGATGCGCCCCCATTTCAAAGCCAAGTGCGCCAGGAATCAAGCGAGTCACCGCATCGACGATCACCATGGCCCCCAGTTCCCCGCCGCTGATCACATAGTCACCCAGGCTAATTTCGTCGCTGATCAGTTGAGTAATGACTCGTTCGTCCACGCCTTCATAGCGGCCACAGAGCAGTGCGATGCGCTTATATTGGCTCAATTCGATTGCAACAGACTGGCTAAATTTCCGTCCTTGGGGCGAAAGCAGGATAATTGGCACAGCACCAGGCAGTGTTGGGGCAACATCAACGCTCCACGGCGGCAGGTTAACATAGGCGTCGCCTTCAGGAAGAGTCCAACCAGCCTCGTGACCCAGCACTGTTTCCACAGCGCGGAAAATCGGCTCCGGCTTCATGATCATGCCGCCGCCCCCCGCATAGGGAGTGTCATCGCAGACATGGTGGCGGTCGGTGGTATAATCACGAATGTTATGTAGCTGCACTGAAAGTAGACCATTTTCCTGGGCCCGTTTTAAAATACTTTCCGAAAAGACGCCTGCAAACATCTGCGGAAAAAGCGTAAAGATATCAAAATGCATGGGTGACCCGATCCTAAAATCCTATCCAACGTTGGGAAATTACAATGTCTGTTGAGCCTGAAAATGCAACTGAGCCGAACGATGTTGAGCCATCCGCGCCAGTAGATGAGTCGATTGCTGAAGATGACAGTGTAACACAGTCCTCCTCAACCCTGCATGACGAGAGCGAGGTTGAGGAAACATATGCCGAGCCGCTTCCCACTCAACGTCATTTTCTCGTCTGGCTTTCAGCAGGTGCAGCCGTGATTGTGATGGTGGGAGCACTCTGGTATCGAGTTCCCTTTGCAGCACAACCGACACCACCGCCTACGGCTACCGCAAATGCGACTTCAACCGCAGCGGCACAATTGGCCGTATTACTGGCCACAGCCACATCTGCTAACCCGCCGACCCAGGCACCAACCGCCAATGAAGAAATTACGCCAACAGAGGTTGAGGCGACGCTGACGTTGAGCGAACAGATGCAGATCACCGCACTGCTTAACAGCGAAATTCCGTTGATCGACCTGCCGAGTCTTCCCGAAGCAGTGAACGAGGATGCGTTGGCGGCAGTTGCGGCAGAAGGGGGCAAACCCGTGATTATCGCTGCGCTGGCGGCCAAACAGCCCTTGGCGATCAACAGTCTGACCCTGGAGCAATTTCTGAGTAAGAAGCTGCGCGTATTGCCAGCGATGGGCTTTGTTCCAAGCGCGGCCGAAGCTGCCAATCTGCGCAAAATTCCACCGACCCCGACCCCAATCCCAATTGTACTGGCCCCAGGGCGAGCTTGGGTCAATTTCATCCCGCCGTCTGCGGCTGAAAACGATCATTTTTGGGTGGGACGTCCGTTTGCGCCCAGTGCTAGTGTGCAGGTCGCTGCGCCCACCTATCAATTTGGCTCCACAGGCGGAGGACGTTACCGAGTACATCACGGCATGGACATCGGTGATCCTTATGGCACACCCGTTTTGGCCGCAGCCATCGGCGAAGTCATCCACGCTGGACCCGATGATGTGGCGTTGATTGGGCCATATAACAACTTTTATGGGAATACAGTCGTCATTCGGCTCGACCGCAAATTACCGGTAGCAGGCGGCGGACTGGATGTCTTTTTGCTCTATGGCCACCTGAGCCAGGTCAGCGTAGCGGTTGGCCAGCATGTCACACCAGAGGACGTGATCGGCATGGTAGGCATGACAGGCATCGCAATTGGACCGCATCTGCATGTCGAGATGCGCGTGGGAGCCAACAACTACGGGCAAAGTGTCAACCCTTATCTCTGGGTACGACCGCCCGATGGCACCGGAGCCGTCGCTGTTCGATTGCTGACTGCTGATGGACGCACTTGGCCCACAGCGCGACTGTCGCTGGCCCAATTTGTGAACGGAACTGCTGTCTGGGGACGTGTGATCGAGATTTATCCTGACAACGAGAGTGTTAATCCCGATCCAGCCTGGGGCGAGAATGGGGCAATGGATGCGGTGCCAGCCGGGAACTATTACTTGTTTGGTGTGATCAACGGCGAGAAGGTCTCTACTAATTTTGTGGTCAATGCGGGACAGACAACGTTTGTGGAGTTGAAGACAACGCAGTAGCCAGTGAGACAGTGAGACAGTGGGACAGTGAATCAGTAAAGTTGTCACTGTCCCACTGTCCTACTGTCCACTAATTTACTGACCCGCGTCTTCTACCTGCCAGGATTTCTCAAATGCATCGTCGGAGAGTTTGCCATCCATCCAGTTGGTGGCAGCGTCGGTAGCAACCAGGATGCGATGTTGCGGCTTGTCATTCGAAGAGGAGAGCAAGCCAAGTGCCACGGGCTTTGCCTCCATATCCGGTAAGAGACTGGAAAGGCCATAGGCAATCTGATGTTCTAGATTGGCAAATTCCTCGCTGTCTGCATCAAAGCGGGTGGTGTAGACCACGACCAACATCAACCCATCTGAACTATCCTCGAAGCGTACTGTGCGGACCCGAGCATCTTTTTGCGAGCGTAGGAAGGCACGGACACTGGCAATGGCATCCTTCTCGGCTTGGGCTTGAGCATCATCACGGCTGCTGGGTGTCTTGCCACCACTTCCACTGCTGCTATCACTGCCGCTGCTTCCGCTACTATCGCTGCCTGATTGGCTATCACGTCCTTGAACAATTTGCTCACAATTCGTCAGCAATTCTTCAATCTGGGCTAGTTGCTCTTTGTCTGTCATCTTCCCCTTTAACCAAGTCAACTGTTCAGTCGCATTTTTACAGTCACCGTTGGTCAAATAGAGGGTCGCCAGATAGTTGTGTGCCAGAAAGTTATCTGGGTTGATGTCAAGTGCCTTTTTGAGAAACTCTTCACCCTTTTCTTGATCGCCTTGCCGGCTATAGCTTTCGCCAAGAACAACATAGACCGTCGAATCTTGGGCGCCAGCGTCAAGCGCCTCTTGTGCCGCATCTTGGGCGGCACCAAGATTGTTGTCAAACAGGAAACCTAGGGCCAGGCTTGTCTTGGCATCCGTATTCTCGGGACGTAGCACCTGCCAGCGTTGTGCCTGTTTGACCGCTTCTTTAGCCTTGCCTAGGAAGAGGTAGACCTCATATAAGGCTTGGTAATAGAGCGGATTGCGAGCAGAAATCTTACTAAACTTACGCAGCGTACCAAGCGCCTCAGTTTCTTTGCCGTCGCGTGCATAGGCATTCGCCAACAAACGAGCATCAGCCAATGAAAAAGGCAGCTTGTCTACCGCCTGCTTGAAATACTCAATCGCCTTTTCGTAGTCATCTTTGCACAGATAGCCAGCGCCTACCATGCGTAAGGCCGAGACGCTAAAGGAGCGGTCTTTCAGCCAAGCCTGCGCCAATTTCAGCCCCTCGTCGCAGCGATCTTTGTCATTGTAGAGCCGCATCCGATAGACCGTGATATCTCGTCGCTCGGGCCAGGCAAGTGCTTCTGCCTGTTTCTGGTATTTTTCGGCATCGGTGTAGTTTTCCTGCAAAAGCTTCAAGCCGACCATACAGGTATAGCCATCCGGGTAAGGAGTGTCAGCAGTACTGAGCTTGATCGCGTCCTTGCAGCCCTCTTCGGCAGATTTCCAATCGTTCCGCTCTACAGCTAGATCGGTTAAAAGCGAGAGCACATAGGCGTGTTTGGGCAGTGCATCGATCGCTGGCTGAGCAATCTCACGAGCGGCATCAACATCACCCTCCGTGTCGAGGACGTAACGGGCATTGAGAATTTGCCACAAGAAGAAATCCGGCTCGATATCTAACGCCTTTTGATAAGCAGTGCCTGCTTCGTCCCAATTCTCCTCGCCAAAGGCAATCGAGCCGAGTGTCGCCCAGGCTCCTGCATCTTGATCATCGAGCGATGTGGCAGTTTTGGCTTCGTCATAGGCGGCATCGACTTCATAGACAGCATACAAAATATCGGCCATTGCCGCATGGGCAATCGAGCTATCCGGCCCTAGTTTTACTGCTTTTTCAGCCGTCGCTCTGGCATCTTCAAACTTGTGAATGTCTGATTGGGCCCAGGAGAGACGGGCCAGCGCATCGGGGTTGTCGGGAGCAAGATCTACGGCGGCCTGTGCAGCCTCTAGTGCCTGCTGATGATACTCAGGCGTGTAAATATAGACATCGGCTAGGCCAAGTTGCGCATCCAAACTGCTGGGATCGGCCTCGATGGCATCCTTGAAACTCTGTTCTGCGCCGCTGAGGTCGCTGGTCTTGAGTTCTTCTTGACCCTTGCTCACCAGTTCGGCAGCTTTTTGCGCATCGCCGCTGGCTGACTGGCTGGCGGTTGTTTTGGCCGTATCGGCGGTAGCTTCCGGTTGCGCAGTCGGTGTGGCAGCCTGAGCTTCCGCCTTACCGCCGGACGTCTCCTGGATCGGTCGAATCGGCTGGCAAGCGGTCAATGCCAGCAGAAACATGCCCATTGCCAATGAACGGGCGCCCCGACTCAGAATTTCACTCATTTGCATATGACCTCCCAGGGGTGACTTTTCAATAAAAGAGCCAATATCAGCAAGCGTTCGTGATACGCTTGCAAATTCACTCTTATCCCATAGACGACAATACGGCTTGTGCTAAGTAAAACCAAGAAAACAAGTAGAGAAAGACAAACTGAACGAACGACTTCCGGGAAGGCTCTACCGATCAACTTTCTCCGTAGACAGACCCTTCCCGGAAGTGGCTGGCTATCTTTCTGATTTCTAACTTCTTTCTCGGTTGTATTTAGCAGTCCACCTACTTAATTTTTAGAAATAGATTGTGACTATTCTCGAAGAAGGGGCCGATTCTATTTCTAAAAATTAAACGGACATTCCACTAGGCCGACTTCCTTAAACATAGTTTGCATATTATAAGCGCATGCTATGCAGAACGAACAAAAGCCTCTCTAGCGCTGGCGGATAGATTACTGTGGTCCAGATTCCTCGACACATTGCCTACGCTTTGTTATACTACGCTCCATACTTTAAGAAATTACAATTCTATCATTCCATAGATAACGATAAAACAGCCATTTTAGTTGCGTATCTTTCAAATTAGTGACAATTATAAGACGTACGCAAGACAAGTCACAGTAAGACCTCCAGAAGGTGGGCAGATGAAGCTCGCTTTGACAATCACTCGCTGCCCACCTTCCGGAGGTCGGGTCTTGCGTAAGTCCTGAATTTGTGCCTACCCATGGATGAGCCACTCCTAAAGGTCGAGAATTTACAGGTTTACTTCCAGGTACGCAAGGGTCTCTTGGGTTCCCAAAGCGTGCGTGCAGTGGATGGAGTTTCGCTCCAGATTGGACGCGGCGAAGTTGTAGCCGTGGTGGGCGAATCGGGAAGCGGAAAAACTACGTTGGGGCGCGCCATTTTGGGACTTGTAAAACCGACCGGCGGCCAAATCACCTTCGATAAACAAGATGTCACCCGAGTGAATGAGAGCAACCGTAAAACGTTGCGGCGCAGGATGCAAGCAATCTTCCAAGACCCATTTGCTAGCATCGATCCGTACATGACCATCTACGATACGGTTGCCGAGCCGTTGGTCATCCACCAGGTCGGTACAGAGAGCGAAAAGAAACAAAAAGTCTTCGATGCCTTGCGCCATGTCCGTCTTTCACCGGTAGAAGAGATGGCAACTCGTTTCCCGCATCGACTCTCTGGTGGTCAGCGTCAACGGGCAGGGATTGCAAGAGCGTTAGTCTTGCAGCCAGACTTTATTGTTGCTGATGAGCCAGTATCGATGGTGGATGCATCGAGTCGGGCAGAGTTGCTCTACCTGATGCGCGACCTTCGTGATCGTCTCAATATCGCCTTTCTTTATATCACCCACGATATCGCAACCGCACGGCACTTTGCGCATCGCATCGTCGTGATGTACTTGGGCAAAATCGTCGAAGTGGGTCCAGCCCATGCCGTTGTGGATCAACCTTTGCATCCTTATACACAAGCACTGATTGCAGCCGTACCTGAACCCAACGCAAATAATCGACTAAACAAGCGAGTTGTGCTGCAAGGCGAGCCACCCAACCCAGCCAATCGCCCTACGGGGTGCAGCTTTCACCCTCGTTGTCCCCAGGTGATGCGGGGGCTATGTGAGCGAAGTGAGCCCGTTCTGATCGAACAGGAACCTGGGCATTTTGTAGCTTGCTATTTGTATGATGGATCAACAAATGTAGTATAGTACAAAAAATATCAATTTCAGCTATCTCTTAGCAAATGTTAATCCAAGACTCATTTGCTATTCTGTTTCTCAAGTTTTGATGTATCAACCAATCACGTCTAGTTCACACTAGAAAGGAAAATCCCATGTACGAGATGTATGAAGCAATCCCACTTCTCGGCGGTTTGGTAACTGGCTTGATCGCGAGTCAACTCAAGGGCACCCAGTTGAAAGCTATCGCCATTGCATTGCTCTCTATCACGATTGGTTTGGCGGCCTCAACCATCAGTGGTGAGGTCGAAACGGAAATGAGTTGGGGCTATGTGATGCTTGATATTGCCCAAGTATTGGTTGCCGCTGTGGTGGTCACAGGCGCAATCGAATACTGGAAAGCGTACAGAAGTCGCAATTAAATTGCGGTTGCAAGGGAAAGCGGAGTTTTCCAATCTACACCGCATACAGGCACAAATTGAGCTTTTTGAAAGGGTTGAAGGATCAATTTGATGTCGTGCGGAGTAGGCGTTCGGGCAACCAAACTCGCTTTTCACTTAGAGCAGAGTATAGAATAGGGACTTACCATGCTAGAAGAAAAGACAAGTGATGCTTTACAAACAAAAATTCTGCGCCGTGACTTTTTGAAATCACTGGCAACGCTTGGTTTGGTCACATCGGCCACTGGATTGCTCAGCGCCTGTCTGCCTGCGCAAACGCCCGTTATTTCGCGAGGGGAAGAAATTCCCAACAACACAAGCAGCGGTGAAATCCACGGCGCAATCTCCTTTATGGTCTCTGGCACAACGGTAGAAGAAGGGATCTATCGCTCGTTGGCCGAACGTTTTCAGGGTCAGCAACCAGGCGTAGAGGTGACAATATCCAATATTCCAACCGGTAATGCCTATCGCAAACAGTTGGCGATGGACATGGCAGCGGGTACGCCAGCCGACGTCTTCATCATCAACTATCGGCGTCAGGTGGAGTATACATCACAGCGTGTGTTGGAACCGCTTGGTCCATATCTGGAAGCCAGCAGCCAGATCCAACACAATGATTTCTTCGAGAAAGCACTCAATGCCTTCTCATGGCAAGGTGTGGTCAACTGTATCCCGCAAAATATTGCCAGTTCAGTCGTCTATATCAACAAGACCCTCTTTGATCAACACGAAGTACCCTATCCTTCCGATGGTTGGAACTGGGAGGAATTTGCGCAAACCGCTAAGGCGTTAACCAAAGATACGGATGGCGACGGGCAGATCGATCAGTGGGGCTTGGGGAGCGAGGCTGGAGCAATTCGCCTCGCCCCCTTTATTTGGATGAATGGCGGCGACCTCGTCGATAACGCCGAGGAGCCAACCCGGCTGACACTCGACACGCCTGAGACGCGTTCGGCGCTCGAATGGTTCATGAGTCTTTCGAATGAATTGCAGGTCGTACCCGATGCCAAGACTAAGTTGCATCGTGACCGCTTCATCGAAGGCACGCTAGCCATGTTCATTGATAGCCGCCGCGAGACTCCCTCGTTCCGTCTTGTGGATCACTTTGACTGGGATGTTGTACCGTTACCGACACCGCCCGGCAAAGCCAAAGTCAATGTCCTTCATTCAGATGCTTTTAGCATGGCTGCAGCCAGCAAAGACAAACGAGCCGCCTGGGCCTTTATTGAATATGCCAATGCCCAATTAGGGCAAGCCTATTTGGCTGAAAGCGGACGCACCGTACCTTCGCATAAAGGCGTTGCCCAATCACCTGCATTCTTGGATGCACGCGTTCGTCCCGAGCGAAGTCACGTCTTTTTGGATGCCATCCCGACGATTCGGGCGCTGCCATTGACTAAAACATGGGGCGATATCGAGACAGCAATCAACCGTGAGATGGAGGCTGCTTTCCGTGGCGCATCCACCCTCGACGCAGCGATTGATGGTGCAGTAGGGCGCACGTTGCAGTACTTTAAAGTTCGCTCGCCCTCAAGCTAAACTGCGGTTGCAATGAGAAACGGACTTTTCCAAAGCTAATTTTCAAGAAAGCGAACTCCGATTCTCATTCAAAGCAGAGTCTAAGAGACAAGATGGATATTAAGGTTTGGAGGATTTAGCACTCATGAAAACTCGACGTGCTATTATTGCATTGCTCATACTCGTAACATTGCTCAGTCAGTCGGTGAGCATCACCTTGGCCCAATCGACTTCACAAGCTTCGCAGCCATCATCTTCAGGGTACAGCGCCGCTGCCCCAGGTGCGCGCCAACGTATCAATATCATGGCACCCATTCAAGACGTGGTTTCGGGACCCGCCTGGTTGATGCTAACGGGTAGGGATGTACGCCCTACTACGGAAGCCGAAGCCGACCGCTACAATCCCTACTTCGCCCGCCCGATTGCTGAAAGCTTGATGCAACCTATGGCTCCTGTGGCTGCACCGTTGGCACAGGGCGGTGGCGCTGGTGTACTCGTCCCCTTCCGCGATCCAGCACCTGCTTTTAGCCGCAACATCCTGATGTCACGCGACTTTAGTGGTCGCACTTTACAGAATGAGCCAGACATTGCGGTCAATCCCAACGATCCAAATCATATTGTGGTTGGCACAATTGACTATAACTTCCCCAGCAACAGCATCTATGTCAGCATCGACGGTGGCGCCAACTGGACGGGACCGATCCAAACCAAATATGTGCGCGACGATCTAGGCGGCGCAGGCGATCCGGTGATCAAGTTTGATAACAAGG
The DNA here is from genome assembly GCA_046328715.1 of Caldilineaceae bacterium. Classification (GTDB taxonomy): domain Bacteria; phylum Chloroflexota; class Anaerolineae; order Caldilineales; family Caldilineaceae; genus JAXLWB01. The sequence continues at coordinate 66,798 of JAXLWB010000027.1, read as the reverse complement.
GCAATGTCTATGCGGCCTCGATCTCGCTGGGCTTTGATGAATATGAAATTGGTGCCGCAGTTGGCGATGTATTAGTTTCTGCCATTGCCGTCGGCGTCTCCAAGGATGGTGGCTTTACTTGGGAAGATCCTGTGGCGGCATCACGCAGCAAAGTGGAATTTGAGCCAAGCCCAGACGGTCCAACCGACGAGTTAGGGCGGCCACGTGGCTTCCTCAAGTTCAACTTTCTGGATAAGCCCTGGATGGTTGTCGGCCCTCATCCAACTATTGAAGACCAGGAAGTGATCTACCTGACCTATGTACGCTTTACAACAGTGAATGAGATCCTCTATCTTGGTGAATTGCCCGTCCTGGGTGCTCCCGTAGAACAGAGTCGGCCCGAATTGGTCTATTCAACCGACGGTGGCACAACCTGGTCCGATCCGATTGAGGTTGGCCCTACTGTACAACGCTTGCCAGGTGATAAACAAGCTGAAGAAGGCGGCATGAGCGAGGAAGAAGCGGGTAGCAGCCAGGAAGAAGATCCGACCAAACAAGTATTAGAGCAGTTGGAAGCGACTGGACGCCAGCAAGTCGTAGCGGGCTACAACCAGATCGTAGCCGAAAACGGTGAAGCCGAAGGCACCAAACGAGTCATTCAGGGTGTTGTGCCCGCCGTTGATTCCAAGGGCAATGTCTTTGTCTTCTGGTTCGACAGCACCGACGACGATTCGCAGAAGGGGTTGGGCGAGTTCTACATGGTGAAATCGGAAGATGGTGCCGCAACCTTCTCGAAACCCAAGAAGATTGCCAGTATTCTCGAACCTGGCTTCCGTCCACGGAATGCCTATTTCCGCTATTGGTCATCGGTCTTCCCCAAAGTCGCCATTGGCCCCAAGGATGATCTGTATCTGGTCTTTACCGCCCTGCCACCAGACCGGCCGCAGGACGAAGGCGATGTCTACATGATCTCCTCACTGGATGACGGCGAAAAGTGGACACGACCCAAACGCATCAACACCGACGACACCACCGCGCCGCAATTCTTCCCGGCAGTCACTGTGGCACCGGACGATACGGTCCATATGATGTGGGGCGACATGCGCGACGATCCGATCCAGACGCGCTATCACATCTATTACACCAGTTCCAGCGACCAGGGCAAGACCTGGGGCTTCAAGAATGAGCAACTGGGCCTGGATGTGGGCGATACGCGCGTCACTGACTTTGCCACCAATCCCAACCGTGCCTTCCCCGATGGTGCCTTTATTGGTGATTATTTTGGGATCGCCGCCACCGATAAAGATGTTTATATGGTGTGGGCAGATGGACGTTTGGGGGAGTACAGTGGTTTCAATACCAAGATCGGCTTCGCCCGCAAACGCCAGGTTCCCAATCCCGAAATCTATCTTAGCCCCGATTCTGGACCGGGTGGTGAGACTGTTACGGTCCAAGGCTTCGGCTTCCAACCGAACATTACCTATTATCTGCAAGTAGGCGAGGGCACACAAGCAGTCGGTCGTACCAATGACCGGGGCGAAATGACCGCTCATGTCTTTATGCCGATCTCAGGCGAGGGAGCGCATCCTGTTTCGCTCGTCGATGATTCGGGCAACGTCGCCTCAACCACATTCTACATGGAGTTTGGTTTTGACAATATCCAAAAAGACCTGGAAGCAATCAACCAGGAGTTGGATCAAGTACGCTCTGGCGAACCGCTAACCACCTCAACTTCTGGCTTGAAGGGCCAGCTTGAGCAGATTCGCTACAATCTGCAACAAGCCAACAGTGCCGATAGCCGCGTGGCAAAACTAGAGCAGCAAGTCGAATCCTTGACGAATAAGCTCGAACAGCAACAGGCTAGTGAGCCAACCCTTACCGCTGCCGGTGGCTTTAGTGCAACCTCGCCACTGGCGTTGGGATTGGTAGGATTGACAGGGCTCTTGCTGGGTGCTGCGCTGACCTTGTTGCGCACATCAGCGAAGCGACAATCGTAAACACTTACTACCTTCTGTGTGATTCAAGCCATCTGCAACAGGGAATGAAAGTGATGCTTTCATTCCCTGTTGCAGATTTATTACCAACAACCACCGTTCTCTTAAAAAGCAATCTTTGACGCAACGTTCTTTACTAAAAGCGATTCAAACAAACCAAGCGAGGCCTAACCAACAGGGCGAAAGTCATGCCCACCTCTATCGTTATTATCGGTTTGAGTTGTGGCTGATGCTGGCACCCTTTTTGATTGGGATTACATTGCTCATTGCCTTGCCAATGATTTTTACAATCATCCTGGCATTTATGGAGTATGATGCGCTCTCGGCTCCAATTTGGCGAGGTTATCAAAACTTTGTAGACATTAGCAAGCGGGATCTCTTTTGGATCGCCTTCCGTAACTCAGCGGTCTTTGTCATTATGGCTGTGCCATTGCGCTTGTTGGGGGCCTTATCAATTGCGTTGCTGCTACAACAGAGGAAACGTGGTGTTGCGCTTTACCGTTCTGCCATTTACCTGCCGACCATCATCCCGGAAGTGGCCTATGCCTTTGTCTGGCTATGGATTTTCAACCCGATTTATGGTCCACTCAATCAGTTGCTAGAGGCTGTCGGGGTGCCGACCTTGGCTTGGCTGGCTGATGGACAAACGGCGCTGCCCTCAGTCGTCATCATGGCATGTTTCCAAATTGGCGAAGGGTTCGTACTACTGCTGGCAGGATTGCAAGACGTACCCTCTGAATATTACGACGCGGCTGTGGTCAGTGGAGCCAATCGTTGGCAGCGCTTTCGCTATATCACCTTGCCCTTATTGATGCCTTGGCTGCTGCTGCTGACGATGCGCGACATCCTGCTCAGCGCACAAAGCACTTTTGCACCGGCCTTTCTCATGACGGATGGGGGGCCGTACTACGCCACTTACTTTGTGCCACTCTTTGTCTTTGAGGAAGCCTTTGATCGCTTCCGCTTTGGAACGGCCTCAGCAACGATGGTGGTACTCTTTGCCATTGTCGGGGTGCTGCTTTACTTCATCTATCGCTTAGTAGGTGGTTGGGGCTATGCAGATGATGTATAACCAGCTAAAGACATTGCTCTTTCATGGCGTGGCACTCTTGCTGTCGATTGCATTTGTCCTACCGTTATGGTGGGTCTTTGTCGGAGCGTTGCGCCCGAATGGTCTACCCCCACCAATGACCATTGAGTGGTATCCGTGGGCGCCAAACTGGTCAAACTTTACGGCGCTCTTTGATCTGCTCAATATGACCCAATTTGCGCTCAATTCGCTTTACGTATCAACCTTGGGCGCACTGATTACTGTGTTCTCTGCTTCACTGGCTGGATTTGCTATGGCGCAACTGCCCGAGCGGTTGCGTCAGCGTTTGGTGCTTTTTTCAATTTTGATGCTCTTTGTACCTGTCACCACACTCTGGCTCACGCGCTTTCTGATCTTTATGCAGTTGGGGTTACTAAACACACGTTGGGCCTTGTTGGCCCCTGCAGTGATGGGAACAAGCACACTCTATGTACTGCTCTTCTATTGGACCTTTCGCCGTGTTCCGGTCGATCTGCTCGACTCGGCACGTGTCGAGGGAGCAGGTGCATTTCACATTTGGTGGCGCATCGGTCTGCCATTAGCACGTCCCACCATTGTGACCATTGCGATCCTGGCCTTTGTCCATTACTGGAGCGACTTTATCGACCCGCTGCTCTATCTTAAATCAGAACGCTATTATACGCTCTCAGTTGGGTTGAACATTATCCAACAAATGGACATTACCAACTGGTCGCTGATGATGGCAGCCGCCATTGTGATGGTCGTGCCGGTACTAGTTGCCTACTTTGTCATGCAGTACCTCCTTTGGAGCGAAGACAGGCTGGCTGGTATTTATGGGCAATAAGGTAATATCAACAACTGATACAGAAAGGGTCTTCAATGAAACTGCGCCTACTCTCACTATTATTGTTAGCTATCCTCCTGGCTGGTTGTATTCGTCCAGAAGGGGGAGCGGCTATTGGTGGATCGGATACTCAATCCCAATCCTTTTCTTTTATGGTTTCGGGTGATACGGTAGAAAAGGCAGTGTATGATGAATTGGTAGCGGCGTTTAGCAAAGCACACCCTGAAATCAAGGCCGAAATCGTCTATATCCCCGATGCAGGTGACTATCGCAAACGCCTGAGTGCCGATATTGCAGCCGGAATTCCTGCCGAAATCGTGTTGCTCAACTACCGACGTATCGCTGCCTATGCAGCCAAGGATAGCTTTGAGCCGCTCGATGCTTATTGGGCCGCCAGCGAGACAATCCATAAGGAAGATTTTTATCCACAAGTGGTAGATGCCTTTCGTTGGCAGGGTGCACAAATGTGCATTCCCCAAAACATCTCCAGCCCAGTGGTCTACTACAACAAAAAGATCTTTGACGATGCAGGCGTGGCCTATCCCGCCGCTGGCTGGACGTGGGATGACTTTGTAGCTACAGCCCAGGCAGTCACCAAAGATGGTGATGGGGATGGCAAAACAGATATCTATGGGGTGGGTACCGAGGCGAGCATCCTGCGTGTGGCTCCCTTCGTTTGGATGAATGGTGGCACCCTGTTTGATAATGATGCCGAACCCACTAAACTGGCGCTGGATACGCCTGAAGCCAAAACTGCCTTGCAGTGGTTTGTCGATTTGCAGACAAAGTATCAAGTGGCACCCGATGCTGTAAATGAAGAGGCCGAAAGCAGTGAAAGTCGCTTTCTCAACGGTCGGCTCGCTATGTTTTTGGATAGCCGCCGTGTCGTACCAACCTTCCGCACGATCAGCGATTTTGATTGGGATGTGGCGGCTTTGCCGCTCGGCAAACAGGCTGCCTCAGTTTTACATTCCGATGGATTTTGTATCACAAAGGCCAGCCAAGGCAAGGAAGCAGCTTGGAAATTTATTGAATTTGCGACTTCAAGCGAGGGCCAGATCATTTTAGCAAAAACTGGACGCACAGTCCCTTCGCTCAAAAGTGTCGCCGAATCGCCTGCTTACCTGGAGCCGGGAGCCAAACCAGCCAATAGCCAAGTCTGGCTCGATGCCATTCCAGCGATTCGTCCTCTGCCCATCCTGGCCAACTGGCCCGACATTGAAAGCACACTCAACAACGAAATCGCGCAAGCGTTCACGGGTGGGCAAAGTGTTGATAGCGCAGTCGAGAATGCCCAGAGTAAAGTGCAAGAGTTTCTTAACAGTGACGATTAAAGGATAAACGATGAGACAGGATGAGAAATCATAACGATTCATCCATGCCACAACAACGAATGAAGAAAAGAACGAAAAATCGGCAACAGGCTCTTCGTTTCTTTCATAATTCGTTGTTGTTTCACCGAGGCATGGATAGTTACGAAAAATCTTCTGTTTCATTGTTTGCAATGAGTAGATGTCCAGGTTAAATTTTGCCCTTTTTATTATTTTGAGCTGGCTTTTGGTAAGCTGTGCAACAACCGCACAGCCTACAGATGCGACTGGCATGGCGCAGACAAACACGTTGCCAGAGTCTGAGCTTCGTGGAACCGTCTCGTTTATGGTGCTGGGCGATACGGCTGAAAAGGCAACCTTTGATGAGTTGGTTGCACGTTTTGAAGCACTGCACGATCAGGTTACAGTCGAACTGATCTACATTCCTAGCCAGGGTGATTACCGTCGGCGTTTGATGTCGGATTTTTTGACTGGTACGCCAGCCGACGTCACGTTGATTAATTATCGTCGCTACGCGCAATTTGCAGCAAAAAAACTGCTAGAACCGCTTGGCCCTTATTTAGAGCAGAGCAAAGTCATTCAGGAGAGCGATTTTTACAGCCAGGTGCTGGCACCCTATTATTGGAATGGAAGTTTAATGTGTATTCCGCACGGATTTTCCGGACTGGCTGTCTACTATAACAAAAAGCTCTTCGACGCAGCAGGCGTGGAGTACCCAAGCAACGATTGGAATTGGGAACAATTTTTGCAGACAGCCAAAGCCTTAACGCAGGACAGTGATGGCGACGGCGAAACTGATATTTATGGACTGGGTACGGATGCCACAGTTTCGCACATTGCGCCTTTTATCTGGATGAATAGAGGCGAGATTGTCAACGATCCAGCCAAACCCAGAGCGCTGGCGCTTGACTCTCCCCCAAGCAGAGAAGCGTTAGAGTGGTTTATTGCGCTGCAAGTGACGCATCAGGTCGTGCCAGATTTTGTTAAGGAGCAGGCAGAAAGCAGCGAAAGCCGTTTTATGAACGGTACATTGGCGATGTTTCTCAACAGCCGACGCGGCGTATCCACCTATCGCCAGGTGCAAAATTTGGATTGGGATGTAGCCCCGCTGCCTCAAGGGAAAAGTCGGGCAAACGTTCTCAATGCGGATGGCTTTTGTCTATCGGCAGCCAGTGAAAATAAACTAGCTGCCTGGGCATTGATTGAATTCGCCAATTCGGTGGAAGGACAAACCATCCTGGCGCAGTCAGGGCGTATTGTCCCGTCGCTCAAAACAGTGGCAGAGTCGCCAGCCTTTCTCAATTCAGAGCAGAAACCAGCCAATAGCCAGATTTTTCTGGATGACATTCCAGAGATTCGTGCCGTTCCTGTTTTGGAAAACTGGGCAGACATTGAAATTGCCATCAGTGAGGAGATGGAATTCGCCTTTCACGGTGGTGCCACCCTCGATGCAGCCATTGACGCCGCTGTCATTCGATCCAGAGGATTTTGGCCTAAAAAGTAGGATAAGAATCTATTCTTGTCCTACATCAACATATAAATTGGAGGGACTATGAAGCTACGTTTCCTGACAAATTTGCTAGTTGTGTTCAGCCTGCTACTCACTGTGGTAGCCAGTGCTGCGGCACAGGACGATTATACACCGCCCAGCGACCAGCCCGGCCCAGCGGTAGACAAACTCTACTTCCGCGCCTTCGATGTGGATCGAGCGCCGCTGGAGTTGGAAGCTGGCTCGATGGACATGTACTACTACAACTTGAAGATCGATGCCGCTCGCCAGTTGCGCGACAATCAGAAAGTTCGCCTGATCGAGGCTCCTGCGCTCACACTTTCATTGATTCTCAACCCTGCGCCTGCGCCCGAGGGACAACTCAACCCCTTCTCGATTCTCGAAGTACGCCAGGCCGTGCAACATCTAGTCGATCGTGAATATGTGGCACGAGAGATCTATCAAGGTCAGGCGGTGCCGATGTATACCCCCAACAGCCCCACCGACTACGACTATCTGACTGTATTCGATATCATTCAAAAAGCTAATCTTAACTACGATCCTGAATTCGCACGTGCTCAAATTAAGAAGGCAATGGAAGCTGCGGGTGCGAAACTGGTCGATAATGTCTGGAACTTTAATGATCGGCCAATCCGCATCAAGTTTGTGATCCGTGTCGAAGATGAACGGCGTCAGATAGGCGATCTGGTACGGACAGCCCTCAAAGATGCTGGTTTCCAGGTCGAAGCCACCTATCAACCCTTTGCGCCCGCCATCCAAACTGTCTTCACGACTGACCCGCAGCAATTTGCCTGGCACATCTACACCGAAGGCTGGGGCAAAGGTTCGGCAGTACGCTACGATGCTGGCTCGGTCAACAGCTACTATGCTCCCTGGCTAGGTAATATGCCCGGCTGGCAACTGACCGGTTACTGGCAATATCAGAACCAAAAGCTGGACGATCTCGGGAAGAAGCTGCTGCTTGGCAACTTCAAGGATCGAGCCGAGCGTGATGATATTTACCGCCAAATGACCGAAATGGGCATCGACGAATCGGTGCGCGTCTGGGTAGCCACCGTCAACAGTGCCTATGCCTTGCAGCCCGACGTGACCGGCGTGACCGAGGATGTCGCCGCTGGACCGCGCGGCCTGATGACGACACGTGCAGCATACAAGCCGGGCAGCAAAGAGTTGACGATAGGCAATCTTTGGGTCTGGACCGAGCGCAGCACCTGGAATCCTGTGGGCGGTTTTGCCGATGCCTACTCTGGCGACATCGCCCGCAACCTGAGCGATCCACCATTGATCAACGATCCCTTCACCGGTATTCCTGGCCCCTTCCGAGCGACCTATAAGGTAGAAAGTGCCGGTCCTGGCAAAAAGTTAAAGGTGCCCGAAGATGCCTTTTTATGGGATAGCAAGATCGAGGGCTGGAAAAGCGTAGGCAGCAACGCCGAAGCCATCAGCAAAGTGACCTTCGACTACTCCAAATATTTTAGCGCCAAATTCCACAATGGTCAGCCGATCACGATGGCCGACCTGCTCTATTCGATCTATCAGGGCTACGATCTCTCCTACAATCCCGACAAGGCCAAGATCGAAACTGTTTTAGCAGTCACCGCCCGCCCAAGTTTGGAGACAATCAAGGGCTATCGCATTGTGGATGACAACACTATCGAAGCCTATGTCGATTACTGGCATTTCGATGAGAATTACATCGCCGCCTATGCTGCACCTTCTAGCGTGAGCACGCCCTGGGAACTGCTCTACGCGCTCGACGACCTGGTCTTTAACCAACGGCGTGGAGCCTACAGTGATTCTGCGGCAGCGCGCTACAATGTGCCCTGGATCAGCCTAGTACTAGATCGCGACAACAGCTTTGTGCTCCGCACCATCCGTCAGTTGCAACAGAGTAAGAGCATTCCAACCAAGGTTCTTACCTTACCAGGAGCCAGCGAACCCTTGGTCGATGCCGATACAGCCGTCGCTCGCTACCAAGCCGACCTTGACTGGTACGACAAGTACAACAACTTGATGATCAGCAACGGCCCCTTCTTCCTGGCCAAATATGATCCGCCTGCTCAATTTGCGGAACTAGATGCCTTCCGTGATGCCAGCTATCCCTTCAAGGCCGCTGATCTCTACAAGGGCAAGCCGCAATTGATCGAGTTTGCCGAAAACAGTGCACCACCAATCTCGCTGGGCGATGACTACAACGCAACCTTTACACTCAGCGGGCCGGGCAAATTAAGTCTTAACTATCTGCTCTCCAACGCAGCAGATGGCAAGGTCATCGCCTCAGGTCCTGCGGAGGACAATGGCAACAATAACTTCTCAGTCCAGTTCGACGCCGACACGACCTTTGACCTCGACCCGGGTCTCTATAATTTAACTCTGGCTGCCACCAGCGACTCGTTGGCCAAGTTAACCGAGCGCACCTTCGAGTTGGAGGCTGACATCGGTTTGGAAGCACCGACTGAGACGGCGACAGCGACGCCAACCAAAGCGCCCACTGCCACCGCTACCGCCACCAAACCCCCTACGGCAACGGCGACCAAAGTGCCACCCACAGCAACACCTGTGCCAACCAATACGTCCACATCGCTACCGACCAACACCCCAACCAAGGCACCGACCGCAACGGCCACTACAGTAGCGACCGCCACAGAAGTTGCCGCCGTTGCCCTGGCCGATAGCACAACCGTCACCGCTACCAGCGCAATGACAGAAAGCGCAGCGGTAACAGCAACAACTCCGATCACTGCCAGCGCTGAGGTGACAGGCACGAGCGAGCTAGCTACAACCGAATCAGTGACCGCTACCGAAGTGGCAACAACAACCGAGGTTGCAGCTAGCAGTGAGGTGACAGCGACCGAGCCAGTCACCGCCAGTGAAGTCTCTGCATCCGAAGCAGTGAAAGCAACTGAGACTGTTACGACAACCCCTGCCAGTGCAGAAAGCGCCACCATCAGCCAAACTGCGGAGATTACTTCAAGCGAAACGATCACAGCCAGCAACGAGGTTGCAGCCTCCGAGGAAGTGACCGCCAGTGAAGTGCTGAGCGACGTAGCAAAAAGTGCGGCGATCACCGACACAGCCGAACTCAGCGCCACAGGCACATTGAGTGAAAGCTTGCCCACCACCGGATCGGCAGAATTGACTGCGACAGAGGCGACTACAGAAACAGCCGTGATGACCGAACCAGCAGAGATCACTGATACTGAAGCCACCTCTGAAACCGTCGAAGCGGCCCCCGCCGAGCCAACTGCCACCGAAGCTGCCGATGTACCAACAGCAACCAGTGCACCCGAAGCCACAACCGCTGCTGCAGCAGACACTGCCGGAGCAGCAGCCGGTGAAGCACAATCGGGAGGTGGAAACATCTGGATCAACGTCCTGATCGCAATCGTTGTGTTGGGTGGGATTGGGTGGTATTTGATGCGTGGTAGAAGGTAGTTTGATAGTAGGACAGTGAGACAGTGGAACAGTACGAATTGTTCCACTGTCTTGTTTATGTACTCTGTGCTTAATTTACCTCTGTGACCCACTCCGCAATATTGCGCTTTTCTGGATCAAACGCAATTCCGATCAGATGAATTGGTTTACCTTGATTACGATAGGGTAGATCGTACTGTTTGCTACGAATCAGTTGCAGCACAATCTGAGTGGTGGACATCACCCTTGGACGCTAACGATTTTCCGCACAGTCAGCCAGCAAATATTGTTGAAAAGCTTGGGCAACTTCAAAATTGAGTTGGCAGTTTTTGCATAAACAGCTCCACTGCATACGAATTTCCTTTCTCAAAATTATAGCATTGATAACGGCCTTGAAATAGCATCGTCCGCATCTTTCATTGCGAAACCATTCTACTCTCCTTGCGTAACAATTTGTGGTACAATGAGTCACGCTAAAGGAGCGATAGGATGGGATCGATCAATCTGCCTGAAATTCTGCTGAGCTTGTCGATTGGTTTAGGATTAAGTGCGGCCTGCGGCTTTCGAGTTTTTACGCCACTACTGGTACTGAGTGTAGCGTCCTTGACTGGTTCTGTGGGATTGGCTCCTGGCTTTGAATGGGTGGCAAGCTGGCCAGCATTGATTGCATTGGCGACTGCAACTGTGTTGGAGATTGCAGCCTACTATATTCCCTGGCTTGATAATCTGCTTGATACGGTTGCGTCCCCTGCTGCGGTGATGGCGGGAGTCTTGGCCACGGCTGCCACCTTTGGTGATGTCTCGCCGATGATGCGCTGGTCATTGGCCCTGATTGCTGGCGGTGGATTGGCAGCGTTGGTCCAGGTAGGAACGGTAGGGCTGCGTGGCGCATCAACCGCCACGACTGGCGGCATCGGTAACTTTGTGGTTTCAACTGGCGAGCTAATACTCTCGCTCTTCTTTAGTTTACTTGCTATACTCTGGCCAATCGTTGCCGCAGCATTGGCGATTGTTGTATGCCTTATGCTGGTTCGGTTAGCAGCTCGACTCTTTTGGCAACGCCGAGTAAAGTTATCGAGTTCATAAATTGTTGCAATTGACCGACACTTTACGGTCAATAGGTGTTGGAAATTCAACGATTCCACACGCTGCTGCGAGAAAGTACTGGTTAAGTTTGGTCAAAATTGTTCTGTGAAAGTAGTAGGCTCATGGCGCTGCAAAGCAAAACATTGAAACGAACGTTTATGATTGTGACGTTTTTTCTGTTACTTTTTGCGTTGCCTGGGTTACCAGTATATGGAGCTACAAAAACAGAACGTGTCGAGCGCAGTCTAGACTCTCTTCTGCAACAGACAGCCAATCAGGTGTACGGACTACGTGGCAAACTTCGTGCTGCCACAGGCCAATCCTTTGGCAACTACTTCGACACACTTGATGGTAAAACCTATGGCGTCATTGGTGAATCAGCCCAAATTGAGCAGCAGATCATTGGCTTTGCTAGCAGCAATCCATCGGTTCTGGTCAAAATTTGGGGCACAATCCAGCCAGCGTCAGGTACTGATGTATCGGTTATCATCGTTTCAGGAATTTTACCAGATCAGCCCTCGGCACCAACTGCGGTGTTGCCTGCGCCAGCACCTACAAACTACCCAACCGCCTATCTTACCGGACCTTCGGCCACGCTTCGGAGCACACCAGCCAGCAACGGAACAGCGAAGGGACAACTGGTTGCAGGGCAAAGCTGTCCGGTGACAGCACGGTTGGCAGACAACAGTTGGTGGTTTCTCAAATGTAATGCATCACTCGAAGGCTGGGTTATTCAACGCGAAATCAACGTGATCGGGCAATTGACTGCGGTGGCTGTAGAAGGTTTGCCTAACACTTCTCCTCCTGCACCGCAGCCAACTGCCACTGCTACTGCTACACCAACACCATCACCTACACCCGTTTGGCAGTCTAGTTTTTACAACAATACATCACTTGAAGGTGTGCCAGCCTGGACATCGACAACGCTTGAGCCCAATGTCAACTGGCTAAAATCATCGCCGAATCCAGCCGTTGCAGTCGATAACTTCTCGGCACGATTCACGCGCACCTTTGATCTTTCACCTGCCAACTATCGACTGCAAGTGCAGGCCGACGATGGGGTGCGACTTTACCTGGATGGCCAACTGCTCATCAACGAGTTTCATCAACTGCTCTCCGGCCCACAATCCTACCGAGTGGATCGGGTATTGTCAGGCCAACATTCGATCCAGCTTGAATATGTTGAATTTCAGGGTGATGCTTATCTTTACTTTGCACTTTATCCACTTGTCGTGCGTAGTGAGTGGACAGTTGGCTATTATAATAATCCCAACTTGCAAGGCAGCCCTGTTTCCAGCCAGATTGTGCCACGCAGCGGCTACCCAATTGATATCAACTGGGGTGGTCAATCTGCCGTCCCGAATGTGATCGCAGCAGACAATTGGTCATCGCGCTGGGAAGGTAACTTCGACTTCGACGTTGGGAACTACACTTTTTATGCCAATGCGGATGATGGGATTCGCATCTATTTTGACAACCGCTTGATTCTCGATGCCTGGTCCGACGGTGTCCATCAAAACCTGAGCGCAACCGTAAATAGCGTCGCCGCTGGTGGGCACGATCTGCGAGTCGAGCACTATGAGCGAACCGGAGGCGCATTTTTGCGGGTATGGTGGGTCAAGAATCAGAGTGGTGGTCCACAGTAGTAAGTCAGAGGGACAGTAAGGCAGTAAATGGTCGAACGGCTCTTGCACTGTCCCTCTGATTTACTGTCTTACTGACTCCAACTGTATCGATTGGACAACAAAAGTCCATTGAGTTGATAAGCAATCATTCAAGATTATGTCTTTACTACGTCCACTTGCACTGCGAGCGGTGACGCTGGTTGGCGTCTTTTTTATCGTGCTACTGATGCTCATCCTCACCTTGGGGCTGACCGGCTATTCCGACCGCATTCTTAGCGCCACGGTCGGCGAGCAGATTCGCGCCGAGCGATCGGGCTTGGCAGCCAAGATCACCAACCCAGACGAATTGGAGAATACGCTCAAACAGCGTCAGGCTGAACTGGAAAAGGTCTACGGGCTGGATCGTCCCTGGTATGCGCGTACCCCAGCGACCGTGGGCAAAGTGTTGACACTCGACCTGGGCGAGGCGCGCAGTTTGCGCAGTTCCACCGGCAGCAATCGAGTGGTCGACCTGGTGATGGAACGGCTGCCACGGACGATGTTGCTGCTCACTACCTCGCTGATCATCACCGCCACGATTGGTCTGATTTTGGGCGTCTACATGGCCACCCAAGCTGGTACCTGGCTCGACCGAGTGATGGCGACCTTCGCCTCGGTTTCCTTTGCCATTCCCACCTGGTGGATCGGTATCTTGTTGATTCTGGTGCTGTCGGTTCGTTGGCGGATTTTGCCTTCGGGCGGTATGTACAGCGCGCCGCCACCGACCGAACCCTTTGCGCGCTTTGTCGATCTGCTCTGGCACGCAGCGCTGCCGGTGTTAACGTTGGTACTAGTCAGTATTGGCCCTTATGTCTATGGCATCCGTACACTCACGCTCAACATTGCCCAGGAAGACCATGTCGCCATCGCCCGTGCCAAGGGCTTACCGGAAAGCCGGGTACGGAATCGTCACATTCTGCGTGTTGCCGCTGCCCCAATCGTGACGGGACTGATCTTCAGCCTGGCTGGTTCGTTGGGCGGCTCAATCCTGGTCGAGACAGTCTTCAACTGGCAAGGAATGGGTCGCCTCTATTATGATGCATTAGCAGGCACGCCTGATGAAAACGTGATCGTGGCTTTGACCTTCATCTTTACGCTGATCTATGTGGGCATACGCCTATTGTTGGAAGTGGTTTATGTGTTTCTTGATCCGCGTGTCAGATATACCTAATCGATGAAACTCTCCGATGCACTTCGTGAACTAATCCATAGTGGTACAGGCAGAATAGGGCTTTTTCTGCTGGTTGTATTAGCCGCGACTGCGATCTATGTGGTCGTAACCTTCCCAGCACAGTATGGCGAACGCTTGTGGAGCAATCCAAACAACTGGAGTGACAACCCGAAAGCGGTGCCTCCCGCCTGGATCAATCGCTTTTCGACCGAGAAGCGTCCCGAGCAGATGAGCTTTGAAGCCACGAAACCAGAAGATGTACTGGAAGCCAAAGCAGGCAAAAAGGAGACCTTTCGCTTCAAGTTTGACTATTCCTACACCACGCCGCCGACCTTTCTCGCTGTCACCTTTGCCAACGTTACCTATGCCGAAAAGCCGCCGCTGATCACGGTCACGTTGATCCGACCGGATGGCAAGTCGTTGCGCTTGCTCCGTCATGCCGTGCGTGGCCCTCGTGAGGGCGAAAAGGGACCCTACGTTCGCTATCAAGAAGATCCATTCCGTGCCCAACTCAGCGCCGACGAGTCAACTCTGGGTGCCGTGCAGGAGTTTCTGGAGAACGAATTCAAACTGCGCCTCAACCCGGAAGAGATTCAGGGCAAAGTCGAGCAGATCGCCTTTGGCACACCGAATGAAGATGGTAGCAAGTTCACGCCGCTGACGGGTGAGTACACGGTCGAGGTTGCGGCGACCTTTCGTGGCAAAGAGGATAAGTTGGGATTGGTACGCTTTGTGGGCGGCGGTGCCGTTTATGGCTGGATGGGAACCGATTCACTCGGGCGCGATCTGGCGCAAGGCTTGCTCTATGGGCTACCCGTGGCGCTCTTCATCGGCATCGTTGTTGCGGTGCTGGAAACGGCGATTGGCGTGGTGCTCGGCCTGATCAGTGGCTATGTCGGCGGCTATACCGACCTAGCGATTCAGCGTTTCTCGGACATCGTCGCCAATGTGCCTGTGCTGCCACTGCTGATCTTCATGCTCTTTATCGTTGGCCCTAGCTTATGGGTGATTATCTTTGTGCTGGTTGCCTTTAGCTGGCCCGGTTTGACCATCCAGATTCGGGCAATGGTACAACACCTGCGCACCAACACGCTGGTCGAGGCGATCCAGTCGTTGGGCGCTTCACGCAGCCGAGTGATGTTTCGCCACATCCTACCGCAGATCGCACCCTTTGTGCTCTCACGCCTGATCTTTGCTGCTCCCGCTGCAATCCTTGCCGAATCGGGCCTGAGCTTTCTTGGCCTTGGCGATCCCTCGATTCCGACCTGGGGACAGATTTTGCAGACGGGTTTCCAGACTGGTGGCGTCTACATTGGCTACTGGTGGTGGATCATTCCGCCGGGACTGTTGATTGTGATCACGGCGCTGACCTTTATGTTGATTTCGCTGGGGTTGGAGCCAGTGGTGAATCCACGATTGAGAAGGACAAAATAGGACATGGCGCCACTTCTCACCGTTCGCAACCTCTATCTTCACTACGCTGACTCGCTTGGCCCTGTTCACGCAGTGGATGGCATCTCATTTGACCTGGAAGCGGGTGGATATGCGCTAGGTTTGGTTGGCGAGAGTGGCAGCGGCAAATCGAGCCTGGGCGCGGCAATTTTGCGTATGTTGCCCAGCAATGTGGCACGCTACGAGGGTGAAGTGCGGCTTGAGGGGAAAAACCTTGTCACCCTCCCCGAAGCCGAACTGCGCAGCAAGTTCCGTTGGAAAAAGATCGCACTGGTGCCACAAGGAGCGATGAACGGATTCAACCCGGTTCTGCGGGTCGGCGACCAAATTATCGAACCAGCCATCTACGATGGTGCAATCGACCGCAGCACAGCCCGTACCCGTGCCCTCGAATTGCTCGAACGAGTGGGTCTACCCAGCGATATCTACAACCGCTACCCGCATGAGTTAAGTGGTGGGATGAAACAGCGCGCCATGATTGCGGCGGCGCTCATTCTTCAGCCTCCCTTGGTGATTATGGACGAGCCAACCTCGGCGTTGGATGTGAGTGTGCAGGCACAGATCATGAATCTACTCAAGGATCTGAAGAAGGAGATGGGCATCAGCCTGATCTTCATCACGCACGACATTGCACTGGCGAGTGATGTTTGCGACAGCCTAGCTGTAATCTATGCCGGTGAGCTGGTCGAAATGGGCAGTGCCGAGCAGATGTTGAGTTCGCCTACCCACCCGTACAGTCAGAAACTGCTCGCCAGCATTCCTCGTTTGCACGACACGACCTTGCCCGAATTCATCCCCGGTGCGCCGCCCGATCTGCGCCAGCCGCCTCCAGGTTGCCGCTTCCATCCACGCTGTCCCTTTACCTTTGAGCGTTGTACCCATCAATCACCACAGGAATTCGTGCCAAATCCAGCGCAACGGGCGAGATGTTGGTTACTGGAGAAGGAGAAGAGAATGTGAGAGTAGGAGATTGGGAGTATCGGGGTTCAATCTCTTATTCTCACACTTTCCATGAAGCTTATGGAACACGCCACACAACATTCACTTACAAACGCATCCTCTGGCAATCACATAGTACGTTGGCTGTTGACGCTTGGGCTGGTTGTCCTTGCGCTCGTTGCGATCTTTGGAGATGCTCTGCGGTCAGGCGGCGGGTTGCTTTTTATTGAGCAGCGCTTTCAGACCTTTGTCACGATTTTCCTGGGTATCTTTATAGAGGCGGTTCCGTTTTTACTGGCCGGATCGCTGGTCTCGGGCTTCTTGGCAGTATTTGTCGATCAGACGATGATTACTCGTTTTGTACCCCGTCAGCCCTTCTTAAGTGCGCTGATAGGGGCAAGTATGGGGCTGATTTTTCCGGTCTGCGAATGTGGCGTCGTTCCCGTCACCCGTCGTCTATACGAAAAAGGTTTACCAATGTCCGTCGGCATTGCCTTTCTGCTGGCGGCACCGGTCATCAATCCGGTAGTGATTATTAGCACCTGGTCGGCGTTTGGCTTTGGTACCATCCTTCTGGCACGCATTGGCTTCAGTTTTCTGGTAGCGATGATGATTGGATTGATCTTTCAGTTTGCAAAACCCCAGGAGATCCTGCTACCCGAAGTGAGCGTCCATGTGCATGAGCATGGACCTGTGCAGGGTGGTTGGCAGGAGCGGGTTCGCCAATCGCTGATGACCGCAGGCGATGATTTTCTGGATATGGGGCGCTATTTGATCATGGGTTCAATGATCGCAGCTTCGATGCAAACGCTGGTGCCGCAGTCGGCATTGTTGTCGATTGGTCAAGGACCGCTGCTTTCGGTGCTTACAATGTTGGCACTGGCATTTGTGCTTTCGATCTGTTCGACCGTGGATGCCTTTGTGGCATTGGCCTTTGTCAACAATTTTACTACCGGATCGATCCTCGCCTTTCTGGTCTTTGGACCGATGGTGGATATTAAAAGTTCATTGATGTTTATGGGCGTTTTCCAACGGCGGGTGGTCTCCTACTTGATCCTGCTGCCTTTGCTGCTGGCACTGATTATCGGTATCGCCTGGAATCTTTATCTGTAATCTCAACTTATGCTGCAATCTGATAAATTTCAACATGCACTCAAAGCGCTCTTGTTACTTGCGTTGGCCTTCTTTCTCTACAGCCGCATCGCCACTGGCACGCTGAACTATTATATTGCGCAGCGTTTTGCCCCCTTTACTTTGCTTGCGCTGATTGGTCTGTTTATCGTGGCTGTCAGTTATCACAGCGGTCGGCGAAAAACAACTGCCGAGAGCAATGATTCACATCCCATTCACCCGCCGATGGATCACGAAGCAGCGCATGTTCACAGCCATGAGCATCATCTGAATTGGGGTGGTGTTCTTTTGATAGCCTTACCGATTGTGCTGGGTCTTCTCGTTTCGCCGCGGCCTTTGGGTTCAGCCGCACTTGCAAACCGTGAGGTAAATGTGACGGTCAGTGGATCGATCATGCCCGCCGCAATCCGAAGTGCTACGCAGAAAGCAGCAACCGACAAGAATATCCTGGATTGGTCACAACTTTTTGGTGCCTCTAGCGACCCGGCTCAACAGTATGCGGGGCAACCTGCCAACGTGATCGGCTTTGTCTTCCGGGATGAGCGGTTCGCCGAGAATCAATTTATGGCCACCCGCTTTGTGATTAGCTGTTGTGTGGCCGATTCTAATCCGGCTGGAATCGTGGTCGAAGGAGCGCAAACGCACGAGTTGCCAGCCGACCAATGGGTCGAAGTACAAGGTGTATTTCAACCTGGGAAATTGGATGGCCAAACTATTCCAGTCCTGGTGGCCCAAAGTATTCGCAAAGTTCCTGTTCCTGAACAACCTTACCTTTATCCGTGAGTACCTCTACTTCTACTTCGTTTAGCTTTGACCGCCTTGTCGGTGTTGTGGTGGTTCTACTCTTATTGCTTGTGATGGCCTTGGTTTGGCAAACGCAAGGACAAAAGGCCACTCCAACAGCCACAAAGAGGACAGATCAGCAATACATTGTCTACTCAGCAGTGGATGAGCAAGGCATTGAGCAGCTTTTCGCTATCTCAGTCACGGTACAAGCCAGCAATATCATTACTGGTGTCGCCAAGCAACTAAGCCACGAACAGGTCGGTATCTGGGATTTTTCCGTTTCTCCCTTTGCCGATCAGATTCTCTACGCAGCACTCACCAGCAAAGGAAACGCCGATCTTTGGCTAACCACACCACTTTCGCAGACGCCCACCTTGCTGGTCAGTTGCCCGGATGGGGCTTGCAGCAGTTCAGCATGGGCGAAAGATGGACGATTGGTAGCCTATAGTCGGCGCAATGCCACAAGCAGTGGCACGGCAACGCTCAATCCGCCACGCCTGTGGATGATCGATACCCTCACAGGAGAAAGCGCAGCGGTCTTTAGTGATACCCAAAAACTCGCCTTTGAACCCCGTTGGTCCAGCGACAGCAAGTGGATCAGCTATCTTTCACCGGATTTTGTCGGCGTAGGTGTAATGAACCTGGAAAGTGGGGCCACTCAGTTTTTCGAAACTCCTTCAGGCGAACCAGCAGTATGGCGTCCTGCGCATCCACAAATTGTCCTCACGGTACAATCACAAATTAGCGATACATGGGTGACAAACTTAGTGATGATCGACGTTGGCAGCGGTGAAAAGCTAAACCTGAGCGGGGAAACGCTCCTGGTCGAAGACAGTTCGCCTGTGTGGACGCCGGATGGCGAGCAGCTTATCTTCCGGCGGCGCATTGTTGAGGGAGCAGGTCGCAGCTTGAGTAAGCAGATCTGGAAGATGCGTGCCGACGGCAGTGAAGCGCAACCGCTGACCAACGAGCCTGATTTTGAACATGATTTTGTGAGCATGGCCCCTGCGGGCAACTACGTCGTCTTTCACAAATTCCCGCTTAAGGGGCCAAATGTAGTTTTATCAGTTTGGGCACTCAACCTCGCCACAGGTCAACAGACAGAGATTGCCCGCCCCGGTCAGCGCCCGAAATGGTTGCCCTGAGAAAAAGGTTGAAGAGTAATGAGTTCCTTGCTCGGTTCGTTCGCGGTACATCTGGTTGTCATATTTGGCATGATTCATCTCATTGCACTTTACGATCTCAAGACGCGCCAAGATGAATCATTAAAATCCCTGCCAGAAAAAGCTGAGTTATTTTTAGGTAACTATTGGTTCTTTCTTGATAAATGGATCACATTTCTTAGAGGATTTCTGATTCTCTTTGGTGCCATTTCAAGCTATGGGACGCTTTTGCTCAGCGGAGATAAACCTATTGGTATGAGGATTGCAGATTATGCCTCCTTTGTCTTGCCTACAGTTGCAGTTTTTGGACTGCCTTTGCTAGTAGGCAGGCACATGCTGTTTCACCCTCTCGGCCTTACTTTGGGTGCATATGCCGAATTTGCAGTTACTCCAGATAGACTTTTCTATCGTTTCTACAAACAGTGGTATTCGATCTCCTTTCGTGAAATTCGTACAGTTAGGCCGATTAAGCACCGTTCAGGCCGTGCAATTGCATATGATATTCAGTTGTGTTTGCCTGTAGGCATCCCTATACTTGGAAGGTTTCAATTTTGGAAAGTCAGGCGAACATCAAACCTGCTTGTGCTGGTGCTGCTACCGAATTCGCTTAGGCTAAAACAGAAAATCGAAACATCAATCTATCAGCAAACAGCGCAGCTAGCCACTGAAGTAGTGGTGCATAAAAGATCTTGGCCCGCTTTTGATCCAATATAGTTCTGAGCCATACATTGCTTTGGGCTCACCTGAATTTCCACGCCGATCTTGTACTTGGCTGGCTATCATGTTAACGCCGCCGCGCCTTGCGTGTCTGCGTGTGATCTTTGGGCAGGATATGGCCTGTGACAAACTCTGGTGATACATAACCATGACGGTCACGTATATACATCCATCCAATGGCTGATGGGCAAAGCGATTCGATCTACCGTACTCCATGGAATAGTAGGCTGATACCCAACGGCACTGATCCGCTTGCCAAGCTACGACTGAGGCGAATAGCCATTGGTAACCGATGTTCATCCACGCCGTGTAAAAAGGGGCAACCCACTTGAGTCAGCTCGACCTGCGGCAAGTTGTCGATCGACTTCGATCACCATTTTCGTTTTGTACCGCTGACCAAATTTCGCCGATGAACTGGCTAACGTTACGGTTTACGATCAAAGTCATGGCTTTGACAATCTACGGTAGTGCGAACTGTACTCAGAACCGAAGCGTCTAACGACTTGACTAAATTGCAATCTACCTAAATGCAGTACGATAGGCGAACCATTCAAAAATTATCTTCTCCTTCTATCATTTGAATTCAATTGTAACTTCTGTGACTATGTTTCTAGCTACACAGCAAGTTCACGCCAACCAACGTGTAACCCATGTCTCGCATTCTCAATCATGAAATCCTGACTTCTCACGGCAACATCGAAGGCCGCAAGCTAGTGTTGGAAATCCTTGAAGCAGGACTCGTCGCTGCCGATCCCTACCACAACACGCGCCGGATGTTGCAACGCAAGGGGAATCAGTTGATTGTCGGCGATCCGCTCTTTGACGTGCCGGGCAGCCCGAAGCAAGGCAACGAGGTGATCGATCTGACGACGGTAGATCGCATCTTTCTCTTTGGGGCGGGCAAGGGCATTCAGCGGGTGGCCAAGGCATTGGAAGATGTGTTGGGGGATCGCATTACTGACGGCTGTGTGATTGATAAGGCAGGCGGCACGCTGGAATTGGAGCGCACCGAAGTAGATCTGGGGTGCCCATCCAGTGCCCGACGCCGAATGTGTGCGTGGCTGTCAGCGCATCCGTGAATTGGCGGCTGACCTCACCGAACGGGATCTTGTCTTTACCATGTGTGGCAATGGAGTTTCAGCGCTCCTCACCCAGCCTGCCGACGGGGTCGATCTCGACGAATTGCGTGCGATGACCTATCTCATGCAGATTGACCGCGGCGCCGACTTTCGATCTGATCCCTGTGCGCAATCACCTCGACCAGATGAAGGGCGGGCAGTTCTCTCGCTATCTGCAACCGGCGCTGCATCCATCTCTACGCCTTCCATGTGCCCCCCTCCTACCAGTCGATGATGAGTGACGGGCATTTCCGCTGGCTGCACTCGCTCCCCGACAACACGACCTATGCCGACGCCACCGCCAGCCTCAAAAAGTGGAATGCCTGGGATTATGTCTCCGAGGGGATTCGGCGTGAGCTTTCTCGTACCGACCGCAAAGGGGCGACCTTTCCTGTGGCCGATTTTGAAAGCACCAACGCCCGTACCTTTTTCATCATGCCCGAAGCGCTGGGTATGGTCCCAACCGCACGCAACAAGGCACGTCAGATGGGCTTACAGGCGCACATCCTCTACAATGGCTATACGATGACCGCCGAAGCCAATCAGGTCGGACGGATCGTGGCGGGTATTGCACTCACCTGCGAGCAGATCGGCGAACCCTTTGCGCCGCCGATTGCTCTGATCGCGGGCGGCGAATTAATTGTAACCGTAGGGCAGGAAAAGGGAATGGGTGGACGCAATCAGGAGTATGCGCTGGCTGCGGCACTAGTCCTGAACAACCATGAGCGGGTGGTTATGGGCTCGGTCGATTCAGATGGCACGGATGGTCCCGGGCACCAGTTTGTGGAAGGCTACGGCGATGTGCCACAACTGACCGGCGGCATTGTCGATGGCTCGACTGTGCGTCGTGCCGCTGAGTTGGGGATTGACATCTATACCGCCATCAAACGCCACGACACCTCGCCTGCGCTCTACAAACTCGACGACGGCATCATCGCCACCCAATCGATGAGCATGGGCGATCTGAGTGTAACGTTAATTCTGTAGCACAAGATACTTTCTTGTGCCTGTATTGAGTAAAACAAGAAGGGTTCTTGTTTTACAATAGGAGACTCTACCATGAGCGAGAAGGCACAGATCGATTCAGCGTTGGTGCAGCAGTTTGTGGCAAATTCGCACGGCAACTTTGAGCGGGTCAAAGAACTGCTGGCCCAGGAACCCGCCTTGGTCAACGCAGCCTGGGATTGGGGTGGAGGCGACTGGGAAAGCGGCTTGGGCGCAGCGTCGCATGTGGGTCGTCGAGACATCGCTGAATACTTGCTCGCCCACGGCGCCCGCATCGATATTTTTGCGGCAACTATGTTGGGCGAATTGGCGGTGGTCAAGGCATTGGTCGCTGCCTTCCCAGGATCACCCAAGTGCCTGGGCCCCACGGCATCCCGCTCTTGGTCCACGCCCAAATGGGTGGCGACCAGGCGAAGGCAGTGTTAGAGTATTTACAATCGCTGTGATTGAAAGCGATACTTAAGTAATTGCGTAATTACGTAGTTACTCAATTACCAAATTTTTGGAAGGAACGAACCAACATGCCAACAGGATCAACCATTGTCGCCGTCACGGCTCGCCAGATCTACTCGGATCGCGGCCATCCCGGTGTTGAATGTACTGTTACCACCCAGAACGGAGCCAAAGGCACGGCAGTGGTCACCGCTGGTGTTTCCGTGGGTGTCCACGAAGTGCAGTTTGCCTACGATGGCGGCGACAAGTGGAAAGGCCGCGGCGTCATGAAGGCCGTGGACAATGTAATCAACGTCATCGGCCCCAAGTTGATTGGCATGGACGCCAGCCAGCAGCAGGCCGTGGACGATGTGATCATCAAACTCGACGGCACGCCGACCAAGGAGCGCTTGGGTGGCAATGCAACCGGCAGTGCCTCGGCTGCGGTCTTGCAGGCAGGTGCGGCGAGCTTGGGTATTCCACTCTACCAGCACATCGGCGGCGTCAATGCAGTGATTCTGCCTGTGCCGGGCGTGATCAGCGTGATCGGCAGCCGACGCTACGGTTCAGGCGATAAGAGCGGCGGCAAGCCAAGCTATTCGTTCATCTGCTATGGCTTCGACAACTTTTCCGACGCTGCCTACGCCGCCTGGGAGACGCACAAAGAATTTGCCAACCTGATGCGTAAGAAACTCGGTGTGGACAGCCATCAATATTTCGTCCTGGTGCAGCCAGGCATCGTTAAACATGACCGTGAACTGTGGGATATCATGATCGAAGCGATTGACAACGCCGGCTATACGGGCCGAGTTGGCATCCAGGTCGATGTGGCCGCTGGCACCTATTACGACAAGTCCAAGGATCGCTTTGTTGGCATCTTCTCGCCCGAGGACAAAACCCGTGACGATCTGATCAAACTCTACCAGGAAATGGTGAAGAATTATCCCCTCGTCATTCTCGAAGACCCGGTGGACGAGGATGACTACGAAGGGCATGCCATTGTGACCAAAGAGTTGGGCATCGCCGTGGTCGGCGATGATCTCTTTACGACCAATCCCGAACGGCTGGCCAAGGGATTAGCCGTAGGCGCCGCCAACACCATGCTGCTCAAAGTCAACCAGATCGGCACGATCAGCGAAGCCTTTGACGCCGTGCGCCTCTGCTACCAACATGGTTGGGGCGTCATGCCCTGTGACAGCCGTGGCGAAGGTGCCGCCATCGCCGACTACTGCGTCGGTCTGGGCACTGGCCATCTGCGTGAGGGTGCGCTCGGCCCCGTCGGTAATCGCTTCTTACAGATCGAGGCGGAACTTGGCAATCGGGCCGCATTTTTGGGGCGGAAAGGGTTCAAGCCATAACTGGAATTTCATCTACGCTGTAATAGACCCGCTTGCCGGTTGACCGAGCATGACGTACCATTTCATCGGCTCCGGTCGAAGGACCGCCGATCCGCAAGACGGCTCCGCACTGATCGAGTATGCGGAAAGCAACAGGATGAAAGATCTCTTCGTAAATTACGTCACCAATTTTGGTAAACCCTGCCGTTTCCATCAACGGCAGGGCAAACCATTCCCCCATTACGGGTAGATGCCCCATCCGAAAGAGCGTGAGCGAAGTCTCATTCATTGCCTGTAGATTGGCGGCAATTTGGGCAGGATCATCGTTGGTTCCACTGCGATAAGGGCCGGCAACCAGGACCATGAGTGGTTGAGATGCCACAGTTCTCTCTCCTTTGAATGGATTGTCAATTCGCAAACAGCGCCAGTTTGGCATATTGCAACAACATAATCGTCTTGCCATCGGCGATTTCGCCAGTCTCGATCCAATGCAGCGCCTGGGCAAAGGGCAGTTCCAGCACTTCGATGTCTTCCCCTTCCGCTTCGACGCCACCGCCCGAATGAACCTTTGAGGTTGGATCGTACTCTGCCACAAAAAAGTAGAGCTTTTCCGTCACTGAACCGGGACTCATGTAGGCTTCAAAGACTTTGCGCACATTTTGGACGCGGTAGCCAGTCTCTTCTTCGGTTTCGGCTTTGATGCGCTCTTCGGGGCTGGTTTGATCGAGCAGTCCAGCAGGCGCTTCGATCAACAGTCCAGGATAGCCGTTGACAAAGACCGGATAGCGAAACTGGCGGGTCAGGATCACCGTCTGTTGCGCCCGATTGTAGAGCAAGATGGTCGCCCCGTTGCCGCGGTCGTAGGTTTCACGATTTTGCGTCTGCCATTCGCCGTTGTTGCGCAAAAAGTCGAAGGTGGTCTTTTTGAGGATATACCAGTCATCGGAAAGCACCTTCACCTCACGTACCCGCACTCGTTCATGTATCTTCATCTCAAATCTCCGTGAAAATTCGTGCAAATAGCCAACTTTTCACTCCATGTGTTATACTGTAAATATACAATATCATGATATTTCGTGCAAGTTCGTGAATTTTCGTGAAGATTCATGGTAACAATCCAGCGCGCTTTGTCTCAATCGATGAATAAAGACTCCATGCTCACTGATTTCCGTCCTTTACGAGTAGCGGGTTCGGCGCTGGCGAAAAATCAAACAAGAAACCCGTGAGAGAGATTTGTCATTCTGAGGAGCGATTGTTTGCGACGAAGAATCTTGGTTGGACAGCGCAAGATTCTTCGCTCAAAAAAGCCTTCGCTCAGAATGACAAATCAACCTTCTACGGGCAGTCGCCATACTTGTTTTTTTGGTTAGACAAGGTTCATGAAAAAGGCTTTGTAAACACGGAAGGAACTGGAAATTTGCTCTGTTTGCACGAATGTCTCGCCCTCAAATAAATTACGATTAAACTATGCTCACCGATCAGCGTAAACAATACATTTTGGAAGTTTTGAAGAAGGAAGGTCAGGTCGTCGCCAAGAAGATTGCCCAGGAACTGGATCTCTCCGAAGACACCATTCGTCGCGATCTGCGCGAATTGGCGCAGGAGGGGCACTTACAACGGGTGCATGGTGGGGCACTGCCTGCCTCGCCCGCCGTGGCCGATTTCCCACAGCGTCAACAGATCGCAGTCGAGGGCAAAGCCGCCATTGGACGGGCAGCGGCGCAAATGATCCAGCCAGGGCAAGTGGTAATTCTGGATGGTGGGACGACCGCCGTGCAGATTGCGCGCCAATTACCGCCCGATCTGGAGGCAACGATCGTCACGCACAGCCCAAGCGTGGCCGTGGAGTTGGCACAGCACAAAACCGTAGAAGTGGTATTAATAGGCGGGAAACTCTTCAAACATTCCGTGGTCGCTGTGGGTGCGGCGGCCATCGAGGCGCTCTCGCATATTCACGCTGACACCTACTTTATGGGCGTGACAGGAATTCATCCTCAAGTGGGACTAACAACAGGTGACTTGGAAGAGGCGTATGTCAAGCGGGCACTACACCAGCGAGCGTCGGAGACGGTTGTTCTGGCCTCCGCCGAAAAACTGGGCGGGGCCTCCGCTTACGTCATCTCACCCATCGCCCAGGTCAGCGGCATGATTGTCGAAAAGAAAACCGAGGAGAGTCTCGTGCAACCCTATCGAGAGATGGGGGTGGCGATCTTTCGAGCGTAAGTGGTGGTAGGGAGATGGGGAGGTGAGGAGGTAAGGGGAAAAAGATTACCCCATCTCCCCATCTCCCCATCCATTACGCTCCCAGCGGATCATCCACCCACGGATATTTGTTCAGATCGACCCGTTGGAAGGGGATTTCCTTCATAATTGGAGCGATGGCTCCGGGTGCTGCCATATAGATAATTTGACTTGCAATCGGTGCATAGCCAGCATAGAAGTGCTGGGTCGACTTGACCACGAGCAGTTTCTTTTGAGTGACATCAATGCCAAAGTTGGTGAAGACATCAGGTCCCAGCACTTGGGTGCGTTTGTTGTTAACAATAATGTCGATGCCATTACAGGAAAGCGCCACAGCATCGCCGCATTGCCCGATCACCGGCTCGCTGTTTTGCTGTGGCCAGCGCTGGGTCATCTTGTCGATGGTGCCGATCACCTTCACGGTCAGGTCGAGTGGATCGCCCGACATGGGGCCAAGCTTGCCACCCAGGCGGACCTGCAAGGTCGCCCCTGCCCCTGCCGCTTTGGCCAGATTGACGACAATCGGATCCCAGAACATGGCGATGCCAGCATCCGTGATGCCGCGCCGCAACAATTCACGCAGCACGAAGGTGGAGTCACTCGGCGCGCCGCCGCCTGCATTGTCAGCCTGATCAGCGATCACGACTGGGCCTTTGGGATTGGCCATTGCCTGGTCGAGCGCCTGGGCCATCGGCACCGAGCTGGCAGTGATGGTGTGACGCTGGTTGTAGAACTTGCGTCCCCACGCTTCGGCCACCTGTTTGGCTTTTTCCGCATCGCGGTCTACAACGGCCAACATACGTGCCCCGCAGTCCGGCATGTCGCCCCACGGGAAGCAATGGGCTAAGGAGAGTGAGAGAATGCCATCTTTGCCCTCTGCTGCAATCATGCTGTCAACAAAGGAGCGCATCGGCTCGTAGGGAGTATAGTAGAAGCCGATCATCTTGCAGTCGAAGAGTGCCATCTTAGGCTTGATCTTGCCTTGTTTAGTCGCTACGGCCAGATTGAACAACTCCTTCATGCGCAGCCCCGGATCGACGTGTGGATACTCCTTGTAGATAACGATCAAATCGGCATGATCAAGCATGAATTGGGTGAGGTGGCAGTGCAAATCGAGTTCCACTGCAATCACCACATCGGGGCCAACGATCTGGCGCACGCGATCAATCATGTCGCCTTCACAGTCGTCATAGCCGTCGGCGATCATCGCACCGTGCAGCGGCAAAAAGACGATGTCAACTGGTAGAGAGGCTTTCAGCATAGTCAGACATTCGTCACGCAGGGATTCATAGGCGCTGCGCACGGTGATGCCTGCCGGTTGGGCAAAGGCGGCGAGGCTGAAGACGAGTTCATGACCACCTGCCAGTGCAGCCTGATGCAGCGCTTCAAACTCGCCCATCTCACCCGCTCGTTCAGCGGTAAATTCATCTCCTCGGATCACGTCAAAATCAGCCCGCCCAGTCGGCATGGGAGAAAAGGTGTTGGTTTCCGTGGCAACACTGCCAACGAAGAGTTTCATCGAAGATTCCTTTACGTAAGTGAAGTTAAATTGATAATCAATCGCATTGAATATGCCACAATTTCAAAAAGAAGGATCACATGAAATTGCTTTGGCCGTTACATAAACAGTGAAAACTGACCATTTATTGCATTGGCTGGAATAAAAGTATATGCCCAAAGCAGGAAATCATCAATGCTGATCCGGTTGCAAATCAAGGTTGGGAATTTCTCTACCCACTCGACCAGTGAGTTTTCGAGCGTAGATGATATAATAGCCCTAGTGAAGCTTAAAGCGAACAGGAGAGACTGAATGGTAAACTACGATCTAGCGATTATTGGTGGCGGACCGGGCGGTTTGGCAGCAGCAGCGATTGCTCATACCAATCACATCAAATTTATCCTCATCACGCCAGATCTGGGTGGCAAGGTCAACTATGGCTTTGCCCTGCGTGATCGTCCCCCGCAGGACAGTGTGTGGAGCGCCGATCTTGTCCACGAATTTGAAAAGACTATGGAGGCGCTGCCCGATCATCATCTCAAGGAGCAAGTTTCCCAGGTCATTCGCGAAGAGAATAAGGACTTTCGCATTACGATCAGCGGTGCGCAAGGTGTGGAGCACACGATCCGCAGCAAAACTGTAATCATTTGCAGTGGTGCAAAGCAGCAACGGCTCTTTATTCCTGGGGAAAAAGAGTATTGGGGACGTGGCGTAAGCTTCTCGGCGCTAAGCCATACAGCCTTCTTCGACGGCAAGGATGTTGCCATCATCGGCTATGGCGAACGGATGCTCGTGGCGACGCTCAAACTCGCCTCGATCGGTCGCAAGGTCTATGTGATCCCGACGATGGCGTTCGACGACCAAGATCGGCGCAGTGACTTGATCCGGCAACATCCGGCAGTTGAGATTTTAGAGGGCTGGGGTGTCCAGGAGGTCGTCGGCGATGAATTTGTGACAGGATTGATGATTGGAAAGGGCTACGAGCAGCGGATGCTGGCGGTCGAAGGGGTCTTTGTTCAGCTTGGGCTGTTGCCCAATACTGATTTTCTCGGCAACCTAGTCACGGTTGATCCCGAGACAGGCTGCATTCCGATTGATCAGCGCTGTGCCACCGAAGTGCCTGGTCTCTATGCCGCAGGCGATGTGACCAACATTTTCGCAGAACAAGTACCTGTCGCCGTCGGTGAAGGTATCAAAGCAGCGATCAGCGCCTGGGAGTATATTGTTACGAATAGCTAGTGCATGATTAACAGAGTAATTTTGCAATCTTCCGGGAAGGATCTATATATGAGCAGGTCGGTAGCTACAGCCTTCCCGGAAGACGATTGACAAACTGCTTTGTTAAAGTGGCACTAGTAAGGCAGTAGGACAGTGAGACAGTGAATCACTAACATACTGAATCACTGTCCTACTGTCCTATTGTTTTCACCAGTTCGTGAGTTGGCGTTCTTTGCGGACGCGCACGTAGAGCAGCCAGGTCTCCCTGGCAATTCGTTCCCAACGGTATAACTCATTGACTTCACGCTGGGCTTGCGCTCGCCAGACCTCGGCATCGCGCGGATGGGTGAAGAGTTCATTCACGGCCCAGGCGATACTGTAGGGATCATTCGGATAGACGGTCAGTCCATTTTGATGGTGGCGCACGACCTCGCCCAAGCCACCTACATCACTGGCAATTACATTACACCCTTGCTGCATCGCCTCTAGTGCGACAATGCCAAATGGCTCGTAGAGACTCGGGAAGACTGCGGAATCGACCACGCGATAGAGACAGTCGCGCCGTTCATCGCTGATATAGCCTAGAAATTCGACACGATTGTCCAAGCGCAGTTCGTAGGCCAATTGCCCCAGTTGTTGACTGTTTTTCCCTGCTATCAGAAGTCGAGTATTGGGGAAGCGCGATAAAATATGGGGCATGGCCTGCAATAATACCTGCGGCCCCTTTTCATAGGTGATACGCCCCACATAAAAGAGCATGCGCTCATTGTTAGGGGCATAGCGTTGGCGTAGCTCAGCCATGTCGGAAGGGGCACACATCGTATAGCGTGGCTTGCCAATCCCATTGGCAATGATATCAATCTTGTCGTAGGGCGTTCCAAAAAAGTGATGTAATTCGCCCGCCATGTGGTTGCTACAGACAACAACGCGCCACGACTCAAAACAGATGCGCCACTCCATCCGATCGATAAATATACTGGTCTGGCTGTCGATATAGCCTTGATGGCGTCCACGTTCGGTGGCATGAATCGTCGCCACCAGTGGAATCTTCCACTCATGTTTGAGTTGAATGCCAGCCTCACCGACCAACCAATCGTGAATGTGAATCAGATCATATTTGCCCAAAAGGGCGCGTGTTCGCCCAGCTTTCACTAATAACTCATTGTTGGCGACGACGCTATTGTACAGATCATGAGCATCTACCCCAGGCAAATGACAACGATAGATGGTCACATACTTGTTCAATGACTCAACTGCCGCCCCACCATTGTAGTCTGTTGTCAAGACATCTACATAGAGTGGCTCGCCATTTTCTTGCACACCACCCAATTCGGGTATCAACTCGGCGACATGTTTGCCCATTCCTCCCACAACAAAAGGCGGAAATTCCCAGCTAATTACTAAGACACGCATAAGTTTCTACATTTCCTACACAAACAACCTGCATCCTGTACCACCCTTTTTCCTTCACAAGTGGTACAGGATAACAACCACTAGTATACAGTTGCCAAACTGTCATTTTGCATAAACACTAGAATAACAATCCTACACAGCATAAATATTCAACAACAATGTAACAGTTACTTACATTGAATGAGGACAGAGCTTGTTCCGTCCCGATTCAAGCGAAAACACGTCACAGTCCAAGACATCTCAGCAGGCGAATCGGGAAGCGATTGCAATTGCGAAATTGCACTACGGGTCGCAAGATAGGTCAAGTATGCCATCGGAGTGGCTGGTGTATGCGTCGTAGACCACGTCTCATACCCAGCATTGCTCCAGGTTGTCCAGTTCAACGGTCCGTGAAACTGCAAGCGCTCGGCAAAAACCGGATCGCTCCCCTGTACACTGCTCCAAACAACTCGCGCTGGTCGTACTTGCCAGAGATGATTGACAAAACCAGCTCCATCCTCAGCGCTTCCCAACCAGAAAATCAGATCCTTGTCCTGAACTTTTCCGTCTATTATACCACGAATCAAGGCCGAACCGTCTATCATTTGGGTGTCAATCCCCAAAATGGTATGCCATTCTTGGTCGGAAAGTTGCGGCCAGCCACCAGTCCAACCCACCAGGTACAGCCTACCAGCCTGTTGGTTTGCCGCTACAACCGTATGAATCAGTTCTGTCGCCCAGGCGGATGCCTTTCCAGGTTGCGCAAAGCCACCTGCCGGATCGACCACAAGGGGCACGATCCAACGCACTTCACTGCTAGAAAAATCTTGCAGTGTTAGAGCCATCTCCTGCGGCACCAGTGGACCGATCACGGCCTTGAGCGTTGGATCGGCCAGTAACTTCTGTGCAGTACGCTGTGAGTCAAGCGAATCGTCCAGAGCCAAGGGCAAAAGATCTACCGTTGACGCAGGCGAGTCAGCAATGGCAGCGCGCATGGCGGCCAACGCTTCATACCCATTACGACGGCTGATGCCTTCAAAAGATGCGATCAATCCGATCTTGCCAATTGGGCGAATCGAGGAGCAGGAGGAGAGGAGCAACAGCAAGACAAGAAGACAAGAAGACAAGAAGAAACTGTTTTCTTGTCTTCTTGTCTTCTTGTCTTCTTGTCTACCTTTAAGGTTGGTAGCCATAAATGCTGAGATTCTGTTGGTGTTCGGCCAGGGTGGTCGCAAAGACATGACGTCCATCTTGACCTGTGCCCAAGAAGAAGCAGTAGGCTGTAGCTGCCGGGTTGCGTGCCGCTTCAATGGCACTTTCACCAGGATTAGCGATCGGTGCAGGGGGCAGCCCTTCGTTGAGATAGGTATTGTAGGGACTGACCACCGTAGAATATTCACGGATGTCAGTGGGCTTCCACCACCAATTGCCAGCCACGCCCTTGGCATATTGGACGGTCGGGTCGGCCTGCAGGTAGCGACCGCCAACATCGGGGCAGGCATTCTTGAGGCGATTGGCATAGACGCTGGCGATCAACGGACGCTCATCCGCTTGCACGGCTTCGCGCTCCACAATGCTGGCCAGTGTAAGCAAATCACGCCCACTCAACCCACTGCTGCCACCGCTCAACTCACGGGAGTTGATCTTGCGCTCAAAGTTGTCTAGGAATGGAGCGATGACAAGATTCATTGATGAAGCAAAGACCGGCAGGCGATAGGTGTCGGGGAAGAGGAAACCTTCCAGGCCGCCGTTGGCAGGCAGAGACTTTAAAAAGTCATAGTCTTTGAAGATAGAGAGGTTTCGTGGATTACGCACTGCATCCAAGAAAACCTGCGGGTCGGTGATGACATTCTTGGCAACTAGCCGGTCTGCAATCTCCTCGGCACGAAAGCCTTCGGGCACCGTCACTACGGCCTCTGGACTCAGTGCGTTTTGCAACGCTTCCGCAATTTGGGGGATGTTCATCGTATTGGCCAGAATAAAGTTCCCAGCGTCAATGCGCCGTTCCAGCCCATTGACGCGCAAATAGAGGTTAAACAGGCCAGCATCGCGGACAAAGCCTTCCTCTTGTAGCCGAGCAGCAATAAAACGCGCGGGCTCACCAGGATTAATGACAAATGGACGTTGTGTTGGATCGGTGCCCGCCGGAAGGGTGAGATCGTCTTCTTTCATACGGAGGTTGAAACGGAGAATCTGTTGTTCGATGTATTCAGGAGTCAGTGCCCCCTGGCCGGCATAGCGATCAATCAAGCCTTGGGTCTGTTTAGGCGCGCCTAGAAACTGTTCAGCAAGGTGAGCATTCATGACGACCCAAGTTCCGCCCACAGTAGCGACCACCAGCAGCAAAAATACAAGGCGCAGCAATGTCTGCGTCACGTTACTTCGCTCTGATTGGGTGGCGCTATCCTTGCGGGGCAAACGCTCACGCGCAAGCATCCGCTCATGTTGGCTCAAAATACGTTCACGTCGCTGATTCAAGCTCATAGAAAAAGTCCAAGCCAGTACCTGGTGGAATGTCCGTTTAATTTTTAGAAATAGAATCAGCCCACTTTTTCGAGAATAGTCACAATCTATTTCTAAAAATTAAGTAGGCGGACTACTAGCCAACATGATCGGCACTTTTATTAGAGTGCCGATCCTGTTTTGATCATCGTCTCAAGGCGAACTTGTCCGAAATCTCGCTCATCGCCTTCACGCTGTGCATCCAGGTAACTTTGTAAAATCACGGCGGCGGCAGCGGCATCTTCTTCAACGATGGTACGGCGACCTTCGTTCCACTGTTGCGTACGAATCTCGTTGGCAGCGAAGGTACTCAAGCGCTCATCCCAAAAGAGGATCGGGCAAACTGCATGATTTAGCGCCCGTAGTGCATAGGCAAGGCGCGTGGCCCACTTGCGCACGCTTGCTGCGCGCTCGCCCTCACTGCCATCCATGTTAAGCGGAAGCCCACAAATCACCGCCTGGATCGCCTCTGACTTCACAAGTTGGGCGAGCAATTCAAAATCTTCATTGCGGCTGCGGCGTTCAATCACAGTCAAGGGGCGTGCGGCCAATTGAAGCGGGTCACAAACTGCCACGCCGATACGCCTCAACCCGACATCAAGTGCCAGAAGTTTGCCAACCTGATGCTGCGTCATCACTTTGTGACTGGCTCCGCGTTGCCATAATCGACACGCACCTGGATGCGGCTCGGCAACGAAGGCAACACACCGAACAGAGTTGGATCGCGGTAAAATTGAGGCGGTTCAGCCAACTTCCAATTCGTCTGCAACGTCTCAGCCGCTTTCGCCTCACTCTGGCCAGCGATCTTCCGGCTCACCTCGTTAGGGTCGATCGGCACCAGATATTCGGCGTTGACCGTCACTGTAAATTGAATGCTACCATCCGGCAGAGCCTCGGCACCAGGCACCCGTTGCACAGTCAACGTATCGACGATCAGCTTGGCCCGATCTTGCAGCGCATCCTGGACGCGCGAAATGAGCAGGTTGCGCAACAAGGATTCACTCACCGCAGAGCCCGTGGCTCCTGCGCGCAGGGTCAAGTTGAGATTTTCGGCAGGCTCGTCTTTGTACTGATCAAAGCCCTGGCTCAGAATGCGTGTGTTGATCGATTCTTCTGCCAGCCATTCGCCCGGCTCTAGCTTTTGCTTGAGCGCTTCGTAGTCGGGCCCATTTTGCAATTGGGCCAACACCTGTTGGGTGAGCGTGTCCATGTCCTGCTCGGTCACAGTGCGCCGAAATTCAGTGCCACCGCCCGCAATGCTGTTTGGATTGGTCACCCGCAGTCGGAAACGAAGGGCACCATCAATGTTGGTGATCGAACTGGCACGCACATTGCCTTCAATGCCTGGCTCCAACGCCTCAATGTTGACAAAGGCCTTGGCACCTACGCCACCCTCTACCTGGGCAGGCGACGTCGTGCGAAACTTTACCAATTGTCCTGTGCCGGTACTGACCAGGGTACCTTCCTGAATAAAGACAGGATCGGAGCTTAAATTGGAAAAGACCACCTGCCCCTTGGCCTTGAGGGTGGCCTGTTCTTGGGAGCCGGTCGTACTGATCACGCCAGTGCCCTCTACAGTAGTTTCTATCAGGCGAGCGGGTAGTGCGTTGCGTTCCAGGTCAGGACTATCCAGCGAAGGATTGGCGGTCAGTGGAAAGGTG
Organism: Caldilineaceae bacterium; assembly: GCA_046328715.1. GTDB lineage: Bacteria > Chloroflexota > Anaerolineae > Caldilineales > Caldilineaceae > JAXLWB01. The sequence goes on along the minus strand of JAXLWB010000027.1, from coordinate 32,162 downwards.
ATCGAGATCACATCGTGGCCAGGCACCAGGGTCACGGTCGCAGCCGGTAAAACATAGCGCACAAAGCCACCCAGTACCAGAATCAACAGTAGCCCGATTGAACCGTAACCAATCCACTCCAGCCAGGCTGGCAACGGCTGGTTATATTGCCGTTCGCGCTGAATTCGTTGTTGGCGGGCCTGATGCAAGGTAGGACGCGCCGTGCGCTCTACAATCTCTTCACGCCGCCAGGGAGGTGGTTCAGGCAGACCGAGGGCTAGACGTCGAGGGTCGATAAAGGGCAACTCCGGATCCATCTTCCATTCGCGGCGCAGGGCAGGCTCTCGGCTCTCAAAAATAGGGATGCCGAGTTGAGTCGCGGCTTTGCTCGTTGCTTCATCCAGGGTGATCAAAGCGACATGCGAGCGCTGCCGTTGCGCCTGTCGTTGTAAAAGGCGCAGCCGGGCAAGGGTGTCAAACTCGTTGTAGCCTTCGGGTAATTCTAGCGCAATATGCGAAGCTCGCACCTTGGCCAGTTGACGGCGTACTGCTTCGGCAGAGGAAGAAGGATCAATTTGGAGAAGTTCAATCATACAATTTGGGATTTTGGATTGCAGATTGCGGATTGCAAAGAAATACAGCCACTCCTCCGCAATCTACAATCTGCAATCCGCAATCAGATTACTTCAAATTCTGCTTCACCCACTGGTTGACACTAGACAATGCTTCGCCCAGTTTGGAGCTATCTTTGCCGCCGGCTTGTGCCATATTCGGGCGTCCGCCGCCACCGCCACCAATCAGCTTGGCGACATCGCGCACGATGTTGCCCGCGTGCAGCCCCCGTTTGATCAGATCCTCGGTGACCGAAGCAACAATCATCGGCTTGTCATCGATCACAGCACCGAGGGTGACAACGCTGCTGCCCAGTTTATCACGGAACCAGTCGCTCATTTGGCGCATGGCATCGACCGAAGCGGCGTTGACCTGCGTCGCCAACACAGCAAAACCATCGACACGTACCGCCTGGTTGAGCAACGATTCACTGTCCTGTTGGGACAGCTTTTGGCGCAACTGGGCGAGTTCACGTTGCAGTTGGCTGTTCTGCTCCTGCAATTGACGCACAGCCAGTTCCAACCCATCGGGCTTAATACGCAGCAGATCGGCTGCACGGTTGAGAACTCCAAGGCGTTCTTCAACCAGTTGCTCGGCACCGTGTCCGGTCACAATTTCAATACGCCGTACACCGGCAGAAACGCTGCCTTCACCGAGTACGCGGAAGCCACCAATTTCGGCGGTACTTTCGACATGGGTGCCGCCGCATAACTCCATACTCACCGGGCCGTCGTCCTCCTGTTCACCAAAGGAGACGACACGCACGTTGTTTTCATCGTACTTTTCGCCGAAGAGGGCCGTCGCCCCTTCTTTACGCGCTTGTTGCAATGTGGTCCAGCGCGTATTCACCGGGAAGTTGGCCAAGATGATCTCTGCCGCCTCTTGTTCAATAAAATTGAGATCAGCTTTGCTCAAGGATTGGTTATGGGTAAAGTCAAAACGTAGCCGATCGGGAGCGACCAATGAGCCAGCCTGATGGACATGGTTGCCCAGCCGTTCGCGCAGCACAGCGTGCAGCACATGGGTTCCCGTATGATTGCGCATCACATCCCAGCGTCGATCGGCATCAATGGCCGCCCAAGCTGGATCATTCACCTTGACCGTGCCGCTGGTGACTTTACCAATGTGGACAATGATGCCAGGGATGCGCTTGCGGGTATCGCTAATTTCCACTGCCCAAACCGCCGCGGCGACATCTTCCGGCCAGTAGTAAATTTCGCCGGTGTCGCCAACTTGACCACCACTTTCAGCGTAGAAGGGAGTCTGCGTCAGGACGATTTCGACCTGCGTGCCTGCGTGCGCCTCAGTAACAGATTTGCCGTCCACCAGAATTGCAGCGACCGTAGTTTCGGCTTCGGCCACATTGTCGTAGATCAAGTGTTTCACGCCGGCATCGCCCAGCACACCTTCGGCACGCAACTGGCTGAGCAAGTCGGTGTAGGCCGAGAGATCCTGTTTGAATTGCATGCCGCCTGCGCGACTCGTCTCTTGCGCTTCTTCGCGGGCAACACGGAAACCAGCTTCATCGACCGTGTAGCCATTGTCACCAGCGATGTCGCGGGTGATATCGATCGGGAAGCCGAAAGTTTCCCACAGTTTGAAGGCTTCTGCGCCGGGAATGACTGTCTGCCCATCCGCTTTCAACTTTTCCATCAGTTCATCCAACCGAGCCAGACCCGTGTTGAGCGTGATGTGGAAGCGCTCTTCTTCATCGGTGATCGTGTTGAGAATGTAGTCGCGCTTTTCGATCAAGTCGGTATAGTGACCACCCATCTGCTCGATCACGACTTCGGCGACCTTGGCCAGGAAGGGTTCGTTGAAGCCCAACAGCTTGCCGAAGCGAGCAGCACGGCGCAGGATCATACGCAGTACATAGTTGCGCCCTTCATTGCCAGGCAGCACCCCATCGCAGATCATAAAGGCGCAGGAGCGAGCATGATCGGCAATGGCACGGTAGCGATACAGCGTAGGCAGCGATTGGCGCTCTTCGCGCGTCTGTCCCAGCAAGGATTGGATGCGATCCATGATGGGGGTAAAGGCATCGGTGTCGTAGTTGTTGTCTTTGCCCTGGACAATCGAAGCTAACCGTTCAAGACCGGCACCGGTATCTACGCTCGGCGCAGGCAGCGGCACCAAAGTGCCATCCGGCTTGGCATCGAACTGCATAAAGACGAGGTTCCAGATTTCGAGATACTCATCGTCCTTGTTGACACCACCGGGAACTTGTTGGCTCAAATCGCCCCAGTAGTAGTGGATTTCGGAACAGGGGCCGCAAGGGCCAGTGTCGCCCATCGCCCACCAGTTGTCCTTTTTGCCAAAGCGCAACACGCGGTCTGGGCTAGCACCGGTTTCAATCCAAAGCTTTTCGGCCTCTTCATCGGTCTCGTAGACAGTAAACCAAAGTCGATTCAGGTCTAGCCCCAACTCATTGACTAGCAGATGCCAGGCGTAACGAATGGCATCTTTCTTAAAATAGTCGCCAAAAGAGAAGTTGCCCAGCATCTCAAAGAAGGTGTGATGGCGCGGGCTTGGGCCGACGTTCTCCAGATCGTTGTGTTTGCCACTGACGCGCATCACTTTTTGCGCAGTCGTTGCACGCTTGTAGGGACGTTTTTCTGCACCGAGAAAAACATCCTTAAATTGGTTCATGCCCGCATTGGTCAGCAAGAGCGTCGGGTCATTGCTCGGTACCAAACTGCTGCTCGCCACGATTTCATGGTGAAGTTCGTGGAAGTATTCAAGAAAGAGCTGACGAATCTCATAAGTTGAAAGCGATTTCATAAGCGGCCTTGTATCTCGCGTCTTGTATACTTTGCTCTGGTGAGAAGCGTACTTCTCACCCAACCGCAGAATATTGCGCGTATTGTATAGTCTGAACAGATGCTCATTGTAGGGGTAACGGTAGATCGTGTCAAAAACAGAGCAATTTCGGCAGATGTAGCACAAGAATATATTCTTGTGCTACAAATTGGGAAGATGTAACACCAGATAGCTTCTTGTGTTCAGAGTAAAGACAGCACAAGAAAGGTTCTTGTGCTACAGAGTTTCGCAAATATGAAATCCAGGTCAACTTATGCTAATCTCCACCAGTATCATTGAAAGGAAGCTGTAGAACATGGAGACAAAAAACAACCAACCGATAACACCATCGATTCGTGAGCAGATGAAATTGGATCTGACAAGGGCGATGAAGGTACGCGAGATGGTTACAGTCAACACACTGCGCACCGTGCTAGGTGCGATTGACAATGCTGAGGCGGTACCAGTCACGACTCCGCTGGAGTATTCCAATGGAAAAACTAACGATGTACCCCGTAAACAATTAGCCCTCAGCGATATTGAACAGATCCTACGTCAGGAATTGGACGCTCGCCACGCAGCGGCGTTGAAATATCAAGATTTGGGAAAAGAGGGTGAGGCAGCCCGACTCCAACAAGAAGCAGATGTGATTGCACACTATTTGGGCAAGCTGTAAGATGCAGGACGCAATGCGTAGCGCCACAAGATGCACCTTGCGACTTGTGACCTGCATCTTGCATCACCAAAGGAACTCCCCATGAATCAATACGACGTGATCGTAATCGGTAGCGGACCTGGCGGCGAAGGTGCGGCTATGAAGGCGTCCAAAGAGGGTAGACAGGTGGCAGTGATTGACGACTACCAGACGGTAGGCGGCAATTGTACTCATCGCGGCACGATTCCATCGAAGGCGCTGCGTCAGGCGATTGTGGAATTGAGCCGTCACCCGTCGACGCGCGACGCTGACTATCAACAATTGTTAGAGATGGCCGCGCCTGTCATTCAGCAACAGGTTTCCTTGCGCTCTGGGTTCTATGGGCGCAACCAGGTCGAGATACTCCGCGGCCGCGCCTGTTTTGTCGACGCACACACCGTCGCTGTCACCCACCAATCCGGGCTGGTGGAACAATACAGCGCCGAAGGCTTTGTGATTGCCACAGGCTCGCGACCGTATCACCCACCGGATGTCGATTTTTCGCATCCACGCATTTTGGACAGCGATACGGTGCTGCAGTCTGGCCACAATCCGCGCTCGATCACGATCTATGGAGCTGGCGTCATCGGCTGTGAATACGCATCAATCTTTCGGGGCTTGCGCATCAAGGTGAACTTGATCAATACTCGCGATCGGCTTCTAACCTTTCTGGACGACGAGATCATCGATGCCTTGGCCTATCACCTGCGCGAGAATGGGGTGCTGATCCGCCACAACGAGGAATATGTAAAGGTCGAAGCGGACGATCAGGGCGTAACCCTTTATCTCAAGTCCAACAAAGTGATTCGCAGCGATTACCTGCTGTGGGCCAATGGGCGCAGTGGCAACTCGGACAATATCGGATTGGAAGAATTAGGCATTGAAATTGATAACCGCGGCAATATCAAAACCAACTCCGAATACCAGACCGCCCAACCGCACATCTACGCCGTGGGCGATGTGGTGGGGTTTCCAAGCCTGGCCAGTGCCGCCTACGACCAGGGACGCTTTGCCGCAGAACATCTGATTACGGGCAAGGCCCCCTACCATCTGGTCGAGCAGATCCCGACTGGCATTTACACGATCCCAGAGATCAGCTCGATTGGTGCAACCGAGCGCGAGCTAACGGTCAAGAAGATTCCTTATGAGATGGGCCATTCCTTCTTTCGCCATCTAGCCCGTGCCCAGATCACGGGTGAGACCGTGGGTATGTTAAAGATCCTCTTTCACCGCGAAACGCTGGAAATTCTTGGCATTCACTGCTTTGGTGCTCAATCATCCGAGATCATCCACATCGGTCAGGCGATTATGGCGCAAAAGGGATCGGCGAACTCATTGCTCTACTTTATCAACACGACGTTTAACTATCCTACCATGGCCGAGGCCTACCGAGTCGCTGCACTCAACGGACTCAACCGGGTGGATTGGGTAAAAGGGCAGTAGCGAGTGGTGGGTCGCGTGTTATCAGAACCCCGCACATTAGTAAGGGGACCGTACGCTGACACTAACAGCTCTGAACATACACGTTAGAACCCCGCACGTCAGTAAGGGGCGTACGCTGACGCTGACGGCTCTGAACACACGCCGGTAAGTGGTCATCAATACGAACCGAGTAGCAAAAGAGTAAAACCATGACGCTAGATGAACTTGATCACTTAATGGACGATCCACGTTTTGTTTCGGGCATCCACAACTATTGTGACCGCTGGTGCGAACGTTGCCCCTTCACCAATCGCTGCCTCAACTTTGCAATGGAAAAGGAGCGAATGAAGCGCCGCGGGCGGACAGAGAGCCATTCTGATATCGAGAACGCTGATTTCTGGGACGAACTGCACGAAACCTTTGAAACCACAGCCATGTTGCTGCGCCAAATGGCGGAAGAAATGGGCATTGACCTGGAAAATGTCGATGTCAGCGAGGAGATGGAGATTCACTATCAACGCGCCGAAGAGGCCGAACATCATGATCTGGCCGAACGTTCTATGGCCTATATCAAACTGGTCGATCAGTGGTTCAAGGAAGCCGAGCCGCTCTTTAAAGAGCGGGGCGAACAACTCGAATCGATGGTGCGCATGAACATTGCCGGCGTGGATGTCGAAGAAAGTGTCATCGATCTGAGTGATGCGGTTGAGGTAATTCGCTGGTACTACTACTTTATCCATGTCAAGTTGCAGCGTTCGGTCCACAGCAAACTGGACGAAGAGGCAGAGACCGATGAAGAGATGCGCGCCTTCCCCAAAGATTCCGAAGGCACGGCCAAGATTGCACTGATTGCGATGGATCGCTCGATTGGTGCCTGGGGCAGATTGCTCAAAGCCTTTCCCACGTGCGAAACTCAAACGCTAGAGTTACTCGTCCACCTCGACCGCCTGCGCCGCGCCACCGAACAGGAATTCCCCAACGCCCGCAAATTTGTGCGTCCTGGACTCGATACGATCTCGTTGTTGGAGGATTAAGTACAATCAGAAGTGGCTTGAGATGACCAGCATTTCCAAGGAACTGGTCCTTTCAAGCTACTCCTGATTTTCTCATGTCACAGATGATTCATCATTTCCGTTCGTAGGCAAATAGAGCTTCCGCTCCACTGCGTCGTACTCGAACAACTCGGCGTAGCGTCCCCAATCCACAACAGTTTCAAACTGGCGCACTGCTTCTGGGCTTGGGTACAACTCATCAAGAATATCCAGAAAGAAATCGGCTTTCATGGCATGATCCGATTTTTCAGTGAGGGTTTGATAGATTGTCTGCGCAAAGGGGACATGCGTTGCCACTTGTTGTCGGAATATCTCCTTTGACGAAAGAATGTCGGATGTAGCAAAACTGCGACCAATTTCGGTAACTGCAACATCGCCTTTCGCTAGAGTCGCAAAGCCGAGCAGCGAGGCGGCGTCACCAATCGTCAAAAGATCATCCACATCCAGCCGGAGACGCTCGGCCAATGCTGGCAAATCTTCACGACCTCCTTGGTCCACCAGCAACTCCAACAAACCGCTGATACCGCCAGCACGAGCATGAGGAATTGGTGCAAATCGCTGCGCCTTCTCCTCAACTTTTGGAGCACCAACAACATCCAGGTCAGGATTGGTCATCACATGGTAGACATAATCGACCAATGCCTTAAACTCTTTCGATTTGCGGTCGCGCGGTCGCGGTAGATTCACCTTGAGTTCGCCGCGAATCCGCCCTGGGTTGGCGCTCATCACAATCAGCCGATCTGCCAGATAGACGGCCTCCTCGATATTGTGCGTGACAATCAGAATACTTTCTGCCGGAAACGTCCCTTGTTCCCATAGATCGGCGATCTCGCCACGAAGGTTTTCAGCGGTCAAAACATCCAAACCGCTAAAAGGTTCATCCATGAACAAAACGTTCGGATGAATAACGAATGCACGTGCAAAACCCACACGCTGCTGCATACCGCCAGATAATTCTTTTGGATAGGCATTCTCAAAGCCATCCAGCCCCACAAGATCAATCGCCTGTAGCGCTTTTTGTACCCGATCTGCTTTGGGAGTACCGCGTGCCTTTAAACCTAACTCAACGTTTTCAAAAACCGTTTCCCAAGGCAGCAGCGCAAAGCTTTGGAACACCATTGCCACGTCCAAATTGTGCCCCTGTAGCTTTTGGCCTTGATTGATGATTTCTCCAGAGTTAGGCTTGATCAATCCGGCCATGATCCGCAGTAGCGTAGTCTTGCCACTGCCACTGCGCCCCAACAATGCTACGATCTCATGCTGGTTGACAGTGAGGTTGATATCCTGCAGTACGGTAAAAGTTCCAGCGCCCTCTGGCAAGGGGAACAGCTTGCTGATATGCGATGCTTGAATCAATACTTCCTGAGCATGAACTGTTGTCATTGTCATGATCTATTCTCCTTCCGTTTTTAGCCAATGTGATATTTCGCTTCCGCCAGCCGATACAACCGTCGCCAGAAAAGGCTGTTCAATCCCACGACGAACAGACTCATTACACCAACACCCAAGGCAATTCGGGGCCAGTCTCCTGCACCTGTGGCCTGGGCGATGTAAGCACCCAACCCTTGTGCAATCAAAGTCTTGTTGCCCCAACTCACAATTTCGGCTACGATGCTAGCGTTCCAGGCTCCTCCTGCTGCTGTGATACCACCCGTGACCCAGGCAGGAAAGATGCCGGGAATGATCAACTCGCGCCAGCGTTGGCGCGTGCCCAAGCCCATATTGATTGTCATCTCACGCAACTCGGTTGGAATGCGGGTTGCGCCAGCAATGACATTGAACAGAATGTACCATTGTGCGCCTAATGCCATGAGCACAATGCCGCCGATATTGATACTGATCCCTGCCCAAATAAAGAGGAGCGTAGCGAAGGGAAACAGAAAATTCGCCGGGAAGGAAGAAAGAAACTGGACGACAGGTTGTGCCAATCGAGCAAAGCGTGGGTTGAAGCCAATCGCCACCCCGACTGGCGTCCAAACCAACGTGCTAAACACAATCAGGATCAGCACACGCAGGAAGGTTGCCAGTCCCAGTAAAATCACCTTTCCCATCTCACCCAAACTAACCTCACGTAGCACATAGCCTAAGCCAAAGATCAGCAGTAGAAGCATGATGCTGCTCAAGAGAACTCGATAAACCAACTCTACCCAGCGCGGCTCGGCCTTGCTGGGTCGCCCTGCCTGTTGACGTGCGTAATAGCCTGCTTCCACGCGAGTATTGACTGCTTCATTGAAGGGTGAAGCCAGTCTCCCCAAAAAGCGGGGAATCCTTGAAGTCTTGAATAAGGTTAGCACCCAGGAAGTCGGCGTTTCGCTCGAAACCGAACGCTCATACTTAAACTTACTCGCCCACGCCGTGAGCGGTCGCCAAAAGAATTGATCGACCAACACAATCACGGCTGCCATCGTCAAGATTGCAAAGAACAAAGCCTTCATATCTTGCGCCTCGACGGCTGCCGTGACATACGAACCGATTCCAGGCAGGGTGTAGTTTTGATTCAGAACGCTAATCGCTTCGCTAGCCGCCACAAAAAACCACCCGCCACCAAAGCTCATCATTCCATTCCAAATCAGTCCAATCATTGCCCAGGGCAGTTCGACCTTTTGGAAATAGAGTCGAGGCGAAAGCTTGTAGATCACTGCAACTTCATTCAAATCTTTTGGAATCGTGCGTAGCGATTCGTAAAACGAAAAGGTCATATTCCACGCCTGACCAGTGAAGATGGCAAAGATCGATGCTGCTTCCAACCCTAACAGGCTACCTGGGAAGAGCGCAATGAAGGCAGTAATCGTTACCGAAAGAAAGCCCAGCACTGGCACCGATTGGAGAATGTCCAAAAGTGGCACCAAAACCTGCTCCCAACGGCGTTTATGGGCTGCCAAGTAGCCATAGCCAATTGAAAAGAGCGTCGAACATGCCAGCGCAATAAACATACGCAGCGTTGTCCGTCCGGCGTAGTAAGGCAGATTTGTCGGGTCTAAGCTGATCTTCGGGACAATTTCGGGTGGGTGAAAACTGACAAGGGCGCCAGCGCCAATCCGAGCAACTAGCCCCAGAAATGCCAGCGTTACCAAGATCAGCAACAAGTCTGCCCCCAGTGATCGGTAACGGCGAGCAAGGGTCGGTGGGTAAAACAATCGGTTGAACATCTTACACCTCACTTTAAAAACAAAAACCGACTGATTCGAGAGAACCAGTCGGCAAACCGCAGGAAATGCCACAAAACAAGCTATGCCTGTAGGATCAACCTGGTTTCTCCTTACGTGATTGCCATTGTTGAATTAGGTTTTCAAAGGCAGCCTGTACCAGTTCGGTCCAAGCCACGATTTCTTCCAAGCGCGCGCGGGCAGGATGTTGTTCTGCCATCCCTTCCAGCCCCTCTTCCGCCATTTCATGCAGCGAAAGGATACCGTCCAAACGCAATTCCAATGATTTCTCCCATGCTTCATCGGAAAACACATAGAAGTCGCTTCGTTCACCAGGTAGTGACACCCGATCTGCCAGCCCTGTTATGAGCAGCGTGCGCAGATTGGTGGACACACTACTACGGCTGACCTGAAGCACGTCAGCCATTTCCTCGGAAGAAACTGGACGCGAAGAAGCAAGCAGTAACCCTAAAATCTTGCCGCCAATGCGCGGCACTCCATATTCCTCGAAGTGCAATCCAATATTCTCAATAAACTGCAAAAGTGTTTCTGTATCCCCGGATAAGGGAGACGTACTATCAGCCATACTATCCGTTGCTTCAGAACCCATTAGCGACGAACTCCTTTTTCATTGTCCCCAGATAAATAACTTGACAATGAAGCAAATTATACAACGATTAATCATTTCAGTCAACACTGAAATGATTAACAAATAATGAGATTTTTAATATATTCATATAAATATGAAAATAGAAGCACAGAACGAACTAAAAATAAAAGACTGTATACTAAACCGTACGCTAATAGCAAAAAGCGAGAAAGTAACTTCGCTCAGGCGTTATTTATTCTATATGAGTGACTTTTAGGCGATGAGGGTTAGCGTGGATGGATCTATGGGGAAATGATTAAGGTAACAACTGCCATTCAGCTTCTAACAGTGCGTACTGATATTCGTCTTTGTAGGTGCCATGATACAAGTAACTCTGCAACGTATGTGCCTCACGACGAAAGCCCAACCGCTCCAGTAATTTGATCGACCCTTGGTTCTCACAAGCTGTAATGGCAATCACCCGGTGGTATTTGAGCACAGCAAAACAATACTCCAACAGTGCGCTGACCGCTTCGGCAGCATAGCCTTTTCCTTGATAGGTTTGAGCCAGGGTGTAACCGATTTCGGCCTGACGGGCATCCCATTCCAGGGGGCGCAGGTAGAGATCGCCGATGTGGACATGGTTTTGCTGCAACTCAAGCGCAAATTGAAAGCCGCTGGGGTCGCCTGGTTCGAGTGAGGTCAGGGCAGCGATACTTTCGCCTGCCTGTACTTCATCTGTCGGTGACCAGCTCTGAAATTGCATCACTTCGGGGTCGTTGCGATAGGCAACCAAGGTCGGTGCATCACTTTCACGCAGGCGGCGAATCAGCAGGCGGGGCGTTGTCAGCGAAGTAAAAGAGGACATACGGTTAATCCTTTCTGCTAAGTAGCGTGAGAAACTTCTGTCCAGCTTGCTCCAAATTCTGGTCAAGTGGAAAGGGAAGGGTACGTAGGCGAATTCCATGAATTAGCTGATCCACGGGTCTGGTCAATTCCACAGGGTAGATGAGCACCGCTTCGGTTGCCCCTTTGGCCTGAGCGTAGGCAAGCACCTGTGCTACATCCTCGCTGGCGGGGGTCAAGGTAGGAGCTTTGTATTTGGTATCCATCACGCAACGAGGATGGGACGCAGCGTCGTAGATCACCAAGTCAATCTCAAAGCGCAGTTCACCATTGGGCGTGAGATCGAGACGCTCCTGTGCTTGCAGGTGCTGACCTGTCGGCAAATTACGTCGTAGCCATTCCGCCACGAAACGTTCGTAGAGGCGCGCTGTATCCACGACAAACGCTGGCAGTTCATGCTCGCCCAATTCGTGGCTAGGACCTGCCTGGTCGAGAAAGAAGGCACAGAGCAAATGCAGCAAACGATAGTCAGCGTCGAGACGGCTGTAGGAGCGTTTGCGACAGGCGTCAGCAGCAAAGGAGCGCAGCGAGACCGCCCCTTGCAGCGCTCGATGGGCCTGACGAACAGCAGGCAAGCTGCGTGACGTACAAAGACCGCTGCGCAAGATCGTATGCAAAGTCCAGAGCAGAATCTGATTCTCTTCGTTGTCGATGCTCTGCTCGGTAAAGTGGCAGGGAAGGGTGTCGAGCACGGGCTGTTGGGCCAGTTGAGGAATGTCGAGACGGCCACGCACAAAGGGGAGCCGTTGGCTGCGTGGCAGATAGTGCTGCGTCAAGCCGCCGCGCACCCGGCCCAAGATGCGCCTTGCCAGAATCAATGCCAATCCTTCGTACAGCTCATCCAGCGAATCGACCGCAAAAAGTTCATCCCAGAGGTGAAGACTGCGCAGATCATAGGCCAACTCCAACATGCCAAAGAGATTATGCAGCGGCACTTTCGGTTGCAATACAATTCCCAACTCGGGCGAGAGTGGCAAAAAGCCGACCCAACCCTGTGCCGTCAAGCGCCAGCGGTCGCCCGTCTTGAAAGAAGGCGGCTCAACCTCAATTTGCGGGCGAAAGTCGCGCCAAAGCCGCTGCGCCGTCACCTCAGAAAGCTCGTGGCGGTCGAGCAGAAGGGGCTGATATTCGGTCAGCAGGATGAGTTTGCGTTTTTTCATCGGTAGCAGGTGGCAGGTGGCAGGTTGCAAGTTTTCGCCATTCGCAACTCGATATTTCCAAGTCAGATCATTCGCTATCAAACAGGACGATCTCAAAACCTTCCTGGCGTTCTTTCTCCTGTGCCTCAACCAGGCGCGCTTTCCATTCATTGCGCGCTGTCTCTAAGTGAGCAAGCTCTTCCGCAGGCAGATCGCCTAATTCTTTGTGTCGTCGCCATTCGTAGAGGGCATCTTGGTAATAGTTATTCAGCACAAAGTGATTCATTTCTTCGACAAAGCCAAAACGCAGATGCCAATTGCGGCTCTGTTCGTTGCTCAGCAAATAGCGACTTTTGAGGGTAGTGTAGCCAACAACGTGGAGTGCATTCATGGCACTAGACACCAATGCAGTGGCGACGCCTCGATTCTGCCATTCCGGCACCACATAGAGCAGATCGATCATGGGGATGCCATCATTCTTTTCCACAATCAGCGCCGCACCAATCGCCGTTGATTGTGGACTTTGCGGGTCAAACGCAAGGTGGCTGGCAGGCAAGGGAGTGCCCCGATCGCCAGCGAAGAATGTAATCAAGTTGCGTTCTGCAGCCTGGGCCACATGTTCGGGAGGATAATCACAATAATCGACTGCTTCAACAAAGGCAGCAAAGTAGGCTGGCCGTAACAGCGAGATATCGTCTTCCTCTGTTGGGCGGCAGAGACAGCAGGCAGGCACAGGGCGAGGTTCGACTGGAACGACTGTCGTGACCACCGAACTCATGCGTGGCGAAATGTAGGCTTGGCCCTCCCAATACTCATACTTCCACCCAAGCTTGTGCGGCATGACATGAAATTCGTCAATGCTCATCGGAATGCTCTGACTTTTCATCCCTCCATTTTATCAAGTGTAGGAAGGAATTTACAATCTCGGACGGGTGGCGAGTGGCGGGTAGCGAGTCATACTTCGTTTTCGTGTTCTCTGATTTCCGTGTTTATAAAAAGGCTTTTTGTAAACACAGAAATCAGAGAACACGAAATTTATATTAGGGTGCACAAAATGTTGATTCGAGACGGTTACCCGAAAAGTGTTGCTAACCGCTCCCAGCGCCAATTTTCCACTTCATCAGGCTGGTCGAAGAAATACTCTTCGAGGTAGGGCTCGATCTCCAGATGCCAGATGCTTTCGAGTTCACTGGGTAAGTTGGGAGTGAGGAAGAACGAGTGCCCCAGTTCATAGTTGCGGTCGCCGATGCGTTGATTGAGCCGTTGCAACGTGGTGATCAACTTCTCCATCGGAAAATCCAGGGCGTAATGGGCAGCGAAACGACGCAGCACATCGTAGTTGGGGGTGAGGTGGATAAAGACAAAACGGCGACGGAGGGCATGGTCAACCAAGGCAATCGAGCGGTCGGCGGTGTTCATGGTGCCAAGGAGGCGCACGTTAGGCGGAATGTGAAAGGCAGCACCGTCGGCAGCAAGGCGCACACTTTGGTCACGATATTCGAGCAGATACATCAGTTCGCCAAAGACACGGCTGAGGTTGGCACGGTTAATCTCATCGATCACAAGCACGCAGCGGCCACTTTGTCCTTCAGCCCTGTGGCAAAATTCAAGAAAACGACCAGGCAGCACGGAAAACTCGACACCGCCGCCTTTAGAAACTGGGCGAATACCCTGGACAAAGTCCTCGTATTCGTAGGCGGGGTGAAATTGGACAAGATCCCAGAAGCCGAGAGAATTGCGAGTTGAGAGTTGCGAGTTGCCGATTACTTCGTCGGCTACATGCGCAGGGATGGAAGATGATAAATGTTTGGCGAGTTGGGTGGCAATGAAGGTTTTGCCGACACCGGGAGGGCCGAAGAAGATGGCTTGCCCTTTACGTTCGATGGCGGCGATCCAGGTGGCAAGGGTAGTTTCGTCGAGAAAGGTAAGGGCGGCGGTTTGGGTAAGAGTCTGCGAATTGTCATTGAGTGAATCGTGACTGATGAGGGGTAATTCAGGATTCGTAGCTTCTAACTCGTTTGTGCCGTAGGGTGGGCGGGTTTCGCGCAGGACAGGAGGGGGCTCGACCAGCGCGGGTTGTGGCAGGATGCTGCGTAAGTCAATAGAAGCGGCGTGGGTGAGTGTTGCAAAATCATTCTCGTTGCTTTCAGCCAAAGCAGTTGTGAGCGGTGGAAGGGTTAGTTCACGGCTGGTCTTATCTTCCCACTGCACGGGCAGGCGATGGCCGTAGCCGATTTCAGGCACGAAGTAGTAACCGTCGGTCACACTGCCGATGCCCAAGACGGCTTTGCCATCTAGCTCAACGGCTACTCGGTCGCCTTCGCTCAGTTGGCGGGCAAATTTCCACACCTGGTCAAGCTCCCGTTTGCTCCAGTCGATATGCTGGGTGACAAGGCTGTTGCGCAGTTGCTCAAATTCGGCGCGCTTGAGATGGGAAATGTCGCCCAGATCATCCCAAGGCAGGGCGACAAAGTTGCCCTCTTGCCATTCTTCCCACAACCAAATGTCCGTACCGAGGTTGATGCGCCAATAACGGGATTGGCGGAAAGGATACTTCTTGACTACCGCCAGCCAGTGACAAAAAAGCGCAAAGAGATCGGCCAGGAAGAGGCGACGTATGGCGTACTTTTGCAAAAAATCAGCCAGATCAGCGAGCATTTGATGCAACGCCTCATTGGCGGCGGGGTAGTCAGCAATCGATTGGGTAAAGGAAGAGCCGATGAAGTAGTTAAGGGCGTGGCGGACACGGTTGTTAAAGAGCAGAAAATCATTGGGACGCAGCGCGTGGAGGATTGGCGTTAACGTGGCAGATTGAAAGCCCTTGCTATAAGGGGATTGGCTGAAGTCCTTGCAGGCTGTCGCTAGTTGATCGGGCTGTTCCTTGCACTGTTGAACGAAGGTAAAAATCGTGTGAGCAACCGTGGGCCAGTCGGTTCCTTTGGTCCACCCCGCCGCTTCGTACCACTTGCGCACGTCCCCCTGAAAAGCGGGTAGCGGATGCAACCAAGCGCCACGCCAACGATTGTTGGCATTGTTGGTATAGGGCAACAGCTTAAGCAAAATCTCATCGCTGCTCTCATTGCCCTGTTTGGCCT
The DNA here is from genome assembly GCA_046328715.1 of Caldilineaceae bacterium. Classification (GTDB taxonomy): domain Bacteria; phylum Chloroflexota; class Anaerolineae; order Caldilineales; family Caldilineaceae; genus JAXLWB01. The sequence continues at coordinate 16,729 of JAXLWB010000027.1, read as the reverse complement.
GTTCCAGAATCTGGGAATAGTTCTTCTGGGCGTCCTCGTGTGCCTGGCGCAGATCATTGATCAAGGCTTTGCCTTCAGCACTTTTGAGATAGCCGCTGGCAAATTCCTGAAAGAGCCGTTCGAGTTCGTTACGTTTGGCGGGTTTGATGTTCATTCTTCAAATCTTCCGGCGTATCGATGTCGCGCAATATGCCTGCCTCTGCCGCCAGCCAAGTGACTTCTCCACGGTGTTTCATCAGCACCACACGTCCGCCGACATCGCCTTGGATTTGCAGCAGTTCGGGAAAACAGGTGCGGGTGAAGAGCGCTGGGGCACCACGAGCTTCGCCGTTGACCTGTGGGGCGACCAGCGCCGCACCGTTTTGCCAAGCGGTGATGATCGAGTGGAGAAAGGCAGGGGTGACAAACGGCTGGTCGACGGGCAGAAAGAGGACAGCTTCAATTTCATCCTTCAAAGCCTGGATGGCAGCATGGACACTGGTCGACTGCCCGTCTTGCCAGTGTGGATTGTGGACAAAGGTGAGTCGGTTACGATCAGGCAGAGGCGTCAGGATCTGCTCGATTTGCTCAGCGTAGGCCCCTGTGACAAGGATCGTCTGTTGCGCCAGACAACCCAACGCCAGCTTTGCCGCACGCATAACCATCGGCTCGCCATCTACGACTTCCAATTGTTTAGGGCGTCCCATTCGACTAGAACGACCGGCGGCAAGAACGATCAATGCGAGAGAACGTTGGGAAGTCATAGGTAGGTAGGAGATTCGGAGATTCGGAGATCAGGAGATTGAGAGATTTGTCATTTCAATCTCCTGATCTCCGAATCTGAATGATTTGAGGTTAGGCAAAAACCAGCCGATCCACCAGCATCGCTGCGAAGAGCAAGAAGAGATAGAGCAGCGAAAAGCCGTACAAACTCCAACGGGCTTTGGTCGTATCGCTGTAGATCATGCGCAGGACATAGTAGAGGAAAACTCCACCCAAAGCTGCTGCCATCACGGCGTAGGCGATGCCCATCATCTCTAGCGGGGTCAATAGGAGTGTGGTGGCAACCGTGATGATGGTGTAGATTAAAATTTGGCGTTTGGTTTCCTCATCGCCCGACACCACGGGCAACATCGGTACCCCAGCGTTGGCGTAATCTTTGCGGCGAATCAAGGCCAGCGCCCAGAAGTGGGGCGGTGTCCACATGAAGATGATCACAAACAGCAAGAAGGAGGGCCAGGTCAAAGTGCCGGTGGCTGCTGCCCAACCGACCAGCGGCGGAATCGCACCAGCACCACCGCCGATAACAATATTGTGAACCGAGTGGCGCTTGAGCAGCACTGTGTAGACAACGGCATAGTAGATATAGCCAAGCAAGGCCGTCCAGGCTGTGAGTGGATTGACAAAGATCCAGAGGATGGCAAAGGCCAGTGCGCCCAGCGCGATTCCCAGCACCAGGGCGTGCCAGGCTGGAATTCGTCCACTTGGAATCGGGCGACGACTGGTGCGCCCCATCTTGGCGTCGATGTCACTGTCGAAGTAGCAGTTGATCGACTGCGCCCCTGCTGGCATCAACCAGCCGCCGATCAAGGTCCACAAGATCACACTCCAGCTTGGGATGCCAGCAGGCGTGATAAAGAGCGCCACCATCGTGGTGAAGATCAGCAGCGTGATCACACGCGGTTTGGTCAGGCTAAAATAGTCTTGAAGGAGTGTCGGTGTACGCTCTTCTGCACGGACACGGGCCGTATAATTCGGCGCAATGCGCAGGATTTGTGTCGTTAAGATAACCGTTGCCGACCAGGTAACAGCGCCAACTGCGAGATGGGCCAAGCGAGTGTAAAGCAAGGGCAGATGAATGTTTCCCGCTGCGGCCAAAACCATCAGCAAGCCAACCACATTCTGGAGCAAAATTAAACCGACAGCCCAGCGTGCCGTCTTTTGCAGCGCAGGCAAGGAATGCGTGCGCATGACCCAAAGTGCCAGTGCCAACACAAACAGGGTTGCCGTTGCTGCACTGCCTCGATGCACCAACGCCCATGCCGCCCGATCTTCAGCCGGTGAGCAGAGCGGTAAGGTTGTACACGTCCACAACCCACCCGAGTCGGTTACAAACGAGCCAAGCACCAGAGCAAGATAGACACTCAGGGTAGTTGAGAGTGCAAACCAGCGTTGACGATTCCAAAGGATCTTCAACCGTCCTTCAAGCGGCTGTGTATTCAATGGGAAACGAGCCAAGGTCAACCCACTCACGGCAAGACCTAACAAAAGTAGTGCAAGTGCACTAAGCAGATCGCCGATAGCAGTCATCCACACCACGCCCACTAAATTCAAAAAATAGGCAAGTCCAGCTAGTGTAATGATCGCTATCCGCCCCAGCGAGCGTGATTGAGTTGTGAGTTGTTGTTGCATTCTCGATCCCTTTACTTCTATACTGATGCTCTGTACTACGAGGTAACACTTTTACCGCCCAACATTGTTACTTCGTGGCAACCGCAAGTATAAGATTCAGCTTCATCTTAACATAGAGTCGAATGACAATAGTAATTGTGGGGTTGTTGAAAGAAATTCAGACCAGGCTCATAAACATCGGGTTTGGCCGCACTTTGTTGACAAGGACAAACTCCTATGTTACGCTACCATTTACTCGATGCACACGTGTGCATTTGTCGTAAAAACAATATCAGTCTGATTTAAAGCAAAATTGAAACAAGTGGTAGGTCAATTTCTGTCGATTCGGAATTTTGCAGATCCATTTAGCATGCACACGTGTGCAACAGTAACCGTGCGATGTACAAAATCCAATGATTACAATTAAAGATATTGCGAAGTCGGCAGGTGTCTCGCACACAACGGTCTCTCGCGCACTGCGTGGGGACGCCCGAATTGCTCCCGATACGACTGAGCGGATCATGCAATTAGCCGAAGAATTGGGTTATGTGCCGAATCTGATCGCACAGAGCCTCAATGCCCAGCGCAGTTATACCATCGGCATGTTGGTTGCTTCGGTGACCGACCCGGTGGTGATGGACTTCATGGAAGGTGCCGAGGATGTGGCGCAGGAAAATGGCTACTCTATCTTTATGAGCCAATCACGCAACGACCCGCTGCGCGAGGCAAATATCTTTGATACATTTCAGCGGCGACGAGTCGATGGCATGCTTGTGGTTGCGTCCAGCGCCGGTGAGAAGTATCGTGCAGCTCTACAGCAAATTCGTATTCCCCTGGTCCTGCTCGACAGCGTGGAGATCAACGAAAAACATCCTGCGGTCAATGTAGACAACATTGGTGGCGCTCGCCTCGCAGTTGAACATCTATTGCAGATGGGCCATCGACGGATTGGATACATCGGGGCCATGGATCGCCGGCTCACTAACCTCAGACGGCAGACTGGCTATGAGCAATCGTTGCAACAGGCAGGGATTGCAGTCGATCCCGTCTGGATCGTTCATCCTCAGGCAAAAGATGACTTGCAGCGCGGGCAGATTGGTGCCGATCACTGTCTTGCCGCAGGGGTTTCAGCCATCTTCTGCTACAACGATCAAATTGCGATCGGTGTGTTGAATCGTTGTTATCACAAGGGGATTGCCGTGCCCCAAGAACTGAGCATTGTTGGCTATGACGATATCCGCTCCGCCAGCTATGTCAATCCACCCCTGACAACCGTACGCCAACCATTGCATGAGCTGGGCAGAACCGCCATGCGCATGGTGCTCGGATTAATTGAAGAACGGCCTGTACAAAATGAAATATTAGATTGTGAATTGGTCGTGCGCGAATCGGTCGCACCACTGCAAAATAGAGAGTAGGGATTAGAGATTGTCGATAATCTCCAATCTCTAATCCCTACTCTACAAATTCTCAAAGGAAACACTATGAAAATCGGTATGGTAACAGATAGCCTGGGGCATCTGAGTTTTGATGAACTTTTGCCCACTGCGGCTGGATTAGGTATCGAGCAACTTGAGTTTTGCTGCGGCAACTGGTCGTCCGCCCCGCACATCAACCTCGATCTGATGCTGGAAAGCGAGAAAGCACGCCGCGAGTTTGTGGCCAAGGTGCGTGATCATGGATTGGAGATCAGCGCGCTCAACTGCTCCGGCAATCAATTGACACCGGGCGAATCGGGCAAGCAACATGACGCCGTGGTGCGCAAGACCTTCCAACTGGCCAAATTGCTTGACATTCAGCGCATCGTGATGATGTCCGGCTTGCCCGGTGGCCCTGGCGATACCAATGCCAACTGGATCATTGTGTCCTGGCCACCGGAGACGACGCAGGTTCTCAACTGGCAGTGGAACGAAGTTGCCATTCCTTATTGGAAAGAGTTGGCCAGCTGTGCCAAGAACCAGGGCATTGAGCGTATCGCCATCGAGTTACACGGGCAACAGCTCGCCTATAACACCGAAACCCTCCTCAAATTGCGCAATGCCGTGGGTGAGATCATCGGCGCCAACTTCGACCCCAGCCACATGATGTGGATGGGTGGCGAGCCGCTCAAAGCCATCCGCAAACTAGGTGATGCGATCTACTATGTCCACGCCAAAGATACCCGCATCGACCACGACAACAGCGACCCCAACGGGCTGCTCGAAAACAAAGGGGGAGACGAGGTCATGGCGCGCGCCTGGAACTATGTGACCCTCGGTTATGGTCACAGTGACAATTGGTGGCGCGAGTTTGTGCTCTTATTGTCACAGATTGGTTACGACGATGTGTTGAGCATTGAACACGAAGACATGAGCATGTCGCCCATCGAAGGGGTACGCAAATCGGTTGAGTTGTTGAACCGAGTGATGATCCGCGAAAAACCGTAGTCGATTGGCCGCTAAATTTTTGTGCGCAGATTTTAGGGGTTGATAGGGATTTTTCTTGTAAACGATGTAAATCCAAGAAATTGTTTGAAAACCGTTTAGCCAGCACGCCCCGTGCAGAGCAAGTCGCACGGGGCGTGCTGGCTAAACGAAAAAGACTTTTTTGTTTTCATTTGAGAAATTGACAAGCTTGTGATGAGGCTGTGACAAGGAGATTTCACAATGACGTATGAACCGCTGGAAAAAGTACGGAAAGAGTTGAAAGTAAAATGGATTCGCCCCAGAGTTGACCAGGAAAAGTTGCGCCAACTGAATGAACGCAGTGATGCCCAAGGCTGGTTTCAGGCGGCTGGGCATCTCGCCATGTGGCTGGTGACGGGGGCGCTCGTCTATTATTTCTGGACACAGTCAATGTGGATTGCTTTCCTGGTAGCACTCTTCTGTCACGGCACAATTGCCAGCTTTTTTATTGCCGCCGCCCACGAGTTGGGTCACGGCACTGTCTTCAAGACCAAGAGCCTCAACCAGATTTTTCTCTACATCTACAGTGGTCTTAGCTGGTGGGACATGTTTGACTATGCCGCCAGCCACACCTATCATCATCGCTACACGCTGCACCCAGAGGGCGATCGGGAAAACTTGCTGCCGCTCTCGCCGCTGGTCGGTCCTTTCTTTTTGGTGCAATTGCTCACCATTAACCTGATGACACAAGTGGGGCGCACCTTTGGCAAAGGTGGGTTGCTCTCCACCATCTATGTCACCTTTCTGAATGCCCAAGGAAAGGTTGGCTCCACCGAAATTCCCAGCCAGGAATGGCAGCAGGCGCTGCATGTCGATCAACCGGAACTGCACAAGAGTGCCATCTGGTGGGCGCGGGTTCTGCTGCTCTTCCACGGTGCGGTCATCCTCGCCTCGCTTTTGAGTGGCTACTGGGTCTTCGTTTTGATCATCTCCTTTTCGCCCTTTATCGCCGGATGGTGTGCCTACATGCTCGGCATGACCCAACATTGCGGGCTGAAGGAAAACGATAGCGACTTTCGCAAGTGCGTACGCTCGGTTCAAACCAATCCGCTCTTTGAGTTTCTCTACTGGCGCATGAACTGGCACACAGAGCATCATATGTTCGCCGGCATCCCCTGTTACAACTTGAAAGCGCTTTACCACGAAATCGCCGACCAGATGCCCAAACCACGCACGCTGGGCGAAGCCTGGAATGAGATGAGAATCACATGGAATCAGCAACAGACCGATCCTGGCTACTTCTTTGACACCCCGGTTCCGCCAATCGCCACTGTCAATAAGGCTCGTTCGCGCGACGACCTGTTAGAAAGTTCGATTGGAGATTTAGCACCGAAGGGACTGCAATAGTCATGAGTATGTATCACAACCGCCCAACTGTGGCCGACATGCGTGCCATGAAGGCGCGCGGACAGAAAATTTCCATGATCTATGTCACCACCTTAGAAGAGGCGGCGGCAGCGGCAGCGGCAGGCATCCACATGCTCTCCATCGAGGGCCGCTCATGTCCCACGAGATGCGTGAATCCGTGGGTGGACGAAGAGTTCGAGGCGTTTTTGAAGCAGTGTGTCAGTGCGTCAGTAGGACAGTAGATCAGTGGGACAGTTAATCAGTAACTGTCTTACAGTCCTACTGACGCACTGTCCCACTGAATCTTATAAGGAGAAACTTATGCGAGAAGTACGGATCGGCCTGATCGGCACGGGCTTTATGGGTAAGGCCCATGCCACCGCCTATCAGAATGTGCCATCTGTCTTTGGTACAGCCGATAGGGTGCCTGTTTTGGAAATGCTTGCGGACATCGATGCAGCCACGATTGAGCGCAATGCTCGTTCCTTTGGCATCCCGCGTTGGACCACCGACTGGCGTGACTTGATCAATGACCCCAAGGTGGATGTAGTGGACATTAGGGTGATTTAGGTGCCTACACCATCAGTCAGGCGCAGTTTCTAATCGGCGACATGCTGGAAGTCTGTGGCACGCGCGACACGTTTATCAAGGAACGTACTATCGCATCGGGTGGCTCTGGGTACGCCGCCAAAGCGGACGCCACCGCAGGCAAGCGCCCGGTCGAAAACGAGGATGTGATTCAATTTCTGGCCCACTTTCAGAAGGGCGCGATTGGCACGCTGGGTACCAGCCGCATTGGGTCGGAGCGCAAGATCGGCCTTGGCTACGAAATTCAGGGCACCAAGGGTACGCTGCTCTTTACCCAAGAGCGTTTGAATGAACTACAATTCTATCGCAACAACGATCCAGCACGCGAGCGCGGCTTCAAGACCATCTACGCCGGACCAGAACACCCACATTATGGGGCCTTTTTGGGGCAGTAGGCATCGGCTTGGGCTATAATGACCAGAAGATCATCGAAGCCTACGATCTAGTCAAAGCCATTGCCACCAATACCGCAGCCCAACCCGACGTGCGCTTTGCCTGGCAGGTCAACAAGGTAATCGACGCCGTACTCACTTCGTGCGAAGAACAACGCTGGATAAACGTTTAATAATGGGAGAAACCAATGATCGATACCAGAGTCGTCTACTTAGAGCCGGGGAAGCTGTCGGTTGAAACGATGCAGTTGCCGCCTTTGAAGCCAAATCAGGTGTTGATCAAGGCGCATCAAGCATCCGTCTGTGGTTCGGAACGTTACTTTTACCGGGGCATCACGGTCCGTCCCGAGGATGAGGCCAAAGGTGGTTCCGAAGTGCAATTGGGGGCGGGCAAGGCGGATGCGCACGCTCATGCTTATCCGATGGGACCCTTAGGACATGAGGGCGGCGGCACCATTGTCGAGATCGGCAGTGGGGTCGATGAATACATCGGTGGCGGCAAAGTCAAAGTCGGCGACCGGGTGGGCAGTCTGGTCTATCCTACCTTCACCGACTATTGGGCGACTGACATCATGCATGTGCAACCGATCCCTGAAGGCGTTTCCTTTGAGGTAGGTTGTCTCTACGAGCCACTGGGGTGCGCAGTCTGGGCAGCGCTACATGCGGGCTTCAAACTGGGCGATGTCGTGGCTGTCAACGGAGCCGGTTTTGCCGGAAATATCCTGTTGCAAGGAGCGATCAAGTCCGGTGCATCCCAGGTAATTGCAATCGACGTGGTGCAGTCTAAGCTGGAAATCGCCAAGAAGCTAGGCGCAACTCACATCATCAATGCCAATGAAGTCGATCCAGTGGCAGCCGTCAACGAATTGACCAAAGGCGAAGGCGTCGATGTGGCGGTGGAGGCGATTGGCGGCAATGGTATTGGCTTGGTACAAGCGTTGGGCATGGTTGGTCACAACGGCACACTCTCTCTTTACGGCGACAACTATGCGCCGATCAAAGAATTTTGTTTCCATCGCTTTCACGAAGATGGGCTGGATGTGCGCAATCTCAACGCTGTCCACTACACCAAGCTGCGTTCGATTGAACACATGCGTGAAGCGTTTCGGGTGGTGCAGCGCGGTGTTTTCAATCTGGACATCATCTTCCAGAACTCAGTCACCTATTCACTGGCAGAATTGCCACAAGTGTTTGCCTCGGAAACGGGTAATATAGAGCAACAAGGCTCGCTCAAGACGATCATTGTTCCATAGTTGAAGAGTTGAAGAGTGGAAAAGTACAAAACCCTACCACTCTTCAACTCTTCAACTCTTCAACTTTTCGGAGTTCTCGCATGTCGAATCTCAGTTCATTGCAAGGGAAGATCGCTGTCATCACGGGCAGCACGCAGGGCTTAGGCGCGGCAACTGCCCGCCTGTTTAAGGAACGCGGCATCAGCGGCCTAATCATCAATGGTCGCAACCCCGAACGGGGCGAGCAGATGGCCCAGAGTTTAACTGGAGACGGCTGCAAAGCAATCTTCGTCCAAGCGGACATGGCCAGTATTGAGGATTGCCGCAAGTTGATCGCCGCCGCCGATGAACACTTCGGCAAGCTCCACATTCTGGTCAACTCTGCTGCGCTGACCGAACGAGGCACTATCTGGGACACGACACCCGAACTTTTTGATGGGATGATGGATGTCAACGTGCGTGCCCCCTTCTTTCTGATCCAGGCAGCCGTCAAATTGATGGAACGTGACGGGTATTGCTGGGTCGATTGTCAACATTCCAGCGTAGCGAGCTATGGCAGTGCCTGCGCTGTCACCCTATGCCGCCTCGCAAAGCCGCACTGAATATTCTCACCAAAAACGTTGCCTATTCTGTGTCCGTCACCGCATTCGAGTCAATACCCTCAACATCGGTTGGATATACTTTTGAGCGAAGATGTTACCAACGTCGCTATCACTCCAACGGTGCCGATTGGTTAGAAACCGCCGAAGCAGCCCAACCGTTTGGTCGCCTGCTTAAGCCAGACGAGGTGGCGTGCCATTGCCTTCCTTGCCTCCGATGAATCGGGCATGATGACTGGTGCCATTGTAGACTTCGACCAATCCGTAGCAGGCGGTGGTCCTCAGCCGATTGCGCCACCGATGGATCAGTGGGCGGTGGTGACAGGGGTGAAGTATGAGTAAAGATAGATTGAGATTTGAGTAATTCTACAGAAAAGGACAACAGACGTTAATGCTACAAGGAAACAAAGTACGTTTACGGGCAATGACCCGAGACGATCTAGAGCGACTCTGCGAGTTCAACAATGATGTAGAAGTGGAACTCGCAGGGGGCGGCGATCCACCCATACCGCAGGCACTGGCTCGACTTCAGGCTGATTTTGATGCCAACGTGAGTAAGGGCGGGCGAGATGGGATGAGCTTTGCCATTGAAGCAGACGGCCTTTACATTGGCGGCTGTGCGCTCTTTCAAGTCGATGCGATAGCCCATACCTGTGGATTAGGGATCACGATTGGCGACAAAAATTACTGGGGTCGCGGCTATGGCACGGATGCCATACGCCTGCTCTTAGACTACGCATTTCGTTTGCAGAACATGCGTAAAGTTTATCTTTCGGTCAATGGCAACAACGAACGAGCAATCGGTGCCTATCGGCATTGTGGCTTTGTTGAAGAAGGGCGACTACGTGAGCATGTTTGGAGCAACGGAAACTACATCGATTTAATACAGATGGGTATCTTGCGCAACGAGTGGGAAAAGCTGCAATCATTCTGATCAGGAAACAAAATGAGTAACAAAACGATAAAAGTCGGCGTCATCGGCACAGGCGGGATGGGTGGCCGCCATGTACGCAATTTAACCAACGAAGTGGCATCGGCCCAGGTTGTGGCACTGGCGGATGTCGATCAAACTCGCATGAGCGAGGTCGCAGCCGCCTGTGGTGCTACCCACACCTTCCGTGACGGCAATGAATTGATCAAACATCCCGAAGTGGAAGCGGTCTTGATTGCCGCACCGGATCGCTTTCACGCCTCGCTTACCCAAGCCTGTATCGCAGCGGGCAAACCGGTCTTTTGCGAAAAGCCACTAGCAATCAGCGCCGCCGAAGCCTACAAAGTGATCGAAGCCGAGGTGGCGGGCGGGCGACGATTGGTGCAACTCGGCTTTATGCGCGAGTACGACCCGGCGCATGTCAGGGTCAAACAGATGATCGACAGCGGCCAGCTTGGGAAGAGGCTAGCCTTTTATGGGCTACACACCAACCAGACATCCGATGAAGCTGGCCTCGTCGATGTCATCACGAATGCCGCCGTTCATGATGTTCACTCTGCGCGCTGGATGATGGAGGATGAGATTGAACAGGTCTACGTGAGCTACGTTCCTTGGAAAACAGGGATGCCAGATACGGCGCGCATGGCGCTGATACAGATGCAATTCCGTCACGGTGGCATCGGCCATATCGAGTGCAACGTCGAAGCAGGTTACGGCTACGAAGTCGATGTGAAAATGACCGCCGAACGTGGCGCTGTGAAAACCAATTCATTGCAGAGCGCCATCGTGAACCAATCTAATCAACGTGGGCAATGGATCGAAGAGGATTGGCTACAACGCTTTGACACCGCCTACATTCTCGAAACCAAGGCTTGGGTTAATGCGCTGCAAAAGGGTGCAGCCACGGGTCCATCCGCCTGGGATGGTTACATGGCGATGATCGTGTGCGATGCCTGCATCGAATCCGCCAGGAGCGGCAAAGCGGTGACCGTAAACATTCCAGAGACACCCGAGGATATATGTGATGAAGAACAGTTCATCCTCTCGGGACTTTGCGCCTGACGCGAATTTTTAAGGTCTCTAGTATATAATGGCTGACTGTTTGTTATAGACCGCATGTGCTGACATTGTCGGAAGTTTGATATTGTGAGTATTACACCGTATGGACGCATCGATATTAACATGTAATCACTGTGGAAGTGCTAATGCTGTTGCAGCGTGTAGTTCATGTGGTAGATCGTTTGTGATTACACAAGCACATTTGCAGCATCAACGGCGTGAATTCGATGCACAACCAGTGACAGAAATTCCAAAAGACTTTCAACTTCCACTTTGCGATTTTTGCTCATCACAACCTGAAAAGAATTTAGTTCAGGCTATGACCGCTGGATTAAGGCAAAGAACATGTCCAGTCTGTAAAACCGAATTTCTGTCAACGTATGGACGCTAGCTGCGTACATTGACAATAATGGACTGATTAAGCTTCGGCCCATGTAACCAAATCTGCAATTACTCACTTTTCATAAGGAACACTATGTCAAAACTTCTTCAAATCGGACTCATCGGCGCAGGCCGTATTGCCCAGGCACATGCGGCGACCGTGGCCTACCGCATCCCCAATGCCACGTTAGCAGCCGTAACCGATCCACTCGCCAGTGCAGCGGAAAATATTGCTGCCAAATTTCATATTCCGACGATTGCGCCCAATTATCAGGCGATTATGGATGATCCCAAGATCGATGCCGTGCTGATTTGCTCAGTCACGGCCACCCACGCCGAAATTATGAAGGCTGCGGCTCGCGCGGGCAAACACATCTTTTGCGAAAAGCCGATTGCGTTGACCCTGGAAGCCACCGATGATGCACTCTCCGTGGTCAATCGCACCAGTGTTAAATTGCAACTTGGTTTCAACCGCCGCTTCGATGCCAACTATGCCCGCGTGCGTAAGGCAATCACCAGCGGCGAGATCGGCAAACCGCAGATCCTGCACATCATCAGCCGCGACCCAGCCCCGCCACCGATTACTTATGTCAAAGGCTCGGGCGGCATCTTCCTCGATATGACGATCCACGATTGGGATATGGCGCGCTTTATCAGCGGCAGCGAGATCGAAGAGGTCTATGTCCAGGGCGGCGTCACAGTCGATCCTGCGATTGGTGAGGCGGGGGATATCGACACCCATGTCACCCTGCTGCGCTTTGCCAACGGCCTGATCGGCACCATCGACAACTGCCGCCAGGCGGTCTATGGTTATGATCAGCGAGTCGAGGTGTTAGGGACGAAAGGTGCGATCCAAACCGAGAACAATTACCCCAACAACAGCGTGTTCAGCGGCGCAACAGCAATCCAGCGCGACCTACCGCTCAACTTCTTCATGGAGCGCTACATGGATTCCTACGCCAACGAGATCGCCGCCTTTGTCGATGCTGTGGTTAACGACAAGCCGACACTGGTCAATGGCAATGATGGACGGATGGCCTTGCTGGTTGGACTGGCGGCGCTGAAGAGTTATAAGGAAGGACGACCTGTAAAGGTGAGCGAAATTGGATAGGACAGACTAACCATATGGATAAGCAATCGCTGAATGCCTGAGCATTCGGCGATTGCTTTTGAGGATATAAACGTTTTACTGCCTATCTTGTAGCAACACACAAGTTGCATAAGTTGCACAGGTGCGGTTAAATATTTTATGCGCACCTGCTCTGTAGTTTTCAAGCAGCGCATAAGATAAAGGAGGTCATACTATGACTGTTAATATCCAAGAAATTTATCGCCAAATTAAAACACTGCCCCCTGATAGTTTGGAAGATCTTGCAATATATCTAGAGTTTCTGCGATTCAAAACTCATAAAACCGAAGCACCTTCTATCCCACCCAAAACATCTTTGCGGATTGTCAATCTGAGAGGCATGTTAAAAGGGTATGATTTCTCACCAGAATTACTTGCCGAAGCGCGTAAGGAAATGTGGAATAAATTCCATAGTCCCCAATAAGTTACTTTTATGAAACGTTATGTCACCGACACACAATGCCTGCTTTGGTACATAAGCGATGATCGTCGGTTACCGAAAGCCATCAACAGAGTATACAACTTGATGGAAGATGGTCAGGCTCAAATTCTAGTGCCTAGCGTTGTCATCGTTGAAGCAATTTTTCTCGTGCAGCGGCAACGGATTCCGAAAGCATCCGTTGAGTTTCTGTTGAACCTAACAGAAGAGCCTGACGCAACACTGTATGTTACACCACTAACGATGCAAGTGGTGGCTGCACTCAATGATTTTGGTCCAGCAGCAATTCCTGAAATGGGGGATCGAATTATTGCAGCAACAGCGCGTGCGTTCAACTTGCCCTTATTAACTACTGACCATATCATCATCGATAGTAAGCTTGTAAAAGTAATCGAGTGAAACAGCGTTTTCGTTTACTCCTGCAACCACATTTGTAATCATCCTCAACTGCGATCTAAACTCTGCTCTGAATGAGAACCGGATGTTTCCCATACCTTTTGCGAATAGAAAAGATCCTGTTCTCATTTCAACCGCAGTTTAGTACATCGATTTTGCTACACGGAAGAGCTATCATGAACGGCGACTTGTCAAGGTGGAAGAGGTTGGTGGACTATTGCTTCACATCCCTCCGCGAATGCCAATAATAGATCATTCCGGCCCCGGCTGCCGCCCCCAGGATACCGAAGACAATGTGTGTCGTCAGCGGATAGAGGATGCCATAGAGAATCGATCCATAGGGCCAGCCGGTTAAAAGATTAATGCCGAGCCGCAGCAGGGGTTTGCTGGCATGGGCAATCCCTCCAAGCAAAGCCAAACCAACAATCTGATATTGCCATTTGAGCGGGGCAAAGTAAAGCAGATCGATGATCAAGCCGGGAATAAGATAGACCAGCCATATAAACGGATCGTCAAAGCCAAAGAGCGGCAGCAACGCAGTGGTCGCTGCGCCAATACTCGAAGTAGTCGCCGCCCAGCGCGTGTTAGAGGTCCTTCGTCCGATCATGAGCAGGGCCATCCACTCCAATCCATGATGGCCAGGGAGTTGCAGCCCGGCTCGCCACACTGTGTGAATTATCACCACCAACATACCTAAACTGAAGAGTCGTACAAACTCCTTGAGCGAAAGCCGTTCCTCACTCGGATAGCTGCTTGATAGATTGTTTGTCGGCAACTTGCCACTCAAATTGATCATGATTTTCCGCCTTATCGACCAAAAGAAGAATTTTGCCGTTACGCATGATGGGACGCGGCCATTCGCCAATCTCAATTCGCTCGTGGCCTGGAATTGGACTGCCGCCCCGATCCTGAATCAACTCAATCGGCACGAGCTGACATAGTCGTTCTACCGTGTAAATTCCTTGCAGTTGGCGCAACCTGGGCAACCAGAGAAATCGCCCATCATTGCCCTCGACGCGCAAGCCAATCGCTGCCAGTGCGCCAATCATACCACCTCCAGTCCCAGTCAATCCTTCCAGGCGAATGGCTCGGGATTGGGCTAGCTGCTGCGCTACTTGGATCGTGAGTACCTGCGTTTTTGCCAACAGACCAAAGGCAACCACAGCCTCATCCACGGCTGAACGCTGTGCCATACACAATCCAGCATCCGAACCAGGAGCGCTTTCCTGCAACAGAAACTCTCGACAGAAGGCATAAATCTCGTCGCTGGCTGCCTCATCGGCAAGGATCTGCATACAAGCCGAGCTGTTGTGTGAGGTGTAAGGAATTCGTGGATCGACCAGAAGCTGATGACGCGTAATCCCACGCACATCGGCCAGATTTGCCGATGCCAACTGTTCACCTAGCATACGCACGCGATGCCCAGTGCCGCGACTTTCCAGATTATCAGTGTCGTCAATCCCGATCAGCCATTCTTGTTGCGCCATTTGTCACTCAACCGTGATCGTTTGCACTTCTTTCACCGGACTTGGAATTGGGAGATCGGGAGAGGCAAGTTTGACTGTACCATGATTGTTTAAATCCAGTATCATCTCGCCTGTTACTTCTGCGCGAGTAAAGGTCAAACTACCATCGCCAGCAATCGTTACCTTTTGGAAGTCAGTGATGCCAATGGACGCCAATACATCCAGCACCGCCGGACCCTCTTGTGGTTTTCCGCCCGCCATAATGCTTTTGATCGGGAGGGACTTCAATTGCTCCAACGTAAAGGGTTGCGACGTGCCATCTGCCTGGACAATGTCAAAGATCGTTGAGCCGCCAGCGTTGTCGGCAGTCTTGCCCTTGGGCTCCTGGGTCGATGAGGCATCGCTTGTCGTCGTGGCAGATGAGGCCGGTTGACAAGCGGTCAAGATGAGTACCAATAAAAGCGCATATAAACCGCGCAAAACATTCTTGAACTGCATTCTGTGGCTCCACAAGTGAGTAAACTTCGGGATTAGACGTCAATGCACAGTAAAGAGCACAAATGGGAGCGCAGATGGCACCTGGAAATCCGGCTTTCATCAGCACCCAGAGATTACCCGTCTGCGTCACCCGCGATCTCATTTTTCAAATTATAAAATGTTTGACGTTGTGTTATTTTAGCATAACGAGTCATGTAAATCGAAACCACTCCTGCATCCATCACTCGATAGGGATGTGCGCTGTATTGGACAGGATGGGGCATTGAGCCTACAATTCAACCATCGAACCAAACCAACATCAACCCTAAAAATCCTATGCCAATCAAACAATCAATTTGTTATCCCCTCTTCATGCCAGCAGGCATGACCTTGGATGACCTCATGCGCCACACCGCCGAAGTAGGCTATGCTGCGGTGGAGCTGTGGGGGCGTGACGAAAAATTTGAAGAGATCATGGATCTGGCGAAGCGACACAAGCTCGCCGTCGCCAGTATGTGTGGTCATACCTCGCTGCCGGATGGCTTAAACAAACGGAGCAACCACGAACGGATCGAAGATGAACTGAAAGTCTCCATTGATCTCGCCGTCAAACACAAGATCCCTGGCCTGATCTGCTTTAGCGGCAATCGTCAGCCGCACATGAGTGAGATCGAGGCGATTGAAGCGGTGGCCGATGGACTGCGTCGGATTGCACCCTATGCCGAAAAGAAAGGGATCAATCTCAACGTCGAACTGCTCAACTCCAAGGTCGATCATCCCGGCTACCAGTGCGATCACACGGCCTGGGGCGTGGCAGTCTGTGAACGGGTCAACAGTCCACGGGTCAAGCTGCTCTATGATATCTACCACATGCAGATCATGGAAGGCGATGTAATTCGTACAATCCGTGACAACATCAAATGGATCGGTCACTTCCACACTGCTGGCAACCCTGCTCGCCGTGATCTTGACAACGATCAGGAACTCAACTACACCGGCATCTGCCGTGCGATTGCGGCGACCGGTTACGATCTCTACGTCGGCCATGAATTTAGCCCCAAGGGCGATCCAATTGAGGCACTGCGCACCACCTTTGCCATCTGCAACGTCTAGTCCAATCTCATTCGCTGACGAGAATTCAACCATGAGCACAGCTAAAATAATGACCCTGGATGAGCTATTTGCCTTGCCGTATGTGCCAGGGATCGAAACATTTCGCTATGGAGATGATCCTTCGCAAGTTTGCGAGTTGTATTTGCCCACTGCCTATGCCTCATTCGCAACAAAACTTCCAGTGGTGGTGATAGTGCATGGCGGCTGTTGGCGTTCTACGATCAATCGGCAGCATGTGGGGCAGTGGTGTGCAGCCCTGGCCGAGGCTGGCTTAGCAGTGTGGAGCATTGAATATCGTCGTGTCGGCAACGGTGGAGAGTGGCCCAACCTGCTGAGCGATGTTGCCCGGGCTTATGATACTTTGGC
>JAXLWB010000026.1:0-137509 GCA_046328715.1 Caldilineaceae bacterium | reverse complement strand
CAACACCACTTTGGAACTGGTTGTAAACCCGTTGGTCACCATCGTTGCCAGCCCACCAGTAACTCCAGGGTCCCCACGAGCCTTGAATGGCTGTGCTTTGTTCGGTGTTCGCGGCACTGACGTTGTTATTGTTGCCTCCACTCACCAGCGGCAAGTAAATTTGGTTATTGAAAAAGCCACTCACCAGGGCGAAGCCTTTGCTTTCACTTTGACCATTAGCATAGCGGATCGTCACCGTCAAGGGCAGATACTGCGTCACGTCGGGCAGGGTGTCGAGGATGGTAATATGCACACCGGTCGGCGATCCATTTTCGCTCAACAGTTCTTGCTGGGTGTACTTGGCAGCAGCACCCTCGCCGCTCAACACAATCTCGGTGGTGCTAATCGTCGCCAGGGCTTTGATCGTACGCTCATCCCCCTTGACCAATGGTTCGCCATAGGTTTTCGTGTTATTCAAATTCTGCCAATTCGGGCTCGCATTTTGCGCCAGGTGGTCGAGCAAAGGTTGATAGGTAGCGGCAAATTCTTCCTTTAGCTCCGCCCAGGATGACCACTTTTCCTCATCCAGCGATGCTTCTTGCGGACCAAAGCTTGTCGCTACACCCTGCAACTTACTGGGGTCCGAGTCGTCGCTGGTTGGGTTTGCGGTTTGGAAATTGGTGCCTGAAAGCTCAGTCTCTTGTTCAACATCCAAGTTTGCCAGCCCGACCAACTTCATTGGCAACGTGCCGAGCATCACCACATCGGTGGCGGCGACCGAAATGCCGATGCCAGTGGGAGAAGGTGTTTCATATTCAGCCGCATAGGTCAAGGCATCGATCTTGAACAGTTTGGTCGTCTCCTTCTCCTGGTTAGCGCCCAACGTCTCTAATTCGGCAGAGGGCGAGGTCCCTTCAGAATCCCAGGCGGTGATCGGGTAATCGTGTGTACCCGTCGAGAGCATCACAAAACCTGCCGCTTCGAGCCCATTCGCACCTGGCGTTTCAACTCCAAAATCGTAATAGGCAGGCCCAGTAATATCGGGACGAAAGAGAACAGCAACTGTCGCGGCTAACTGTGCCTTTTTCCAATTCGGTGCCAGATCACCACCTGCCATGCTCTCGATAAAGTCGAGGGCTTGACGTTGGAAATTCACTGGAACATCGGTCAGTGGGATGCGTTGTTGCTCTTGAGCGCCCAGATTGTCGATCTGGAAGTTGTAGCTCAATGTGTTGCTGCGCTGTCCATTCGCATCTCGCTGCGCAGCAATGTTGACGTAATAGGTTGCATCCTGGTGGGCGGTGAATTCAAATTTGTCGCCGACTACGGGCTGAACCGCACTTTGCGCTGTACAGCCGGCCCGCAACAGCATTTGTGCCCCGTCTGCCCCCTCGATCCGATAGCGCTGACCCTTGGTCACACTGAATTGTAGCCAATCCTGACCACTGGAGCGTTGCACCAAGCTGTGGCTGATGCGGGTACCAGGGGCTGCGGTTGGAGCGCTGAGACAAGCATTGATGGCATCGACGTCGGTGATGCCAACGCCCTGGGCCATGGTCTGAGCGTGGGCTGCCCCAAATGAAAAGGGAAGGCTGTTGGCAAGCAGGGCCAAGCTGGCTGCCACTGGGAAAAGCTTGTGCATCATTTTGCGAGAAAATGAGTGAGTGTTCATGGATTCCTCCTGAATCGGTGAACAAGACTTGCTGAGTAGTGAAGAGTGACCACACTATGAGTTTTCTGCGAAAACCGTTTTCTGTGAAACCTGTTTCTGCACTTCTGCTAGGTCTAATGCTCGTCCTGCACTTTTTCGCGCATGGTAGAAAAAGATCTTTTGAATTCGTGTTTGTGCCTTTCCTTGAAGTCGTTCGTGTTGCTTTTTTCAGTCAGTTGCCAATACGTTTGCTGATGCCCCTACCTTGTTGATCCAAGACTAAATTTTAGCGTTGTATTGACATATTTCGTTTGTGGAGTACAATATGAAGAATGTAAGGTTGGGGTGCTTAATGGAATCAATTGCGGTTAATAAAGTGTTCGGGCCTTGTGTTGCTATAGACAAGCAATGAAAATAAGAACTAGAAAAACTGATTACTGAATATTGAAATTTAGAACTTACGTGCTATAATCCTTTTAAAATACGAGCAATAAAATCCCAAATTTACCCATGTAGGGAATCAATCAATATGGCGAATAGAGTTTCTGAAATTTTCACTGATCCAACCTTTGTCGATAGAATACAAAAAAGATTACCTCAACTATTCTACCTTGCGGAACTAGAGTGTTCTCGCTGGTAAGATCGGTATGGAGGTAGGGTCTGTACGCGAGAAAATTCTCATCGCCTTGTTCATAAATAAATTCGGCAGAGAGAACGTTTACACAAATATACCCATTACTGAACCAGAGGTCGATGTTAGGATTCATGGAGAACCTGTTTCCATCAAAACAGTTACAGGCAGAAGTTTAAGTAGTGTCAAGTTAATATGGACAGTGGACGCAGAACAGGCATTTAAGTTTGGTCAGAGCTATACACCAAGTTGTGATATGGTTTTTGTGCAGATTGTTTAGGAAGGCACTGGTGCATTGTACTATTTTCCGTTAAATGTACAGGTTGGTACACTAAACGAAATAGGGAGGAACAACTATATCAAGTTACCAAGAGCCGGAACTAACCCACGAGGTGTTGAAATTACTACACAGGCTCTTGGCCTATTGACGACCCATCGGAATACCCTCAAAATCCCTGTAAACTGGCTCAAATCACACGTTGATTTTGATCCGTACACTCGATGGATAGACCTCTGGGGAGAAGGCTAAAAAATGAGTAAAGGTTCGCAAACCAGCAAATTTGGAACTACTTCACGAGTTAATCATGACTCGTCGCCTTATTACGATTCAAAACTATACTCTAAGTTAGCCACATCAGTAGATATAGCAAATGTGCAGGATAATGAATTTCCCACAGAACTAGAGAATAGGATTATATTGGGAAGTTCAGAACATATGAAGGATTTACCTGATAATTCGCTTCATATGATGATCACTTCCCCACCATATAATGTTTCAAAGGAATATGATGAAGACTTATCCCTAGAAGAATATCTGCAGTTTCTCCATAGGGTATTTTCTGAAACGTACCGAGTATTAGTTAACGGAGGACGGGCTTGTATTAACGTTGCCAATTTAGGGAGAAAGCCTTACATTCCACTTTCCGACTATATATCAAAGATGATGATAGATATAGGTTTCCTTATGCGTGGTGAAATTATTTGGCATAAGGGCGCTGGCGCTGGTGTATCAATGGCTTGGGGAAGCTGGCAATCTGCAACGAATCCTGTTTTGCGTGATGTACATGAGTATATTTTAGTATTTTGCAAAGGTACATTTTCCAGGAAAGCCTCAAATCAGGAAAATACAATGACAAAAGAGCAATTCATGGAATGGACAAAATCCGTTTGGTCCATGAATCCTGAGTCAGCTAAGAAGGTGGGACACCCTGCTCCTTTTCCTGTTGAGTTACCATATCGTTTGATCCAGCTTTATTCTTTTAAAAATGATGTGATTCTTGATCCGTTTATGGGGAGTGGAACTACGGCCCTTGCTGCCTATAAATCAAACAGAAAGTACGTAGGATATGATATTGATCCTGAGTATGTAAAGCTTGCAGAGAGTAGGCTATTACCACTTGAAATGCAGACTGAAATGGATTTTACAGTTGCCTAAATTTCCCTCTTGACTTATATTGTTATGAGCACTGCTTGATCGCGTAGAGTGAGTAAGTACAGTTAGATCCACATGCCTGAACATAAATCGCATGTGACGCTGCTGCGCTCACGGTTTTGCAACTTGTTCCCAGCACTGCCTTTGGGTCGCATTGGTATTGCTTTCGCCTTAACCGCAGCGCATGTGACTTTGGTGTTCCACGATTCATTCCTTTCGCTTATTATCTTTCACAAGCACCCACCACAGCGCACGTCCTTTCGCTTGCTGCCTAGGGGTGCAAACCGCGCCTAACAATTCGTACTTATCGACTCCATGACCTGCAGCATAACTGTTAACAAAAATCTCCCTGCCCAGGTTTGGGCAGGGAGCTAAAGATTCGAGAGGTAACAGACTAACGATTGATCAGAGGCAGATAGACACAGAGGTCGCCGCAACCCGTAGCAATCGACGAGGCATCGGCTTGTACCGGACTGTAATATTGATTCTTGTTGGTTGCCGAGGTTAAATTGCCCGCCTCATCGACAACTTGGACAAAGTAGCGCAATTCTGTCCGCCGTTAAATGAACCTACCCATTTCTGCGAGCCGACGTCAAATTGCATGTTCAAGGTCTTGATCGCACCCGTGCTCTGGTTTGAATCGACGATGTAGGAGAGAACTACTTCTTTTAAACCCGAAGGGTCGACCGCCCCTACCTTCACGCTTACTTTGCCATCCGGCGTATAGACACCATCCACCACGGTAATCGAGGGGCCAGTTTGATCAGTGTCTGTGCTGTAGTAGATGTCTACATCTACATCCTCCAGCAGACGCAGCGTTTGATTGGCTGGGTTGTATTGACCCAACTGCGTCGTCAAATTGGCGCTCTCTTCGTGAACTTGGAGCGCAACCGGGATAGCTGGATACCAACCGGATGACGCATCCAACTGCGCTTCACTGGCATCGGTCACATATTCGTTGTAGGGCGAAGCAACCACTGGGTTAAAATTCTGGCGCGATTGATAATTCGCTCCACGCAGCACAACCGAACGGGCCACGTTGTTGGCGGTCGATACGTCGCTAAAGAAGAGCGGCTGGATCGGTGCGCCCACGTCGGCTGTGGTCGAGCCGTTGAGCGAATAGTATTGACCGTCGCCGGTGCTGATCAGCGGCAGATATTCATCGGAACCGAGTGCGCCGCTGAAGTTGATGTTGACTGTGGTCGAGATCGTTTCGCCCAGGCTGCCCGTGGGCACGGTCCCCGTAAGGACGACACCAGGAAATTCATTGCCGGTGTTGCCGAGCGCAGCCCCTGTCTTGAGTTGGAACATCGGCAGCCCATAGAAGATGATCTCTTGCATTACCTTTTCATCGTAGCCAGAAAGATTGGTATCCTGTTGGAAGTATTGTGTCTTGGCGTTGACTAAGGCTTTGCCCATCGAACTGCTGCTGCCTTTGAGCAATTCGGCAGTGTAAAGGCGCATCAACTTCTCCGAGAGACCGATCGCACCGCGCAAGCCCCACCCGTAGCCACTGTTGCCCACATAACTTGCGCGTTTGCTGGCAAAGGCTTCAGGTAGATCGAGAGGATTCACTGCATTGCTGCTGGGCACATTCAGCCCGCTGTGGCAGCCCAATGTGTAGATCAACCCACCTGCCAAATCCGACGATGACCCGGCAATGTCGGTGCCAAAGATTGTACTCGACCCCGGTGCGCCTTCGGCATAATGGGCGGCATGGCCGTTGATCGATTGCAACTTAAAGGGTGGATTCGCTGTCAATTGACGATTGCGATAGTCCTGCACCGCCCAGTTATTGCCGATCAAGCTACAATCGACATTGGCCGCCCCGAAGTCGGCTTGTAGATCTTCACAGTTACCTTGGCCAGTATCCTGCACAAAATCGTAGCCAGTGACCAGCGTTTTGGGGTTATCGAGCACAGGATTGCTCAGAAACTGGTCAATCAAGCCCGTGATCTGGGCGGGCGTTTCGACCAGACGACCCACGGCAAGGTCGGGAATGTAAATCTCGCGCCCCTTGTAGGGCGTGGGCAGACGATCCACATAATAGTCATCGGTCAGAAAATAATCGGCTCGCACTGCCGCACCGATCGGGTTGTTGTCGCTGACATCAGTATAGGTTTTCTCGGTATGCTGCGGTGTGTTGTCACGCACGCGCCGCTGAGGCAATACCCGATCTTCGCCGACCAAGACCACATATTCAACGCCCTGGTGTTGTTCCAGATAGGTCATCACGACTTGACGGATCGCTACGGCCACCTCGTTGGCTTTCTCGACACTCTTGAGATTGGCTGCCCAGGCGGCATAGGCGGCGTTGACACTGGCATTGTTGTCAAGCCGAATGATTTCGCCGCGCACGTCACTTTGTTTGGCCAATTGGTTGAGTTTATCCAGCACACTGGTCGCACCGCTTTCGCCATAAAGCTCAGCCAGTTTTGCCCGCTGCACGAGGATAAGGGTGCGCACACCACTCTGCTGGTTGGGCGTCGGCGTTGGTGTCGGTGAGGGCGTTGGCGAGGGGGTCGGTGTAACGGTCGCAACGGCTCCTTGTTTCACCTGGAAATTGTATTCGGTGCCGCTGCCATAGTTGGCGGCGTTAAAGAGGCGAACCTTGGCATAATAGACGCCCGCCGAGGGGAGCTTCTGCACCAGCCGCGAGGCGACGCCAGGCGTGTAGTCGTCGTTTTGCGCCAGTTTTTTACCAGTTACGTCGTAGAGTTCGATGATGGTATCGGCTTCGGCACCGACCGCAGCAGTTTCCAGTGTGTAGTCGCCGGCGCCGGCGTTAAAAGCAAACCAATCTGCGTCGCCGGCTGGACAGATATTATGATTTTGCGATGCGGCACCTGGTGTAATGGCTTTGGCTTCGTCCTGAGCATTATCGCTTTCAAAACTGTCGCCAGCGCAAAAGGTGTTGGCAATGCGCAGATCATATTGCGTGGTGGAACCGGCGACCTGGCTGTCGTAATCGCGTACCTTGACATAGTAAGTACCGCTGGTCGTCGCTTGCCAGGCCAAACGCGAACCATAGCCAGCGCCGCTATCGTCATCACAGAGCAATTGTGTACCGTTGGGATCGTGCAGGCAGAGGACGGTGTCGGCCTTTTCTGCCAGATTGAGCGTTTCTAGGACATAGTTCGTCCCTGCCACGGCGTCAAACTTGACCCAATCGATATCTGCGGCGGGACAGGTGGTGTGCGTTTGCAGACTGTCATTGACCACAAAATTCTTGGCACTGGCTGGATTGTCGTCCTGTTCAAAGCTATCTTCCTGGCAGCCGGGTTGACCGATGGCATCGACTTTGACAGTATAGTTGGTGTCGGGACCAGAGAGATTGGGGTTGAGATGCTCGGTTTTCAGATAGACAAAACCGCCCGCCGGTGCAGTAAATTGAATCTGCTGGCCGGTGCTGGTGCTGGTGTTGCTGTCACAACTGGGGAAGAGGCTCATCTGCACATTGGCGTTGGCCCCTTGATTGGTGGCAGCAATCTTATAGGTCGAACCAGCAATTACCTCGAAACGGGTCCAGTCAATATCCCCGGCCTGGCAAATGGTATGGGTTTGCGCTGCGCCACCCACCGTCAATTCTCCCGCCTGGCTACAAAGATTGTTCGGCTCGAAAAAACCGGCACAGCCACCTTTAGCAGTCACTTTGAGTTTGTAGTCGGTGTTGGGACCGTACGTGGACTGGTTGTGGGCAACCTTGAGATAGTAGGTGCTATCGGCAGGCGCGGTAAAGGTAATGATGCCACCGCTGCCAAAGGTGCCCGAAATTCCGCACGAGGCATAAAGTTCGAGTGAAAGATCGGCGTCGGCACCGATGGCAATGGCTTGCACTACATGTTCCACCCCTGCAATTCCTGCAAATTTGACCCAATCGGCGTCACTGCCAGGAGTGCGGGCGAGATTGTGCATTTGCTCTGTACCGTCGGTGGCGATTACACGGGCGGTGTCGCAGCTATCGTCCTCTTCGTAGGCGTCAGGAGTAATCACCTGAGGATAGACGGCCAGATTGTTGCCTTCATTCGACTCAGCCACCTGGTTATCGCGATCGATCCAAATATAAAACTTGGGCGCATTGCTGCTGACTGGTCGTTGCTCAAAGGTGAAGCTGACCGTGCCGCCTGCTGGTAAACCCAAACCATAGAATTGTTGCGCAGTGGGGGGCGTGGAGGTCGTTGGCGGATTGTCTGCCGGTTCGACATAGAGATGTACGCGAAAGCCGCCAGCCGCTGCGTCTCCCCCGTTCTTGACGACAACGGTCACATCGACAGAGCTGCCTGCAGTGGGGGAAGGTGGATTGACGGTCAAACTTTCAATCAAAAGATCAGGAGCGGCGTTCTCTTCAGCGTGCAGTGGCTGGATAAAAAACAGTCCGATCAAAGCAAACAACGTGGACAACAGAATCGGTAGGCGCAGCATCGTTCTTCTCCTTGTGGCTAGGAAAGTAACTACGAACCCCACCCTAACCCTCCCCTAGAAGAGAGGGAACTGTGAAGGGAAAGATTAAGAATTTTTCTACTATCCACCAATCTTTACTATCCCGTGACAGTTCCCTCCCTTTTTCAGGGGAGGGTTAGGGTGGGGTTGCTTGGTAGTTACCTAGCAAATGTTCAATCTGTGTAGTCCAATGCCAGACAAACTGTTTTTCGCGCAGGCTCAACAGGATTTTATAGGTGAAAAGTCCTCCGGGAGGTGGCGAACAAGGTTTTCGCTTTGCAACGATCCTTTCGCCACCTCCCGGAGGACTTTTCGTGTGCCTATCTAGTCACGATCGGCAAGAAGACTTGCGACCCAGTACTTAATTCCAATGTCACGGGCTGAGCGACAAGACTATCGCCGTCCTCCGCATAGATGACGACGCGATAGGTTCCTACTTCGTCAAAACCAGTCGCATTGACTGTGAATCGATCATTACCGACTGCTGTGAGGTCCACGGTGGGCTGGTTTTCCACGATCAGCGCTTCGCTATCTTGAGGGGGAACATAGGAGGGTGGATAGAGCACTGCCCACACGCGGCTAACGCTGCTATCATCGCGCACGGTTGCTTGTAGCGTCGCCGTTTTGTCATTAAAGGATACCGTTCCATCGGCGCTGACAATATAAGGTGCCCACACTTCGGAGTCAAGCGAACCAGCAAAGGCAAAACCACGCTGCGCTGCATTTGCTTCGTCTTCGCCTTCGTTGGGGATACCGTCGCCGTCACTATCGATCCAGGGTGACTGCGGAAACTTGGCGGCGTCCACAGCCCAACGTGCACTGGTAAAACTACTATAGAGACTGCCACCCTGACCTAAAGCCGCTAGGAAAGCATCGGAAAAGATAGCCCCGTCCTTCGAGGCAAAGGCGAGATTCTTGACATTGGTTGAGGTCAAAACAACACGACCTGGTTTGCTCAACGTCTGTGGCGCATCGATAAAGCTGCCCGAATGACACGCTTCGATGATGATATTAATCTTGATGCCAGGTTTGGCCGCTTCCAATGTATCCAGCCAACCGTCAAGCTGGTCGGGCGTCACCGATTGATTCGCCGGCTTGTCAAGATAGATGCGATCTTGGACGCCGTGGTCAACGATATAGATCGTAAAGGCGCGATCTGATCCTACTTTATCGAGGGCCCAATTTGTAATGGCATCTTGTACACTGGCGACGCTGGGGCTACCATCTACCCCAGTCTGGCCAAGATCGGTGTTGAGATATTGGATGCGGTCGGCACTGTAGCCATGATTTTCAAAGACAGTATAGGCATTATTGGCAATGTTGGTGATATTCGGCTGTAGCGCATCATTGGCGCGTAACCGTCCAGCCACAATTAAGAGTGCACCGGGCGCTCCGCTCGCTGCCAGCCCCCGTACCGAGAGATTGTAGACTGTCTTAGCACCAAAAATGGTTGCGTTGTTATGATACAACTTGAGCAAGATCGTGCCATCTGCCGGGGCAACAAATTCTTGGCGCACACCAGGACTAAAGCTGATGTTCTGGCTGAGCGTGGGTGCTTCATCACAAGAGCGAAAAAGATCAAGTACCATGTCAGCGTTTGAGTCGGGTGGAACCTGCGCCTCGATCCGATAGGTAGCACCCTTGATGGCAGTAAAACGTACCCAATCGGTGTCGGCTTGGGCATGTAAGGTATGGGTCTGCACCACGCCGTCGTTGGTGATCTCCTTGGCTTGGGCACAGCTATTGTCAGTTTCATAGCTGTCAGCACCGCTGGGCGCTTGGGTCGGGGTTGCAGTCGCTTGCTTTGTTGGCGTCGCTGTAGGTGATTTTGTCGGTGTCGCTGTGGGGACGGTGGCTGTCCTGGTGGGTGTCGGGCTGGGTGGCACCTGCGTGTTAGTCGGTGTGGGAGCGGTTGTTTCAGTTGGCCCTTCTGTTGGAGTTTCAGTTGGTGCCAGTGTCACATCGAAAATCAACACGCGGTTATTGAGATAATCAGCGACATAGAGCGAATTGTTAAAATCAAACGCCATGCCCAATGGATTAAAGAGCGAATTGGCGGCGGCTGATCCACCGCGGTTGGGATTGCCGCTGGTAAAGTTGGGCTGACCAAAGATCTCATCGGCGACCGCATCACTCGTAGTTGGATCACGATAGACGACGATACGATGATTGAAAATGTCAGACACATAGAGGCTACCCCCTGCGTCGATTGCGACATCGACAGGGCAGGCAAGCGAAGTGCTCGTGGTGGCAATACCAGCATCCTCGACACCGCCAGGGGTAATATAACAATTGACACCATCATTGCCTGAGCCAAAATTGCTATCAGCGACGGTATCAGTATTCAGTGGCTCGTTATAGAGCACCACACGGTCATTTTCGCTATCGGCCACAAAGACGTTGCCATTGGCATCCACTGCCACACCACGTGGCGCACTGAGTCCTGTCAGATAGAAATCGGGCGTTGTATCGGTCGTAAGCGGGTCATTGTACGCCATCACCCGATCATGAAAGGTGTCCACGAGATAGAGGTAACGAGTGCCACTGCTCTCATCGATCGCAACGCCGCGCGGAAAGCACATATTGTTTGGTTGGGGATTGGTACAATCCTGGGCTGAGTCAATTCCACCGAAAGTTAATGCTGGCGTTGTATAGGGCGTCTTGTAGACGACCACCCGATGATTACCGGTATCGGTAATATAGAGATTATTAGCACTGTCCACGACCACCGCTTCGGGGTCATTCAGCACACCCACGCCAATCGCCAGATCCGCACTCGCACCACTGTTAATGCTGTTTGCATCCGGCCAACTGAGCACTCGATCATTCAGATAATCCACCACAAAGAGGCGACCGTTAGTCATTGCAACGGCACTCCCTGCCGGGTTATTCAACTTAGCCAGGCTGCTACCATCAGTTGTGCTCGTAAAATTGCTTTGTCCCAACACGCGGTCTGCTGTGCCATCGGGAACCTGCGCAACCGCAGCAGATTCGGCGTGGAGTGAGGGTGAGTAGAAGAACGCTACAGGCAGAAGCAACAGAAGCACAATCACGACGATGAGCCAAAGAACAGGGTGGGACAAATTTCGGGTTTGCATGATCGCCTCGCTATAGATCTAAAGGATATTTGTGAGTCTTTCGTACAGTTCAAGCTAGGTACGTGAATATAGATTTAGCCTACCAGGTTACCCTACGGTAACCGACGGGCAGCGCCTTGGGGATGAGAGGCCACCTCCCTATCCCAGGATGCTGCTGTCTTCGCTCATCGTTCGAGCAACGGCAAAAAAAGCGTCTGATTCTTAACCACGGTCACTTGGGTCGTGGCTGGCTGCGACCAGGTGCCTTCGTCATCTTGCACACGCAGGCTGATCGTATGCACCCCTTCACCGAGCACACCAGCCGCCACTTGACAGATTGCCGCCGTGGTACAGAGTGGCTGCTGATCGCTGCGCCACTCCCAAGCAAGAATGGCGTTCTGTGATTCATCCGCATCACGGGCTGTGCCGTGTAGCGTAAGTTGATCTGTTAGTGCGGCAGTCTTGCTGGTGCTGGTGATTGTCGCAGTCGGCGCGCCACCCACCGTCTGCGTGCGATCAAGTTGGCGCACTTGATTCAATTCAGCGGCAAAAAGTTTGTTGACCTGATTGGCCAAGAGCAAGGCAGTCTGTGTTGATCCTGCATTAATCCAACGGCCATTGCCACCCAAGACATAAACTCCTGCTTCGGTTCCCGCCCACACTGTACCTTGACTGTCGATGGTGAGGCTGTGCACATTGGCCGACAAGCTTGGCAGGGCACTGTCAGCAGGTAGCCCGTCTGCCTCGCTAAAGATGCGCCATTCATTACTGTTCAGATCATAACGAGCGATGCCGCCTTTTTCGCCGACACCACTCAAATAGGAACGAGCGGCAAACCATATACTGTTTTGATTGTTTTGGTTCGGCGTGCGATCGACCACAATTGCATTCACCGTATCTGAAACAAAACCATCTGCCGCCCGATAGTGGCTCCACTGTTCACCCACTTTGCGGAACACCCCGCGCCCCGTAACGCTCACCCATAACCCACCCGCATCATCCTTGGCCAGCGCTTGCACAGGGCCGCCCAATGTCTGCGTGATCACCTGCCAGCCGTTCTGATAGCGGGCCACCTCACCCAAACTCGTACCCGCCCACAGCGCGCCATCGTTGGGATCAAAGGCCAATGTTTGCACGACCCCTGTCACTGGTGCCGTGCGATCCTGCCAGCCTGCGCCGTCAAATTCGGCGACACCGCCACTACCCGCAAGCCAGGGGTGTCCAGTCGATGCTTCGATAGCGAGGCTGCGCACGCTGCCAATCGAGGAGGGCAAGGACAAGGTTGTACTTAGTTGGTTCGTCAAATCGACCGAGCGCACGGTGTTACTATTGGCCGCCCACAGCATATCGCCGTATGCGGTGAGGGTGCGAGTATACGTGCCGCCTAGCAACGTTTGCCAGTTGCCATCTTCTACCAACACCAGTGGCACATGCTGCTCTTTGGAATTCCCTTCATCCGGCTGGGCACGGAAAAGACGCGTCGCTCGCAACCCAGCAAACTCGGCGGTGACAGTCATGACATCGCCTGCCTGTGCACCCAAGCCAAAACCGGTGAGATCATAGTAAGGGTTGGCGTCCACATCGGTCACACTCGTGACTGTGTGCGTGATGCCGTTGCCAAATTGCAGCGTCACCGTTGCGCCCGCCACCGGCTGGCCGCGGTAATAGACCTCGCCCCACGTGCAGCCACAAAACGTCGGATCGTCAAGCGGCAAGGGGCCGGCACCTACACAGCGCGGTGCCAATGGTTGCGCCGGTGCTGCGTTGGCAGTGCCAGCGATACCAGTAAGCAGCACGGCTAAGATAATCAGGAACAAAATAGGTAGGATGCGCAAGTGTCGAGTTTCCCTTTATGTTTATATAGTGATGCTCTATTGACTGCTCTAGCACTATAGATCAAATGGTAGAAGGTTCATTTTTCGCGCACCTATCGTGAGAGAGCGCCTGAAACGTCTAGTGGCACACAGACACCTGGCATGTTTGGCAGGACAGTAGATTCCAATCTACACAGATAACTCGACTGCTACTTCGATGAAACCTGCCAGGTGTGCTTTTCCGACAACTTCTGATGATAAAAATGAACGATCAGTTGGAGGATATTGGGGTGGAAGCGTGCTGCGTGGAGCAGCCGCAGATTAACGCCGCAGATTAACAAGGTGATGTGCAATGTTAAAGAGTCATCGCTATTCGTAGGTAGAAATGTTACTTTGGAGTTCGCCAACGTCCAAACTTTGCCCATTCGGATTTGGAGTGACACGAGGAAGCGCGCTTGCCACTCTCTCATCAAAGCTTAGACTACATCAATTGCCGAGAGGGAGGCAGTTCACTCGGTTCAATGAACTGCCTCCTGGATGATCTTTCACGTCTCTCAGCGCTGAATTAATGGCAGGAAGATGGGCAACCTGAGCTCTGGCGTTATGTTCGTCGGTGAAACCTTAATCGTAATGGTCGCCGTAGCGGATGCCCCTTCGCTGTCAATGACCTTGAACTCAAAGGTATCTACCCCAAAGAAGTTCTTTTCCGGTGTGTAGGTTAGGTTGGGCAGGATGCCACTCAACGTGCCGTGGCTGGGTTGGCGTGCCACACGATAGCTGAGGGCAAGATCCTCGGCATCATGGCCGCTGAGTAGGACCAAAATCGGCTTCTCTTGCTCCGTCTCCACGCTTTGCGCATTGGCGATGGGCGTATCATTCACGCTATCGATCACAATCTGCACTGTTACTATCTGGGAATCGAGTTTGCCATCGTTGACCTTGTAGGTAAAGCTGTCTTTCCCCGAGAAATTCAGCGCTGGGGTATAGGTAACCATCACGGTATCCTGTACATCCAGGTTGGCGCTATGAGGGGCCGAGTTGAGTGAAATGCCGGCAAGTGTGCCATGGGTTGGGGTCGTGACCAGGCGAACTGTCAGCTTGTCGCCGTCCGGATCGTGCCCGCTCAGCGGAATAGCGATGACTTTATCTTCCAGTGTGAATTCTGTCTGCGGAATGGCGAGCGGCGCGTCGTTGATCGGCGTCACGTTGATCTTGACCGTGGCCAAGATAGAGCTGGCGTGGCCATCACTGGTTTTGAAGAGGAAGCTATCCGGGCCAGAATAGTTGACATC
Organism: Caldilineaceae bacterium; assembly: GCA_046328715.1. Lineage (GTDB taxonomy): Bacteria > Chloroflexota > Anaerolineae > Caldilineales > Caldilineaceae > JAXLWB01. The sequence continues at coordinate 123,193 of JAXLWB010000026.1, read as the reverse complement.
CGGCGTGTAGAAGAAGGTGGGCGCGCTGCCGGTGAGTTCACCATGTGCCGGGGTCGTGACCAAGACATAGGTGAGCGTGTCCTGATCGATATCACCTCCACTCAGGGTGAGGGTCAGGGTTGTGTCCTCTGGGGTGATCTGATTCTGCGAATTGGCGGTAGGCCCATCGTTGACCGGCATGATGGTCAGGCTGAGCGTTGCCACATTCGAGTTGGCCTTGCCATCGTTGGCGCGGAAGGTAAATGAATCGCTGCCATGATAGTTTGCAGTAGGGGTATAGCGCAGAGTGGGAGCACTGCCGCTCACTGTTCCATGTTGCGGTGGCGTTACAATCGCGTAGGTGAGCGAATCGTTATCACTGTCACTGGCGCTCAAGGTGATGGTTAAGGGTTGGTCTTCGTTCAAGATGCGCTGTTGTGCCTGGGCGACCGGGGCATCGTTTTGCGCTACTATCGTCAGATCGATCCTGGCTGAGTTAGAATCCAGCTTGCCATCGTTGCTCACAAAGACAAATTGGTCGCTGCCATGATAGTTGGCATTTGGGCGATAGGTTAGCTGTGGCGCGCTGCCGCTGAGTTGACCGTGGGCGGGTGCCTCGATCACCTTGTAGCTCAAAATGTCGCCATCCACATCATTGGCGCTTAAAGTTACGCTGATCGCCGAATCTTCATTGAGGGATTGGTTCTGCGCCACCGCCACCGGTGCATCATTGATCGATGTGATGGTGATGATCACAATTGCGCTCTTGGAATTCGTCTGACCATCATTGACCCGAAAGGTGAAGTTATCGCTGCCATGATAGTTTGCATGCGGAGTGTAGCTGAGATTGGGCGCAACGCCGCTCAGTGTGCCGTGTGTGGGTTGGCTCAGTACTTGGTAGTTGAGCGGATCGCCATCCGGATCGCTGGCCGTCAACGTAATCGCACGCAGCGTGTCTTCCGCCATGCTCACCTGTTGCGAGTTGGCTTTGGGTGGATCGTTGACCGCCGTCACCGTGATGGCTACACTGGCCAGGTTTGAATCATCCCAGCCGTCATTGGCGCGGAAGGTGAAGCTGTCGGGGCCGTTGTAGCTTGTATCCGGTGTGTAGGTGAGATTCGGCGCGCTGCCGCTCAAACTGCCATGTGCCGGCCCAGCCAACACGCTGTAGATCAGCGCATCGTTTTCAGCATCGGAAGCCTGCAAGGTGATCCCAACCGCTTGATTCTCATCCGTAGTTTGCGAGCCATTCTCGGCTACGGGCGGCGTATTGGTGATTCCCACCGTCACCGTTACCAATGCCTGGGCACAGAGTAACCCCGGATCGCAAACAGAAAAGGTCAGGCTATCCGTGCCGGTGTAATCAGTCGTCGGGGTGTAGATGAGATTGGGAGCGATGCCCAGTAAGGAGCCGTTGGTGGGTGAAGTAACCACCGTAAAGTCAAGTGCATCACCATCGATATCGCTGCCGGTCAGGGCGATCGGGCGTTCACTGTTTCGTGGCGTCGTTAACATTTGTGCATCAGCCTGCGGTGGATCGTTCACAGGATTGATCACAATGCTCAGGGTCGCTAAATTAGAATCGGCGCTGCCATCGTTGGTGTAGAAGGTCAGGTGGTCGTTGCCGTAGAAATTTGCGGCTGGGTTGTAGGTGAGATTGGGAAGGGTTCCGCTCAAACTGCCATGTTGCGGGGAATCGACGAGGATGTAGGAGAGCGGATCGCTGTCCACATCGTTTCCAGAAAGGGTTACGGCAAGCGCAACATCCTCATCCGTGGTCAAAGTTTGCGCTTGAGCCGTGGGTGGATCATTGACCGCATGAATCGTCAAGGTCAAGGTTGCTACATTCGAAAGTGAAATGCCATCGCTGGCGCGCAGACTAAAGGCGTCGCTGCCATTGTAATTTGCATTCGGGGTATAGATCAGCGTCGGCTTGAGCGCACCCAATGTTCCATGCGCTGGAGGCGTGACGATCGTGTAGGAGAGTAGATCGCCGTCCAGATCAGTGCTCGGCAAGGCAATCTTCAATGGCGTATCTTCATCGCCATTGAGCTGTTGCGAAGTGAGCACCGGCGCATCGTTGACCGGCGTCACCGTAATCGCCACGATGGCCGGATCCGAGTTGTATTGGCCATCAGTGGTGCGGAAGGTGAAGACGTCGCTGCCGTTGAAATTAGCGGTTGGCGTGTAGATCAAATTCGGTGCGCTTCCACCCAGGAGGCCATGTTGTGGCTGACTGGTGACTGTATAGGTGAGAATGTCACCCTCGATATCACTCCCCTGCAGTGTGATGGGCACGGCGCTATCTTCGGCGACGGTAACATCCTGCGCCACGGCTACAGGCGCATCGTTTACCGGCTGAATTTCGATCTCAATCAGCCCTTCGTCGCAGGTCGGCAGCGTTTCTTCGTTACAGGCCTCAACCACAAAGCTATCAAAACCGCTGAGATTCGCATCGGGCGTGTAGGTGAGCAGATCACTGTTGCCGCTTAGTGTTCCGAGCGTGGGCGAAATAAGTAGGTTGTAGTGGATCGGGTCGTTCTCGACATCGACTGCGTTGAGCGGAATGACCAGAGGAATGTCTTCATCGGTGACCAGGCTTTGATCATCCACAACGGGCGGGTCATTGACCGAAACAATGGTGATCGAAATGGTTGCATTGACGCAGAGTGCCGTGGCCCTATCCTCGCACACTTGTACCAGATAACTATCGTCGCCAAAGACATTGTCATTTGGATAGTAGAGAACAGTATCGCCGGAACCGATCAGAATGCCCAAGACGGGCGCTCTCAAAATCGAGTAAAGCAGCGGATCGCCATCAGCATCCTGAGCGTTCAAGACGACATCGATAGGCATATCCTCGTCGATTGTGATCGCCTGCGAATCCACAATAGGTGCGTCGTTCTCACCGATGATCGTAAAATGAACGGAAACCTCATTTGAATCGGCTTCGCCATCATTGGCAACATAGGTAAAGGTATCGCTACCTGCATAGTTGTGGTCTGGTGTGTAGACGAACGATCCATCGACATGTAAGTCTACGGTTCCTTGATTGGGTACGGTTCGAATCTGCACGGTGAGGGCATTGTTGTCGGTGTCGCTATCATTGCGCAGCACCCCTAGCGATGCAGGCACGATCAGACCCGTGTCCTCGGTTAAGGTGTAAAAGTCGCTGTTGGCGACGGGAGGCGTGTTGGTCGCCTGCGTTAGTTCCGCTGCTTGGAGCGGCGAGTGGGCAGAGCAGCTAAAAAGTATGGCCAGAACTATTCCTGCTAGCCATACACCGTATCGACGAATAGATTGAGCCATAATTCTCACCTGATAATTTGCAGAAAAGCTGCCAAATAATGCCAATTGTGCTTTGAAACGTTATGAATATGATTCATATTTGCGAAAAAAGTGGCGTTTGCAACCACAATTGGTATTACTATTTCGGGCGGCAGAAGAAGATAAAGACATATCCGTAAAAAGCAGCGCTTTCGAATGTTTCTTGGTGGTGGAGGGAGATAGTAATGAAGAGAACGAAGGGCAGCGCCTGCCTATAAGTGTAGCAACTTCAGCGATTTGTACATCTGTTATTTGTTTGGATTTGGCTGGACATATCTATGAGCAGTTTCTTAAAAATAAAAAGAAATAAATAAAGTAGCTTTTGTATTTCTAAATATTCTGTTTGGGAAATCGAATAGTCCAAAAGATCTAGGCGAAATGACTGACAGAATAGTTCTATAGCGACAAAAGTTGTATCTTTATTTAGTATTTCCTTAAACTCATTGACAAATAATTCGATCTGCAATACAATGCAAACGGTTGCATGACTCTTTTTAGGTGATGTAACTACCAAGCAGCTCCCATTTGCTTGTTGTTTCGCCACACGAACTGAAGAATCTTTAATCTAAGGAGGATGGTATGCGACGTAGCATATCCTTGGCGCTTCGCTCCCTGTTTCATCCAACCCAGCTCCGCCAGCCAATCCACACGCTGATGGTGATTACACTAATCGCCTCCAGCGTCTTTGCCGCGCTTCCCGTGCAACCCATCTTTGCCAGTAATACACCGACGCCCACCAGTGCCACGCTGGTGGGAAGTTTGCAAGGCGAAATCGGCTGCACTGGCGACTGGCTACCCGATTGTGCCGCCAGTAAATTGACTTATGACGCTGGCGACACTGTCTGGCAAGGCACCTTTACGGTCCCAGCCGGCAGCTATGAGTACAAAGTTGCACTCAACGACGCCTGGACCGAGAACTATGGTGTCAATGCCCAACTCAACGGTCCCAATATTCCCATCTCGCTTACCACAGATTCTCCAGTCAAATTTTATTACGACCACGAATCGCACTGGATCACGAGCAACAAGACGAGTGTGATCGCAGTGGCACCCGGCAGCTTTCAAAAAGCATTGGGCTGTCCTGGTGATTGGCAAGCCGACTGTCTGCGCTCCTGGTTACAAGATATTGACGGCGATAGCATCTATACCTTCAAGACCACCTCTATCCCGACCGGTACCTACGAGGCCAAAGTCGCCATCAACGAAGCCTGGGACGAAAACTATGGGGCCAATGGCGCACCCGGTGGCGCGAATATTCCCTTCACGGTAGCCAACCCAGGTGATGAAGTGAGCTTTGCCTACGATGCCACCAGCCACGCCATGACGATCACGACCAGCAGCGCGCCTCCTCCCGGACCAGGTTACACTGTTGCCCTGGTCGGCAGTTTGCAGGCTGCCCTGGGCTGTCCTGGCGATTGGCAACCCGACTGCGCCGCCACTGAACTCGCCTTCGATGCGGGCGACGACGTCTGGCAGCAGAGTTTTGACCTAGCCGCAGGCAGCTATGAATACAAAGCGGCGCTCAACGACACTTGGGACGTCAACTACGGGGCTAATGAACAGCTCAATGGCCCCAACATCCCTCTTACACATGCGGGTGGAGCCATCAAGTTCTACTACGACAACAAATCGCACTGGATCACGAGCAACAAGACCAGCGTGATTGCCGTTGCGCCCGGCAGTTTCCAAAAGCATTGGGCTGCCCTGGTGATTGGCAAGCCGACTGTCTGCGCTCCTGGCTGCAAGATGCCGATGGCGACGGCATCTACACCTTCGTCACCACCGCCATTCCTGCCGGTAGCTACGAAGGCAAAGTGGCGATCAATGAAACTTGGGACGAAAACTATGGTGCCAATGGCGCACCCGGTGGCACCAATATTCCCTTTGTTGTGGCCAACGCTGGTGATACTGTCACCTTCTCCTATAACGCCACCAGCCATGTCCTGACCATCACGGTAGACAGCGGTAACACGCGAAAGTCTCGACGCCATCGTCAAGACGCCCGCCCGCCATCCCGTGCAGGACAGTATCTTCTACTTCGTCATGCCTGATCGATTCGCCAACGGCTCGGCTGCCAACGACAACGGTGGTCTGAGTGGCAATCGCTCGGTCACTGGCTTCGATGTGACCGACAGCGGCTACTATCACGGTGGCGACCTGGCCGGTCTGCTGGCAAACTCGACTACCTTGATCAGATGGGTGTCACGGCGATTTGGATGACGCCAATGTTCAAGAACAAGCCGGTCAGGGCAGCGGTGCCAACGAATCTGTGGCAGGCTATCATGGCTACTGGACGGTCGATTACACCCAAATCGACCCGCACTTTGGCAGCAATGCCGAGATGACCGCCTTAGTCAACGCTGCTCACACGCGGCATCAAGGTCTTCTTCGACATCATCACCAACCACACGGCTGATGTGATCCAGTATGATGGCGGCGTCTATAGCTATCGCAACAAGACCGACTTCCCCTACCGCGACGCAACTGGCACCCCCTTCAACGATCTTGATTACGCTAGCAGCAACGACTTCCCCCCGCTTGACGCCAATGTTAGCTTTGCCTACAAACCAGTCGTGCCTGCCGCCGAGGCCAATGTCAAAGTGCCCGCCTGGCTCAATAACCCGATCAACTACCACAATCGCGGCGACAGTACGTTCAGCGGTGAAAATTCAATCTACGGCGACTTCTTCGGCTTGGACGATCTCTTCACCGAACAGCCAGCCGTGCGTGATGGACTGATTCAAGTCTTTGAGAACGCAGTGACCACCTTTGATGTCGATGGTTTCCGTATCGACACCATGAAACATGTCAATAAGGAGTTCTGGCGCAAGTTTGCCCCCGAATTGAATGCCTATGCTGCCAGCCACGGCAAGCCCAACTTCTTCATGTTTGGCGAAGTCTACAGCGCCAACGAGAAGTTGCTCAGCTTCTACCCTACCGATCCCGACGTCCAGGGGGTGCTCGACTTTGGCTTCCAGGCTGCGGCACGTGACTTTGCCTCCAAAAGCACTACTACCGACAATCTGCGCACCTTCTTTGAGAAGGACGACTGGTTTATCGATGCTGATTCGAATGCCTCGCAACTGCCGACCTTCCTTGGCAACCACGACATGGGGCGCATTGGCTACTTCCTCAAGACCGACAACCCCACCACGACTGATGCCGAACTGCTCGCCCGTGACCAACTGGCCCACAGCTTAATGTACCTCAGCCGTGGCATGCCCGTAGTCTACTATGGCGATGAACAGGGCTTCACCGGCACTGGTGGCGACAAGGAGGCCCGCCAGGACATGTTCCCCAGCCAGGTCGCCGACTACAACGCCAACGACCTGATCGGCACCGCCAAAACCACCGCCGACGATAACTTCGATCCCACGCATCCGCTCTACCAGACGCTGAAGGCATTGGCACAGTTGAGCAAGGACAATCCTGCGCTGCGCACCGGTGCTCAGATTCACCGGGTGAGTGGCGGCGCGCAGGGCATCTATGCCTTCAGCCGCATTGACCGTGACCAGAAGGTCGAATATGTGGTCGCGCTCAACAACAGCAACGCCGCAGCCAACGCAGATGTGCAGACTTACTATGGCAGCGGCGTCCAATTCGATGCCATCTATGGCGCTAGCGGCAGCTTGAGCAGTGACGCCAATGGAAAGTTGGCTATTAGCCTGCCTGCCTTCGGTGTTGCCGTCTACAAGGCTAGCACCACCGTTCCGTCCAGCGCGGTGGCTCCCAGTGTCGCCATCTCTGGGTTGACCAACGGCCAGGAAGTGCCACTTGGCTCGACCAATATTGATGGCAACGAGATCCCCAATCGCGTCGAATTGGGTGCGAATGTGAGTGGCAACCAATACGCCGAAGTCACCTTTGCCGTAAAAGTCAGCGGCGCGGCCGAATGGACCACCGTTGGTGTGGACGACAATCCGCCCTATCGGGTCTACTATGATGCTTCCAGCCTGCCGAGCGGCGCGACCTTCGACGTGATTGCAGTGGTCAACGATCTCAACGGCCACCTCAAGGCGAGCAAGGTTACCGGAATCAAACCAGTGACTCAGAGCGGCGGCGGCAATCAAGCCAACTACAAGTATGCCGTGATCCACTACCAGCGCAGCGATAACGCCTATGGCGACGAGACCACGGGCAACTCCGCCGACTTCTGGGGTCTCCATCTCTGGGGCGACGCCATCGACAGCAGCGAAGGCACCACCTGGACGACGCCCAAGCCTTTCCTTGGCGAAGATGCGTATGGCCGTTTTGCCTGGATCAAGCTGCAAAATGCCAGCGCCGATGTCAACTTTATCGTCCACAAGGGCGACGTTAAGGATGGCACCCAGGCCGACCGCAAGTTCAACCCGGCCACCGATGGCCCCGAAATTTGGCTCAAACAAGATGATGGCAACTTCTACACCTCGCAAGCTGCGGCGCAAGGCTTTGTTACCATCCACTACAGCCGACCGGATGCCACTTACACCGGTTGGGGGCTCCATCTCTGGGGCGATGCGATTGCCGATGGCGTCGGCACCGATTGGGCTAGCCCACGCCCCTATGATGGTGTTGATAGCTTTGGTGCCTACTGGAACGTGCCGATCAAGGATGCCAGCAAGCCAGTCAACTTCATCATCCACAATGGCGACAACAAAGATCCCGGCCCCGACCAGGCGATGAACCCGACCGCTAGCCCGGCGGTGTGGGTCAAGAGTGCCAGTGAAACCATTTACACACAGGCATGTAGCGCCAACAACCAGGCAATCCTCCACTATCACCGCACGGCTGCTGATTATGGCGACTCCACCAGCAGCAACTTTGCTGACTTCTGGGGGATGCACAACTGGCTCGACATTGCCGATTCCGTCGATTGGACTGCCCCGCGCAAACCGGCGGCGACCGACAAGTTTGGCTTGGTCTTCAACGTTCCCTTGATCGCCAACGCCCAGCAGATCGGCTACATCTTCCACCGCGGTGATACGAAAGACCCCGGCCCCGACCAGTTCCTCGAATTCAAGAAATCTGGCTGTGAGGTCTGGCAATTGCAGGGTGCTGATGTCCAGTCCCCCTACCTGCTGCCCATTGTCAAGGGCGTCATCTCTGCTGGCGATCTGAGCAAGCAGAAGGCCCACTGGCTCGATGCCAACACCATCGCCTGGAATGTCGATGTCGCCGCCAATCAGGTGGTGCGTCTCTACTACGCCGCCAACGGTGGCATGACCTTGCTCAACAACACAGTGGTGACTGCCGATGGTTCGCTCGACCTGATCTACGACCCGCTCGGTCTCAGCGCAGCACAAAAGGCCGCTTTCCCGCATCTGGCCGCCTTCAAGACCTTCAAGGTCAAGCCAGCCGATGTCGGTGCAATCCCGGCGATTCTGAAGGGGCAGATCGCTGTAGCCCAAGTGCTCAACGATGGCTCCAACTTTGCGCTCAACGCCACCGGCCTGCAGATTCCGGGCGTGCTTGATGCGCTCTATAGCTACAACGGTAGCCTGGGAATCAGTTGGAACAATGGTGCGCCAACCTTGCGTCTGTGGGCACCGACCGCCAAATCGGTCAAGCTGCACCTCTTTGATAGCTCAAGCGCAGCGACTGCCAGCCAGGTGGTCGACATGACTGCTGGCGAAGCAGGTACTTGGAGCGCAACGGGTAACGCAGCCTGGAACGGAAAGTATTACCTTTACGAAGTGGAAGTCTACGTCAACAGCACGGGCAAGGTCGAGCATAACCTAGTCACCGATCCCTACTCGTTGGCACTCTCCATGAACAGCACCCGCAGCCTGCTCGTCAACTTGGCCGATGCTTCGACCAAGCCTGCTGGGTGGGGTACAGTTGCCAAGCCTGCTCTGGCTGCACCGGAAGATATCACACTCTATGAACTGCATGTGCGTGACTTCTCGGTCAACGATAGCAGTGTGCCTGCCAACGAACGAGGCACCTTTGCCGCCTTTGGCGAGAATAATTCCAACGGCATGAAGCATCTCAAACAGTTGGCGCAGTCTGGTTTGACCCATATTCACCTGCTGCCTGCCTTTGACATTGCCTCGATCAACGAGAACAAGGCCGAACGCAGCGAGCCGACTATCCCGAATGCTGAACCGATTTCAACTGCGCAACAAGCTGCTGTCTTTGCCACCAAAGATCTGGATGGCTTCAACTGGGGCTATGATCCTTATCACTTCGGGGCGCCGGAAGGCAGCTATTCAACCAACCCGGATGGCATCCAGCGCACGATTGAGTTCCGCAAGATGGTGCAGTCACTCCATGCCAGCGGTCTGCGTGTGGTGATGGACGTGGTCTACAACCACACCGCCCAATCCGGTCAGGGCGAAAAGAGTGTACTCGACAAGATCGTGCCCGGCTACTATCATCGCCTCAACCTCGATGGCCAGGTCGAGACCAGCACCTGCTGTCAGAACACCGCCACCGAACACGCCATGATGGAAAAACTGATGATCGACACGCTCGCCATCTGGGCGCGTGACTACGGCGTGGATGGCTTCCGCTTCGACCTGATGGGCCATCACATGAAGGCCAACATGGAAAAGGTGCGCGACACGCTGCAAGCCATCGACCCGACCATCTATCTCTACGGCGAAGGCTGGAACTTTGGCGAAGTGGGCAACAATGCGCGTGGCGTCAATGCCACCCAACTCAATCTCGGCGGCAGCGGCATTGGCACCTTCTCGGATCGGCTGCGTGACGCGGTGCGCGGCGGCGGCCCCTTTGATGACAACACTGGTATGGTCAAGAACCAGGGCTTCATCAGTGGCCTCTACTACGACCCGAATGCCAGCAACAGTGGCAGCGACGCCGAAAAGGCCAAATTGCTGCTCTACGCCGACCAGATCAAGGTTGGACTGGCAGGCAACCTGGCCGACTATGAGTTAATCGACCGCAACGGCAACAAAGTGACCGGTTCGCAGGTCGATTACAATGGCTCGCCCGCCGGCTATACCCAAGACCCGCAGGAGAACATCATCTACATCGAGGCGCACGACAACCAGACGCTGTGGGACATCAGCGCCTATAAACATGCCGCCAGCGTGACGATGGCCGACCGGGTGCGAGCACAAAATGTGGGCGATGCGATCACGTTGTTGGCGCAAGGCGTGCCCTTCCTCCAAGCTGGTCAGGATCTCCTGCGCTCGAAGTCGCTGGACCGCAACAGCTACAACAGCGGCGACTGGTTCAACAAGCTGGATTGGAGCTATGCCTCGAATAACTGGGGTGTGGGTCTACCGCCCGAACAGGAAAATGGCTCTGCGTGGTCGCTGATTCAGCCCTTGCTTGCCAATCCGGCGCTCAAACCGTCCAGCCACAACATCAAGTTTGCCGCTGCCGTAACCGACGAGTTCCTGGCGATCCGTCGTTCGTCGCCGCTCTTCCGTATGCGCACGGAAGCCGACATCATGGCACGTTTGGGCTTCCTCAACAGCGGCCCTAACCAGATTCCAGGCTTGATCGTGATGACGCTGAACGACACCGTTGCTGGGGTTCCCGACCTCGATCCCAAATACGAATGGGTTGTAGTGCTCTTCAACGCCAGCGACACGCCGCAGAGCATCAGCGATGCAGCCTTTGTCGGCAAGAATCTGCGTCTACACCCGATTCAGGAAAAGTCGGTCGATGAAGTTGTGAAGGAGGCAAGCTTTAAGAAGCAGACCGGCACCTTCACCGTTCCGGCTCGCACCGTGGCTGTCTTTGTGCTGCGCGAAAATGCGGCGACGACCGCCAAAATCACCATCGTCAAAGATGCACAGCCAGGTAGCGACCGTAACTTCCGCTTCTGGAGCGCCTTTGGCACCTTCCTGCTCGATGACCCCGACAGAGAGGATGGCGACGAGGTGAAGAACTCAGTCAGCTTTGAGGTAAACCCCGGCAGCTATAATGTCAGCGAAAACACTGCCTATCGCTGGTATCTCAGCGCCATCAACTGCACGCCGTCCGATCATGTGCGGGTCAACATGGCGATGAACTCGGTAGCCTTCAACGTCCAGGCCGGGGATGAGATCACCTGTACCTTTGTCAACCAGTCGAGCGTGACCTTCTTCACCCGCAGCTATCAGGACAAGAACGGCAACGGTGAATACAACGACGGCGAAGCGTGGATGAAGGGCTGGTGGACGGAGCTCTACGACGGCAACGGCAAGCTGGTGGCTTCGGACTTTACCAACGATGTGGGCAAGGCCAATGAGTGGAATCTGCGCCCAGGCCCCTACACGGTCTGTCAGAAGCCACGCTCCGGCTACTACAGCACCCAACCGGGGACAACCGATCCAGCACACCACAACTGGCCCTGCTATACGACGACGCTGACCCCCGGTCAACTGGCGACTGCCTACTTTGGCTACAGCACGCAAGCCACCGACCTCCAGGTCACGGGCAGCGCGCAAAGTGGGTTGACCGTCACCAGTGACTTTGTTGACAACCAGCAGGATGCGATGTACACGCAAGAAGAGTTTATAGACGAGGACATCAACGTGCCCGATGCGCCGATGAAGGTCTACATGCCGGTTGTGCAAAAATAGCGAGCAGTCTGTAGACGAGAAATAAGTGTGACAGGGGATGACATCGTCATCCCCTGTTCTTTTCTTCGTACAATCGTAGCGGATGATTCATCCAATTTGCTGATTCGTAGTCAAATAATCTGGTATACAATGATTGCTGATCATTAAACGATACAAATTATGCGCAACCAGCAATCTAACGATTCAGGCGATGCTCTTCCGGGAAGGCTATAGTGGAAATCGAGCTATGGCAATGGATCCTTCCCGGAAGATATTGATGCAGAGGCTGAATCGATACCCAGCAATGAAAATTGCTGTTCGACAAAGCCTGCTAGAGGATCTGTCATTCTATCAAGAAACCAACCGTGGGGACAGTCCCTTGAAGATAGATTTGTCATTCTGAGGAGCGGCTGTTTGCGATGAAGAATCTTGGTTAGTCAGACAACGCAAGATTCTTCGCTCGAAAAAGCCTTCGCTCAGAATGACAGACTGTCTCACGGGGTTTTGGGTTGGATTTTTCGGCGCAGCCGAACCGTCACTCGTAAGAATCTCGAAGGTTATATTCAACTGGAGGTTCTTACGAGAATGACAATATTTCTTGTAGCTACTGTCGAAATTTCCAGAGTAGAAAGCGAATAGGATTACGGATCAGGATCATGCCACTCCAAACCAGCCTAACAAAGAATCAGCAAAACACAATCCTGGGTGCCAAGTGGCACTTACAGTTTACATCTTTTGTACTGTGCCTCGCTTTAGTCTGGCTATGGGCAAGCTTCCTGCTTTGGCCGCAAGCAGCTCGTGCGCAAACTCAGCAACCCTTGGCTGTGCCTCGTATCTATGATGTCACAACCAACGCCGCCAGCTATGTCAACGGTGTTATGCCTGCCTATGCTCGTTTTGAAATCAGCTTTCAACTGGAGAGCAGCGCCAGCAATCCCTACCTGCCCTACGACGAGTCGCCTCCTCCCGGCGTAGAAGCCAAACTTGGCGTGAGTGTCGATGCGCAGTTTACGCCGGATAACTGGCAGACGGTCTACACGGTTCCCGCCTTTTACTACCAAGCCTTTGACCAACAAGTGCAAGAGAACCAGGATTGGATCTATCCCACCGCCAATTACGCCTGGAAGGTACGTTTTGCCCCCAATCAGGTCGGGAATTGGCAATACCGCTTGTCCGCCATCGACCAAGGTGGCAGCGCCCAAACGGTTAGCGGCAACTTTGCTGTCATTCCATCCAGCAGCCACGGCTTTGTACGCACCAGCCAGCATGATAGCCGTTACTTTGAGTATGACGACGGCACCTACTTTCCTGCCCTTGGCTACAACCTCACCGCTGGGGCACCCGAATGGCTCAACCCGATTCAGGTCAATCAGCCCGTCTTCCAAAAGATGCATGACAATGGCCTGCAACTGGCGCGCTTCTGGCTCAGCCAATGGTCGATCTACTCTTCGGCCTGGAACCCCTGGACCGGCGCGCAGCAGAACTACCCGTCGAATGTACCAGCGACCAGTATGCACGGCTCGTGGGACACGGCCAACAGCCAGAGCGAATGGGTGATCCAATTGCGCTCGCCCGCCAACGAGTACTTTGACTCCTGTATGTTTATCAATCAACAAGTGAGCAAACCGGCGGTCAAGCCCAATACCACTTATCAGCTTCGTGTACGCTATTATGGTGAGAGCATCGCCGCCGCCTGTAACGGGGCGGCAGATTGCGGTTTGGCGCTGAGCGTAGGCGGTTGGCGCTGGGGCACGCAATGTCAGTCCGGTTCGGGGCAGGTGTTATCGCCGATCGTACAAGATACCAACACCAGCATCGACGGCGGCTGGCTGACGCTGACCCGCACCTGGTTTTCGGGCAACAATTCCTTCCTGCCTGAATTGCAGATGCGCTTGGAAAATATCCCCGCCAACGCCAGCACGACGCCGCTGGCCTTTGTCAGCAACGTCGCCTTGCAGGAAGATCTGGGCAATGGCAACCTCGGGCCGAACGTTTTGGACAAGGGTTCGATGGATTATCACCTCTACATGGGGCAGCGCAACGCCTACGCCTTTGACAAAATGGTTGAACTGGCCGAGCAGAATGGGGTTTATCTGCGCCCCGTGATTCTGGAAAAAGGGGAACGTTTTCTACAATCTTACAACGAGCAGGGACAGTTGGGTGGCGAGAATATCGATTACTTTTACGGTGATTTTCGTAACGTGACTAAGACGCGCTGGCTGCAACAGGCGTGGTGGCGCTATTTGCAGGCTCGCTGGGGCTACTCGACCGCCATTCACTCCTGGGAATTGATGAATGAGGCCGACCCCAATAGCAGCCGTGTTTATAACCTAGTCGATGAGTTCGGCAAGTATATGCATTGTCGCGTCTTTGGCGTGGCAATTGGTGCAGGTGATCAGCAACCTTGTACCTACGACCATCCGAATGCGCACATGATCACCACGTCGTTCTGGCACTCCTATCCACGCGACAGCTTTTGGGCCAATCCCGCTTATCCGAATGTCGATTATGTCAACATTCATCAGTACATTCCTAAAAATCCGACCAACACGGGCGGCTGCGGCGGCTACTGCTTGGCCGATCCCAACTTCTACGACTCGGCGCTGGCGACCTATGCCCGCAGCCTGGAATACGGTGCCCAGCAGCCGACCGGTGCCAACAAACCCGTTTTACGTGGCGAAATCGGCTTTACCGAGCAGAATTACACACCACTCAGCGCCGAAATTCGCCAGGATAAGCAAGGGATTTGGTTACACAACTTCATCTGGGGTGGTATCAACTACGCGGGGTTGATGGAGGCTTACTGGGGAACTTCTTACCATATTGCCTACGACAACGTCGATCTGCATCCGATCTATAAGCGCTACTATGACTTTATCCAGAATGTGCCGTTGAGCAACGGGCTTTACTGGGATGCCGCTGCCCAAATTATGCCCGCCGATGCACCGTTGCGTGCTTGGGGACAAAAGGATAGTGGCAATGGCCCTGCTGCCCATGTCCACCTCTGGATCGCCAACGCCAACCATACCTGGAAGCGCGTCATCGACAACACGGTTACACCCGTAACTGGCACGGTGACAATTTCCGGTCTGCAAGCGAACAGCACCTATCAACTGGAGCGTTGGGACACCTATCAAGGCCAACCCATCGCCAGCGAACTTGTCAATAGCACGGCGCAGGGTGAAGTGACTATCGTTGTAACCAACTTGATGGACGATTTTGCGGTCAAGCTGGCACTTCAGGCTGGTCCGAATGCCACTGCCACACCGACAGCTACCGCGACGCCCGTCACATTGCCTACCTTCACTTCGACTCCCACCTTCACCCCGCAGCCAACCGCTACGGCAACCTCAACCACGCTGCCCACGCTCAGCGCAACCCCGACCTTGACGCCACAACCAACGACTACAGCGACGCCGACTTCGTCTAGCACAGCGACTCTCATAGCAACTGCTACACTAGTGTCAACACCAACCGCCACCAACACGCCGGATCAAACAGCTACGCCGGAGGCTACCAGCACGGTGAGTCCGATGACCGAACTCTATCTGCCGCTGGTGATGAGGTAGAAGCAGTAGGAAAGCTTTAGCTGTGATGATGAGTTTGGTTTATCACTCGTCATTGGTAATTGCGTACTTACGCAATTACCAATGACGAGTGTAATTTTGTCGTTCATTCTTTTGTAATATCTTCGTTACCTCTTCACAATCTGCCCCAGCTATCCTCTGGATGTCTGTCCTAAATCAACCTTCACAACCAAAAAAGTGAGAATTTAATCATGAAACGACTACTTACCCTTGCCGTTGCGGGCATTCTGTTGTTTAGTATTGCTGCTTGTATGCCGATGACCGATCACGCCATGAGCGGCGACAACGGTATGAAAGAACAAACGATGGACGCCAACCATGCCATGACTGACACCATGATGATGACGGATACGATGATGACAGACGGTCATGCAATGACTGACACGATGATGATGACGGACACAATGATGACCAACGGTCACGCCATGACTGACACCATGATGATGACGGATACTATGACCAGCGGAAGTAAGCCCTAAAATTCTTTGAAGAATACGGAAAAAATTGCTCAGTGCCTGGTAACTACCCAATTACCAGGCACTGTTTTAGTTTGACACCCGTTCAATCTTCGCCCCCAACGTCCGCAGCTTCTCATCAATCTTCTCGTAGCCGCGGTCAATCTGCTCGACGTTGCCGATGGTGGTTTTGCCTTCGGCGGCGAGGGCAGCGAGGACAAGCGCCATGCCGGCGCGGATGTCAGGGCTGCTGACCGGCGCGCCAACCAGTTTGCGAGGACCCACAATTACAGCGCGGTGAGGATCGCACAAAATAATCTGTGCCCCCATCGCAATCAGCTTATCCACAAAGTACAGTCGGCTCTCGTACATCTTTTCGTGGATCACTACCGTGCCTTTGGACTGTGTTGCCGTGACGACGGCGATACTCATCACGTCGGGTGGGAAGGCAGGCCAGGGGGCGTCGTCAATCTTAGGCACAGCGCCGCCAAAGTCGGGCTTGATTGAGAGATCCTGCTCGGCTTCGACGACCAGCGTGTGGGCGAGCGCTTCTTCCGCAGCAGGGTCATGCTCCAAATGCATACGAACCCCCAGGCGATCGCCAAAAACAACCTGCATCATACGCAGATGTTCGGGCACAACCCCTTGAATGCGCACTTCACCCTTGGTAATTGCTCCCAACCCGATAAAGCTGCCGATCTCGACAAAATCGGGTCCAACGGTGAATTCTGCACCTCGCAGTTGATCCACACCTTGAATGGTCAACATGTTGCTGCCGATGCCATCGATTTTGCAGCCCATTTTGACCAGTAGATTGCAGACATCCTGGACGTGGGGCTCACTGGCTGCATTGCGCAGGATAGTGGTGCCCTTTGCCAGCGCTGCGGCCATCACCCCGTTTTCCGTGGCAGTCACAGAGGCTTCGTCCATCAAGATGTCACGCCCACGCAGACGGCCTTCGCTGCGCAATTCAAACTTGCCGTTGCTCTTGAAAGTGGCTCCCATTGCATCAAAGACCTGCAAGTGTGTATCGATGCGGCGGCGACCGATGTCATCGCCGCCAGCGGCGGTATCCACTGCAAAGTGATGAAAACGAGCAAGTAGCGGTCCCATCAAGGTGAGGCCGCCACGGATTTGGCCAAAGAGGCGCGCATCCGGCGTCGCTGAGCGTACCTGGCGCGCACAAAGTGTGGCACTGTTGCCGTGCAGATTGATTTCCACGCCGAGTTGTGCCAGGATTTTGAGTAGCGTTTGTACATCGCCAATCAGCGGCAAATTATGCAAAGTCACCGGCTCATCTGTGAGCAGGCAAGCGGAGAGCAGCGGCAGCGCTGCATTTTTGTTCCCGATCGGTCGAATTGAGCCCCGAATCGGGTTTCCTCCTTCGATGACGAAAGAAGCCATGTGTGTAAAGTCCTTTGGATAAGAGTTGCAGGTTGCAAAGTTGCAGGTGACAGAGTTGAAAAGTTGCAGAGTAGCAGCGCGTTACTTTCTCCTGCTGCAACGCAGCCATTTTGTTCCTTTTTTAACTCTTCACTAATCTATTGCTTGTCGCTTACATTTAGCATAACGGGCAATCAGATTGTTGGACAAAATTCAGACTGTCTAACGATGAAACCGAAGCGGGTGACGAGTGACAAGTGGTGAGTTTATCCGCAACGCACAATTCGCAATTCACTACTCTCACTAACGCGAACGGATGTTCCAGAAACTTCAATTTTTTCAATATCTGTGGTAAAATTCCATAGATTATGCGAGTGATTGATAGTCTTTCGGCTGGGTATCGTTTTTTGGCGCGCAGGCTGGATCTGCTGCTTGTTCCGCTATTGCTCGATCTCTTCTTTTGGTTGGGACCTAGGCTGAGTATTGAAGTTTTGATGCAGAATTTTGCCACTTGGTATTTAGGCCTCAGTAAGCAGACTGAATTGCCTGCTGATTTTAGCTCGGTTGTGGAATCAGCAGCAGAACAGATGGCCGCCTTAGGCAAGAATACTAATCTCTTCTATGCTCTAGCCTCGCAACGACTGTTTCATGTGCCAACGATCTTGCCGATTACCGAACAAGGTACGGTAGGCAACATTATCCAAGTCCAGTCACCCGTCGCTATGATCGGTTTGTTGATTGGGTTAACCGTAATCGGTTTATGGATCGGCGTTCTCTATCTATCGTTGTTGGCACGCTCGTTGCCGATTGGTGGGGCAGCCAAGCCGGTTTCAATGGGTACCTTTATTGTTAATACGTTTCGGCACTGGGGCCGAATCCTAATTTTTGTAACCCTCGGCATGGTGGCATTGATTGCACTTATTATTCCATTGAGCATTATTGCAAGTCTGTTGATGTTGATTTTGCCAGGTATGCTGCTCGGTTTTACCGCGATTGGGAGCGGGCTCGATCTTCTGGTTTTTATCTATCTTTACTTTATGGTGGCAGCCATCATTATGGATGACCTTTCCATTTCGGCTGCCATTCGGCAGAGCTTACGACTTGTACAGCATAACTTTTGGTCGGTATTGGGCTTTGTATTGGTGAGTCTCTTGATTGAGGTGGGCTTTTCGATTTTGTTGGTCGATCTCACAACATTCCAGCCCCCGATTGGTTTGATTGCCGCTATCCTGCTCAATGCCTTCATTGGCACAGGGTTGGCGATGGCACTGCTCATCTTCTATCGTTCCCGTATCCTGTTGGTAGAAGGCAAACAGGTGACGGGTGAGTTTGAAATTTAGGAACTGTAACTTGAGGTAAGACATGGCGAATGAACTAGACAAAACAGTTGGCTATGGAGCCGATCAAATTCAGGTGTTGGAAGGTTTGGAGGCTGTGCGCCGCCGCCCCGGTATGTACATTGGCGGCACTGATGCCAAAGCTTTGCACCACATGGTCTACGAAGTCGTCGATAATTCAATCGACGAGGCGATGCAGGGACGTTGTGACCGTATTAAGGTGACAATCCATAAAGACGAGAGTGTCTCGGTCGAGGACAATGGCGCAGGTATCCCGGTGGATATTCAGAAGCAGACGGGGATGCCAGCTGTCACCGTGGTAATGACCAAGTTGCACGCTGGTGGTAAATTCGGCGGCGGCGGTTACAAGGTCTCCGGCGGTCTGCATGGCGTCGGTGTCAGCGCGGTCAATGCACTGAGCACTTGGATGGAGACAAAGGTTCGCCGTGGTGGTAAGGTCTATCGCCAGCGTTTTGAGCGCGGTGTTCCAGTGTCTGGCGTTGATGTGGTCGGCACCTGCGAAGCTGGTAATACAGGTACAACACAGACCTTCTTGCGCGACGATACCATTTTTCAAGTGCTTGAGTACAATTGGGACACGCTGGTGACTCGGTTCCGCGAGATGGCCTTTTTGACTCGTGGCATCGACTTCTGTTTCATCGACGAGCGACCCGAAGAACCACGCGAGATGAACTTTCATTTTGAAGGTGGCGTGAAGTCCTTTGTGCAGTATCTCAACAAGAATCGTGAAGTACTCCATCAGCCGATCTACGTAGATTTGGATGTGGAGACGACGCACGTTGAAGCCGCCATTCAATATACCGACAGTTACTCCGATTCGGTCTTTGCCTTCGCCAACACCATCAATACGCCCGATGGCGGCAGTCACTTGACCGGTCTGCGCACAGCGGTTACGCGGTTGATCAACGATTATGGCCGTAAGCAAGGCTGGTTTAAGGACAAGGATGAGAACTTCACAGGCGAAGATACTCGCCAAGGGATGACGGCGATTGTCTCCGTCAAAGTGGTCGAGCCGCAATTTGAAGGCCAGAATAAGCTCAAGCTGCTCAACAACGAAGTTCGTTACCATGTGGAAAGTGCAATTGCCGAAGCGATGGGCAAGTGGTTGGAGGAGAGCCCCAAGGACGCCAAGGCGATCTTTGAAAAGTGTCGTACTGCTCTGCGTGCTCGCGAAGCCGCCAAAGCCGCCCGTGACCTGGTCTATCGCAAGAGCGCACTTGAAAGTATGACCCTGCCGGGCAAACTGGCCGATTGTTCGAGCCGTGACCCCAAGGAATGCGAAATCTATATCGTCGAAGGTGACAGCGCTGGCGGTACCGCCAAGCAAGGGCGTGACCGACGCTTCCAGGCGATTCTGCCCTTGCGTGGCAAGATCCTCAATATTGAAAAGACAAGCTTGGACAAGGCGCTTGCCAATAAAGAGATTCAGGCGTTGATCACCGCCCTAGGCACCAACATCGGCGAAAGTTTTGATCTCAGCGGGTTGCGCTATCACCGCATCTTCCTGATGACTGACGCTGACGTCGATGGAAGCCACATTCGCACGCTGCTGCTGACCTTCTTCTTCCGCTATATGGAGCCGATGGTTGCCAATGGCCATCTTTTCATTGCCCAACCGCCGCTCTATCGGGTGGGAACGACCCGCCAGGAAAATGGCAAAGCCAAGAAGTCACAAGAATATGTCTTTGACGACAAGGCGCTGGAAGAGATGAAGAAGAAACTGGGTGAAGAAAACGTCAAGATCGAGCAGCGCTACAAGGGTCTGGGTGAAATGAATGACGAGCAACTCTGGGAAACCACGATGAACCCGGAGAACCGTACCATCAAACTGGTCAGCGTCGAAGATGCTGCCGAAGCCGACCGTACCTTTGACATGCTGATGGGCAACGAAGTCGCTCCACGTCGTCGCTTTATCACCACCCATGCCAATCAGGCGAAATTGGATATTTAGAAGGATTGCCAATGAATGGCGAGCGACAAATCGCTCGCCATTCATTATATTTTAGAACGACACTCTTACTTGATTTCGACTTCAATCGGTATCCCTAACTGCGTAGAATCCTGTCCTGTATACATTCCTACCAATAACTTCACCGCTTTCTTATCTGCTGGCAAACTCAAAACGTGCCGATCTAGCAGCCTCTCTCCTGGCTTCCAAAGTTGGGTAGGATAGAAGTCGCCGCCGGGTGGCGCATCGTCTTGCGCAATCTTTTCGCCAGCGGCATCGAAGAGTTGAACGGTGGTGGTATATTTGTTCGCCAACCGCTCGTTCACCTGCCAATGCAGTGTAATCTGCACCCCACCGCTGCCTGCATTCCAATCGTAACCTAGCAAAGTCAGCCCACCTAGTGATTGATTGACTGCGATTTGTGCTTCCTGAGTGGCCGCATCGCCTACCACTTTGACCAAAGGTGGATTGGCTGCCTCCAGGTCGAAGCGTGTCTCCAGCCCAGGCATCGGCTTGATCAGATAGACTGGTTGTCCACTTTCGAGTGCCGTGGTTACAGTGGCACCGATATCGGCAAAGCGTTGATCAGGGGTGATTAATGGAAAAAGTGCTGTCAGCGAAGTGGCAAAATTTTCGACATGCTGCAAGTAATAAAGCGGGACAATTTCGTTGCGGTTATCGCTGACCAGGATCGCGTTGGCTGGCGGCTTGGCAGTCAAGATCGCTTGCCAACTGCTGCGTGCCAACGTGGCACTCGATTGATCGAGCACCGGCTGATAACGTTGATATTCCTGAAGCGGCAACACAAAGAGCACCACAATCACCAAAAGACCGGCAGAAAACGAAGTCCTTCGTCCAGGATCAGATCTTGTGGCATTGTTATTCTTCCTTTGCTCCCCTTCTCCCTCTCCCCCACTTCCCCATCCGCCTATCCCCGCCGCCCCAAAGGCCATCCAAATCGTACCTACGAGGTAAAGTGGAATATAGTAGACGAGAATATCACCAATTGCATAGAATAGGTTGAAGAGTTGCAGGATCAGCGCAAAAGGGAGGGTGAGCGTCAGGATGGGCCAATTGCGTTGTCGGAACAAGGTGATCAGCCCCAACACCATTAACAACAACCCAGTCCAGCCAAAGTGGATCTGCCAGAGCGTCCAGGCTTGTGACAAGTTGGCGACTGCTCCTGTAATGTCACGAAAGCCTACAGAAATGGATCGTCCGCTAACAAAGTTGAGAAATCCTTGCCAGCCGGTACCATAGAGTGAAATGGTTTCGTTGCCCAAACGCAGATGATACCAGGGCGAGGCAGAAACACTACTCCGCAACGGAACGTAAAAGTAAAGCAGCAGAGGTAAGAGCAACGCCACGCCACCACCCATCCACACCCGCCAATTCCGCCACCAACCTGGCACAAGCCAACCAATTGCCAGCAACAACCCAGGTATCAGAAAAACAGTCGTCGCCTGATGAGTCAGTGCCAATCCTACCAGAAACGCCAGGAGGATCAACTGGCCTAATCTCAAATCCTTGTAGTGAGACAATCCAATCTCGAATCTCCCACCCTCCCACGCTCTCACGCTCTTTGCTCTCTGCAAAAGCAAAACAATCAAGAACGCCTGCAGTGTGTACACCTCGGCAATCAGCGCCTGACTCCAAAAGGTAGGGTTGAGGCCGAAAAAGAGAGTAGCGAGCAAGGCAACCATCCTGCGCAGCAATAAAGAACCAGGCAACCAATCAACCAACAGTCGATAAAAGAGTGCAATCGTCCCGGCTGCAAAGATGGAACTAAGCGCATTGAGCGCAGTCGCTGGTTCAATGCGTACTAGAGCCAGTAGATGCTGCCAGAGCCAACCCATTATCAAATAGAGCGGATAGCCCGTTGCATGGGCCAAGCCTAAACGCCAAGCCGCAAATTGGAATTCTCCCGAATCACCGCCCAATAGCCCTGGGGCAATCATGCGCAGATAAATTGCTAATAGCGCTGCAAAAAGTAACAGCGCTATCTGGCGATCTGCAGTTGTGGAGGAAGGAGAAGCTGGAATTGTTGGTTTCATTACGGTATCGTTGAATAAATCAGTTCAGGATAGTTCAAATGGTGTACCAGGTGTTTTAATCTTGTATAATATCGCCTTATGACAACATCGTGGAGCGGTCAAGCCTTAGTCATTGTACCCACTTACAACGAACGTGAGAATTTGGAGCGTCTCGTGACGCAACTTCGTTCGTTGCCCAACGATATCCACGTTTTGGTTGTGGATGATTGTTCACCTGACGGCACAGGTGAAATTGCTGATCACTTGGCTAGCCGCGACGGCGGGGTGAGTGTGCTTCATCGTGCTGGCAAGCTCGGCCTGGGTACCGCCTATATCGCTGGTTTCCACTGTGGGCTGGAACGTGGCTACCAATATCTCTGCACGATGGACGCCGATTTTAGTCACGATCCGGCCAGTTTGCCCTCCTTGATTGATAAGGCTGAAAGCGGCTACGACTTGGTCGTTGGCAGCCGCTATGTACAAGGCGGCGGCATGGCAGGTCGCGGACTAGGTTTGCGCATACTTAGCTATGGTGCCAACTCACTGGCACGACTCTTTCTACGTATCACGATTCACGATTGTACAGCCGGCTTTCGGTGCTATCGCCGTACTGTTTTAGAGACGATCGAACTCGATTCGATCTTTAGCAGTGGCTATAGCTTCTTGATTGAAATGGCCTACCGATGTCAACGTGCTGGCTTTCTGTGTACTGAGGTGCCGATCTTCTATATCAACCGCACTGAAGGCACCAGCAAGATCAGCAAACGTGAAATCTATAAAGCCCTTTATACCCTTTTCCGTCTACGTACCTCCAGCCTGCCTTGGAGCAAGTTTGATACTGTCTATAGTCATTGGGAAGCCACAAGGGGTGCTAAGATGACAAGGTAAGAATCTTGTCACCCCTTCATTTCTTCATTTTGTCACTACTACCCAATCGACTGCAGCCGCTAATGTCCGTCGATCTCGATTGAGCGAGAGGCTCAGGTAAGCCCCTTGATGGCCGACTTCAAGCTGGGCGCTACCTGGCTGTGTCCCCTTGACACCAAGAATCGCAAAAAACTGCCCCTTTAGCTTATCCTCGGTGACGTCGGTGCCAAGCGTGCGCAGCGCTTCAATTGCGTCGAGGGTTAGAAAGTTTGTCGCGTTGCCCCTGCTGGCCACGATTACCGGGAAACCTGGCGTAATCTGCTGGAGAAAATCGACCAATGCCTGGCTTTCAAACTGATTGGCGGTTGTATCAAAGCCCTTCTTGGCCACGATTGCGCCCGATGCAGGATCAAGCACCGTCACATTCACCCCTGCTCGCCCAGCCGAGCCATCGATCTGTGTCCCGGTTTCGTCGTACAAGGCAATAAATGCACCTTCTGAAAAGGCATTCACCTCAACATCGATAGGCAATGTAACTCCAGTCGTACCGATCGTGCGACTGTCACCCAGCACTTGGCGTGGGCTGGCTACCTGTGCCCAATCGATCTCAAGCCGATTTAGGCCATCGCTCCAAAGTCTGCCAGGTACGCTCCAGGTTAGAGTTTGCCAACCGTCTACTAGGGGTTGGGATGAAAAACGCTCCCCATTGACGAGCAACGTCGCACTTTGATACGCTGCACCAGGATAGGCAAAGGGATGAAGGCGCAGTGAAACCTGGTAGTCGATATCAGGGTCGATTTGTCCCATCGGAAGGAAGAAACGACTGGTGGTTGCCGTCGCCCAGAGCGCGCTTTGATCATAGATCGTATCGCTCGCCGCGCTGTCCCAGCCTTCACCCAGGTAGGGAAAGTTGCCGGATGTGCCTAGATCCAACTTCATCTCGTCGCTACGCGCTGGGATCTGTACTCGATAGGCTTCAATGCCCTCTTCAGCCCAGAAAGGCTGCGGCTCCAAAGGCAACGTTTGTTTGACGAAGTCCCATGACGCTTGCCAATTGTCCTCATATGGTTTGCGGTCGGGAATTGGCGGATAGAGAATCACGTAGCCGAGATTGTAAAGCTGCACGAGTTGTGCTGCTTCGGCGCGTGCAGCATCCAATACCTCTTGGGCGACTGGATGACCAAACTCAATCTGAGTGAGTGCCTGGAAGAAGGGCAGCCGACGGAAATAGTCAAGCTTAAACGCAGGCGCACGGCTGGTATTGCCGCCAAGCATCGCCTTGCCATGCGCGCTCTGATAATATTGCAGCAGCGTTTCCTCTGGTCCCAAAACCTCGAAACTATCGCGCCAGCCAAGTGGTAATTGGAGAACACTCACCGGCCTTGGATCGTCTGCAATCTGCTGATAGAGTGCTGGAATCCGGGCATCGGAGAGCGGCAAGGGCAGTGCCAAGTGCTCGAAAAGGAGAAAAAAAGCAAGGACGGATGAGATTAGAGATTGAGAGATTAAGAGATTAGGAGATTTGAATTTACCCAATCTCCTAATCTCCCAATCTCTCAATCTCCGCATCAGCCAAAACAGCCCATACCCCACCAGCACCGCCAGCACCAACATCAACAACAAACTGTTGCGATTAGGGGCACGGTTGGCTTTGATGATTGGCAAATAATGGAGTAGGAGGAAGGGAAGCGGGAAGGTAACTTCTTCGCCATCGAAATTGAAGCGATATTGACCGTTGAGTTGCAAAAACGGGCCCAGCGTGAAAATGCCAAAGATCAGCGCCGTCCAACTCCAGAGGCGAACTTTGCGTCGGTAGGCAATTGCGCCAATCAGTGCCAGGCCCAAGGTCACCCAGCCGAGAAAGACAGTATTGATATCGCGAAACCCACTGCCATCGGGATCAATCGCCCGCACCTTGACCCTTGTCAACTCGGTCACAAGGTCGCTTCCGAAGATCGGATGCAACACCGTGGGGGTAAACCAGCCGAACAGATCGCTGCTGAGCGGGATCGTTTCACCCCAGCCTTTGACGGAAAAGTCTTCACTGCCCAACTGACGCAAAACCGGCAGCAGAACGGGCGACCAGAGCAAGAAGGCGACGAGGCCAATGAGAAAGAGATTGGAGATTGGGTGATTGTAGATTGCGGCGGGTATCTCTTTGGAGCGCAGATTGCGGTTGAATAATTTTGGAAGGTAAACCACCATCACAAGCAGTGTAAATAATGCCAAAAACAGCGCAGTCGTCATCTCGGCCAAGCCACTGAAGGCGAAGAAGATGCCTGCCAGCAAAGCTGAGCTGCGTCGTTTTTTCGCTGTGAGGTTAGCGTCGAGTGCTCGCAAGAGCATCAAAACGTAGAATGGGATCCACTGCGTCGTGACAAAGTTGTAGTGGCCCAGCGTAGCGTAAATGGCTCGATTGCTGGCGAAAGCGTAGACAATGCCAGCAGCAAAAGCAGCCAGACTGGCAAGGTGGCGGTTTTCTTCGTAACTCGTAACTCGTAATTCGCTATTTAATAAGTAACGAATGAGCAAAAATGTGCCGTAGCCACTCAATACGGTGCTAAGTAGCAATGCCAGATTGTTGGAGAAAGGAATATTGACCGCCAGCGCCAGCGGGAAGGCAAGCAGGGCATGGAAGAAATTGTAGGTATAGAGAACAAGGTCGATGCCAAGGGGGTACCAGATCAGGTCGCTGTGTAGCGGGTTGCTTAGCGTGTCAACCAGCGAGTGTTTGAGGTACCAAATATTCCAGAGAAAAGTGGATTCATCAAACGCCCACTGGGCAACACCGGGTACGTGGGTGGTGATCTTTGCGATCAGCGGCCAACTCAGCAGCAACGCCAGAACGGTATAGAGGAGCAGAATGGTTGGCTGTCTACGCAACAAAGATCGTAACTTCATCTGGGAGCTTTTTCTCTAATTATCCCCAAATAAGTCGCCCAACTCCCTTGCCCACACATCATCTAAGGGCATGAAGGAGTTCTCTTGGAAGCTCTCTGCCAACTTATCTAGCTTTTTGCGTACTTCCAGTTGGGGGTTGCGCCGGTCGAAGTCTTCTACTTCATGATCGATATTGGCAATCAATTGGTCGCTGCGGTTGACCAGATCCGAGAGATCGGCGTTGAGGCTAAACATGTGATTGATGCGTTTCATCACATCGTACCAAGCCTTAAAGTCTGGGTCAATGCTGAATCCACCCTGCTGCCCCGTGATCTGTGCGAGATCGTAGGCTGGCACAAAGGCATAGAAGAGAAAACTCTCCATATCGTAACGTTGCGCTTCGGCCATCATATAGGAGCCAAGCGAGACGCCGCCCTCATAATTAGAGAAACTAACGGCATACTCGGCAAGTTGCTCTTTCAAGTGCCGGTGGCTATAGGTACAACTGATGTTGCGATCCTTATCGTAGGGCACCATGCCGTAGATTCCACCGACGATGACAATACGCTTGACATTTAGAGTTTTTGCAATTTCAAAAAACGCCTCTACATATTTTTCGATATGCATGTGCGGTTCATCGCCCGTAAAGATGACAAATCCTTGCTGGCTATTGCCGGTGTAATAGACCTCATTTTTATGATAGCGCACTTCTTTTGGATAACCTTCTTCCAATTTTATTACCGGACGCAGCAGATGATGGGTGCCTGGTAACTGGAAAAGGTAGAAATCTTCGGAGCGGATCGTGGCAATTTTGCGGGCATGCATATGGTCGATCAAGTAGGGTGGCAAGCCAGAGGAAACAGACCCTGCATCGGCCCACTGTCGCCACCCAGCAAGCATGTACACCTCTTGTGCACTAGGCTTTTCCAGCCAATCAATCACTTGGGTCATAATCTTCTCCTCATGAAAGGTGCAAGGTTGCAAGGGTGCAAGTTGCAAGTAAAATTTGCCCCTTGCAACCTGCGCCTTGCACCTTGCCTCACTTTTCAGCAATACATAACACACTTGTACCAAATGGCAGATTGAGACGTTGCACCAATTCTGCCTCTAGCCAACCGACGCCATGCAAGATTGTATTCGCTGGCTCGGGAATCGGCTCCATCTCCACTTGGTAAACATCGGCATCATCCGTCAAATGGGGGCTGGCCAAGCCTGGGTTATAGGGGCGCAAGAGTCGCATCCCTGCGATCAGTGGAAAGAGAAAAAAGTTGTTGTAACTGATGCGTTTTACCCGAAAGCCAGTTAGCTCAAGTTTTTGACGTAACTCTGGCACACTGTAACGCCGCTGGTGCGCATTGATCTCATCATTATAGCTCCACAACCAGTTAAAGGCGGGAACGGTCACTATTAGCTTACCACCTGGCTTCAGCACGCGCAAACACTCATCAAAGACGGCTAGTTCATCGGGGATATGTTCGACCGTGTCAAAGAGCGCAACCAAGTCGAATGTACCATCGGTAAAGGGCAATGTCGTACCCGACCCTTGCAGCACTTCCAGACCGCGCCGCTGTGCAACGGGTAAGGGTCGTGGATTGTAGTCCAACCCTAGCACTTCTCCGTAATGGGCCAGGTGGTGTGCCATATTCCCTGCCCCACCGCCGATGTCTAAAATTTTGCGTGAGAAGCCAGCTTTCTGACTGCCCATCTCTAAATCCAAGTATTTCAAAATCGCCCGTGTGCGCCCAGCAAACCAGGCGTGGCGATCTTCTTCGAGAACGGTTAAAACAGGTGTTGACATGTGAAAAGAGATTATTCATTCAAAATTGTTTCGTGCATTGCCTCGTGCCCAGACACATCTGTGATGCGTACTGCAACCCGGGTTGCGGCCACAGGGGCTTGAACGGTGTACGTGCCCTTGACTTGTTGGCTTTTCTTGATTGGGGCATCGACCACGGTTGCCCGGAAGATTTCACCATTGAAGTGCGGATCAATTTCTACACAGTCCACGATCGCTCGCCAATCTCCATCCCCTTCTACAGCTTTGCCTGCAGCCAACTGTCCTTCAATCGTGGGCGAACGATAGCCATTGATTTGCACTTCTATTGTAGCCGGATCAGATGCATTTCGAGTAATCGTGGCGGAGATGATAGACGGGTGAGGGGTGAGGAAAACGCTCCGCAATTCCTCCTCACCCCTCACCCCTCCCGCCTCCGCAAAAATCGCAAACGAACTGCTTTGTGCTTGAAGTCTTCTTCGTGTTGTGATCATCGCCCCGCGGTTTTGGTCAATGCCAATCCAGCGCCGACCAAGTTTGTTGGCTACAGCCAGAGTGGTGCCGCTGCCCATAAAACAGTCGAGTATCAGATCGCCTGTGTTGCTGGCAGTTTCGATGATGCGGGTGAGCAGAGCTTCTGTCTTTTGCGTTGGATAGCCTAAATCTTCGCCAGGCGTCGTGCCCAGACCGGGAATATCGTCCCACAAATTGTCTACGGCACGTTCTAATTGCCACTGATTGCGCCCGACTTTGCTCAGGTAATACTTGACCCCCAAGTTGCCACCCTTCGAACTATAGACCCGCTGCCGTTCCTCGTCGATGACGACTTCGCCGCCAAAGGGAGCGTAGAGCCGCCCTTCGCTGTGCAGTTGCTTGAGGCTGGCAAAACTGTAGCTTCCCGGATCGGATGTGCGGAAGAAACCACCTTCATCGCGCATAAACTGTAGTGCAGCCTCTGCCTCGCTAAGCAGGATACGTCGCTTGGGCGGATTCCAGACCGTTGGCGCCTTGCGGTTCTTGGCGAAGATGTGGATCGATTGGCTGCTGGCCGCAAAATAGAAGGCGTTGACCTTGGCTCCACGCGCTGTTTGGCTGCGCCAGGTAACGGTGTTGAGAAAGTTCTCAACGCCGAATACTTCTTCAAGAAGACAGCGTAGATGATGGGTCTGGCGATGATCGCAGTGCAGCCATAGACTACCATCCTCGCTCAATAACTCACATAACAACGGCAAACGTTCATAGATAAATTGCAGATATTCACCTTCGTCCCAGCGATCCTCATACTCGGTCTGCGCAGCAAAGACATGATCCGCCGCCGTCTGCATCGTGATCGCCTTCTCGCCCCGCAAGCGCACCTTGCGCTGCCAAACTACTCCGCTTTGGTAAGGTGGATCGATGTAGATTAGCTTAACTTTACCAGCGTAGCCCTGGTTGAGAAGATGGGCGAGGGTGGGGAGATTGTCGGCGTGAAAGAGAAGGTTAGGAGATGGGGAGATGGGGAGGTAGGGAGTGGGGGAGAGAGTTGTACAGTTCTTCTCCTCATTCCCCCATCCCCCCACCTCTCCATTTGTTGCAAACATCTCACTCAGCCGCAAGTCAATCGACGGTGGACGGGTGGGTTGTCGTTTGTTGGGCCAGGTGAGAAGTGTGGACATGGTGATGCTTTGTATAGAGTAGTTCTTTAGGCGGCGCGCAGTGCTTGCTCGTAGACTGCGAACTTCTCGCCTTCTTGTTCGTCTGGATCAACATACTTGAGGTACATCCCTTGATCTGGACGGAAGCCGGGAAGATGGCGGCGGTCGATGTGGACGGAACTGTCTTTGTCATTCCAGCGCACTTCGCCCTGTTGTAGCAGGATGTAGCTATCAGCATAGCGATCCACGAATTTGCGGATGTTGTCCCGGTAGATCAGCCCCTGCTCGGCGGTGGTGTGGCGCACGCTGCGAATCTGATCGAGCGGCTCGTTGAGATTGGCGTAGAATTGGCCTAAGGGACCCGTCACCTCGGATTGGAAGTCGATCTCCTGCAAGTTGACCGTGCCAAAGCCCCCTTGTGCTGCAGCTAACAGGTGATTGCGGTCGCGATGAAAAGGCGGCGTCAGCCAGTCACTTTGCGGATCGTGCCCCATCAACATCGTGGCGCAGGCATCGGTCGCAATGATCTGGTCGCCAGCAATCAAGGTGTTGCAGATGCGTGGTGGCCCCTGTTCTACGGAACCATCACCCCATTCTTGACCAGCCTGACCCACGAGTCCATCGATCAGATTGAGCACTGGGTTGAAGATCTTGGCCAAATCGGCCAGCAAGTAGGGCATACGCACGACATGGTGGAAGTAGGCGCGCGAGTGATTTCGTGGCTCGCCCGGCGTCAGTCCGAAGAGATTTTTGACACAGAGCGTCACGCCCATAAACATGTGGTTCTTGAGCTTGGCAAAGGAGATAAACTCGTCCACATCTACCGCCGCTTCGGGCAACAGATACTCCTCAAACATCAATCCACCGCCCGGCACTTTGACCGTCTTGTAGGGCGGCTTAGTGCCATCGGCAAAGCGTACGTTGTAGTCACGGAAGATCTCAGCGAAGGTCAAGGTCTCTTCGATGCGAACGGCACCACCCATTACATAAGCGCTGACATCGCTACAGATGATCTCGGCATTGGTCCGCTCGCGTAACAAACGCAGAAAGGCACGCGCTACGGTCTCACTCACCAACTGTTGCAACTGCCCGGCATGGTAGACACGGTCTTTTACGTGCATATCCTGGTTAAATTTGATGCCGATGCGTTTGGCCTTGCGGATACGCTGCCACGCTTCGCTCATTGGGGCCGTGGCGCGCACCAACGCCTGGTAGATCTCTTCTTCACTGGCACGGTGATCACACTGGACAGCACGCACTTTGGGGATGGGTTGGTTGGTCATGGGATGGATAGCTCCTGAGAGTAGAGATCGGGAGACTGATAAATCTGTAACTACTAAATTTTGTTACGTTCAAAATAATAACTCCACACCGGCTTCCCGCTCTTCATACACCAATGTTCACGGTGGGTCGGCGCGAAGTCGCCAATTCGACTTGCTAAGGCAGGGGTATGTTGGGAAAAGGCTGGATGCCCTTCGACCAGATAACGCACCAACTCGCCATATTCCTCTACGTCGCTCTTAAAGTGCAGCAACCCACCTATCCGCAACTTGGAAGCCAGCAAATCGACGAAGGGCGGCGAAAAGAGGCGCCGAATCTTGTGTTTGTCCTTCCACCACGGGTCGGGGAAAAGAATATGAAACATGTCGGCTCGACCATCGGGAACGATGCGCGGAATGCTGAAGCGGCAGTCGTCATCGGAGAGCCAGAGATTGGAGATGGCAGATTGCGGATTGCGGCGGGCGCCCACTTGGGGCGCGGATTGTTGTTCGCCCTTCTCTTTCTCCTTGTCTGCTGCTTCCACAATCCGATTCATCATTCTGCGCGTAGCGCCGGTTTGAATTTCGTAGCCGATGAAGAGTCGATCTGGGTGGCGTTGGGCGCGGTCGAGCAGAAAGTCGCCACGACCGTAGCCGATCTCGATTTCGAGTGGGCGAGTGCTAGCCAAATCGGCACGTAAACGTTGACCATTGTTGCCGCGTGGATCGTCGAGGGCCAGGGTGCGAAAAAAGGGCAGGTTGAGTCCCCAAGTGGGTAAGGTGAGCGCTCCAGGACGGAAACGAGGGTCGCCGCCGATTAGCCCCTTGCTGGCTTCATAGTCGGCGTAGGCTTGGCGGCGTTCTTCCTCGCTCAGCTCTTCCCAGGTAAAGTCCATGCGCCCCTGTGAGAAAGAGGTGGCAGAATAATCGAGAGCGTGCTGACTCATCATGAGTGCATACTATCGACGATTCCTGCAATCAAGTCAAGATAGCGATGGGCGTGTGGCGGAAAGTCCAAAGGGACAGCGCAACCTTGAGCGGCGACCCGTGGCATCAGGTCAGACATCGCTTCCTTCGCTTGACGCATAAGCGCAAGCTGGGCGGTTCGTGTCGCTGGCATCGGTGTTGTGATGCATTCCGGCAACGGCTGATTGACAAAATGAGCAATCTTTTCGTAGAGGTCGCGAAACCAAAAGCCATCCTCGTTGCGCGCCTGATACTTGGCTCCAATCAGCAACATTACCCAAAAGAGATTGACTTGCTGAGTCATGACCTCCGTGAATGGGCGTTCGGGAACCGGGGCATAGTCAAAAAGTGTGGGTGAATCTTTGTGCGGCAGCCCGACCCGATCAAAGAGTAAAACAGTTTCGCTGGGTACAATCGCTGCTGAACGCCGCACCCAATACCAATCTACCTGGTGCGGACCCTCACTGCCTGGGTAGAGCGCCATGTTGTAGACCCCACCTGGAGGCCAATTCTGCGGGGCTTCGAGGATCAACAGCGGTTCGTCTACCTGCGCCATAAACGCAGCACGATTGCGCACAACCGTTTCATGCGCTTCATCTTCCACAATCACAAAGAGATCGATGTCACTCAGTTCATCGGCATCCCCGCGTCCGATCGAACCAAAGAGCCAGGCTGCGACGACTCGTGAGTCAGCTTGGATGTGCTGGAGGGTCTGGGCGAGCCATTGATCGCGTTCCTGGCAGTGCATTTCAAGCCGTTCACGCAGGATGGGGTTGAGTTGAGAGAATGGTTGCATCGCTTGTTTTAACTAAATCTTCTAAGTCAACATTCAAGATTTTAGTAGTAACGTGAGTTCGGGATTTCTAGTGTATTACAGAGGGGTCTAGAACAAGAAACTATCTTGTTCTACAAACAAAACAGGAAGCAGCCACAAAAGCTGCTTCCTGTTTTGCTACGACTCACACCTCATGCATCACGTTTCACTTCTCACTGCATCGTCCGGTAGACTGTGTTGACAAACAACTTCTGTCCGTCATCGGTCATACTCTTCGGCCCTTTGTCAAAGCTCCAGAGCATATAGCGCCCGTTTTCCATAATCAGATCGGCATATTGCGCTTGGGCATTGTAGTAGCCAAAGACGGTGACGCCGGTCGGTTGGTTGCCTAGGAAGATATCGACCCGTGAACTTGGCTCGGCATAGAGCTTCCAGATGCGCTGCTCGGCTACGTTGAAGTCGTAGGGATAGTGCCAGTAGGGATCGGTGTAGTTCTCACGCACCACGCTGTCCCCGGTACTGTGCGCCCCGTTGCCCCAGCCGATGTCTAACTTGATCTTGCCAAAGTAGGCATAGCCGCCCTCACCCAACCGAGCACTGGCTTCTTATATTGGACAATCTGACGTACCATCTCGTCTGTGCCCCATTGATCGAGCGAACCGGTCTCTGGGGCGATGATCACCAGATTGTAGGGGGACAAATTAGTGGTCGGCAGTTGATCCATCGAAATCTGATCGACCGCAACTCCATTGTTCTCAATCAGATTGCGATACGCTTCGGCAGTGTCCATATCACCCTTGTGGACATAGACCACCTTGGGGCGCAGATGGAAGCCAGTGTTCTTGAAGAGCGTGAAGGGTTGGCCCAGCATGTCTTTGCCCTCTGCGACACCGCGTACGGCGTAAGCGCCGGGGAGACTGCCTTCGCCAAAGATGTTGCTGTAAAGCCCGTCGTCCGCCACGCCGTCTCCGTGCAATCCGTCATCGAGCAATTCCAGCGAGCGTGAAGAGCCGCCAGGAAAGAAGATGTTGAGTTTGATCGACTGTCCCGCCAGCGCCTTTTCGCCTTCGCCGAGGAAGCCCAGCAACTGCACCGGTTGACCCATCACACGTTGCCGTTCGGGCGTGCCCACCCACAGTTGGAAGCTGACAGCAGCCTTGGCGCTCACCCACAGTGCCCACTCATTGACCTCACCGCCCACCCGTTGACTGGTCTTCCAAATGCCAGGCTCCGGTGCTTCAATGATGCAGACCACATGCGTATCATCGCCACGGCAGTTTTTGTTCTGAGTGTCACCCTTTTTGAAGGTGTAAACATGCTGCTTGGGATCGACAACCTGGAAGACACTATTGCCGTTCGGCTGTGCCCAGTTAAAGGAGAAGTTGATACGGCTCAGACTGGAGGGCACGTTGATGTCAAAGGTTTGCAGCGCACCAGTGACCGGATTGCCCACACCGCGTGCCTGGAAGAGTCGGCTTTCGTTGAGTACTTCCTCAGCATATTGTTTGTAGACATCGCCCAATCGGTTGGGCAAGGTGGTTGGCCAGGCTTCGATGCCGGTCTGCACGGTTGCGTCGGTGGCCGAAGCCATCACACCTGCACCGGTCTCGTTGACCGCACGGAATTCGCCGCCATTGTCGTCAGCAATCGTCTCCAGCAAGCTATGGAAACCAGCACTGGCTGGACCGACGGCCACGGTATGGATAATCGTATCGGTCGGCTCGATCACGCCTTTGACCGCTGGGGTGTTGTAGAGTGGATCGACATTCTCCATGCCGTCGCTGAGCAGGATGATCACGTCGGCCACGCTGTGATCGGCGGGAGCGGCGGTCACCTGGGCCTGACCGTCGAGCAGACCTTTGCCAATCGCAGTCATGCCGCTGGGCGTTAAGCCGTTGATGGCGCTCTTGGCCGCATCGAGCACGGCAGAGGGGCCTGCATCGGGCACCAAAGTGGTCGGATAGTTGACAGTCGAGTTGTCGCTAAAGCTGACTACAGCGATACGATCCTGGGGCAACGACTGATCCACAAAGAGACGAGCGGCATTCTGGGCGGCGGCCATCTTGTCGAATTCATCCATGCTACCCGAATGATCGATGACGACGGCACGGTCAGTGATTTCGCGTTCGGTGAAGAGCACGGCGCGCGTTTCGCTGTCGCTGCCATGTCCATTCCAGGTGACACTCAGGTCATATTTGCTGCCTGCGCTGTAGACGCCAGGGGCCGGACGTACCATCAGCCAGAATTGATCGCCGACGGGGGAACCGTTGATAATGGTGGCGGCTGTGCCCTCAATCTGTACGCTAAACTCGCTTGCCGTGACATCGGCCAAGGCGCTGGGCGAACCGTCGGTGCTGCGTACGCCTTCCAGCACCACGGGGAAGACATTGGGCGTGGCTGGATCGCCTGCTTCGGCTACGTTGCCGGTCTTCGGATTGACAATATTAAAGGTGCGGAAGTCGCCCGCCAGACTGTACTTCTGCGGATTGCCATTCGGTAGGCTGGCGGCATTGACCCGGATCGTCCAGACGCCGGCTGCCGGATTGGGCACTTGTACCTGTTCAAGATTGTTGAGGTTATCGACCCCGCGCGTGGCAGTGACGATGTTGGTGGCGCGCACGATTGGGTCGGGGGTGCCGATGTCCTGGCCCATGCCGTTGAGTGCAGCGCGGGGCAGGGCGGGTAATACCCACGGTCGCCACACGGTCACACCATCCGGTGCAACCAGCGAGAGATCGAGGTTGTTGACCAATTGTTTGGCCTGCACACCCCACGCTGGATTGCCTGGCTCATCGTCCCAGGCCAGCGTGATCTTCAATTCGCTCTGGCCGGGCAGCACGTTGACGGTGTAGGAGTCGTTGGCGTCTGCCGGGGTGACGGTGCCTTCGAGGAAGTTGTGGGCCTTGATATAGCTGGCAGCCTTCTGTGCATTGACCGCACCGTAACCAGTAGACCAATCGGGTCCAGCCTGATAGATGACGGGCTGGCCTGTGTCGGGGTCATTCCAACCAAATTCACTAAAGCCGGGCTGACCGGGCATGTGGATCATGTCGTTGGCGGTCTGTACGAGCAATGCCTTGATCGTTGAAGGCATCGGGCGACCGGCGCTGGAGAAGCTCTGATGATATTGCTCGGTCAGTAGCGCCACAATACCTGTGACGGCGGGGGATGCCATCGAGGTGCCACATTTGCCGACGTAGCCCTGGGTTTTGTTGTCGGTTGAAGTCATACAGCCAGGAGCCATTACATCTGGTTTCAATCGTCCATCCCAAGTGGGGCCGCGGCTGCTAAAGCTGGTGACCGATTGTGGATCGCCTGGATTGTAGGCTCCGACGTCGATCGAGTTCTTGGAGGGGCTGAGCACCGAGAAGTAGCCGCGTGGGCCGGTCGTCGGGTCGGGGTCGGGGTTGGTGTCGGGATCAGAGCCATCGGGCAGCGTGCCGGTGGTGCAATATTGGGCACCGCCCCCTTGATTGGCTGCGGCCCAGACCACGGTGTGCATGGGGATCGCTGTGCCACCATTGGTCAACTGACCACGCACCAACATGTCCACCGTTTGCGATAGACTGTCATACGCCCCACAGTTCTGAATGTAGGAATGGTTGCTGGCTTCGATATGATAGGTGTTAACGGCTTCATCCATTGTGGCTGCATTCCAACTCCCGTAGGGTGCAATTTTGACATTGGGTGCCATGCCACGATATTGATAGGGCGTGCAACTGCCGCCAGGACAGTTGGAGACGCTGTTGGCACCACTGGCACCGACAATGCCAGCGACATGGCTGCCGTGACCATTGGTGTCGTTCTGGGTGCGTACCAGCCGACCGGCAAAGTCATTGTGGGTAAAGGTCGGCGTGTTGACACCGGTGTCAAAGATACCAACCGTGACTGTGCTCCCATCGAGGCCGCCGTAGTAGGCGGGATTGGTGGCGGTGTTGGCCAGTTGTGCCAGGTTTACGTTGAGATCGTTACGTGCTACATCGTTGAGCGGTTGTAGCGGGGCAGGTCCCATATCGATCCATGCCACACCGTCCTGTTGCGCCAATGTTTCGACCTTTTCCTTGGCCAATAGGGTCGCCATCACATGCTCGCCATACAACTCGCCGGAGGTACCGAGCGCTTGCAAGATCGCCTGTGCGGCGGCATCGGTCACATCTTGGTGGAAGGTGACCAACAATTTGAGTGCACCACTTTCGGTGACGGCCCACGGCTCATAGTTGCCTTTGTAGAGATCGGGCGCAATCTTGTCAGGTGCTGGAATCGGCCCCAGCCAGCGCACCAGCGAAGAAAAGAGGGCGTCCGCTGGATTGATCGTCGGGCTCACGAAGGCGTAATAGAGCGTGTCGCCGACAAAATTGAGCAAGGTGACCCCGCTCTGCTTTAAGGCTTCCCGTTCGCTTTCGCTGGGCAGATGGGTGAGTTGGGCATAGGCATGGAGGCCAGAAGTGCCCTGGAGTGCAGCCAGCAAAGCTGGATCGACGCCAGCATCGGGCGTAAAGGAGCGTGATTGCAGGGTCAATTCGATGTTCTGGGCACCAAAGTGGAGCGCATTGCGGAAAAGTTGTTTGCCGGTTTCAGTCATGCTGTCGGCGCTGCCCTCAAAACCCCAGAGCAGATAGCGCTGCTCCGCTTGGACAATCGGGAAACTGCCGCCATCGTTTTCGAGTGCAGCCAAACGCACACCGTTTTCCAGCCGGTCCGCCAAGGGAATGCTGATCACAGGCTGGGCGCTTTGATAGACCTGGAGCAAACTGTTTTCGGTGAGGGTGATGCCACCATAAAGCGGCTGAGAATCGCCAAAATCGGCTACTTGAATGGTCGCCGCCGTGCCCGCTACCCCGTGCGGATAGCCGTTCGGCAAACCCAAGCGCCCAAACAAGGCATGTCCACCCGTGCCCAGACCGACCACGGGCAATCCAGAGTTTTGGATCGCCTCAAAAAGACCCTCGGCAGGTTGCCATTGATCATTTGCACCACTGTCGGCGGCGACGATGATCAAGTCGAAGTTGGCAAAGTTGGGGATTTCACCGATCTTGGTGGGCAATGCAACGATACTGCTCGCATTGGCGGCCCCAGTTCCGCCCCCTGTGATCAAGGGTAACATCACCTTAAAGGGTGCCTCGGGCGTAGCTGCGTATTGAAAGGCTTGTACAGCGTAACCATTGCCGTTGAGTAGATTGGCAAAAGACTGGGCTGTGCCTTCGTCGTTTTTATAAAGATAGGCAACCCGTACCGCGCTTTCGGCTCCGGCCAAGGCAAGTGGTGCCGCCTGGGCAACCGACTGTGGTAGGAATGCCGCGCCAAAACCGTTGATCAACAGCGCGCAAACCACTAGCCAATGAAAGCAGCGAAGGGGTGGGTGGTGAGAGGATGACATACATTCTCCTTATGTTAGAAACAGTTCGTGGATCGGTTTCGATCCAACTTGTGCTGTAGTGTAAAGGAGAAGAGAGAAGATAAACTATGCAGTAGGACAAAGGGGGGCTGTGTGGTAGGGCACAGGCGGGGAATGTTAACAGAAAGAAAGCCTGTCACTACGAAAGGCACGAAATACACGAAAGAGAATTTGTTTTTCATTTCGTGTATTTCGTGCCTTTCTTGGTTGCATCCTACGAATCCCACACCTTCTCCCACTGCCCGCTCTCTGCCGAGCGGTAAAGCGCCAGCGCCGTGCGCAATTCACCGAGCGAGTGTTGGGGGCCGGCGGCGAGGGCATATATACTGCAAAGTTATGGAATTCAAAACAACAACGGAAGCCGCTGGTTGGCACGCTGAATTTCTTGGCTTAAGTGAAGAAGAGGCTGCATTGGTCGATTAAATTACGTGAGCCGTAAGTTGCGTGAACGCCGTCAACGCTGACACAAGCGGAGTTGGCTGTGCGCCTCAATTCCAGCCAACCGCGGTGGCAAAGGCAGAACAGGGGATGGCTCTGTGTCGCTGAATTGTTAGTCCGTGCTATGCTGGCAACCGGTGCCACAAGCAAGAGATCGGTTTAGCGATTGCTGAAGTGTAAGTCATCTTCCTTTATCTTCAATGATCAAAGAGCGATCCTTATCCAGAAGCATCCTGTTGCATCATGACTTCTTCGTATGGTTGCAAAACGACCCATCGCCCTGAAATTTGAGCTGAACGGCTTCGCCGCCGCGGCAGTAACGTCTTGAATGTGATGTTGGTGACGATATCCGGCGTCAGGAACCCGACCAGGCCACCGTGGCATTCGGATCGGAAAAACTGGCTCGTTGGGAGTGACACGCAGCGTCAATGGCTCGTAGTGGGTAGTCATCGCAATCAGTCCCGACCCGCTCAACTTGATGTTGAAAAGTCCACCTGCCAACATGCCCGCAACCCGTTTCATCAAGGTGATGTCCCACTTCAGTTCTTCTTCAAAGGCCAGCAGATCGTTGCCATTGATGACGATCGTGTCGCCTTGCAGTTGCAGAATACGAACTTTCTTGCCCTTGTCGGCCAGATAGACACGCCCCTTGCCCGCCACTTTCATAAGCGTCATGCCTTCGCCGGAAACCGCTTTTTTGAGCAACGTGCCCAGGCCATGTTCAAACATGCCTTCGCGGGTGAAGGTCACATCGCCGATGTAGCCGATCATCGAACCTATCTTGGCGCGGATCTGCCCATCAAGGTTGACTTCCAACAAGTAGGGGTTTTCTAGTTCAAAACGGCCACGCGCTTCATAGCGCTGCGCCGTGGCCGTGAGAAATTCTTGGATGGAGTAGTTGTTCATGGATAGCTCCTTTTACATGGTAATAACCTGAGTTCGGAGTTTTTTCAATGGTACACAGATAACAACGGATGAACACGGATTTTAGCCAAGCTTATCCGTGAAAATCCCTAAAATCCGTGTACAAATATAAACTCCGAATTGACGTTAATACCAATTGTGCTCTGAAACACCATGAATTTCCGCTATTTTTACGAAGAAAATTCATGGCGTTTGCAACCGCAATTTGTATACTTTAGCGCCAGTATACAGTGACTCTCCATGAACTCAGTGACAAACAACATACTTTGGGCTGACAGATCTGGACGCCGCCTACGAATCCCACACCTTCTCCCACTGCCCGCTCTCTGCCGAGCGATAAAGCGCCAGTGCCGTGCGCAATTCACCGAGCGAGTGTTGGGGGCCGGCGGCGAGGGCGGTTCCGTCAAGGGCAGCGTTCGAGAAGTCGTGGATCTCTGGGCCGAAGGATTTGGCGTAGCCGAGTGGGGCAGCGACTCGTCTGCCGCTGCGGTTTTCGTGGTTGTAGAGCAACAGACCACCTTCAAAGCCACCTTCGATCACGATTTCGCCCTTGCTGCCGGTGATGCGCCACCAGGGATCGGGGGCCATCACGTTGTCGTTGAGCAGGGCGTCAAAGGTGGCGATCTTGCCCGAGTCGAAGCGGATCAGCGAACGAACCATCGACTCGCCTTCCATCTTTTTGAGCGGATGACCAAGGACGCCCATCACCTCTTTGATCTCACCCATCCACATGCGCAAGGGACGCAGCCAGTGCGAACCGCCATCGATGGCAATGCCGCCGCCGGTCTGCCTGCGGTCGTAGCGCCAGGGGCGTTCGCCCTCCTCGTTGAAGAAGTAAGGGTCCATCTCGAAGGTAAAGGCAGCGCGTGCCGTAATCAACTCACCGATTGCCCCTTCGTCGATCAACTCTTTGGCCAGCACGATTTCGGGCCAATATTGGGCGTTCTCCGCCACCATGAAGACCAGACCGGGAAAGCGCTGCTGTGCCGCGGCGGCTGCATCCAAGATGCGCTGACAGGCATCCAACGTGGGGGCCATCGGCTTTTCGAGCAGCACATGTTTGCCCGCAGCCAGTGCCTGCATGGCCAATGTTTCATGCAAATGATGCGGCACCATGATGTCCACGGCGTCGAGAGTGTCTTCCTGCAACGCCTCGGCCAGCGATGCGTAGGCTTTGGCCCCAGTTTCCGCCGCAAAGGCCGCCGTTTTGCTGGCGTCCGGGTCAATCACTGCCGTCACCGCAACACGCGGCGCACTCTCCTTGATGCCATTCAAATGATAACGCGCAATCGCACCGCAGCCGACTAAGGCTAGGCGTAGTTTGTCGGACATGTTGGACTCCCTTTGGTCTTGTCTGTAAATGAGATTAGGAGATTAAGAGATTGGGAGATTGGATAATGGGCAAAGTCAGTCTCCCAATCTCTCAATCTCAAATGCTAAATATCTTTGCCTACATTATCCCAACTTACTCGCAATCGCCTCCTTCACCGCTCTGGCGTCAGCAGGGAGATAGAGCGGTGGATTGGCGAATTCGCTTTCAACTTCTTCGAGTTTGCTTTCGTGATAGCCAGTTTTGAAGCTGGTGAATTTGAGCCCGTGGGCGGTGCTGACCACAACCACCCGATCCTGCGGCTTGATCTCGCCCCGTTCGATCAGCTTCATCGTCACCGAGAGGGCGACCCCGGTGTGCGGACAGGCGTAGAGACCGGTGCGGTCGGCCAGGGCGGCAGCGTTGGCCAGTTCGTGCTCGCTGGCCATTTCGACGATGCCGTTGGATTGTTGGACTGCCTGCACAGCCTTCTCGTAGCTCACTGGGTCGCCGATCTGGATGGCAGAGGCGAGCGTCTTTTGCGCTGGTGCCGAGATCTTTTCCTTGAAGCCGTTGAGATAGCTTTGATAGAAGGGGCTGGCTTTGCCCGCCTGCGCCGCCACCAATCGAGGCATCTTATTCGTGATACCGAGGTCGATCAGCAGTTTGAAGCCCTTGTAGAGCGCGCTGATGTTGCCCAGATTGCCCACGGGGATCACAACCCAATCGGGCACTTCCCAGTCAAATTGGCGCACAATCTCGATGGCGACGGTCTTTTGGCCTTCGATGCGGATGCTGTTCATCGAGTTGGCCAGGTAGAGCGAATTGTCCTTGGTCACCTCTTGGACGATCTTCATGCAGCCATCGAAGTCGGTGTCGAGTGCCAGCACATGGGCCCCGTTGGCCACCGGCTGGATCAACTGCGCCGTACTCACTTTGCCGGCGGGCAGAAAGATCACGGCGGGGATGCCTGCCGTGGCGGCATAGGCCGCCAATGCTGCCGAAGTGTCACCTGTGGAAGCACAGGCCACGGCACGCACCGGGCTGCCGTCCGCCATCATCTGTTTGACCACGCTGACGAGCACGGTCATGCCCAGGTCTTTGAAACTGCCAGTGTGCGAGTTGCCGCACTGTTTGATCCAGAGATCGGAGACGCCCAATTGTTTGCCCAAGCGTTCGGCCCAAAAGAGATTGGAGTTGCCTTCGTAGGTGCTGACCACGTTTTCATCCCGTAGATCGGGCATCACCCACTCTCTCATACCCCAGACGCCGGAGCCATAGGGCCATTGCGAGCGACCAACCCGGGCGTCGATCAGGGCTTTCCATTCCTCAGGTGTGCGATCCTTGAGCGCTTCCACATCATGATGAACTTCGAGCAGCCCGCCACATTTGGGGCAGGTATAAATGACGTCGTAAACTGAATAGCGCCCTTCGCAGCCGCGAAAACAGCGAAAGTGGGCGTTGTAAACTTTCGATTGGTGATTCATGTTAGATTCCCATTTGAACAATAAAATTTTGCTTATTATCCAACGAATCTAGCAAGAGCAGAAAAAAGTCAAGTCATAGAGGTGGTGTCTCTTCAACCGACAAAGCAACCAA
Source organism: Caldilineaceae bacterium (assembly GCA_046328715.1). Lineage (GTDB taxonomy): Bacteria > Chloroflexota > Anaerolineae > Caldilineales > Caldilineaceae > JAXLWB01. The sequence goes on along the minus strand of JAXLWB010000026.1, from coordinate 80,808 downwards.
AATTTCAAAAAAAGACCCGGAGCAACTCATGCTCCGGGTCTTCTGATGCGCAAATCCGCTTATGCCGGATCCTTGTCCAACACTTCCTGGCAGAGTTGCAAGGTCTGTTCAACCCCTGCTTCAAACTCGATTTGGTCCGTCCAAATGGCTTGCAGGTTATTCAGTAATACATCGTGGAATTCGTTGGTGCGGGCATTGGCCGGGAAGCGCCAAACCTTCGGGCCTTCTGGATATGCCTTGCGGATGGTGCCGTAGATGTGATTGAAGCCGTTGAGTTTGGGATCATCCCACACATCGTCGCGCGGGCCAGGGCTGCCTGCGCCACCAAAGACATGCTCCACCCCATCTTCCTTGGTGGAGAAGAATTGCAGAACCTTGAACGTCTCCTGGGGATGTTTTTCCGCAGCCGGCGGTGTCATACAGAAACCGGCACCCGAGACCTGTGAACCGCGTGTGCCATCCGGCCCCAAGGGGGCAGCGGTCACATCCCACTCAAAGGCCCAATCGGTCACTTTGCTAAATTCTGCAACCAGACCCGGTGTGGTGTTAAAGGCACCGACCTTGCCTGCGGTAAAGTTCTCGCGGAATTGATCGCCACAGATGCAGGGATCGACGTTGTGGGTCGCCTTTAGATCATAGAGCCATTTCAGCGCAGCCATCGATCCCGCTTCGCCCAGCATACACTTGGTGCCGTCTTCGTTCAGTAACTCGCCGCCAAACATGCGCAGATAGGAAGGCGTGTGTTCCGAACCTTGTTGTGAGCGGAAGCCCCAGGTTTCGGGTGCTTTGGTGATTTTCTTGGCCCCTTCGACCAGATCATCGGTTGTCCAATCGGGATTGGGCAGATCTGCACCAGAGGCTTCATAAAGCGTCTTATTGAAGTAGTAGACCACTGTGCCAAAGTGACCGTGGTTGGGGATGCCGTAGAGTTTGCCATCCACGGTCAATGCCTGAATGATTGCAGGCCAGAAGACTGACTTATCAAAACCAGTCGAGGCGACCAGATCATCATGGGGAGCGACCACTTTTTTAGCAATGTGTTCGGTCACCGTGTTCAGATAGGTCCAAACAATGTCACCCAGGTTGCCACCGGCAGCAAAGGCATAGATCTTGGCGATCATTTCGCCAGCATCCAGTTCGTCTATCTGTAACTTGATGCCTGGATTCTGCTCTTCAAAGAGGGCTACGCGCGACTTGTGCCAATCGGCATGGGAGCCAAGACGCGAATGAAAGAGAATGGTGACTGGTTCAGAGCTGGGTGCTGCGGCTCCACCACCACTCGATGACTCTGCAGCAGGTTGTGCAGTTGGTGCCACACAAGCCGCTAACAAGGCACCTGCGGTGACAGCAGAGGTACCCAACAGAAAGCGGCGACGGCTTAACTTCTGGTCAAACATGGTTTACTCCTCCTCTGGAAAATAGAAATTTGTAAGTAACTACCGACCCCTCCCTAACCCTCCCCAAACTGGGGAGGGTTAGGGAGGGGACAGATTCAGTTTTTCATGCTGTCCACCAATCCAAATCCTGCTTGTGACAGTCCCCTCCCTGTTTTGGGGAGGGTTAGGGAGGGGTGGCTTAGTAGTTACATTTGTAAAACGATATATGCAATGAAGGGGTAGGTGATGCGTGAAACGTGATGCGTGAAAAAGTAGTTCTCTATCCTACGCTTGGCGAATGAAGGATCAAAACAGTCCGCCATTCACGCATCACGCATCACAACCTTCTACCCCTTAATTCCCGACATGACAATCCCGCGTACAAAGTAGCGCTGCGCAGCGAAAAATAAGAAAAGGATCGGCGCAGTCATCATGATGCTGGCCGCCATTAACAGATTTTCGCGTGGCTCCATTGAATCGATATTGGCCGCAATCGTTTGGAAATATTTGATGCCGATGCCAATCGTAAACTTAAGTTTGTCATTCAAAATGATATAGGGAAAGAGAAAAGCATTCCAATCCCCGATAAAGGTAATGATGGCAGCAGTCGCCAGAACTGGCCCCGAAAGGGGTAACAAAATTTGCGTGAAGATGCGCAGATAACTGGCCCCATCCATGCGCGCTGCCTCGTCGAGATCCATAGGGATGGTCATAAAAAACTGGCGCATCATAAAGATCAGAAAGGCTCCGCCGCCGAAATAAGCCGGGACGATTAAAGGCAAGTAGGTATCCAGCCACTTGATCTTGTTGAAAAGCAAGTAGAGCGGAATCAGTGTCACCTCGGCTGGCAACATCAAGGTGCTGAGCGTCAAAATGAAGAGCAGATCGCGTCCAGGATAACGAAAACGCGCAAACGAATAGCCTGTCAAGGCTGCCGAAAAAACAGCCCCAAAGGTTGTCAGGACAGCGACAAAGACTGAATTCCAAAGCCAGCGTGCAAAGGGCGCCACCTCGAAAACTTCGGCGTAGTTATCAAAATGTGGGGTAGCGGGAAACCAACGTGGGGGAAACAGATAGAGTTCGCTCGGCGTCTTAAGCGACGAGAAGAGCGTCCAGGCGAAGGGCAACATAAAGAGCAGCGAAGCAAGGATCGCCACAGTGTAGAGCAGGATCTGACTTAGGAGTCGTTGACGCTTCGCTGCTGACACATAAGCTGCATTGCGCAGCGTAGGCGTCGTAGAGCGTGCCATTGCTTCTTGTGCCATCAGCCATTCCCCTCCCCGGCATAGTAAACCCAACTTCGCGAAGACCGAAACTGGATAAAGGTAAAGACAAACATGATGAAAAAGAAGATCCAAGCCAGCGCCGAGGCATAGCCCATCTCGAAATAGCGAAAGGCCTTTTCGTAGATGTAGAGCGCATAGAAATGGGTGGCATAGACAGGTCCGCCTTGGGTCGCCACGAAGGCAGCCGTAAAGACTCGCAGCGCGCCGATGATACCCAAAACCAGATTAAAGAAGATCGTTGGTGTGAGCAACGGAATCGTCACACTCCGAAATTTTGCCCACGGTCCTGCACCATCAATCGCCGCCGCTTCGTATAACTCCTGTGGAATCCCCTGCAAACCGGCCAGAAAGATCAGCATCGTGTTGCCGCCAATTGCCCCCCACATTGCCATGATAATTAACCCCGTCATTGCCCATTGCGGGTCGCGAAACCAACCCGGCGCGTTTTCGATACCCAGATTGTTGCGGATAAAGTAATTGATCGGGCCGACATCTGGGTTAAACAACCAAGCCCACAGCACGGCCGAAGCTGCAATGGGGGTGAGATGAGGCATAAAGAAGAGTGTACGAAAGAAAACAGTGCCTTTCAATGCCTGATTGAGCAACATCGCCGCCAACAGCGAGCCGACCAAGGACAGTGGTACGACGATGATGGCGTAGCGAAAGGTCAGCAACATCGAGGGCCAGAAGAGGCGATCTTTGGTAAAGATCTCGCGAAAGTTTCTCAGACCGACAAATTTTGGGGTATTCACGACATCATAGCTTGTAAAGCTAAAATACGCCGAGGCCAACATCGGAATCAAGACAAAGCAGAGCAAACCAATCAGCCAGGGGGTAAGAAAGAGGTACCCTGCCAGGGCTTCGCGAGCGCGCAGACTCATTCCCTGTCTCACTGTAGCGGATCTAGCAGTCATCACATCACCTCTCTTTAGTGAAAGCGACTCAATCTCAATACTGCAACAGCAAAATAAGCCTATATTTGAACTGACTTACTGTGTCTAGATATCAGTAAAGCTGCTTTTGTAGTTGTAATAAAAGGGAAATTCGCTCCCCACCACTCACGATTGAAACTCCAATGCTTAGGGAGTGCAGTTTACAATAAGTGCGAATTGATTCAGGGAGCAACTTTGCAAGAACAACCAACTTTCTTATGAAAGGCAGTATACCATCATTATTTGTGTTGTCAACTTGCATTTATGGATTGGTATACCATGTAAGGTGAGGAGAACTCAGATATTTTGCTACTTCCCGGAAGATGATTGACAAACATCTTGTTAAAGCAGCATTAGGTGATTCGCCTGCTGCGGATAAAGGTTGCATACAACCCAGGGAAGAAACGTTTCAAATAGACTGCCAGTACTTCCTTCCCGCCGACAATTACCTCATCTTCGCCACGTTCGATGGCCTGTAGAATGCGAACGGCCAATTTTTCCGGTGCCATGCCCTTGGCTTGGGTTGGGTCCATTTGGCCGTGGGCACTGCCATCGGCGTTGACGGCATAGAGCGACAAGTTGGTTTTGACGTAGCCGGGACAGATCAAGGTAACGCTGATGCCATCGGCATAGACTTCGGATCGCAGTGAGTCAAAAAAGCCATGCAGCGCATGTTTGGATGCGGCGTAGGCTGAACGGCGCGGCGTGCTGATCTTACCCGATAGGCTGCTGATGGTCACAATGTGGCCGCTTTTGCGCGCGATCATCGATGGCAGCACCGCTTTGGTCAGGGCTACGGTGCCGAAGTAGTTGATCTCCATAATGCGGCGGTCAATTGTGACGTCGGCTTCCACCGCCAATGCCCGCTGACTGATGCCGCCGGAGTTGACAAGGATATCCACCTGCCCCATCTCCGCTAGCACTTGTTGGGTCAATGCCTTGGCGTCGAAGTGGGCCAGGTCAAGTGGCAACACGAGATGGACAGTCGGGTTAGCACACTGTGCCCTCACCCGTTCCAACTCTTCCACTCGCCGCGCCGATAAGATCAGGCGCGCCCCCTGCTGACTCAATGCATAGGCCAGCGCCTCGCCAATGCCTGACGATGCACCAGTAATCCAGGCGGTTTTGCCTTGAAACGACATGGAAGTACTCCTGATTGCGGATTAACACGCTACCCATCACACACTGAATTGTCAACTAATAGACAAAGCAAATAGACATTGCATGATCACAATGCGTAGGGGCACACCCTTGCGGTTGCCCATTCGCTGATGCAAGCAGGGCACCGGCAAGCGGATGCCCCCAACAATGATCCATCTTTGCTTTGCTTTGTCTATAAGTTTTCGGTAATGGGGCCACTGTCATTTCGATGCCCCAAGGGCTCCCAGGCTGTTGCGAGGAGAAATCTTCACGGCTATATAACCAAAAGATTTCTCCCTACCGTCGAAATGACAGGATACCCTTCATGCTGAAAGATCTAACTGACAATGTACTCACTTCGCCAAATAGCCCAGGATGATTTGGTTAAATTCTTCCGGCTTCTCCCACATCGCAAAGTGACCGGTGCCTGGGATCAAGTGCAGTTCTGAACCGGGAATCAAACCCTGCATTTCGATGGCATGTTCGGTCAGGATTGCTTCTTCTTCTTTGCCATCCAGCACTAGGATCGGCGTGGTAATGGCTCCTAGTTGTTCTGGCGTGTAGTTTGGCTCGGTGGCCCACATATTGCTGATATTGGCGAGGAAGGCATCCCACTTGCTGGGGTCGGCGGCTAATTTTTGATAGTCACCAGCCGCCTGTTCAATATAGGCATTGAAGCGCTCATTGGTTCCAATGTCAGGATTCACCCCCGAAGGGTTGTAGTTGGCACCATAGGCTACCACTCGGTTCAGTCGCTCCGGGTGATGGATCGCCAAGTCAATGCCGATAATCCCACCATCGCTCCAGCCCACGAGGTCGGCCTTTTCTATTTTCAGGAGGTCCATCAGTGCCAATACATCGGCTGCCATCACCGAATAGCTGATCTGGACGTCATCAAAGGTTGAACGACCATGCCCTCGGCTGTCCATTGCCACTACAGTGTAATTCTTGGCGAAGACTGGAATCTGATTGTACCAGTATCCCGCATTGCCGAGACCACCATGCAGCAGAATCAAAGCTGGCCCACTGCCGTGCACCTCGTAGTAGATCTGAACGCCGTTAATCTCCGCCATCTGCCCGACCGCTTCAGACGCTTCCGCCGGACGTTGGATCGGCTGGCAGGCGGCCAATAGTAGAGATGTGAGTAGAAGCAATCGTAGAAGCGCGCGGTTGTAAGCTTTCATTGGAGTGTCTCCTGTGGCAGTGCATTGACAAGTGCGTTGGAATTGGTGGCTCAATCATACTGGAGCGGATTGAAATAGTCAATCAAACTTGACAGATACCTATTTTACTCTTGCTAACTACTTCTTTCGATCCGTGACGACTCATGATCTTTGTCCTATGCTATCACTAGCAAGATATTTTCGCCAGATGTTGACGAAATAACGTTTTGTAGACTTGGCGGGCAAACGTCTCTCAAATTGAACTTTTTATGCATATCAAATCAATTTTTCACTTTTTCAGTTCAGTCGCTGCCGCAGTTGGCATCAACAGCGTGCCTGTGTTTGGTTTGCTCTGGTCGAATTGGCACTTTGAAACGGCCATGATGCTCTATATGATCAACACCTTGCTGGCAATTCCGGTCACAGCCCTGATGGTCAGATTAACCACTAAGGAGGAGAGCGCGTTCTTCCCCAATGGGACAGCGACAAACCGGATCCAAACCCGTCGCCGGATGTTGGAGGGATATTGGATATTTGCTGGCGGTTTTTCAGCCTTCGCTGCCTTTTTTCTCTGTTGCTTTTTATTCCTGGTTTTGAAGTTGCCATTCGATCTCGAAGCCATCCGCAACGGCGTCCTTTATTCGGCTGCATTTCTACTGCTTGGCTTTATCAGTCACCTTGTCTTCCGTCCTGTGATTACGTTGCAGGAAGCAGAAAAGGTGCTGGAAGGCACGATGGGGCGAGTTGCGCTGATCTTTCTGGCTGTATTTTGTGGATTTTGGTTGGCAACAATCAGTGAGGCATGGTTCATTGTGCCATTCGCACTCTTGAAAACTATCTCCGATATCGGCGAGCCGATCCAAAGCGCCAATGCACTGCGCAAGAAATTCTCAACATGAGACAATCAGGATTACATAAGACGCTGTAGTACAAGATATTTTCTTGTGTGCTGTGGACTCAGGAAAACGAACAAGAATACTTCTTGTTCTACAATGTCACCATCTTACATAAGTCTTAACCATAGGAGTACAAATCGATGTTGATCAAAGTGGGGTGGAGACTATTGGGTGCCTTGCTCGGTTTGCTAGTGGGGCTGGGTATGGCTTACTTCTGGGTCGATCCGATTTTATGGCTGTTTGGCATCAATTCGAACCGACTGGAAGCCATCCTTCCTGCCTTGGCTACAATCGGGATTCTAGCGGCGATCGGGACGATACTGGGTGCGATCATGATCTATCTGCCCATGCGCGCCAATCTGATCATCGCCACTCCCTTGCTGATTGCGATTACAGCCACGCTTTACATCAACCGCTACCAATTTATCGAACGTCCGCCCAGCGTGGAGCCGATCGGCAATTTTGAACTGCTCACCTACGATCTCAACAATGGTACCTTCTACGGCTTGCGCTACCAGGGCACCCCGATCCAGATCGAAGAGCAAGCTGGCTTTTCAGGCGATGAACAACGCAGCTACAGCCGCTTTGAGACGATCATCACCCTGGGGCAGGCACCCGTCTTTGTGGTCCATGTCGGCGACCAATACCAGATGTTCTTTTACCTGGTGCATGAGGTTGACGGACAACTTCAGGTGCAGCGCCTGAGTGCGAGTATCGTGTCTAAGGCGCAATGGTTGGATGGTGCACAGGCAACTGCAACGCAGGAAGACCACTTTGTCTATGGACGCAAAGAGTTCTCTGGCGGACGCTGGCTGTTGCTCGGCGACAATTGCGTCCTGGATGTGCAAAAGCTGACCGCTTACCCCATTGACACGCAACCGATTTTTGGCGACTACAAAAACCGATTGCTGCGCTCAGGACTACTCGTTTCGCCTGACCAACATAGCTTTGTCAGTTTGGCGGAAAGCGATACAAACGAATATCTTCCGAGCGGATTGGCGCGAACGGTGGCAAAGCTGATTGTCCTTGATTTTGTCGAAGGCAACGCCTATATCTTGCCCATCACCCGGCCACAGATGCGCTACAGTTACCCTGAAAGGATTGATGCCCAATGGATCGAGCATCACTTTGTTTGGCAAAAGAATGACAAAGGTGTCGAGCAACTGGTGAAGCGGGCGAACTTCACCCCCCTGCCCTACCACGGTGATCTTATCGTTGACATCGTGATGAGGAATATGAGCTATAACCTAGCACCCGTCAAGCCTGAGCTGTTCGACGCACTGGCCCAATTCCTGGAAGAAAACTATCAGGTTGTGAAAAAGGAAGAGTCGGAAAGCGATGACTACGGCAAATCACTGCGTTTGAGCCTCGGTGAGCAGCAACTTTATCTGCGTTTTACCACCTATAACATTCCTTCGGGTGAGCTGGTCTTGCAGGTCTTCGGGGATACGGAGAACCAACTCCTGAAAGCCATCGGCCAGCGCTTTGACGAAGTGTTAGCAACTGGCAAGTACGATGACCTGTTTTTGGGCGATCCAGGAACTTAATGCGGCTGCACCACTCAAAATCGAGCGCAGGCGGCCTATGTTCTGACCCCTCTTGTTGACAGCAGCACAGATTCATTGTGAAAAAAAGCGTTGCCGCAGTTGCGGGAGCCACATTTTACGTGCAAAAAGTCGTTGCCGACGCTGCGGCAGCCAAATTTTGCTTGCAAAAAGCATTGCCGCAATTGCGGTAGCCAATTTTACCGTGCAAAAAAGCGTTCCCGACGCTGCGGCAGTCAAATTTTACGTGCAAAAAGCATTGCCGCAATTGCGGGAACGCCAATAGTACGTGTAAAAAGAGAGTCTCTAGCGAGACGACTATCGATACTTACGGAAAACAAGGCCACTTATCCAGGCAAAGCCTGAACAACATCCCATACCCAGTTCGGACAATCCCCTCTTAACAGAAAACACGCCTACAGCACCCAATCGGCTTTAATCCGCCTTCATCCTGGCCATTTCCGTATGATCCGCGTACCGATCACAATTCTCAATTTTCAGAACGAACCAATCACCGTGAATAATAGACCCGCACATAATCAACCAACATAACCTTGCCCGAGGCAGTCTTGTTCGTCGGTGCGCCAGGCCAGCCGCCGCCGATGGCCAGATTGAGCAGGATGAAAAAGCCGTGGTTGGTGGCGTTGTCCCAAGTCGTAGCGTCCATTTGATTGGCGTTGACTGTATGGCGCTGCACGCCATCTACATACCAGCGCAGTTGCTGCGGCGTGACGCTCTTGTCGAACTCGAAGCGGTAAACGTGATAGGCACTTTGCAGTGTCGGTGAAATGGCACTGGCGTTGGCTCCAATGCCGTTGGTCTCACGGCAAGGACCGCCCGGATTGACGCCACAATGCAGCGTGCCATACCAGGTATTCTGACCGTTAATATTCTCCAGAATGTCGAACTCGCCGATGCCCGGCCAGTTCCAATAGTTGCCCCGAAAGGGTGCGCCGAGCATCCAGAAAGCAGGCCAGTAGCCCTGCGCCGCCGTTCCGCTGACATCCGGCAGTTGAATGCGCGCCTCTACCGCCATCGCTTTGCCCGCAGGCGGCTGGAAGTCGCTGCGCACCGTCTCGATCCGTCCTGAACTCCAGCCAGTGGTGGGCGCGCTCCCGGTATGGATCGCTTTGATTGCCAGATTGCCGTTGCCGTCCTGATAAACATTTTCCGTGCTCTCACTGTAGGATTGCACCTCACCTGTGCCCCAGTGGGCGGGCCCATTGGGATAGCTTGTGCCAGTGTCATAGAGCCAGTTGGCCTTATCAAGTGGGCTATTGGTTGCGCCGTCGAATTCATCGCTCCAATGCATTTCCCAGCCGGGAGTTGACGAAGCTTTGTTGGCATTACAGGCAAGGACAGAAATGATTACCAGCAGCAAACATAGTGAGCAGACGATGCGGTTGATAAGGCGGTCTTGCTGCATAAATCACCTCGCCATGCCATACTTCTTCCAACGTTCCAATCCACCTTGTATTAACCCAATCCCTGACTGTTGGCTGATCTCATAGCCTTCTCCTTCCCCGTAGACCGAAACGACAGCAAAGGTTGCGACTTTGCCGGTCGCCATGACCCGATCGACTGCGGCCAACACTTGCTCCAGATTGGGGCCGTTTGGTTCACGCGTGCCGTGGTTGGGGACGAGCGAGGCGTCGAGGACGTCCGAGTCGATGTGTAGGTAGATCAGGTCGCAACGTTGGCTGAGTTGCATAATGGCTTCGGCCAGATCCGCACCGGGGAAGCCAGGGGCGACTGCGGCAACGGTCACGGCGGTGGCGTCGATTAGTTGTTTTTCCAGCGGGTCGAGGTTGCGCACATCGACCATGACGATGCGTTCCGTGGGCAGCGGCGCAGCAATGTGCGAGCCAATACGCCAGTTGGGATAGCCCAGGCCAGCACTCACCGCCACAGGCATCCCGCCCAGCATGCCTGAAATCGTCGTCTTCGGAGTGTTGAAGTCACCGTGAGCGTCGAACCAGACGAGACCAATGCGTGCGGTAGCCCCATAAGCATCTTGCATGCCACCAAGCACGCCTGTGATGTGGCTGCAATCGCCGCCGCTCATCAACACGGCGTGACCAGCACGCAGCCCGTTGGCTACGGCATCGGCAATTTCACCGCCGATCAGACCGAGGTTATCCGGCTCGACCGTGGATCGTTGTGCTTCGGGGAAACGAGGTTCGACGACATGAAATGGAATGTCGGCTGCGGCATAGACATCGCTGGTAGCGTAGGCATTGAGGCTGCGTTCGTCTCGTTGGGCGGGTCGGCTGCCCCGATAGCGGACGGCGACGACAGTAAGTTCAGGAATCGGCTGATAAGTGCGCATGGATCAGTTCCTTGCAGATTGGGGTGAGTTGGAATTAACAAGTTGAAAGGTGGATGCCAATTTTCGGTTCGACAAAGCGCGTAAAGCAAGCTACAATTCTTAATCGCCACTCAATCCATTGATCAAACTTTTCCAGGAAGGCGAGCAAGACCACTGTTTGCCTTTGCAGGTCCCCTCCCTGGGAAGGAATCGGCTGAGTAGTGATATTTTTGTCCACCGTAACATTTTTCTCCGTAAGATCACAGGACAGCAAAGGAGCAAAGTCCATGAGCAACGACTCTCGATGGTATCGGATCTTCTCTTGGTTGCGGCACAACCAGTTGCGTCGCAAACCACATTTGACTCTTCCTATTGCACTGTTGCTCTTGCTAACACTCTTTCCCCTGGCAAGAACAAACCTCTCTATTTCTGTTCTGGCTTCAGATCAAGCCTTGGTTCAAGCCGCGGGGCCCTACAAGCACGAGGGCGCCTCAGAAGGCTCCACAGCTATCGTATTGGATGATAGTTTTATGTTGGTGGGTGACGATAATGACAATATTATCCGTCTTTACAATCGTCGTCAAGACGGTGGGCCATTGGCTACTTTCGATCTTAGCAACGATCTCAACGTAACCAAGAAAATCGATCTGGAAGGCTCAACCAGCAGAACGATCACGACTGACAGTGGTTCCACGCGGCGCATCTACTGGATCGGCTCCCATAGTAACGATAGCGACGGAAATAACAAGCCGACGCGCTACCGCTTTTTTGCCACCGATCTGGTAGGCAGTGGCGCAACCACTACGCTCAACTTCAAGGGACACTACGATGGCCTGCGCACCGATAACAATGGCACAGCGGCTGGTGATTTGATCGCTTGGGGGGATGCGCACGGCTATGACTTTGCAAACAAGGCAGCCCAAGGTGTCAATCCTGAAATTGCCGATGGCTTCAACATTGAAGGTTTGGCCATGAATCCGGATGACACGGCGATCTATGTCGGCTTTCGTGCTCCGTTGGTTGGAGCCACTAAGGATCAGGCGCTGATTGCTCCGATCAATAACTTTGATGCTTTGATCGATGGCAGTGCGAGCAATGCCAATATCGGCGAACCGATCGAACTCAATCTGGAAGGACATGGCATTCGCAGCATCGAACGAAACGCAGCCGGTGAGTATCTGATCATCGCCGGTCCGCCGAGCCAGACAGGTTTCTTCCTCTTCCAGTGGGATGGGACAGCCGATTCGCAGCCACAAAAATTGAACTTGGCAGACGATCTGACTTTCCTTAAAACCACCGGCAGCTTTGAAGGAATTGTCGAAGTACCCTCACCCGTTTGTAATGGAACCGTTCAACTGTTGGTTGATGATGGAGACTCAGCATTTGTGCCTGCCTATTTTCGCAGTTACGATATTCCGCTTCCCTCTTGCGGACAGCCAAGTGGGCCTACGATTGCGATTGATGAGCCTACTACGGGCGATAGCTTTAGCCAAGGAGTGGAGATTAATTTTGTTGGCTTTGCCAACGATGCTGCTGGCAACGATATTGGCAGCAGCATAACCTGGAATTCTAGTATCGATCAACAGATTGGCATAGGAGGAAGTTTTACAAAGTCGGATCTTTCTCCGGGAGAGCATGTGATTACAGCCAGTGTCACCGACGGCGACGGCAACAGTAACTCTGCCCAAATCGGGTTGACCATCATAGCGCTAGATAATCTTCCAGCCGTCACCATCACTCAGCCGACCGATCATCAGACCTTCACCCAAGGCGAAGCGATCACCTTTAGCGGTAGCGCTACTGATCCGCAGGACGGTGATGTGACCGCTAGTTTACTTTGGAGTTCCAATGTTCAGGGGCCAATTGGGGAGCAGGGAAGCTTTACAAAGTCAGATTTCCATGCAGGAGAACATCGCATTACGGCCATGGCCACGGATAAGGATGGCCACAGTGGCTCAAGCCAGATCACTATCACCATTCTTGAGCCTAACAATGGCACCTCAACCGTTTACCTTCCGCTCATCCAAAAGGGCAACGCTTTGGCAATTTCTAAGATCGCGGGAATTGTGCCTTCAGATGCGGTCTGGAAATACCTCGATAACGGCTCCGATCCTGGGTCAAGCTGGCAGCAGTTGAATTTTGATGACAGCACCTGGCGGAGTGGCCAGGGCGAATTAGGCTATGGCGACAAGGATGAAGCAACGGTGATCAATTGTGGACCCAGCGCGCCAGCCTGTGATAGCAACAACTTTATCACGAGCTATTTCCGCCATATCTTTACCATCGACGACCCCTCACGTTACAAGGTGGTCGATCTACAACTGCTGCGCGATGATAGCGCCGTGATCTATTTGAATGGTCAGGAGGTCGTGCGCGACAACCTGCCTGCCGGACCCATGCTTCCCACTATCGTCGCTACCGGTGCCATCACTGGCAGCAATGAAAAGACCTTTATGCACTATACGCTAAGCCCATCTGCACTGGTGGCTGGGGCGAACATCCTGGCAGTGGAAGTACACCAATCCAGCGCCACCAGTTCGGATACAAGTTTTGACCTCGTGCTCAATGCGACCCCCAACGATACTACGCGCTTCGCCGTGATTGGTGATTATGGTACGGGCACACAGCCAGAAACCGATGTCGCCAACCTGGTCAAGCGTTGGACTCCCGACTTTATCGTGACTCTCGGTGATAACAACTACCCAAGCGGCGAACAGGCAACACTTGAGACACATATCACCAGAGACTACAGCGACTTTATCACCAACGATGTCAACACAACGCGCTTCTGGCCCTCGCTTGGCAACCACGATTGGATTGCAACCAACGCCCAGCCCTACCTGGGTTATTTCACGCTACCGAACAACGAGCGCTACTATGACATGGTGCGTGGCAACGTTCACCTCTTTGCGGTTGACAGCGATCCACATGAGCCAGATGGGAATACGAGTAATTCAACCCAGGCACAGTGGTTACAGACCGTACTCCAAGGCTCAGCCTCCCACTGGAAATTTGTCTACTTCCACCACGCCCCATACTCTTCATCCACCCATGGCCCGACGGTAGCAATGCAGTGGCCTTTCAAGGATTGGGGTGCTTCGGTTGTGCTTTCTGGCCATGAGCACAGCTATGAACGACTCGAACTTGACGGGCTAACCTATTTTGTCAACGGGCTGGGTGGGGCCAACCGATATGTATGCAAATCGCCATCGGTTCCTGGCAGCCAAAAATGTTACATAGACGATTTCGGTGCTATGCTGGTCGAGGCCGACAGTTGCCAGATGACCTTCCTCTTTATCACCCGTAGTGGTGCCATCCAGGATCGTCACGAACTGTCCATCTGTGGCAACTAAAAAGAGAGTCGACAGTAGAATAGTGGGGCAGTACGAACTGTTTCACCGTCGACTCTTTATCATGTGGGACTCTGACATGTGATTCAGAGCCGTTAGCGTCAGCGTACGTGGCCGCTTACTAACGTGCGCGGTTCTGAATCTATTCACCACGCTCTGAACGATGTCCCCTTACTGACGTGCGGGGCTCTGACGTGTGATTCAGAGCTGTCAGCGTCAGCGTACGTGGCCGCTTACTAACGTGCGCGGTTCTGAATCTATTCACCACGCTCTGAACGATGTCCCCTTACTGACGTGCGGGGCTCTGACATGTGATTCAGAGCCGTTAGCGTCAGCGTACGTGCAGCGTACGTGGCCGCTTACTATCGTGCGCGGTTCTGAGGTGCGGGGTTCTGAATCTATTCACCGCTTGCTGCTTCCAAAATTGCCACGCCATAAGTAGGCAGTTCCAGCGTTTCGGCCACGGTGCCACCAGTGAGATGCTCGTGAAACGTTGTCTTTGCGGGCAGTGGCACCGTGGCGGACGCTGCATCGTGGTTGAGCACAAAGAGCAGGCGATGTTGTGGGGTCTCGCGCACGGTCACTTCGACGTTGGCGGGGACGTTGAGCAGTGGTTCGATGCCGTGTTCCAGCAGCAGGCTGCTGTAGAAATCATCCAGAAAGCGCTCCTCGGCGTCGGTAGCGATGTAATAGGCATGGCCCAGACCAAACCGATTCTGCGTGATCACTGGGTTGCCGGCATAGAAGTCACTGCCATAGGCGGCCAGCACTTCGGCCCCTTCGCTGTGGACGATGTCACAGAGCCGCGAACAGAGATATTCGCCGCGTACCTTCTCCAGCCGATTGTCGGTGACGAAGATACGGTTGGTCTGCCCTTCATAGAGCGCGTCGATCTCTTCGACTCGAATGCCAAGCAGATTGCGCAGCGGTCCTGGATAACCCTCGAAGGCTAGGTCGTTCTGATCGACCACACCACTAAAAACCGTAGTGACAAAGCTGCCGCCAGCCCGCACAAACGTCTCGGCTCGTTCCCCAAAGCCCGGCTTAACCATGTGTAACATCGGTGCGACGACAATGTCATAACGGCTCAACTCTGAATCGCTGAAGATCACGTCAATCGAGACATGTTGCCGCCAGAGCGCGGCGTAATGTTTGCGCACAAAGGCAGGATAATCCTTGGGGTTGATTGGCCCAATCGCCCCTTCGATTGCCCACCAGTTGTCCCAATCAAAGAGAATGGCGACTTTGGACTCGGTGGCTGCGCCGAGCGTTAGGTCGCCCAGCCGTTCGAGTTCAGCACCCAGTTCGCTCACCTCGCCGAAGACCCGGGTGTCAGAGCGTCCACCGTGCTCGACCACGGCCCCGTGAAACTTCTCGCCGCCGCCCCGCCCTCGTCGCCACTGAAAGTACATCACCGTGTCGGCACCGTGCGCCACGGCCAGATAGCTCCACAGCCGCAACACCCCCGGTCGTTTGAGTGCATTGACCGCCTGCCAATTCTGGCTGCTTGGTGTCTGTTCCATCAGCATGAAGGGTTGACCATCCTTCAGCCCACGGTTGAGGTCGTGG
The DNA here is from genome assembly GCA_046328715.1 of Caldilineaceae bacterium. Lineage (GTDB taxonomy): Bacteria > Chloroflexota > Anaerolineae > Caldilineales > Caldilineaceae > JAXLWB01. The sequence continues at coordinate 65,244 of JAXLWB010000026.1, read as the reverse complement.
TTGAATGCCACGTCGCTGATCGCCCCATTCGGACGGGGATAACAGTCCCACGAAACCACATCCATCTCTTTGGCCCAGGTGCGATAGTCGAGATGGGGGAAGGTTGCCATCAGGTTGGTCGTGATCGGAATGTCGGGTGTGATGGCACGGATGGCGTCGCGTTCCAGTTTGTAACATTCAAGCATTGAGTCGCTCTGAAAGCGGCGATAGTCAAGGGTCAGGGCGTGGACGACAAGTGACTCACCGTCGGCATAGGGCGGCTCGATCTGCGACCAGTCGGTGTAGGTGTGGCTCCAGAAGGCATTCCACCAACGCTGATTGAGTTCCTCTAGCGAAGCGTAACGCGCTTGCAGCCAGGTGCGAAAGGCGGCTGTACAGGTGTCGCAGTAGCAAGGGGTAGCATATTCGTTGGAGATGTGCCAGATCAGCAAGTTGGGATGTTGGCCATAGCGCTGCGCCAGTTTGGTCGCCATCTGCACGGCGAAGCGGCGATAGGTGGGTGAGTTGGGACAATAGTTGGTGCGCCCGCCATGATGCACCCGTCGCCCCGTTTTGTCGGCGCGCAGCACATCGGGGTAAGCCTGCGACATCCAGGCCGGTTGGGCGGCGCTGGGCGTTGCCAGACAGAGGTAACGTCCACCTGTACTCAGCTTCTCGATCACCCTGTCCATCCACTCGAAGGCAAATCGGTCCTCGGCGGGTTGCAGCGACACCCAGCTAAAGACGCCAATCGTAGCGACCTCGAAATTGGCTTGCTGCATCAGCCGCACATCTTCGTCCCAGGTGGCGGGAGGCCACTGTTCTGGATTGTAGTCGCCGCCGTGCCAGATGCGGGGCAGTTTGGGGTTGATCAAAGGGTAGCTGTTCATAGATAATTCTCGACACCTAAGCGCACATATTGCTCTGACGGCGCGTCATTTTCCTTCATCAATTGCACCATCAGTCGGGTCATCTGCGCTTCGGCCTCTTTGTCCTGGCTGGGCTGGTTCTGTTCCGGATCGGATTGCAAATCCCAGAGATAGGTTTCCAATGAGTGCATCCCCGGCCACACCCGCCCTGGAATTTTCAGCGTTTTGGTGCCTTTGGTAAAAGCGAACGGCTCGGCCAACTCCATACCCTGCAACTCTTCCAGCCCAAAGGGTTTACGCATGTGGGTGGGCATCAATGTGTATTCGAAGAGTGGCGTGTTGTCGGCGTTGGCGGGGGCACGCATGTAGATGTAGCGGTCGTTGACCACGCAGACCTGCGCCCCATGATAGCCGAAGAGAATCGCTGGGCGGGTGGGGGCGTTGCTGGCGACGGCATCTTTGAGCGGGATGCCCTGCATATCAGGCGGCAGCGGCACGCCGAAGAATTCGAGCAGTGTGGCCGAAAGGTCGATCAATTGTGCAAGCCCGTCAGCGGTTGTGCCCTGGCGTTTGCAGCGCGGATCCCAGATAAAGAGCGGCGTGCGGGCAATCTCGTTGTAGAGCGGGTGCATGTTCTTGGCCCACCAATCGTGTTCGCCAAGCAGGAAACCGTGGTCGGTGCAGACAATCAACATCGTGTCTTCCCAGAGGTTGAGCTGGTCAAACTGGTCGAGCACTTCGCCCAGGTAGGCATCGCACATGGAGAGCAGCGCGGCGTATTCCATGCGCATGTGCTCGACCTGGTCGGGCGTCTCCTGGATTTTGCGATAAGGCGGCCAATCGAAGTGGGGGCCGTCGTATTTATGTGGGTAAAGATCTTTGTATTTGCGCTGGCTGAAGAATGGCTCGTGCGGGTCAAAGGTTTCAATGTGCAAGAACCAGTTGTCCTCTTTGTGGTTACGGCGCATAAAGTCGATCCCGTTCCAAAAGGTGCGCGGCTGCGGCTGATCCTCCTCGCGGCGCTGAAACTGGCGATTGACCCAATCTTGCCGCCACATCTGCTTGAGCGACTTGGGGTCGGAGTTGGTCGATTTGCGTTCGATCAAGGTGGGCGGAATCTCGGGATCCGCCACCTGCCCCTTCCAGGGATCGCCCTCCTGGCCGCGTTCAAAATCCCACGAGGTGTAACGGTTGTGATAGGTCATGCCGCCATCTTCAAAGTAATGATAATGGTCGGTGGAGAGATGGGTGTAAACGCCGTGGTTGTCGAGCAGTTGCGGCATTGAGTCATCGAAGGGTTCAATCGGTCCCCAGGAGCGATGCAGAAAGTTGTAGCGCCCAGTCTGCAAGTCACGGCGTGCGGGCATACAGGGCATCGAACCGACGTAGGAGTTGGTAAACATCACCGAGCGTTCGGCCAGACGTTTGAAGTTGGGCGTGTGTGTCCAATCGCAGCCATAGGCCGAGAGCATATGACGATTAAGCGAATCGAACATGACCATCACGGCTTTCATGAAATTCTCCTTTGGGATTGAAAAATAGTGCATCGTATGCACGACGGCGGTGAAGCAATTGTAAAGCATCGTTGTGGTAAGGTACAATTCGCTGCCAATCGCCTTCCTTGCGTTTTGCCTCCCTCTCGATTGAACGTTAGGTATGCGCGTCGCACGCCATCTCGTTATGTTCGCCCTGTACCGTTTATTAAGTGAAAAGGTATAAAGTCATGCGCAAACGTCTGCCGATTGTCCTTGTCTCGCTGCTTTTGGTGGCCGCCATCCTCTACTTTGCTGTGGGCTATGTGGTCTACACGCGGTTGGGCAGCGTGCAGCACAGTTGCGATCCGCACATGGCCAATACGCCCGACCACTTTACCAACGTCAGCAAATGGCCGGAGTTTGATATTGAAAAATATTACATGCCGAGCTATGAGGTGGTGCAATTCCCTAGCCGCTTCCGTTCGATGTTGCTGACCGGTTGGTACGTGGCAGGTGATCCTAACCAGCCCGCCGTGATTCTGGTTGATGGTCTGGGTGGCTGCAAAAATGCACAGGCCATTCTCGTTCCAGCAGGGATGTTGCATAACAACGGCTTTAGTGTGCTGCTGCTCGATCTGCATGACACCGGCGACTCGGCGACTGACGACGGCTATTCGACCATCGGCACGGACGAATACATGGATGTGGAAGGAGCCTGGGATTGGCTGGTGCAGCAGAAGGGCTTTGCAGCAGAGCAGGTGGGAGTCGTCGGCAATTCGCTCAGCGGGGCGGCCACCCTCTACGCCATGGTCGATGAGCCCCGCATCGCTGCGCTCTTTCTGAACTCACCCATTGCCAACTTGCCAGTGATCATCCGCGAGGAGTTGCATCGGGTTGGCTATCCAACCTGGCTGGCACCGGGTGGCATCATCATGGCCCGCTTGCTGACTGGAGAGAACATAGTCGAGAAGAGTCCACTCGCGGCAATTCAACAGGTAGGCAAGCGCCCGATCTTTGTGGTACACAGCTTTGATGACAAGCGGGTTCCCGTCCACCACAGCCAGGAACTACAAGCCGCCGCCGAGGCAGCGGGTGTCAATGCTGAGTTCTGGTTTATTTCCGGTGCCGATCACATGCGCGCACCGGCGGTCTATCCACAGGAGTTTGAGGAGAAGATTGTGGGATTTTTCCAAAGGACATTGGCGGGAAAACCGTGACACCGTAAAGTTGGGGCAGAAAAGTGCCAAAATTCAAGAAGCATGACCTGATTCAAGTATAGTGATGGCGCTTGACAAACAGTTTGTTCTGTGTGAAACTACGCCCAGTCAATTGCACGCTTCAGTGATTCCGTAACAAATTCCATCTCGATACAATCTTTTCTCATGATGATTTCCTAGAAGAATGTTGGTTCTTGTACCGTCCGCAGGTTAAACGAATGGGAAATGCCTCTATGTCTGTCGAAGTTGCAGCTTCTGCCAAGTCACTTCCAAGTAAAAAGAAACGTTGGGGAGCCGATAAGGTTTATACGAATTTGTCTTATCTGATTATGGTGCTGCCAGGTGCCATTTGGCTCTTCTTGTTTTCCTATCTGCCCATGCCTGGCATCATTATGGCTTTCAAAGACTATAAGCTTTCACGCCCCCCCAGTGATTACTGGATTCAAAACAAGTTTGTCTACAGTCTCATCAAAAGTCCCTGGGTAGGACTGGAGAACTTTCGCTACCTGACGCTGCCGACCAATATTGAGAACACGCTCACCTACATCCGTAACACAATTTTGTACAACTTGCTCTTCATGGTGGTCGGTTTGGTGTTATCAGTCGCCTTGGCGGTCATCATCTTCGAACTGTCGAATCGCTTCCTGGCCAAACTCTATCACTCCATTCTCTTTCTGCCGTATTTCATTTCGTGGATTGTGGTCGCCTATGTGGTCTATGCATTGGGTAGCTCAGGGGGGATCATCAACAGCCTCTTAACCCCCATCGGGTTGGGACCGATTGAAGTTTACAAGGAAAAAAGCATCTGGCCCTTCATTTTTCTGATTGCCAATGTGTGGAAGTATACCGGTAACGGCTCCATCATCTATCTGGCCACCATCACTGGCATTCCGCGTGAACTGTATGAAGCGGCGGCGGTAGACGGTGCTGGCAAGTGGAAACAATTTACCACGATTACTTTGCCTCATCTTATCCCGGTGATCGTGCTGCTACAAATTCTGGCAGTCGGTCGCATCTTGGGTTCAGACTTCGACATGTTCTATACGCTTCCCAACGGTGCAGCCCTGGTAAAGGATATGACCTATACCTTGGATGTCTTTGTCTACAGTATGTTGCGAAGCAGCACGCCCCTTGGTTATCCGGCTGCGGCAGCCTTTTTGCAGTCGGTCTTCGGCTTTGTGCTGATTCTGATCACCAACTTTGTTGTGCGTAGAACACGACCGGATTTGGCACTGTTTTAAACAGGACTTGTTCTGATCGTAGGGGCGTACCCTTGCGGTCGCCCAAGGGCACCGGCAAGCGGATGCCCCTACGATCAGAACAAGTCTAACGAGTGTCCTTTTTGTGTTACGGTTACCCTGAATCCAAAGGAAATGAAGCACATGGAGACAGTGTTGAAATCTGAGCCACAAGCGCGTCAGGGTTTCCTTCGAAAGCGAAAACAGAGAGATGTTCTCGCCATTACAGCGCCAGCCAATCTTGGCTTCAATCTGTTGTTGATTTTTGCCTGCATTTTGACGCTGATTCCCATCTATGTAATCGTGATTGCGTCAGTCACTTCCGAGGCATCTCTGACGGCCAATGGCTACCGTCTGTGGCCGGAAGAATTTTCGGGGATGGCCTATAAATTTCTGTTCAGTCAGGGTTCTATCGTCCTGACCGCTTACAAGAATACGATTATCTCCACTGTGATTGGGACGGTGATGTCTGTGCTGATGGTGGGGCTGTACGCCTATCCGCTCTCCAGGGATAACTTCAAGTTTGGCACCTTTTTCACCTTCTATGCCTTCTTCACCATGTTGTTCAGCGGCGGATTGGTGGCTTATTACATGGTGGCGCGACAGGTTTTGGTGATTCAAAACAGCCTGTGGGCGCTCTTCCTACCCTCTGCGTTTAGCCCCTTCTGGGTGATCGTCATGCGCACCTTCTATAAAGCCAATGTGCCGAATGAGATCATCGAAGCGGCTCGCATGGATGGAGCGAGCGAATGGCGTACCTATTTCCAGATTGTCTTACCGCTGTCGATTCCTGGGTTGGCAACGGTGGCGCTGTTCAGTGCGATTGGGATTTGGAACAACTTCTTCAACTCTCTGCTGTTGGTGGACGACGCACAATATTACAGCCTACAGTTCACGATCTACACAACCTTAAACAATATCCGTTTCCTGTTGGAGAATGCCGATAAGATGCAGGGGCTGGTGAATATGTCGGAACTGCCATCGCAGACCTTCCGCATGGCGATGGCCGTCGTGACGGTTGGCCCGGTCATTTTTGCTTATCCATTCTTCCAGCGCTTTTTCATCAAGGGGTTAACGATTGGTGCCATCAAGGGGTGAAAATGGTTAATGGTGAACGGTTACTGGTTGAGTTAGGACAGCACTTGCCACCTGCAACTTGCCACTTTCATTCTTTTTTGTGTATCCACTGCATGGCGTCTAATCCCAAAAACTATTTCATAGGAGAACAAAACATGTTAAGAAAAGTTACTTCGTATTTGTTAATTTTGACAATGCTGGCGGTGGTGGCGGCTTGTGTTCCAGCCGCAGCACCCGCCCAACCGGCTGCTGAAGGACAACCCGCGGCCAGCGCAGCGGGTGATGTGATAGTACTCGACTACTATTGGATTGGCAACGGCGATACTGATCAGCGCGCAGCGGTTGAAGAAGCGATCAATGCGTACATCGAGCCACTGCTTGGCGTCAATGTCGCCTTCCACATTGTGGGTTGGGGCGATTGGGCGACGAAGGCGGTCACCGGCATTCAAGCGGGTGAAAAGATGGACATCTTCTTCACGGCGGATTGGCTCAACTATATGCAACTCGCCACGCAGGGTCTGTTCCGTCCGTTGAACGACAGCGCTGGGGAATATGGCAACTTGCTCGATCAGTACGGGCAAGACATCGTCAGCGGATTGAACCCAGCGTTCATCACGGGTACGCAGATCGATGGTGTCAACTATGCGGTTCCCACCAACAAAGAACTGACCGTTCCCGGAGGCTTTATCTACAATGTCGCGGTCGCCGATGCGATTGGCTTTACCGATGAAGATGCTGCCAACATCAAGAGCATGCGCGATTTGGAGCCCTGGCTGGAAAAAGCCAAAGCCGCCCGCCCGGATGAATATCCCTTCCTCAACGATGGTTGGCAGGGCTTTGATCCTTGGGTACCCGGCTTTGCGGCGGGTGTTCCCAGCAACTTGATCAGCATGGAGTTTGCTCCCGATTCGGCAGGCAACTTCAACGAGACGATTGTCAACATCATGGAAACCGCCTGGGCCAAGGACTACGTGACCATGATCCGCGAGTGGTATAACAAAGGCTGGATTCACCCGGATGCTGGACTGAATACCTTTAACACCGCCGAGCTTCGAAATGCGGGCAAGTTCTTCATCGAAACGCAACCGCTCAAGGGCAATAACATCAAGGCGCAGGAATTGGTCAACGCTTCGGGCAATGCTGACCTCCAGTTAAAGGAAATCTATTCCCAACCCAAGGTCAATGTCACCACGCACTCTGGCGGTTCCATGCTCGCCATTCCGATGGCGTCCGAACATCCTGTCGAGGCGATGAAATTTATCAACCTGATGCACAGTGATTCTACGTTGCTCAATATGATGCTCTTTGGCGTCGAAGGCAAAAATTGGGAGGTTGAGGCTGATGGTCGGGTGAAAATTATCGACAGTGCCTGGTATGGTGCGCATGGTGGTGCATGGACGCTGGGCAACACTTTGCTGCAAGCTGTTTCCAACAAGGAAGACCCCAACAAGAACCGAATGTTGATCGATTACTCGAAAGATGCGATTGATCATCCTTCCCTGGGCTTCCGTTTCCGCACTGAGCCAGTGGCCGCCGAACTGACGGCGATTGCGACCGTTGCCGACGGGTTGAACCGCGCCCTAATGACCGGCTATGTCGACCCAGAGGTTGAATTGCCCAACTACATCGATGCGTTGAAGGCGGCAGGTATCGATACCGTCAAGGCAGAGGTGGAGAAGCAGTACGATGCATGGAAAGCGGCGAAGGGTAAATAACCCAGAGTGAACGCTTTGTATCGTTGAGTCTTTGAAAAAGGGGCTATCTTCATCGAGAAGATAACCCCTTATTTTTCAATGCTTCCTAGCTGCAACTTCAGAAGTACTTGAGTCTTGGTCCGTAACTTCCTCCCACAACACGCGCTCAAAACCGATGGCAACGACAGCATAGCTCCGTAAGCGCAGGCTATTGCCGTATTTTTTCGCTAATTTTGTGCGGTAATTTCTGACCTGCTTGCTCGCTTCGGCCAGCTTTTCTGTCACTGGCGTGCGTGCTTTGAGTACGTCTGTAGGCTGTTCCTCCATCTCGACCTTGCTGAGTGGCATATATTTAAACTCAGACGAAAATATCCAGTTGGTGTGAAAACGGCGATCTCGATGGATGATCTCTGGTTTCTGGATAGTCGGCGTAGGTGCGTTCCAAAGCGGTTTCGGAGTCGATGATGTATAATGTATCATTGTAGAGCAAGGTTAAAAACGCCATCTTGACGGTTAACTCATCGGCATGCAGATAATCCCGATTGTCAAGCACCCTGAAATAGGTCTCTTCGATGAAGTTGCAAAGCGGTTGCATCTCACCACGTTGTGAGAGTGCTTCGGCAGCAGTACGGCCACGTTCTTGATCGTGGGGGGGCAGCATCATGTCGAGTAAGCGATCGACATAGAGTCGCCTTATTACCAAATTGGGAATTTCGAGAATGTATTTACCCGTCGCATCCCTGCCGCCTAAGGTTAACACGCCCAAATAGCAGAGCAATGATGCCATACGATCCTGCCGCTTATCAGACAACATCTCTGCCATCCCAAACCGGTCCCCTACTTCGGTAACAGTTAAGGCTTCTTCGCTATTGATTGCTGCAAGTAATAGTTGCTCCCCATCCAGATGTTTCGAGATGTACACCAGCTTGTTGTAATCGGGCGCAAGGTTGCCATCCAACATCTTATCTGGGTAACGACACTCAAGCTGAAATTCTTCGAGAAAGTAAAAGACGAGGGTTGGGTTATAGATGAGTGGTGACTGATCGAAGGTGAAGCGCGAGCCATTGTAGAAGACGCGCATCAGTTCCATTGCCTCGTCCGCCTTGGCAGGCGGCAGACCGCAATCGGCGATCACACGTTCGACCAAGGCGCGCACCTCAGCTGTAGTAAAGCCACAGAGATCATTCAACTGGCGCCGCCAGGTAAGATTTTTGGCAATGTTATAGCCGCTGGTCACGTCGCTCAACACAATCGGCGAAACGCCTGTGATAAAGACCCGATCCAACCCCATGCCGCGCATCACGCCTTTGACTGCTTTAAAGACCGTTTTGAAGATCCCTTCGCCGGAGACAAGCTCTTCATAGCGTTCACGACTTTCAGGCTGCCCAGCCATCATCACTTCGTTGGCAAAGTTGTCATACTCATCGATCAGGAGATAGAGTTTGTGTCCAGCAGCTTGGACCGAAGTCAACAAAGAGAGAAACGTGGTGAGGGCGTTGGTTGGGTCGATGTGGATCTCGGTTGTGAGAAGGTTTTTGTAACGCACGATAAAGTTGCGCGTCCGTTCATTGAGATATTGCTGCAACGCTCTGTCAATAGCTTCGACCGAACCATAGGTCTTAATGAAGGAGAAATCCCAGGTCAAAACCAGATATTGATTGTGCAGCGGCGTAGGATTGGCGCCAATCGCTAACGGACCAAATAGACGATCAAACTCCCTGGCTTTCGCAATGTCATAGTAATTTTCCAGCATCGAAATCAGCAGACTTTTGCCAAAACGTCGCGGACGTAGAAAGAGCAAACTTTTCCCAATTTCTTCAAATTGGGGAATGCAACTGGTTCGGTCAAAATATAGATACTCTTCAGTTATAATCTGGTAGAAATCACTATTGCCGTATGGAAATTTCATGTGCATTGCGCCCCTTTCTTGTTTCACCCTCCTTATTTTAGCACAGATTAGGTAGAAGAACAGGTAAGAATAGGTGTCCCACCCAGGTCGAACCACGGATTTAGGTTGCACAGCTTCGTTTCCAAACAACCGTGTCCCATCAACACGTGGTGCTGCTTCTTTTACTTGTAACCGCCTACCTTATCAAAACGCCCGTGCATACTGCGGTGGCACCGGTGCATGTTCACGCTGATGCAACACTTGTGCCGCATGGATCGGCCAGTATGGATCGCGCAGTAGTTCACGCGCCAACAGCACTACATCCGCCCGTTCATTGCGCACAATCTCGTCCGCCTGCATCGGCTGCGTGATCATGCCAACCGCTGCCGTAGGGATACCAGCCTCACGGCGAATGCGCTCAGCAAAGGGTGTCTGATAGCCAGCGCCGACCGGCACTTTGGCAGTGGGCGAAGTACCGCCTGAGCTACAGTCGATCAGATCGACCGCTTCGGCCTTGAGTTTGCACGCCAATTCCACCGATTCCTCAATCGTCCAGCCGCCCTCCACCCAATCGGTACAGGAGATACGGACAAAGAGCGCTTTGCTTTCGGGCCAAACCGAACGGATCGCTTGTGCTGTTTCTATCATCAGGCGAGTACGATTCTCAAAGCTACCGCCGTAGCGGTCAGCGCGCCGGTTGGAAAGCGGCGAGAGAAAGCTGTGCAGCAGATAGCCATGTGCCCCGTGAATTTCGATCACATCGAAGCCCGCGGCGTCGCTGCGCACGGCGGCGGCACGAAAGGCGTTGACGATCTCACCCACTTCTGCCGTAGAGAGTTCGCTAGGAACCGGGTGGCCTTCGGCAAAGGCAATTGGGCTGGCACCCACCGGTTGCCAGCCCAATTGATCGGACCCAACTGGTTTGCCGCCTTGCCACGGTCGGTTGGTTGAGGCCTTGCGTCCGGCGTGGGCCAGTTGAATGGCCGGTGTTGCACCCTGTGAGCGGATAAACTGGGTGATGCGGCTCAACATTTCCACCTGACCATCCTCCCAAAGTCCCAAATCATAGGGACTGATGCGTCCACGCTCTTCTACGCCAGTCGCTTCGGCAATTACAATCCCTGCCCCGCCGCTGGCCCGCGCGCCAAGATGAACAAGATGCCAGTCGTTGGCATAGCCATTTTCCGCACTATATTGACACATAGGCGAAACGCCAATCCGGTTGCGCAGCGTAACCCCGCGCAGGGTGAGTGGATCAAAAAGATGAGACACGTTAACATCCTTTGGTGTTAGAGACGCGGATAGTAGGAAGCGCGGATTCTATGTCTGTATTGTAACGATCTGCGCAACCTACTATCCGCGTCTCTAGGGCTGATCAGTATAAATAAAATGAAACTTTCTTCTCACATTTTCCAAGAATCTCATTCTCAAGTCAAAGAGTTGTAAGCATAAGAACGCCGAGAGTAGAAGGAAAAATTTGACATGCAGCCATTTGGCTGCATATAATAGCTAACAACATGGATATTGTCTTCAAAGCACTAGCCGAGCCCAATCGGCGCAAATTGCTCGATCTGCTCTTTGCTAACAACGGGCAGACGCTCACCCAACTGTGCGAGCAGATGGACATTGTGCGCCAGTCGGTGACCAAACACTTAGCATTGTTAGAGGAAGCCAATCTGATAGTGATCGAATGGCGTGGGCGCGAGAAGTTGCACTATCTGAACCCAATCCCGATCCAAGATATCTACGACCGCTGGATCGGCAAATACGAACGCTCACGGCTGCAAGCATTGGGTGTACTGAAGCAGACGTTGGAAGAAAAAAGGGATGTGTGACTTGTGATCCGTGAATTTCCTGTCAATATATCAGGATTAGTCACTTGACACACGTCACGCATCACGAATCACGCATCACGAATCATGATTTTGAAGCAATCGAAAAGGAATCCTACATGGAAAAACCGCAATTTGTCTATACGCTCTTTATCGCTACCACGCCCGAAAAGCTGTGGAGTGCGTTGACCACGCCGGAATTCACCCAGCAATATTGGGGTGGACGCCGCCATGAAACTGATTGGCAGGTCGGTTCGCCCTTGAAAATCCTCAAGCCAGACGGGGAATCGGAAGTCCAAGGCGAGGTTCTGACCTACGATCCCCACAAGACGCTTGCCTATAGCTGGAAATCTGCCGCCTTGGGCGGGCCGCCCTCACGCGTCACCTTTGAGCTATCACCCTATCCCGCCAGCGAAGGCAGCATCGTGATGTTGAAGATCACCCACGACGAGTTTGCTCCCGACACTAACATCGCCATGGTGTCGATGGGCTGGACCGCCATCCTCAACAACCTCAAGACATTGCTAGAGACAGGTACGCCCCTGAAGTATGCCTGGCACGGCTGACATATTTTTTCCGTGTTCCTTGATTTCCGTGTTTAGTCATTTGAGTTGCATAAAGACTAAACACGAAAATCAAGGAACACGGAGTCGTCTGTTAGCCTGATTTTTGTGGTCTTGACACGGACCTCTACCGAGGAAAACACATGCTTCAAAAGAACAAGAATCTACTTAACTGACGACTGAGTACCCTTTCCTCTGCACTTTTCAACTTTTCTCCTTCAAAGCTCCAATTCCCACGTCTCACCCACCAGAGCGTGGCCAAAGCCGTGGTAAGGTTCTTCAAGCACAAGTTGGAAGCCGACTTTTTCGTAGATGTGGCGGGCGGCGAGCAGTACGTTGTTGGTCCACAGCGTCATCTTCTTGTAACCAGTGCGCCGGGCAAAATGGATACACTCATCCACCAGCCGCGCACCGATACCCATGCCGCGCGTCTTGGGCTCGACATAGAGCAGTCGCAGCTTCGCTACTTCATCTGATAGCTTGACCACAAAGACCGAGCCGACGATCTCACCATCAACCTCGGCGATCCAGCAGCGCTCATGTTTGGGATCAAAGTTGTTGATAAACTTGGCGGCTACCTCAGCGACTAGTGCCTCGAAAGTTTCATCCCAGCCATACTCCTCGGCATAAAGTGCTCCATGGCGATGGATCACCCAGCCCATATCGCCCGGTTGGTGGGGGCGCAGCAGATAGGGCGGTCTGTTTGGGTTCTGCGGCGCAAGAATCGATTCGATGGTCTGCATGGCGGCAACCAATCGTTTCTGCTCCGAAGTTGGTAGTTTGCTGAGCATTTCGCCGATCTCAGCGTGCGAGCGGCTGTTGATCGTGGCGAAGGCTTGCTCTCCCTGTGGGCTGAGTTTGAGCAATGTTTGACGCTTGTCATGGAGCGAAGGCTGGCGTTCGATCAGCTTCTGCTTGGCAAAACTGCGTACGATCCGGCTGAGGTAGCCGGGGTCAATCCCGAGTTCGCTGCATAGTTCGCTGGCTGTCACGCTTTCGTGCTGGGCTAATTCATAGATGACACGTGCTTCGGTCAGCGAGAAGGGACTTTGCAGTAGCCCTTCGTGCAGCGCGCCAATCTGTTTGGTGTAAAAGCGGTTAAAACGCCGCACCTGATCAATCTGGGCCGACTCGTTTGTTGATATGGAGTCCCGATTTACCATATTCATATTCCTTTGGAACCGTTGTAAACGCTGCTGGATTGCTGCTATTATCAATCAGTTACTTGACAAAGTCAATTATTTTGCAAACTATATTTCAAACCATTTTTATGCCACTTGCCACTTGCCCTTGCTCTTTTCACATCCTCTCCTCCATTTCTTCACAATCTCTACACATTTAGCTGACACGATCAAGCTTGATTCCGACCATTCGGGAGTTGGAATCCAATCAAGTTGTACATGTTCCACCAGGAGAGGAGAACGATGATTACAACCTATGGTTTGCTCAAGTTTCTACACATTCTTTCGGTGATTGTTTGGGTCGGCGGTAATGCAACCTTGAGCATTGTTGGCGCGCGTTTTGCACGGAACGGTGACCCCAATGCGCTGCAAGTCTACGCTGCGCAGAGTCGCTTTTACGGCACTGTCGTCGTCGGTTCAGCGGCATTTGTTACACTAGTGGCGGGAATTGCCATGGTGGCCGTCTCGGGCATGGGGTTTGAGATGCTCTGGCTGCAGTGGGGCTTCTGGGCAATTCTTATTTCGCTGGCGCTAGGTGGAACGCTGATTCGCAGTACCGCCAATAAAATTCAGCGAGCATTGACATCTGATGTCTCACTAAAACCGAGATTGCCGGCCTTGCAATGGCGACTGACCACGCTCAATGCCGTGAATTTGTTGCTGCTCTTTTCCGCCGTGGCAGCAATGGTGTTAAAGCCAGTCTAGGCGCTGCACCTTCGCCAGAAGTGCCAGATTGTGTTATACTTCTTCCATACGCACATATGTTCGCATGGAGGAAGTCACATGGAACCCTCACAGGCCGCCGAGCCCCTGGCAATCAATCCCTTAGATCTCTTTCTGCCCGCAACCCGCAAGTGGTTCGAGACAACTCTGGGCAAGCCAACGCCACCGCAAGCTCAAGCTTGGCCTGCCATTCAACGCGGTGAAAACACCCTCGTTCTCGCTCCCACCGGTTCGGGCAAGACGTTGACGGCGTTTCTGTGGGCGATTGACCAATTATTCCGAAATACGAAATACGAAATACGAGATACGAATTTACCAGGCACGCCCAAGAGTAGAAAATCCGTAATCCCAAATTCGCAATCCGCAATCGAAGTGGTTTACCTCTCGCCGCTCAAGGCGCTTAATAACGATGTCGAGCGCAACCTCAGTGTGCCCTTGGCAGGGATTCGGCGCACGGCGGAAGAAATGGGCATCGAGTTGCCCCAGATCAACGTGGCGGTGCGTTCGGGCGACACACCGAGCAAAGAACGGCAGATGATGGTGCGTAAGCCGCCACATATCCTAATCACGACGCCCGAATCACTCTATCTGCTGCTCACCAGCCCCAATGCCCGCAATCTCTTCAAGACCGTGCACACCTTGATCGTTGACGAGATCCACACCTTAGCTGGCTCCAAACGCGGCGTCCACCTCTCACTCACCCTCGAACGCCTGCAACATCTCGCCGTCCAGCCGATCCAACGGATTGGACTTTCGGCGACGATCCAGCCGTTGGAGGAGGTGGCGAGGTATTTGGGTGGGTGCGAGAAAGACAAGAAGACAAGAAGACAAGAAGAGGAGGAGAACGGGGCGACTGATGATTCCGCATTCCGCGCCCAGAGTGGTCACCCGCCGCATTCCGTACTCCAACCTCGCCCCGTGACGATTGTCAACGCGGGCTATCGTAAAGCACTCGATCTACGTGTGGAAACGGTCGTTGAGGACTTTCTCCATATGCCGGGCGAGTCGATCTGGCCGAGCTTGATTCCACGCGTGGTGGAGTTGATCCATGAGCACAAAACCACCCTCGTCTTCGTCAACGACCGCCGACAAGCTGAGCGCACGGCGGATCGCTTGAATGAGCAGATGGCAGTTGAAAGTCAGGAGTCAGGAGTCAGGAGTCAGAAGTCACGAGTCACGAGTCACGAGTCGTCAATCTCCCAATCTCCCAATCTCCAATCTCCAATCTCCAATCTCTTCCCACCAAACGCCCTCATCGAATCTGGTGTTACCAAAGGCGTCGGTATGTTCGCCGCTGGCCGGGGTGAGCATGCAGTCTTGATTCCGGCCCATCATGGCAGTGTGTCGAAGGAGCGACGGCTGGCGATTGAGCAGGAGTTGAAGTCGGGCAGGCTACCGGCGATTGTGGGCACATCGTCGCTAGAGTTAGGGATCGATATCGGCTCAGTGGATCTGATGGTGCAGATCCAATCGCCCAAGGCGGTGGCACAAGGGTTACAGCGCGTCGGGCGGGCCGGTCACCTGGTCGGGCAGACGAGTAAAGGACGGATTTTTCCCACCCACCGTGAAGATGTGATGGAGGCGGCAGCCGTGGCCGGTGGCATGTTGCGCGGCGAGGTCGAACCGATCCACACCCCGCGCAACGCGCTCGACATTTTGGCGCAGCAAATCGTGGCGATAGTCTCGGTTGAGAATTGGTCCGTGGACGCACTCTACGACCTCGTGCGTCAGAGCTACGCTTACTCCGACCTCACGTTGCGTGGATTCCACGCCGTGCTCGACATGCTCTCCGGACGCTACCCTAGTGGCATCCACCGTGAACTGCGTCCGCGCATCACCTGGGATCGCATCAATAATCAACTGGCGGCGCTGCCCGGCGCCCGTCTGCTGGCGATCACCAACGGCGGCACCATTTCGGACCGAGGAGCCTTCAACGCCTATCTGGCCGATGGCAAGACCAAATTGGGTGAACTGGACGAAGAGTTTGTCTACGAGACCCGCCTGGGTGACACGCTGATGCTCGGCTCGCAGGTCTGGCGCGTGATCGAACTGACTGACGACAAGGTGATCGTTGCCGACGCTGCGGGTGCCGTGCCACGTATGCCCTTCTGGCGCGGCGACTATCCCTGGCGTCCCTACGAACTGGGTAAGCGCGTCGGTGCCTTTCGACGTGGTGTGGTCGAACGTTTACAGCAGGTGGTGACAGCGCTGCACTTGAAGAGCTATCGTGCCGTCCTCGCCCTGCGCGACCAGCCCCAAGTGCTGGCGCTGATCGACTGGCTGCATCAGGAGTACGCCCTCGACGACAACTCGGCCTGGCTCGTGCTCGACTATGTCACTGGTCAACTCGACCATGTCGGCACCATTTCGTCGGATCGTACCGTCCTGGTCGAACTCTTCGAGGATGCGCTAGGCGACCCGCGCATGGTGATCCAATCGCCCTTCGGCGGCAAGGTCAATGGGCTGTGGGCAATTGCCCTGACCAGCGCCCTGCGTGAACGGCTCAAAGTCGAGGTCGAAGTACAGTCGAACGACGATGGCATTCTCTTTCGCTTCCCAGATGCCGATGCTTCCTTCCCGCTCGATCTGGTCAACGAGATGAGCGTTAACGAAGCCCGTGAGCGCATCCTGCAAGAGTTGCCCAACTCGGCGGTCTTTGGGGCGCAATTCCGTCAGAACGCGGCGCGGGCGCTGCTGCTGCCCGGTTTAGGACGAGGAAAACGCACGCCTTTCTGGCTGCAACGGCTGCGCGCCAAGGATCTCTTACAGATTGTCAAACAGCTTCAGGATTTCCCGATCATCGCCGAGACCTATCGCGACTGCCTCGAAGAGGTGATGGACTTACCCCATCTCGAAGAAGTGGTGGCAGGCATCCAACGGGGCGAGATTCAGGTGCAGGTGATCGAGTCATTCACCCCTTCGCCTGTGGCGCAAAGTCTGCTCTACGACCTGATCGCCATCTACATGTACGAGTGGGACACGCCCAAGGCCGAGCGCCAGTTGCAGACGCTCAGCCTCAACCGTGACCTACTGCAAGACCTGCTCAAGGATGTCAACCTCGCCGATCTGCTGCGCCCCGAAGCAGTAGAGAGTGTGCGTCAACGTCTACAACGCACCGCCCCCACCTCCCAAGCACGCACAGCAGAAGAACTAGCCAGCCTCTTTCAAGAAGTCGGCGATCTCTCCGCCAGCGAAATCGCAATGCGCACCACCGTCGATCCAGCCAGTTGGGTCGCCAAGTTGGCTGGCGCTGGTCGCATCCTCGAAATGCAGATCCCCACTAGCCACGGCCCCGCCCACCGTTGGGTCCACACCGAATATCGAGAGGAGTACGAATCAATCCCTCACCCCTCACCCCTCACCCCGCTCCTCCTCGACCGCCTCCTCGCCCAATCCGGCCCCATCAGCGCCGAGCAAATTCTCGCCCGTTACGCCTTCCCCGCCGATTGGCTGCAGCAAGAGTTGGCGCGCCGAGTGGAGAGCCGACAACTGGCACATGGCCGTTTTACACCGAACCAAAAGGCAGCGACGAGTGAAGAATTTGTCGATCTGCGCACCCTGGAGCAGATGCAACGGCGCACGCTCACCATTTTGCGTAGCGAAGTGCAGGCGGTGCCCTTCCCGGTCTATGCTGACTTTCTGGCGCGCTGGCAGCATCTTCACCCCGACACACGACTTGCAGGTGAGGGCGCACTGAGCAAAGTTTTGCAGCAGTTGCGGGCTGCTTCGATTGTCGGCCCACTCTGGGAGCGGGATGTTTTACCGCTACGCATCAAAGGGTTCCAACCAGCCGAGTTGGCAGCGCTCTGTCAGCGAGGTGAGTTGGTCTGGGTCGGGTCGGGCGGTGTCGATCCCAAGCGTGGACGCATCCGCTTCTTCTTCCGTGGCGAAGGCGGCACTTATCTGGAACCTGCTCCCAGTGATCTCAGCCACCTGAGTGAAGCGGCGCGCAACGTCTACGAATTTCTCAAAAGCGAAGGTGCCGTCTTTGTCGCCGATCTGCGCTCTGGTCTAGGACTCGACCAGGCCGCGACCGAAGCAGCTCTGCTGGAATTGGTGCTGGCAGGCTTAGTCACCAATGACAATTGGACGGCGTTGCAACGGCTGTGGCAACCCGGTGCCCAACGTCCATCCGCACCACGTCAGCCGGTCAGCTCGCTTGAAGCGGAATTGGCAGCACGGCTGGGCAATCGGCGGGCGACCCCTGAACCTGCGTCGCGGGTGGCTGGTATGCGGCGTCCCAGCCGCGAAGAGATGCGCTCCGCCAGTCAACGGGTGCGCCAACGGCTTTCTAGTGACAGTGAACCGATTGTGCCGAGCGCCCAGGAAGGGCGTTGGGCTTTAGTGCATCGTTTCGGCGTATTGGGCAAACCACTGCCGCTGGCCGAACAGGTGGCACAGCAGACCCGTCAATTGTTGGCCCGCTATGGCGTCGTCACCCACGAAAGTCTGGACAACGAGATCGGAAGCTGGGAGTGGGGTTTGATCTACCAGGAGATGCAGCGACTGGAGATGCGTGGCGAAGTGCGTCGTGGTTACTTCGTGCAGAATTTGCCCGGTGTCCAGTTTGCCCTACCCGAGGTCGTGGAGCAGCTGCGCAAAGTGGGTAGTGCAGGTCTGCAAGCGGACGAGCCGCCTGTGATCATGAACGTCTGCGATCCGGCCAACCTCTACGGCAGCACCATAGAAGCGGCCCCCCTGAACGCCAACGGGGAAGCGCTCACCTTTGCCCGCATCCCATCCAACTGGATCGTGTTGCAACGGGGGCTCCCCACACTCCTTATTGAAGAAAATGGCACACGCTTGACGACGGTACAAGGCCTGGATGATGGCGTCGTCCAGGGGTCTCTCAAAACCTGGCTGGCGCATCTGTCAAGTTTTGATTCTAGGGTGACAGTGGAAAAGTGGAATGGGGAGAAGGTGCTGGAAAGCGAGGGGAAGGCAGTGCTTGAGGCGGTTGGACTGTATCGGAATTATCCGGGGATGACGTGGGAGCGGTAGGTTCTAAAGTACAGCTAGAAGAAATCAGTAAGTATGAGGGAATAGCACATGAAACGATCTCGACTCCTTACCCTACTGCTTGTCTGCGGGTTCATCCTACTCGCATGTCAGCCGATCACGGCACCCTCAACCACGCAACCATCTAGTCCTGGTCGCGGTGCAACACTGCCCTGGCTCGAATACGAAGCCGAAGCGGGTCAAACCAACGCCTCCATCCTCGCAGCCAGCCGCACCTTCGGCGAGATAGCAGCAGAGTCTTCGGGGCGGCGCAGTGTCAAGCTGAGCGAGGCGGGTCACTATGTCCAATTCACTGCGACTCAGCCTGCCAACTCGGTTGTGCTACGCTATGTCATCCCCGATGCCGCGGTAGGGGGCGGAATCACGGCGACGCTCAGTCTGTATGTCAACGACGTCTTTCGTCAGAAGCTCCATCTAACCTCAAAATATGCCTGGTCGTACGGCGGCGAGACGCAGACGCTCAATCAGCCCAGTGCAGGCGGGGCACATCACTTTTTCGACGAAGCGCGTGCTTTGCTTGAGCCAATTCCAGCGGGTGCGACCGTCAAACTGCAAAAGGACGAGGATGACCGGGCCGACTACTACGTGGTGGACTTGATCGACCTGGAGCAAGTGGCCCCGCCCAAGTCGATGCCGCCCGATTTTCTCTCGATTACTGAATGTGGCGCTACGCCAGACGACAACAGCGAGGATGGCGGGGCAATTTACGACTGTATCTTCAAAGCCAGGGCCACCGGCAAAGGGTTGTGGATTCCACCCGGTACCTTTGAAATTAACCGTATGACGCCCGATGTGCGCGGCTTTTCTGTCGCCGAGTTGACGATCCAAGGCGCAGGGATGTGGTACTCAACGCTGCATGGTCCGTTTGCCCGTTTCTATTGCACAGGCAACAACTGCCGCTTCTACGATTTTGCCATCCGAGGCGAGACCATCCTGCGTGATGACAAGATCCCCGACAATGGCTTCAACGGCGGGGCGGGCAGTGGCTCGCATATGGAGAATGTCTGGGTCGAGCATACCAAAGCGGGTTGGTGGGTGGGGCAGGGCAACTCGAATGTGAGCGATGGATTGGTGATCACGGGTAGCCGTTTCCGCAATCTGTTCGCCGATGGGGTGAACTTCTGTAACGGCACCAGCAACTCGGTGGTGGAACAGTCGCACTTTCGCAACACAGGCGATGATGCGGTGGCTTCCTGGGCACCGTCCTTTGATGGCGGCGTCAACACCAACAACGTCTTTCGTTTCAACACCGTCCAATTGCCCTGGCGCGCCAACTGTTTCGCCATCTACGGTGGCAAGGACAACCGTATCGAAGACAACCTCTGCGCCGACGTGGTTACCTATCCTGGGATCCTCATCGCCCAACAGTTCGATGCCTGGCCTTTCTCCGGCACGACCCTGGTGCAGCGCAATTCGTTAATTCGGGCGGGTGGGCCAATGTGGAATCAGGAGCATGGCGCGCTCAAAATTCATGCTGCCGAAGGAGCGCTCCAGGGCATCGTCGTCAAGGATCTGCTGATCGACAGCCCCAGCTTTTCCGGGCTTCAAATTCAGGGACCCCACCCGCTCAGCGCCACAACCGTTAGCAATATCCAGATCCTCAACGCTGGCACCGTCGGCATCCTGATTTCTCCAGACGCAAGCGGTCAAGCAAGCTTCGACTCGGTCAAGGTGAGCAACGCCACGGCGGGTGGCTTGAGCACTGCAGGCAACCGCTTTATGATCGAGCGCGGCTCTGCAAATCAAGGTTGGTAATCTATGTGCCTGCAAAGTGACAGCAATATTTGATTGACGGTTCGATCTCAATGCGCTAAGATCACGGACAGAAGAAGATGAGTGAAGTCTTGAGATGAATTGAGCAGAGCGCATGGCACATCTTGACCTTACCTTTTTGGGCGTCGTACAAGCCCGGCTTGCTGGAAAATCCCTGGTTGATCTTCATGCGGGTCGTGTGCAGAATCTATTTGTTTATTTGGTGATAGAGGCTGGACAACCCCACGCCCGTTCTGCGCTGGCCAGCCTCTTCTGGCCCGATGAACCCGAGGCTGTGGCGAAGCAGAGTCTACGCCAGACGATCTATCAATTGCGCCAACAACTCGACGACGCCCTCCGTGCCGAGCCACAACTGCAGCCCTTTTTGCTCGTTGAACGTGACACGGTGCAATTCAACCCTGCCAGCGATTATACGTTGGATGTCGCCGCCTTTCAACGCCATCTGAAAGAGCAGCAGTGGGCCCAAGCCGCCCAACTCTATCAAGGCGATCTGCTCAGCGGGCTCAGCAGCAACAGCGAGCGCTTTGAAGAATGGCTTTTGCTCCGCCGCGAACAGTTGCACATCCAGGCGCTGGATGCGCTCGATCAGCTCACACAACAAGCACTACAGACCTCCGATTTCGCCCAAGCACAACACTATGCCCGCCGCCAACTTGCCCTTGAACCTTGGCGCGAAACAGCTCACCGCCAGTTGATGTTGGCCCTCATCCGCAACGGAGAACGTGCTTCCGCTCTCGCCCAATATGAAAGCTGTCGCCGTCTGCTCGCCGAAGAATTAGGGGCTGAACCAGATGGCGAGACAGAGGCGCTGGTGGCGCAGATTCGCACAGGGAGTGAAAACAGGGTGATGCCGACCACAAGTCGGGCGTTGCAGGATGATAAGGTGACGATCAGTCCCCCCGCTGTCGCCCAGCCACCCAGTCACCTTGTCACCCCTTCACCCCCTCGCTTTATTACCGACTGGGGCGAGGCACCCGAAGTGATCCGCTTTCAGGGGCGCGAGCAGGAACTCGCCGAGTTGGAACGCTGGTTGCGGCGCGAGGCACGACTGGTATCGGTCTTAGGCATGGGCGGGATGGGGAAAACCTCGCTGGCGGTCAAGCTTTGTCAGCGCATTGCAGGCGAGTTTGAATTTGTCATCTGGCGTTCGCTGCTCAATGCCCCGCCGCTGGGCGAGATTCTACAAGGCTGGCAGCAGATCTTAAGCGGACAACAGGGGCCAACCTGGCCCGATGGATTGGATGCCCAATTGTCGCTGATCTTTGCCCACTTGCGTCAAAAGCGCTGTCTGCTCGTGTTGGACAACGTCGAAAGTATCATGCAGGCAGGACGCTCCGAACTGGACTTTAGCGCAAATGGCAGTGCAGCACGAGCCGGCTATTTTCGTACTGGTTACGAAGCGTATGAACAACTGTTGAAACGCTTGGGCGAAACGGCTCACCAAAGCTGCCTGTTGTTGACCAGTCGTGAACAACCTCAGATCCTCGCTCGCCTGGAACGGGCCAGCAGTTGGGTGCGCTCTTTGCCCTTGAGCGGGCTTAGCTCAGTCGATGGGCGCACCCTCTTACAACGGCAGGGAGTGCGCAGCGACCACAACCACAGCGAGCAGTTGATTGAGCGCTATTCTGGCAACCCTCTGGCCCTTATGCTCGTCGCCGAAACGATTGAGGATCTCTTTGATGGCGATGTTGCGGCATTTTTGCAAGAGGATGCACCAATCTTCGACGATATTCGTGACATGTTGGTGCAACAGTTTGCCCGTCTCGCCCCGCTGGAGCAAGAAATTTTGCGCTGGCTGGCCATCGAGCGCGAACCACTTTCGGCCCAGCAGCTCGGCGACAATTTTGTCCAGCCGGTCGCCAAACATCTGCTGCTCGAAGCCCTCACCTCGCTCCGGCGTCGCTCCCTGATTGAAAAAAGTGGCCAGCAACAGCCGAGGGAACTGCGCAGTGCAGAAGGCGGTCCCGCACTCGAAGGCGGCGGTTTTACCCTGCAAAATGTCGTGACCGAATACATCACCGACGCCATCATCGACCAGGTGTGCGAGGAGCTCGAACAGAGACGCCCGCAACTGCTCAAAAGCCACGCCCTGCTCAAGGCGCAGACGCGCGAATATGTGCGGCAGAGCCAGGAGCGGCTTCTCCTACACCCGATCATCGTCCGGCTGCGTGCCAAATGGGGGCAGCCCGGCTTGTCAACACTGTTACACCAAGGGCTGGAGATTCTGCGCCAGCAGCCGGATCAGAAAAACAACTATGGCGCTGGAAACCTCCTCAACTTATTGATCCATGCCGCTGCGAACCTTCGTCAGCTTGATCTCTCCCACCTGGCACTTTGGCAGGTGCACCTAAAAGGCGTATCGTTGCCGGCTGTCAATTTGGCGAACAGCGAACTCAGGGATTGTGTCTTCACCGATTCCTTTGGCTCGATCCTGGCGCTGGACTTTAGCGCAGATGGGCAACAGTTGGCGGCAGGCAGCAATGTCGGCCAGATCCACCTGTGGCAGGTGAGTGATGGCCAGTCGTTGGGCAGGGTCACAGCCCACAGGAGCTTTATCTTTTCTGTCTTCTTCACCCCCGATCAGCAAGCCCTGGTCAGCGGCGGCGATGATCAAATGATTCACTTCTGGAATCTTCATGAGCAGCAGGAGCAGATTACCCTGCGCCAGACCTTGCGTGGACATAGCCAGGGAGTCTGGCGTTTGGCGGTCAGTCGGCGGGGGGAGCTACTGGCCAGCGTCAGCGGGGATCGCACCCTTTGCCTGTGGAACATCCAGACCGGGCAACTGTTACACACCTTATGGGGCTACAAATCTGGGTTTCGCGCCCTCGCCATCAGTTCGGATGGCTCCCTGGTGGCAACTGGCGATGAGGGTGGTTATATCCGCATCTGGCGCACGCAAAGTGGTGATCTGGTCGCTGGCTTTAAGGGTCACACCGAGGGTATCTGGTCGCTGGCCTTTCACCCGTTTGAACCTTGGCTGGCAAGTGGCAGCCGTGACCATACAGCGTGCATCTGGCGCTTGGACGATTTGCTCGGTGTCGCTACGTGGCAAAACACCCAACTCGAGGATAGGAATCGTATCCCACTGTTACCAGCCTGGCGCACATTGACCGGGCATACCCACTTTGTTGCAGCGGTCGCCTTTAGCCCCGACGGTACGCTGTTGGCGAGCGGCTCGGTTGACTACAGCGTGCGGGTGTGGGATGTAGCCGAGGGGATAACGCGCTATACCTTGGTGGGTCACAGCGATGATGTCAACTGTGTCGCCTTCAGCCCTGATGGTGCCATCCTCGCCAGCGGCAGCAATGATCGCACCGTGCGCCTGTGGGATGCGCAACGGGGCTATGCCCTGCGCACCTTCCAAGGCCACTTGCAAGGCATCATGGCTGTGACACTTTCCCCCACAAGGCCGCAGTTGGCTGCTGCCTGCACCGATCATACGGTGCAACTGTGGTCAATGGGCGAGCCGAGCCTATCCCAGCAGACGGGTGATTCCTCTGAACCCAAGTGGAATACGCCATTGATCCTGGCGGGTCATCACAAAGAGGTCCACAGCGTGGCCTTCAGCCCGGATGGGATGCTGGTGGCCAGCGGCGGCATCGACCCTGTCATCCATCTTTGGGAGAGTCAGAGTGGAAAGCTGCGTCTGGTTTTGCAGGGACATCAGGGGTGGGTGCGGTTGCTGCATTTTACGCCGGATGGCAACCACTTGATCAGTTGCAGCAACGATTGGACGATCCGTCTTTGGGATGTACGCAGCGGAGAGTGTCTTAAGACGGTCAAGGCTACGGAGAGCGTCTGGAGCTTTGCCGTTGTGCCCAATCAACCTGCGACAGGCAATCAGCAACTGCTCGTGAGTGCTGGCACCAGCGGAACCGCACGCCTGATGGATCTGCTGACCGGCGAGACGATCTATATTTTGCATGGCCATACCAACTGGGTCGTGAGTCTCGCCATCAGCCCGGATGGCAGCCTGTTGGCCACGGGCAGCGCCGACCAAACGGTGCGTATTTGGGACTTGGCAAGCGGTGAGTTGCGCCATTGTTTGACAGGCCATCACGCCTGGGTCTATGCCTTGGCTTTTGCGCCGGAAAAGCAAGGTGATACGCTGTTCTTGGCCAGCGGCAGCGCCGATCAAACCATCTGCCTCTGGAATGCCCGA
The DNA here is from genome assembly GCA_046328715.1 of Caldilineaceae bacterium. Lineage (GTDB taxonomy): Bacteria > Chloroflexota > Anaerolineae > Caldilineales > Caldilineaceae > JAXLWB01. The sequence goes on along the minus strand of JAXLWB010000026.1, from coordinate 40,551 downwards.
AGCGGAGCCTTGCTGCGCAGCTTGCACGGGCACGCCGATGAAGTACGCTCAGTGGCCTTTGTCCCCCACAACCACCCCTTGGCGAAGATGTACGGGACCGGGTCCGGGTTAGGTCCCTTGCTGCTTTCCGGCAGCACCGACGAGACCATCCGCATTTGGGAGGTCGACAGTGGCGTCTGTCTGCAAATTCTACGTGCCCCCCGTCCCTATGAAGGCATGAACATCGCCAACGTCAGCGGCCTCACCGACTCCCAGAAGCATAGCCTAAAGGCGTTGGGCGCTGTGGAAACGTGATGGCTGAAATAAGCGCTGCGTCAATTCGGATTGTATCCCCATCAATTGCATAATTGGTATCAGTAACGATGAAAACGAAACCGCCGATGATGCTGATATAGCTGATTACAGTCGGATTTTCAGCTCACTTTGCCCGCTCGTTTATCTACATGATCAGCATTATCTGTGGTTGCATTTTCTCTCAGACGAAGTGAAATAAATTCGCGTATGTCCTTATGGAGTGCACAACAGACTATGATCTACAACTTTGACGAAGTGATCGAACGACGAGGTACCCATTCGGTGAAATGGGATTCAGGTGAACTATTAAAACAATTTGGCTTAACCGAACGCTTTGACGAGGAGACCATTCCGCTCTTTGTGGCTGATATGGACTTTGCCTGCCCGGAGCCAATGTTGGAAGCGCTGCGGCAACGGGTCAACACGCGCATGTTTGGCTACAGCAACCATCTCGCATCCCCGGAATATCAGGAAGCCATCCAAGGTTGGTTCAGCCGCCGCCATGATTGGGTGATCGATGCCGCCTCGATTGTCTACAGCCCGGGCACGGTCGAAGCGTTGGACGCACTGGTGCGCGCCTACAGCGAACCGGGTGACGGCGTGATCATTCAACGCCCAGTCTATGCGCCCTTCACCCGCGTGATCGAAGGTAACCATCGGGTCGTCGTCAACAATGCACTATTGAACAACGATGGCTACTACACGATTGACTTTGACGACTTTGAAGAGAAAACTCGCGACCCACACAACAAGCTCTTTATCCTCTGTAGTCCGCACAACCCGGTAGGACGAGTGTGGACTCCCAATGAACTGACCCAGTTGGCCAACATCTGCCTCGCCAACGATGTGGTTCTGGTTGCCGATGAGATCCACGGCGATCTCATTCGCAAGGGGCAGACGCACTACCCGATCTGTACGCTGGTGGATGATGACCGGCTGATCTCTTGCACTGCGATCAACAAGACCTTCAATGTCGCCGGTCTGCACTGCTCAAACATCATCGTCAACAATCCGGCCATGCGCCAGAAGTTTATCGACACCCTCGGCTTCAAGACGCCGAATCCCTTCGCCATCAGCGCCCTGATCGCCGCCTACAATCAGGGCGAAGAGTGGCTGGCGCAGGCGAATGGCTACATCGACGGCAATCTCAACTTCTTGGCGCAATTCCTCAAAGAGCACATGCCGGCGGTGCGTTTTCGTATCCCCGAAGGTACCTATATTGGCTGGCTGGATTTTCGTGGCTATGAACTCTCCTCCGCTGAAGTACATCGCCGCATCTATCAGGCCGCCAATGTGGTGTTAGAGGATGGCGAGATGTTTGGACCCGAAGGGACGGGCTATCAACGAATCTGCACGCCCAGTCCGCGCAGCATTCTGGCTACTGCGATGGAGCGGATCGCTGCGCAGTTCTGAGATTTCTTATAGAAATGACACTTAAACATTGCACAATCTCCAAGGTTGGGTTCTAAGGCAGATTGTACAATGTTTAAATAGCGTGTCTATTAGCTCAACTGCACAGAACTGCCTGAAAAATTTAATGAGTGGTCAGCCTTGCTGACCCTGCGTAGTTACCGAAAAGGAGTATACGAAAAGGCGTGCTTTGGAAACTAGCGCCGACTTGGCGCGTCTGTTTTTCCAGGTTGAGAGTGGCGAAGTCGGCTCTATTCGCGAATCTCGGTCACTGAGGCCAGACCATTTAGTGTGATCTCTAATCGATTGAGAATATCTCGCCCCAAAACAATGATTTCATTATATTTGTCAGCAGCAACCGCGTATAGGAGAAAAGATGTGGCCCGATCTGGATGCAACTTCGTACATGTCGACAATCGTTCGAGCCCCAGTAATCGTGCGCATTGCAACTTGCCCGACGCGGCGCGCTTTGATTGTGCGCAAGTACAATATAGGAACCATTGATCCATCCGAACCTGAATCAATCATTGCTGTCATGCGTAATGAATTTTGAGACTGTTCAATATTACGCAACTCCACTTCGACTATCGGCATGGAAGGCGAATAGGAGAAATCGTAATCGTAAGTATATGTGCTCATTCGGGGATTGATTCAAAACGCGGCGAACGCATGACCCATTCCTCAATGGCGTGAGTTTTGAGAGGGGCAATCCACACAAACTCGTCCGGGAAGCGTTGGTGAATGCGCAAACTTAGTGCTAATCCATCCATGTCATGATCGACTAATTTTCCATCATGGATTGCTACATGTTCGTTTGGGTATTGTTTGAGTAGCGTTGGATGTAAAGCAATATAAGCTTCTCGTTCACGTTCAACAGCCGGATCTTCATCTACGCTATTTTCAGCCAGGAGAACGTCATTTACCGTTATGCTGCTTTCCTCCAAAACCAGACTATCCAACAAAGCTCTTGCTAGGTACAGACGTTCGGCATGGGAAAAGCCTTGGGCAGTGCGAATAAAATCTAGCAAACTAGGCTGATGATTTTGTACGTGCAAGGCCATTATTTTGTCTCCGTCAACTGAGTGCGAACAAATGATTAGAACCTTCCCATCTTTCTCCAAGTTGACCACTAGACCAAATTTTACCATATCTTGCAGAAATTGTCAGAGATAAACCATCAAGACAAAATAAGACACGACCGGCAACTCGAAGTTGCCGGTCGTGTCTTTCTACTTACCGACTGACCATTGGCAAGAAGAGATGCTCGGTTCCTGCCTCTTCCTCTTCCTCCCACGGGTCGCGCTCTGCGGCGGTGATATTTCCTGCATCGTCGGTGGCGGGCAGGTCGCAGATGACGATATCCTCGAAGTCAGTCACATCGGCTACGGTCACCAGCGGCGTGGTGCTGTTGCCGAAGCGGATCCAGACTGCCTGGCCAGGAGTGACGTTGATGGTGTAGCAGGGTTGGTTGTAGGTTGGGTTGAGCGTGGTGGGTGTGATGTTGAACCAGCTTGACTGCTGTACTTCGCAGACGGTGTAGCTTCCGGCAAAGAGATGGTTGAAGACGGTGCGACCCTCACCTGCCGTGACTTGTGTGACGGGCTGCGGGTCGAAGGGGCTGTGCAATTGCATCTGCCAACCGTTGAGCCACTCATCGTTGCTATTGCGCTGATGATTGTGGTTGTGGTCGTTGTACGCGCCAGCGATGATCTGCCCTTCGCGCTGCACGACGAAGGTGCAGGTGATGTCGGCCCCGCTGCCAGCGTTGATGACGATCTGGTGGTTGAACAGATCAGCAATTGTGTCCGACGGTGGATTGCAGGAGATACTGGCGTCGAGATAGCCGCTGAGTGCCTGCTCGGTGACAGTGTAAGTGCCAGCAGGCACGGTAAAACTTTTGCTATTGCTATAGCTGTCGCTATCCTGCGGCGAGATGTCATCCAGTTTGAAGCTGCCCAGGCTGCCGACAAAGCTGAAGTTGGTGCGGCTGTTGGGCTGCACGTCGAGCACGATGGTGAGGGTCGCCGACAGCACCGATTTGGCAGACACTGTGAAGGAGACCGTGGCTGGGTTGGAGAGAGCCTGACCGTCGCTGGCTTGATAGGTGAAGCTCTCGGTTCCGGCAAAGCCAACCGCCGGTGTGTAGGTGAAGGAGCCATCCAGGTTGAGGGCGAATTGGCTGCCGGGATTGATCCCGCTGATCGAGCCAATCTGCAACCCATTGCCATCGGGGTCGCTGTCATTGGCAAGCAGACCGTGGGCGACATCGACCGTCAACGGTGTGTCCTGTTGGGTGCTGTAGCTATCATCGTTGGCAAGCGGCGGTCGATTGGTTGTGAGTGTGATTGCAACTGGATCGCTGCTGTCGCTGAGCAGATCGTTCTGTTGCAGCCCATGTTTGGCAACGAAGGTGCGTACAACGAACGAATAATTTTGTCCAGCAGTTAGTCCTGTAACGGTGTAGCCGGTAGCGCTGATGTTGTTGGTTTTCCCCACCAAGCTATAGATCCCGCTTGCTTGAGTGGTGGAGAGCACTTCGTAGTAGCCGCTATCTTCTGTGTAGGAAATCGGCGTCCAGGTGAGCGAGATGCTGCTGCTGGAAAGGAGGGTCGCTTTCAAGTTGGTCGGCGGCACGGTCTGGGTCGCTGCCCAGTCGGGTTGCGTGCTGTTGAGGAAAGTGAACAGCGTCGGCACCTGCGCCGTGAGCATGTTGTAGCCCAGGTCGAGGGTAAGCAGACCGGTCAGATTGCCGAGTTGCTGGGGGAGCGACCCACGCAATTGATTGTTGTAGAGGCGCAGCGTGGTCAGTTTGCTCAAATTGCCTAGCGTGAAGGGCACCTGTCCACTCAGTTGGTTGCCGTAGAGATCCAACGTTTGCAACTGGCTCAGATTGCCAAGTTCAAAGGGCAGCTCGCCGATGAGATGATTGTTTGGCAATTGCACGATGATTGCCGTCGCAAGATTGCCTAAGGCAGGGGGCAAGGGGCCACGTAGATTGTTTTGCGGCAAGCTGAGCACAAAGACATGTCCAGCGTTGCACAGCACGCCAAACCAGTTGCACGGCGTATCGTTTTGCAGCCAGTTTGTGTGGTTTGTCCACTTCATCCCGTCGGTGTTGCGAAAAAGGTTAACTAGGGCTTGACATTCGTTGGCTGGCACGCCCTGGGCATTGTTACAGTTATAGGGCAGTGCGGCAACCTCGCTGGCGTTCAGCACTCGGTTGTAAATCCGCACATCATCCAGAATGCCATTCAACGGCGCGTTGGAGCTGCTAAAGGTTAGACCACCGCTGGGTGTTCCGGACGACCCCGCGAGGTACGTTTCGTTCTGGGCGCGCTGGCCGTTGAAGTAGATATCGGTCACGCTGCCTTTAATGGCAACGACGACGTGATTCCAGCCATTCGATTCAATGACGGCTTCGACCGGGTAGGGATAGACGCGCAAGGGAAAACGAATATCTAGAATAAATTGTCCGCTTTGTAGCTTGCGCACCTGAATGACCAGCCGATTTCCCAATGCCAACACGTCCCCAGTCCCGGTTGCTGCGCTGTTTACCCGTAACCAGAAGGCGACAGTGTAGTCGGTCAGATTGTCAATGCCATTGCCCGGAGCGGTGGCGTAGTTATTGGCGTTCGGCGTTGACAACAAGGCGCGCGTGTTGGCAAAGGCAGTGGGGGCGACATCCGTCGTCAATTGTAGACCGCTGTTTAGCGTAGCCGTGTTGCCATTGCCCGATAGGTCGACCGTAGGATTGGCAGCGTCAAAAGGCCAATAGCCGACGAGACCCTCGTCAATGCTTTGGGCGTGGGCCAGACGAGGGAGCAACAAGACGAATAGACCTGCTATCAGAAGCGGAAGAAACCGTCCGCAGCATACTTTGTTATAGATAGACATACATGATCCTTATCAAACAAAACTTAAACCGATTGACTCACTGGCTCCAAAGATAACAAGCCACCGTCAACGGTGCGTCAACGGTGGCTTGTGCAGATCGTCAATGATATTTAGCTAGCGACTGACCAGCGGCAGGAAGATATTCTTGCTAGGGCCTGCCTCCACTGTGATATTGATTGCCCCTTCGGTCGTGCCACCCTTGCCATCGCTGACGTGGAAGACGAAGTGATCTGTTCCCATATAGCCCGCTTGCGGAATGTAGAGAAGATCGGGTGCTGCGCCACCCAGTTCGCCATGCGCTGGCGGCGTGGTGATGGTGAATGAAAGCGGATCGCCATCGGCATCGGTACAGCCGAGTGTGATCGCCAGGGCGCTGTCCTGGGTTGTACTGACGGCGTCAATATCGGCAACCGGTGCGGCATTACCACCATTGCGTACGGTAATGCTGACCGTGGCGACAGCGGAATCGACCTTGCCATCGTTCACTTTGAAGGTGAAGCTGTCGGCTCCCAGGTAGTTGGGCTGGGCGGTGTAGACCAGATTGGGGGCCGAGCCTGTTAGCGTGCCGTGGGCAGGTTGTGTTACCAAGGCATAGGTTAGGCCATCGCCATCAGCATCGGTGCCGGCTAGGGTGACATTGCGGGCCTGGCCAGGGCGAGCAGTGATGCTCTGATTTCTTGCCACCGGTGCGCTGTTGGTCCGCGTGACAACGGTACCGACGTTGACGTTGACGGTAGCGACGCTACTGAGGTCGCCATCGCTGATGCTGTAGGCAAAGGCATCGGCACCCGTATATCCAGCCAGCGGCGTATAGAGAATTGCATTGCCGTTCAGTGTGGCTGTTCCATGCTGGGCGGGACTGACTGTGACGACGTTTAAGGCTTGACCATCCGAATCACTGTCGTTGGTGAGCACGTTGAAGCTGTTGTTGCTGCTGCTGGTTGCTACGGTGAAGCTGTCATCAACTGGTAGGGGCGGGTGATTGACGGTGGCGGGTGCAGCAAAGTTGTCATTGACGGGCCGCGAGAGGGACAGTTCACCATGGCTGGTCAACGGCTTTTGGGTATAGCCAGTGATCGTCTCGTTGTAATCACCTTCAAACACACCGGTGGTGCTGAGCACACCGCTGATCTGGATTGTGCGCTGGGCAACGCGGCTGGCGATGGTGCGGGTCAAGGGACTAACGGTCTGCACCGTCAGCGCTTGCGTGGCAGGATTGTAGCTGCCAGCCAGGGCCGCCGGGCTATCAAAGAGCGGTGAGCATTCGGGGCGCAGGTGGCCAGTGACACTGTTGTCGGCATTGATATGTAGGTCAACCCCCAAGTCGGTACGGCCTAACACCACCGGGTCGGTCACAGTCAACGAACCCACATAAAGCTCGCCTGCGTTGGGGACACTCAAGCGACAGGCATCGAGCAGTGCTGCTTGGCTGCTTTGTACTGTGGCAGCTTGCACCAGATCGTTGTTGTTTTGCGTTGCCTGCCAATTTTCGACCATGTCTGCATCGGCAGCAGCAGGTGTATTTCCCGCAGCTTCGGCGTCGTGCATACGTTGGCTGGCGGCGGCTACGTTGGCAAATTGGGGCAGGGTGAGATAGGTGGTATCGAAGCGAATTTCGATATCGCGAATCTGGTTGAGTTGCAGCAAATTTTTGTTGGTACCCTCGTTGAGATCGATCTCAATCGCCCATTTGCTGGTCGCCACGCTGCGGTTGACAAAGTTGTTGGTCTTCAGATTTGGGTTTGGCTCAGCGCCGCCTGGCAGGTTGACATGGGAGAGCATGATCGTGCTTGTCTCGCCAGGCTTAAAGGTGAAGCCGGGAGGTAAAGTCTCGCCCACCATCATGGCTGGGCCAACCCGGTATTGGACAATTTCGCCCAGCGCGTTGCGGTAGGAAGCATCGCCGCCGTGGGTTAGGCGAATGATCGGGAATTTATCCTGGCTGGTGAAATCATTCGCCGACTGGTTGGTCACCACGTTGAGCCACAGACCGCGACAGCCACCGCGGCAGCCCGGCCCTTGGTTGTCGATACCAGCGATGCGGTCACCCCAGACGCCCTGGATAAATTCCGGGTTGCTGAGCCGGGTGCCAAAGTAGATCACAATCTTGTCAAAGTTCTTGGCCGGGTTGGTGATACGATTTTCGGCCAGGAGCTGCTGAAAGCGGGCCGTGCGCAGTGCGTCAACTTCGGCGTTGCTGAGCGCACCAGTTGGATTGAGGACAGCGTTGGTCAAACCAAAGACATCCTGCGCCAGCGAGAGATTGTAGATGCCCTTTTGCAGATTTTGGTCGGGATTGAGGCTGGTATAACGGGTCAGCAACTTGTCGAGCACCGTGCGCAGATTGCCAGCATTGCGCAGACGAAAGATTTCATTCATGTCCGGGTAAGGGCTGAGGGTGAGATATTCGTAGGCTTTGGCTGTCAGATAGGCAAATTGCGTGGCCCGATCGAGCGCAGCGGCCGATTCGAGTGCGGCGGCATCGCGCAGCAGGCGGAAATAGGGCTTGGCCAGATAGCTCTCCTGCAAGCCAGCTTGGGCACTTTGGCGTTGGCTGAGGGTGAGGGCAAACTTTTCGACCAGCATGTTATGTTCGGCAATTGTCTTATTGAGCGCGGCGCGTGCTTTGTCAACTTCGATCAACTGTTCGAGCAGTTGCAACTCCAACTCGTAGACCCGTTGCTGGCTGGCGAGTGCTGTCTTTGCGTTGTCGGCAATCGCCTGTTGCAGTGTGATCAAATTCTGGTAGCCAGCGATCTCCTTCTCGTTGGGATCATAGACCGTATCCACACTGCTCAGTTGGGTGCGCTCGAAGCGTCCACCACCAGTGGCGTTGAGTTTAAAGGCCACACTTTGTTCGTATTTGACGTCACAATCGCCAATCACACAGGCAATCGGGTTCACAGAACCTTTGACCGTGATCATGCTATTGGTCTCAACCGAGGCCGAGATGTCAGCATAGCCGGTTTCGGTGTGTGAGCTGGCAACGGTTGTCGTCTCTTTTTCGGCATTGAGCGCTCCAATCGCTAGTTGATAGGCACCGATCAGTTTGGCGCTACTGAGCGTAATCGAGATGACCTGACCGCTGGTCTCTTCTTCCTTTTTGATCAGCAAGGTGATGTTCTCGGCCCGTCGTTTGGCGAGCGAGAGATCGTTGGTGGCATTGATCACATCCCAGTAATTCTGACCGATCAGCCCCGAACGGTTGAGCGGCGTGATATCCGGCCGTCCATCGCCAGTAATATCCTGCGGGCCGCAGACATCCCAGTCGCGCAGACCATCACCATTGGTGTCATCTTGCAAACCATCCTGCGGGCTTGTGTCGTGGGTCAATCCACAAAGTTCAAGCAGTGAGCTGTCAAAGCTGTCCTGTAGTGTGCCAAGTGCCGTTTTGAGCTGATCGAACTTCTCGTCAAAGGTGCGCTGTGAATCGGCCAGGGATTGACCGGTACTCTGAGCGGTGGTGTAGAGCGAATTGGCGACACTCAGCAACTCGGGCATCGTAACCACTGGCACATAATCGTCCTCGTAGCCGAGCGGGTTCAGACCGGCACGAATGGCCTGGGTTTGTTGGGCAAGACGACGCAAGTTATCCTGTAAACTGCGGCCACCGTTGGCAATAAACTTGAGTCGACTCTCGTTGACGTTGGTGGTCTGCGGGTTGTCGGCTTGCATGCCGGTAGCTTGTCCGGCCAGGGCCAGTCCCTGCAAATATTGGTCGAGATAAGCAGAATCGAGACGGCGTAGGGCGTTGCCGGTGCTGGCGGCGGTGTTGGAGCCGAGCAGGCGATCGCGCTTGGCGAGTTCACTCTGCGCTTGGACCAGTCGTTCGCTGGCGGCGGCAAAGGTCTGAAACTCGCGGTCGCCAAAGTGATTGGCAATCTGGTCGCCCGTTGCCTCGTCGAGGCGAAAGTTAAGTGTATAGAGCAGCGCGTCCACGGCCAAGCTGTATTGATGGGCTGCCATCTCCAGGTTCTTGCGTTCGCCCTCAACCAGGTTCTGCGAGGAGGGATCGTTGACACTGAAGGGATAGCGCAGGGCGGTGACCATAAATTCGTTGCCGAAGATCAGGTGGACATTGGCAATCTCGCGTGTGGCCTGCAAGAGTCCAAAGATGCCGACCTCGCGCATTGTTTCCTGTTTACCATCCTGGCCAAGCACCACCGTGCCATTCGTCAAGGTCTTTAGCCCATCCATCTGCAACGAAGCTGGCTCGGCAATGGCGAGAAAGGCGAAGATCCGTTGTGCCTCGATCAGGCGGTTGCGAACATCGTTCGGGGCATCGGGGGTGGCGCTGCGAATGCTCTTCTGATTGGGTGTGAGCGAATCCCAGGTTGGGCAGTAGCCAAAGGGGCTGATCTTGAGAAGGTTACCCGCATCGTCCTGGGCCTGCGGGATGAAGCTAGCACCCACATAGGGATCATCGTAGTCAGCGCAAAATTGCCAGTAGAGTTTGCCGCCGTTGAAATCGAGATAGTTGTTCTGCAAGCCGGTGACATCAAAGCGGCAGGCGTCAGGATTTTCTGCTGGTGCTTGACATTGCGCTGGGTCGTAACGCTGTAACTTGGTGGAGCGGAAGGTGACGCCCTCTTGCAACAAGCCTGCTGCCCGCGTATAGGCATTTAGATAATCCTGCGGTGTGAGCCGCGAATCCGCCGGCATATTGCTCGTCAGAGTAAGCCCTCCGCCTGCACTGTTTCCGCCAATGCCGCTAGCAAAACTTTCGGCCCCGGCGATGGTCAAACCACCGCCTGTGAAGGCTGGTTGCGCTACTTGGGCGCTTGCCGTAAGTGGCGCAAGCAGAAACGAGAGAATCAGCAGGACAGTGAGACAGTGAGACAGTAAGGCAGTGGACAGTCGTTTGTGGTTCATGGTTGAATCTCCTTAGAGATTGGAGATTGAGAGATTGAGTACAATCTCCTAATCTCTCAATCTCCGATCTCTAATCTCTTCCTTACTTCACCCGACAAAGCTTGAGCAACTGCACATAGGGCGGCAGGCTGGAGGCTTCGCCGGAGTCACCGGTGTAGGCAGGGAGATCGACCGTGACATCATGTTGATGGTCGGGTGCGGTGTCGGTGAAGGCCCAGGCATCGTTCGGTTGTGCGGCACGCAATGATTCCAAGCCTGCGACATAGACACCTGCACCAGCGTTATCCATGCCATCGCCCCAATCTTCTGCCAACACCATTGCACCGGCTCGGTTGTAGGTGTAGTAGTCCTGACCGTTGAAATAGCTGTAACCGTGGTTGTGATGGCCGGCTGGGCTGGTCTTGGTCGTGACGGCGGCATGGTCATGGTTGATGCTGTGATGGTGGGTAGCAGCACCGCCAGTGGCACCGATGGCGTTGGGATCAGTGGTACCGCGCACAAAAGCATTGTTGAGATTGGGCAGGGCCTTGCCGTTGAGTGGGCTTTGTGCGTCATTGACGGTCTGACCGTTGCAGATCAGATAGCCCTCGGGCAGCGGCGTGTTGGCATCCGGTCGCCACCAGTCGATCACGGTGCCGACGGGAACGCCGTTCTGCGCCTGAAAGGCATAGGGGACGCTGGCAAAACGTTGACGCGGCTGCATCTCGACGCCATTGACGGTGATGCTGACATAGCGGTCGGCACTCGAAAAGAGGTTAGCGGGGAAGGCGGTCACCGTGCCGAGCAGGGCACTAAAGTCACCATCGCGGGCGGTGAGGCCAGTCTGCGTTTCGCTCCAAAGCTGATTGCCGGCGACGGGTTGGTCAAAGACGGCAAAGATCATGTCATAGCTGCCGGTGAGCCGTTTGCCATCGGCATCGCGCACCACTCCTTGGAAGTTGACATAGTTGGGGACAGAGGCGGCGCTGACTGCGTTCAAATCGGACAGTGCTGCGGCTAAGGCGCGCCCTGCTAGGTTAAAATGGATGCTACCCAGGACCAGCGAGGCCACCAGGGCGACAGTACAACAACGGAAAAACAGAGTTCGGTACGACATGAAGTTCTCTCCTTTTTTGAAATACGAATTACGAATTGCGGATTGTGGATTAGACACGCCACTCGCCACTCGCCACCCACTACCCGCCCCCTTCTGAATGTGGACGAGCTTGATCGACCAGAAAATCCAACAGGCTTTCCATATCGGCAAAGACATGCCGTTCGCCAGTGCGCACCGATTGCAGTGATGCGCGCCAATTGTTGTCGGCACCCGAGCGCCAGAGCCGCAGCAGGTAGGCACGGTAGTCGGGGTGCGGTTCTGGCGGCACACTGGCGAAGTGCTCACGGGTAATGGCTAAGCTGTCCTTCGATGTTTCCTTGTTGTTTTCTTGCATGACTTTTGCCTATTGAATCGTTGTGGAGTCTATTCTGCTTGCTGCAACTTGAGCGGTACTTTGCGGTTCATGTGCTTGATCACAGCATCTGTGCCGCCTGTTAGCTTGAAAGTGCCAGTCAAGTTTTTACATGCACGAGCATAGCGCAGGGCTGTCAATCCATCGTCAATACACAGGTTCGGGCAACGTCAACGATTTAGGTAGATCGTCAACGTTGGCCCCTTTTTCATCTTTTGCTCGATGGGTATATTGCAGTTTCATGGCGAAACGTGCCCATCAGAACCATGCACGTCAGTAAGAGAAAGCTGTGCCCCTTACTGACGTGCGGGGTTCTGAATGTGCGTGGTTCTGAATGTGCGTGGTTCTGAAACATCTTTTGCTTGATTGACAGGTTCGCGTTATAACGAAGTGATCTATAATGGATAAACTTTTTGCATTTGAACATGGACTAATAGCTGTATGGCACACTTGCAACTTTCTCTTTTGGGACCCTTCCAAGCAATCCTGGATGGCAAACCACTTCAAACCCTTCGGTCGGCCCGTATTCAAGGGGTGTTGGCGTACCTGGCACTGGAGCCTGGACGTAAGCATGCGCGCGACGTGTTGGCTGCCCATTTTTGGCCCGATGAACCAGACGAGGTTGCCAAACAAAATCTGCGTCAGGCACTTTATCAACTGCGTCAACGTTTGGGCGATGACCACGCCGAAACTCCCTTTTTGCTGCTCACGCGTGACAGTGTCGAATTTAATTCCACCAGCGACACCCAAATCGATACCGCCCTTTTTCAGGAAGCCCTTCGCCAGCAACGCCTGCAAGAAGCAATCACACTCTACCAGGGCGAACTGCTCACCGATCTGCGCAGTGACAGCCAGCAAATGGAAGAGTGGCTGATTGTGCAGCGTGAACAGTTTCATCTGTTGGCATTGGAGGCACTACAAAAGCTAACTGAGCAACAGTTGACCGTGGGGAACTTTGTCGAGGCGCAACAATATGCGCGTCGCCAACTCACGCTCGAACCGTGGCGTGAAAGCGCGCATCGCCAACTGATGCGTGCCCTCGTCGCCACGGGTGAGCGCAGCGCAGCCCTGACCCACTATGAAAGCTGCCGCCAATTGCTCCTGGATGAACTGGGTGTTGAGCCAGATGGAGAGACAAAGGCGTTGGTGGCGCGAATTAGAGAAGGGGAGAGGGGGAGACAGGGAGACAGGGAGACAGGGAGACAGGAAGAGGGGAAGAGGGGAAGAGGGGAAGATGAAGCACAAGATAAGTTGTCTGATTCCGCAACCCGCGCCCATAGTGGGCTCCCGACGCAATCCGCAATCCAAAATCGCCAAGACTGGGGCGACATGCCTGAAGCGGCTCTATTACAGGGCCGCGAGTCGGAGCTGAGAGAGTTGGAACGGTGGTTGCTGAGCGATCGCTGTCGTTTAGTGACGCTCGTGGGGATGGGCGGCATGGGCAAAACTACCTTGGCCGCAAAAATGGCGCGCCAACTGGCCGACCAGTTTGAGATCGTGATTTGGCGTTCGCTGATCAATGCGCCGCCACTTAGCGAGATCGTGCAGGATTGGATGCGCCTTCTAAGCGACCAGGCTGCGCTCAAGTTACCCGATTCACTGGATGGTCAACTAACTCTGCTCTTTGAACAACTGCGTCGCCAACGTTGCCTGTTGATTCTGGACAACGCTGAAAGCATCATGCAAGGGGGCGAACGAGCCGGTTACTACCGCGCTGACTACGAAAACTATGGGCAGCTTTTCAAGCGCTTAGGTGAAAGTCCCCATCAGAGTTGTCTGCTACTCACCAGCCGTGAACAGCCGCAAGAGGTGGCACGCCTGACACGCGAGACGCCACTGGTGCGCACCCTGTCGCTGAACGGTGTCGAACGGGTCGCTGGCCAGGCAATTCTACGCACACAAGGGATGGTCAGTTCTGCTCAAGAAGTGGATCAGTTGATTCAGCGCTACTCGGGAAATCCCTTGGCGCTGATGCTGATTGCCGAGACCATCCAGGATCTCTTTGATGGCGATGTGGCTGCCTTTTTGGCAGAAGATGCGCCGATCTTTGACGACATCCGCGATGTGTTGGACCAGCAATACAATCGGCTGGCACCTTTGGAACAGACACTCCTACTTACTCTCACTATCGAACGGCAACCAATGAGTGAGAGTGAACTGTGCCTGGCGTTGACCCACATCAGCGCCAAGCGTAACGTATTGGAGGCGTTGCGTTCATTGCAGCGTCGTTCCCTGCTAGAAAGTTACCACCAGGAGCAGGGAGGAACCGCCTTTGGTCTGCAAAATGTGATCACCGAATATCTTACCGATCTGCTCATCGCACAGATTTGTGCGGAAGTATCACAAGAAGCCTCTACGTTGCTTCACCGTCACCCTTTGCTCAAGGTGCGGGCGCAGGATTACGTCCGCCAGAGCCAACAGCGTCTTTTTTTGCAGACGATCGGCGAGCGGCTGTTGGCAACCTATGGTCGGGTGGCGTTGCAGACGCGCCTGCAACGTTTACTTGAGAACGCTCGGCGCCAGGCACCGCTGCAGCCCAGCTTTTTGGCGGGCAATCTGATCAATCTACTCCTCCATCTTGGCTTCGATCTACGCAGCTACAACTTTTCACAGCTCTGTGTCTGGCAAGCCTATCTGCAAGGCAGCACCTTGCGGGATGTCAATTTCAGCCACGCTGACCTGGCGCAAAGCACCTTCACTGATACCTTTGCCTCTATTTACAGCCTTGCCTACAGTCCCGATGGCACGTTGCTGGCTGCGGGTACAGCCAATGGCGGCATTCGTATCTGGCAAATCCACGAAGGACAGCCACAAGCCGCAATCCAAGATCCGGCGGGCACTGTCTATAGCGTCGCCTTCAGCCCCGACGGTGTTGCCCTGATCAGTGCCGGCGGCGACGAACGTGTGCGCATTTGGAACGTACAAAATCAACAGTTGCTGGCTACCTTGTCGGGGCCAACCAACCTGATTTGGTCGGTCGCCTGTAGCCCGGATGGCAACTGGCTGGCCGCTGGCGACTTTGATGGCAATGTCACACTCTGGGATGCGCGAAGTTATCAGCCACGCCATACGCTGCGCGGACATAGCGCCTGGGTGCGCAAGGTGCTTTTTACACCGGACAGCAGCCAGTTGATTAGCGCTTCACGGGATGGCAATGTCAACGTGTGGGATGTGGCAACGGGCGAACTACACCACGGCTGGCGTGCGCACGAAGGCTGGGTACTGAGTGCTGCCGTCAGCCCGAATGGAGAATGGCTCATCACAGGCAGTAGCGACTGCACGGCCCGGCTGTGGAAGCTGGCGAATGGCACACTGATAACGACATTGACAGGGCACAGTGAATGGGTCGTAGGCGTGGGCTTTCATCCAGATGGAGATCTGATCGCCACCGGGGGACGCGATCTGCAACTGCGTTTGTGGGATGCTGCAAGCTTCCAGACGCGCCACCTGCTGCAAGGTCACAGTGATTTTTTGCACAGTTTGGCCTTTGCTCCTGACGGTGCCACGCTGGCCAGTGGTGGCGATGATCAGACTGTCCGCCTCTGGCAGGCGCGCACGGGAAATGCGCTGCAAACCTTACAGGGCTATACCTTTTGGATGCGTGCCATCGCCTTCGGACCCGCAATCGGTGACCAACCAATCTCCTTTGCCTATGCCGGGATCGACCGTGTGATCTATCTTCATCCCTTTCGCACCGCTCAACCGCCTTTCATTGACATGGCGGAGAATCGCAGCGAATTGCGCGGCCATCGGCTGTTGATCATTGCCCTCGCCGTGAGCGCTGATGGACGCTACCTGGCCAGCGGCGGTGCCGATCAGAGTGTGCGTATTTGGCCCGTGCCTTCACTGTCGAACTCGACTGCGAACAATCGTTTGCCTACAGAGCGCTCTCCTGTACAGATTTTGACGGGGCACACCCAGATTATTTCCGCCGTTACCTTTAGCCCGGATGGTAAACTGGTAGCAAGCGGCGGTGAAGATCGGACGATCCGCATTTGGGAACGCGACAATGGGCGGTTGCGCTTTGTTCTGCACGGGCACACTGGCGGCGTCAATAGTTTGGTCTTTCATCCGAATGGGTGGTTATTGGCCAGTGGCAGTGGGGATCGTACCGTACGCCTGTGGAATGTCGAGAGCGGTGAGTGTGTTGCCGTGCTGGGAAACGAGGGCGGCAGCAGCGGTTTTGGCTTGGTGCGAAGCATCGCCTTTTCGCCTGACGGGTCGCATCTAGTGAGCGCAGGCGATGATTGCCTGCTGCGGCTCTGGGATGTTGCCAACCGAACGCAACTGCAAACGATGCGCGGTCACGAGAAGTATATCACCGCCGTCCTCTTCAGCCCGGATGGACGGTGCCTCGCCAGCGCCAGTGCTGACCAAACCGTGCGTGTTTGGGAGGTTGCAAGCGGACACCAGCTTCTCTGCCTGCGCGGCCATCAAAGCGTGATCTATGGCCTGGCTGTAAGTCCCGATGGAGAATGGCTGGCGAGCAACAGCATTGATGAAACGATCCGCTTTTGGGATTGGAAGACGGGAGAGTGTGTACAGATTCTGCGTATGCAAGGCCCCTACACTGGTATGAATATCAGCAACGTAACAGGCATTACACCAGCGCAACGGCGCTCCCTCTTGGCGCTGGGTGCAATCGACGATACCATCACGATTTTACTGTAACGCCCGCAACTCCGGCGTCCTTCCAATCACCCAGGCGGAGAGGATGAGGGTAATGATTGCACTGCCGCTGAGGGCAACACTCAATCCCCAACGTTCAGCCACGGCACCGATGGCCAGGTTGCCAAAAGGAGTGAAGCCGAAGAAGGTTAAAGTGTAGAGGCTGAGGACACGCCCACGCATTTCGTCGCTGATGCTTGTCTGCAAAAGTGTGTTGATAAGCGTAAATTGGCTCATAAAGCCAACGCCTAAAAGCATGGCCAAGAACATCGCCAAGTAATACTGATGATTCCAAGCAAACGCAGTTAACGCTAACGGGAAAAGCAATGCCACCCAACTGAGCCATTTCCCTCGTCCTCCTTGATTACCGTACCTTGCAATCATCACCGCTGCCAAGATGGCGCCGATGCCTGCACTGGCATTGACCACCCCAAAGGCTTGCGGGCCAGCATTTAACACCTCTTTGACAAAGGCCGGCATCACAGTCGAATAAGTAATACCAAAGGTGCTAAGGATAAAGGCCATAATCAGCAAGGCTCGAATTTCAACAATGTTCATAGCATAGACGACGCCGCTGCGCATCTGTTGCCAAGGGGAAAGTTTGCCTCCTCTCGGTTTGTGGGGCGGCAACTGCATCATCCACAACCCGGCAATCACAGCCAGGAACGAGAGGCCGTTGACAAGAAAACACCAATCGGCACCGATCCAGGCTAACAACAATCCACCCACTGCCGGACCAAAAATACGGGCGCTGTTGAAGGTCATCGAGTTGATAGCAATGGCATTGGGCATATCCGCCCGCCCGACCATATCCACAACAAACGCTTGGCGGGCTGGACCATCGACCGCATTGACAAAACCCAGGGCCGCCGCCAACGCCACCACATGCCAAACTTGCACAATACCACTGAAAGTCAAGGCGGCCAAGATAAAGGCTGAGATCATCTGCAGCGCTTGGGTAATGATCAAGAGTGTGCGGTTGGAGACACGATCAACCAATACCCCGCCCCAGGGTGTGACCAACAAGGCAGGAATCGCAGAAGCAAAGCCAACGATGCCTAAGGCTAGTTCGGAATGGCTCAGTTCATAGACCAACCAGCCCTGGGCAATGATCTGCATCCAGGTGCCAATGTTGGAAATCAACTGTCCACCCACATAGAGTTGAAAGTTACGATGACGGAGAGAAGAGAAGGTGTCGGGAACACGCCATTGGCGGGCGCGGAGAGGCAGCACCTCTGGCGGGATGTTAGGCAGTCGCGGCGGATCTAATTTTTCGGACAAGGAAAACTCCATTCTGAACCGAGGTTCGTTTGCAGGTTAGGAATACTCTTCTAGGGAAGCAATTGGTATACCGACTCTCGAATTCTGCCCAGTATAGATCGCCGCGCGGGATTATGCAATTGCTTACCCTGCCTGATAAGGTGCTTCCTGGTCGATATTGCCGACAAACTCTGGCAAGTTGCCATGTCCCAATTGTTGACGGATCGCCATAATCTCGCCGATGTGATACCAGTAGTGGTAAATGACGCGCAGCAGCAGCGAGCCATAGGTCGTGGTCGTCCAGCCTCGGATCTCGATCTGCTCCTGTAACTTCTCGGTGGTCACCCCATCCAGCCAGGGATCAGCCGCCTGCGTAATGATGCGCCAGGCACCGAGCATCTCTTCGAGCGGTGGCGTGGTCGCTGGACGACCATAGCCAACTTGCTTGTTCAATTCGGAGATTGGGGTCTGACCTTGTGCAAAGGTGAGCCAATACCGTTGCTCTTGCCAGGCGAGATGGCCGATGGTCCAACTGATGGAGTTCATGGGCAGGAAGCGCTTGCGAGCATCTTCGTCGCTGACGCCCTCCAGGGCGCGCAGCCATTCGCTGCGTGTAAAACGCAGTTGATCGATGAGTGGGTGAGTCATAGGATTCCTTTATAATGATTGGTTGAGTTGCTGTATAGCTGTAGAAGGCGCAGATCGTAGGAAGCGCGGATCAATACATGGAATACAACGCCCCGCGTTTCCTACGAGCCGCGCCTCTAAACGCATTTTGATTCACGAACCGAGTGGCGCTTCCGCCATGACTCCCAGCGTGTTCCCATCCAAATCGTAGCAGAAAAACATCCACAATTCGTGGTCAGGCATTTTGGCGATCAGGTGTGGCTCGTCGATCAGGCTGGCACCATAATCTTTGAGTGAATGATAAGCTTGGTGAATATCGCCCGCTTTGTAGTAGAGTACAGAGCCAGGATGGTCAAACTCTGGTTTTTCGGGTTGGCTGAGCATCAAGCGCACTTCGCCACATTGAAAAAAGGCCAATCCTGGGAATTGATAAAGGAAGGGGATGCCCAAGACATCGCGATAAAAGGCAACCGCCCGATCCAGGTCGTGAACGTTGATCGCAATCTGACCGATTTGAGTAATGCCGACAGCGGATGAGGACATGCGTGGCTCCTTTGTGTAATGTGATTCTGAGCCGTTAGCGTAAGCGTACGATGCTGCCCGTATGCTTACGCTAACGGCTCGGTTATAAGCTTGCCCTTAATGGAAATGTACCCTCCTTGCCTGTTGATTTGGCAAGAAAGCGATTTAGTGGTCAACATTATAGCACAAAGGTTCTGATTTGTAGCACAAGAAAAAAATCTTGTGCAAAGGAAAAACGAACCCCACCCTAGCCCTCCCCTGATAAAGGAGGGAACTGTCACGGGAAGAATTTAGTTTGGTGGACAGAAGAGCGGACAATAGTTAGCCCTTCACTGTTTCCTCCCTGTTTTGGCTTCGACGTGAGCTCAGCCGAACGTGAGAGCTAGGGTGGGGTTGATTGGGGAGTGACATACAAAGGAGAATGATCCATGACTGACACGTACTTATTACGCAACGTGCGCCCTTGGGGCAGCGCAACCACGGATGTTCTGATCCAGGCGGGAGTGATCGCACAACTTATTCCCTCCATTCCGACCGACCCAAGCATCCCTGTCCTTGATGGACAGAACCAGTTGCTGCTTCCCGGCTTGGTCAATGCCCATGCCCATATCGATAAGAACCTCTTTGGTTTACCCTGGCATCCCAATCAGACGCCCGAACCGCGCCGTATCCGTGACTATGTTGATAACGAGCGCCGCCTGCGACGGGAGCTTGAGCTTTCCGCCCATACTCAATCGGTGCAGGAAGTGCGCAGGGCATTGGTGGCTGGCGTCACCCATATTCGCACCCATGTCGATGTTGATACCGAGGCAGGCTTGCAACACTTTTCAGGCGTATTGGCGACCCAGGCCGAATTTCGAGATTCGCTGACGCTGCAAACTGTAGCCTTCCCACAAAGTGGCATGTTGATCCGCCCTGGCACGGTTGAGTTACTCGAAGAAGCGGTCAAAATGGGGGCTGACTGTATCGGTGGACTTGATCCCTCTACCGTCGATCGCGATCCAGTGCGCCATCTTGACACGATCTTCGCCATTGCCGACCGCTATGGGGTCGAGGTCGATATTCACCTGCATGAAGCGGGGACACTGGGTGCATTCTCCGTCGAACTGATTGCTGAACGGACCAAGGCGTTGGGCTTGCAGGGGCGAGTTACCATTAGCCATGTCTTCTGCCTGGGCATGATCGATGACATCTATCTCAACCAGTTGATCGACCTACTGCTTGAAAATCGAATCAACATCATGTCATTGGGCTCAGGAGCCTCCTCATTCCCGCCGCTCAAACGCTTGCACGAAGCTGGGGTGACGCTTTGTACCGGCAGCGATGGCGTGCGTGATACCTGGGGACCCTACAACAGCTTTGACATGCTCGACCGGGTGAAGTTTCTCGGCTATCGCTGCAACTTCCGCAGGGATGAAGAAGTGGAGTTCTTGTTGAGCATTGTGACCCAAGGTGGTGCCAAAGTGATGGGTGATTCATCGTATGGGCTTGCGGTCGGCTGCCGCGCCGATTTGGTGGTGATGCCTGGCGATACACCGACCGAGGCCGTCATCAACCTGCCGCCACGTACCTATGTCTTCAAGGCAGGCAGGTTGGTTGCAAAGCAGGGGAAGTGTTTGGTGTAGCAGACCTGGCACTATTGACCTGCTACCACTTGGATCTGCTGTTTGGCGCTAGCACTCGCTCCCGCTTTGTCAAAAACAGTGACAATCAATGTAAATGTGTCGCCGACGCGAGTCGTGTCGGTAGGTTCGATAAAAATCTGATGGCTGGAGGCCAAAGGTGTAACAACGAAGGTCCTATTGTTGGCAAAGCCGCCGACGCTCCATTCGGCACGCTCTGCGTTGCTGCTGATGATCGTAAAATAACTTTTCTTTCCCATCGGGATGGTGGCTGGACCGTCGATTTCAACGGTTGGCAAGTTGGCGTCTGGGGTTGCGCTCGGTTCGGGGAGAGGTGTCTTGGTCGCGGTGGCTGAGGCGTGGAGGGGCTGAACCAGAGGCAATGGTGTTGGCTCTTCACGTTTGCCCAAATTCAACTGTAAGAGCCCAAAGATGCCAGTGATGATGGCCGCTAACAGGGTCGTACCTGCGCTGATCAAGGCGATCCTGGTCTGATTGCTCGGTTTTTCGTTGTTCTCTTTTGACTTCGGAGTTGGCATCCACGGCTCTCCTTTCGTTTGCTCTATAAAAGAGCTACGTTACACCTTGACCATCTTTCCCGCAGCATCGGCAGAACGAACCAAAGCATCGACCAGTTCCACCGAGCGGGCAGCCACTTCGCCCGGCGAGTCATTGCGCCCTTGCCCCTGGATCAATTCAACAAAGCGATGCGGCGGGATTTCGCAGCTATAGTCCCCTTCGCCCGCAGAAATCTCGATCTGCAAGACCTGACCATCCCGGCGGCGTAATTCAGCCCGTTCCCGCTCGACATCAAGCAGCAACACCCCTTCGCTGCCAAAGATGCGCACATCGACCTGGTACTTGCTGCCATCGGGCAAACTGGCGGCACCAGAAATGACGCCAATCGCACCTTCTGTAAAGCGAACCGTGGCGGCATTGTACATGTCAACACGCGAGTTGGGGGCAGTGGTCAGGGCGATCACCTCGGCGGCACGCAGACCGGTGAGCCAAAACATCAGCGCTGCCGAATGAGTGATCTGGCCGTGTGCATAGCCGCCGCCATATTCCTTGACCTGCCAAGTCGTCGTATCGGGGCGGGCCAAGGTCGGCGTCCACTGGGCTGGAACATCACCATTGCCGGCCAGCAGATCAAGGATCGGCGATGCCATGTGACAGAGAACATACTCAATCTTGCCGACACCGATCTGCTCCATCCACTGTTTGGCCGTTTGCACAAAGGGTTTGTAGTGCCAGCCATAGGGAACCAATAGATGACGCCCGTTGAGCTGCGCCAATTCAACCAACTGCCACGCTTCCTCTGCCCGCAGTGCCATCGGCTTCTCAACCATCACATGCAGCCCGGCCTCCAGCGCCGCATAGGCATGTTCGTAATGGAGGCGATGGGGCGAAGCGATCACCACGCCATCTAATGGTTGGGCCAGCAGTTCACGATAATCCTCGGTGGCAAAGGCGAAACCAAACTCGTTCTGCACCTGCTGCAATACCTCTTTGCCCAAGCGACAGACCGCTGCGAATTCGACATCGGCCCGCTGTTTCAGTTGGGGCATGTGATTCACCGTCGCCCACCAGCCTGCCCCGATAAAGCCCAAACGCACGTTGTTCATGGTGTACCTCTCACGCTTCTTATCGTTGATCGCTCGTTGCCAGCAAGAAACCCCTCCCTAGCCCTCACCTATCAGGTGAGGGAACCGTGATGGGACGGATTCTGTTTTCTCTTTTGTCCACTAAACAGAATCTTCTCCGTGACAGTTCCCTCCCTTAGCAGGGGAGGGCTAGGGAGGGGTTCGTCGTTGCGATAACTATCCCTTATCCCTTCCACCGATAAACCGCACGCCCTTGACTTTCACCCCGCTCCACCAATCCACAGCTTTGCATCCATTCCAGATGACCGGAAAGGGGATGGCTCAGGTAGTCACGCGCACTTTCCGGCCAGGTGCCCAGGCGCGGGCTGAGGGTGGCGATGATCTCTTTTAAGGTCAGCGCAGTGGTGGCGGATTGCAGCAGTTGGCGCAACGTCTCATCGACTCGATCTGTGTAGGCACGACTTTCCGCTAGATATTCTGCCACCTGTGCTCCACGGTAGATCGGGTAATGGCTGGTTAGTAGCAGATCGATTTCCATACTTTGCAGCCGCTGGATCGAAGCTCGGTAACTCTCCAGATAGCGATAGGTGGGTGGGAAGGCAGGACGGCCCGCTTTGGTCAACACAGCGTTCCAGAGCGCAGCATCGGCAATGATGGCCGTTTTGCTAGCTGGATCATAGACGGTCAGATGGCCACGCGAATGACCAGCAGTATGCAGCACCTCGACCACCCAATCGCTGCCTAGCCGAATTTGTTCACCACCCCGCAAGCCGATGTCAACCGGGCAATGGCGGGTAACCGAGCGAGTCCAGGCTTTACTCTCCTCCGAATCGTCAATGCCGTGCGGCTGGGCAAACTCGCCGTAGCGCTCAGCAATCAATGCCTCGACATTCTCGATCTGGCGGCGATCCAACTCGTGGCAGAGAAATCTAGCCTGCGGTGCTGCCGCCTTCAAGCTGGCATTGCCGCCCGAATGATCGAGATCGGCATGGGAGATCAGAACATAGCCAATCTGGAAAGGAGTAACCCCAATCGACTGCAAGTAAGGGAGGATGTAGTTGGCGGGTGTATCGTCCAGACCGCTGTCAATCAGCAACACTGCCTGGTCGCCCACCAGGGCAAATGTGCGCACAAAACGGTCGCCCAAGGGCGCTTCGATGATGTGAATTCCAGGTGCAATTTGCATAGGAGCCGCCGAGATAATTGGGTAACTGCTCAAGCACTACACGGAGAGCGCTGAGGAGGGACAAAGTACACAGAGAGACTCTGTGCTGGCCCTACATGAGCAGTTACGTTTGGGATGATTCGGTACAGCAATGGTGGTGCAATCATACCATAACTGCTTGTATGAAACATAATACTATTTTATGGCTACTGGGCTGTTCGATAACTGTCTTCCGGGAAGGAACTTTAATTTTAGCAGATCCTGAGTACTTGCCTTCCCGGAAGAGGATGGTCAGAATGGCTTGGGGGCGAGAAATAGATGCAAGCCGAGCAAGTTTTGTAACACGGATGGAAAAGAACACAGACCAAGAAAAAAGATCCGAGTTCCTTTCTATCTGTGTTGCAACTTGCTAGTCGATTAGGAAAGTTGCTTCAACAAAGTATCGGCTACCTGTTCAGCGGAGGCATTGTCGGTGTCAATCGGCAGGCCAAAGGCAGGATCGGCGTGGGCGAGTGTACATTCGGCACTGCGCCGCAGCACCCATTCAGATCCAGAATCGGCCAAGGCACCGCGCTGGCGCAGTCGCTCGTGAATCGTTGGTAGACTGGCGCGCAGACAGAAGAGTCGCAGGTCGGGGTCGAAGCGACGAATGGCCTGGCTGATCTCATTCAGATAGTCATGGCGGTCAAAGGCCATCGGCACAATGATCGGACCGCGGTTTATGGTTCGACTAAGGCGAATTCCAAACGACACCGACTTGCGCCAGAGGTCGATATTCTGAAAGTCACCCGTACCTGCGCCGCGTAGCTTGATCCAACTGGGCAGACGCATCAGAATTGAGCCAGCGACTTCGGGATCGTAGATGCGGCTATTGGGCAACTTGTCCTGTAGAATCTCAGCGACCGTGCTCTTGCCTACGCCAAAGGAGCCATTAATGAGGATGATCATTGGATTCGTTTACTCATCCTTCTTGCTTTCAACGACTCGATACGCGCAACGTCGTGCCCCACCCAAAATATGTTCTGTCCGTTCGATGGTTACACCCTCGCCTAAGATACGCCGAAATGTTTCCAATTCACGACCACAGAGGGAGACGCAGGTGCGGGCAGCGTCGCAGATCGGGCAATGATTTTCCACCAGCAGCCATTCGTCAGGCGTATCGCAAAGGACGGCTGCCATGTAGCCTTCGTGGGTACGCAGTTGGGCTAACGTCTCTAACTTCTGGGGCAGCGCATATTGTGGGTTAATGTGTGCTTGATAGTGGGCAATCTGCTCACGCATACGGATAGCCAGCAACTTGTCCATGCCTTCCTGACCAAACGCCTCGTTCATTGCCCGTAGCAGATTCAGGGTCAGGTCGGCGTAGCCGCTTGGGAAAAAGGCATCCGCCGCTTGGGTCAACTGCCACTGTTTGGCTGGGCGACCGACTGACTTGGCCTCTTCATGATAGCTAACGAGTCCCTGCTCTTGCAATTCATAGAGATGTTGGCGCACAGCCATCGCACTTACATCCAGTTGTTGTGCCAGGTGGGCAGAATCAAGCGCACCTTGACGTTTTAGTAGATTGAGAATCTGTTGGCGTGTGCGTAGTTTGTCGTTTGACTGTTCATTCATAACCATAGTTTAATTTATAAAGAAAACTCTTGACAAATTAGGCAGGGAGAGGTATTTTTCTTTGTAAAGAAAAAGCTTTATAAATTAGTTGCAAGTTGCAGGCCGAATGCACAATGCTCGCTGCAACCTGCAACTTGCATCCTGTATCTTGAGGAATCGAATCTATGTCATCTCCAAAAGTTGTGGTTGTTTCATCGAGTCTAAGCCAGGTCTCGCGCTCGCGGATTATGGCGCGCTATGCAGTTGACACGCTCACGCGCAGTGATTGTGAGGCAAGCCTGCTCGATCTGGCACAGGTGGAAACGTTGTCTTATCCGCAGTCGAAAGGCAGCGAAGCATTGAAAGCGGCGGTGGAGCAATTCAACGCGGCACATGGTTGGGTGTTGGCGGCACCGGTTTATAACTTTGGGGCCAGCGGTGCGCTGCTCAACTTTTTGCATTATGCATTGGACAGCGACTTTGGACGCTGGAAACCGTTTGTGCTGATGTCAAGCATGAGTGGCCAGCGCAGCGCCATGGCGCTCGACCATGTGGCACGTACAATGGTCTACGAGGTGAGCGCCGTCCAAGTAGGAGCGACGCTCAACAATTACGGCGATCAAGGGGTCAATCGTGCAACCGGTGAAATGTCCGAGGAATTATGTCAGCGAATGGATACACAACTCGGGGTGCTCAGTCACTTTGCGCGCACACGAATGGAGATGAAGTAAAAATTGCGAATTGGGTGTCATTCAGAGCCGTTAGCGTAAGCATACGGGCAACCTCGTACGCTTACGCTAACGGCTCTGTTGGTAGGGCATCTACAAAATCAGTGGGATTTCACTGTAATTAGCGGGGACGAAGAGACTGCCTTCGGTGATTCCCTGTGGGGCGATGTTTTTCAGCTTTTGGGTGAGTTGCGTGGTCGAGAGTTTGCCACGTAACGTTGCTTGAAAGACGTGGCCGATCTCTCGCACCTGTTGCGCCGATTCGTGAACAAATTCCAACCGATAGTGAACAATCCCTGCGTCTCGCCACTCATCGAGATGGGCGCTTGCCTCTTGCGCTTCGGCACCGAAGACCGTGTTACGACAGCCAACATCAGCCATCACTGGGTGGGCCCGACCTGAGAGATCACGCAGAGCAACCCGGTGTTTCTCACAGGGGTGACCGCAATCCTGATAGCTCGTGCCTTGGGACAAAAAGCGGCAAAAGACACAATGCTCGGTGTGAAAGACAGGCAGATGATGGTAGGCGATCACTTCAAACTTGTCGCCGCCGACAGCACGGGCTAGGTCTGTAATTTGGGTGGCATTGAGGTCGTGGGTCGGTGCAAGACGCTCAATGCCGAGGGCGAAGAAACTGGCCACACTCAGGGTATTGGCAGCGTTGAGGCTAAAGTCACCGAACAACGGCGGGTGTGTCTCACATTGTAACGCTTGCAGCAAGCCACTGGAACGCACCAGGATCGGACATTCTAGCCGCAGGAGAAAGTTGACGATACGCTGTTCGTTTGGTTTAAGCACCCGGGGACTGGCAACACGCACCTCAAGGTTGCTAGCCTTTACCCGTTCCACAGAAGGGCGCAAGCCATAAAGTTCAAGATAGTCCAACGTGATGCTGGCAGGACGCAGATCGATGGCCGCCTCCAACTGCTCGGGTGTGCGCACTAGGAGATGGAGTTGTGGTGTCTGCACTTTGGCGAGTGCAGCAGCAGGATGGGGGACGGACTGCAAAATTGTGGTTGGATCATTCACCACATGCTGGACGGCTTTCTGTTGTAAGGCGCTCAGTTGCTCAATCGCTTCTCGGCGTAATTGGTTGAGCAACGAGGTAGGAGCGAAGGGATTGCCTGCAATGCTCAACTCTAAATCTGCTAGCACATAGGGGGTATTGCCCAAACGTCCGAGTTGTTCACGCAGCAGTTCGGAGGTCAAGCCACGATTTTGCGCTGTCCCCAATACTTCATCTGAATGGACAGAGACGCTCTGGTCAGGGTGTGCTTGTACACGCCAAGTGAGTTGCAGAGGCTGACCTTCATGGGCGATTACCTCGACCGAAAGCGGTTGTTTATGGACCGGAGTCGTTGCCTGGGTATAGGGACGAGCTGCCTTTTTTAGTTCTGGATCGCTGCTGCGCCAGATCCAATCGCCCGGTCGAATGCGGCTGAAGTTCACTTCGCCATTGCCAAAGTAGAGTTCCACTAAACCACCAGGCAAGGTTTTAACCTGATAGATGCGCCCGCCTTCTTCTCGCAGTTCGGGCGAACGCCAGGCGGCGGCATCAAAAACGAGGCCATCACCTGCTTTAAGTGGCGAAATTGTCGCTGCCTCGCTCGGTGCCACAATCACACTGTTGGTTGTGGTGCGCTTGACTGTGCCCATCAACACGCCCCGGTGGCGCGGGGAACGTCCTTGTACCACGGTCTGATGGTTTGTACCATTGACAAACCAAGGACCTAACCCACGCGAGTAGACCTGTTCTAACTGTAACTCTTCGGCCTTGCTCACGCTCAAGGGTAAGCCCGCCCATGCCTCATCCACGGCTTTGCGATAGGCCGCAGTGGTTAGCGCCACGTATTCGGCATCCTTGTAGCGACCTTCGATCTTGAGCGCCGAAACGCCAAGCTGGACAATCTCAGGAATCTGTTGCAGGGCATAGAGGTCGCCCGGAGAGAGCAGGTAGCGTGCATCGCCGAGCGGTTTCACAACCTCGTCTACCAGCAATTCATAAGGTAGGCGGCAGGCTTGAGCGCATTGTCCCCGATTGGCGCTGCGTCCGCCCCAGGCTTCGGAGGAGAAACATTGTCCTGAATAAGAGACACAGAGCGCGCCGTGGACAAACATTTCTAACTCGCACTCGGTCTGTTTGCGAATGGCCCGAATCTCCTCCAGCGAAAGCTCACGGGCCAGGACAACTCGGCTCACCCCAAACTGTTGCGCCAGGGCGATGCCTTCGGCGCTAGTGATGCTCATCTGTGTGCTGCCATGAATGGCGAGATCAGGTGCGATCTGGTGGGCAAGTTGGGCGATACCGATGTCCTGTACGATGATGGAATCGGCTCCAGCTTTGGCAATTTCGGCTAGGGTTTTTGCAGCCTCAGCGATCTCGTGTTCGAAAATCAGCGTGTTGAAGGTGATGTAGCCCTTGACGCCTCGGCTATGGAGCGTGCGCATCACCTCGGGCAGTTCTTCCAGTGCAAAGCCGACTTTGGCTCGTGCCGTGAAGTGTTTAAGCCCGAAATAGACTGCATCGGCACCAGCTTCCATGGCAGCATTCATCTGCGGCCAATAGCCGGCGGGGCTCATGATTTCAGGTTTGCGGAAGTGAGTCATAAGGATCAAAGATAACTGCGCACACAGGCACTCAACCGGTCCAGATAAGATGCATCCAACGTCACAATCGCCAAATAACCGTAAATGCGCCAGAGATCACGCCGTTGTCCAAAGCCTGGATCGATGGGCAGGATGGATCGGTAGCCATTGAAAACTGCATCCGGTACAGGTTGAAAGTAGTCTAAGTATGCCAGATCGATTTCAGGGTGTCCGTAATAAACTGCTGGATCGATCACAACTGCACCTTGGGCGCTGCTGATGTAGTTGTTTTGCTGGGCATCGCCGTGCAGCAGAGTAGGGTAAACTTGAGGGCCACAGAGGTCGGGCAGGCGGGCGATCAGTTTTTCGAGTTGGCGAATCAACGACGAGGGTAAATGTCCAGCGTCAATGGCACTCATCAAGCGCGGCCAGAGACGACGTTCGGCGTAGAAGGTTGCCCAATCGTCCAAGGGTCGGTTATCCTGATAGAGTGGGCCAAAGTAGCCCTGCGTTTCTAACCCAAAACGTTGCCCGTGAACGTGGTGAATACGAGCAAGCGACTCGCCGATTTGCTGCCACTGGCGGGTGGTTCGCTCTACAGTTTGCACCGCTTCTTGCAGCATGATGACACCCTGGCCGGTCTCCAGCAAAGCGATCTGGGTTGGCGTCAAGACGCCAGAAGATTGATGGAGTCGCTGCAACCCCGCCACTTCAACTGTAAATTGTTCTAGCCTATTGGCGGCATTGCTGAGTTTGGCAAAGACAGCATAGACGCCATCCGAAAGGATAGCTGCCGGGTGCGAGGAGAGATCGTTCAGATCGCGGTAGTTGCGCACTTGCCACGGTCGCCCAATATGGGCTGCAACTGCTTGTTCGATGGGGAGACGTAGTGGTTCACCCAGCAATTCTTGCATTATGGGTTTCCTAGGCCAGCTTCCTGATCAATCGGGTCGGCAGCGGTGACCGAGCGCGCTGCCTCGTTCGCCAATTGATCGGCCCGTTCGTTGAGTGGTTCGCCAGCGTGGCCGCGTGTCCAATTCCAGTGGACACCACCCGCCGCCTTGTGACGAGCAATCGCCATTAACAACCGCTGCCAGAGGTCCCGATTTTTGACTGGCTTTTTGTCGGCGGTCTGCCAATTTTTGCGTTGCCAGCCATGAATCCACTGCGTGATGCCATTGCGCAGATATTCACTGTCGGTGAACATTTCGACATGGCAAGGGCGAGTGAGCGCTTCGAGGGCAGCAATGGCGGCAAATAGCTCCATGCGGTTGTTGGTCGTGTTGCGAAAGCGTCCACTCAACTCTTTGCGATGTTCGCCATACTGTAAAATGGCCGACCAACCGCCGTTGCCAGGATTGGGAACACAGCCGCCGTCGGAGTAGATGATGACCTTTTGGGCGTCGGGCATAGAGAAATTGAAGATTGGAGACTAGAGATTGGGTATGTAATCTCCAATCTTTAGTCTCGGTAAAGTAATGGAAAACCCAAGAAACTACGGCTCAACCGGAATCCAAGGGGTGCGAGTCGATCCGACCTCTGGGAGGTGGCGGTGGCGTGATTGTAATGAGCCAACCTCGTTGCGCCACCTCCCGGAGGTCTTGTCAACTCCTTGAAATCCTGTTGAGCCGAAACTGCTACACCTTCGGCAACGTAATTCCCGTCTGCGCCTGGTATTTGCCCTGGCGGTCAGCATAGGTAACTTCGGGTTCTTCGCCTTCGAAGAAGAGCACTTGGGCGATGCCTTCGTTGGCGTAGATTTTGGCGGGCAAGGGTGTCGTGTTACTGATCTCGATGGTCACAAAGCCTTCCCAGCCCGGCTCGAAGGGCGTAAAATTGGTTACGATCCCTGCTCGTGCATAGGTGGACTTGCCCAAACAAAGACCTATGACATTGCGTGGCATACGGAAATATTCTAAGCTGCGTGCCAGGGCGAAACTATTGGGCGGAATAAAACAGACATCGCCTTCATAGGGGACGAGCGCCCGCTCATCCAAAGTTTTGGGATCGACGACGGTTAGTTGGCCGGTAGAGGCGGTAAAGATACGAAACTCATTTGCCACGCGGATATCATAGCCAAAGCTACTTAAGCCATAGGAGATCACTCCTTTGCGCACCAACTTTTCCTCAAACGGCTCGATCATCTTGTGCTCAAGCGCCATCTTACGGATCCAACGATCCGGTTGAATCGACATATTTTTCTCCAAGCTTGTTTCCTCTCGCACTCCTTCTATGTTTGTATCTAGGAGATTGGAGATTGAGAGATTAAGAGATTCAAAGTATACTCTAAGACTATCTATCATTGCTCAATCTTTGCACGCCAATTATGCACCAATTGTATAACGCTAAATATTTCTGGAAGTTACTGCTGCTTGCTTGTTTGCTCTTTGGCTGCGGCACTTCCGCCGAACCAACCCCGCTTCCCGAAGCTAGCCTGACATCGGCCCAAGCACATGGCAAACAACTGTTCGGCGGCCTACCGGGCAACTGCGCCACCTGTCACTCGCTCGAAGCCAACGTGACCATCGTCGGCCCAAGCCTGAACGGTGTTGCCAGCCGGGCGGGAAGTCGAGTCGCTGGCCTCGATGCGCGGCAATATTTTGAGCAAAGCATCCTTCACCCCGATGCCTATCTGGTAGAAGGATTTGGCAATCTTATGCCCAAAGATCTAGGAAAAAAGCTAACCACACCTGAACTCAATGATCTAATCGAATTCTTGTTGACATTACAGTAATCGATTGCGAGTTGCGAATGGGAGTGGAGAGGTAAACACTCTAATTCGCAATTTGCCATTCGCCATTCGTAATTCACCATTCTCCGAGGACCCTATGCGCATTCTCCGTCGAATCCTGATCTCACTCCTGGTTCTGCTCCTCTTATTGGTGGCGGCATTCTCTGTTCTTGGCTTTTTGCATGCCGCCGAAGATCCGCAAATTGACCCACGCACGGGTGGCGCTGGTGCTAACAGTGTGCAAGACAGTTGGAGCGGTTTGCAACGAGAGTTCCCGCCGATTGAAGCCCCCGCCGATGCAGTCAGTTCGCCGGAGGCAGTGGAACTGGGCAAACTCCTCTTCTTCGACCCGGTGCTCTCGAAAGATAACACCCTAAGTTGTGCCGGTTGTCATCATCCAGATTTTGGCTTTGCCGATGGCAAGACGCACCCAGTCGGTGTGTTGGGGCAGCAGTTGCCACGCCACACGCCGTCATTGTGGAACGTAGCCTATGTCACGTCGCTCTTTTGGGATGGGCGGGCGGCCTCGTTGGAGGAGCAGGCGGGTACGCCGTTGCTCCATCCGGCCGAAATGGGCAGTGACAAGGAGGCATTGGCACTCAAGCTACGCAACATACCCGAATATGTCGAACGCTTCAAAGCGGTCTTCGGCGGTGACGATGCGATCAACTTCGAAAATGTTAGCCGAGCCCTGGCTGCCTTTCAGCGTACCCTAGTCAGCAATAACAGCGCCTATGATCGCTTTGTAGCAGGTGACAAGAGCGCCATGAGCGAAGCACAGAAGCGTGGCTTTGACCTCTTCCGCAGCGCGGCTACCCGCTGTTTTGAATGTCACACCGCGCCGACCTTTTCCAACAACACTTTCCGCTCGATTGGTGTGCCCGAAGAGGATGGCGTTGAAGATGCCGGGCGACGCAGCGTGGCTGCTGATGCGCAGGTTGCATCCTTTCGGGTGCCGTCGCTGCGAAATGTGGCGCTGACTGCTCCCTACATGCACAACGGCAAGTTTGCTACGCTCGAAGAGGTGATTGATTTCTACAGCAAAGGGGGCGGTCGCCAATATGGCAAGAGCGATTTGGATGGTTTTATCCAGGAGATCGATCTGACTGAGCAGGAGAGGGCAGATTTGATTGCCTTCCTCTTTGCTTTGACCGATGAAAGCAACAAGCCGGAGATTCCAGCAACGGTTCCGTCAGGTCTGCCGGTCATCCGTCCGCTTGATAATCCCGCTCGCCAAAATGTGGCATCTGTCAATCCGCTGCCGCCAGAAAATCGCCCCAGTCAACCGCGCATCCTGACCGTGAAATCTGGCGAAAATATTCAAGCGGTGGTCGATCAAGCCTATCCGGGCGATACGATTGAGATCGAATATGGCGTCTATCGTCAGAAGGTGGTGGTCAATGCTAACCAGATTACGCTGCGCGGCATTCCCGATGCGGCGGATAACTATCCGCTGCTGGATGGTGAAAACAAGTTTGCCGATGGCGTGCTGGCTGGCGGCAATGACTTTTTGATTGAGAAGCTAGAAATTCGCAACTACACCGGCAACGGCGTGTTGGCCGAAGGGGTGCGCAACGTGACAATGCGCGATTTGCGCGTACGTGACACGGGTGTCTACGGTGTCTATCCCGTGCATAGTAGCGGCGTCCTGATCGAGCGCATCGACGTGAGCGGGGTCAACGATGCGGGCGTCTATGCTGGGCAGAGCGAAGACATCATCGTGCGCGATTCGGTCGCCTACAGTAACGTGATCGGTATCGAGATCGAAAACAGCGTCAACTGGGAGGTCTACAACAACCATACCTACGCCAACAGTTCGGGCTTGTTCTTTGATCTGTTGCCGCAGTTGACGAGCAAGGTGGCGGTCGGCGGCAAAGCCTACAACAATTTGGTGGAAAACAACAATCACAGCAACT
Source organism: Caldilineaceae bacterium (assembly GCA_046328715.1). Classification (GTDB taxonomy): domain Bacteria; phylum Chloroflexota; class Anaerolineae; order Caldilineales; family Caldilineaceae; genus JAXLWB01. The sequence goes on along the minus strand of JAXLWB010000026.1, from coordinate 7,611 downwards.
TTGCCCGACCCGATACGGCGGCGGCGTTGATGCCAGCTGGCACGGGCGTGCTGCTGCTCGGCGTGGACGGGATGGAGGTCTATTCCAATACGATTCGAGGCAACAACTCGGGTGGCATCGCCGTTTTCCGTACAACGGTTGCCTATGAGAAAGAGCGCGTGGACGTGGCGGATCGACCGGAACGTAACTGGTTTCATGACAACGTGCTGGAAGAGAATGGATTGCAGCCCGATCCCTTCCTGGCCAAGGTTGGTGTACCGGGGGCGGATATTCTGTGGGATGGCAGTTCGTGGACCAATCGCTTTGACCAGCCAGGCGCGTCAAGTTTCCCGCCTTTTTTGCCCACTAGCGGCTGGCCCGACTTTGCCAAGAAGGGCTACTGGCAAGTGTTGGAGTTTTTGACGAGTCGTTTGATGTAGCTGCCAACGGATTTAGGGAACGGATTGAGCGGATTAGGTAGTTAGGTTTGAAGAAAGATTGGATGGTGCCTTGGCGAGGGTGATTGGCAAGTGGAGGTGGGGAACGGATTAGTGTGATGAATTTTTGACGATTTTTTAACGATTGAGCGTTACCATTGAGGGTGCTCAACGTCATCATAAATGAACCAAACGTTGCTGTCCCCCGCAGTCCAAAAACTTCGTCGGATGCAAACTGGTGAATGGTGTCAGGGGTGATACGTTGCCGCTGGAGCTCATCAGCTTGTATCCGACTTTTTGTGCCTGGTGAAACTACGAACCCCTCCCTAGCCCTCCCCTGATAAAGGAGGGAACCGTCACGGGAAGGATTTTGTTTGGTGGACAGAAGAAAATACATTGTCTATCCCTTCACTGTTCCCTCCCTATGCTGGGGAGGGCTAGGGAGGGGTGGCTTCGTAGTTTACGTACTTGGCGATGATGGCAACGGAATGAGCAAATCCAACCTAATCTAACATAATCGGGAGAATCGTCATGAAGTCTGAAATAGGTGTTGTTCGATCCACTGGGTGGGTAAAAGTTCTGTTGATCAGTATGTTGTGTGGCATGGCATTGCTGCTGCCAAATGCGGCCAAGCGTGCATGGGCGGCGGATTTTACGATCAGTGGGAACGTTTATGATAACACCCATCAGCCGCTTGAAAATATTGAAATTACTGCTGGACGACTGGTTCATGATCCAGAGATGATCACACCCCGTTTTGAAAGTGTGGTTACTACAACCAGTGATAGTAACGGGGCCTATACATTAACTGTCTCTGACCAAGGCCCATTTAAGATAAGGTTCTCCGATAGCGTTGTTCCTGCCAGATACCAAACTGAATATTATATCGGACATTGGAGCCCTTTTACTGCAAATGATGTCATCCCAAGCGATGGCAGCAAAGGAGGAACCTTAAAGGATGTTGCTCTGACTCCTACTTTTGATTTCATCATTCAAGGCAAAGTAGTTGATGAAGCCGGTAACCCAGTCGAACAGATCGAAGTAACGGCGAATCAAATGTCTGGTAATCCAGCGCTCGAACTTCCTTATTGGGCACCTGTCACCCATTCTACAACCGATGCAAATGGTTTCTATACAGTTACAGTTCCAAACGTTGGACCCTATCGCATCGGTTTTAGGGATGCGATCTTCCCACCGCGTTATCACACTGAGTTTTATGATAACGTAACCCTCGCTCGTCAAGCCAACGATCTACTTTTTGACACCCAAACAGTCATTTCTGATATCAACGCCCAATTGTCGGCAGCCAGTGTAATCACTGGGCAAGTTAGTGACGAACGTGACCAACCTGTGAATCGTGTGCAGGTTCTCATTTATCAGCCAATTGATGATGGTTCCGGTCAAGTAAGCTGGCAAATTGTAAACGAGGGTGTAGTGGACAGCAACGGTCAATATACAATGACGCTTGCTTATTCAGGCACCGTCCGAGTCGGTTTCTTCGATCAAGTCTGGCCGTCGCGCTTTGCTAGCGACTTTTTTAACAAGGCCCAAAGTATAGAGACAGCGACCGATGTCGCTGTAACCATCGGTTCAGTTACACCTCAGATTGATGGACATGTTGCAATGTTCGGCGCAGTGTTAGGAAGAGTTACGGATAAAAACAGCAATCCCATCAAGGACGTAACTGTTGGTGGGTATCAGGTTGTCACAGACGAGGTTGGTACCACCACATGGGCAACAATGACACCCTTGGTACAAACAGATGCAAATGGCGTCTATACGTTACCTGTACCAAGCGCTGTCACCACGCATGTCTGTTTCAATATGCAATTGAACCTGACGCACTTTGCGCCACGTTGCTACGGCAGCAATCTCGCCGATCCGGCTATAGCAACGGATATTTCAATCCAACCAGGAGAACGAACTGAAGGAATTAATATTCAATTGGGAGCATTTCCACGAGTTTATGGGACGGTGACTGATAAGGTCGACAATCCGTTGCAGGGTGCTACGATGATCTTGCATCTTGCTGTTCGCAATCCAGATGGCAACATTGGCTTTGCGGGATTTTTGCAAAGTTTTACGGACAGTCAAGGCAACTATGAAATTTGGAATGCTTCCGAATTTAGACTCGGTATTATGTCGGCCAATTATTCGGATGGCTTTGAGGCAGTAGAAGAGTGGTATGAACATGCAACTGACTACCAAAGCGCCATTCCAATCACCATGGAACTGGATTCCGAAATTCCGGTTAACTTTCAACTTGCGATTGGGGGTACGATCTCTGGTCATGTAAGCAATGAATTGACAGGTGAAGCTCTGTCGGGAATTCCCATAATTCTCTATCATTTTGTCGGCGACGCGCAGAGTGGTTCCTGGAGCGAGGTAAAACGTAGAAATACCGATGGCAATGGCAACTATTCGTTGAACTTTCTGCCGCCCGATAGCTACCGCCTGGGCTTTGACGGTGGCGTTGACTATCGTCAGGAATTCTATAGTGATACATTGACGCTTGATTCGGCTCTTGACCTTGTCATCACAGAATCGCTCAAAATCGGTAACATTGATGCCCAGTTGACGCCCACGCCACGGTTGATCGGAGGTCATGTCGCCAGCCAGGATGGTACGTCAATCTCCAATATCACGGTCAATCTCTTCCAACCGAGCGGCAACAATGATGGTGTTTGGGTACCTTCGCTGCTCTCCACATCGACAAATGAACAAGGCAATTATCAACTTTCCGCATTGCCACCCAATCTCTACAAAGTGCAATTTGTAGACTCCAGCCAAGCATATTATGCAACCGAGTTTTATAGCAATGTCCGCACCATTGAGGCGGCCGATGTCATCACGATTGCGCCTGGCAATGTCATTACCAATGTCGATGCTCAACTTGAAGTGGGTGAGGCTGAGGTTACGATCTCAATCGATGTGATTCCCGACAGCCGTCAAAATTTCCGTTTTAGCAGTACGTTGGGCGATTTCCGCATGGATGATTCTGGCACGGATGACGGTGACAGTTATACCAATATGGTCACGTTTCTGGTTGCCAAAGGAACCTATACCTTTACACTGCATTTGCCAGTGGATTATTACATAAATTCCTGGTCGTGCAGCAAAGATGGCTTGGGTTGGAATGGTTATGAGGATGGCAACATCTCAGTCCAGGTCTCTAGTGGTGAACGGGCACAATGTGACTACAGGCTTCAACGAACCGTAGATGTCGAGGCGCTTTCCTATCACGATGCAAATGGCAACGGCATGCAGGATGAAGGCGAACCTCTGCTCGCAGGCTGGCCCATTGTCCTCTATACGGGCGAACCTCTCTCCGAGACCGCAACCAATGCAAATGGTCTTGCTGCGTTTACTCATGTACGGCCAATTTCCTACTTGGTCTGTGAACGTGTCCCCGCAGGATGGTCGAATACCCAACCTGGCACTGTGATCGAAAGCATCGGAATGCCTTGTCTTTATGCGGAATTGATTCCGGGTCAAAAAGCAGCCGTACGCTTTGGCAATATTGAAAGTAACGATCCTGATTTCAACGGTCAACCTTCCACAGCAACGGATAGTGTACGCATCGACAGTTTACCCGACATAACCAATGACGATGACGGCTACGGCGATCAAGCCAGCACGCAACTCTTTTTGCCATTGCTTTGTCGCTAGAGCAGATTGGCAGTGAGCATTAGAGTTCCGGGTGCGATTCACTGTGCGAAACTTCAATACTGATTTGAACCTTTATTCACCCAAACCCTGAAACCAAAGGAGTATGTTATGTGGTTAATCGAACCAATCACACAATCAAAATTTCTAGTGCGCCTTGCAACCGTCATGTTATTTGTGGCTATTGCGCTGTTGTTGCCAGCGATGACGAGAGAAGCGTTAGCGGCAGATTTTACGATTAGTGGGAGTGTTTATGATGCTGCAATGCAGCCGCTTGAGCGTATTGAAGTAACCGCTGGGCAAATAGGGTTTGATCCAGCAGTCGGACGGCCAGTCTTTTTGGAAGTGATAAGTTCGACGACCGATTCAAGTGGGGTATATTCTCTGACCCTGCCGTATGCGGGACTATTCAAAATTCGATTTTCCGACACGTTATCACCAACGAGATACCAAACTGAATACTACCTTGGACATTGGACCCCGCTTAATGCCCAAGATGTGACTGTACCAGCGGAAGGTCAAGAACAAAAACTACAAGATGCTATTTTGACGCCTGCGTTTGATTTTACAATTCAAGGTAAGGTGACTGATGAGGCTAGCAATCCTATCGCGCAAATCCGGGTGACAGCTAACCAATCAATTTACTTCAATCCAACGACAGGAGCACAAGCGTGGTCACCAATTGCTGATGCCACAACCGATACAACGGGGCTTTACACGATCACTGTCCCAGGGGCTGGACCGTATCGTGTTGGTTTTGAAGATACAATTCATCCAGCACGTTACCATACTGAATTTTATAACGATGTAACGTTGCCAATTCAAGCCATGGATTTGCAATTTGATACACAAATATCCATGACTGAGATCGACGCACAGTTGTCTGCCGCAAGTGTCATTAGTGGACAAGTGAGTGATACAAACGGGCAGCCTGTGCCTCAGGTTGATGTAAAAGTATATCAACCGATCGATAATGGCTCTGGTCAACCAAGTTGGCAAATTATCAATGAGGGACAAGTGGACAACGACGGTCAATATACGATGACTCTACCCTACTCTGGCACGGTGCGCGTAGGCTTTGTCGATCATCTGTCGCCCCCACGATTTAAGGGTGAGTTTTTTGATCATGCACAGAATGTCGAAACTGCCACCGATGTTGCTGTAAAAATCGGTGAAATGACACCAAATGTAAATGGTCAGATCGACATGTTTGGCACAATATCTGGGCAAGTAACGGACAAGAGCGGCAACCCAATCGAGAAAGTAACAGTCAGTGGTCGTCAACTGGTCACGAATGAACTTGGTGCTGCAATGTGGCCAGATATGATGCCTTACGCCTTGACTGATGCCAATGGCATTTATACATTGCCTGTGCCTAACCCGGTTGTTACACATGTCTGTTTTAATTTGCAGACCAGCTTTACACATTTCGCTCCTCGCTGTTACGGGAGTAATGTTGCTAATCCATCGCACGCCACAGACATTCTGGTTCAACCTGGGGAGAAAATTGAAGGTATTGATATTCAATTGGGCGAGTTTGCAAAGATTTCTGGCACAGTTACCAATAAAGTAGGTGAGCCGCTTGAAAATATAGCTATTATCGCCTACGCCGCACCTTTCGAGCTTGATCCGTCCATCGATCTTGGCCAAGGTTTTTGGTCTGCCCAAACGGACAGCAATGGACACTATGAAATCCCTAAGATTTCCCCATTCAATTTTAAGATGGCAGCACTGCCAACGAATGACAGCCCCTATGCTCGAGAATACTTTGATCATCAAGTAAGTCTTGGTACTGCTCAGGTTTTCACAGCTGAAGCAGATTCAGTATTCAATTTTGATTTCCAACTATCGCAGAAGGGCAATATCACAGGCACTGTCACTAATCCTGAGGGACAACCACTTTCTGGAGCCTCTGTTACAATTTTCCAATATTACCTTGATCTCTTTGGAAATTATGAATGGGTCTCCTACGCCAATGCGACAACCGATGAATCTGGGGCTTACACAGTCACGCAAGTTGCCCCAGGAACATATCGCATTGGCTTTGGACTCAACCAAGAGTACGCCCCACAATACTATCCATACACAACTACTTTTGAATCCGCCAGCGACATCCTAATTGGTATTGGCGAATCGACAGGCAACATTGATGGACAACTATCGCCGCTCCAAAACACACTCTCCATCCAACTGAATAGCACACCCAAGAGCATCCGTAACCTGCACTTTACCAGCGCAGTTGGCGATTTTGCACTTGACGATCCTGCCTTGGATGATGGCGATGCTTTTACCCAAGCCGTCTCCTTTACACTGACCTCGGCTGTCTATTCCTTTACTCTGGCCCTACCCTCCGACCGTTATCTGCAAGGTGTGAGTTGCGAAGGACCCAATAGTCCCGAAGTGAACGGGAGTATTTTCCAGATCGCGTTGTCTGGAGGCAATAGCGTAACCTGTACCGTACAAGTAACTCTCGGCGCAACGGTCCAGACCTTCAGCTATCACGACGCCAATGGCAATGGCCTGTTCAACGAAGGGGAAGCGCCCCAGGTTGGCATCACCGTCACCGTACACAATGTGACATCTGGGGACAACCTCGAACAGGTAAGCGACGAAGGTGGGTTGACCGAGTTTGTCAATTTGCCGCCGGGCAGTCAATTCTACATCTGCCAGACTCCGCCCCAGGATTGGGTCAACTCCCAGCCAGGAACAATCGATGGTCAATTTAACAGCCCTTGTTACGCAAACTCCTTGCAAGCTGGGCAACTGGCAACCATCCGCTTTGGCAACATCGAAGCCAACGATCCCGACTTTACCAACACTCCCTCGACCGCACCCGATGGCTTTGTGATCAGTGATGCGCCGCTGGTCAATGATACGGATGAGGAGAATCCAGCCTCAGTCAGTGTCTATCTGCCATTGGTAAGCCAGTGACAGGCGCCAAGGGCTGATGACTGGCCAGAAGTAATCGTGAACCAGCCATGTACTGTTCACGATTACTTCCTCATACCGAAATAAATAGGGTATGTTTCATTTGAGTTGTAGCCGTGCATGAGGCGAAGCTATCGGTGGTTGCGAACCGCATCTACAATTCAACTCAAATGGAACCCCAAATAACTAAGGTATCTGGCAACATCAATGTGTAATCCATCCACGTCGATCTGTCGCTTTGTAAGTGCAAGAAGTGGTAAACCGACCTCCGATTGTCACATTTCACGTGTCCCCCGTGGTAAACCGACCTCCGATTGTCACATTTCACGTGTCCCCCGTGGCAAACCGACCTCCGATTGTCACATTTCACGTGTCCCCCGTGGCAAACCGACCTCCGATTGTCACATTTCACATGCCCCCCGTGGCAAACCGAGCTCCGTTTGTCTCATTTCAAATGTCAAAAGAGACAAACCGACGGCGGTTGATTAGATTGCAAATGTAAAGAACTACAATCCCAAATAGGCAATGGGTAAAGTTGGAAGTACCCGCCGCCTTGGTTGGTTTGGAAGAGGTCGCCGTGAAAGGCATGGCCTTTGCTGCG